>NC_012586.1:0-1215016 GCF_000018545.1 Sinorhizobium fredii NGR234
CGCGTCAAGCCCAGCCGGCCTTGTTGGCCGCCTAATAAAAGAGATGCTAGAGCGGGTCGCGCAGCCGCCGCGCGCCAGTTGTCCGCGGACAACTTTGTTCGGCGATACTCATGAAACCGTGCCGCCCGTACGGCTAAACGGACCCCTTTGCCAAGCGTTTGTCAATCGGCATCGAATCGGAGCATAGTATAACTGCGCAGATTCGCTGCTAATGCCGATTTTTGCGCAGTTTTCGGAGATCATGATGTTGCAGCCAAGAGTCCAGAGCGTCGATGAGCAGGAGCATTTGCCCTCCCTGCTTTCTGCCGACGCCCAGGAACTTGCCCATCAACTCCAGGAACATCAGAAGAAAATCTTCTCCCCGACGGCACAGAAGACCATGCGGCTCTTCAGCCCGGCGGAGGCGGCCGCCTTCATCGGAATCGGCGAAGGCTACCTGCGCCAGATCGCCTCAGAAGGCCACGGCCCGCAGCCGCTGTCAAACGGCCGGCGCATGTATGCGGTCGAGGACGTCGAACGAATCCGCCGCGTCCTCGACGAGGGGGCCAAGACGGGCAAATACATCCCGCACCGCCGGCCGGGCGAAAAGCTGCAGGTCATTTCGGTGATGAACTTCAAGGGTGGGTCGGGCAAGACGACGACCTCTGCCCACCTGTCGCAATATCTGGCGTTGCGCGGCTATCGCGTGCTGGCGATCGATCTCGATCCGCAGGCGTCGCTTTCGGCGCTTTTCGGCCATCAGCCGGAGCTCGACGTCGGCGAGGCTGAGACCCTCTACGGCGCCATTCGTTACGAATCTCCTCGCCCGATCGCCGATGTGGTGCGCTCGACCTACACGACCAACCTCCATTTGATCCCCGGCAATCTCGAATTGATGGAGTTCGAGCACGAGACCCCGAAGGCAATGATCGGCGGCTCGGCCGAGACGCTGTTTTTCGCGCGGATCGGCGAGGTGCTGACGGAAATCGAGAGCTTCTACGACATCGTCGTCATCGATTGCCCGCCGCAGCTCGGCTTCCTGACGATGTCGGCGCTCTGCGCGGCAACCTCGGTCCTCATTACCGTCCACCCACAGATGCTCGATGTCATGTCGATGTCGCAGTTCCTGTCGATGACCAGCGAACTCATGGCCGTCGTCGAGAAGGCCGGCGGCCGCACCAGCTATGACTGGATGCGCTATCTCGTGACGCGCTTCGAACCGAATGACGGCCCGCAGAGCCAGATGACCGGCTTCATGCGGGCGATCTTCGGCAATCGCATGCTGCACAATGCCATGGTGAAATCGACCGCCATTTCGGATGCCGGCGTCACCAAACAGACGCTCTACGAGGTCGAACGCTCGCAATTCATCCGCGGCACCTATGACCGGGCGATGGACTCCCTGTCGCTCGTCAATGCGGAGATCGAAGAGATGATCCGCAGCGTCTGGGGAAGGAAGTAAGCGATGGCCCGCAAGAACCTGATCGGCATCTCCGACAGCCCGGCTGCTCCGCCTGACGGGGAACGGCCGGCCGTCGAGCGGCCGATCGCCGGCCTTGCCCCGGGGCCTCGAACCAGTGCGCTGGTCGGCGGCATCACCAGATCGCTGTCCAATATTACCCAGAAGGTCGAGCGGGCCGAGGAGCTGGAACGCCAGCTGGCGCAAGGCCACGCGATTGTCGAGCTCGAACCGTCGCTGGTCGATGCCTCGTTCATCATCGACCGCCTCGGCGTGACGCCCGAGACGCAGGCTGCGCTGGTCCAACAGATCCGCGACCACGGACAACAGGTGCCGATCCTGGTGCGACCGCACCCGGAGGCCGAAAACCGCTACCAGGTGGCTTATGGCCACAGGCGGCTGGCGGCGCTGCGCGAGATCGGCGGCAAGGTCAAGGCCGTCATTCGCGAGCTGAGCGACGAGCAGCTCGTCATTTCCCAGGGGCAGGAGAACAACGCCCGCACCGATCTCTCCTATATCGAGCGGTCGCTCTTCGCGACTCGGCTCGAGGACCGCGGCTTTTCGCGTGAAACCATCATGTCGGCGCTCGGTGTCGACAAGGCGGCGCTGTCGAAGATGATCAGCGTCGTGCGCCGCCTGCCCGTCGAAATCATCGAGGCGATCGGTGCCGCGCCCTCCTTCGGCCGCCGGCGCTGGATGGAACTGGCCGACCGGCTTGAGCATGACGGACGTCGCGCCAAGGCGCTCGCCCACATCAGGCAAAGCCCGTTTATGGAAATGGACAGCGACCGGCGCTTCGAAAAACTCTTCGTCGTCCTGGCTGAAGCCAGGGGGCGGGCCAAGGCAGAGGCCTGGCTGGCGCCCGACCGGACGCGTCCCGTGCGCATCCGCGACACCGATACGGAGACGACGCTCGCCTTCAGCAAGGCGGCGGCACCGGGCTTCGCAGAATTCGTGAGGGGGAGGCTTGAGTCTCTCTACCTCGAATACCAACAGGAAACAGGAGACTAGGCAGAGCAAAAGAAAAAGGCTTCCGAACGACTAGCGCTGCGGAAACCCTTCTCTCGTGTAGCAACTAGAGATTCCCATTTCCGCGAATCAGTGTCAAGCGTTTTTGGCGTCGTTTCGGCGAACGGATTTCTTTTGCCTTGGAAAAGGTGAAGAAAAATGGAACGTGGGAATGTGACGACGCCTTTCGGGCGCCGGGCGATGACGCTTGGCATGCTCGCAAGGCAGATCGCTGCCGGCGATATTCCGCCGAAGCAGTCGGTCGACAAATGGAAATTGTTTCGCACGGTTTGTGAAGCGAAGTCGGCGATCGGCGTCTCCGATCGCTCGCTTGCCGTGCTCAATGCTCTGTTGAGCTTCTATCCCGGTGCCGAACTCTCGAGCGAAAACGGCCTCGTCGTGTTTCCCTCGAATGCGCAGCTTTCGCTTCGCACCCACGGCATGGCCGGCACGACACTGCGCCGCCATCTCGCCTGCCTCGTCGAAGCGGGCCTGATCGTTCGCCGCGACAGCCCGAACGGCAAGCGCTACGCCCGCAAGAGCCGCAACGGCGCGATCGGCGAAGCCTTCGGTTTCGATCTCAGTCCACTGCTTGCCCGAACGGAAGAGTTCAGGGCGGCCGCTGCGAAGCTTGCCGCCGAAAAGCAGCATCTCCGTCTCGTCCGCGAGCGTCTGAGCCTCTGCCGACGCGACATTGCAAAGCTGCTTGACCTCAGCCGGCAGAGCAATCCGGATGCAGATTGCCAAGCCTTCGAGTCCGCGTTCGGGCAGCTCAATGCCGGTCTGCCGCGCAACGCACCCGTCGGATTCCTCGAAGCACTCCTCGAAAAACTTGGGAAACTCCGCGAGCAGCTCACCAATCGATTGGAAATATTGCTGAATTCGCAAAAAACGGCCACCAATGATCACCAGAATGGACGGCACAAACAGAATTCAAATCCAGACTTCCAATTTGAATCTGAACCGGGCTTGGGAAAAGACGGGGAGGTCAGCCTGGCGGATGATTGCAGCCGAACGGAAAGCGCCGGCCGGACAGGGAAACCTCATCAACAGCGGCCGGACGAGACCTCTTCCCGGCTGCCGGACAGCGTTTCCCCCGCCCCGCCTGTCGACCGGCTTCGCCGCCAGATCCCCCTGCCCGCGGTTCTTCAGGCCTGCCCGCAAATTGCCGATTATGGGCCATCCGGCCGCGTGGCGAACTGGAAAGACCTGATGACCGCGGCGATCGTGGTGCGGACGATGCTCAATGTGAGCGCCGATGCTTTTGAGGATGCCTGCTTGGTTCTCGGATACGAGAATGCCGCGACCCTCATGGCCTGCATTCTCGAACGAGCCGATCGGATCAACTCGCCTGGCGGCTATCTCAGGGATCTCACCCAACGCGCAAGGCAGCAGGCCTTTTCGCTGGCACCGATGGTTGGCGCCTTGTCCCAGGCAAGGAGGCAGGGCTTAAGGGGGTCACAGTCAGCTTAACGCAACACTGCTTCCCTCCCCGTTCAAGACGTAAGGTTGTGAGAATACGCATCACGGCCTGCGTTTGGGAAGGCGTGCGCCGCTGTAGCAGATGCAATTGGGATCAAACTACTCGCGCATAGCGAGCGACCACTCGCCTTAGTGCGAAAGGAGTAATTGAATTTTACCGGAATAGGCGCTGAATACCACCAGGGGCATGCTGTAAAAGGCGAATCCCTTTCAGCCGGCCTCAAGTAACACAGTTAGTGACCGGGTTCGATGCGCCTCATTCTTGTCAACGATGTCTCCATCATTCGCGGCGGTGCCACCAAGGTGGCATTGCAGTGCATCGATGCGAGCAGGCAGGCAGGGCTGAATTGCGCCATCCTGGTCGGCGACGACGGCGAAGGACTGATGCCGCGCTTTGCCGGCATCCGGACGGTTGCGTTAGGCCAGCGACCGCTTCGCGACGGTCCTACCTTCACCGACGTCTTCGAGAAGAATTACAACCAGCATGCCTACGATGCGCTGGACGGTCTGCTGAAGGAAACGGACGAGGAGACCGTCGTGCATGTGCACGGCTGGTCGCAGATTCTCTCGCCGTCGATCTTCTACGCACTCGCCAAACACAAGGCCAAGGTCATCGTCACGGCGCATGATTTCTTCCTGAGTTGTCCGAACGGAGGGCTGATCAATTTCCAGAGCGGAGCCGTCTGCGATGTCCGCCCGATGTCGGCAGCATGTCTGACGACCAATTGCGACAAGCGAAACTATCTCCACAAACTCTGGCGCTTTCGCCGCACTCTGACCCAACGCGGCGTCGGCGAGGAGTTCTGGAGCCGCGTCGGCATCGTGCTGGCGCATGAAAGCATGGAGCCCTTTCTGCACTCGGGCCCGTTGCAACATTTTATCACCCTGCGCACACCGACCGAGCCGTTGACACATACGCCCGTGGAGGCCTGGCGCAATCACCGCACCCTCTTCTTGGGGCGAATGTGCTGGGAAAAGGGCGTCCGCACGCTCGCCGACGCCTTGAACAAGACCGGGCGAACGGCGACGCTGATCGGCCGCGGACCGCTGCTCGACGAAATGCAGCGGGCTTTGCCGCATTGTTGGGTGCCGGGCTGGCTGGCCGATGAAGAGGTAACGACGCTGGCGGGGCAAGCGCGCGTCTTCATCATGCCGTCGCGCATGCCCGAACCCTACGGACTGGTCGCCGCCGAGGCGCTGATGTCCGGCATTCCCGTCATCATCAGCAGCAATGCGCTGATTGCCGCCGAAGTAGAGCGGTACGACGCCGGGCTGGTCTTTAGAAGCGGTGATGCCGGCTCGCTGGCGGAAAGCTTGGCGAGCACCGATGACGACAGGCTGATGCAGAGACTTTGCGAAGGCGCGCTCGGGCTTGGCCAGCGGATCGCGCCCAGCAAGGCGGAATGGGGCCGGCGCATGGTCGATATCTATACAGGCAGAAGCGGCCTTTTCGCTCAATAAATGGAAAAAATCACATGGCGCGGGCTTTGGTGACGGGAGGCTGTGGTTTTGTTGGAAGACATCTGATCAAGCGGCTTTTGACCGAGGGGCTGGATGTCGTCTGCGTCGATCCGCTCGTGGAAGGGACGGGGGCACGGCATCCCGATCTCTGGCAGCGCTTTCCCGGGTCGCGCTTTGCGTTCTTCGAGGAAGATTGCCGGAGTTTCTTTTTTCGCCCTCTTGAACATTTCGACTACGTCTTCCATCTTGCCGCGCTGGTCGGCGGCCGTGTCACGCTGGAGGCACGCACCCTCGACGTTGCCGAGGACCTGGCGGTGGATGCCGAATTGTGGAAATGGGCGGCACGCGCCAAACCCGGCTGTGTCGTGTTCTTCAGCTCCAGCGCAGCCTACCCCGTTTCGCTACAGACGCTCGCCAACCATCGGCTGCTTTCGGAAGATATGATTTCTTTCGAAGCCGCCATTGGCGTGCCCGATCTCAGTTATGGTTGGGCGAAACTGACCGGCGAATATCTGATGAAGCTTTATGTCGAGCGCTACGGCAACCGCGCAGTCGCCTATCGGCCGTTCAGCGGCTATGGCGAGGATCAGGATCTTGCCTATCCGTTCCCCGCTATTTGCCGTCGCCTGCTCGATGAAAGAGGTGCTGCGGAAGTCTGCGTCTGGGGTTCGGGCCGGCAATGCCGGGACTTCATCCATATCGATGACTGTATCGATTTCATTTGGCAAACCAAGGAACTCCTGCCGGATGGCGCCAGCCTCAACCTTTCGACCGGTAGAGCTACCTCCTTCATGAAATTGGCCGAGATCATCGCTCGTCAGATCGGCTGGAATCCCGTCGTCAACGGCCTCCGCGATCGCCCGGAAGGCGTCTTCTATCGCTGCGGCGATACCGCCTTGCAGCGCTCCTATGGGCTTGCCCCGCGCGTCAGCCTGGAGGAAGGGATTGCGCGGATGCTCGATCATCTGCGCATGGAATTCGACACCTGTTCTTAACGAAATGGCGGTTATCATAACTCGTTGACGGAAAAGCTCCCCGGTTCGCCACACGGAAGCTAACTCGCCAATCGTTTCCGCTACATCGGTTTAAGAATTTCGGCCCTTCCCCGGGACGCCCAAGGTGTTGTCCACGTCTTTTCAGTCCACTTTGCGGAAAGCGCGACTGGAGACCGAGATGGAGTTCTGGCAAGGGTCTTTGGTATTGGCGAACTGATAGCCGTCCGCTTGGTGTATGGGGCCGAATTCAAGTCCATTCTCCTTCGAGCGCCGGCAGAAAGCCTCGACGTCCTCCACGTCGAAGACGAGCTTGATGACCGACTGGCCAGCACGCTGCCCCTTCGCAGCCGGATGAAGCATGAGTTTGGCACCGCCGTCCCGGGAGCACAGTTCCACAATCCGATCACCTGGGTGACGGCTTATCTCGAAGCCAAAGTGCTTCTCGTAAAAGCGCGCTGTCTCGTCGACGGCTCGGGCATAGATAATCAGCCTGCTGAGCGGCACATCGCTTCCTTCTCGCAAACGGTCACCGGTGAGACACGGGGCAAAGCAGTCCAGCCTCCAAGCCCTGTTGACAGCTGTCAACTCGATCCGGCAATCACTCGCGCCAATGCTCGGCCACCCAGCCGGTCGGTCGAATATAGTGGCGCAGATATCGGAACGGGTTTCTCTCTCGGCGCTCCGGAGAAAACAGGCCGCGGACGTGGCCGAGCGGCGTGGCGGCACGGCCCTTGTAGCCGAACTGACCGTCGATCGCGTGCTGCGGCAAAAGCCCGCGCGGGAAGAGAACGATCCGGGCATCGGCCGGCAGGCGCGGCGCCAGATAGTAGTTCAGCGGAAACGGCCAGCGGCAGTCCTGTCGGAAGTGCAGGACATGACGTCGCGGGAAGAACTTGGCCCCGCCCGGCGCGTTGCGCGTCACGAAGCGCTGCTCGAAGCGATACTCGTCGGCGACACCTTGGGGATCGGTCCGGAACTTCTCCTGCAACGGCACGAGCTTGCCGACCGGGAAGCGGAACACCGACGTCTGGCCGAGCCGCTCGAAGGGCGTCGTCTGGTTGACGGCGAGCACCACGTCATCCGGCCCGCCCGCCTCGAAGAAACTGTCGAGCGACCCGACGATGACGACGTCGAGGTCGAGGAACAGCACAGGTCCTTTGAGATTGCCAAGCTTCGGTCCCCAGAGCCGCGCCTTCGGCCAAATTCCCTTGGTGTTGGTCGGCATCTCGACATCGAGCGGCGGCAGGTCCTCGCAGAGAATTTCCGGGCGGAGGTTTTCGCGGCTGTCGGTGAAGCAGGTAAAGGTGAAAGGCGGCGTGATGTTGCGCGCCACCATGGCATAGAGCCTGTTGATGAAGGGGGCGCCATATTTGGTGCCCCAGCTGATGCAGATCACCTGCTTGACGCCGCCGCTTGCCGCCAGAACGCTTGCCATCGATTGTCGCTTCTCTCGTATCCGTGCCTGCCGAAAGCGCCTTCCCGAACTGGCGTTCGGACCGCCGGAACCGATGGTGTGGCGGATCTGCAGACGATCGATCAAACCCCGGGTGACTTAAAGCAGGAATTGCCGACAGCTGGCAAGATGCGGCGCCGAGGCAGTATCGGGCGGACGCGGTTCGACACAATTGGCGCAAGGGGAGGGGCACATTTAGCGGCGCCCGGCGGAATCGAAGTTGACAGCTGTCAACGGAGGCAGACAGGACACCGCGGAATGAAGGGGCGCTTGGTTCGCGAATGCTTGGTCGCGCCCCGTAGATGCGACGGGCTGGGGGATGCCAGACCGGACAGATGCTGTTGACAGCTGTCAACTCGATCAGCCACTGACCACGTCGCCCCGAAAAGCAGGGAACGCCGAGCGTTGGTGTCCGGAAGCAAGCTTCGCGAAATACCAGTGGGCAACGATCCGTCACCCTGTGACGGAAGGAAATTGCGTGTTAGCTTCCGTATCAGCGAAAGGCTTCATCTTTATAATGAGATACGAAACACCCGATCCGCTTCATCCAGCGCTGCTTCCGGGCCTGATCGCCGCGGAGGACGGGCTTGCTCGTCTCGATGAACGCGCCGCCCGCCACGCCGTTGCCGAGGGGTTTCGCGAACGCGGCCAGTTCTTCGACGCGGCGGCCGCCCTTTGGGTGGCGGGCGAACTCGTCCATGTCGAGGATCTCGTTTTACACGATTCGCACATGGATGCGCGAGCACCTTCTCACGAATTGACGATCGCCCACGCCGTTTTGCGAGCCCGGCGCCGCCTCGACCTCGCCGAGCCGGGCTGGGCGCTAAGCCTCTCCGGGCTGAATGCGCTGCGGGGAGAGCAGGGGGCTGTTCCCGCCAATGGCGGCCGCTCGGAAGCGCCGGATCACCCGCCGGACCGCGAGGAAGCGGGCGAAGCTGCTGTTGATGGCGAGGACAATCCGCTCGCCAATGAATTCGCCGAACTCGATGCGGCCATGGCGCGTTCGCAGCAGCTCCTGGATTTTCATGCCGGCAGCCTCGCTGAAGCCGCGTCGCCGCTGTCTGCGGAGAGGATGGCGCCGGAGAGGACGGCGGAGCCGACCGGCCAGCTCGGCCTGCTTTTCGACGAGGATTGGGACGAGGCGGCCCGGCTCGATGCCTGGCGTGGGGTTCTCGCGGCGGCCGATCAGTTGCCGGCCTGCCTCGGCGCCGCGGTGCTCTTCGATGCCTGGGAAAGGATCGAGCCGCTGCGCCGCCAGCATTGGCTCGGGTCGCTTCTCGTCGGCGCCTATCTGCGCTGTCGCGGCAAGGTCGCCTCGCATGTACTCGGCTTCAATACGGGGCTGAAGACCATCCGTCACGAGCGGCGTCGCTCGAAGGACCGGTCGGCGCGCCTCAATGCCTTTCTCGAGGCGATGGCGGTCACCGCCGATCTCGGCCTCAAGGAGCTCGACCGGCTGTCGCTTTCAAGGACGCAGATGGAGATGCGGATCAAGGACCGCCGCTCCAACAGCAATCTTCCGGGGCTGATCGATCTCGTCCTGTCGCGGCCGATCGTCTCGACGGCGATGATCGCCCGGCATCTCGGCGTTACCCCGCGCGGTGCTCTCAATCTGGTGCGCGAGCTGGGCGTGCGCGAAATCACCGGCAGGGGACGCTATCGCGGCTGGGGGGTGATCTGACGACGCGCGTTATGGACGGTGCCGGTCGGCTACTTCCGCTGCAGATTGATCTCGCTGGTCACGACGCGGTTGCCCGAGCGCGGGTCGACGTCGACGGTCATCAGCTTCATGCCGTTCTCGCCCACCTTCTGCAGGGTCAGGTTGGCGCGGCGGTCGCCGTTGACCTCCCGCGCCCAGTGGATGGTGAGATTGATGGCGCTG
The DNA here is from genome assembly GCF_000018545.1 of Sinorhizobium fredii NGR234. Classification (NCBI taxonomy): domain Bacteria; kingdom Pseudomonadati; phylum Pseudomonadota; class Alphaproteobacteria; order Hyphomicrobiales; family Rhizobiaceae; genus Ensifer; species Ensifer fredii. The sequence goes on from NC_012586.1 coordinate 9,720, forward strand.
CCGCGCCGCTTGCCGGTGAGCGTCGACTTGCGGCCGCTCGGCCCGACATAGGTGCCGCTATAGTTGACACCTGTAAACTGAAGGTCGGCGCCGATCGAGCGCGATACGACGATGAGGCCGCGGCACGTGCCTCGCATCGACAGGGCGGCGTCGGTCGCTTGCGAATCGAAGTTGCAGGAGACGTTGATCGGCGTCCTGTCGACGCGAACCCTGACCATGCCGCCCCCGGTCCATTGCCCCTCCAGAGATCCGAGAAAGGCCGATTCATCGGCCTGAGCCGTGCCCGCAAAAAGGAGCAGCATGGCTGCGACGAGAAGATGCCTGGTCATCGGTGAGTGCCTCCCCCAATCGTCCGAGGCTGGACGCGTTTCCCATCCGGTCCAACGCGCCGCCTCGATGGAAGTTCCCGGGCCGATCTTATCATCGAGCGCCGGCATGAAGGACACCGACTTAGGGTGGTGGTCGAGGGCCGATCCGCGTCCCAAAACCGCCGCACACTTTTGGGCGACAGGCATTAGATCACGATGATTTTAGGTCGGATCGATCTAAAATCATGAACGTGATCGATTCTAATAGGTTAGAGGGGGATGCGGGCGGAAAACCGCACACACTTTTCCTCATCCCGCTCTAGCTTGCGAATTTCTTCGCCCCCGCCACGCAGGCCACGATCGCCAGCGTGGCGGCGAGCATCGGCCAGCTCACCGTTTCATCGAGCAAGGTCGCCGCCAAAGCGAGCCCGAAGAAAGGCTGCAGCAACTGCAGTTGGCCGACGGCGACGATGCCGCCCTGGGCGAGGCCGCGATACCAGAAGATGAAGCCGATCAGCATGCTGAAGACGGAGACATAGCCGAGGCCGAACCAGGAGGCGGGGCGCAAGGCATCGAAGCTCACCGGCATGGTGGCAAGCGCCAAGCCCAGCATGACGGGAAGCGACAGCACGAGAGCCCAGGAGATGACCTGCCAGCCGCCGAGCTTGCGCGACAGCTTGGCGCCCTCGGCGTAACCGAGACCGCAGGCGAGAATGGCGGCGAGCATCAGGAGGTCGCCGACCGGCGAGGCGGCAAAGCCCTGGCGCAGCGCGAAGCCGACGACGATGGTGCTGCCGAGCCCGGAGAACAGCCAGAAGGCCGGCTTCGGCCGCTCGCCGCCGCGCAGCACGCCGAAGATCGCCGTTGCCAGTGGCAGCAGCCCGACGAAGACGATCGAATGGGCGGAGGTGACGTGCCTCAGCGCCAGCGCCGTCAACAGCGGGAAGCCGACCACCACCCCCAGCGAAACGATGGCGAGCGGCAGAAGATCGCCACGCTCCGGCCGCTTCTCGCGAAAGACGACGAGCAGGCAAAAGGCCAGCAATCCGGCGATCGTGGCGCGGGCCACCGTCAGGAAGACCGGATCGAAATCCATCACCGCGATCCGCGTCGCCGGCAGCGAGCCCGAGAAAATCAGCACGCCCGCCATTCCATTCATCCAGCCGCTCGTAATCCTGTCCATGCGATGCTCCATTCTGTCCAATACCGGCATTGCTCTGTATCGGACCGGAGGACTGGCGCTTCCAGATACGGTGAAGTACAGTTGGCTAGAACTGTCATGGTTTAAGGGCCGGTACGGATGAGACCTCAGAGCGCAGATGCCGACGGCGAGACGCTGATCGCCAGGGTCATGGCGACGGTCCGGAACCGGATATCCGGGCGCACGCTCACGCCCGGTGCGCGGCTGCCGTCGATCCGCGCTTCCGCGACGAGCCTGAAAGTCTCGAAGTCGACCGTGGTGGAGGCCTATGAGCGGCTTGCGGCGGAGGGACTGATCCGTTCGCGGCCCGGTTCCGGCTTCTTCGTCGCCGCGCCGCTCGCGCCCTTGTCGCTTGCCGAAATCGGTCCGCGCGTCGAGCGCGAGGTCGATCCCTTGTGGATCTCGCGCCAGGCGCTCGAGGCGGACGGCAACGTGCTGAAGCCCGGCTGCGGCTGGCTGCCCGCATCATGGATGCCGGAAGAGGGATTGCGGCGTGCCTTGCGGGCGGTGGCGCGCGGCCGTGCCGCGACGCTCGTCGAATACGGCCCGCCGCTCGGGTTGCTGGCGCTGCGTCAACTGCTGGCGCGCCGCCTGGCGCAGCACGGCATCGAGGCCTCGCCGGAGCAGGTCATGCTGACGGAATCCGGCACCCAGGCGATCGACCTGCTCTGCCGATTTCTCGTCGAGCCGGGCGAAGCGGTGCTCGTCGACGATCCGTGCTACTTCAATTTTCACGCGCTGTTGCGGGCCCATCAGGCGAAAATCGTCGGCATCCCTTACACGCCGGCCGGGCCCGACATCGACCGCTTTGCCGCGGCGCTTCAGGAGCACCGGCCGCGGCTCTACATCACCAATTCCGCCCTTCACAATCCGACCGGCGCAACGCTCTCGCCGCTTGTCGCCCATCGCCTCCTGAAGCTCGCCGAACAGTTCGGGCTGACCATCGTCGAGGACGACATCTTCGCCGATTTCGAGGAGGCGGCCGCGCCGCGGCTCGCCGCCTTCGACGGCCTCGAGCGGGTCGTGCATATCGGCAGCTTCTCGAAATCGCTGTCGGCAGCGGTGCGCTGCGGCTTCATCGCGGCGCCGCGCGGCTGGATCGAGCCGCTCACCGACCTCAAGATCGCCACGAGCTTCGGCGCTGCCGGATTTTCCGCCGAGCTGGTGCTGACGCTGTTGAAGGATGGCAGCTATCGCAAGCACATGGAGACGGTGCGGCAGCGGCTGTCGCGGGCGATGGCCGGGACGATCGCCAGGCTCCGTCAGATCGGCATCGAGCCCTGGATCGAGCCGCAGGCGGGCATGTTCGTCTGGTGTCGCCTGCCGGACGGCATCGACGCGGCGCAACTCGCCAGAAGGGCGCTTGCCGAAAACATCGTGCTCGCCCCCGGCAACGTCTTCAGCCAGGCGCAGACGGCCGGCAATTTCCTGCGCTTCAACGTGGCACAGTGCGAGGACGAGCGGCTGTTTAGGGAGCTTGCGGGATTGATGCGGTAGCCGCCGTGCAATGGGCGCGCGGGGGGCTACATTGATGGTTTTGTCATGCGCGCACAGGGTCGAAGTCAACGCAGCAGCTGCTCCCTCGCCACCGTCGTCACCTCGCGCGTGAAATCGGCGAGCCGGTCGGCGGCAAGGCGGTTCATCTGCCAATAGAGCGGAACGTCCAACGGCGTGTCGGGGATCAGTTCGACCAGCCGTCCGGCGTCGAGATGCTGGCGCGCCAGCTGGGTCGGATTCATGCACCATCCCATGCCTGAAAGGCTGGCATCGAGGAAACTCTGCGTCGATGGCAGCCAGTGGGTCGGATAGGCGAGGTCTTTTCCGAGCGCCTGCCGTATCCACCGGCTTTGCAGCCTGTCCTTCTGGTTGAAGGTCAGGGCAGGGGCGTTGGCGATCGACTCCGGGGTGACGCCGTCGGCAAAATGCCGGGCAACGAAATCGGGGCTCGCCGTCGCGTGATAGCGCAGCGCGCCGAGCGACAGGCGCCGGCATCCCTGGATCGGCTTTTCCAGGCTGGTGACGGCTGCGATCACCCGCCCCCGCCGCAGCCACTCGGCGGTATGGTCCTCGTCGTCGAGGGCGATATTCAGCAGATAGTCCGAGCCCTTGGCGAAGCGCGATATGGCCGCGACGAACCACGTGCCGAGGCTGTCGGCGCTGGTCGCGACGTGAAGCGTCACCCTCTGCTTCGGTTCGCCGGGATCGGTGAGGGCCGGCAGGTGCTCGAACAGCTCGCTTTCGAGCATGCCGACAGTCTCCATGTGCCGGCAGAGCCAGGCTCCCTTTTCCGTCGCGGTACAGGGATTGCCCCTGGCGATGAGCACGGTGCCGAGGCGTTCCTCGAGCTGCTTCACCCGTTGCGAGACGGCCGAAGGCGTGACGTTCAGCATGGCCGCGGCCTTTTCGAAACTGCCTGTCTGGACGACCGCCGAGACGGCGCGGAGGGCGGAATAGTCGAGCATGGATTAGTTTCGCTTAATCAGGATCAGTAGCATTAACTAGCCTGAATCCGCCCGCCGCGATAGCGGAGACGCTCACTTAAGTCAGGGAGCGCCGCGCTAGGCATGAGTTTTTCGATCTATGTAACGGGTCTCATGATGGGGCTCAGCCTGATCGTCGCGATCGGCGCGCAGAATGCATTCGTCCTGCGCCAGGGCCTGCGCAACGAGCACCTGTTCGCCGTCTGCCTGGCGTGCGGCTTGTCCGATACCCTGCTGATCGTGCTGGGCGTCACCAGCTTCCAGCACATCGCCGCGCTGCTGCCCTGGCTCGATCCGGTCATGCGCTATGGAGGGGCGGCCTTCCTGATCTGGTATGGGGCAAAGAACCTCTATTCCGCCCTGCGGTCGTCCGGCGCGCTGGCGGCCCCCGAGGCGAGGCCGTCGAGCTTCCGCCAGACGCTTGCCACCTGCCTGGCGCTGACCTGGCTCAACCCGCATGTCTATCTCGACACGGTGGTGCTGCTCGGGACGATCTCGACCCGCTTTCCCGGACAGGAGTTTTCGTTCACCACCGGTGCGGTGACGGCCTCCTTCCTGTTCTTCTTCGGGCTCGGCTACGGCGCGACGTGGCTGCGGCCGATATTTCTCAAACCGACCGCCTGGCGCGTGCTGGAAACGCTCATTGCCTTTACGATGTGGATGATCGCCTCCAAACTGTTGCGCGGGGCGTGATTCCGACGACGTATCGTTCCGAAGGGACCGCCGCTCACTTCACAAGGATTCAAAGCTTGCTCGCCGAACTCAACCATCTTCTGCTTGTCTATACCGCCTATGTGATCGCTGCCGGCAGCCCCGGCCCCAGCAACATGCGGATCATGGGCGTTGCGATGAACAATGGAAGGCGAGCCGCCCTTGTGCTTGCCGCCGGCGTCGTCAGCGGCTCGATCTTCTGGGGCACGATGGCCGCCACCGGCATCTCCGCCATTCTCAGCCGATATGCCGAAGCGCTGATCGTTCTCAAGATCTTCGGCGGCCTCTATCTCCTTTATCTCGCCTTCAAGGCCGGCCGTGCCGCTCTCGCTTCCGACGCCGAGGCGGCGCGCACGAGCTCGGGCGACGAGACGCTCTCCGGCGCGGCGCTCTACCGGCGCGGACTGCTGATGCATCTCACCAATCCGAAATCCGTGCTCGCCTGGATCGCCCTGGTAACCCTCGGTCTCGGGCCGGGCTCGTCTTGGCATACGCTGGCGGCGATCCTCGCAGGCTGCGCGGTGCTGAGCGTGACCATCTTCTGCGGCTACGCGATCATTTTCTCGACCGCGCCGATGGTGCGCCTCTATCGCCGGACGCGGCGCTGGATTGAGGCCATTCTGGCGGTGTTTTTCGGCGTGGCCGGCCTGCGCCTGCTGCTGTCGCGCGCATGAGGAGAAGATCGTGACGCTCTTTACCGGACTGGCGGCCTTTCCCATCACCCCCACCGATGCTTCCGGGCATGTCGATACGGCGGCGCTCGCGCGCTTGCTGGAACGAATCCGGTTGGCCGGCGCCGATTCCATCGGGCTGCTCGGCAGCACAGGTGGTTACGCCTTCCTGTCGCGGGACGAGCGGCGATGCGCCGTCGAGGCGGCAATGGCCTGCGTCGGCGGACGAATACCCGTGATCGTCGGCGTCGGGGCGCTTCGAACCGACGACGCGCAAGCACTGGCGCGCGATGCCAGGGCCGCCGGCGCCGACGGGCTGCTGCTCGCGCCCATGTCCTACACGCCGCTGCTCGACGAAGAGGTATATCAACACTTCGCGGCGGTCGCCGATGCGGGGGACCTGCCGCTCTCCATCTACAACAATCCCGGCACCACCAGATTCACGTTCAGCAACGCGCTGATCGGGCGGCTTTCGAAGGTGGCGAAGGTCGCGGCGGTGAAAATGCCACTGCCGCCGGACGGCGACTTCAAGGGCGAGATGGCCCGGCTCCGCACCGAGACCGCGCCCGGTTTCTCGATCGGCTACAGCGGCGATTGGGGAGCGGCGGCTGCGCTGCTTTCCGGCTGTGACGCCTGGTACAGCGTGGTTGCCGGCCTCCTCCCCGCCGAAGCCATGGCGCTGACACGCGCCGCCCGGGCCGGCGACCTCTCCGAGGTCGAACGGCTGGACCGGGCATTTCAGCCCTTGTGGAGCCTGTTCAAGGCGTTCGGCAGCTTCCGGGTGATGTATGCGATCGCCGAAGCGCTTGGCCTTTGCCGGGCCGAGCCGCCGCGCCCGATCCTGCCTTTGCCCTCGACCGAAATACCGAGAGTCAGAAGCGCGCTCGATCGCGTCTTGTTGAAGTAGCCGGCTCTTCCGCGCCGGCAAGCTCGGCCGGCGTCTTCATGATGATTTCGCGCGGATCGGGCATCGAGATGCCGGCCGCATCGAACGCGTCCCAAAGCGCCATGAACACCTGGCCGCGGATGTTCGTCAGCCCGTTGCTCGGATCGGAGATCCAGAACCGGAGCTTGAAACCGAGCGACGATCCGCCGAAGCCGGTCAGCCAGCAGACCGGTTCGGCATAGGCACTGGCGACCCGCGGAACGGTCTTGGCGGTTTCGATCGCCAGGCGCGCCACCTCGTGCGGATCGCTGCTGGGGGACGTCTCGAAGCCCACGTCGATGCGGACATAGTCGCTGGAAAACGACCAGTTCACCACCTGCTTGGAAATGAAGTCCTCGTTGGGGATCAGATACTCCTTACCGTCCCTGGTGATGACCGAGACGAAGCGGGAGCGGAGGTCCCTGACCGAGCCGAAGGTTTCCCCAAGCGTGATCGTGTCGCCCGGCTTGATCGACTTGTCGAGGAGGATGATGATCCCGGAAATGAAGTTCGACACGACCTTCTGCAGGCCGAAGCCGATGCCGACGCCGACGGCACCGGAAAAGACGGTGAGCGCCGTCAGATCGATGCCGGTGGCCGAGAGCGCAATGGTGCCGGCCAGCATGATGAGACCGATCTTGATCAGCTTGCTGATCAAGACCTTCAGCGACGGCGTCAGGTCGGCGGATTTCTGGACCCAGTTCGACGACATGTTGCCGAAGAGGACGGCGAGCCAGATCATCGCCGCGGACAAGAGGATCGCCTTCAGCACCAGCAGCATCGAAAGGCGGACGGCGCCGAGATTGACGGCGAGGCTGTCGAGCGCCGTCAGCACCGGGCGGTCGAGGCCGAGCGCGTAGAGCGCGAAATAGAGCCAGCCGATAACCGCGACGACACGCGCCAGCGTCTGGTTGCGGATGATGCGGGTCAACACAGCGATGATGAACCAGGCGGCCACGAGCGTCAGCGCGGTCGCCACCAGCCAGCGATAGGAAGGCCAGCCGTAGCGCGACAGCACGACATCGGCGATCCATAACCAGACGATCAGGAACAGCCACTTGAGCCGCCGCATGAAGGCGATGATGACGCGCAAGAGGTCCGGGTTTCCCTTGATCATCCGCGCACGGGCCTCGAGCGCCGGCTCGAGGCGTTTTGCCAGCAGGCCGCAAACGAAATAGCCGACGACGATCAGCGCAGACTGGTAGAGCGTCCATTCGTTGATGAGGAACGTCTGGAGCCACGATGCGGCAGCGTTGAGGGCCTCGACGAAATCCATCGGAGTTCTCTTCGCGATTTGGTTGCTGCCTGTTCCCAGGAAATGGCGCCGATCCGGGACTGGGAGCAAGCAGCGGCCGTCGCGCGCCTGAAAAGGCGCACGGCGCAGTCATATAACCAACCGGGCAGGGGTTTTGTTCAATGCGGCGACCGATGCAGCGGCGCGGCTTTGGACGCGACGACGTCGATGGCCCCTCGTCGGTTGCCGCACCACCTCACATTTTCGGACGCGCTTGCTTGGAGGCGGCCTGCGGATTTATCCTCAGCGTTTCGCGAGCCTGCCCCGGCGCGCAGCCGAGGTGGAAGGCGCGGCGACAGAGGGAGGTTCATCATGAGAATCGTGTCACTAAGTGCAGTCGTTTGCATCGGACTCTGCGGGATCGCCTCCTTTGCCTCGGCAGAAGATGCGCACACGATAATCGCGCCCGATGATGTCAAGTGGGCTCCGGCCCCGAAAATACTGCCTGCCGGAGCAGAAACGGCGGTCTTGTTCGGCGATCCATCCAAGGAAGGCCTGTTTGCGCTCCGGCTCAAAGTGCCGTCGGGCTACGCGGTCCCGCCGCATACGCATCCAGCGGATGAAGTGGTCACAGTCATATCGGGGACGATCAATCTTGGCATGGGCGAAACCGCCGATCGGAGTGCTTCCAAGGCACTGTCCGCGGGCAGCTTCTTCGCATTGCCGCCCGGCATGGCGCATTTCGCTTACTTCGACGAAGAGACCGTCGTCCAGATTACAACCAATGGGCCGTGGGGCATCAAATATGTCAATCCGGCGGACGATCCCCAAAAGTCGCAGTAACCGCCCGCAGCACTGAAGGACGAGCGGCAGTCGCTCGACAAAGCGCGGCTCAAAGGGTCGAGTTCTGAGTGAATGCGCTCAGGACGCCGACCCGACGTCCCGCTCACCCCTTCGGCATGCCCTCCGGCCGCAGATGTTTCTTCAGCGCCGCAATCCTGAAGATCGCATTGGCCGCGCCGTAACCGCGGTAGCCGCGTCGTTCGATGATCTCGAAGAAGAAGCCCTCGCCATAGGTCGGGCTGTAGAGCTGGAAAAATTCGCCGCCCTCGTCGCGGTCGTAGAGGATGTTTTCCGCCTTCAGCCGCTCGACCAGGTCGGCCTCCAGGCCGAAGCGGGCCTCGACGTCGTCATAATAATTGGGCGAGATCGGCAGAGCCCGAAAACCGTTCGCCCGGAGGGCCGCGGCGGTCGCGAAGATGTCGTCGGTGGCGAAGGCGAGGTGCTGGACGCCGGAGCCGAAGGTTTCGGCGATGAAGCGGCCGGCGAGCGTGTTGCGGTTTTCGGCGCCGTTCAGCGTCAGGCGCAGCGTGCCGGCGTCGTTTTCCACCACCTGGCTGCGGACGATGCCGGCCGGGTCGATGATGTCGACCATCGGCGTTTTCCGGGTGTCGAGCAACGACGTGTAGAAAAGTAGCCAGGTCAGCAACTCCTCGTATTTGACCGTCTGGGCGACGTGGTCGATGACAGTGAGGCCGGCCGGCGCCGCCGTGTCGTCATCGGTCACCGGCTCGAATTCGATCTCCCAGATTTTTGAGAGATCGGATTTCTCGTCGAGGAAATAGATGAGGCCGCCGCCGACGCCGCGGATCGCCGGGACCATAAGCTCCCCCGGCCCGACCGCCTGCTCGAAGGGCTCGGCGCCAAGCGCGCGGGCCCGTTCCGCCGTCGCGGCGGCATCGTCGACCATCAGGCCGAAGGCATAGGCGGACGTGCCGTGCACCAGATAGGAAGCGCTGGCGAAGCCCTCGCGCTCGGTGTTGATCACCAGGTTGATCGCGCCCTGGCGGTAGACCAGCACCTGTTTCGTCCGGTGCCGCGCTGCTCTTCGAAAGCCGATCGTGCGGATCAGCGCTTCGAGCTCGACCGCTTCCTCTTCCGAGGCGGTGAATTCGACGAAGGCGACGCCCTTCACATCGACACGCGGCGGCATCGCCGGGACCGGTAGCCGGATACCCGGTTCGGCGCGCTTCACCTGGTCGCCGAGATAGATCAGCGAGCGGTAGCCGTCGACGGCGATGGCATTGGCATTGCCGCCGCGGAACTGGTCGTTGAAGATTTCGAGCGACAGATAGCCGTCATAGCCGGTCGCCGCCACGGCGCGGGTGAAGTCGGTCACCGGCAGGTCGCCCTCGCCCGGCATGTTGCGGAAATGACGGCTCCAGTAGAGGAGATCCATGTCGATCAGCGGCGCGTCGGCAAGCTGGACGATGAAGATTTTCTCCTTCGGAATCGAGCGGATCGAGTTGACCTCGATCTTGCGCGACAGCGTGTGGAAGCTGTCGAGGATCAGGCCGATATTCGGATGGTCGGCCCGCCGAACGATCTCCCAGGCGTCGCGATGATCGCTGATATGGCGGCCCCAGGCGAGCGCCTCATAGCCGACGCGCAAGCCGCGTTTGGCGGCGCGTTCGCCAAGCTCGCGGAAATCGGCGGCGGTCCGGTCGATGCCGCCGAGTGCCGCCGGCGAGACGTTGGAGCAGACGAGCACGAGGTCGGTGCCGAGTTCCTGCATCAGGTCGAACTTGCGTTCGGCCCGGTCGAAGGTGCGCGTCCGCAGCGGTTCCGGCATTCCCTCGAAGTCGCGGAACGGCTGGAACAGGCTGATCTCCAGACCGAAGTCGCGCACCATCCGGCCGACCTCGCGCGGGCTCTCGTCGAAGGCGAGGAAGTCGTTCTCGAATATCTCGACGCCGTCGAAGCCGGCCTTGGCGATGGCGCGCAGCTTGTCGCTGAGGTCGCCGCTCAAGGAAACTGTCGCTATCGAGGTCTTCATCGTCCTGTCCTCGCGTTTGGAGTTCAATTTCGGGAGGCGGAGACCCCCCTCTGCCCTGCCGGGCATCTCCCCCACAAGGGGGGAGATCGCCGAGCTGCGGGCTCCCCGTTCTCTCTCGTCGACACCGCCAGCCTCGAAGTCGGCACTGGTGCCGTGCGGTGCCTCCTGCCAATCTCCCTCCTTGTGGGGGAGATGTGCGGCAGGCCAGAGGGGGGTGCGCCAAGCCGACCGATCAGTTCATCACCCGGTCATCGCCTTGAAATGCTCAAGCATCCGCCCCGCATCCGGTTCGAGGCCGGTAAACAGCCGGAAGGCGCCGACCGCCTGGAAGACCGCCATGCCGCCGCCGTCGAGGGTGCGGCAGCCGCGCCGTTTCGCCTCCTTGAGCAGCGCCGTTTCGAGCGGGAAGTAGACGATCTCGGCGACCCAGTGGTGCGGGGCGAGGAGCTCGGCGTCGAGCGGCAGCCCCGGATATTTCGCCATGCCGGTCGGGGTGGCGTGGATCACCCCGGCGGCGTCAAGCATCGCCGCGGCGAGATCGGTGCCGGCGGCGATGTCCGCCTCGGGGAAGAGCGGCGCAAGCATTTCGGCAAGCGCCTCGGCCCGTTCCGGTTCACGGTCGAACACGGCAAGCCGACGCAAGCCGAGCGAGAGGCCCGCATAGGCCGTCGCCACGCCGGCGCCGCCGGCGCCGAGCTGCACGGCGGAGGATAAATCGGCGCCCGGCAGGCCGCGCTTGAATCCTTCGGCGAAACCCCACCAGTCGGTATTGTGGCCATAGCGCCGGCCGCCCTTCAGCACCACGGTGTTGACGGCGCCGAGCCGGCGGGCATCGGGGGCGAGTTCGTCGAGATGGGCAATCACCGCCTGCTTGCAGGGATGGGTGATGTTGAGTCCGGCAAGGCCGCGGGCTTCCGCCTCGGCGAGCAGACGCGGCAGGTCGTCTTCCGTGGCGCCCAGCGCCTGCAGGTCGATCAGCTCGTACTCATAGCTGAGCCCCTGGGCGGCGCCCTCGGCCATGTGCATCGCCGGGGTCAGCGAGGCCTGGATGCCGGCGCCGATCAGGCCGGCCTTCAAGGGTCTTACAAGCGTTTCGGCCATGTTTTCCGCTCTCACTTTGTCCGTCCCGTCGCGCCTTCTTCCGGTCCGCCTTTGGATAGGCGGACCGGAGCTTGGCCGGCTGTTACTGGCCGCGGGCCGCGCCGATCTCCTTGAACAGCGCCTGCACCGTGTCGGCACCGATCTCGGCGCTGAACTTCTCGATCACCGGCTTGACGGCATCGCGCAGCTTCTGCGTTTCTTCCGGGCTGAGTTCGCTCACCTCCATGCCGGTCTTCTTGATTTCCTCGAGCGCCTCGGCATCCTTCTCGCGCGAAACCTTGCGCTGAAAATCGCGCGCTTCGGTCGCGGCCGATTGGAGCACGGCCTTTTCCTCGTCGTTCAGCCCGTCCCAGAATTTCTTGCTGACCAGGACGATCTGCGGGTTGTACTGGTGACGGGTCAGCGTCATGTACTTCTGCACTTCGTAGAACTTGGCGTTCAGGATGTTGGCCGCCGGGTTCTCCTGGCCGTCGACGGTTCCGGTCTCGAGCGCGGTGTAGAGCTCGGTGTAGGGCAGCGGCACGGCATTGGCGCCGAGCGTGTTGAAGAGCTCGAGCGGGATCGGCGACTGGATGGTGCGGATCTTCAGGCCCTTGATGTCCTCGAGCTTGGTCACCGCATGGCGATTGTTGGTGAGGTTGCGGAAGCCGAGCTCCCAATAGCCGAGGCCGACGAGGCCGGTATCGGGCAGAAGCTTCAAGAGGCTCTCGCCGAAGGGGCCGTCCATCACCTTGTCGGCTTCCTCGCCGCTGTTGAACAGGAAGGGCAGGTCGACGGCGCCGAACTGCTTGACGTTGTTGGAGAGGATGCCGGCGTTCAGCACGGTCATCTCGATGACGCCGCCCTGCAGCGCCGAGATCGTCTGCACGTCGCCGCCGAGCGTGCCGCCGGGGAAGAGCTTGACCTCGATCTTGCCGCCGCTCTTTTCCTTGACGAGCTCGGCGAATTTTTCCATGCCGGTCACCTGCGGGTGACCCTTGTTGTTGGCCGAGGCGAATTTCAGCGTGTGTTCGCCGATCTCCGCATTGGTCGGCCCTGCGGTCAGCAGAGCGAGCGGCAGGGCAAGGCCCAATGCCAGTTTCGTGAATTTCAACATGTTTTCCTCCCGGGTTGGGCCGGCACTCCCGCCGGCCGTGTTGAAAAGCGTGAAAATCCGTATCAGTGCCCGAACCAGGAGACCGGAACGGTCACCAGCTCAGGGAACAGGACGAGCAGGAACAGTACGATCAGTTCGGCGATCAGGAAGGGCATCACGCCCTTCATCAGGTCTTCCATCGACAGCTTCGAGACGCCGCAGATGACGTTCAGCACCGTGCCGACCGGCGGGGTGATGAGGCCGATCGAGTTGTTGATGATGAACAGCACGCCGAAATAGACCGGGTCGATGCCCGCCTGCTTGATGATCGGCATCAAGACCGGCGTCATCACCAGGATGGTCGGCGTCATGTCCATGGCGGTGCCGACGACGACGACCAGCGCCATGATCGCGATGAGCAGCAGCGTCTGGTTGTCCATCAGCGGCTCGACAAGGGCGGCGAGCGCGCCGGGCACGTCGGCGACGGTAATCAGCCAGGCCGAGACCGCGGCGCAGGCGACCAGGAACATGACGACGGCGGTGATCTTGGCGGCCGCGACGAAGACGTGGAACAGCTGAGCCGGCGGCAGCTCGCGATAGACGACCATCGCGACGAAGAGCGAATAGACGGCCGCCACGACGCCCGCTTCGGTCGGGGTGAAGACGCCGAACTTCAGGCCGACGATGATGATCACCGGCAGCATGAGCGCCCATATGCTGTCGGCGAGGGCCTTGAGCCGCACCGCGCCGCTTTCCTTCGGCGGCAATTCGAACTGCTCCTTGCGGGCGACGAGGAACCAGGTGATGCAGAGTGCCGCGGCGATCATCAGGCCGGGGAAGATGCCGGCGAGGAAGAGCTTGGTGATCGAGACGCCGCCGACGACGCCATAGAGGATGAAGCCGATCGACGGCGGAATGATCGGGCCGATGATCGAGGCCGACGCCAGCAGACCGCCGGCGCGCGCCGCATCATGGCCGCTCTTCAGCATCATCGGCAGGAGCAGCGCCCCGAGGGCGGCCGCATCGGCGACGGCCGAGCCGGAAAGGCTGGAGAGAATGCAGGCGGCGAAGATCGCCACGAAGCCGAGGCCGCCGCGGATATGGCCGACCATGGCCATCGCCAGCGCGACGATGCGGCGGGAAAGGCCGCCGGTGTTCATCACCTCGCCGGCGAGCAGGAAGAAGGGCACGGCCATCAGCGGAAAGCTGTCGGCGCCGTTCAGGACGTTCTGCGCGACGATCTGCGCGTCGAAGAGGCCGAGATAGAGCATCAGTGCGACGCCGCTGAGGATGAGCGCGAAGGCGATCGGCACGCCGAGCGCCATGGGGCCGAGAAGGGCGCCGATGAAGATCGAAACGGTCATGGTCGCCTCCTCAGTGCTTCGCGGAAACCGGCCCGAGGGCGGGCGAGGGAATTTCGTCGAGGGCGACCTCGTCCTCGCTGTCGCGCACCAGTTCGGCTGTCGTCACATCGATGCGGCCGGTGGCGATGGCGAAGGCGTCGGAAAGGAGGATCAGGAAGGCCGGAATGCCGAAGGCAAGACCGGCGCCGTAGAAGAAGCCCATGGAAAGCCCGGTCGCCGGCGCGCCGACATGGAGATTGATCAGCGTCTGCGCCCAGCTGCCGCTGATCATCAGCCAGGTCGCATAGAGCATCAGCACGTGGCCGATCAGCACGGCGACCTTGGCGCCGAGCGGCGGCAGCCGCTTGATCAGCGTATCGACGCCCAAATGGCCGTGTTCGCGCATGGCGACGACGGCGCCGAGAAAGGTCAGCCAGACGAAGAAGATGCGCGACAGCTCCTCGGAGACCGTGATGCCCTGGTTGAAGGCGTAACGCAGGACGACATTGCCGAAGACGAGCACGACCATGCCGGCCAGCAGCAGGGCGATCGTCACCTTCAGCGCGAAGAAATAGAAATCGATGATGCGGGTCATGCGCTCCTCCCGAGCGACAGGCGAGTCCCGACGGACGCGCTTGCGCGAGCTTGTCTTCCAATGCCGGCCTACAGCGCCGTGCGTCTTTCAGACGCACAAAGGCCGCTGTAGCACTTTGAGTTGCTGCATGTTTTGGTCCTTAGATCGGTAACGATTTAAGGAAACATGCAGAGCCCGGCCGCCAGGACCCCGCGCTCCTCCGCGTGTCCGGCTATGTCCCTCTAAAATGTACTAACTAGTTCGGATGTCAAGCGGCTTGCTATTGAAAGCAAGCGCCAAGCTGAATATGTCTTGATGCATCGCTTGGGAGAGGGGCCTCCGGCTCGACCCTTTAAAGCGGGCATTATGGCCGACGGAACAAGGGCTTGTGGAAGAGCGGGGCAGCGCGCGACGATGGCCGAACGGCAGATGAACGGCAGGAAGAACGATCCGGCGAGAACCCAGGAAGACATTCTCGAGGTGGCGACGGAGGAGTTTTCGACCCACGGCCTGGCGGGCGCCCGGGTGGATCAGATCGCCGAACGGACCCGCACCTCGAAGCGTATGATCTATTATTATTTCGGCAGCAAGGAAGCGCTCTATCTCGCCGTGCTGGAGCGCTCCTACCGCAAGATCCGCACGCTCGAGGCTGACCTGGAACTCGCCAACCTGCCGCCCGAACAGGCGCTCCGCACCCTGATCGCCACCACCTTCGACCATGACGAGGCCAATCCGGACTTCGTCCGCCTGGTCAGCATCGAGAACATCCACCACGCCGCCCACATGCTGCGCTCCGAGGCGATCCGCGAGTTGAACGTCTCGGTGATCCAGACAATTGATGCCATAGTTCAGCGCGGCCTAGCGGACGGCACCTTCCGCCGCAGGGCCGATCCGATCGACATCCACATGCTGATCAGCGCCTTCTGCTTCTTCCGCGTTTCGAACCGCTACACCTTCGGCACGATCTTCCGCCGCGACCTCTCCGAACCGGCGACGATCGGCCGGCACCGCACGATGATCGCCGATGCGGTGGTGAGCTATTTGAAGGAGGAGGAGGGGGGGGGCCGAGGCGGGCGTTGATGACGCGGGCGTAAACAGCCGCTTACCTCGATGCTCGGAAAGAAGCCGCAACTAGGTAGCAACTGCCACCCATGTCGCAGAAGGGCCATCAACGGCGGGACCAGTATTCCTTGTGGAGTTTCGCCGCCTCGTCCGCAAGCATGGGACCGACGACTTCCGTCGGGCGCTGACCGGCGGCGAACACGATGTCGCAGGGGAGGTCAAGCGTCGGATTTTCCTTGCTGTCGCCTATCTGTTGTTTCATCTCTCTCTCGGACAGGCCAAACACGACGCGCCCTATGCCTGCCCAATAGATCGCGCCTGAGCACATGGCGCATGGCTCCGCGGATGTGTACATCGTGCATTCGGCTAAAAAATCCAAATCATAGGATTTGCCGGCGCGCGTGGCGAGAAGTCGCTCGGCGTGGGCAGTGCGGTCGCCTCCTTCCGAACTGTAGCCATTGCACTGTTCCAGTAAGACATTGCCGTCACGGTCGGCGAGAATTGAACCAAACGGGTGATCCCCGCCTTCGCGCGAACGCCGCGCCACATCGAAGGCCTTGCGCAAAAGTGACTCATCATAGGGCCGTTTGGTGCCAGGCATATTGTGAGCTCCTGAGAGTTATCGCAGTTCGTTCACCATCAATGGTTCCCCGGTACCGGGGCGGGTAATTTTTGATCTCGGCAAAGTAGAAAAGTTGCCAGCGTCCCAGCGCCGATCACCTGACATTCCCCCATGAACAGGGTCAATTTGATCCTTTTCGACTTTGTCAGCAAGACCGATCGAAGGTGCAAGCCTGTCGGGGAACGATCGGGTGGCTGGAGGCAGTTGCTACTTAGTTGCGGAAGAATCCCTCCAGTTCCGCAAAGCCCATCGCCTTCTCCGAAAACCGGAAAGTGCCCTGCGATCGCATCTCCCGTGCAGCGTCCACCACCGCACCGAAGGCAAGACGAGCCAGGGCGGAACCGACACTGATGCGTTTCGCCCCGGCCTCGGCCAGTTCGGCAAGGCCGAACGTCAGCCCCGGCATGCCCATCACGACGTTGACCGGCTTCGTCACAGCCTCGCAAATGGCGCGGATCGAATCGAGGTCGGGCAGGCCCGGAGCGTAGAGCACATCGGCCCCGGCCCGCTCGAAGGCTTGCAGGCGCCTGATCGTATCGTCGAGATCGGTGTGCCCCCACAGGAAATTCTCGCAACGCGCCGTCAGAAGGAAATCGTGCGGCAGCGATCGGCATGCCTGCGCCGCCGCCTCGATACGCTCCACCGCCAGTCCGAAATCGAAGATGGGCCGTGCCCGATCTCCCGTGTGGTCTTCGAGAGAGCACCCGGCCAAGCCGATGCCGGCCGCCGCCACGACGGTCTCCGCGGCACTTTCCGGGTCGTCCCCGAAGCCTTTTTCGAGATCGGCGGAAACCGGAAGCGGCGTCGCATCGACGATCGACCGGCAGTGGGCGAGGGTTTGTTCGCGCGAGGCGCGACCCTCCGGCAGGCCGAGCGAAAACGCCATGCCGGCGCTGGTCGTGGCGAGAGCGGGAAACGCGGCCAGAATTCGCGCCGTGCCGGTATCCCAGGGATTGGGAATGATGAAGGTTCCGGGGTCGTCGTGCAGCTTCCGAAACAGCGTGTGCTTGTCGTCCATGTGTCACCTCACCGAAGTTCCCAAAGGCGAGCATTGCACGTCCCCGAGAACAAATAAAGAACATTATACTCGACAAGTCGGCTCGATGGCTTCGTTTGCTCCGTATGAATCTCGACTTTCCCGCACGGAGGGGGGAGGCGTGGGTGCGCCCGAATCGAATGAGAGCGCACCCCCTTTTCCTACCGGAACCCTCGCAAGTACACCTTAGCGTGGCGCCAGCGCTGCCGAGGCGGCTGCCGCCAGCATCAAGGCTGCCGCCGCCAGCGGCAGGGTGTAAAAGGCAGTCCCGGAATAGGCCGCACCGAAGCCGAGCGTGCCGGCGAAGAGGGCGAGATAGGTGACGCCGCTGTTGAGCCCCATGATTGCGCCACGTCTGGCGGGGTCGAGTCCGGTCAGCCGCATGATCAGCACGTTCAAGCCGAAATGGTTGGCAAGCCCCCAGAGAAATACGACCGCCAGCATGGCAGGATAGGACCCGCTCGCTGCCGACATGAGAACGTAGACGCCGGCGACGGCGAGGAAAATGAGCGGCAGCAGCCTGTCCGCGCCGAAGCGATCGATCAGCCGGTCGAGGAAGGCGGCACCGCCGAAGCCCAAACCGTAGGACACCGCAACGAGGCCATTGGCGCTGACGGGCAGGCCGAGCGCGGCATGGAGATGGTCGCCGATATAGGCGTAGACACCATAGAAGGCCGCCATGAAGGCCGCGCAGGCGATGAGAAGCGGCGCGACGCCGCTGACGCCGAGTGCTGCCAGCGGCGACGTCGCCTTGCCCCCCGGACCCTCACGCACCGTCGCGAGCCGGACGGCGGCGCAGGCGACCAGCGTTGCGGCAGCGACGACGAGATAGACTGCCCGCCAGCCGGCGAAATCGGCGATGGCCGCCGACAGGGGCACGCCGGCCACCATGCTCAGCGTCCAGCCGGTCAGCACCAGGCCGATCGTCTCGCTCTCCCGCCCGGCCGGCGCGATCACCGAGGCCAGCGTGTAGATGGCCGGAAGCGCAATGCCCGCGGCGATGCCGACGACGAGCTGGGCGGCGACCAGGAGCGGCAACGCCGGCGCGAAGGCGCTGCCGGCGAGCCCGGCGGCAAGCAGCAACAGCGCCGCCGCGAGCATGCGCCGCGGGCCGTTGCGGTCGATGAGGCGCCCGAGAAAGACGGCGCTCGCCGCGGTGCCGAGGCCGAAGGCAGCGGAAGCCGTCATCACGGCAGGGACGTCGGCGCCGAGGGCCTTCGCCACTTCCGGTGCGATCGGTCCGAGCGCCAGCGAGTTGGAGCCGATGACGCCGATGCAGACCGTCAGCACGAAGGCGAAGGGCGGAATGCGTGCCCGCTCTGCGGATAGGGTGGAAATGGATTGATCGATGTTCGTCATTCCTGCATGGTTGCAGAACATAATTCGGCAGCAAGAGGAAATAACGGAATGGATCAAAATACAGATGACGTTCGGCGGAAGCGTCCGCCGGAGCGCGACCTCGACGCGATGGACCGAAAGCTATTAGGCGTCCTGGTCGAGGACGCGACGACGAGCTACGCCGAGCTCGGTGAACGCGTCGGGCTTTCGCCGCCGGCCGCGCACGAGCGGGTGAAGCGCCTCCGGCGCTCAGGGGCAATCCGCCGCGTCGCGGCGCTGATCGATCCCGAGGCTGTGGGCAAAACGCTGCTCGCCTTCGTCCATGTCGACACGACCGGCTGGGGCAAGACACAGGCCCTCCTTGCGATCGAGGAATATCCGGAAGTCGAGGAGATCCACTCGGTCGCAGGCGACACCTGCATGCTGCTCAAGGTCCGCACCGAGAGCACCCATGCGCTCGAGGGCCTGTTGGCGCGCCTCTACGACACGCCCG
Source organism: Sinorhizobium fredii NGR234 (assembly GCF_000018545.1). Classification (NCBI taxonomy): domain Bacteria; kingdom Pseudomonadati; phylum Pseudomonadota; class Alphaproteobacteria; order Hyphomicrobiales; family Rhizobiaceae; genus Ensifer; species Ensifer fredii. The sequence continues at coordinate 28,730 of NC_012586.1, forward strand.
GCGTCAAGGCAACGCGCAGCTATGTGGTGCTTTCGACCTACCTGGAACGGCCGGTGCAGCCGGGCACGACGAGCGAATGGCCGGCCGTGGTGAAGAGCTAAATCAGAACTCCCACGGCGAAACGAGGTCGAGCCCCGTCGATCGAAAGTCCGCAATATTGCGGGTCGCCAAACGTCCGCGATTCACCTGTGTGATGGCGGCGATCATGCCGTCCGGAGCCGACATTGTGCTCCCCTGCCTCGAGGCTGCGCCCATGATCTCGCCATAGGCAATCGCCGCCTCTTCCATTAAACCGAATATCCGGCCGGCAAACCGTCGCCGCCAGTCGGAAAGCGCCTGTTCCAGCCGCACCGCGCGCTGATCGGGCATGATCTTCTGGATAGCGTAGGCGATCTCGGCGATCGTGACGGTCGGAAGTGCGATCTCCGCGTCGTGACGCACCAGCCAGGAGATCACCGTTTCGGACGGCGACTTGCGCAACGTCTCGGAGATGACATTGGTGTCCAGAAAGATCAAAGCTCGGGGCCTTTGTGGGGCCGTCGTCCTTCCCTGATCACTGCCTCAAGATCGATGTCGCTTCCGGAACTGTCAGACAGGCGGGCGTAGAAAGCCGACGCGGGCTCGCGGCCCGCTTCGCGAATCTCATAGGCTTCAAGCGCACGTTCGACGATATCGGCGATCGAGCGATTTTCGCGTCGCGCAAGCCGATGCGCAAGATCGCGGGCTCTGGCACTTCTGACGGAAAGCTGGGGCTCGGCCATTTTGGAGCTCCTTGTCCGCTTAGAGGCCGAGACGGTTATGCCATCAAGATGGCTCGTGCCATCCTGATGGCTCACGGGGTTCCCGAAGCGCGCGATACCGACGCTTGTCTCTTCGATTGCGGCGCACGCAAGGTCCAGGTCCACCGGCTCGTTTTAGTAATCGCCGATATTGCGGTAGAGTAGTCATCCGAGGGACTTCGTCCAATGGAGCGCAGGCTTGCCGCCGTCATGATTGCGGACGTCGCCGGCTATGGACTACTCAGCCAGGCCGACGAGGAAGGCACCCGTGTGCGGTTTCAGGCCGATCTGCACGAGCTTTTCGAAAAACGCATTGCCGCCCACGGCGGGCGGTTGATCAAGACCATGGGCGACGGGCTGCTGATCGAGTTCCACAGCGTCGTCGAGGCGGTCCGCTGCGCGGTGGAGGTGCAGCGGGCGAAATCCGAGAACCGCGGCGTCGAACAGAACGGGCTTGAATTCCGCATCGGCATCAATCTCGGCGACGTGATCGTCGAGGGCGACGACATCCAGGGCGATGGGGTGATCATCGCCGAGCGCCTGCAGAGCCGCGCCGAGCCGGGCGGGATCATGATCTCCGGCACGGCTTTCGACCAGGTCGAGAAGCACCTCGACGTCGGCTTCGACTTCCTCGGCGAACAGCGCCTGAAGCACATCGAAAAGCCGGTGCGGACCTACCGCCTCCTGCCATGTGAAACGCCCGTCGGCAGTACGAAGACGGCGGTGCGACGTCGCCGAAGACGCTTTGGAGTGCTCGCTGCGTGTGCCGCGGTGTTCGCCGTCGCTGCCGGCCTGATCTGGTGGCAGCCATGGCGGCAGACCACTCAAACGGCCTCGATCGCCCGCGCGGAACTCGCCCTGCCGGACAAGCCGTCGATCGCGGTGCTTCCCTTCGCCAATGTCAGCGACGACCCCAGGCAGGAGTACTTCGCCGATGGCATGACCGATGCGCTCGTCACCGAGTTGGCGCAGATTTCCGGACTGTTCGTGATCGCCCGCAATTCGACCTTCACCTACAAGGGCAGGGCGGTGACGGCCGCGCAGGTGTCCGGGGAACTCGGGGTCAGATATATCCTGGAGGGCAGCGTGCAGCGGGCCGGGGAACAGCTCCGCATCAATGCCCAACTCGTCGACGCGCAAAGCGGCGGGCACGCCTGGGCGGGAAAATTCGACGGGACGCTCGCCGATGTCTTCGCATTGCAGGACGACGTGACCCGCGGCATTGCCGAGGCCCTGGCGCTTCGCTTGCAGCCCGGCGAGCAAATGGCGCTCGGCCGCAAGGAAACGACGGTCCCGGCGGCTTTCGATGCGTTCCTGCGCGGCTGGGAACATCATCGGCGCATGACCCCCGAGGATATTGCCAAGGCCGTGCCCTATTTCGAAGAGGCGATTGCGCTCGACCCCGCCTATGGACGGGCCTACGCCGCGGCGGCGATGGTCTACGCGCGCCTTTATGCCTGGCGTTGGCACTACCATTTGGGAATGACGCGGTTCGAAGCGAGAGCCAAGGCATCGAAGTATCTGCGCACTGCACAGCGCTACAAGACGGCGCTGGCGCATCAGGTGGCTGGACTGCTGGCCGAAGCCGACTGGCAGCATGCACAGGCGCTTGCCGAACTCAAGGAAGCCATCGCGCTCGAACCGGGAGATTCCTGGAGCTACGCCATGATGGCGCTCACCCTCACATCCGTCGGGCGGCCGGATGAGGCTATACCCCATATCCGCACGGCCATCCGGCTCGACCCGCACTATCCCTCCTTCTTCATGTACGTCCTCGGCCTGACCGAGTTCAGCATGCGGAACTACGAGGCGGCGGCGGAGGCAGCGGAGAGCAGCACCAAGCTCAATTCCGGGGATGAGAATTCCTTCCTTCTGCTCGCCGCCGCGGCCGGACATCTTGGTCAGCGATCGGCAGCCGAAAATGCCGTCGCCCGTTTCAACGCCCTTAGCGTCGGACGCGGCGGAACCGTCGCCACCATCTCGACCACGCCGCCGCTTGATCTCGCCAGGCACGAGGACAGGCAATCGCTCCTCGAGGGGCTGCGGCTTGCCGGAGTGCCGGAGAGCCTGACGAGCGGCGATTTCACCAGCATCAACAAGCTGACGGCCGAAGAGGTCCGTTCGCTGTTCTTCGGGCAACGGCTGCGCGGACGCATGCTGGACTATGGCGAGGCGCACGAGGCAACCTTCTCGACGGAGGGCAAGGGCACGCTATCGGGAGGCTGGGCCTCCATCGGCGGTGGCCGCATGAGCGGCGTCGAGATACGCTTTGAGGGGGATGAGGTCTGTTTTTTGTGGCTCGACACCGCGCGCCTGTGCGGCCTGGTGCTGCGAAACCCCGGAGGGCTCAACGCCAAGGAGAACGAGTTCGTCTGGTATCATGGCGATATCGCCTTCACCTTCTCGCAGGTGAAGTAAGGGGAGTGCCGAACGGCGAGGCAGGCCATGCCGGTGTCGCCAAGCCCCGCAGGACTGGTATCATCGATTGATTATGAAGCCGCAAGACATGTTCGGCTGTTCGCGACTCACGCCGGGCCACTGCTGCCTTGGCGATGCTCAGGGAGTGACAAGACAACGCCATGCGCAACTTCGAGGATCCCGGCCGATCGCTGGCCGTTGCCCGTCACGGGATGGCGGCAACCTCGCATCCGGCCGCGACCCTGACGGCGATCGAGGTCCTGAAGGCAGGCGGCAACGCCGTCGATGCGGCGGTGGCGGCCGTCGCTGTGCAGTCGGTCGTCGAGGCGGGCTCGACCGGCGTCGGCGGGGATTGTTTTGCAATGATAGCGCTGGAAGGATCGACTGACATCCGCGCCTATAACGGCTCTGGCCGGGCGCCGGCCGGCCTGACCGGCGAGGCGTTGCGGGCCGAAGGGGTGGAGGCGATCGAGCGCTCAACGCCGCACGCGGTTACGGTTCCCGGAGCCGTCGATGCCTGGTGCCGCCTGTTGCGCGACTTCGGCCGGATGCCAATCGCCGAGGTCCTTCAGCCGGCGATCGCGATGGCACGCGAGGGCTACGTGCTGACGCCGCGCGTCGCCGCCGATCTTGGCCTGCAGCGCGATCTCCTGGCGGGGGATCCGACCGCCCGGGCCACCTTCCTAGTGGAGGGAGAGGCGCCGCCGGTCGGCAGCATCCAGCACCAGCCCCTGCTCGCCGATACCCTCGACGCGATCGCGCACGAGGGTCGGGACGCCTTCTATGGCGGTGCCGTGGCAGCGGACATGGTTGACTATCTGCGCGGCCTCGGCGGCCGTCACAGCCTCGAGGATTTCGGCAGCGCCCAGGGAGACTATGTGACACCGATCTCCACGACCTATCGCGGCCGAACCGTCTACGAATGCCCGCCGAACGGTCAGGGCGTCGTCGCCCTCCTCATCCTGAACATCCTTGCGCGTTTCTCGCTGTCCAAGGACCCGTTCGCCATCGACGATCTGCATGTCCTCCTCGAGGCGACCCGGCTCGCCTACGCCGCGCGTGACGCGATGGTCGCCGATCCGACCGGTTCGGACAAGGCCGTCGAGCACATGCTGTCGAGCACGCTTGCCGACCGCCTCGTCAGCGCCATCTCCGTCGATCGGATCGCCGAGCCGCTGCCGTCCTTCGACACGGTCGAGCACAAGGACACCGTCTATCTTTGCGTGGTGGATCGAGACCGCAACGCAGTCAGCTTCATCAATTCGATCTTCAGCGCCTATGGCAGCGGGCTCATGGCACCGCGCTCCGGCGTGTTGTTCCACAATCGGGGCCAGAGCTTTTCGCTTGTGGCAGGGCATCCGAACGAGGTCGGCCCGCGCAAGCGGCCGATGCACACGATCATTCCCGGAATGGTCGCCGAGGCCGGCCGCGTGGTCATGCCGTTCGGCGTCATGGGCGGTCACTACCAGGCGATGGGTCATGCCCATCTGTTGTCCCGGCTCTACGATTGCGGCCTCGATCTTCAGACGGCCATCGACCTGCCGCGCCTCTTCCCATTGCCCGCCACCGCGACGGTGGAAGCCGAGGCAGCCATCCGCACCCGCCTCGGCGCCGAGCTCGAACGCCGCGGCTTCAAGATTGAGTCGCCCCGCATCGCCATCGGCGGCGCGCAGGCCATCCGGATCGACTGGGAGCGCGGCGTCCTGATCGGAGCGTCCGACCCCCGCAAGGATGGGATGGCGTTGGGGTATTAGCCGATCTCGGGCACCGCAAGTCCGCTCCGAAGGAGCGATCGTCGCAGCGTGTGGTACCCTGAAGCCGTGAAGCTGGATACGCTCTCCTTCGCCAATTTGAATTCGCATGGCTTCGCATGTATGGATCCAGGGACGAGTCTTGACCGGGCGACCTGCGTGGAGGACGGGTAGGGAGCGCGGAGGATTTGCCTCGACGCACTAGGTCGTGAACGAACGGGAGATCAGGCTGGACTTGGACGAAGAGACGCAGCAATCCGACACGCCGACGCCGCGCATGTTCGCATGGGCGCGCAATTCGGCCATCTATCGCCTCGAACGGCGGATGCATACGGAAAAGCAGCTCTTCGACGCCATTTCGCGAAAGGCCAGGCAGGAGTTCGACAAAATCAGCGACGCGCAGGTCAAGGCGCTCGCCGACTCCGCCGTGAAGTTCGCCTCTGACAACCGGGCGCTCGACGATACGGCCTATGCCGAAATCAAGGCCCGTTCGGGCATGCGTGGCGGCAAATCGAAACGTGCAATCGCGCAGAATTTGTCGCAGAAGGGTGTCGCCAAGGATACGGTCGCGGCCGCCGTCGCCGAGGCGGATGACCTTTACGCGGCCCTCGTCCTTGCCCGAAAGCGCGCCTTCGGGCCGTTCCGGAAGTGTGACTCGGACGAAAAGCGAAGGTCGAAGGAGCTCTCCGCCTTTGCCAGGGCAGGCTTCGGCTTCGAGATCGGCAAAACGGTTTTCGAGATGTCGGTCGACGATGCCGAGGAGGCATTGGCCGCCGGCCGCCATTTCTAGCCGTCTGCCGGCACGATCTCTTTCGGCCGAAAAGCCTCGATCAGGCTCGCCTCAGCGCCGGGTCGTCGAGTGCCGGATTGTAGAAGAGCGAAAGCGTCAGGCTTCGCGCGATACGCTCCGCCGTGGCCATGAACCAGACCTTCGCCTCATTGTTGGGGGCAATATCCTCAAGCGTTGCAGCAAAAAGCTCCAGCCATTTCGGGAAAAGCTCCGGCGTCATGTTGGCGACGCCAAGATGCGCCTGGACCGGCTTTCCCCCGTAGGCGCCACTGCGGAAGGCAATGGCGGACCAGAAGCTCTTCATCTTCTCCATATGTTCAGGCCAGCGTCCCGAAAGCCTGGCGTCGAAGACCGGCCCGAGTTCGGGATGTGCCAGCACGCGGCCATAAAATGTATCGACCAGGGTGCCGATGAAGGCGGCGTCGACCCCGATCGCGCTCATCTCTTCTTCCGCGCTTTCGCGGATCGCTGCTACATGAGCAGCGCGGCCCTGCAATTCGTTGTTCATTTCAAGCTCCGGCTTTGCTGGCCTCATATAAGCGTTGCAAATGCGGCATCAAAGACGGTAACCGCCGATTGCGGCAATCTGTCAGACGAGGTCGGGTTCTGCGTCCCGCGCAATATCGCTTGCCTGCTTGCTTCGGCTCCGGACGAGACGCTCGTGGCAGCACGAATACCGGCTTGAGCAACGGACGCTCGCGCAGAGCCTAGACCGGCGGCGGCCTTCGTTGCGTCCGATGTCAACCTACCGTTGAAAAAAAGGCGCCAGGAGCGAGGCGGCGGGAAAGAGAAGACGGCGCATGCCGTCATGGTGGCCGATATAGCATGCGGCCCCGCGCCTGGGGAGGCACGGGGCCGCAACGGGTTGCAAGAGAGGCCTTCTCAATCCTCTTCGACGAAGACCTCCTCGCGCTTCGCCTTGACGCTCGGCAGGAACACGACGACGAGCACGATGGCAGCGATCAGCAAGAGGACGGCGCTGATCGGCCGGGTGACGAAGGTGGTCGGGTCGCCGCGCGACAGGATCATGGCGCGCCGAAGATTCTCCTCGAGCAGCGGCCCGAGCACGAAGCCGAGCAAGAGCGGTGCCGGCTCGCAGCGCAGCTTCAGGAGCAGGTAGCCGATGAGCCCGAAGAAGGCGACGGCGTAGAGGTCGAAGACGTTGGAATTGACGCTGTAGACCCCGATCGAGCAGAAAGCCATGATGATCGGGAAGAGCACGAAATAGGGGATCTTCAGAAGCTTCACCCAGAGCCCGATCAGCGGCAGGTTCAGGACGACGAGCATCAGGTTGCCGATCCACATCGAGGCGATGATGCCCCAGAAGAGCGCCGGCTGTTCGACCGCGACATTCGGGCCGGGCACGATGCCCTGGATGATCATCGCGCCGATCATCAGCGCCATGACCGGGTTGGCCGGAATACCGAGGGTGAGTAGCGGGATGAACGAGGTCTGGGCGCCGGCATTGTTGGCGCTTTCCGGGCCGGCGACGCCGGCAATGGCGCCGCGGCCGAATTCCTCGGGCCGGTCGGAGAGGCGCTTTTCCACCGTGTAGGAGGCGAAGGCGGCGAGGATGGCGCCGCCGCCGGGCAGCACGCCGAGCGCCGAGCCGATCACCGTGCCGCGCACGACAGGCGCGAACATCCGCTTGAAATCCTCTTTCGTCGGCAGAAGCTCGCTGACCTTCGCCATCAGGACTTCGCGGGTCTTTTCGCTTTCGAGGTTGCGCAGGATCTCGGCGATGCCGAAGACGCCGACCGCGAGCGCCACGAAGTTGAGGCCGTCGGCATACTCGCGAATGCCCAGCGTGAAGCGCGGCGTGCCGGTATAGATGTCGGTGCCGACGAGGCCGAGCAGCAGGCCGAGCGCCACCATGGCGAGCGCCTTGACGACCGAGCCGTGCGCCAGCGCGACGGAGGAGACGAGGCCGACGATCATCAGCGAGAAATATTCGGCGGCGCCGAATTCCAGCGCGATTTCGGTGAGCGGCGGCGCGAAGAGGGCGACGAGGAAGGTCGAGACCGTGCCGGCGAAGAACGAGCCGAGCGCTGCGACCGCCAGCGCCGTGCCGGCGCGGCCGTTGCGGGCCATCTGGTAGCCGTCGATGGCGGTGACGGCGGAGGAGGATTCGCCCGGCATGTTGATCAGGATCGCCGTGGTCGAGCCGCCATATTGGGCGCCGTAATAGATGCCGGCGAGCATGATCAGCGACGAGACCGGCTCGAGCTGGAAGGTGATCGGCAGCAGCATGGCGATCGTCGCCGTGGCGCCGATGCCGGGAAGCACGCCGATCAGCGTGCCGAGGAGCACGCCGATCAGGCAGAAGAGGAGGTTCGCCGGCGAAGCGGCGGTGGCAAAGCCGAGGGCAAGATTGCTGAAGAGATCCATCATCCGTCTCCTAGAACCGGACCCAGGGGCCGAAGCGTTCGAACGGCAGGTTGAGGCCGTAGCTGAACACCGCGACCGAGAAGATCGCCAGCCCCAGCGAGACGGCCAGCGCCCAGAGCGGCTTCATGCGATGCGAAGCGAAACAAGCGATCAGCGCCGTGAAGAACACGGCCGGCACGAAGCCCAGTCCCCGTACCGTCAGCCCGAAGAAGATCGGCGCCGGCAGGATGAAGAGCATGCCGCGGATGGCGATCGGCCCCATCGGCTCGTGGTTCACCCGGGCCGACTGCACCAGGATGACGACGCCGAGCAGCGTCAGCACGACGGAGAGCAGCAGCGGGAAATAGCCGGGGCCCATCCGGAAGGCGGTGCCGAGCTCGAGCCCGAAGGACTGCCAGGCGAAGAAAAGGCCAACGGCCGTCAGGATACTCCCGCACAGCGCGTTGGTGGCATCGAAGGAGATGGCTTTCATCTTGTCCCCATTTTATCGTTCGAACGCGGCCGCCAGCGTCCTGATGGCTTGGCCCTGATGTCTGGGCGATGTCCTCGCATTTTGCCGGCTCAAGCTCCTGCATGTTTCCTCGAAACGGAGCCGGTTCAAGGATAAGAACATGAAGGACTTCAAAGTGCTACAGCGAAACGTCTTGCGTCTGGAAAGACGCGCGGCGCCGTAGCGGGCCGAGAGCAAGTTGACGGCTGTCAACTTTGCCGGCCGCCGGTCGAGTTCTCCGACCGGCCGCTGCCCCACAGCGCGGCCGGTCGGAGGCGATGCCGCTTTCGTCCCGCTCCCGGTTGGAGAACGGATCGGCGGCGGCTCGCGGGAGCCGATTAGTCGGCGTACTGGCCGGCTGCCTCGATCACCGGCTTCCAGCGGGCGATCTCGCTTTCAAGCTTGGCCTTCAGCGCCGCCGGGGTCGCATCGGCTTCGCTCGAAGGTTCGGTGCCGAGCTCTGCGAAGCGGGCCGCGACGTTCTCGTCCTTCAGAGCCTTCTGCAGCGACTTCGACAGGCGATCGGTGACGTCGGCCGGCGTGCCCTTCGGTGCATAGACGCCGTGCCAGATGCCGACCTGGAAGCCCTTGAGGCCGGCCTCTTCAGCCGTCGGCAGGTCGGGGAAGATCTTCAGGCGCTTCGGCGAGGTTGTGGCATAGGCCTTGATCGTGCCGCCCTGGATCTGCTTCGTGGTATTGGTCGTCTGGTCGCACATGATGTCGACCTGGCCGCCGAGCAGATCGGTCATTGCCGGGCCGGTGCCCTTGTAAGGCACGGTGGTGAGCGGCGTCTCGATGGCGCTCATGAACATCATGCCGCAAAGATGCGACGCCGCGCCGATGCCGGCATTGGCGACCGTCACCGTATCCTTGTTGGCCTTGGCGTATTCGATCAGGCCCTTGAGGTCGGTCGGCTCGAAGTCCTTGCGGGCGACGATCGTCATCGGCACTTCGGTGACGAGGCCGACATATTCGAAGGCGTTCAGCGTGTCATAGGCGAGCTTGCGGTAGAGCGTGGCGCTGGTCGCCATGCCGATATGGTGCAGCAGGATCGTATAGCCGTCGGGATCGGCCTGGGCGACGCGGCCCGCACCGAGCGTGCCGCCGGCGCCGCCGACGTTCTCGACGATGATCTGCTGGCCGAGATCCTTCGACATGGACTCGGCGACGAGGCGGGCGACCGTGTCGGTCGGGCCGCCGGCCGAGAAGGGGACCACCATGGTGATCGAGCGCTCCGGATAGGTTTGGGCGCTGGCCGAAGCGGCAAACAGCGAAACGGCGGCGGCGGCGCCCAGAAGCGCGTTCAAAATTTTCATCTTTTCCTCCCGGATGACGTGTCCACCAGCCGGCACGGTTCCTCCCGCCGGTTCTGGTTGCACCCATTAGCAAACGGGATTTTACCACAGACAACCGCTCTCAGCGGTCGTTTTGCGCATTTCCCGCAGGAGCGGCGGGGCGATGGGTGGATTTGGAAACAAAAGCGCCTGGCTATGGGTGGATTTCCACCCATCGAAACGATCAGGAACCGGTATGTCGCCGAAGATACTGGACCTCCGCCTCGCTCAGGGGCCGGCTCGCCCCCTTGGGCAGGTCGCCGAGACGGATTTCGCCGATCGAAACGCGAACGAGCCGCAGGCATTCGAAACCGAGTGCATCCAGCATGCGGCGGATCTGCCGGTTGCGGCCTTCCTGAAGCTCGACCTCGATCCAGGAGTTTTTGTCGCCGCTCCTCAGGCGGCGGACGTCGATCGCCTTCAGCATCTCGCCGCCCTCGCTGACGCCGTCCATCATCGCCCGCGCCGCGGCCTCGTCGAAGAGGCCGCGAACCTGGACGTGGTAGGTCTTGCCGAGATGGGTGGCGGGATCAAGCAGGCGTTGCGCCAAGACGGTGTCGTTGGTGAAGAGCAGCAGTCCCTCGCTCGCCTTGTCGAGCCTTCCGACCGGCGACATGAAACGGGCATCGACCTTGCCGAGGCAATCGAACACCGTCGGCCGCCCTTCCGGGTCGTCGCGCGTCGTCACCAGGCCGCGCGGCTTGTTCAGCATCAGATAGATCCTGGCCTCGGCCGCGACCGGAGTGCCGTCCACGGTGATCCGGTCCCGGTCGATGTCGATCCAAAGCGAGAGGTCGGTCGTCTTCCGGCCGCCGACGCTGACGCGGCCCTCGGCGATCAGCCTTTCGGCCTGGGTGCGCGAACAGTAGCCGAGCTTGGAGAGCGCCCGGGCAAGCGTCACGCGCTTGCCGGCAGCGCCGTCGTCAGCCTTCGTTCCGGCGCGTTTCGTGTCTGGCGAGGGGCGGCGCTGCTTCACCCGTCAAGTCTCCGCGCTTGCTGCATTCAAACCGCTGCAGCCTCCTCCGTGCGCCTCTCGAAAAGACGCGCTGCTGCCCGGTGTCTCTGGCCCATCAGATACAACCGGAGTCAAGGGGCCGGACCCGAAAATCTTTTGATTGCGACGCTTTGAGAGCAAGACCACAAGTGGTAGTCTTGCTCCAGACTTGTTTGAGGGGCCGTCTCGGAAAGGCGCTGTTTCCTGAAATGCGAGCGCTTTCTCCGACGCTTGAGGGAGTCGCGTATCATGCACAAGTCCGTTCTGGGGGGACTCGTCGCCCTGGCCGCATCATCCCTGCTGCAGATCGACGGCACGCCGCTCTCTTCGGCAGCGCTGGCACAGCAGGCAGCCGCACCGTCAACGCCCGCTCCGCCCGCGGAGCAGCCGGCGGCGCCCGAACCGCTGACCGATGACGAACTCGAGGTGCTGGTGGCGCGCATCGCGCTCTATCCGGACGAACTGGTAGCACTCGTCTCTGCGGCGTCGCTCTTTCCCCTGCAGATCATCGAGGCGGAACGGTTTCTCGAGGCTCGCAAGAAGAACGCCGAGCTGAAGCCGAAGGAAAGCTGGGACGGCAGCGTCATCTCGCTTTTGAACTATCCCGAGATCGTCAAGATGATGAGCGAGGATCTCGAATGGACCCAGGCCTTCGGCGAGGCGATCGCCAATCAGCAGAAGGACGTGCTGATCGCCATCCAGCAATTGCGCGACGAGGCGGTCGCCAAGGACATCATCAAGACGGACGACAAGATGAAGGTGGTCGAGGAGGGCGACAACATCATCATCCAGTCAGCGAGCCCCGAAACCATCTATGTGCCGCAGTATCCGCCCGAGATGCTCTACGAGCCGGGTTACATGCCGGCACCGATCGATTATTACGACGATCCCTATCCCGCCTATTGGTATCCGGGCGCAGCCTTTTTCGCCGGTGCGGTCACCGGGGCGATCTTCGGCGCCATCGTCGACTGGGACGACTGGGGTGTCTGGGGCGGGCGCTGGGACGGCGACATCGACGTCGACTGCAACAAATGCTTCAACAACATCGACTTCGACGGCAAGCTCAACTTCAACGACATCGACTGGAAGAATGTCGACCGCAGCAAGCTCAGCTTCGACCGCGACCAGTTCAACAAGTTCGACCGGACCAACATCAAGAACAACATCAAGGCCAGGGGCGACAACAACCTGCGCAACCGCGCCGCCGAGATCAACCGCGACCGGCCGCAGGCGCGCCCGGGTGGTGCCGGGGGTGGCCAGCTGAAGGACGTGCGCAAGAGCACGCTCGAAGGGCTGAAGGCCCAACCGAGACGGGACGCATCGGCACGGCCAGGAACGCGTCCCGGCGGCGGGCAGGCGGCGGCAAGGGCGAAGGCCGGCGACCTAAAGCCGAGCGTCAACCGGCCGCAGGGCAAGAAGTCCTCCGTCAACCGGCCGGCCGGCAAGAAGAAGATGGCCTCGAAGGCGCAGAACCGGCCGAGGAAACCGTCCGGTCTCGGCAACGTCAATTCCGGCCGGCGCGAGGTCGCTTCGTCACGGCGTGGCGGCCACAGCATGGGCGGCGGCCATCGGGGCGGCGGACGCCCGCAAATGAGCCGCGGCGGCGGCGGCAGGCCGCCAATGGGCCGCGGCGGCGGTGGCCGCGGTGGCGGGCGCGGCGGCAGACGTTAACCGGACGATGGGAGAACGACCATGAGCAAGCTCTTTCATCCTCTTCTCCTGGGACCGGTTCTTCCGGGACTGGCGATCGGGCTCACGCTCGCCGTTGCGTCCATCGATCTGGCCTTCGCGCAGGTGAAGCCGCCGGAAAACATCGAGGACTACGCCGCAGCGGAGGATCCACCGGTATTCGACGATCCGGCCAAGGCGGTGGAGGCGCTCAAATCGGCGCTTGCCGCCAATGATTTCGACGGGGTCGCCAAGCTGCTCGGGCTCGACGCGGCAAAGGTGAGGACCGGCGAGGACGCGATGGAGACCTTCGCGCAGATTCGCGAGGGGGCGGCCCGCAATGTCCGGGTGCGCGATCTCGAAGGCCGCAAGATCATCGAGATCGGCGACCGGCTCTGGCCGCTGCCCTTCCCGATCACCAAGGGCGAGGACGGCAAATGGGCTTTCGACACCTATGTCGGGCTCGAGGAGATCGTCAACCGCCGCGTCGGCGAGAACGAGCTCCAGGCGATCGAGACGGCCCGCGCCTATGTCGAGGCGCAGAAGGACTATGCTTCGGTGGACCGCGACGCCGACGGTGTGCTCGAATATGCCCAGAAGCTGATCAGCAGCCCGGATCAGACCGACGGGCTCTTCTGGCCGGCCGATCAGGGCGACGGTGAAAGCCCGGTCGGCGACGCGATCAACGAGGCCGCTTTGGAAAAGGCCAAGGCCGGCGAGGGCTATTTCGGCTATCGCTACCGCATCCTGACCTCGCAGGGCGACAACATCGCCGGCGGCCGCTATGATTATGTCATCAACGACAACATGATTGCCGGCTTCGCGCTGATCGTCTGGCCGGTGACCTATGCCGAGACGGGCGTCAAGACCTTCCTCGTCAACCAGCAGGGCATCGTCTACGAACGGGATCTCGGGGCCAGCACCGCGGCGATCGTGCCGTTCATCGACCGCTTCGACCCGGACGACACCTGGACGGTGGTGAACGATTAGGCCGGCAAACCGGCATCGGGCGGAAGCGCAGACGATTTTCCTCGCCTCGAGCGGAGCCCGCAGCTCATCCGGGGAAAGTCAATGCACAATTTCGAGGAACGAGGCGCCGCCGCGCCACCACGCTCTGCCATTGGAGCCGCCATCGCCGAGTTTCGACGAACGCCCCTCCTTGCGCTCATCGTGTTCGTGCCTGTCGTCATCCTGCTGGAGCGGGTTTCGCCCGAGGCGCACACCCTGCTGTTTCTCCTTTCGGTCGTAGCTATCGTGCCGCTCGCCGCACTGTTGAGCCGTGCGACCGAGGCGGTCGCCGCGAAGACCGGAGACGCCGTCGGGGGCCTGCTCAACGCCACGCTCGGAAACCTGACAGAACTGGTGATCTCGCTTGCGGCCCTGCAGGCCGGGCAATATCTGCTGGTCAAGGCATCGATTGCCGGTGCGATCGTCACCAACACCCTTTTCATGCTGGGAGGCGCCTTTCTCGTCGGTGGTCTCAAGCACCACCTGCAGGAATTCAACAGGGTGAACGCGCGCTTCCAGGCGAGCCTGTTGTTCCTCGCGACGATCGCCATTCTGGTGCCCTCGCTGATCAGCGAAGTGGATCGCGCGCCCGCGGCCGCCTTCTCGCAGCAGCTGAGCCTGGGGTTGGCAATTCTTCTGATCATCGTTTACGCGCTGGGCATGTTGTTTTCGCTCAGGACTCACCGCGAACTTTTCGCCAGCAGCGGCCACGCCGAAGAGGAGGAGAAACCCTGGCCGCTTCCGGTCGGGACCGTCGTTCTGATTGTCGTCACGCTGCTGGTGGCGATGGTCAGCGAGATCTTCGTCGGCTCCGTCCAGGTCGCCGCCCAGCATCTCGGGATGACGCCGGCCTTCGTCGGCTTCATCGTCGTCGCCCTGGTGGGCGGGGCGGCGGAAATGACGTCGGCTTTCTCGGCGGCGCGCGCAAATCGCCTTGACCTAAGTGTCAGCATCGCATTGGGCAGTGCCGCGCAGATCGCTCTTTTCGTGGCCCCGGTCCTGGTGCTCGTCAGCTATTTTGTCGGTCCGGCGCCGATGTCCCTGCAATTCTGGCCCGGAGCGGTTGCGATGATGCTGGTCGCGACGATGGCCGCAACGCTGTTGTCGAATGGCGGGCGCGCGGCCTGGTATGCGGGCGTCATGGCGCTGGCGGTCTATGCCATCTTCGGCTTGACGCTGTTTCTCCTGCCGCCCGGAGCGCCGTCGTGACGGCAGCGCCGTGTTGCTGATCGCAATCAGCCCTTCGGGTCGCCGTCATCCATTGCCTGCGGATCGGTGCGGAAGTAGAGGCGCTGGATGACGGCCATCATCAGAGCCGTTGCCCATCCGAAGATGATCCAGCCATTGATCGCCTCGAAGGTCGCGACCTGGCGCCAGTCCCTGTCGAGAACGATGTCGCCGTAGCCGACCGTCGTGAAGGTGACGGTCGAGAAGTAGAGGGCGTCTTCAAAGCTCGGAAGGGCCTGCGCAAGATAGTAGAACGCTGCCCAGAGGCAGACATCGAACAGGATCGGGATGATCAGGTAGATGACCCAGGCCACGGTGACGAGAGTCGGATAATGGCTAAGGAAATCAGGCCGGTCCTTCTCCATCTGCCGGAAGGCCCGCAGTCCGGCGGACATGAAAAATGCCTGAATGGTGACCGTTGCCGCAATCAGCCCACCCGCGATGGCCAGCCGCAATATCACTGACGCCTCCACAAGCTGGCGGAGCGCGCGCTTGCCTCCGCTTCAGCCCTTGGTTGCCACTGTACCAAAGGCCCTGCATTAGATTGAACGATATAGCCAGGGCCCAGGCAATACGCGCTTTAGACGATCAGCCTGGCTGCCCGGCCCTGTTTACGTTCAGCATAATTGTAATAGCTCGCCGCCTGGGTCACTGACTTGTGCAGCGACTGCTCCATTGCTTCCGGGAGCGGAATGCCGCGATTGGCCGCCTCGGTTAGATAGCCGGATCTTAGGCCATGCGCCGAAAACAGCGCCGGGTCGAGCCCGGCCTGCCGGCAGCGGCGCTTCAGGATCAGGTTGACCGATTGGGGCGTCAGCGGCCGCCGGTCGACATTACCCCATTGATCGATGCGCCGAAATACCGGCCCTTCCTTGATTGCAGCTTCCGACAGCCAACGTTTCAGAGCGCTCGCCGGACGACCGATCAGCAGCACATGTTCGCTGTCGTCGCGGGTCGTCGTTTTCGTGCGGCCGAGACGGATCGACAGGCATGGCAGGGGAGGGGAGTTCTTGTCGGCCGGATCGGCGCGCACCGGTTCCTCGTCAACGAGATCCTCGACACGCAATCCCGCCACTTCCGACCGCCGACGGCCGCCGGAGGCAAAGGCGGTCAAAAGCAGGGCCCGGTCGCGCACGTCGACCACCCGCTCGCCGGCGCAGGTCCCGAGCAATTGCGCCAGGATATCGACGGTCACCGCCTTCCTGCTCTTCCTCTGCCGCGGCCGATTGCTCGCCTTGACCGCCAGCCTGAGGGCGCTTTTCAGCGAGGGCGCGCCAAAGGCGCCGGTCAGACCGCGCCAGCGGGTGAGGATCGACCACGAGGTCAGCCGCCGCCGCACCGTGCCCGGTGCGTGCGGTCCTTGCGTTTTCAGCAGCCGCTCCGCGCGCAATTCGGCTTCGACCTCAGCCGGCATGCCGTGGCTCGGATCCTCGGCGCGCTTGACCGGGTCCCAGAGGTGGTGGGCGACGAATTTCAGGATCAGCGCTTCCGGCGCTGGCCAGGGGAGGGGGGTACCGGTCGCAAGCCGGCACCAGGCCTCGAGATAGCCCAGATCGGAGGCGAGCGCCCTGAGCGTATTTTCGCCCATGCCCTCAGCTGCGAGATGCTTCAGCGTTGCGACGTCGTCGTCGGTCAGCAGCCCGGCGAGCTGGTCGCGCCGGCCGAACGGCAGGATGGCGTCGAGAGCGTCGAGCTCCGCGCGGCGATGCACCGCTTGGCTGTCCGACGCCGCAACTCTATGTTTGTTGATCATGGATTCAGCCACCGACGCTCTTGTGGGCATTCCGGAAAATCCGTGTGTTGCGGAAAAGAGGAGCATTGAAATGGCGTCCACCGTGACCGAGGCGGCGGTTTCCAAGAATTTCCCGGCCTACCAGGATGCCGCCGAGCGCGAGCCGGTGATCATTACCGAGAATGGCCGGCCGCGCACCGTGCTCATTGCCTATGAGGATTATCTGCGGCTGTCGCGGCGTGACCGTCGCGTCGAGACGACGGCGGACCTGAGCGACGCCGACCTCGCCGCCGTCGAAAAGTCCGAAATGGAGCCGGGCCTCGAGCACCTCAATGCCGAGTTGCTGACGGACAAGCATGCTGCCGACTGAAATCAAGGTCGGCCACGTCTTTCAGAGCTTTCGTGTAGGTCGCCGGCGATCATCTCGGCAAGCCGTGCTCGTCATACAGTCCGTCGTGAGCGGAGCTCGCTCCGACCGGGGCTGCGCGCCTACCCTCGGCCGCCAGATCGCACACCCCTTTAATGTCCGGCTTGTGTGATCACGCAGGCGGGACGCACGGTCGGCGTTTCGGTCATCCTGGCAAGTAGAATTCGGATCAGTGCTCATGCTCAAGTGGACCCACTATCTTCAAGCCTTCGCCGCGTGCGGCGGCGGCCATCCTTCGATCGACCGTCGCAAGCGGCAGCTCAGTCGATTTCGCCAGCGCGACGTAGCTCGCGTCGTATCCCGAGAGACCATGCTTGAGGGCAAGATCAACGACGGAGACGTCATTGCCGAAGCCGCCGTCCTGCAACGGCAATCCGCGCAGGCTCAGTGTCATGGCGAGCGCTGAGCCGGGATTCACCCGGCCGCGTCGCTCCGCCATGACGAAGAGGTTGCGGACTTCGAACCAGAACAGCGCAGGCACCAGGCCCGGTGCGACGGCGAGCGCCGCAATCAGCGTCTCGGCGGCCTCGCTTTCCTCATCGGGAAGAAACCAGCTGGCAGCGATCGAGGCGTCGAGGACGAACGACATTACGCACGGCCTTCATCGCGCCAGGCGCGGATCTCTTCCTGGGTAACGGGTTTGGCCAGCGCCCGCATCGCCCGGATCTCGGCGATTGCCGTCTCTATGGAGCTTTCCTTGCGAATGCGCGACAGTACGGCAATCGGATCATTGCCACGGGCAATGATCACCTCCTCGCCGGCTTCGACGCGCGCCAGCAGTTCGGAAAGATGCGCCTTGGCCTCGGCGACCTTGACGGTCACGGTCATCGTCGGTTCTCCATGGTTGCGCGCGCTCGGCGAAAGCAGTGCCAGAAGCCCGCGGTTCGACCTTTGCTCTACGATAGATGCAAATCTGCAGATGGTCAACGGGTGGACCATCTCACTATCGATACTTGAAACCTATCGATAGTGAGGCGTCGCGGTAGATGGCATCCGGATGACGGAAGTAACATTGCGGTTACTTCCGTTTACAGATTTTTACCCGCAATATCATATGGTTCATGATTCATGAATGAGGTCCGAACAAGGACTGCTCGAAGGCGGGTGAAGCCGATAGGGTGGCGGCGCTGCCTCAACGGGCTGAAATGATGTTGTAGGTAGCTGTTGACCCGCGTTGCATTGGTCGGTTTTCACAGCGACGATTGCTCTGGATGGAGGCCCAGAATGCACGGCATTAACCTTGACGACTTGAGCGAAACGGAGCTGATCGCCTTGCACGATGCGGTCGTCGATCGGCTCCGGTTTCTGCATCAGCAGAAGACGACGCATGCCTTGCTTGAACTGGCGATCGGCGAGCGGGTGATGTTCGAAGACAATAGCGGCCAGACGCAGGCTGGAATCGTCATCCGTCGAAATCGCAAGACGGTGACGGTGCACGGCGACAATGGCCGGCAATGGAATGTTTCGCCACAGCTCTTGCGAAAGGAAAAGCAGGCAGTCGCCGCTCAAGGTGGCAAGCTGGTGCCGTTTCTGCGGAAAGGGTGACCGTCAGGCGGGGCATGCCCACGAGGTCGGCCAGCGACGGTATTTTTGATCCGCCGGTTGCGAGACCAAGACAATCACCGAGATAGCGGTGAAACGACATACGCGACAGGTCTTCATGCGGCCGAGCATGACGTCGCGGGCAATACGGCCGTGGAGGCTGTTGCGCCACAGAAGATCTTGCGCCTGGTGACGAAAGCCCGCAGGTCGTTCTCGGAGGAAATTCTGAACTTGCCGTTTTCACGCGGGGACCGGGTCGCCGTGAACCAGCGCACTCCACCCACACGGCGCCGCTACTCGATCATGTAGCCCAGCGCCCGATAGCCCGCGCGACGCTTCGCCGCCATCCGGGCCAGAACCGGGACGGTGTCATCGACATAATCGACGACCAGGACATCCTTCTTGCCGTCATGCAGACGATGCAGACGGCCGACATACTGCGCCAGGGTTCCCTTCCAGGCGATGGGCATCGTCAAGAACAACGTGTCGAGTCGGGCGTCATCAAAGCCTTCGCCGATGTAGCGGCCCGTCGCGATTATCAGCCGCTCCTCGTCATCCGAGACCCGCAATGCGGCATTGGCCAGTTTTCGGTCGCTGGCTGACATGCCGCCGCGCAGGACCGCGATATTCTTTACGAAAGGCGCGAAGCGCTGCTGAAGGTAATCGAGATGATCCTTCCGCTCGAAACACGTTTCGTCTTGAAGCAGAGGATAAACCCCGGCGATGAAGTCGCCGAAACGGCCATCGCCGCCACGCAGGTGCTTTTCGATGATATCGGCGATGGGTGGAATGAAGGCCTGATGCGGGCACTCTCCACATTTCACCTTCGGTTTGCCGCAGATCCCCTTCGCCCATTCGTTGGAGCAGGCCGGCGAATATCCTGAGCGCCCGGCCTTTCTGTTTTCCCATCGAACGGGAAAAACATCGGGGCGCCCAGCAAACAAACGGCGAAACAGCTCGATCTTCTCGATCGATGGCGAGTTGTTGGTGACCGGCGCATCGGTAAAGGACGACCGTTCAGCCGCGCGACTACCGGATGCCAGCTTTTGCTCGAGCTCTTCCAACACAAGCTCAAGCTCCGCGCGCTCGGCGTCGAGATCGGCTAAACGACGCCGAATGCGCGTAATCTCTTCCGAAGTTTCATCCCAACCCGCCAACGCCGCAGTCCCGTCCCAAGAAGTTCCCTGCCATGCGGGCAACATAGAGCAAAGGCAGCTCATGCTTAAGGGCCGCAACGTGCAAGCCGCGCCTAGCGCTCGGCCTGGGGGGTCTTACTCTCGGGGCACCGGAAAAATCGACTGCAAATGTGTAGCCAGCCAATTAATATTGGCTCAAATGGCCGAGCACTGTACCTCAGTAAGTGATTGATACGGCAGTCTTATCAGTCAGTATATGATCACGACAGGCCGTGTGGTTTCTTGCAATTATGATAGCAAAAAGCGCTCAGGTGATGTAGCTTCGTATCCATGAATTCGCTCACCGCCGCTACTGTTTCTGCCTCTGTGGTCCCCGGCTGACGTCTTCGGGCCTGACACAGTCACCCGACCTGTCCGTTGTCGATCGTCGAGGCGCTGATTTTTTGCTTCATGGCCACCGCCCGCGCTATTTGAGGGCTTTATCGAGCTTGTGAGCGGTGATACAATTCCTCGGACAATGGTTTCCACGATCCGAGTTTTTGTATCAATGACTGGCTCCGCGACTCAACGTCAAATCGCCCGGACCGTGCTCATCGAGCGCGGCATAGCACGTCTGGCGGAGCTTCGGAACGCTGGTGTGACAGCGGCCACAATGAGCCGAATGGAACGGGATGGCGAAGTTCTGCGGCTTGCTCGTGGTCTCTATCAACTTCCCGATGCCGAGCTCGATGCCAACCATAGTCTCGCAGAGACCGCCAAGCGTGTTCCGAAAGCCGTCGTCTGCCTTGTCTCAGCTCTCGCATTTCACGGCCTCACCGATCAGCTGCCGAGACACGTGTGGCTTGCCATTGGCCGCAAAGACTGGGCTCCGAAACCAGATGGCACACCTATTCGTATCGTGCGCTTTACGGAGAGCCTGCTCCACGATGGGGTCGAAACGCATCTGGTCGAAGGCGTTCCTGTAAAGGTCTTTCGAGTCGCCAAAACAATTGCCGATTGCTTCCGCTATCGCAGCAAGATCGGTCTTTCTGTGGCGATCGAGGGACTTCAGGAAGCACTGCGGCAGCGCAAGGCCACGCCCGGCGACATCGCCAACCAGGCCGAACGTGGTGGTGTTGGCACCGTGATCCGCCCCTATCTCGAGGCACTGACCGCCAATGGCTAAGGAAATCAGAAATGTTGGCGCCTCGGTGCGGGCCCGCCCCCTGCAACTCTCCAAGGCAAGCGGGCAAAGCTTTGATCTGGTTCTGACGCGTTTTGCCCTCGAGCGGTTGCTGTTCCGGCTCAGCCAGTCACCCCATGCCGGTCGCTTCGTGCTGAAGGGCGCTATGCTGATGATGAGCTGGTTCGAGGATCCGCACCGCGGCACGCGCGATCTCGACCTTCTGGGCTTTGGCAGTCCCGAACCGGACCTGATGCTGGGCACATTTCGGGAAATCCTGGCGCAGCAGGTTGACGATGGTGTCATGTTCGATGCCGACACCCTGAGGGTGGATCGCATCCGTGAGGAGCTTGAATATGGTGGGCTCCGGCTACGGGCGGTCGCTTCGATCAGCGGCGCCCGGATCAACCTGACGATCGACATTGGCTTTGGCGATGCGCTTGAGCCCGGGGCGGAGATGCTGGACTATCCTTCTATGCTGGATTTCCCGGCGCCACGACTTCGGGCCTATGCGCGGGAGACGGTCATCGCAGAGAAGTTCCAGGCGATGGTCATGCTTGGGCGTGTGAACAGCCGGATGAAGGACTTTTACGACATCTGGATTCTCAGCAGGTCCTTTGATTTCGATGATGACAGGCTGGCGCGCGCAATCACCGCCACCTTCGAGCGCCGCGAAACGCCGATCCCGGAAGACCTACCGGATGCTTGACGGATGCTTTGGCTAAAGACGAGCAAAAGCAAAGGCAATGGCGCGCTTTTGTCGAAGGCGTTGCGCACGATCCGGGGGATCTGACGAACGTCATCGCGGAGATTGCCGCATTCCTGATGCCGCATGCTATTGCAGCCGCGAAGCTGGGAAAATAATGAGCTTGGCTTCAGACCGTTGGACTGTGGAGCATCGACAAGTCGGCTAAGTTGGCCGGCCATCGGTATAATGCGTCGTCATTTTATCCCCCTTATATCAGGGAGCGTTTGCTTTTATCCAGTTTTTGTCGGAATTCGAAGCCTGCTCGTCATGTGATATAAATGAAAACAACAAGATAGAGGCTGAAATCGAGAACGACTTATATCATTGCCATAAGCCGACATGGTATCGCGGCACCCCGGTAGTAAATCTTCTTTGCGATGATTTCTGCGGGAGTCTCAAGCAGAACGTCTCTTCCGCGCACCTCTGCTTTCACCGTCGGGTTGTCGGTCAGGCTAGCGGCGCAGATGAAGTCGATTTCACCGACATTTTCGAAGACGATCTTTAATGTCCTCGATCCGTCGGACTCATAGCCGACAGGGCTGATGTCGAGCGTGTAGCCTGTGTCTTCGGATTCAGATATGGCAGGACCTGTGGGTCATCGAGGAATATGTCGACATCAAAGCTCTCACGGTGATCGATCTGGAGCATTAGGGCCGTGCCGCCTCCAAAAGTCCAACCGTCGATCAATGTGAGTTCGGAGTTCGCTTGATCGAAGATGCGCCCAGCCTGCTCAAACAGGTCACCCCATCTGCTGGCTGGGTGTTCAATCACCTACGCCGCTCGCGCCAAAGGAAGCAGGTAGCCCGCAAGGGCCGAGAACTCCCGTGCCAGGTTGGCGGCGATCGATGGATCAACGTGCATCTCGTCCAGGAATGAGTTCTGAAGGTCCTCGTCCACTTCGGAAAAGAAGGAGAATGCCGAGGGATCGAAATCGACTGCGCTGGCAGGATCAGAAATCTTGGAGGCCAACTGCTCAGCCGAAAGCGCCGTCCCGTAAGGGGCGTTGACAGTGGACAGAACCTTTACTGCAACGACCGACATCTTTCCCACTGCAGAACTTCTTAGATCTTTATATACCGCGACGATGACTGCGAAACAAGGATCGCGGGTTGGAGAGGTCAGTTCCACCGTGTCGGTGGAACTGCGTCGGCCGCCGACCGGCACGATAGATCCCAGACGAAAGCGGAGCCGGCAGAATGGCAGTCGCTTGAGAGGCGAGCCGATACATTCTCCGGCGCGTTGCCACGCCTAGACGATCAGCCGGGCCGCTCGTCCATTCTTTCGTTCCGCGTTGTTGTAATAGCTCGCCGCCTGCGTCACCGACTTGTGCAGCGATTGCTGCATCGCCTAGGGCAGCGGAATGCCGCGGTTGGCCGCCTCGGTCAGATAGCCGGATCTGAGACCATGCGCCGAAAACAGTTCCGGATCGAGCCCGGCCTGCTGGCAGCGGCGCTTCAGGATCAGGTTGACCGACTGCGGCGTCACGTTGTCGGCCGACCCGCAATCGCGCCACTTCCGAGCGCCGACGGCCGCCGGAGGCAAACGCGGTCAGGAGCAGGGTCCGATCGCGCACGTCGACCAGTCGATCGGAGGCGCATGTTTCGAGGAGCTTTGCGAGCACCTCGCCAGTGACTGCCTTCGTGCTCTTGCGTTGCCGGAGCCGGGCGCTCGCGCGAACGGCAAGCCGCAGCGCGGACTTGAGCGATGGCGCGGCAAAAGCTCGGTCAGACCGCGCCGGAGCGTGAGGATCGACCAGGTGGTCAGTCGCCGCCGCACCGTCCCTGGCGCATGCGGGCCGTCGGCCCTGAGCAGGCGCAGGGCGCGCAATCCGACCTCGACCTCGGCCGGCATGCCGTGGGCCGGATCCTCGGCGCGCTTTGCCGGATCCCAAAGGTGGTGGGCGAGGAACTTCAGCAGTAGCGATTCCGGCGCCGGCCAGGGGAGGGGGGAGCCGGTCGCCAGCCGGCACCAGGCCTCGAGATAGCCGAGGTCGGAGGCGAGCGCCCTGAGCGTATTCTCGCCCATGCCTTCCGCTGCCAGATGTTTCAGCGTCGCGACGTCTTCGTCGGTCAGCAGCGCGGCGAGCTGGTCGCGCCGATCAAACGGCAGGATGGCATCGAGCGCGTCGACTTCCTCGGCGCGGCTGGCAATCGACGTCGATGGCGCGACAGTCATCGCGGCAGCCCGTCTACGTCATAGAGATCATCGTGCGCCGACGTCATATCATGTTCCCGCCCCGGCTTGCCTTCTGCAGCGAGGATCCATACGTCGTCGATCGAACCTAATTTTCCGCCCTCAACCAGCTTGCTGGCCGGCCCTGTGTGGGGAAGGGTTTCTGCGGATTCATTTGAAAGGAGATCCTCGCTCTGTGAGAGGCGGCGAGCTGAGCTATAGGCCGCTCGCCCCGGCACACAAACGTCTTGCCGGAAAGCCAGATCGATCAGCTCTTCCAAGCGTTCTGCCGCCTCGTCGACCTCAATCAATATCTTCATCGGCTTGCCTACCAGACCCGCTCATGCAGCACCCCATCGAAAGCGCTGTCGAGCGAAACAAACGTGCAATGCTCCAGCCGCGTCTGGGCGGCAAGAAGGCGGTCCCATGGGTCGCGGTGATCCCAGTCGAAGCTTGCGGCCAGTTCGGCATGCAGATCGGTGATGGCAAGCGTCTGCAAGCCGCTGGCTGTGACGGCGGCGCGCAACTCCTGTGGCTTGAGGTCGAGCTTCTTCAGCCGCATCTTGTTGTCGAGCTCGTAGAAGGAGACGGCGCTGACGAGGATCGTGTTGGCCTTGTCCTCGATCAGCGATCGTGCCCGCAGGGAAAGGCGGTCGCTGCCGATCGTCCACCAGTAGACCGCGTGGCTGTCGAGCAGCATCTTCATTTGGAGGGGTCGCGGTCGTTGGATTTGCCCTGCCAGACGCCGACATCGTCGTTCCAGTCACCGGCGTCGATCGCGGCCTGTTCGGCGTCGATTTCGTCGAACAGATCGTCCGGCAGACCACGCTGGCGCAAGAGGCCGAACGGGCGCTTGCCGCCGTCGGCCGGACCGATGCGGGCATAGACTTCGTTGCCGCGCATGATGATGATTTCCTCGCCGTGGTTGGCGCGTTCGAGCACCTCGGCGAAATGCTTGCGGGCTTCGCTGATCTTGTAGGTGATCTGGGGCATCGCAACCTCCGGCAATTTGGCGCGTGAGGCAGCATAACATCGCTTCGCGGGGCGTACAATGGTATTGTACGCGTCACTATCGATACTTGGTCCCTATCGATAATGAGACGGCGCGGAAAATGGCGTCCGGGTGACGGAAGCTAGAGGCAATTTTGGTTCCGAGAAAAGGATATCGCTAATTCATATAGTTAATGATCGGCTAACGGTGACCAAGACGCTGCGTTGAGGGAAACGGGGTGTGGCTTCTACTTCTGGACTTCAATTGAAGCCGCAAGCTGAAAATTGGGTCTTCGTAAAAGCCGCTGCAAAAAGCGCCACTACTGTTCCCAGAGTCCACATTCCCGAGCAGGGGAGGGATCGATCCAAACCCGCGGAACACCGGCCCGGGTCTAGGTTTCCGCTCAGTCGGCCTTGAAGCCGATACCATCGAGTCCGGCCGTTCAGCCCGCACAGACCCGAGAAGCTTTGCTCGACCACAAAACGTGGGCGAGCGAGGTTCCTCGCGCACCCCGCAAGGCACCGCTCTCGTCCAGAGAGGAGAGATCATGCCTGCCACAACGCTTCTCGCTACATTCTCCTTGCTTTCTCGATCGGCTTCGCTTCGTTCGATCCCGGGCCGGACCTCCCCTCACGTGCAAATTGTCATTCCGCTTGGAAACTGACGGTCGTCATGGTCCGAAGGACGCCTCCGTCGCTTGAATTTCGGGCGGTAAACCTGGCGCGAACGCAGCCAAAATGCATGGAGAAGAAGCCATGAGGACCGACATCGACATCAAGCAGGACGTGGAAGGCGAACTACACATGAATCCGGATATTGATGCCACCGATGTGGCGGTCGCTGTGAAGGACGGCGTCGTCACATTGACCGGCTATGTCCGCAGCTACAGCCAGAAATGGGAGGCCGAGCGAACCGGCAAGCTCGCCATCGGCGTCGCTGGTGTCGTCAACGACATCGAAGTCCGCCTACCGGTCTTCGCCCAGCGGCCCGACCCGGAAATCGTGTGCGATGCGGTAGCTGCGATCCAAGCCGAACTGCCCTATTCTTCAGAGCATATTCGCGTGGTCGTGAGGGACGGGTGGCTGACGCTCGAAGGCCGAGTCGATTGGGACTACGCGCGTGAGCGCGCGGAGAGTGCCGTAAGGCGGGTACGAGGCGTCAAAGGCGTCTCCAGCCTGATCCAGGTCACGCGGGTTGCTCCCTCCGAGGTGAAGCGGAAGATCGAGGAAGCGTTTCGCCGCAATGCCGAACTCGACGCAAACCGCATAAAGGTCGAAACCGATGGCGGCGTGGTAACGCTGCGTGGAACGGTTCGCTCATGGGCCGAGCGCGAGGAAGCGCAAGCGCAAAACTGAATGGCTCCGGGGTGCGCGGTGGAGAACCTGCTCACCGTCGGCATGTGAGCGGGCCAGGTTCATGGTCCGGTACGGACGGACAGGGAGGTGCGTGAGGTCGGCTTCGAGCCGCTCTCGAGCATTGCCACCGGGTGGGCGATCAGTTGTCTCACACCATTTTCGAGGCCTTTTTGCATCCGTCCCGACCAGCAGCGGCAATTCACGACTACCGGCGCCTCTCCCGCGCGCCGACCCGGCTCTGGGCGACATTCTGCCATTTGCTTCGATGTGCTTGTCGGCCGCTGCCGCTCTGTTACGCATTTGTAAGTTTGATTTTGCATGGGCTCCGACTATGCTCCGCTGTGAACACAACGATATGCAATGAGGACAATGCGGCCGATGACTTCTCTTCCTCGTGTAACCGAACTGACCCGGGAACTCGTGTCAAGGCAGTTCGATGACTTGGGCCCGGAGGCATGTCTGGCGGAAATCACCGAGTGCCTGATGCGAGAAAACCCCGAACTACTGGACATGGCCCGCAAGTGCGCCGCCGACGTCGGCGACGCACCTAAGATCATGGTTGGCTTCGGCATGTTCTATCAGCTGCTAATATCGGCGTCGCTCGACGCCGCCGATAAGCAGATCATGCACCCTTTGCCATGCGTGACGGCAAAGACGCGCGACGCGCTCGTGCGTGAAATCGATGATGATGGTTCCGAAGCGTTCACGCTCCGGGCAATCGAGGATCTGGAACGCACCAATCCTGAGCTCATGCAGATGGCGCATGGTTTCGCCTCGCGTTACAAGGACTACTTGCATGTGATGCAGGGATTTGCCCTGCTCTATAGATCTCTCGATGTCCAGGCAACGACCGACCGCAAATATCTGCACTGACGATCGAGCCGACCGGGCGGAAGAGGCGCTCCGTCGGATCGTGCCGGGTTCATCTTGAACTGGTCACGTCATCCGATGTCACAAGGTCGATGTAGGAATTGCCGAAATGTGTGCGTCAACGACGGTGGCAATTTGCCCCTCATCGGGCACTTCGCCGAAGGGCCGTGGACAATGAGGTAGGTGGGATAGCAGGCCGTTCCAGATTCTCGTTCTCTGCAAGCGCAGGATATTTGCCGGCGCAGACAGCGCCCTCGGCAGCCTTGGCAGACCCCGCGGTAGATTTCTCGTCGCCCGTCTTGCCGAAAAATGCGACGGATCGGCAAAACTCGAATCCACGCGCGCTTGCCGCCCTAGCCGGGAGCATGAGGAGCGGGAGTTGGCATTGTAAGTGATCAGCTTCCCGACTTTGCGTTCTAAAGCCTTGGCGATCATGTCCATGCCGCCGACCAGCTGGACGTCGGCATCTGGAATTCGCGGTTGTCACCAACGAAAACGCTGCGCCCGAGGCGTGAACTTACCACCTCGCGGGAGGGCAACGGTTCGGACGGTTTCGGTTTTCTCGAAAGGCCGCCGCGGTGCACGCCCGCTTTGTACCTGACGCCGCCGCAGAAATCGGTAGCGTTGCGGCTCTCCCCGAAAAGCCTTGGTGGAATGCAGGCAGGCGTTGTTATTGACCTTGATGAAGGGTTCGAGCGCCACATTCAGCGGCGACAGTAATCGAGCACGCCGTGGTGGTGATAAGGGATTCGCCACCGAGCAGGATTGAGATAGTTGCCTTCAGAGAACCCGACCCTTCTGGGCCGCCCAGTTCGGGAGTTCTCGCCGCAAGGGTCCAGTTTCGACCGCCCGCCTGTTCCGGATATTCGAGCGCCACGACCAGATAACCCGCGGCACTTAATTCGGGCGCCGCAGTCATGCCGGCAAGCCCAGCGCCAAGGATCAATATATCACGGCGCTTCCGGCGGTGGTGCCATCTGCGCCAGAAGCTCGCGGCGTGTCAGTATGCGTTTCATTCCGATCACAAATGCCTTCTGTCCGGGTCCAGAATGAGGCACTACGGAAGCCCGGCCAAGCCGGGGATGTAAACCGGCCCGGTACGTACGCCTGGCCGGCCATGCAGAGCGCCTGCAC
Organism: Sinorhizobium fredii NGR234; assembly: GCF_000018545.1. NCBI lineage: Bacteria > Pseudomonadati > Pseudomonadota > Alphaproteobacteria > Hyphomicrobiales > Rhizobiaceae > Ensifer > Ensifer fredii. Next base: position 56,846 of record NC_012586.1, read on the forward strand.
AGTCGCAACTTAGCCGGGTGTCGTTTCGGGCCTTGATGATCATATCTTTTACAGAGACGCAGTTTGCGTCCTCTTCCAAAGTCGCGATTTGCTGAATAAAAACCAACGCCCCTCATTGGGGCGTTGACAACGGGAGAGGTGCGACAATTACTTTTTTTCGTATTTGAACTCCGGAAGCTTCTGCAGCTCTTCCTTGCTTCCCTGGGCGAGCACGATCTTCGAGCCATTCTCGTTGAGCTCCAGCGAATTGTAGGGAATAGCGACGAGGAAGCCGCCAATGCCGAGAAAGCCACCGACCTCGAGAATTGCGAACAAGACCTTCTCGCGGTCGACGATAAGGTCATCGATCGAACCGATCTTCTCTCCCGTATTGTTTTCGACATCTGCACCGGCGAGCTCGGAGGCGCGATAGCCTTTGGCTACTTCCTTCACATCGACGTCGATCACCACGACGTTCTGCGAGAATGCCGGTCGTGTGGCCGATGACAGGAGGATGGCGATCATCAGGAGCATGCTCCCACCGATTGCCAGTGCGAGGCGGAAATTGCGATATTTCTCGGAAGCGCTGTTCTGTTGCATCTCGAATCCTCTGGCTTGGGAGCGATGTCGGCGGGCCGGGCGTAACCCCGTTCCTCCAGCTTCGCGGGCTTCGTGAGAGTTGAACGAAATCGCCGCGACTGCCTTGACGCCTGTCAGTTTCCCCAGCCGCGCTCGGACTCAGCGCACGGGAGCCAGGACGTCCATTGCGGTCTGGATCGACGCTGCAAGCTCCGGCGCAGTGAAGCCGCCCTCGTGCCGCAACCCATTGACGAAGAAGGTAGGCGTTCCGTTGACGCCGCTGCGGACGCCACCGATGAAGTCGGCCTGAATCTTGTCGGCGTGAAGCGAGCGTGCGATCGAATCGCGAAGCCCGATCTGCGACAACTGCAAGGTGCTGGCTATGGCGAACAGGAGCTGTATGCTTAGCCGATGCTGGTTTGAAAAGATGGCGTCGTGCATTTCCCAGAACAGGCCATGATCGCCGGCAAACTCCGCCGTCTCCGCAGCAGTCCCCGCGAACGGGTGGACTTCGATCATCGGGAAATGCCGGAAGACGACAGATAGGGCCTGACCATATCGGTTCTCCAGAGATCGGACGACCGGGTTGGCGATGGCGCAAACGGGGCACTGATAGTCGCCATATTCCACGAGCGTAACGGTTGCGTTCGTTCCGCCGCGCCTGTGATCACGCGGATTGATGGGAACTTTGAGCGTCGACATTTTTCTGCTCCAGGTTTGGCATCTGATCGAGGGCGTCGAGAATGCCGTCCGCTCCGGGGTTGACTGCGACCGGAGACAGGTGGCTCCACGCGATCGTGCCGTTCTCGTCGATGATGAAGAGCGCACGAGCGCTCTCCCCGACATCGTCGCGATAGGCGCCGTAGGCCCGGGAAACCTCTCCCTTGGGATGAAAATCCGCCAGCAAGGGGAAATGGAGGTTCCGGTCCCGGGCGAAGGCCTGGTGGCACCACGCCCCATCCACGGATATGCCCACGAGTTCCGCACCCTTCTTGCGGAACTCGGAAAGGACGTGGTTGTAGAGTGTCATCTGGTCGCCGCAGACCGGACTCCAGTCCGCCGGATAAAAGGCCAGGATCACGCGCCGTCCCGCGAACTCGGACAGGGAAAGCGTCTGGTCGGGCGTCACGCGCAGCGTGAAGCTGGGTGCTTTTGTCCCCGAGGCAAGAATCGCCGACATGTCTTTCCTCCCTTCGACCGGTCAAGCCGTGCCGGAAGTGGCGAGATCGCTCGGCATGCCGGTTTTGTGGGACCGCAGCTTGTACGCCAGGACAAGCAGTGTGGCGCCCAGCACGACCGCGTGCGCGCCGGTCCAAAAGGTGAGCACCAGGGCCCCAATAAAGGGCGAGATGACGAGGAGAATCCCGAACACGACGCTTGCGATGCCGCCGATCACCAGCCAGACGCGGCCATGGTCGATCTTGAGCCGGAATGCCGAGATCAGCATGAACGTGCCCGATACCAGCGCCCATGCCGCCACCAGAATGACGAAGGCAAGAACCGTGATGCCGGGCCAAAGGATCGCAACGGCGCTGGCGACGATGCTGAGGATGCCGCTCAGGAGCAGCCAGATCCAGCGCTCGCCCTTGCGCGCACCGCGCACGGACATGATGATCCCGAATACGCCGTCGACGAAACTGAAGGCGGCAAAGACCACCACCAGCGACACCATCATGAGGAGCGGCATCGCGAATGCGGCAATGCCGAAGAGGATTGCGACGACGCCTCGCAATGCGACCGCCCACCAATTGTTGGCAAGCATGTCGTTCATCGCTTCGGTTTTTGGGCTGTCGGTCGATTGGATGCTTGTCATTGTGCTCTCCGTTCGCGTCCGGGACTTGAATTGTTAGCTGGCGATAGTGATGCGATTGTCGACCTTTAGGACGCCAGGCGCGCGCCAGGCCGCTTCATCGGCTTCCTTGCGCTCGGCCCATGATCGGACCGTTCCTTTAAGGACGACTTCGTCGCCGTTTGCTTCCACGACAATATTGGCGGCTTCGAGCAGCGCGTTGCGCTTCAACGCCTCCGCTATTGTCTGATGAATATCCTCTGGTGAGACGGGAGAACGGACCTTGATCGTGTTGATGACACCCTTTATCCCGCGCACCCGCCGTACGGCACGGGTGACGTGGCGGCTCTGCCGATGTGTTTCGACTTCGCCCTCGAGCCTGACCAAGCCGTCCTTCACGACAACCCTGATGTCGACAAGGTCCGGCAATTCATACAGGAGCGTAGTCACGGCGTCCCTCGCGATGTCCGGATCCGGGCGCTGGCCGATCGACGGCAGGCGGACGTCCAGATCGTTGGCCACGCCGAGCACGCCGGCCACGCGCTTTGCCACGTCCTCGGCTTCCCATTTCTCGTTGAAGCTCTTGACGAAGCCCGTTAGGGTAACAGCGCCATCCTTGACCGTCGGGACGATGTCGTTGGCGTCCAGGGCCGGGTCCCACTGGAGTTCGCTCTCGACATCGGTCCTGATATCTTCGTCGGATTTCATGGTCGCCGGCTCCCTGCCGACGACCAAATTCTGCACGCAAAATCCGTGTCCGTCGGCATTTCAGGTCCGAACGTTAGAATTGCTTCGCCGCGGAGGCCTTGATGACCGTCAGTTTTGAGGCGATGCTTGGCCGATAGGATCGCAGCGACCCGGCCCAACAAGGGAGCCTGCCATGCCTTCAACCATCAGGACAACGCGATTGCCGGCGGGTGACCAGGTACCGGTTCTCGGCCAGGGGACGTGGGGCATGGGCGAGAAGCCGATCCGTCGCACCGACGAGGTGGCCGCGCTCAGACTGGGTCTGGATCTCGGCATGACGCTCATCGACACCGCCGAGATGTATGGCGACGGTGGCGCGGAAGAGGTGGTAGGCGAGGCCGTTTGCGGGCGGCGTGACGAGGTCTTCATCGTCAGCAAGGTCCTGCCAATCCACGCGTCGCGCCTCGGCGTGACGACCGCGTGCAACCAAAGCCTGCGGCGCCTGCGTACCGACCGGATCGACCTCTATCTGCTCCATTGGCGCCTCGGCACGCCGCTTGCCGAGACCATCGCGGGCTTCGAGGCGCTCAAGGCGGCCGGAAAGATACGCCATTGGGGCGTCAGCAATTTCGATACCGCCGATATGGTTGAGGTTGCCGGCGTCGCGGAGGGAAAGAACGTGCAGACCGACCAGCTGCTCTACAATCTGAGGAGGCGCGGCATCGAATATGACCTCCTCCCCTGGTGTCGCGAACGCGGAATCCCGGTGATGGCCTACTCACCCGTCGAACAGGGCGTCCTGGCGGACGACGGACGGCTGGCCAGGGTCGCCGATCGATACGGCGTGAGCCGCTCGCAGATCGCGCTTGCCTGGGTCTTGCGCCAGGACGGTGTCATCGCCATTCCGAAGGCAAGCAAACAGGATCACGTTCGGGAAAATCGCGCCGCGCATGACATACGGCTTATTCCTGCGGATCTGCAGGAACTCGATCGCTCCTTCCCGCCCCCGACAGCGAAACGCCCGCTAGAGATGATATAGAGCGTCCGCGTCGGTTCATGGCAGCTTGGTTGCGACCACCTCGATCTTTTCGATCTGAGGCGGCTGCGGAAAAGCTCCTCCGCACGCGTCCTCAATGCATCCGCAACCTTTCCAGCAAGATGGGCGTCGCGGGCGGCATCGTCCGGGAATGCATCGAAGATGCCGTATGTCATGGGACCCATCTTGACCGCGAACCAGGCTTTCGTTGACGGTTCCGCCTCCACCAGCGGCAAGGTGCTCTTGAGGAATTCTTCAACCCTTGTTTCGAAACCCGGCTTGGCTTCCAGCCGCACATACCGCGCCTTTTCGACCACGAACGTCGACTTTCTGGACGTTAAAATTTGTTCACGCCCCGAGCCAATTCCCTCAGCGCTTGATGAGCTCCGCCCTGACCGTGCTTACGATGCAGGCTGCCTCGTCCTGTGTCTTTCCACAGAACAGCAGCGCCCGATCCGCAAGGCTCAGGCCAGCCGCGAGATTTTCCGGGAACACTGCGGTCGCGTCGAGCTGCGAGAAGCGCGCCATGTTGAGATCGTCGGCAGTCGAGACAAGGGAGGCCGGCGCTGGGTCGAGTGTCTTTATCTGATGCAGGATGCGCTCCACCGCTCCGTGACGATCGAAGGTGAGGATCACCAGTTGCGCTCGGTCCAGCCCCGCTGCCTCGAGAATGCGGTGGTGTCTTGCATCGCCGAACACGACCTCGTGACCTTGTCGGCGCGCAGCACGAAACCGTGTCAGATCCAGTTCGATGGCGATATAGGCGATGTCCGCCGATTCCAGGACAGTCGCCACGAGGCGGCCGACGCGACCGCAGCCACAAAGGATGACGTGGTCGTGGAGCCCACCGCTCAGAGCACGGATCGATACTTCAGTCGCTGCGATGCGGCGATCACGATGGCCGAAAGGCCATTCGGCCCAGTGGTTGCGCTGTATTACGAGTGGGGCAAGGCCCATCGTGAGGGCCAAGGCAATCAGCGCGGGCTGGCCCAGGTCGGGCGACACGAGGCCGGATTGGAGTGCAAGCGTGATAAGGAGCAATCCGAATTCCCCACCATGCGCAAGAATGATAGCGGTTCTCGCCGACGCTTCCCGGTGCGCTCCGGCAAGCAGGCCGGTCATGAAGACCAGGAGAGCCTTTACCGGAACAAATACGAGCACCCACAATATGATCGCACCAGGAAAGCGCGCTATAGCCGACAGATCGATGCTCATGCCCACGCTAATGAAGAACAGGCCCACCAGCACGTCACGGAATGGCCGGATATCTTCCTCGACACGATGGCGGAATTCGCTTTCGCCGATGACCATGCCCGCGACGAAGGCGCCGATCGGAGGGGCCAGACCCGCAAGATGTACGGCATAGGCGGTACCGAGCGCGGTGATCAGCACCCACAGCAGGAAGAGGTCAGGGGAGCGGGTCCCGAGAACCCACGAGAATCCAAAATGGATCAAAGGCCGCGCGATGATGGCTGCAGCGGCAAGCGCTGCGGCGGCCATGGCCATCTGTTTCAGAATTGCTATCGGAGCCGCCGCTCCGGCGCTGGACCAGGCGTCCGCGAGAATGAGCAGGGGCAGTGTCGCCACGTCTTGGAAAAGCAGTATCCCGAGCGCGAGCCGCCCGTGCCGGTTGGTAATCTCGCCCTGCTCGGCGAGTTGCTTCAGCGTAACGGCCGTCGACGACATGGCGATTGCACCGCCCATGATAATGGCCGGCTGGGCTTGCGCGCCTGTCAAGACAAGTCCGGTAGCAACAAGCGCCACTGTCATGCTGACCTGCAGGCTGCCTGCAACAAGTACGTCCCATCGCGCGCCGAGAATCGTTGGAATCGAGAATTCGAGGCCAACCATGAACATGAGGAAGATCAGGCCGAGTTCCGCGAGAAAACGCGTATCCTCCGCGGATTCGATCAGATCGAAGCCATGCGGCCCGAGTGCCACGCCGACGACCAGGTAGCCCATGACGGCGGGCATTCGCAACGCGGTGAGTATGCCCACCGTCAAGCCCGAAGCCGCGACGAGGATCAACGTTCGGGCCAGCAGGAAATCATTCATTTGCTATCGCGAGGGTCTGCGACGGACGCGCTCGAGCATGTGGGAGCCAGGCGCGAACTGCTCTGCGGTGGAGTCACGGCCCGCCCCGGCGTCGGCGCGTCGGCGCGCGGATCGACCTTCCAGGAAGCGGACTTTTGAGGGAAGCCTTGCGTTGTAGTTGTGGCGGGGTTGCCAAGATGCATGGGAATCCACCAAGGCGGGTCGCTCGCAGGAAATGACTGGATGCGGGCCCGCTCAACTTGGTCGGGTTTCACTGTCTCCGGCTGATCAGGTTTCCGCTTGCGGCGCAAGTCACAAGCTCCTCTGTCGAGGATACCAGCCGGACAGACGAAAGCCCGGCCGGTTTCAACGTCGGATGTATCAGGGAGATATGGTGATTCGGTTCTCAACCTTGGTGACGCCAGGTGCCCTCCAGGCCGCGCGCTCGGCCTCCTGTCGTTCCGCCCAGGAACGCACTGTACCGGTGAGGGTTACCTCGCCGCCGCTGGCGGTGACCGTCACGCGGCCCGCATCGACTTCCGCCATCCGCTTCAGCGCCTCCTCGATCTTGGACTTGATCTCCGATGGAGCGACACGCGGTTTCAGCATTACCAGGTTCGAGATGCCCTTGACACTCCTTACCTTACGCACGGCCGCTTCCGCGCGATAGCGTTGATATTCCCACTCGGCATTTCCTTCGAGGGTAACCCAGCCGTTTTTCACAACGACCTTGATGTTCTCGTGGGAGTAGGGAAGCTCGCTCTTGATCGCCTCGACGGCAGCACGAGCAATCTCAGGATCGGGTTTCTCGTGGAGGGACGGCAGCCGAACCTCTATATCATTGGCGACACCAAGCACGCCCTTGACACGCTTCGTGGCTTTCTCGGCCTCATATTTCTGGCTGTAGCTGCGCACAAAGCCGCTCAGCGTGACGACCCCATTTTTCACCGCCACTCCGATGTCGGAAGCATCGATGTCCGGATCCCATTTGAGTTCACTTTCCACATCACGTTTGATGTCGCTATCTATTCTCATGTCGTGATCCTCCTTAGCCTGTGCTGTAAAGGCGGTCTTGCCTACGCAGCATTGTGAAGCTAGCGCATGTGTGCGGCTGCCGACCTTGACGGCCATCAGTTTTCGTCCGGGTGTTCGCCATGGTCGGAATGAGAAAGTCCGCAACCTGGGGGACGATTGCGGACAGTTGGACGGATCGCGGGAAGGGAGGGGCTAACCCACCTGGACGGGAACGTGCTTTGTATTGGCTTGAAATTTCTCGGACTTTGGAATTGCGATCGTCAGCACACCGTTCCTGAAAGTGGCCTTTGCAGCGTCTGGATCGACGCCGTCCGGAAGAGGCACAGTCCGCTCGACGGCGCCATAGATTCGCTCCCGGACAAGGACGCCGTTCTCCTCGGCTTCACGATCGGACTTCTTCTCGCCGCGGATCGTCAACCGGCCATCACTGATGGAGACGTCGACATCCGCGTCGCTCATGCCCGGCAACTCTGCCGTGACCGTAACCTCCTTGTCGTTGTCAACGACATCCACACGGACAGTATCGGTCTCTTCCAACCGTCCGAGCGCCGCAAACGGGTAGGGTACCGCGCGCCAGAAGTGGTCGAATGCGCGATCGACGTCCAGTTGCAGCGCGCGCATCGGGTCGATCGGCGCGGTTCGCGATGCGATGTCGCGACCGGAACCCCGCCATGGAACGAGATCTTTGATTTTCATCGAGATGCCTCCTTTAAGCCGCCTTAACGCTGATCTTGGCGAGCGACGGCGCCGCTTTCGGTAGAGTGAGCCGAAGCACACCGTCCTTGAACACGGCCTCGATCTTATCCATTTCGATCGGCTCCGAGACCATGAAGCTGCGTTCATAGGTGCCGTCGCGGTACTCGGCGTGAAGCAACGAATAGCCTTCAGGTGCGCTGGACGCCGATTGCGCCGAAATGCGCAGAACGCGATTGTCCAGGGTCACATCGAGGCTGTCGGGATTCGCGCCGGGCATGTCGAGCACCATCTGAACGGCGGACGTGGTCTCGATGATGTCGGTCGGCGGAGTGTAGACAGGCGCGGTCCGCGTGGCTTCCGCTTGTGCGGTTCCGTTGGTTTCGTGGTCGGTCATGGCGGCATTCTCCTCAGGAGCGGCTGACGTTGATCTTGTGTGGCCGGTCCGCTTTCGGCCGTGGCAGGTCGAGCCGCAGCAGGCCGTTGCGGAACTTTGCCGTGGCGTGGTCGCCGTCGACGCGGAAGGGCAGGATGAGATTGCGGGCGAATGCGCCGGTAGCGCGTTCCTGGCGGTGGATGACGGCGTCTTCCGCCAGCGGTTCGGCGGGGCGGCTGCCGCGTAGCGTCACCATGTTCTGGTGGACGGCGATGTCGAGCTCCTCCGGCGCAACGCCAGGTATCTCGGCGGTGACCACGGCTCCGTCGGTCCCGGCCCAGATGTTCATCAAGGGGAATTCGGGAGGCGCAGCAAGCCGCAGATTGTCTAACAGCCGACTCATGTCCCTCTGCGCAAAGCGCATCTGGCGCAGCGGGTCGAGCCAACGCCCCGTGTTCTCAAGGTGGTGCAGCATGCCAATCTCCCTTTTGCTTCGCATTTCGCATAAAGCGTCGATACCTCCCAAGGTGCGTCCGCCCCGACCAGGCGACATTGATGACCGTCAGTTTACCGCTGCGGAAATTCGGTTAGTTGCTTTCGGCGTCCCGATGCAAGCCACCAGCGGCCTTCCTCCTGCCGAGGAGACGTTCGCGAAGGATAAAGATGCCTATGAACAACGGCGATCCCTACGAAATCCTTGGCATCAAGCGCGATGCCTCGCAGAAGGATATCCAGGCGGCCTATCGTCGTAGGGCAAAGAAGCTCCATCCCGATCTCAACCCCGGAAACAAGCAGGCCGAACAGGACTTCAAGGACCTGTCTGCGGCCTACGAGATTCTGCGCGATGAGGAAAAGCGCAGCCGCTTTGATCGCGGTGAGATCGATGCGACGGGTGCCCAGAAACCCGAACGTCGCTACTATCGCGACTTCGCCGACGCCGGCGCAGGCAGCGCCTACGAGAACGGTGCGGGCTTCGCGGATTTCGGCGCCGACGACATCTTTGCGGAATTCTTCTCGCACCGCGGGCGTAAGGGCTCCCGCATGCGCGGCACCGACGTCCGCTATTCCATGGAGATCGACTTTCTCGAGGCGGTCAACGGCGGCACACGCCAGGTGACGCTATCCGACGGCGAAACGCTGGAAATCCGCATCCCACCTGGCGCGCGAGACGGGCAGACTCTCAGGCTGCGCGGGAAGGGCGGCGCCGGCGAAGGCGGAGCGGAGACCGGTGACGCGCTTATCGAACTCCATGTGCGTCCCCATCCCTTCTACCGGCGCGAGGGTGACGACATCCACTTGAACCTCCCGATCTCGCTTGCCGAGGCGGTGCTCGGCGGCAAGGTCACGGTGCCGACGCCCGCCGGCCCGGTGATGGCATCTGTGCCGGAGAATTCGTCGAGCGGCAGGAGGCTGCGCGTTAAGGGAAAGGGCGTGGCACGACGAAACGGTACCCGGGGCGACGTCTACGCAACGCTGAAGATCGTGCTTCCGGAAAGGCCGGACCCTGAACTGAAGGCATTCATGACCAACTGGTCGGCTGGCAAGAGATACAATCCCCGGCAAGGGATGGGGGTATAGATGATGGACTATCAGGAATTCGCCCGAGATCTTCGTATCGATATGGAAAGACTACAAGTCTTCATCGACCGGGGTTGGATATCACCCGCTATGCCGGAGGGAAGGCCAATGTTCCGGGATGTCGACCTTGCACGTGCCGCCCTAATAGCCGATCTCGCCAACGAAATGGGCGTCAACGACGAAGGCGTCGATTTGGTGCTGGATCTGCTCGACCAACTTTATAGTCTGCGATTCGCCTTCAGTAATCTGATCGACGCGCTGGAGGTTCAGCCGCGCGACGTCCGGCGCCACGTCGTGAATGACGCACAAAAGCTGAACAGGCTGACCCGACGGGGATTGCGCTCCCTTCGCTGAGATTTCATTGAATGTGTGCATCGGGAGCCGAATCTGCCAGGAGGCTTGCAATAGTAAGGGGCCTAGTTTCATGCCAAGTCATCCCGCGGCGGCCCGCCGTGTTGACTTCCGCGGACCGCGACGCCGACCATCGCCGGACGAAGCACCCGGCCGTGAAGCATATAGCCGGGCTGTAGCACCTCGACGACCGTGCCTTCTGCGGCTGTTGCGTCGGGACGCTGGAAAATGGCGTGATGATGGTGCGGGTCAAAAGCCTGCCCGAGCGGATCGATGCGTTGCACGCCATGCCGGGCAAGGGTCGCCAGCAGGTTGCTCTCGGTGGCCTCCACACCTTTCAGGAGTGGGTTGACCACGTCGTGGCCCGAAGCCTCGGACGGCACGCTCTCGATCGCGCGCCGTAGATTGTCGAGCGTGTCGAGCAGGTCTCCCATCAGCTGCGAGGCGGCAAACTTCACCGCGTCCTCGCATTGGCGCTGCATCTGCAGGCGGATGTTCTGCTGCTCGGCCACGGCGCGCAGCAGCCTGTCCTTCGTTTCGGCAAGTTCGGCCTGGAGAGCCGTCAGTGAAGCCTGGTCCGCGACAGTTTCGGCGGCCGGCATCTCCGCGTCGGGTCCCGATTCCGCAGCTTTCGGCCCAGGCTTTTGTCGGTGGCGCTCGTCAGCCATGGCGTTGACCGTCCTTGTCGTCGACTTCCTCGAAATCGGCGTCGACGACATCGTCACCAGAGGAAGTGCCTGACGAGTCCCCTGCACCCGAGGTTGAGGCGCCAGAAGCCTCATGCACCTTGGCGCCAAAATTGACCGAGGCGATCTGCAAGGCCTTGGTCTTCGCCTCGATCTCGTCTACCGAGTCTCCGGTCATTGCCGACTTGAGCTCGTCGATGGCTTTTTCGACGGGAGCCCTGTCGGCGGACGGAGCCTTGTCCTTCGCTTCGTCCAGCGCCTTCTGGCTCGCCGCGATCTGCGCGTCTGCTTGGTTGCGTGCCTCGACTAGTGCGCGTCTTCTCTTGTCGGCCTCCGCATTTGCTTCGGCCTCCTTCACCATTCGGTCGATATCCGACTGCGATAGTCCGCCGGAGGTCTGTATCTTGATCTGCTGCTCCTTGCCCGTAGCCTTGTCCTTTGCCGTAACATTGACGATGCCGTTGGCATCGATGTCGAAGGTGACCTCGATCTGCGGCACGCCGCGGGGGGCGGGTGGAATGCCGACAAGATCGAACTGGCCGAGCAGCTTGTTGTCGGCCGCCATCTCACGTTCGCCCTGGAAGACCCGGATTGTGACGGCGTTCTGGTTGTCTTCAGCCGTCGAGAAGATTTGGCTCTTTTTCGCTGGAATGGTTGTGTTGCGCTCGATCAGCCGGGTGAACACTCCGCCTAGTGTCTCGATGCCCAGCGACAGCGGTGTTACGTCGAGCAACAGGACGTCCTTGACGTCTCCCCGTAGCACGCCTGCTTGAATGGCCGCGCCGATCGCCACGACCTCGTCCGGGTTGACGCTCTTGTTCGGTTCCTTGCCGAAGATCTCAACGACGACTTCCTGCACCTTGGGCATGCGCGTCATGCCGCCGACGAGGACCGTTTCGTCTATGTCCCCCGGCTTCACCCTGGCATCCTTCATCGCCGCCTTGCAGGGTTTCTCGGTGCGCCGGATGAGGTCGTCCACCAGATCCTCCAGCTTCGCCCGTCTGAGTTTGATTTCGAGATGCTTGGGGCCGTTCTGATCGGCTGTGATGAAGGGCAGACTGACGGTCGTCTCCAAGGCGGACGAGAGCTCTATCTTGGCCTTTTCTGCCGCCTCGCGAAGTCGTTGGAGTGCCAGCCGGTCGTTGCGCAGGTCGATTCTCTGGTCCTTCTGGAACTCGTCCGCCAGCCAGTCGACGATGCGCTTGTCGAAATCCTCGCCTCCAAGGAACGTGTCGCCATTGGTGGCCTTTACTTCGAACACTCCGTCGCCGATGTCGAGCAGCGAGATGTCGAAGGTGCCGCCGCCGAGATCATAAACCGCGATCTTTGCGGCCGTTTTCTTGTCCAATCCGTAGGCCAGTGCGGCGGCGGTCGGTTCGTTGATGATGCGCAGCACATCGAGCCCGGCGATCTTTCCCGCGTCCTTCGTCGCCTGGCGCTGGCTGTCGTTAAAATAGGCCGGCACGGTTATGACTGCCTGGCTGACCTTCCCACCAAGATAGGCTTCCGCCGTCTCCTTCATTTTCACCAGGATGTGGGAGCTGATTTGGCTCGGGCTATATTTCTTTCCCGCGACCTCGATCCACGCATCGCCGTTGTTGCCCTTCACGATCTTGTAGGGGACGAGCTTCTTGTCCTTCTCCACGATCGGATCATCGTACCGCCGGCCAATCAGGCGCTTGATGGCAAAGATCGTGTTCTCGGGGTTGGTTACGGCCTGACGCTTTGCCGGCTGCCCGACGAGGATCTCGCCATCCTTGGTGAACGCCACGACGGACGGAGTGGTGCGACCGCCTTCGGCGTTCTCGATAATCTTGGCCTGCGTGCCCTCGATCACCGCGACGCAGGAATTGGTCGTGCCCAGATCGATACCGATCACCTTGCTTGCCATACTCGTATCTCCATGGAAATTCCGCGGCTCGCCGCAGACGTTGCAGGTGTGCCTACAACCAGAGTCTTGCCGATGGTTTCGGTCGCCGGCCTTGACGGTCGTCAGTTTCATGGTTTTGAAGTTTCAGCGGTGAACCAGCGGTTAGCCGCCAAGCCACGGATCGGGCTTGACTTTCGAGAGCGGAAGGTCGTCCAGGCGCTTGTCGATCTCGATTTCGTGGACGCGGATCGCTTCGCCGCCAAACCTGGCCAGGATTTCCTGCGCCTGCGCCTCCTTATCCGGGTCGCGAGTACGCACCCACACCACGATGCCTCCCGACATTAGTTGAAGCTCCAATTCTTCGGCCTGCTTCTTTCCAAGAAGTCGTATGGCAGAGGCGCCGATGCCAGCGCCGACAGCCCCGGCGGCTACGGCAGCAGCCGCAACAAGCGCCAGGCTTCCGCCTGAGGCTACTACGGTCATCGCCGCCGTCGCAGCGCCTAGATAGAATAGCATGCCGGCGACGCCGGCGGTCGCGGTGGCGATGTCGTCGCGGGCGATATAGGCGCCGCGCGGCGTTCCGGGCACATCGGCAATTTCCTCGGAGGGTACGTACAGCGTGCCCAGACGCTGGCGCACGGTCTCGATATCACCCATGATGTCGATGTCACCGCGGTCGAATCCGGCGTGAAGCAACGCCTGGATCGCGTCCTCAAGGATCTCCTTCCCGTGGAAGACCGCGGCGACCTCGCGGACAACAAGCCGTTCAAGTACATCGTCTCCCTCAGCCATTGCAGCAACCTCGTTGTTAACGCCTGCCGGCTAGATGACGAACACTGGTGTGCCGTGATCGCACCGCAAATGCGGGAGCGCCGGCCACCCCTATCGGCTCGGCCTTCGCATGATTTTGATGTGGCGCGGACCCTGCAGGGAAATGACGCCGCTCTCGCGCAGATCCGTGAAGGCGCGGCAGACCGTTTCGGCGGAGATGCCGAGCATGTCGGCGATGTCGTAGCGCGAGATGGGCAGCGCGAGACTGTCGTCCTTGCCCGCTGAAACACGGTCGTGAAAGTAGACAAGGAAATGTCGGACCTTTTCCTGTGCCGTCACCGTGCCGATGACAAGCATCTGCTCCTGTAGCCGTTCCAATGCTTCGAAACTTTGCACTATGATTTCGCGAGCCGTCGCGGAGTCCTCTTCGGCGAGCGCCTCGACACGCCAACGCGGGTAGCAGGCGATTAATGTCTGGTCAGCGACGGCCTGGACGGCAAATCTATGATGAACGCGGGAAGTGAAACCGAAAAGATCTCCCGGCAGGTAGATGTCGACAAGCTGCCTGCGCCCATCGGCGCGCGTGAGATATTTGCGAGCCGAACCTGAAATCACACGGTACCAGGTGTCGTTCCTCTCCTCCTGGCCGTAGATGTCCTGGTCGCGACGGAAACGACGAAGATGAGCTATGGACCGGAGCCGGGGGGGCTCGGCCGGTGCCCTTGACAGGCGCTGCGATGGGAAAGGTACAGCGGGAGCGTCAACCATTTTGGGGTTCCTTCCTATTGGCCCCCCGCAAGCTTGGCCATCACCATTGACCACAGTTCCTCGGAAGGATATTGCGGGATTCCCCGTAGGGTAATGACCCGTAGCACCATGCTATCGTTCGGTCTCCTTGAATACTGACGGCCGTCAATGCAGCCTTGCCTTTTAGTCCACAGCCTGCGGCGCCACGCCTAAGTTCTCATGTGAAGGGCGGGAAAATGCCTCAGGCTGGCATGTCTCACCGAGGCGCGCGTCACCGCGCGTTCCATCTTTCGTATCGCCATTGGGAGTGTCTTTGCGCTGCGGTTGCAAATGCCGCGCTCCGTATTGCGCGTCTTTGTCGAGTCGGGATGACCGGACCGGGCAACTGGTCCTGGCCTGTCCTTCGCAGCGCAACGGAATTCGGGCAAACCAGGGAGTCGGCTTCTGGCCGGAATGTCAGTCTGCTGCTGACAATCCGCACGCTGCTCTCCGGTTGTTCGGGGCCGCAGTCCACGCTGGATCCCGCTGGTCCTCGGCTGCGTCGATACATTTCTTGGGCATGATCATGTATGCGGGCGCGCGGCGGCAGTCACCTTGCTGGTCGTCGTGCTGATGCTTGGCCCATTCATGCGCAGGCGGGCGAGACGGGTCGGCAGCTGCTCCTTCATCTGGGGCGGCGGCGTTGTTCTACCGGCGCCCACGCTCACCGCTCTCGTGCCTTATGGGATGACTTCGGTCACGAGACCCGGGCCTCGACCGGGGCCGGACAGTCTAGCAGTCGACATCACCGGAAACCGTACTGGTGGGAAATTTCCTACCGCATCGACGGCGGCGCGCCGTGCCCGACGTCTACGTATTCCCCTCGCCGAGCCGGTTGAGGTGGTTCTGGCCACGAGGGACGTCATCCATAGCTTCTGGATTCCGAGCCTGCTCTTGGACTTCTCCTCTGGGCCTCGGGGATCGATCCCGTGGCAGCGCATGGATCCGACGCCGTGGGTCCGGCGGCGTGGTGGCGAATCTCGAACTCCGATCCGTTCGTTTCGTCCCCTTGCTGCTGACGGTCTGGCTTTACGCGCTCTGTGTGAAAGCCCTTTGGTCTCGCGCCGGGCATCGGACGCGGTAGTGCCTGCATGCGCTGTCCTTCACGAGCGCTGGCCCTTGCCGCCGCGCTTGCTTCGCCTCTCGATTTGCTGTCCGGGACGACTTCTTGCGGCGCATATGGCGCAGCACGGCCTGCTGGTCGCGGTCGCGCCGCCGTTTCTCGTTTTGGGCAAACCGGGTGTAGCGTTCGTCTGGGCGTTGCCGCCTTCATGGCGGGAACGCATCGCGACCTCCACCCGATGGCGGCTTTGGGTCGCGCTCGGCCGCTCGGTCTCCCAGCCACTTTGTCTACCTCGGCGTCTGCCTGATAGTCGCGAGTCGTCTGGTCGTCACGATGGAGGCGCGGGCGAAGCTCCGTACGCGGCCTTAGAGGTCGGGCATTTCCACGGTCACCTTGAGTGCCGCATACCAGGCCGCGAGGTCGGCGATCTGCTCGTCGCTGAGGCCCTTGGCGATGATCGACATCTGCGGATGGTCGCGCTCGCCAGACCGGTACGCGTTGAGTTCCTTGGTCAGGTAGATCGTGCTCTCGCCGGCAAGATTCGGAACGTCGGGCATCCTGCCTACGCCGTCCTGGCCGTGGCAGGTTGCGCATTGCCCGACGATCTTCTTGCCGGCGGCCGGATCGCCAGCGATCGCGGGCGGCGTGGTTTCTAGCGCCAACATGACGGTGAGTGTGCAAACGACAATGCGGAGCATTGGCTTTATCCCTACTCGGCGGGAGGAGGTTGATAGGAAATGCGATAGACTGCGCCGGCAAGGTCGTCGGAAACGAGGATTGAACCGTCGGAAAGCTGCGCGACGTCGACTGGCCGACCCATATATTCGCCGCTCGGCATCAGCCACCCCGCGGCGAACACCTCCGGCTCGCCGGCGTTTCCGTCCGCTTCCACCGGCGTGAACATGACGCGGGCACCGACCGGCACTGTGCGGTTCCATGAGCCGTGCTGGGCGGAGAAGATGCCTCCGCGATATTTCTGCGGAAACTGCGCGCCGGTGTAAAACATCATGCCGAGGTCGGCGGCATGCGCCTCGAATTCGAGGACCGGCGGCACTGCGTCGGCTGGCGGTTCGGTATCCTGGTACTCCCTGGTGCGCACGAGGCCGCCGCCATACCAAGGGAAGCCGAAATGTTGGCCCGGCTGCGTCGAGCGGTTAAGCTCGCCAGGAGGGGTGTCGTCGCCCATCCCGTCGACCTGGTTGTCGGTGAACCAGAGTTCCGTCGTCTCCGGGCGGAAGTCCATGCCGACGGAATTGCGGATGCCGCGGGCGTAGACTTCGCGGTTCGCGCCGTTGCGGTCGAGCCGGATTATACCGGCCATGCCGACCCGGTCGTAAGTCTCCAGTTTTTCAGGTGGCGGGACGTTGTAGGGTTGGCCGAGCGCGATGTAGAGCTTGTCGTCGGGGCCGATGTCGCACACGCGCGCGGTGTGGTTGAAGGATTCCTCCTCCGGCGGGATGAGCTCACGCTGCGGGACCACGATTTCGACCGCAACGTCTGGGCTTTCGTAGAAGAATTCCGCCGCGGGAAAGGCCAGCACGCGATTCTGTTCGGCGATGTAGAGGACGCCGTTCCTGGAAAAGCACGGTCCATTTGGCACGTTGAACCGGATGGACGGCGCGAAGCGCTTCACCTCGTCCGCCTGCCTGTCCTTGTCGCGATCGGTCGCGACCCAGACCTCTTCCTTGCGTGTTCCGACGAAGACAGCCACGCCCTGCGGTCCAATGGCGATGTGACGAGCATCGGGCACGACCGCGAAGAGGTCGATCGCGAATCCTGGCGGCAACGTGATCTGCTCGAGATTCATCTTCAACTGCCCGGCATAGTCGCCGTGCTGGTCGACGGGTTGGAATGCTTCCGAACTGGTCCCCGTCTTGCCGAATTGTCTGAGCGTCCCGATAGAGTCCGATTGACCGAAGGCAGGGCCCGCGCCGAGCGCCATGATTGCCACCGATGAAAGAAATCGTCTGGTCATGACAGCCTTCCTCGCTTCTGCTGACCCCGGAGGGATGTCTCTCGGATCGGAATCTGCCGGGAGCAGGCTGATGGCACATTGACGGTCGTCAGTTGCGCAAGCGCGAATGCAAATCGATCAGCCTTGGGAATCCTTTACAGGGCGCCTGTCGCGATCGCTGACCAGCCAGTAGACGATGCCCAAGGCAAGAATGGCGGCCGCGAGCGCCAGTATGTGCAGCGCATCGGTTTCCGTGAGGTCCAGAATGATGACCTTTCGGCAGATGGCCAGAAGCGCGATCACCACCACCGAGCGGATCGCCACCACGGTGTCCCGTCGTGCCGCCACCACGAGCAGCGATTTCTTGAATTCCAGGGCGATGATGACCGTGAAGATCATGCCGAAGACATCCTGGAAGGCGGTATAGTCGGATGGATCGAGGCTCCCGGACAAGACCAGGCCTACAAGGATTTTCAGGGTGAGATTCCAGACCGCGGCGACAACGACGACGGCGATGAGGGCGGTCAGGATCACGACGACGACATATTCGAATCGCTCATAGAACGAAAGCGGCAGGAGCTCGGCCCTCGTCGTTCTTAGTCCGTTCCTGATCAACATTGGTCCTCCTATTCAGCGTTGGCAACCGTAATAGTAGTTCAACTGCGCCCGACCTCACTGACCGTCATCATCGTTCAACGAGTCCAGTTTGCGTGGATTGGGCCGGTCTCCGGCGGGCCAACCCGTCGAACGGACACTTCCCGGTCAGGGTTTGACGGCGCCGGAAATGATTGCGAGCTTGATTGCTTCCGCCAAAGTCCGCACGCCTAGGCGCCGCATCATCCGCGCCCGATGAACTTCGATGGTCCTCACGCTTATGCCGAGTTCGTGAGCTATCACCTTGTGTGAGCATCCGGCAACCAGAGCATGCAGAACCTGGCGTTCCCGTTCCGACAGGCTCTCAACGCGAGCCACGGCCAGCATGATCTCACGCGTCGTCGCCAAAGCCGGTGAATCATTCGAAATACGTTCGGCTCGATTCCACTTGCGGATATCGACGCTGATCGTGCCGACGGCAACGGGCTCTGTCGTACGAGCGTCGATGCGGAAGCTCTCGACCAGAAGGGGGGTCGTCATACCGGTCTTTGCGTTCAGGAAGGAAAGCTGGCCGGCCCATCGCCCTTCGGACAAGACTCTCGGCCACACCTCGTATCGGGCTCGATCACGGTCGCGGAACTCCAGGAAATCGACGACATGAAGCTCTTGCGCTTCCTGAATGCTCGCCATGCCGACCAGTCTAAGGCCGGCCGGATTGACGAAAAGCGGCACGCCTTGAAGGTTTGCTACGCCGATAAAATTCGAAGAAAGGCTGACCAGCGTTGTCAGATGCGTTGCGACAACCGGGCCTTCCGCCTGTTCCATTGCCGCCGTTGCTTCGTTGGCGGCCATCCGCAGGACGAGCCTCTCGAACCCTGTGGGATAGTCGGATCGTTTCGAGGCGACGAACAATATGGCCTCGGCCTTGAATCCCAAGGTCGTCGAAAAGACAGTCACAAGATCGCCGCTGAGTGCACTCTGGATTCTGCTTAGACGCCTGACCGACGAACCGTGCAGGGATGCTCGAATTGCAGGGATCAATGCCGCGGGGATACGTCCTTCAGGCCCAAATGCCAGTTCCACGGTATGCGGATCAGCGTCTACAAATAGGTAGGCGAAATCGGCATCGAGTATTTTGACGAGAACGGAAGCGAGATTTCCAGCGATCGCCTCGTCGCCCATCTCTTTCCAGAGTAGTGGCAATGCGGAGAGCCGGACCAAAGCACGCAATAAGCGTCGGATCTCTGTTCTTTCCGTCTGAGGCATGCAGTTCTCCGTCCTCAGGAATTTCATGCTCGACGGAATATATCTGCCAACTAATTGTCGAATGGATAAAAACCATAGAATTTAATTCAGCCCCCATAAAGCCGCCCCGGATAAAAACATACGCAGACCACGGATCGAACGGCGGGTCGTCAATGATGGTTCCAATAGACAGACGGCGTTATACTGTTCTTGACGACCCAAACTCGGCAATAGAGAACGAGGTAATTGTAACAGTTTTCGATTGGCACGGGAAAGCACCCGTGCGTGCGACAGTGGGCTGGAATGCTCATTCCCGGAAAGGAAGAGATGTAGGATCCGACGAAGGAGCTGAAAGAGACGTCGAAGCGGCTCTCGCCCAAGCTCATCGGCTCGTCGAGCGCTACGGTTTCCAGTGCATCGTCATCGTGCTCGAACATGAAGATCTATGGGATCCAAAATGGGGCACCCTCATCCGACGGTGAGGCGCTTAAGCTTTCCGACTCGCCGTCGCCGAGCGGCTAGAGTGTTTTGCCATTGAGCGCTTCCAGTGCCTCGCGCAGCGCCTGTTCCTTGCTCCTGTCGAGTGACGTCTTGGTTGCCTTGCCGCCGCTCCCCTTGATGGCGTCGAGCAGCTTGTCCGCGGTCATCGTCGAACAAGAAGGAAAAGAGTCGCGCTTCCTGGCTCCAGGCTGGCAGCCAGCTCCTTCCTGAAATCGTCATTAGTGCCGGGGCCTGACAAGGCGCCGCCGATTGCGCCTGAGGCGGCTCCGAGTGCCGCGCCGGATAGTGCGCCGACCGCGCCCCCGTCACCGGCATCAGGAAGATCGCGCCGACGATCAAGCCCCAGAGGCTGCCCTGAAGCGCCCCGATCCGAGTCGGGCTGACAAGTTGGTTTAGGCTCAAAGTATCCTAGGCCTTAGCAGCTGTGCCGCCCTGACGAACGTCAGTTTTTCCCACCTGCGGCCAGGCGATCAGCGGTTGGGCTCGAAGCAGAACTTCGTCAGCGCTGACGACCGTCAATGAAACCTGCGCAGCACCTCCTAAATTGGACCTGTCGGGCCGTCGTGACAGCGCGTCGGAGTTAATTGCCGGTCTCAGGAGGCAGCTATGATCAAGGTGGTATTGGTACGACTCGACGGGACATCCGGCGACGAATTCCGCTTGGCCGCATCTGAGAGCCTTGCCAAGCTGTTTGATTCGCATCTGGTCGGCCTGATCCTGAATACATTGCCGGAGCCGGCATTGGCCGAATCTGGAGTGAGTGTCGAGTTCTGGACACGTCTTCTCCAACAGGCCCGCGAGCGGGGGAAGGAACTGGAATCCGACCTTAGAAGCCGGCTTCGAGCGATCAGTCCATCGGCGGAGTTGCGGCGCTTCGACGTCTATGCCCACGAGCAGGCGCGCGTTGCTTCCCGCGAATCCCGCGCCGCCGATGTATTTCTCGCCCTCAGACTGAGCGACGCCGACAAGACAGTGGAGCTCCATGATGTGGTGGAAGAGATTCTGTTCGAATCCGGCAGGCATTTGTTTCTCGTTGCCGACCAGAAGGCCTTCGGACAAGGCTTCGAGCACGCGATAATTGCCTGGAACCGGAGCCGGGAAGCCGCGAGGGCGGTTGCCGAGGCGTTGCCGTATCTGGCAAAGTCGCGTGCCGTCACCGTCGTCGTGATCGACCAAGGCGCAATGTCGGACCTGCCGGCGAAGGAGGGCGACGAGCTAGTCGATTATCTCCGCCATCACGGCATCAGCGCTTCCATCCATGTCGCAAGGGGACGCGGGCTTGATACGTCGTCGGCGCTGCTTGAGGTAATCGCCGAACAAAAAGCCGACCTCATCGTCATGGGGGGCTACGGCCATTCACGATTGCGCGAATGGCTTCTCGGCGGGGTTACCTTCAACCTACTGCGTAAATCCCCAGTGTCTCTGGTCATTGCTCATTAGTGGAATAGAACAATTCGTGGCGCTGACAGCAGCCATTCCCTTAAGCGGCCAGTGGCGCCGCATCTGAACGACTACGCAGTCCGCGTCAACCTTGCGGACAAGATCGCGCAACTGTCCGAATGGCGCCCGGCCGGCGAGCGGGCGCAGCGTTCCGTCCGTCGGCGGCATGCCCGTCGTTCCATGGTCGCTCTTATCGGCGATGTCTCGTGTCCACCGCTCCAGATGTGCCTCGAACTGCTCCCAGCTCTCGAACTGGCGGTCGGCGATTTCGTTGCGCTTGACGTAGCCGACCCCGCGCTCGTCCTTCCCTTTCTTTCAAGTCCAGGACTGCAGTTCGTACTGACACTCAAGTGCGTATAGAGTTCGAGGTCACGCACCCGTTCCATCCGTGGCGCGGCCAGCGCTTCGTGTTGTCGACACGCAAGCAGAACTGGGGCGAGGATCGCGTCATGTTCTACGACGCGGATGGGCGGCTTCGCTCGCTGCTTGCGTCATGGACGGACGTCGCTGCACCCGATGTTTTCATTCAGATCGCGGCCGGTAGGTCGTTCGTGCGTCCAGATGATCTGGCAACCCTAGCCGCATTGATCGAGCAAATCGAGCGCAGCCATGGCGGCTGAATGCGTGTCAGGCAATTTATGCCGATTATGTAAATCTAATTATGCCGAATCATACGGGCGCTCACAGCGATAATTGCCTCTACATTGTAGTTATATGCAGCATAAACAGCCATATCGCCCGGCGTCGTTAGGTTGACACGTTCTCTATCGAGGCGTAATTTGATTTACACCACTAGGAAGAGGTTATGCCATGCCCAACGAGACCAAACGTGAGCGACTGCGCGAGCTCGGAGCACTCAATGCGCGGCCCGAAGCCGTCCGTGCACCCTGGTTTCGTGAGTCCACCTTCTTCGATCCTCTCGATCTCGTGCAGGTGAAGTACGAGATGCTGCGTCACGTCCAGGAGGATGGCGTCAACAAGGCCGATGCCGCCGCGCTTTTCGGTCTGTCGCGGCCAACCTACTATCAGGCCGAGGCCGCGTTCGAACGCGACGGCATTGCCGGCCTGCTGCCGCGCACCCGAGGGCCAAAGTCGGCCCACAAACTCACCGACGAGGTCATGCAGCTCATCGAGCAGAACCAGCATGCGGGCGCCCCGCTGCAGGCGCGCTCCCTGGCAGAACTGCTGCATTCGACGCTCGGCATCAGTGTCCATCCCCGCAGCATCGAACGCGCGATCGCCCGTAAAAAAAAACGGTGAGCCCCATGCACGCACCCCGGTGCTACCGCGCAGCTGCAAGGATTTCTACGAGACGCTGCGCACCGCCGTCCTTTGCGGTCAGGCCTGCGCCAAGGACATGGGCGCCATCGTTTTCCACGGCCTTTGGCAAGGGCTGGCGGTGCTGATCGCGCAGCCTCCCCCGCCGACGCATCGGCGGCTGGAATCACGGCCTACGGCTTCGGTCGCAGTGCACGATCGCCAGCTCGTGCACATGCTCGCCAACATGGTGCTGGCAGCAGAGACCCGAGGGAACCATGTCTACTGACATCGCCATAAAGGTTGACGCCGACCATCTGCGGCGTGATGCATTCCTCTACGTGCGTCAGTCCTCGCTTCGTCAGGTGTTCGAGAACACCGAGAGCACCAAGCGGCAATACGCCCTGCGCGATCGCGCCGTGGCGCTGGGCTGGCCGATCGAACGTGTCCACGTCATCGATAGCGACCTCGGCCTCTCCGGCGCGCAGTCGCAGGACCGCGACGGCTTCCAGCACCTGGTGAGCGAAGTGGCGATGGGACATGCAGGGATCGTGCTGGGGCTGGAAGTGTCGCGCCTGGCACGCAACAATGCCGACTGGCACCGTCTCCTTGAGCTGGCCGCCTTGTCGCGCACGCTCATCATGGACGAGGACGGCGTCTATGATCCGGCCTATTTCAACGACCGCATGCTGCTCGGCCTGAAGGGCACGATGAGCGAGGCCGAACTGCACATCCTGAAGTCGCGGCTGCAAGGCGGCATTCTCAACAAGGCGCGCCGCGGCGAACTCGAGATGCCGCTGCCGATCGGGTTGGTCTACACCCCTGACGCGCGGGTCGTGCTCGATCCCGACCGACAGATCCAGGACACGGTGCGGCTCCTGTTCGATACTTTCCGCCAGACCGGCTCGGCCTGCGCCGTCGTGCGCCGCCTGCGGGGCGAGAAGATCCTCTTTCCGCGGCGTATCCGTCGCGGCATCGGCAAGGGCGACGTCCTGTGGAACGAGATCGACCATTCCCGCGTGCTCCAGATCTTGCACAACCCGCGCTATGCCGGCGCCTTCGCCTATGGACGCACGCGCACCGCCTACAATGCCAAGCTGAAGCCCGTGCAACTGCGCGTGGCGAGATCCGACTGGCAGGTACTGATTCCCGACGCCCACGACGGCTACATTTCCTGGGCCGAATACGAACGCAATCAGGCAGCCCTGGAACAGAACGCCACCGGTTTTTCACCCGGCCTGCGTGGACGCATGCCCCGCCAGGGCAGCGGCCTGTTGCAGGGACGGCTGCTGTGCGGCCGCTGCGGTGCACGCATGCGGGTCCATTACGAGCCGTTCGAGGGGCGGCTGCGCCCATATTACGTCTGCAACGAAGCCGTCGTGCGACACGCCGGCAAACACTGCCAATGGGTGCGCGGTGCTCCGGTCGACGAGGCGGTGAGCGCGCTACTGCTGGAGGTAATGGCGCCGGCAGCGATCGATGTCGCGCTTGCCGTGCAGCAGGAGATCACCCAGCGCGTGGAGCAGGCCGCGGCGCTGCGCGGCACGCAGCTGCAACGCGCCCGCTATGAGGCTGAACTGGCCCGCCGGCGCTACCTGAAGGTCGATCCGGACAACCGCCTGGTCGCCGACGCGCTGGAAGCCGACTGGAACGCACGGCTGCGCGACCTCGACGCACTCCAGCGCGAGCACGAGCGCCAGAACGAGGCCGACCACTCGCTGCTGGACGAGCCAGCGCAGCAGCGCATCAGGGCGCTGACCGCCGATTTCCCGCGCATCTGGAACGACGAGCGCACCGGTGCCGTCGAACGCAAGCGCATGCTCGGCCTTCTCATCGAAGACGTGACGCTGCTCGTCGACGATGAGGTCAACATCAACATCCGTTGGCGCGGCGGGCGCACGCAGAGCCTGTCGGTGGCCAGACCTCGGCCTATGTCGGTGATACGCAAGACGCCGGCACAGGTCGTGGCGTTGATCAACGAGCTGCTGGAGGCCACCAACGACCGGCAGATCGCCGCTCGTCTCAACGAACTCGGGCATCGCAACTGGCGCGGCGAACCCTTCACGCCGAAGAAGGTCATGCTCGTGCGCCGCACCTATGGTTTGAAGAGCCGGTACGAACGGCTGCGCGAGGGCGGCATGCTCACCGGCGAGGAAGTAGCCCAGCAGCTCGGCGTATGCGAATCGACCGTTCACCAACTCGGGCGCAAAGGCACTCTCAAGCGTCATCGATACGCCAGCAACCATCGATACTTGTACGAACCGCCGGGCAACGTCAGACTCGAAAAAGGCGCCGGCAGTCGATATGGTGGCCGTCAACCCAGATTAATTGTCGCTCAACCACTCCAACAAGGTGCATCGTGATGTCCGCTCCTTCGTTCGAGCCCGGTAGGGTGCGCAAGCGCGTGGTGTAAACAACAGTGGGCGAAGGCCCATAGCCGCGAACCCGAAGGCGCCCCATTTCCTGCAGCCGGCATGCTCGCAATAGTGTACGTAGAGCGTCGTGGCGTGCTTGGCCGCGCCTTGCTCGTCGCTCACCTCGTCGTGACGCTCTGGGCGGGGCAACCAGCCGCGGGTGAAGCCTATGCCCATTGCTATCTAGGCCAATTCCAGTTGCTCCCGCAGGTGCTTGCAGTCGGCGAGCAGCGTGCGGATTGTCGCTTCCGCGTCACCGCCGTGGCAAGCAAGGGCTGACGCCACCTCGTCCATCAAGGAGGTTGACTCTCCGAAGTCGGAAATTTGCTTCTCAGCAGACATGATGGCTCCTTCTCCGCGCATGCGCAAAGTCATTTACCCAGAGGTTTTCAGATTGGCGGCCGCAACACCGATGAATGTTCTTATTAAGTTCTAGTGGCGCTGAGAGTCAATGCGGCTGGCGAATAGTTCCGAAGATCAGGTCGGCTCTGGCACGTTTGAGCGGCTAGGGCCGGCATCGCAACCATCGTCGGGACGGTGGTCCGGCCACCAACGTTGCCAATCATCGCCAAGCGCTTCTCGCGCCTGTCGGCCATCTAGACGTGTCATAGTCATGCTCTGTAATGCCGCTCTCCGGCGGCAAGTAGGCGGCGATGTCTCGTTGCCAATCCTCGATCAGCTTCATCATTCTTGCTGCGTCGGACGTGGTCTTCTCCTTACCTGATCAATACCAGCGGCTGATCAAGGTTCCGCACGCTCTGCTTAGAATGGCTTCTATCCTTTGGCGGACAACCCGAAGAACAGGGTCGCGACCGCGAGCTGGTTTCCACACAGGAGCACGAAGTCGCATATATGATGCGGACGGCGAAGGTTACGAGGCAGAAGGCACTCGAGGCGATCCGCGAGGCGGGACCGGACCGTAAGAAAGTGATCGACTATCTGGCGAAAGCCAAATAGCGCGAGTGCCCGCACAGGGGGACTAGAGCGGGCACTCTAACAGGTTGAGGGACCTGTGCCGCTGAGGGGGAATAAGCGGCACCAAGATAATCCACCGGTGGTGTGATTGTTCCGGTTCCCTACGGCCGGCCGTGAAAATTATCCCCTCGGGCCCAACGGTCCGGTTCCGCTGTCGCCGTGACGGAAATATCTGCGTCTTTCGGGAACACGAGCGTCACTGTTCGCCCATCACGATCGACAACATCCTACGGTGGTAACGGTGAACAAAAAATGAGCCGGATGTACCCTAAGGAGACAATATCGGGAGACCTGACGGCCGGATAGCCTCAGCCACCGCCGCCAAAATTATGCTTGCAGGCTGGCGACACCGCGCTATCTCCCTTGCCGGAGGAAAGCTTCATGCTTCCGGTCAGGGACGCCATACCCACGCGCTACCCGCCTACGGTGGTCTGGACTCTGATCGCCGCCAATATCCTGGTTTTCCTCTTTCAAATTTCACTTCCACCGAGAGCGGAAGAGGTTTTCCTATTCAGCTATGGTCTGATTCCCTCGCGCTATTTCGGGGAGCTCAAGCTCAGCTACCCGCCACAGGATCTGTCCGATTATCTGCCGTTTGTCAGCAACATGTTCCTGCACGGCGGATGGCTGCACTTGATCCTGAACATGTGGACGCTCTGGGTCTTTGGCCCCGCGGTCGAGGACCGAGTGGGTCTGGCGAGGTTCGCCATGTTCTATCTGGTCTGTGGTCTCGTCGCTTCATCGGTGCACGCCATCGCCAATCCGAATTCGGTTATCCCGGCCGTTGGGGCATCCGGCGCGATTGCGGGCGTGATCGGATGCTATGCGCGGATGTTTCCATTCGCGCGGCTCGTCATGATTGTGCCAATTCTGTTCATACCTTTGTTCTTCGAGATCCCCGCTCTCGGATTTGCCGCCATCTGGTTCTTGATGCAGGTCATTCCGGGTGTCTTCTCGCTGGGTCAGCTATCCGATGTCGGGGGCGTCGCGTGGTGGGCTCACATCGGTGGCTTCATTGCCGGATGGATCCTGGCTCCGGTCTTGCGGCGAGCGCGGCGGACGTATCGGAAATACTACCCCGATGAAGGCGTCTACGGGTTCCTGCCCGATGGGCGCCGTCAGGAAGGACGCGGACCATGGGGGTGATGGATCTTCTCTGGATCTTCCTGATGATCACCGCGATGCAGCCGGTCCTGCATCGGCGATATCTCGAAGCGATGCGGATCCGTAAGATCGCCCAAGTCGAAAAGAAGCGCGAAAGCCGAGTGATCCTGCTTGTCCACCGGCAAGAGACTATGGGCTTCCTCGGCTTTCCACTCATGCGCTACATCGACATCAATGACAGTGAAGAGGTGCTGCGCGCAGTCCAGATGACGGACGACGATGTACCCCTTGATCTCGTCCTGCACACGCCCGGCGGGCTGGTGCTCGCGGCGCTCCAGATCGCGCGCGCCGTCAGGAACCACAAAGGAAAGGTTACCGTTTTTGTGCCCCACTACGCTATGTCAGGGGGAACGTTGATCGCGCTGGCCGCGGACGAGATCGTCATGTGCCGGCATTCCGTCCTGGGCCCGATCGATCCGCAGCTGGGGCAAATGCCGGCGGCATCGATCATCAAGGTCGCCGAGCAGAAACCACTTGCGGAGGTGGACGACCACACCTTGATCATGGCCGATATCGGACGAAAGGCGATCCGGCAAGTGGAAGCGGCCGCAGCAGCGCTTCTGAGCAGACACATGGACGAGGATGCGTCCAGGACACTTGCGGCAAAGCTCGCCAGTGGGACATGGACGCACGATTATCCGATCTCGCCCGAGGAGGCGAAGGTGATGGGCCTGCTCGTCAGCACCGATATTCCGAACGAGGTGCTGGAGCTCATGACGCTCTATCCGCAACCCGTCCGGCAACAGCGTGGAGTGGAATACCTGCCTTTTCCTCGTCAGCGCGAGTTGCGCCACCGATGAAGGTGCCTGCGAGATCTCCGAGTTCCGGGACCGTTGCCGCGTGCGTGTACCGGCTGGTTCGCCACAAGGACACCAAAACGGCCCGCAAACCACTCCGTGAATAAGCCTCGGGTCGGCACAAGCCCGCCCCCTACAGAACGGGAGAGTGTTATGGCCAACGGAAAATGCGACATCTGTGGAATGCCAGCAACCGTGCGCGCACAGGTCGTTAGTAGCGGTCGTCGGCAGAACATGGAACTCTGTGATGAGCACTACCGCCAGCTTGCGCGTCAGAGCCGCGGCCGGTCGGCTTCGCCCTTGGAGGAACTGTTCGGGCGCAGCGGCAGTCTTTTTGAGGACTTTTTCGGCGACAGCCTATTTCCCGGCGCTGGGTTCGGATCCGAGGAAGAGGGCGGGCGAACGAGTGCTCCCGTTCACCGCGGCGGGCGCAAAGGCCCGGCCGCCTTGGCTGACCGCTTGAGCGAGCAGGCGGAGAAAATCCTTCAGGAGGCAGCGCACAAATCGGTGGAATTCGGGCGACGGGAAGTCGATACCGAACATCTGCTTTGGGCGCTCGCCGACAGCGAAGTCGTGCGGACAATCCTCAACCAGTTCAAGGTGTCGTCGGACGACCTGCGGCAGCAGATCGAGAAGGAGGCGCGGCGCGGTCAGGCGAAACCTGATGAAGAAGAGAGTGAAATCGGTGTCAGTCCGCGTGTAAAGGATGCGCTTTCTCGCGCCTTTGTGACCTCGAACGAGTTGGGCCACACCTATGTTGGTCCGGAGCACTTGCTGATCGGTCTTACGGAGGAAGGAGAAGGGCTCGCGGCGGACCTCCTGAAACGCTACGGATTGACGCCGCAGGCCTTGCGCCAGCAGGTGACGAAAGTGGTCGGCCGCGGCGCCGAGGAAGGCCGGGTGGAGGCACCATCCACTACGCCCGATCTCGACAAATATTCTAGAGACCTCACGAAGATGGCGCGCGAGGGAAAACTCGATCCGGTGATTGGGCGAGCAAA
Organism: Sinorhizobium fredii NGR234; assembly: GCF_000018545.1. Classification (NCBI taxonomy): domain Bacteria; kingdom Pseudomonadati; phylum Pseudomonadota; class Alphaproteobacteria; order Hyphomicrobiales; family Rhizobiaceae; genus Ensifer; species Ensifer fredii. Next base: position 85,501 of record NC_012586.1, read on the forward strand.
GGAGATCGAGACTACGATCGAGGTGCTGGCTCGGCGCAAGAAGAACAACCCGGTGCTGATAGGCGAACCCGGCGTGGGGAAGACAGCGATCGTCGAGGGGCTCGCTCAACGCATCGTTACGGGCGAAGTACCCGAGGCGCTGCGCGAGAAGTGCGCGCTTCGCAAAAACTGGACATTGATTCCGCTAAATCCCGGACAGCAATTTCATTAAAGTCCGGACAGTTTGATGCGGTTGGTCCTCGGCAGCCTGGTTAGCATCAGGGCTGATTGATTTCGCCGTTTTCTGCCCCAGTCAAGAGGGGTGCGCTTTTTTGCTTTCGCATGCTCTCGCCCCGGAGGGTGATGCGGTGAGCATTGTGGACGATACGGTCGAGTATGGCGTCGGCGACCGTGCTGTCGGCAATAAGGTCGTGCCAGCTTGCCACGGGAACCTGAGCTGTGATCAGGGTGGACTTTCGCTGATAACGCTCCTCGACGATTTCGAAGAGGTGAAAGCGCTGCTGATCGGAGAGCGTATGGGTTCCAAAGTCATCGAGGATGAGGAGCTGGACGCGGGTGAGCCTGTCGATGAGGCGGGGGAAGGAGCCGTCGAGGCGGGCAAGCGCGAGCTCCTCGAACATTCGGGGCACGCGCACATAGAGCACGGAGTGACCGAGCCTGGCCGCTTGCCTGCCGAAGGCACAGGCCAGCCATGACTTGCCGGTGCCGGTGTGGCCGGTGATGATCAGGCCCTCGTGGGCGGTGAGCCATTGCCCCTGGGCGAGCGCCATGGTGTTGCGCCGGTCGAGACCGCGGGCGGCGGCGAAGTCGATATCTTCGATACAGGCCTGGGCAAAGCGTAGCTTGGCGGAGGCGAGCCGGTTACGGATGCGCTTGTCGGCGCGCAGGGTGACTTCGCGGTCGAGCATCAGTCCGAGCCACTCATCGCGGCTGAGCTCATTGGTGCCGGACTGCTCGGTCAATTCGCGCCAGGCGGCGGCCATGCCCGTCAGCCCGAGGGCCTGCATCTGGTCGAGGGTGGGGTTCGTCAGCATTCTTGCTTCCTTCACTGGTAGTAGGATCGGCCACGGATATTGGTATGCGCAGGCGTGGGGGCCGCGTGTTCAGCCTGCGGTCTTTCCCGGTCGAGGCCGGATTTGAGGATGGAGGCGACGGAGGAATAGGTGATGGCATTAATGGTGAGCGCCCGCTCACAGGCCGCCTCGAGGCGCTGGGATCCATAGCGCGGCGCCAGCGACAGAATGCCCATGGCCGAGCGGTATCCCTGTTCCGGATGCGGCCTGTCGCGCATCATGCGTTCGACCAGGATGGCGGCATTGGGGCCGATCTGGGTCGCACGGCCGATCAGATTGGCCGGCGTGGTGTTGGCATAGCGCTGATGCGCCTTGGGCATATGGTCGTTGACGGTGACGTGGCCGGAACGCTGGGAGCGGCGAACATGGCTGGCGACACGCTGGTGGTCGTGGAAGATCTCGACCACCCGGTGGGTGAGCCGCACCTGGAGGGTGCATCCGATCAGCCGATGCGGCACCGAGTAGAAGGTCTTGTCGACCTCGACATGATAGTCCGGATGGACCTTCGCCGACTTCCATTCCGCATATTCGAACGGTATCGCCGGCAAGGGCTTCAAGGCTGGCCGCTCGATCTCCTCGAACAGCTCGCGGCGGCTTTTGCCGACATGGCGCATCGTCCGGTTGTTCAGGTCCTCGAGCAATTCGGCAATCGCCGTGTTGAGGGCGGCAAGCGAGAAGAAGGTACGGTTCCTGAGCCGGGCCAGAATCCAGCGTTCCACGATCAATACCGCGCCTTCGACCCGGCCTTTGTCGCGCGGTTTCCTGCTGCGGGTCGGCAGGATCGTGGTGTCGTAATGCTCCGCCATGGCGGCGAACGTCGCAGTCAATGTCGGCTCGAACCAAAGGGCCTTGGCCACCCCCGATTTGAGGTTGTCGCACACGATTGCCTTGGTGACCCCACCATAGAAGGTCAGAGCACGCACCTGACCGTCGATCCAATCCGGCAACTGCTGGCTAAAGCTGGCATGGGCGAAGGTCAGGTTGGAGGCGCCCAGCACCGCGACAAAGATTTGGGCCGGATGGATGACACCGGTTGCCGGATCGATCACCGGCACCGTCGGCCCGGCATAGTCGGTCTGCATCACGGCGCCCGCCGCGTGCCGATTGCGGAACGCTACACTGGTGCGCTGCCGAAAGGCGGCAACCTGCTCGCAGAACCAGGTGAAGCCGTAACCATCAGGATGGCTGGCGCGGTATTCCTGCCATAGAAGCGTCAGCGTCACGCCTTTGCGCTTCAGCTCCCGAACCACCAGCGCCCAGTCCGGCTCGCTGAGATCGCGCGGCGGTCGACCGGCTCGGCCGAACAGCCGCCGCTCCAGCTTTGCATCCTCGTCCGCGCCGATTGGCAACGGCCACGAAAGCCCGGCTTCCCGAGATCGCAGCAAATAGGTCGATACCGAGCTCTTGCCGATCTTCAGCCGCTCGGCAATCTCGCGCACCGAAAGACCCTCTTCATGGGTCAGGCGCAGAATAGTCCGGATATCCCTCACTGTCGTTCGTCTTGCTTGCTTCCGTCTCGGCATCGGCCCCTCTCAACGTTGTCGTGAGAGGCCTAACCAACAAGACGGCGCAGCCGCGAACCAACCCGTCAAACCGCCGCCGGAAACTGTCCGGGATTTAGCGGAATCGCTGTCCGGGAATTACTGAAAACTGTGTCCGGAGATTACCGGAAATCCTGTCCGGACTTTGCCGAAACCCGCACGAGAAGCGGCTCGTCGAGTTAAACATCAATTCAATGGTCGCAGGATCCAAATACAGGGGCGAGTTTGAGGAGCGGGTACAGCAGATCCTGAAGGAGGTGACTGACAACCGGAATGACCTGGTTCTCTTCATCGATGAGATCCACACGATCGTGGGCGCCGGGCAGGGGGGTGGTGAAGGTGGCCTGGACATCGCCAATGTCTTCAAGCCCGCGCTGGCGCGTGGTGAACTGAACCTGATTGGGGCCACGACGCTCAATGAGTACCAGAAGCATATCGAGAAGGACGCTGCGCTGGAGCGCCGTTTTCAGCCGGTGCTCGTTCCCGAGCCGACGGTGGCCCAGGCAATCATGATCCTGCGCGGCCTGCGCGACACTTTGGAGGCTCATCATAAGGTCACAATCACCGATGAGGCGATCATCGCGGCCGTCGAGCTTTCGGATCGCTACGTCACCGGACGCTTCCTGCCAGACAAGGGCATCGATCTGATTGACCAGGCTGCGGCGCGGGTGAAGATATCTGCTACGGCACGACCGGTAGACTTGCAGGAGCTGGAGGCGGAGGTCCAGCAACTGAAGCGGGAGCAGGACTATGCCTCGTCGCGCAAGCATTTCGACAAGGCGTCGGAGCTCAAGGCACAGGTCGAGACCAAGCAGGGGGAACTGGATGCTTTGACCGAGACCTGGAAGCGCGACCGGGCCACGGGGTCGGCGGAGGTGCGTTCGGAGCACGTTGCGCAGGTGGTTTCCAAGCTGACCGGTATTCCGGTGACCGAACTCACCGTCGAGGAGCGCGAACGGCTCGTCAGGATGGAGGAGAAGCTGCATGAGCGCGTCATCGGCCAGGAGGAGGCGATCAAGGCCGTTTCCGATGCCGTGCGTCTCGCGCGCGCCGGCCTGCGCGAAGGTCGCAAGCCGGTTGCAACCTTCCTCTTCCTGGGACCGACAGGCGTCGGCAAGACCGAGCTTGCCAAAGCGCTGGCCGAGATTGTCTATGGCGACGAGGATGCGATGGTCAGGCTCGACATGTCGGAATATATGGAACGGCACACCGTAGCTCGCCTCGTCGGTGCACCCCCCGGTTACGTGGGCTACGAAGAGGGTGGACAGCTGACCGAGAGAGTCCGTCGCCGCCCTTATACCGTGGTTCTGCTCGACGAAATCGAAAAGGCTCATCCCGATGTCTACAACGTGCTGCTGCAGGTCTTCGACGACGGGCGGCTGACCGACGGCAAAGGGCGGATGGTGGATTTCACCAACACAATCATCATCGCCACATCAAATCTCGGGTCAGACATCATCCAGCGCAACCTGCGCCTGCGCGGATCCGCTGCCGAGGATCCTGGCAAACTCAAGCGCGAATTAATGGAGGTGCTTCGTGGACACTTCCGGCCCGAGTTCATCAACCGCATCGACGAAATCATTGTCTTTCAGTCGCTCAGCCGGGAGGAAATCAAGGCGATCGTCGAATTGCAGCTCGAGCGGGTGAAGAGAACCGCCCACGGCCAGGGCATCGAGCTTGAAATTGACGCATCTCTGATCGACTATCTGGCAAGTGAAGGTTATCGCCCGGAGTTCGGCGCGCGCGAGCTGCGTCGGCTGATCCGATCGGAACTTGAGACTGAACTGGCCCGCGCCATGCTTGCCGGCGAAGCAACCGACGGCGCGAAAGTCATAGCGCGCTGGGACAGCACGCATGACAAGATTGCATTCAAGATCGAGCCGGCGAAAGACACGGCGGCACCGAAGTCCATACTGCCGGAAACAAAAAGGCGAACCAGAACCAAACCTGAGAGCGAGGGCTCAAGGCCCTCCGTCCACTGAGGACGGGCATCTGCTACGGCGGCGCCGAACGGCCGCTGCTTCCAGCCGACTTGGGGCGAGGTGCTGCCAGTGAGAATCGACCGGTCGCCCGCCCGGTGGCGCAGGGCAGACCGAACTCGCATCGGTGCGTGCAGATACGTCATCGATCTTGCCTTTCCACGAAAAGTCCGTGCATGTGACAGCAGGCAATTCAGTGGTTCATCCGCCGTTAGCGACGCTATCGCTATGGGCGGGCCTGCAAAGGAAATCGAAATGGTCGCCCGGTCGATGGGAGGCTGGGGCGCAGGCGGCTTCCCGAACCGCCGTCGCGAAGCCTGGCATCCGGATCAGGAGGAAGAAAACGATTCTCTGTCCGCTCCAGGCAGAAACGGTGCGAGTTCGTCTGGCGTGAACGCGCCATCTGCAATCTCATGCAGCGCGAGCTCGCTCACGGCGATATTCGTTTTATCAAGCCCGGGCCCCAGCGCCTCGCGCGAGCGCCCGGCTTCGCGCTGCCGCTGCAAGCGCCAGCGCAAACCTGTTCGGCAGAACCTTCTGACAGTCGAAGACGAGAAACAGATCCATCGGTGTACCTCATGCGGCTTTCCGAGCGATCGTGCCTTGGAGGTCTCGACCCTCGACCTCCCGTTCGAGCGCAAGCAGCGCCTGCTCGACCTCGTCGAGACGGGAGGGCCGGTTGTTCTCCGGCATGCCTTCGTTGGTTGCCTGGTCGGGCAAGTATTCGATCCAGGCCCAGTTCATCAGGATCGAGCGCTTGGCTTCGAGCGAGAGCCCCAAGTCAAAGACCACGTCCATGGGCGAGGCCCAACTTTCCGGGCTGGAAGGATCGTTGCCGGTTGCCGCTGTGTCGAGGGCGCGCCCGTAGCTTTCCTGAAGAGACATGAGCCCGAGCCGTTCTAGCGTCGCGTCGGAGAAGGCGTGAGTCGCGCTTCCGGCCTGCCGACCGACCTGATCGGCGACCTGGCCGGCCGGCGCCTGAACGACATAGGTCAGACCCTGACGCTCGGCGTAACGGATAGCGGATTCGCGCGTCGGAAAATCGAGCTCGACCTGGGTCAGGGTGTCACGGTCGCCGGTATAGCCCATGAGGGGTTCGATGAAAGGTGCGCTGCGGCGATCAAAAACGAGACGCCATCCGTTTGTGCGCGCCTTGCCTGACGTCATCACCGATCGGGACGGCTTGAAGATGCGAGCGACCGCATCGCTGGGAAAAAAAGACCGCATCATGGAAAGAGGCTTGTGCCGATTGTCGTTCGAGGGCTGAGCCCCCGGAACTTGCGGTTTCCTTGCTTCCTCTACCTGCTTGACAATCTCCATCGTTCATCCCTCCCTTGTTAGCGAAAGATGGCGCCGGCGGCGTCGACAAAGCCCGTCGCCGGCCTCTCCGGTCAAATCAGTTCTTGATGGCGATGCGCTTGCCCTGCGACTGCGCCTTTTCGCCTTCGGCAAGATCACGGTCAGCACGCCGTTCTTGAGGCGGGCGTCGACTTGGTCTTCCTTGACCTCGTAGCCGAGCGGGATGCGCCGTTCGCATCGACCGTAGAAGCGCTCGGTGAACTGCTTGTTGTCCTCGTTTCGGACCACCTCTCGCCCTTCAGCGTCAGCACACCGTCATCGAGCAGCACCTCGATGTGCTTCTCCTCGAGGCCCGTCACCTCGGCCGTCACCTTGATTTCCTTCTCGCCGTCGGAAATCTCGACACGCGGCCAGCCACCGCCAAGCTGCGGCCCCAGGGTATCAGATCACGGACACTCATGGTTTTCTCCTTTCTGTTCTTCGATTGGCAATGTTTTCCCCTCGACGCCGGTTCATCGTCCGGCGCCGTGCGCAAATTGCGCTGTCGGGAAAGTGCAGGCTACCTGCTTCTCGGCCTCGATCTGCTTCGTTTCGACCTTCGGCAGCGCCTTACGGGTCGTGATCTCGATCCGGCGCGGCTTCATCTCTTCGGGAAGTTCGCGCTTAAGACCGATGGTAAGCAGGCCGTTCGCGAGGCTGGCGCCCACGACCTTCACGTGGTCGGCAAGTTGGAAGCGACGCTGAAAGGCTCGGCTCGCAATACCGCGATGCAGGTACTGGCCGTCATCCGCGTCCGCATTCTGGCCCGATACCATGAGCATGTACTGCTCCTGGGTGATGGCCATTTCGTCTTGCGAGAAGCCCGCCACCGCCATGGTGATGCGGTAATCATCCTCGCCGGTCTTGGCGATGTCATAGGGTGGCCAACTGTAGATCGATTCGACGCGGCTGGCAGCCTCCAGCGCGTTCAGCATTCGGTCGAAGCCGATGCTCGACCGGAACAGCGGAGTGAAGTTGAAAGTGGTTCTCATAGCCACATCCTCCTTTGAGCAACATGGGTACAAGACTGCTGTCTCCGCCGCCGGATGCTTTTACATCCGCTCGACTGGCCGGCCCCCAGGGGCATCCGGCGATTTACGATTTAGTTCAGTTGATTAGCTGTTCAAGAGGGAAGCCACCGTCGCAGACGGGCTTCCAGTCTTCCGCACCACCGATCGCTTCAACGTGAGCATAATAATGCCTAGCTGCGGACGCCACTATGTTCATGACATGCGCTTCGGCGGCCATGTTGTTGATGTACCGTAGATCTCTCGCAGCATGCGCTTCCTCCGGATTTGATGAGGTATTCCATCGCCTGCCGCGCGCCAACCTCATCCCTCCTGCCGATCTCCTCGACGATGCGGATGTGGTTGCGAGCCACTTCGTCTATGCCGCCCTTCTCGTCCGTGGGCGGACTCAATTTGAACACGCCGACCAGGGCTGCCTCGATCAGACCGCCGACCGTTCTAAGGAACGAATTTCCGGATGCTTCGAGAACGGCGAGATGGAATTTCAGGTCGGCCACAGCCAGGGCCTCGGCCGTGTGATTGGCGTCACCCATAGCAACCGCGAGCCGCATCATTGTGGCAATTTCCGCTTCGGTGGCGTTCCGCGCCGCCAAAGCAGCGGCGTGCGTCTCGAATGCGAGCCGCACCTCGATCAGATGGTAGAGGAAATCCTCGTCCACCCCACACGCGAAATGCCAGGTCAGGATATCGGCGTCGAAGAGATTCCACTCTTTCCTCGGAGTTACGCGAGTCCCGATGCGGGCCCGAGGCACAACCATGCCCCTTGCCGCGAGCGTTTTCATCGCCTCGCGCAAAACCGTGCGCGATACACGGAATCGGAGTGCCAGTTCAGGGTCGCCAGGCAGAATGCTGCCGACCGGAAATTCTCCTGAAACAATTGCCTTGCCGAGTTGGTCCACGACCCGTGCATGGCTCGTCCACTTCGGCGTGCTGGATATCACCGTGTCAAGCAGGCTCTTGTTCAAACCGTTCCCTCCCAAGAATTTCCCCCACAGCCAAGCACATATTCCACCACGATTGACACGGCCGCGGCTTTGCTCGCCATATCAGCACGGTCTCCTCCCTACGCACGCGAGTTCAGCATGGGTGTAGGCGCGAATTGACGCCGCGGCTCGAAGATGCCGCCGGCCTGAAACCCTTCCGCCAACAACAGAGGATACATCGCCAACCCCAGAACCGCCGCGACGCCGACGGCATTCGTCTTCGAACGTCCGAGCGTTGAACAGGCGTCCCGACGGCCAGCGCCCCGGCCGTCCAGGCGGTGAGAGAAGCGGGCTAGATTCTCCAGCACATCGACACTGCCGGTCAGTAAACGATCACATCAGCGATTTACTTGTCCCAGTCTTGCGACCGCGGCTTCGACGATCTCTACATCCTGTTCGGTGGTGCCACCGCTGACGCCGATGCCAGCGACAAACGTCCCGTCGATGCGAAGCGGGACCCCGCCACCAAGTACCGTATAACGCCCGCCGGCCACGGAAGCGAACGTGTAAAGGCTTTCTCCAGGACGCGCCAAAAGTGTCATGTCCGCCGTTTTGATCACCGGCAGGGCCGCGCACGTGTATGCCTTGCGTTCTGACATCTCGATTGAGATGAGATTTGCCCCCGGCATTCGATGCTTCAGGATGAGGTTCCCATGAGCGTCGATTGCGCAGAAGGTCACGCTGATGCCGCGGCGATCTGCCTCCTGCTCGACCAGCTCGGCAACCTGCTTGGCGATCTTCAATGGATCCATGGCCCCTGTTCCCTCCACATTTTGGCGCACAACCCGCTTCGCTTCGACTGAAATGCGTCGAATTGTTGCCTTGATTGTTCGTATATAAGAACTATGTTCGGAAATGCGGACACTAATGCTGGCGCCGCTCGCTGTCAATCGCGGCACCTCCGAATTTGGGGTGACGGAGCGGACTGTTGCACAGAGGGTTGACAAAAAAAAAGGAACATGGAAGAAATTCCGAAGTGAGTTCCTAAATGGGAACTTAAGCAGCGCGAGACCGGCCGCCGGCCAACCCGCGTATCGCTTGAGGAGGATGCTTCCAAGGAAGCCAGGGAGGAAATTTACATGTATCAGACGAGCATGGGCCGCAGGATAGTTTTGGGATTGATCGCATCTGTGGCGCTCGCGGGTTCACTCGCGGTGCCCGCACAGGCCCAGGAAATGAAGACGATAGGTTGGTCCGTCGCCTACTTCGATCATCCAGTCTACCAGCTGATGATGAAGGGGGCCGAGAAGGTCGCCGACGAAGCGGGCTGCAAGGTCATCTTTGCGGATGGGAAGGATGATCCCTCGGTGCAGGCCTCCCATATCGATAATTTCATAGCCCAAGGCGTCGATGGTATCATCCTGACACCGACCGTCTCCGACCCGCTGATCCCTGCGGTGAAGAAGGTGAACGACGCCGGCATTCCACTGGTGATGGCGGATCGCCGCATGCAGACCCACGGACAGCCCATCAAATGGGAAGCGCTTGTGTCCTGGGACATGGTCAAGTCGGGAACGATTGGCGGTGAGCAGACCGTCAAGGCGATTGGAGGGAAAGGCAACATCGTGGTCGTCGAGGGCACTCCCGGCGCCGGTTCCACCATCGACCGTGGCAATGCATTTTACGAAGTGATTGAAAAATATCCTGATATCAAGATCCTCGCCAAGATCCCCGCCAACTTTAATCGAGCCAAAGGCCAGGAGGTTACCGAAAACATCCTCCAGCGCTTCAAACCCGGCGAGATCGACGCCATTTACTACATGGCCGATGAAATGACCTTCGGTGGGCTGCAGGCAATCAAGGCGGCTGGTCGGCTCGGCGAATTCAAGATCATCAGCGTTGATGGCCAGAAGGAAGCCATGGATCTGCTGCGCGCCCGCGAGATCGATTACGAAGCGATCTTCCATCCCGATGATCAGGCGGTGGCCGTTCGGATCCTTTGCGATATTGTCAACGGGCGCACTCCGGATTTGGCAAACCAGACCTACGAGGGTCGCAAGATGGACCTTGTCGAATTCGAGGGCATGCCCTGGGTGCGGCCGACGGTCTATGCAGTCGACAAATCCAATGCGCATCTGCCAGAGAACCAGGGCTGGTAGTGCCTACTCGCTGTTGCCGCCGGGCGCGAACCTGTTTCGCGCCGGCGCTTCTCCCCCGCTTCCTTCGTGGTGCGGAAGAATCGGCAATCCCGAAGCAGCATTCGACAACAGCACGTTTGGCTGCGTTGGACATAACGCGTGACGTGTCGCCGCTGCGTCGGCAGGATGGATGAAATGCCAGCAATTCTTGAAATGCAGGACATCGAGAAGAATTTTCCGGGCGTCAAGGCCCTCCGGGGGGTGACGTTCACCATCGAGAGCGGCGAGGTACATGCGCTACTGGGCGAGAACGGCGCCGGTAAATCGACGCTCATGAAAATCCTTGCGGGCGCCCAGGGCAAGGACGCAGGCCAGATCCGCATCGACGGAAGGGATGTGGATATCAGCGGGCCTCTGCACGCTCGGCAGCTTGGCATCGCCATCATCTACCAGGAACTCAGCATATTGCCGCATCTTAGCGTGGCGGAGAACATCTTCCTTGGGCGGCTGCCCCGCATGGCCAGCATGCCCTGGATCGTGGACTGGAAGCTCTGTTGCGCACGCGCACGAGAACTACTGAAACAGGTGGGGCTCGACATCGACCCGCTCATACCCGCCTCTCGCCTCAAAGTCGCCGATCAGCAGATGGTCGAGATTGCCAAGGCAGTTTCGGAAAACGCAAAGATCGTGATCATGGACGAGCCGACCACGTCGCTGACCAACCGCGAGGTCGAAACCCTGTTCAAAACTGTCCGGCGGCTCCAGGAGCACGGCGTCAGCATCGTCTATGTCTCTCATCGCCTAGCGGAGGTGAAGGAGATCTGCGACCGCGCCACGGTTTTGCGTGACGGCATGAAGATCGGTACCGTGAACGTCGCAGAGACAACGAGCAAGGACTGGGTCAAGATGATGGTCGGGCGCGATCTCGACCAGCTCTTTCCCAAAATGCCGGTCAAGCGCGGCAAGGAGGCGCTGCGTGTCGAGGGTGTAAGCAGCCAGAAGCTCAAAAACGTCTCGTTTTCGGCGTATGAAGGCGAAATCCTTGGTATCGCCGGTTTGATCGGATCGGGGCGCTCGACACTTGCGCGAACGATCTTTGGCGCAGAGGCCAGAGTGGCCGGCTCGGTGAACATCGGGGGCAAGGAGGCGGCCATCGCTTCGCCGCTCGAAGCCATCAGCCAGGGAATCGCGCTGGTACCTGAAGACCGCAAGTTGCAGGGACTCGTACTGCCCATGACGGTTCGCGAGAACATCACTCTCGCCAAGCTCGGCGGCATCAGCCGGGTAGGACAACTCAACCTGCGCCGCGAAAGCAAGGTGGCGGCCGAGTACGTACAGGCACTTCAAATCTCGACGCCCCATATCGATCAAAAGACGATCAATCTCAGTGGCGGCAACCAGCAGAAGGTCGTGCTTGCAAAATGGCTCTATTCGGACGCCAGGATCCTCATCATCGACGAGCCTACCCGTGGCATCGACGTCGGTGCCAGAGCCGAGATCTATGGATTGCTCCAACAATTCGTCGAGAAGGGCAAGAGCGTCATCATAATTTCATCGGACCTGCCCGAACTCATCGGCATGAGTGACCGCATCATCGTCATGCATGAAGGACGCATAACTGCCGAGCTTGCGCCCAGCCAGTTCAACGAGGAACTGATCATGACCTACGCATCCGGTATGAGCCACTAGAGGGTCCAGGAAAAATACCTGCGTCAGCTTTTCGACCAGGGATGCCCGAGGGATGGCGGAGGAGCCGGCCTTCGGAAACGATATGCAGGTCCGTCGCGTGATAGAAAGAGTGGGAGGATCGAAATGAATAAAAGGGAAATTCACGCGAAAGGTGGAGCTGCCGACAGGCTCTCGGCACCGGCGGGCGCGTCCCACCTGATGGGGAGGTTTGGTGATCAGCTAGTCCCGGCCATTTTTCTCATCGCGCTGGTAATCACCCTGAGCCTTGTCTCGCCGAATTTTCTCTCTGTCGGCAATTTCCTCGACATTGCACGCGTCGTCTCGATTATCGGTATCATGGCCGTGGGGATGACCATTGTCATCCTGACTGGTGGCATCGACCTCTCGGTTGGTTCGACCTTCGCGCTTGCGTCCGTGGTCGCGGCCTCGTTGATCCCCGGCAGTTTCAGTGACGCGCCCCGCATATTAGCGTTCGTTCTTCCCGTTCCCTTTGCCATCCTTGCGGGCCTTCTGGTCGGTGCTGCCGTCGGCTTCATCAATGGATTCATTATTGCCAAGTCACGCGTCGAGCCCTTTATCGTGACGCTGGCGACCATGGCGTTCGTTCGCGGCCTCACCTATCTTTTTACGGGAGGTTTTCCAACGATCTTTCGCCCTATGCCCCCGCTCTTCGAGTGGTTCGGGCAGGGTTATGTTTTCGGTCTGCCCACCCCCACGATCTTTTTTGCGCTCGTCGTCCTGATCGGTGTGTGGATCACCCGGCGTACGACTTTCGGCCGCTCGATCTATGCGATCGGCGGCAACGAGGAGGCATCCCGCCTTTCCGGCATCAAGGTCCAGAGCATCAAGATATGGGCGTACACGCTGATGGGTGCTCTTGCGGCGCTTAGCGGCATCATTCTGGCGTCACGTGTCGGCGCGGCGCAGCCAACCGCAGGCCTTACATACGAACTTGACGTTATCGCCGGCGTGGTGATCGGTGGGACCAGCCTGCTCGGCGGGAGGGGATCGATCATGAGCACCGTGCTTGGCGTCTTCATCCTCGGCGTCATTTCCAACGGCCTGAACATCGCCGGTGTGCCCACCTATTACCAGTACGTCGTCAAAGGGTTGCTGCTGATTAGCGCCGTCGGCTTCGATTCCTATTTGCGCAAGATGCAGCGGAACTGACGTCTCTCTCGCTGGACGAACCACCTGGAGTATCGAAATGCAAGCTCAGTCTAAAGCAGCTGCTCCCCTGGCTGTACCACAGTTCAATGGATTGCGATCGACGCTTCTGGCGCGCGGTGGTCACCAGTTGATCATAATTGCGTTGATCATCATCGTTGGCCTCGCCATCTACTGGATCCAGCCACGGTTCCTCTCGGCCTATAGCATCGACAATATCCTGCGAACCGCCAGCATCTATGGCATCGTCGCGCTGGGAATGACCCTGGTGATCATCACCGGCGGCATCGACCTTTCCGCCGGGTCGATGATGGCGCTCGGCGGTGCTCTTGCGGCAGGTCTCCTCGGGACCGCTTTCGGAGCGGCAAATCCTCTGTCCTTTCCCCCGATGGTAGCGATATTGATCGCTCTTGCGGTGGCGGCCAGCATCGGCATGTTGAACGGTTTGGCCATTTCGGCTCTTGGTATGGCGCCGTTCGTCGTCACCCTTGGAATGATGACTGTGGTGCGCGGACTTACTTTCATTTTCGCCGATTTCACAGTCGGTTCGGTTCCGGGATCCCCGATAACATTCATGGATAGCCTGTTCTCCTGGCTGGGGTCTGGCTCCTTCGGGCCGATCCCGACGGCCGCCGCACTTTTTCTGACACTGGCCGTTATTCTGTCGATCGTGCTTCGCTTCACGCCGTTCGGACGCTCCATCTATGCAATCGGTGGAGACGCTGAGATCGCCCGTCTGGCCGGCATCAACGTTCCACTGGTCATCGTCGGCGTCTACGCCCTGATGGGAATGCTGGCGGGCCTGGGCGGCGTCGTCCAAGCAGGTCGCCTCTCGTCCGTCTCGCCTCTGATGGGGGTCGGCTATGAGCTCGACATCATCACCATTGTGGTCGTGGGTGGTGCAAGCTTGGCAGGCGGCCGCGGGACCGTCTTCGGCACGGTTCTCGCCGCGATCCTCATCTCGCTTATCGACAACGGTCTAACGATGATGAACGTGCCATCCTTCTATCAGTACCTGGTGAAGGGCTCCGTGCTGCTGGCCGCTGTGATCCTGGATCAATGGTATCAGCGTCACCGCGCGGCGATGGCAACCGCTTGATGCGTGCATAAGAGCCAGAACAACGGGATGTGATAAATGGGATCGGGAACGCCGTCACCGGTAGACGTGGTCATCGTCGGCACGGGCGCCACTGGGGGGACTGCTGCCAAAGTATTGAGCGAACGCGGATTGAACGTGGTCGGCATCGATCGTGGCCCCTATTTGACGCCCAAAGATTTTTCCGGAGACGAGATCAAGTACGTCAATCGCAACTTCCTCGTTCCTGATGTGCTGCTTAACCCACGCACCTACCGCCAGGACGAGAGCGAGACCGCGGAACTGTCGGCCTTTTCATTGCTGCCGCAGGTGGTGGGCGGCGGAACCGTGCATTGGGCCGGCTGGTTTCCCCGACCGAAACCTTCGGATTTTATCCAGCACTCGTTGCATGGCGACGTGCCTGGCGCCAGCCTCGCCGATTGGCCCTATAGCTACGAGGATCTGGAGCCCTTCTTGACCAAGGTTGAATGGGCCTTTGGCTGTGCTGGTCTAGATGCCGCCGATAGGAATGCACCGTACCGAAGCCGGCCCTATCCCAATCCGCCGATGCCACCGACCAAGTTTGGCAGGGCTTTTTATCGCGCCTGCCAAAAACTCGATATCAACGCTCACCCCATCCCGCAGGCCCTTGTCACGCAACCCTTCAAGGGTCGTAAGCCGAAGCATTTGACCGGCTTCTGGAATCTCTACGGCGATCCGAGCGGGATGCGGTCAGGTACCGCGACAACTTTCATCCCGGAGGCGCTGGCCACGGGAAACTATGAGTTGCGTACCGACTGCTACGTACAGCGAATTGTCGCAGACAGATATGGTAACGCCGAGGGCGTCATCTACCTCGATGCCGATGGCGCACAGGTTGAACAGAAGGCCAGCATCGTCATCCTTGCCGCAGGTGCGATTGAATCGGCTCGCCTGTTGTTGCTCTCGGCGACGGAGCGTCACCCCGACGGACTTGCCAACAGTAGCGGCATGCTCGGCAAGAACGCTACGTTTCACGAATATGTCTATGCAACCGGCGTCTTCGACCGCGAGGTCTGCGAGCCCTTCGACGGCTACGCTGGACACTATCTAAGCGGTGGCTCGATGCAGTTCTATGAGACCGACGAAAAGCGCGGACATATATGCGGCTCGATCATCGGCGCATCGCAGGTCGGACATCCCATCAACTGGATGCTGCCCGGGCGTCCGGTCTGGGGTGAGGCGGCAAAAAGGGCCGATCACGACTATTTCCGCCATTCCATGAAGATCGGCATGTGCCTGCATGACCTGGCCGTGGAGAGCAATCGCGTGGATCTCGATCCGACCGTCAAAGACGCCTGGGGCATGCCGGTGGCGCGCATTACGCATAGGTCACACTCGAATGACCTGGCGCTCGCCAAGTGGCAGCTTGCCAAGAACGCGGAGATACTCGATGCCGCTGGAGCAAAGCAGGTCACTTCGGTTTCACATCAGCGCTGCACGGGGAACACCTTCCATCAACACGGCACAGCGCGCATGGGATTTGACCCCTCGAAGACGGTGCTCAACGAATGGGGCGAAGCCCATGATGTCCAAAATCTCTATGTAATCGATGGCAGCGGATTCCCGACGGCCCTCGGAGTAAACCCGACGCTGACGATGATGGCGCATGCCTGGCGGGCATGCGAATTCATCGCAGATTACCACGCGAAAGGCCGCAAGTTCCGGCTCGATCGTCGGCCCGCAGCCCGGAACAACGCGGGAGGGGCTTGATATGGCAAGCAGAGCGGAATGGCAAAGGATAACTCGGTCCGTCACGGGCGGACCGGAAAACCGGCTGTTCTTTACCGCGCATGAGTGGGCCACAATAGAAGCGGCAACCGCGCGTATCTATCCCACCGACGAGACGCCAGGTGCTCGCGAGGCAATGGCGGTTCGTTTCATCGACCGCTATCTCTCAGGCCTCGACTACATCTTTGCCAGTGCCGACGGAGACGCATTCCTCCAGATCAGCGGTAAGGACCGAGACGCATGGCGCATCCGGATCGAGAAGCTCCAAAGGAGATATCGCGACGGCATCCGCCGGCTCGATGATGTCGCACTCACCGAGTTCAAGACCGAATTTCGCCACCTTGATGCCGCGCAGCAGGACCGCGCACTCGAGATCCTATCCGGTTCACCCAAACCGACTCGCATTCAGGTCGCCGAAGAGGGCGAAGCCCATGTCCAGAACATCTCGGATGATGACCTGGATTTCTTTGCCGCGCTAACCCTGCACACTAGGCAAGGCACGTTCTGCGATCCGGTCTACGGCGGCAATGCCGGTCGTGTTGGCTGGGATGCGATCGGCTTTCCCGGTCCGCCAACACTCGCCTCGACCCAGGACTGTTCCTATGGCCATGCGGACAAGTTCCTGACCGATTTTGACTGGGAGGATCTGATCCCGCATCTCAAGAACAGAGTTCGGTAACGCGCGCGAGAACGTTTCATTGATGCCGAAAGGCGGAAGGAGAAAAAATGACCAACCACTCACCAGGGAACGCCAGCCCCCCTACTACCGGAATAAATCCCGACGGATTCATGTTCTTCAATGCCACCGAAGCGCGCACGCTCGATGCGATGACCGCCCGCATCATGCCGAGCGAGCCGGACGGATTGGGCGCCCGCGAAGCGGGCGTCGTCACATATCTCGATCACGCGGTCGCGGGTTATTTCCGGGATCTGCAGAGCATCTATCGGGTCGGCCTGCAGCGGCTCGATTCCTATTGCCTTGCGAAGGCCGGCGCCGTCTTTGCCGGACTCAGTGTGTCTCGACAGGATGAAATCCTGCGCGAACTCGATGCCGGAATCGACGTTTCCGCTGCCGGCGCGGACACCGAGGGGCTGGAAGGAGATTCCGTTGAACCGATCCTCACCCGTTTCTTTGCGATCGTGCGCGAACATACGATCCAGGGCATGTTCTGCGATCCGATCTATGGCGGCAATCGCGATTTTGTTGGTTGGAAGCTGATCGGCTTTCCAGGAGCCCAGTGGGAATACACCGAAGAGCAGATGCGCCCGGGGTTCGATGCGACGACTATTCCCATACTGTCCCTTGCCGATCTCCAGCGTTCGAGAGTTTTCTGTCATGACTAAGAAGAAAGAAGCCATTGTTGTCGGCCTCGGCGCCTCGGGCGGCATTATCGCCGCAGCGCTCGCCAAGGCAGGTGTAAAGGTAACGGCTCTGGAAAAGGGCCCTCATTACCCCGAGGACCATTTTCGCGACAAACAGGATGAAATTCGCTACTACACACGCGGAGCACTCGTTCCCCACCTGTCGAATAATCCAATAACCTGGCGTGCTCGTGGTAGCCAGATTGCGCGGCTGTTGCCTTGGGCCACCGGCCCGCTTGGCACAACGGAACCGCTGCATCTGCCGCCGTCCATCGGGACAGGTGGCGGAACCTTGCACTGGGGTGGTGCGGTGTGGCGCCATAGGGAGGCCGACTTCCGCATGCGCAGCGCTCTTATCGCGCGGTATGGCGAGGCAGCGATTCCGGAGGGCACCTCGATTGTTGACTGGCCGTTCGGCTATGACGAACTCGAACCCTATTACGATCGCGTCGAATGGGAACTGGGTGTTTCCGGTCAGGCCGGCAACATCAACGGCGAACTCGTTGCCGGTGGTAACCCGTTTGAGGCCCCGCGCAAGCGCGGCTATCCCATGCCGCCGCTGCGCTCCGCGGCGGCAAATTCGCGCTTCGTGGAAGCCGCGCGGCGACTAGGACTCCATCCATTCCCGCAGGCAGCAGCAATCGCGTCCGAAGACTACAAGAACCTGAAGGGCTGTGTCTATTGCGGGTTCTGTCATGGCTACCCCTGTCATGTGAATGCCAAGCAGACCTCGCACGTAACGTCGGTCCCCGAGGGACTCGCCAGCGGCAATCTCGACATCATCCCGTTTGCGCGTGTCATCCAAGTCAATCGCGACGGCGGGCGCGTCAAGGGCGTCTCCTATATCGATGCAGTTGGCAAGGTGCACGATATCGAAGCCGACATCGTCGTGCTGGCAACCTATTCGCTCGAGAATACGCGTCTGCTACTGCAGTCAGGTATCAATGCGAACGGCCAGGTCGGCAAACACTTCATGACCCACTGCTTCGGCTGGTCCACCGGTGTCGTTCCCGAATTCACCAATTCCTTCATGGGCCCGCTGGTGGGCGCGCACGTCGTCGATGACTACACCTCCGAGCTCATTCCGGACAACGATCTCGGCGTTGTTTGGGGCTCCCCGATAACCAGCTTTCCTGGTGACACTCAACCGATCGAGGCGTCGCACAACACACCTCCCGGTATGCGCAAATGGGGGAGCGAATACAAAGAATGGTTCGCCAGTTCCTACCGGCGCATTTTTTCCATGCATACTCAAACCTCGAGCCTGCCTTACGCAGGCGGCTATTGCGACCTCGATCCGAACATCAAGGATCCCTTCGGCCAGCCGGCATTGCGCATCACGCATGATTGGATGCCGCATGACATAAATTCGATGAAGTTCTTTACTCGCGTGAAGCAGGCGATCGCCAAGGAAATGGGCATGACGGAGTTCTGGGAAGAGCCCAATCCTCCGCCATATCATCTGTCGACCCATGAGGTCGGTACGCATCGAATGGGGCTCGATCCCGAGACATCCGTCGTCGATCCCTATGGCGAGTCCCATGAATGCGAGAAGCTCTTCGTTGTCGGTGGCGGGCAGTTCCCGACATTGCCTTCGTATAATCCGACCATGACGATCCAGGCCCTCGCGTTCCTGACGGCGGACCGGATTGCAGGCAAGATCTGATGACCACGACCGGGCAAAGGAGCGAGACAATGGTTACGACCTCTTCGGTTTCCCTGAAGGGCAAGGTTGCATTCGTGACTGGCGCCAGCGGCGGTATTGGCGCCGCTGTTGCGCAGGCATTGGCCGCGCAGGGCGCCAAGCTCGGCCTTGCCTCGCGCACCGGCAACGATCTCGGTTTGGCGGACGTCGTGGCCTTGAGATGCGATGTGCGCGATCCAGCGCAAGTAAAGGCAGCCGTGGCCGCCACCGTGGAGCGCTTTGGGCGTCTCGACATCGTCATCGCCAATGCCGGATTGGGTTCATACCGACCGGTAATCGACACATCGACCGAAGAGATTGACGAGATGGTCGACGTCAATGTCAAAGGGCTGATCTATACCGCGCAGGCCACCATTCCATACCTGTGCGAACGCGGTGGTGATTTCGTCACCCTTGCTTCAGAAGCTGGGCGGCGAGGCTTGCCGGGCGAGGCCGTCTATGTCGCCTCGAAATTCGCCCAGGTCGGCTTTACCCGTTCGCTGGACCACGAATTGCGCGGCTTCGGGATCAGATGCTCGAATATCTGCCCTGGAGGGGTTGCGACCAATTTCGGCATGGGGCGCGGCCTGAGGACGCCCGATATGCCGCAGCTTTCCGAGATGATGCGGTCCGAGGATGTGGCGGAGGTGGTGCTCTTCAACCTGACACGCCCCCCGACTTTCCGCATTCTCGAGACCGCTTTCCGTTCAATGCACGAACAGAGCTGGGGTTGAGAATTGCGCCCTCGCGACGACACTTTTCCGGGATGTAAGTATGAAGAAAATAGTGACCATTGGTGAGATCCTCGTTGAGATCATGGCCGTCGATCGCGGGGAGGGCTTCACTCAGCCGATGTCGCTCGTTGGACCGTTTCCATCCGGCGCCCCGGCAATTTTTATCGATCAGGCGGCGAGATTCGGCCAGCCTTGCGGAATGGTCGGCTGTGTTGGCGCCGATCATTTCGGCCGTGTCAACCTCGATCGCCTGAAGCGTGATGGTGTCGATATTTCAGGTATTGCTGTCGATTCCGAGTATGCAACTGGCAGCGCCTTTGTTCGTTACCGTCACGACGGCTCGCGCGATTTCGTTTTCAACATCAAACATAGCGCCTCGGGACGAATGTCCCTTACCGACAATGCCAGAGCGCTCATCGATGGCAGCGACCATCTGCATGTCATGGGCACATCCCTATTTTCGCCGCGGATCGTCGAGGTCGTCCTTAAAGCCGTAGGAATGATCAAGGCGAAGGGGGGAACCGTTTCATTCGACCCGAATGTCCGTTCGGAGATGCTGGCACTGCCCGGCCTGCGCGAGGCGTTGGAAACCATCCTCGGCCAGTGCGACCTGTTCCTGCCCAGCGGCCCAGAGCTCTTCCTTTTTGCGCCTGGCAACAGCGAAGTGGAAGCCATCGGCCAAATCCTCAAGAAAGAAATCAAGGCGGTCGTCGTTAAGAACGGTTCGCAAGGGGCGAACTATCACGACTTGGGGTCCACCATTCGGCAACCCGCCTTCAACGTGCACGAGGTCGATCCGACCGGCGCCGGCGACTGCTTCGGTGCGACGTTCGTAAGCTGCTGGTTGCGCGGCATGACGCCGGGCGACGCACTGCGCTACGCTGCCGCAAGTGGCGCCCGGGCCGTCGAAAGGCAGGGACCGATGGAAGGCGTCTCGACCCTTGCCGAACTCGACACCTTCATCGCCGATACCAGCGCCCCCCTCATTTTCAGGAGCCATCAATGAGCAAGTTGCGCATTGCAACCATTGCACGCGATCGCATCGCAGGCGATCGCTCTGGTATCACATCTGTCTGTACCGCCCATCCGATCGTCATCGAGGCCGCTCTCCTGCAGGGGAAGGCCGAAGGCACGGAGGTTCTCATTGAGGCGACTTGCAACCAGGTCAACCAGGAGGGCGGATACACGGGCATGACGCCGGCCCATTTCAGGCGCTTCGTCAGCGGAATCGCCGAGCGCGTGGGTTTTGATCCGCGGCGGCTGATCCTCGGTGGAGATCATCTCGGGCCCAATCCATGGAAACACCTGCCGGCGCAAGAGGCCATGGTGCGAGCCGAGGCGATGGTGGATGCTTATGTCAGAGCCGGGTTCACCAAGATCCATCTTGACACGTCAATGGGATGCGCGGGCGAGAGTCTTGCGCTTGCCAACGAGACGACTGCCGAACGCGCGGCGCGCCTTGCGAGCGTCGCGGAAGCCGCATCAGGCAATACGGGGTCATCGCCGTTCTATGTTATCGGAACAGAAGTACCGGTTCCCGGCGGAGCGCTGGAATCCATCGATAATCTTGAAGTCACCGGCCCCGAGGCGGCACTGGAAACGGTCGATGTGCACCGCAAATCCTTCGCAGCGGCCGGTGTATCGCATGCCTTCGAGCGCGCCGTTGGCGTGGTTGTGCAGCCTGGCGTCGAGTTCGGCAATGCCAACGTCATAACCTACGACCGCGAAAAGGCGGCGGACCTTAGTGCAGTGTTGTCGAAGATGCCCCAATTCGTCTTCGAAGCTCATTCCACGGACTACCAGCCCGCCGAGGCTCTCCGCGCCCTGGTCGAGGACGGCTTTGCCATTCTAAAGGTCGGTCCCTGGCTGACCTTTGCGCTTCGACAGGCGCTTTACGGCCTCGATCAAATCGCTCAAGTGCTCGACGCGAAGTTTAGTGAACACAGCCTGTGTGCGGCCATGGAAAGACTGATGCTGCGGGAGCCAGCGAACTGGCAGAAATACTATCACGGCGATGCGACAGAACTGCGTATCCAGCGTCATTTCAGCTATTCGGACCGAATCCGCTACTACTGGCCACATCCTGAAGCGCAAGCCGCCATCAAGCGTCTTCTTTCCTTCCTTCAAGGTCGGACGATTCCCGAGACCCTGATCAGCCAATATCTGGAAGGCCTGTATCCGGCCGTCGCTTCGGGGCAGGTCTCAGCGGACGCGATTAGCTTGCAGCTCGCCTCCGTTCGGCGCGTGCTCGGCATTTACGCGAGGGCCTGCCGCCGATCCTCCTGAGTTGAGGTCGGGCGAACCTGTCCGGCGCTCTCGTCGGGTACCCGGTTGTATGATGAAGATGTCCGCCGTAGCTCCCGGGACTCCTCGGGGGCTTTGGCGTGTTCAATTCTTCATAAAACCATGAAAACAAAAGAAATTCTCATCCAGAAATGAACTTGCTTAATTCCTATTTGTGAACTAAGTTCCGTTTTAGTGCAGATCAGCCTCAACTACGCGATTGAACTCTGCGCACCCACAGATCGAATCATGGAGGATTTTCGAGTGATTGCCCCCTATACCGCCGTGGCTCTGTCCACGCGAAACTACGCCGTGAAGACGACCAAGGAATCGCTGGAGAACATCAAGCGGATTAACGATTTTATGGACGTCGCCGTGATGGTTGCGGCAACAGATGGTGCTCCCGTGCGCCTCATCGTATTGCCGGAAATGGCTATCCAGGGCATGCCGATGGACTTTCGTGCTGGCAACAAGGAGCAGCACGAATCCGCCGCCACCACAATTCCGGGACCGGAAACCGAAGCTCTCGCTGTGAAGGCGAAGCAATTCAACGCCTATATCGCCGCAGAACTCCTGTGGGTGCGCGACGACGATTTTCCTGGCCATCTGTTTAACGTGGGCTTCATCATCAATCCGCAGGGCGAAATCATCTATCGTCGCGCCAAGGCCACGAGCGACGCTTACGAAGGCGGCGCACTCGGAACAACCAACCCGCATGACATCTGGGAAGAGTGGGTCGAGAAGAAGGGTAACGGCAGCAAGCTCGATGCCTTTTTCCCGGTCGCTCGCACTGAGATCGGCAATATCGGCTACCTGATCTGCCATGAAGGAGCCTATCCGGAAACTGCCCGCGGTCTTGCGATGAACGGCTGTGAAATCATGATTCGCGCAACACTCATCGAGCCACAGGTCATGCAGGGTATGTGGGAGCTCCAGAACCGCGCCCATGCAATGTTCAATCAAATGATGGTCATCTCCCCCAATCTCGGACCTCAGGTCGGCAAGGACGGCGGATTCTTTGATGTCTTCGGTGGCCAGTCGATGATTGTCGACCACAAGGGTCATGTACTGGTGAAACAGCCGGGTATGGCGAATGGCGACTCCTTCGTGAGTACCGTGGTCGACGTCGAAGCATTGCGTCGGGCTCGCATCGCGAACGGCGTAACCAACTGGTTTAAGGACCTGAGAACCGAACAGTATGCGGCCATTTACGAACAGCCCATCTACGAGAAGAACCAATATCTCAAGGAACTTCCACAGGAAGACTGGCTTGCCCGCGAGGCCAAGCGCCGCGCCGGCAATATCGAGAAGTTGGTGGAGCGCGGCGTCTTGGTTCGACCGACCAAGTAAGAAATGTTCCAGCAGTTGAGAGTCGCTCCCGGCTGGGAGGTCATCAGTGACGAAGGGGTGGGGCGCTTAGGCGCTCTGCCCCGCCCAGCTTTCAGCATCCGGAGATACCATGTTCCATTGTTACGGCTATGCCGCTACCTCTTCAGATACTCCTCTCGCCCCATTCTCGTTTGAGCGCCGCGACCCCGGTCCGAAGGACGTTCAGATCGAGATCCTTTACTGCGGCGTTTGCCATTCTGATCTCCACCGCGTGCGCAACGAGTGGGGTGGGACGATCTACCCATGCGTCCCTGGCCACGAAATGGTGGGTCGCGTTACAGCTGTCGGCACCGAGGTCACCAAGTACAAAGTGGGTGACATTGCCGGTGTTGGCGTAATGGTCGATTCCTGCCGCCAGTGCGCCAACTGCCGAGATGGCCTCGAACAGTTCTGCGACAACGGCAACACTGAAACCTACAATTCTTACGACAAGCACACCGGCGGGCATACGCTTGGCGGATACTCGAGCCACATCGTTGTCGACGAGCATTTCGTGCTGCGTATCCCGGAAGGCTTGGATCCGGCCGCGGTTGCACCGTTGCTTTGCGCCGGCATCACCACCTATTCACCGCTGCGGCGGTGGAAGGTGGGACCCGGTCAGAAGGTTGGGATCGTGGGGCTGGGCGGGCTCGGCCATATGGGCGTCAAGATTGCCAAGGCGCTTGGTGCCCACGTGGTGTTGTTCACCACCTCGTCGGGCAAGGCCAAGGACGCTGAAAGGCTGGGCGCGGCCGAGGTGGTACTCTCCACCGACAGCAACGCCATGGCACAGCAGGCAAACAGTTTCGACTTCATTCTGGATACCATATCGGCCAGGCACGATGTGGCCGCCTACCTCGAACTGTTGCGACGCGATGGTACCTTGACCCAGGTCGGCGTTCCAGTCGAGCCGCAGCCGATCCATGCGGGGACACTTGTCGGCAAGCGCCGCAACTATGCCGGATCGGCGATCGGCGGTATAGCAGAAACGCAGGAAATGCTGGATTTCTGTGCCAAGCACAACATCGTGTCGGACGTTGAGTTGATTTCGATCGATCAGGTCAATGAAGCGTTCGAGCGGATGCTGCGTTCCGATGTCAAATATCGTTTCGTCATTGATATGAAGACACGTTGAAAGTGCAACGATGATCCTGCGGATCGAGCCGCGGAAGCGCATTGTCTGCTACGGCATGTCTACTTAAATCGCATCCGGACAAAACCGTGCAGAAGTTCAAACTGCTGCAGCGGCTTTTGTGGGCCTGTGTGAAAAGACGCACTCCACTATCCCAGAACGCTGCACCCGGTCGTCGGCGCGGCGTTCTGTGATTGCAACTCTTCAAGCCCGCGGTGTCACGGAGAGAATTTTCTCGATTTCCTTGGCTGCCGCCAGCAAGGGCTTTGCCAAGGCCCTCAGTCTCTCGACAGGCGCGCGCTGGAGCGGCAGAGAAAAACTGATATGGACTACGGGCCAGTTTGGCACTGCAACGGCAACACCTACGCAGCGAACGCCAATGTAAGCTTCCTCCATGTCCAAGGAGTAACCTTTCGCACGAACTTCGGCTAGCCTTTCCCGAAGTTCCTCCCGGCTCTTGATCGTGTTTTCGGTCAATTGCGGCAAGGCCTCGGGGAAGGCTTCAAGATCGGCATCTGTCATTGATAGCGCCATGGATGCCAGGCCACCGGAAGAGGCATAGGCAGGATGACGCCGACCGACGGTGAGGGCGAGTCTGACGACCTGCTCAAGTGGATCCAGGCGTTTGAGGATGATTTCTTCGCCACCTTGAAGAATTCCCAAGTGGCACGTTTCGTTGTTTTCCTCAACGAGTTTCTCGAGGATCGGCTTCAACAAGAAAGGCAGATCCGCCGGGCTGGCTGCACCGGCAGCGGCAACCTCCAATGCGGCGAGACCAACGCTGTATTTTCCCGTCTCCTGGTCACGCCGGATAAAATGCAGCGCCTCCAGGGTGAATAGTAGTTTATGCAGCGTGGCCTTGGGTACACGGTGCTGGTGTTGAAGATCGACAAAGCTCTGGGGATAGGGGTTGTGAGCTATATCCAAAAGCAGATCGAGGGCTCGGGATACGCTGCGATTGAGCCCCGCAGGCCGCTTATTGCCGCCAGGGGAGGCGGGCTCCGCCTTGTGGTTCTTGCGGGCGCGTGGTTGCCTTCGCGCAGCCGCTGAATCAGACCGCAAATTCATCAAAAATCGTCCTTCGCTCCGGGTTCCACCTGCCAAATTAATGGCGCTATAAACGCGCGCTGCGGTGCCGACTAGGGTCATGAAACATTTGCCACCTTGTCTAGCAGTTCGACCAGCAGCTGCGTGCTTCTAGAACCAGGTTCCTTTTGTAGTCAATTGCCAAGTGACGACGCAAGTGTGATCGTTGTTCGTCAAGCGTTTGTGCGGCGTTGAATGCCTGCTGTTCGCGCAGCTCCGTGAAGGAGGTTGGAAAGGCGGTACCCTATGCGGTGCTAATGTCGGATAGGTGCACGACCTGACGGCGGTCAGCTTCGCTCACTCAACCAGCTTGAACCTAAGCAGAGATTCTCCGATTAACCAACGGATTGGGGCTTCGCTCCCGGTTCAAGGCTCCCACCGCGGGGTGGGTGGCCGATCGAGGCGGCGGTGTCGGTGAAGGTTTGGTGTGCCAAATGATGGGTCTTGAGATCGTGCCAGACCACCTCGATGTCGTTGAGTTCGGGTGCATATTTGGGCAGCCACTCGACGGTGAGCCAATGCTTGCGGGCTTCGAGCGCGGCCAGCGAGGCCTTGCTGAGGTGGATGGGGCCGCTTGCAGACATCGAATCGGCGCACTGGGATCTCTACTGGCGCCTCTTCTGCGCCTGGGAGAAGGTGATCGGCGAAGACGAGCTGCGCGAACGTCTCGCGAAGGTGCGCGCGGCCGCCCACATCAAGGCCGATCTCGGCGACCGACCCTGGATCTTGACGGACGAGCCGGTGAATGTCTCCCAGGTGCTGCACGAAACCATCTTCCCCGGCCCCGCGACCAAGACGGTGGAATATCATGAGGCAACGGGCCGGGCGATGGTGTGGTGGACCTCCGCCGCTTCCGGCGCATTCCAGATTGTCCAGCGGCGCCAGTCCGGCTGGGTGAACTGGGGCAGCAACGGCGAGAACGAATGCCCAGAACTCCCTGTCGGCGTCGACATCAAAACGGCCTACGGCGCCTTTGCCGAACGCTGGGAGACCGTCGCGGATCAGCTTGAAACGCCGCCACTCGTGAGGGTTGCGGCTGGGTGACCCGTTACTGGGGTAACGACGAGAATAGTGCAGGGCCCGCTAACCACGGCCTCGCCCTTAGCGAGCCTGAAAGAGAGCCTTCTTCAAACGGTCTTAGTCACTTTCCTGAGGAGCGCCGGAGCATCGGGGTTCTCTCCGAGGGAGACGGCAAGCGCCTCAACGAATCGATAGAAACTGACGACGCGGCAAATCGGGTTGAGCAACGCGTGTCGCACCGCGACGGTCGGAAGGCTTTTGCCTCCGTCCATTTGGGCACCGGCGACGAAAGCCTTAGCGCCGGCGGCTTCCAGATTTTGGACCGCACCTCGAATGCTCGTGTCCGCGTCGTCGCCATTGACAAAGACCAGAGCCGCAAAACGGTCGCGTGCCAGAGCGATCGGGCCGTGGCGCACCTCGGCGGCACTGTAGGCCTCCGCATGAAGGCGGCAGGTTTCCTTAAATTTCAGTGCTGCCTCCCCTGCAATGCCGAGGCTCGGCCCACGGCCGATGGTGAACAGCGACTGCGACGCCGCGATCGGCAAAGCCGCAGCACTCCAGTCGCACTCCAGTGCCTCAGCCAGGCTTTCGGGCAGGCTCACCAGGGCGTCGATCAGCGCGCGATCCTCGGTCCAATTTGCAGCAACACTCGCCAGCGCCACCAGTGATGCAACAAACGACTTTGTGGCGGCCACGGCCTTCTCCGGTCCGGCCAGCATCGGCAGCACACTGCCTGCGCCATTGCCGACGGGCGAGTCCGTCACGTTCAACAGCGCAACGGTGCGCGCGCCGCCGTCACCCGCCCGCTTCTGCAGGCTGACAAGGTCCGGGCTGCCGCCCGACTGTGAAACGGTCAAGCACACACCGCCAGCGAAATCGAGCGTGGCATTGTAGACCGAGGCGATCGACGGACCCACCGAGGCAACCGGAATACCGACACCGGTCTCGACGAGATATTTGAAATACGTCACCGCCTGATCAGAGGAACCGCGAGCGCAACTCACCAGAAACCTTGGCGACTCCCGTCTAAGCCGTAGCCCTTCGTCGCGATAGGCCTCCGCCCCTTCCCTGATCTGGCGCTCGACAACGGCCGGGATTTCCTTGATCTCGCCCAACATATGGGTGGTGAACTCTTGCACCGCAAAACTCTGCTGAATCGAATGAAAGGACTGCCGGAACGTTCCAGCCGTCAGTGCTGCTGCAGGCCGGTGATCATGGCGATGATCTCGTTCTTGTCGGTCTTCGCGGTCTCGCGAATGCCGATCTGATTACCGCGCCGCAGGACGCAGATGCGGTCCGAGAGCTTAAACACCTGGTCGAGGCTGTGACTGATGATCAGAACGCCGATGTTGCGTTGCTTCAGCGACTGGACGATCTCCTCGACCTTCGCCGTTTCCGCCACGCCTAAAGCCGCCGTCGGCTCGTCGAGAAGGATCAGCTTGCTCGCCCAATGGGTGGCGCGGGCAATGGCAACGCCCTGGCGCTGGCCGCCGGACAGATCACGGATCGTCGCATGGGCGGAGGGAATGCGGACATCCAGATCCTTCACCAGCTTCTCCGTCTCGTCGATCATCCTGCGGCGGTCGAGCAGTCCGAAGCGATTGACCGGCTCACGGCCAAGGAACATGTTCATGTAGACGGTTTGCTGGTCCGCCAACGCCAGATCCTGATAGACGACCTCGATGCCATGGGCGCGGGCCATCGTCGCGTTCGACATGGCGACTGTCTCGCCTTCGATGGTGATCGCTCCCGATGTCAGCGGATGGACGCCGGAGATGATCTTGATCAGCGTCGACTTACCGGCGCCGTTGTCGCCGACGAGCGCGACGATCTCTCCAGGGTAGACTTCCAGCGAAAAATTCTCGATCGCGGTGATGCCACCGAAGGTCTTGCGTATATCACGCAGCTCCAGGACCGGAGCGTTTCTGTTGATCTCTACGTTCGCAGTCATGACGAAGCTCCTACACCGGCCAGGACGCGGTTTCACCGAAACCGTTCTCGATCGTTTTAACCTTGGGCGTCCCCTTTGATATGCCGGAGACGCCGACGACATAGGCGCGTGTGACGAAGGCCTGCCCACGAAACCCGAAGACGGCGGTATCGCCCGGCTTCGGGGCATTGGGGCCGGTCGCGTCGATCATCGCGTAATAGTCGATCGCCGACGGCGGCGGGATCTCGACGCTCCTCAAAGCAGCAGTCGTGGTCGGCTCCGCGCCGACGATTGCCCTGACGTGATAATCCGGGAAGATCGGGTCGATATAGAAGCCTCCGCCGAAGCAATAGGCCTTGCCGCCCGAAAGGTGGGACACTTCCGTCAGGTAGAGGATCGCCGGCAGTTCCGGCAGGTCTTCCATCACGTGCAGTGCCGTCGTGCCGTGCAGGCCGTTGCCGGGCTCGCACTGCGTCGCTCCGGCTTGAGCAAGGGAGGCAAGCATGACGCTCGAGTTCGTGCCCGGCGCGTTCACCTCGACCCCCCTGCGCCCGGCCCTGGCGAGCGCCTCGGCCGCCTTTGTCAGCGTTGCGAGGTTGTGGGTGGGCAGCACCTTCCTCGTCTCGTGATCGAAGAGCAGTGCCGGGAAAGTCGTGATGCCGGCGAAGCGGCCGCCATCGAGCGCATCGAGCCGATCGGCAACCGCGACCACATCGTTGGCATCAAACCCGCCCTCGTGACCGCGATAGAAGGTATCGCCCTCCGCGCGGATGCGGGCGAGCAGGTCCTGCCTGTAACCCGCCTGCTTTGCGCCGGCGGCCGCCTCGGCGGCCTTCGTGTCGTTGAATACCGTCCAAAATTCCGGCTCGAACGTCCGCGCCGCGGCAGCCGCCTCGTGGCGCGCAATTTGCTGGAGATGCCCCAGATGGGCGACTTTCAGGCCTGCATTGTGTGTGGCGCGCGCACAGGCCATGTCGACGGCGACCGAACGGTCGATGCCGCCACGCTTGACCGCCTGGCAGAAGGAGCTTGAACGGCCAACCTGTTTGGTCATGGCGAAGATCTTCAGGCCGAGGCGGTGCGCCTCTTCGCTGAGGGTGCGCGCATTGCGTTCGACCGTATCGAGGTCGAGCACATAGGCGTTCGCCGGGATCTTGCCCTGCTGATGCAGGGCCATCGCGGCTTCGATGAAGGCCGGGTTGCGGCGGCGCAGAACGTCGAGAAACATGGTCGAGCTCCTTCAGCGAGACTTTTCGCGCAGCGAAACGGCGACTGCAGCGAGAATAATGAGACCGCGAACGATCATCTGGTCGGAGACGGAGAGACCCATGAGGATCAGCCCGTTGTTGAGCATGCCCATCATCAGCGAACCAACGAGTGCGCCGACGATCGACCCCTTGCCGCCGTTCAGGAGCGTACCGCCAACGATGACCGCGGCAATCACGGTCATCAGATCCGTCTCGCCAAGCGTGTACTTCGCCGCCTGCAGACGGCCGGCATAAAGGAGGCCGGCAAGGCCGGCGAGACCGCCGCTGATCATCAGAACCGCAAGGCGGATGCGTGGGACGCTGATGCCGGAAACGCTCGCCGCGCGGCTGGCGAAGCATGCGACGAAAAAAGCCTAAAATGGCGGCAAACGTGCCGAATAACGGTATGATCACACATATTGACAACGAAATTCGGTTATGTTTTTCTTTTCCTATTGCTGGACATTGAAAGGCCCCAAATGAAGAAGGTAGTGCTCGGCGGCGGCGTCATCACCTGCGAAGATGGTTCCCGACCCGACTGGCAAGGTGTCGTCATTTCCGGCGATCGTATTGAGCGGCTGGTCCGTCGTGACGACGTGGCGGGCCTGGATGGTTATCAGGTCGAGGATCTCGGCGACGCGACGCTGATGCCGGGTTTCGTGGACGTGCATGCACATGCGGAGGTCGTCTGCCGCACCGCCTTCAGGACGATCGATTGCCGGGCGCCGGAATGTTCTTCGGTAGAGGATGTATCCGACGCCCTCATTGCAGGCGCGACCGACCTCGACCCCGGTGAATGGCTTGTAGGCCAGGCCAACCTGTTCTTCGACAGAAAGCTCAAGGAAGGCCGCCTCCCCACCAGAGCGGAACTCGACCGTGTTTCCAGAGACCGGCCGATCGCATTGCGAGCAGGGGGGCACATCACCGTGCTTAATTCGGAGGCACTCGAACGGGCCGGGATCGGTCGCGGCTTCCGTCCGCCGGAGCATTCGATCACCGGGAAGCCAGAAGTAATATTCGGCGACGACGGTGAACCCACCGGCGTCATCAAGGAGATGGACTCGCTGCTACCATTGCCGAGACCGAATGCGGATGAGTTGCGCGCCTGCATCGCCTCGGGCCTCAGGGATTTTTTCACCGATTTTGGTGTCACCACGATCGGTGAGATTTCCGAGACGGTGGCGGGTATCGAATGCATGAATGACCTTGCGGAGAGCGGAGAACTGCCCACCAGCATGCGTGTCTATCTCTGGTCGCCGGGCACGCTGGATGGCCTGGACAAGGTGAGAAACTGGCGCCACCACATCCGCCTGACGACCTCCGAAAAGGATCTGCGCATCCAAGGACTCAAGTTGTTTTCAGACGGGGGGTTCTCGGCTAAATCCGCAGCTGTCAATTGCTGCTATGTCGGCCATCCAGGTTCGTCGGGCTCCATCGCTTTCGACCAGTATTTCTTGAGACGGGCCTTCCTGATGACCCGCGAGGCCGGACTGCAACTCGCCGTCCATGCCAACGGCGATCGCGCTCAAGACTGGCTTTGCGACATGGTGATCAAGCTCGGCGGCACGGAGCCCGGCCGGTCGCGGATGCGCATTGAGCACGCCGGAAATCTCTTGCCGACTTCCGAGACGGCGCACAGATGGGCGAGGGCGGGTATCATTCCAGTTCCGCAGCCGGTCTTCCTCTATACATTCGGCGAGTACTTTCCGGACTATCTCGGCGCCTATGGCCGGCGGGGACGTTTTCCCTTCCGCAGCCTCATTGAGCAGGGTTGGCGTTTGTCCGGCAGCTCCGATGTCTGGATCGGCTCGGAGCGGGAAGCGACCAATCCTTTCTTCAGCATCTGGTGCTGCATGAAGCGCCAGACCTATTCGGGCCTCACGATCGATGAGGACGAAGCGCTCGATTTCGACACGGCGCTGAGGATGCACACGATCGATGCTGCAGCGGTGCTGGGCGAAGAAGATGACAAAGGGAGCCTTGCTCCAGGGAAGATGGCGGACGTGATCGCGCTCGAATGCGACCCGCGCAAAAAGCCCGTGGACGAAATTCGACGACTGAAGCCGACATATGTGATGTCACGCGGCAGAACGGAGAAGCATGCCGCGCCGCGCCACTAGATGATTTGAGAAGTTTGAGCGGGATGTGGGGGCGCACGCAGTTATCCTCATCCCGCCCTGAAGGGCACGCATTCCGGCGTGCTTTCAACTGGGAGGAAAGAAATGAAACTCAACAACACGCTCGCCTGCGTGGCAGCGATTGCATGCCTATTCGCTGGTTCGGCCCTTGCAACTGACAAGAGCTGGTTTCCCGTTGATGTCGAATCCTGGAATCCGCCCTTCGATATGAATAGCGCCCGCACCACGGTCCAGTATACGCCGACCGGCAAGCCGGCCGCGCCGCTCAACATCTGTGTTTCCGTGCCTCACATGAAGGATGCTTACTGGGTGGCGGTCGACTATGGCGTGACGCAAGAGGCAAAGCGTCAGAGTGTCCAGATGACCGTCCTTGAGGCCGGCGGATATACCAACCTCGCCAAGCAGATCTCGCAGATCGAAGATTGCGTCGCGAGCGGCGCACAGGCGGTGATCCTGGGTGCGATCTCGGCGGACGGTCTCAACAACCTGATTAAGGAACTGTCCTCGCAAGGTATTCCCGTCATCGACTTCATGAACGGCGTCACCTCGAAAGATGTCGCAGCCAAGTCGCTGGTCTCCTTCCGCGAGATGGGTGCCGGGGCGGGCACCTATATCGCTCGTAAGCATCCGACCGGTTCTGGGAAGGTGAAGGTCGCCTGGTTCCCAGGACCGGCCGGCGCGGGATGGGTCGAGGCGGGAAATCAGGGCTTCCTGAAGGCCGTTGACGGCAGTGATGTCGACGTCGTCGATACGCGTTACGGCGATACCGGCAAGGAGGTCCAGCTCAAGCTGGTGGAAGATGCGCTGCAGGCCAATTCAGACTTGACCTATATCGTCGGAACGGCGCCGACCGCAGAAGCTGCGATTGAGGTTCTCAAGCAGCGGGGCCTTACGGACAAGGTCAAGGTCATTTCCTATTACATCACGCCCAGTATCTATGAGGGCATCGTCAAGAAGGAGATTCTGGCTGCCCCCTCCGATCTCGCCGTCATCCAGGCGCGCATCGCAGTGGACCAGGCGATCCGCATTCTCGAAGACAAGGACTATATCCGCCATGCCGGACCGAAGCTGGCGGTCGTCGACCAGGAGAACGCGGCGAGCTTCGATCTCTATTCCTCGGTTGCACCAGCCGATTTCAAGCCCGTATTCACGGTCGAGTAAGCCATGGCGCACCAACTTGTGGCCACTCATGATCCAGTCGCCTTGGCGGCTGGACCGCCGTCTCTCCTCACAACGGAGGGGCTGACCAAGCGCTATCCCGGTGTCACTGCGCTCGCCAGCATAGACTTCGAGCTTCGGCATGGGGAAGTGCACGTGCTCTTCGGCGAGAACGGAGCCGGCAAATCGACGCTCATCTCGCTCCTTGCCGGCGCCCAGCAGCCAACGGAGGGCAGGATCAGGATGTGCGGACAGGAAGTCTCCTTCCAGTCCGTCCATGATGCGCGTGCTCATGGGGTGCGGGCAGTGTTCCAGGAATTTTCACTGGTGCCGCAGCTAACGGTCGAGGAAAACATGTTTCTCGGCCAGGAGTTCCGGCGCGGACCGTTCCTCGACAAGGCCATGCTTCGCCGACAAGCGCGGGAAATCCTGGATCGGCTAGAATTCGAACTGAGGCCGGAGGCGCTCGTCGCCACACTCTCCCGCGCCGACCAGCAGATGGTTGAGATCGCCAAGGCCTTCACCGAGGGGGTCTCGGTGCTGATCCTTGACGAGCCGACGGCGTCGCTGACGGAACGGGAGACGGACCGACTCTTCGCGCTCATCGAAACGGCGAAGCGCAACGGCACTGGCATCGTCTATATCACCCACCGTATGGCGGAGATCCGTCGGATCGGCGACCGGATCACAGTCCTGCGCGACGGAAGAAAAGTCGCGTCCCTGCGCGCCGATGAGGCTAATGATGACCAGTTGATCGAGCTGATGACCGGTCGGGTGATCGACCAGATCTATCCGCGCATCGCCCACCGGCCGGAGCGTGTCCTGCTCGAGCTCGATCGCGTCACATTGGCGAACCGGCTTCTCCGTTCCGTCTCGTTGAACGTGCGGGCAGGCGAGGTGGTTGGTGTCGCCGGTCTCGTCGGGTCGGGCAAGAGCAATATCGGACGGGCCGCGTTCGGACTCGAGAAGATCGAGGATGGCAGGATCCGATTCAAGGGCCGTGACGTTACCGGATTTTCGGTGAGTACCATGATGCAGGAGGGGCTGTTCTACGTTCCCTCCGACAGGCGAGACGAAGGGCTGGTGATGATGCGCGGCGCGCGGGAGAATATGGCGCTGTCCGCGCTCGATTCACCGAGCTTTGCGCGCTTCGGTATCCTGCGGCGGAGCGCGGAGGTCAAGCGGGCTTCCGATCTGGCGAAGCACCTGAAACTCCGGCCGATGGACCTCGAACGGGGCGTCGAGCAGTTTTCCGGCGGCAATCAGCAGAAGGTGATGATCGCCAAGGCCTTGGCCCGCGAGATCGATCTCTTCATCTTCGACGAGCCGACGGTCGGCGTCGATGTCGCAACACGCACAAGCATCTACGAGCTGATCGGCAAGCTTTGCGAGGCGGGCGCTGGGATCCTGCTCATCTCGTCCGACCTGCCGGAAATCCTCAATCTCAGCAACCGCGCCTACGTCATGTACCGCGGCGAACTCAGGGCCGAATTGTCCGGGGCAGAGATTACCCAGGAAAATGTGCTCGGCCACTTTTTTGAAAGGGACGCCAAATGACGTCTATTGAACTCACACATCTGGATCGAAGGACCACGGCCACGGCAGCAAGGGAGGTGATGAAGCGCCTGTTCGTCGGGCTCGGCGTCCTGCCGTTTCTGATGCTTGCGGCGATGATCACCTTTTCGCTCATGTCGGATAACTTCTTGACGTCGCGTAACCTGATCAATGTCGCGCGGCAATCGAGCTATCTCACGATCGTGTCGCTTGGCCAGATGCTCGCGCTGATCTCGGGGGGCATTGATCTTTCGGTCGGAACGACGCTGGCCGTCACTTCGGTGGTCAGCGCCATGGCGATGGTGGCCTCGCTCGCCGCCATGCCCGACATGGTGGGATTGGCGATCTTGATCGGTGTCTTCGCTGGCCTCGCCGCGGGCGTGGCGATGGGCGCGATTAATGGGCTCGGGATTTCGCTCTTCGGCGTGAACCCGTTTATGATGACGCTCGGCATGTCATCGGTCGGCTTTGGCCTGGCGCTCTATCTCACCTCGGGCATACCGGTACAGGGGATGCCGGAAGCCTTTGGCGCTATCCTTGGCTTTGGAACCCTGTTCGGGGTGCCGGTGCCAATCTATGCCACTGCGGTGCTGATCGCGCTTGTCTATCTCCTGCTCAACTGGACGCGTCTCGGCCGGTATATCTATGCCGTGGGCGGCAACATCAAGGCCTCCCGCCTGTCCGGCATCGAGCCCAAGCGCACGCTGTTCAAGACCTACGTCCTGTGCAGCGCGCTGACGACGATAGCGGGTCTGATGCTGACGGCGCGGCTCGCCACGGGGGAAGCGAACATCGGCGGCTCCATGCCGCTGGAATCGATCGCGGCCTGCGTGATCGGCGGCGTGAGCCTGAGCGGCGGCTCGGGCAGGGTCGGCGGCGTGGTGCTGGGCGCCGTCTTCATCGGCCTCGTACAGAACGGCATGAACCTAGCCCATGTCGACTCCTACCTGCAGATAGTGGCGATCGGTGCGATCCTGATCCTGGCGGTGATCGCCGACCGGGTGCGCTTAAGGCTCGCGAGCGAGATGACGAACTGACGCCTGCCGCGTCGCCGCGATCAACAAACCTAGAGACAACAAGACCACCGGCTTTGGCCCGTGCGGCATGCCGGCCGGTGAAACTGTGAGGAAAAAACCATGACGATCAACGGAAGACATGCGGAAATTGCTGGCGCGGGAATAGCCGGCCTGACCACGGCTGCGGCGCTCGCGCAGAAGGGCTGGAGCGTGCGGGTACACGAACGCGGCGAAGAGTTGCGCGAAATCGGCGCTGGCATCTTCATGTGGGAAAACGCGCTGCGCGTACTCGAAGCCATAGGCGCCTATGACGAAGCGATCGACGGCGGCGAGCGCAATCAGTATTGGGAGATCCGCGACGAGCGCGAGCGTCTCCTCCAATCTGGCTGGATGATGCAGGGTACGCGGCTCTACACCATCCTGCGCAGTCAGTTGCACAAAGCGCTTGCGAACGCCGCAACGCGCGCCGGCGTCGAGATCGTCGTCAATTCCCGGGTCTCGGGTGCCACCGAAGATGGGCAGTTGCTCCTCGAAAATGGCCAGAAACTGAAGGCAGATCTGATCGTCGGTGCCGATGGGGTAAACTCGGCGGTTCGCAATAGCCTGGGCCTGGCGAAAAGGGTCGTCGATCTCCAGGATGGTTGCGGGCGCTATCTCATTCCCCGTATTCCGGAGGATGCAGCGGGTCGGTCGCTTGAATACTGGAACGGTGGCCGCCGTGTCGGCGTGGTGCCCGCGAGCCGCGACACCGTCTATCTTTACGTCTGCTGCCCGGCCAGCGACCATGTCGGGCGGCTCTCCCCACCGGACAGGAAATCCTGGACGAAATCCTTCCCTGCACTAGCTTCCTATATCGATCGCCTAACGGACAACGGTCGGTGGGCCTCCTTCAGCGATGTGACCTGTCATTCATGGCGCAAGGGCAACGTCGCGATCCTGGGCGACGCCGCTCACGCCATGTCGCCCAATCTCGGCCAGGGCGCTGGTGTCTCCATGCAGACCGGGTTCGTGCTTGCCGACGAGCTTTCCAGAACGCCTGAAATCCGTGCCGCCCTTGCGAGTTGGGAAGCGCGGCAGCGTCCCGTCGTCGATGCGACGCAGAAATTCTCGCGTCTTTATGGCCGGGTGGGAACGCGCTGGCCGAGGCCCTTGCTCGACCTGCGTTCCGCTTTCGTCTGGGGCGTGGGAAAATCGACGCGGATCCAGCGCAGGGTTAATGTCGCAGCGCACAGCGACGTGACTTGAACCAAGGTGCACACGCGCCTAGAACCAAATAGTGGCAGGCCTCACAGGGGACAATCGGGGCTTGCCACCCCTTCGTTGCGTCTCCATGAGATCCGGCATGTCAGCGATCAAACGATCACCCCAGACACGGCACGCGAGCCTGCTGCGTGCCGGCAGCGGTTGCGAAATCAGCACATCGGATATCGAGCTTATCCGCCTGCTACAGGCCGATGGTCGCATCTCCTTCGTCGATCTTGCCGAGAAGCTGGGACTAACAGAAAAGACGGTGCGCAGGCGGGTTGGAGAGCTTCGCGCGCTCGAGCTCATAGAGATTACCACGGTCGCCTCGCCAAGGGCCATTGGCTACAGTTCGGTGGCGCTCGTCGGCATAAGGATAGTGGGTGGCTCCAATCGACTCGACATCGCTGAACAGCTCTTTGAGCTCAACGCCGTTGACTATGCTGTCACGACCTTCGGTGCTTATGACATTCTCGTCGAGCTTGTGTGCCGCGACAATCGTGAACTCGGGGACCTGCTGGACGGGGCCATCCGAGGCATGGATGGTGTCAGGGAGATCGACATCTTTCCCTATCTCAGCCTGCATTACCAGCAGCCGGCCTGGGACCGGACGCAGGTCAAGGAGGGAGGCTCGCGGTTCTCTTCCAACATTGTGCTCGACAAGGTGGATCGCGAGATCGTTCGCTGTCTCAGCCAGGACGGGCGCATGCCGTTTCTCGAGATTTCCCGTCATATCGGCATCTCCGAAAGCCAGATCCGGAAGCGTTACGCTCGGCTTCTCGAACAGGGTGCAGTCCAGGTGCTCGCCATGACAAACCCGCGCAGCATCGGATATCGCACTATCGCATGGGTATGTCTGACCGTCGCATCGGGCGCCAGCATCACCGCAGTCGGTGACCAGGTCTCGGCACTCCCATCCGTCGCCTATATCGCCCTGTGCGCCGGCAAGTTCGACATCATGGCGGAGGTCATGTGTCGGGATCCAGACGACCTGTTCGAACTGCTGGACAAGCGTATCAAGTCGCTTCCCGGGATAAGTTCAGTTCAGACGATCCTCTGCGAGGATTTCCTCTATCGGCGGATTACGCCCATAGAGGAATGATGGGACTGATGGCGCTGGCAAAGGCGCAGGTTCGGTTCGGCAGCTATGACGAGGCGGTACGCAACGCCGAGCGGGCGCGCCGGCTGCATCCGATGGCACCGGAGTACTATACCTATGTCTACGGTCAGGCGCTCTATGCTGCCGGCCGCCTCGATGAAGCCGACCAGGTCCTGCGGGAATGCCTGATCCGCGCGCCGCGCGAGGCGGATTGCCTGCTGATCCACACGGCCGTGCTCAGCCAGCGTGGTGATTTGCAAGGCGCGCAGCGCGCGATGGCACAGCTGATGGACGACGACCCTCAGTTTTCGCTCGCCCGGGAGCGCGCCAATCGTCGCTTCGGCAATTCCGCGCTCATGGACAAATTCCTACTCCAGCCTGCGGCAGCCAGAGCCCCGGAGGTTACAAGCGGATTCCATTCCCAGAGTATGCGATCATTGTTGTGGGCGCCCGCGCGGTTGGATCGGGAGGGGGAATGCGTGTGCGGTCTGCCGCCGGCATCCCGCTCTGCCTGATTTGGAATCGATCACACCTGAAAAATCTGGCGTGCGGTGTTGATACCCCTCTGCCCGGCAGGGCAGAGGGGGTGCTGCCCCGCGCAGCTTGGAAATGCGACCCTCGCGCGATGCTCGCATTCGTCCAATCAGGCCCGTCGTGTCCGTTGCGTCTGACCGCATCGACGCGTCAGATGGCCGTCAGCGGCAGGCCGGGGAGCAGCCTGTCCAGGGTGATCGGGAATTCGCGCACGCGGACGCCGGTCGCATTGTACACCGCGTTGGCTATTGCCGCGCCCGAGCCGCAGACGCCGAGCTCGCCGAGCCCCTTGGCGCCGAGCGGATTGGCCTTGTCGTCGAATTCCTCGAGAAAGACGACTTCCATCTCCGCGACGTCGCCGTTGACGGGGACATGATACTCGGCGAGATCGTGGTTGACGAAGTGGCCGGAGCGGGGATCGAGCACGGCTTCCTCCATCAGCGCAGCACCGATACCCCAGGTCATTCCGCCGAGGATCTGCGAGCGTGCGGTCCTGGCGTTGAGGATGCGGCCGGCGCCGATCACCGAGAGCATGCGGCGCATGCGGATCTCGCCGGTGTCGCCGTCGACCGCGACCTCCGCGAAGTGCGCGCCATAGGAGTGCTGGGAGTAGGCTCGGTAGCTTTCCGTGTCGCGGGCGGCGGCGACCGAACCGGTCGCCGCAATGCCGTCGGGCGCGATTCTGGCGATGAGATCGGTCAGGCTTACGGAACGGTTGCCGACCCGCACCTTTCCGTCGGCGAAACTCGGCGCGACGTCGTTCGCGCCCCTGAGCGGCGAGCGGTCGCTCGTTCGTGACGCCGCCATGATCCTCTCCCTGAGGGCGTTGCAGGCATGGTGCAGCGCCGAACCCGCGCTC
Source organism: Sinorhizobium fredii NGR234 (assembly GCF_000018545.1). NCBI lineage: Bacteria > Pseudomonadati > Pseudomonadota > Alphaproteobacteria > Hyphomicrobiales > Rhizobiaceae > Ensifer > Ensifer fredii. Next base: position 124,668 of record NC_012586.1, read on the forward strand.
GCCGCACCCCAGGAGCCGCCGGAGCCGGCCGTGCGCGGGAAGCGGCTGTCGCCGAGCTCGACCTTGACCGCGGCGACCGGAACGCCGAGGCTTTCAGCCGCGATCTGCGCGAGGATGGTGTAGGTGCCGGTCCCGATATCGGTCATGTCGAGCTGAGCCGTGACGCGGCCGTTTGCATCGATCGCCACGCGCGCCGTCCCGGCGCCGATGTAATTCGGCCGAATGGCGGCCGCCATGCCATAGCCGATGAGCTTGCGGTCTTCGCGAATGCGCCCCGGGGCCGGGTTGCGGCGCTCCCAGCCGAAGCGCCGCGCGCCTTCCTGCATGCAGGCGACGAGGTTGCGCGTTGAAAACGGAACGCCCTGTTCCGGGTCCGCGGTCGGCTCGTTGCGGATCCTGAGCTCGATCGGATCGAGGCCGAGCTTCTCGGCGAGCTCATCCATCGCCGATTCAAAGGCGAGCATGCCGGGCGCCTCGCCCGGCGAGCGCATCCATTCACCGCGATTGAGGTCGACGGGGACGAGCTGGTGGCGGGTCAACCGGTTCGGCGCGGCGTAGAGCGAGCGGCCGAAGACCGCGGTCTGCTCGCAGAACTCCTCGAAACCGGAGGTCGCGGACCAGACAACATGGCCGATCGACGTCAGTCGTCCGTCGCGCTCGGCGCCGAGCCGCACCCGCTGGACCATCTCGGCACGATGACCGGCATTGGCGAACATCTGCTGCCGCGTCAGCGCGACCTTGACCGGGCGGCGCAGGACCCTTGCGGCGAGCGCGGCGAGGACGGTGTCGGCATGGACGATCAGCTTGGAGCCGAAACCACCGCCGATGAACGGGCTGACGGTGCGTACATGCTCTCGCGGAATGCTGAGCGTGCTGGCGAGGCCGGCCTGGAAATTGGCAAGCGTCTGCGCGGACGTATAGACCGTCACCTCGTCGCCCGACCAGACCGCGAGCGTCGCATGCGGCTCCATGGGGTTGTGGTGCTCGTAGGGCGTCCGGTAGGTCGCATCGACCGTGACGGAAGCGGCGGCGAAGGCGCGGTCGAAGTCCCCGACGGCGCTGTCCGTCTCGAAGCCGGCATTGGTGCGCCGGGGCGCGTAGGCGTCGGCGAGACGCGCCGGCAGATCGAAGGCGCCGCGCTCCTCTTCATAGCGCACGTCGATGAGCGCCGCGGCAGCCCGCGCCGCCTCGAAGGTCTCCGCCAGGACGAGTGCGACCGGCTCGTCGTGGAAGCGAACGCGGTCGCTGTTGAGCATGGGCCTGGCGCGGCTGAAAACCTCCGGCACCGTGGGCGTAACCGCCGGGCCGAATTCCGGCTGGGCCGGTGCGTTGCGATGGGTCATGACGTGAAGGACGCCCGGCGCCTGCTCGGCTTTCCTACTGTCGATCTCGACGATGCGGCCCTTGGCGATGGCGGCGCCGAGAATATAGCCGTAGGCGGCGCCATTCACGGCGTGCTCATAGGCATAGGTCGCGCGGCCGGTGACCTTCAGCGGTCCGTCGATCCGCGCGATCGACTGGCCGACAAGGCCGTTCTCCGAGGAACGGTTTTCCATGGTCTCGGTCATCGTTGCACCTCATGCACCTTCGGCAGCCGCGGCAAGCGTCTGTCGTAGCGTGCGCTTTGCCAGCGGGATCTTGAAATCATTGCCGCCGCGCCCCACCGCTCCGGCGAGCGCGGTCTCGGCCCCGGAAAAGGCGGCGTCGGCGGCGGCCGCGCCGGCGAGCACGTATTCCGCTTCCCGCGGGCGCCAGGGCTTCGGTGCAACGCCGCCGATCGCGATGCGGGCGCTCCTTATGCGGTCGCCGCTCGTTTCGACAACGGTTGCGACCGAGACGAGCACAAAGGCATAGGAAGCGCGGTCGCGCACCTTGCGGTAGAGCTGCCGGCCGGGCGGCGGGGGCGGCAGGGTCACGGCCGTGATCATCTCGCCGTGGCCGAGTGCCGTCTCGACATGCGGGGTTGCGCTCGGCAACCGGCGGAGGTCGCCGATCGCGATCGTGCGAGTCGTGCCATCGGGCAGGGTGGTCTCGATCTGGGCGTCGAGTGCGGCCATGGCCACGGCCATATCCGAGGGATGCACCGCGATGCAGGTCTCGCTGGCGCCGAGCACGGCGTGCATCCGGTTGAAGCCCTGAAGCGCCGCGCAGCCCGATCCGGGCGCGCGCTTGTTGCAGGGCATGCTGCGGTCATAGAAATAGGGGCAGCGGGTAGCGGGACCGCACCCGCGGATCGGCGGCGAGATCGCCGTTGCGGACCTGTGCGCCGATGCGCAAGCCACCCTCCGGCGTCTCCTCGATCCGGTCAAGCGGCAGTCGGCTGATGTCGACGAGATGCGTCGGCCGCTCGATCTCCAGCTTCATCAAATCGAGAAGATTGGTACCGCCGCTGATGAACATCGCTTCCGGCACGGCCGCCACTGCGGCTGCCGCCTCGTTGACGTTGCCGGGGCGCACGTAGGTAAAGGGTTGCATGAGCTCACGCCTCCTCGGATGCGTCGCGGATGGCAGCGACGATGTTGGGATAGGCGGCACAACGGCAGAAATTGCCGCTCATGCGCTCGCGGATCTCCGCCTCGGTCAGCGCCGCGGGCCCGGCGACGTCGCTGCTGGCATGGCTTGGCCAGCCGGCGCGGATTTCCTTAAGCATTCCCACGGCCGAACAGATCTGTCCCGGTGTGCAATAGCCGCACTGGAAGCCGTCATGGGCGACGAAGGCCGCCTGCACCGGGTGCAGCCGGTCGCCGTCGGCGAGCCCCTCGATCGTCGTGATTTCGTCGCCTTCGTGCTGGGCTGCGAGCGAGAGGCAGGAGTTGATCCGTCGGCCGTTCACGAGAACGGTGCACGCACCACACTGGCCGTGGTCACAACCTTTTTTTGGAGCCGGTGAGGCCGAGATGGTTTCGCAGGGCATCAAGCAGGGTCGTGCGCGGGTCGAGCTCCAGGGCATGTTCCGTGGCGTTGATCCTGAAGCGCATCGGCGTTCTCGGTATCGGCGGCGCGACCGGCCCGGCCGTCATGGGGCCGCCAGTCACCGCGGCACCGGCGGGCAGGCCGGATGCGAGGACGAGGCAGGTCGCCGCCCCGCTTTCCAAAACCGCCCTGCGGGTAATCCTGTAGTCCGTTACAGCCATGAATGATCTCCCGGTCGCAACGGCATGAGCCGGGAGGGCTTCTGCCCTCCGGCGAGCCGGCGCCTTGCTATCTTCGACAGGCGGAATTTGGGCGTGCGGGGGGTCGCTTTCTTTCAGGAAACCGGAGGTCCTGTCAGGATTCCGGAGAAAACTGCAGCCGGTAGGCGCGCGGGGTGATGCCCTTGAGCCGACGGAAGGTCGTGGTGAAACGGCTCTGGCTGGAGAAGCCGAGGCGGAAGGCAATGGCACCTATCGCCAGGTCCGTCTCGCGCAGCAGCAGTTCCGCCCCGCCCCACGCGTTCCTCGAGGATATAGGCATAGGGCGGACGGCCGGTCGTCTCCTTGAAACAACGCGCGAAGCTATCGACCGGCATCTCGGCAATGGCTGCCACTTCGCTCAGCGAGATATCGGAGGCGATATGGGCGTCAATGTAGTTGCGGACGCGCTCGAACGTGCGACGGCCAAGGCGGCCTGCGCTCGCGGCCGGACGTGGCCGCCCCCAGGCCGGCCGTGCGCAAACCGACAAGGGAAACCAGATGCTCTACATAGACTGTGTCCGGGCGGTGGCCGAATAACATCTCGGTACAAAGCGATCGCAGAAGCGTGCCGATGACTGCGTCGCTTTCGTTTACCAGAATCGGAATGTCGCGCAGCCGTTCCAAACCGGGAAGCGCAAGGTCGGGATCAATCCACAGGGCAGAATAGGAGAGGTCGACGTCGCGGTAGAATCCGATCCGTTCCGCGCCGGCGGGAACGAAAGTGAGGATTCCGGGTCGGTCCTGCCCGTCATAGATGATCTTGCGCTCGGTCCGGCTCGATGTCCGGGACGTACTTCCCCCATCTGTCAGCACGATCAGATGATGAGGTGCCGTCCAATGGAGTTCTGCCTCCTGGCATGCCCAGCGCCGACTGTCGAACATGACTGACGAATCAATCCAGGACGCAGTTTGCAGCGGTGCTGATTCTTCTTCCCGGGTCCGGATACGTCCGTCGCCAAGCAATGGTTTGAATGACATCGCAGCATTCCATCAGTTCACCTCGGGAGCCCCGGCGGCTGCGCCACAAAGTGTATCGGTGAGGTTCGTCACCGACACATCGGAAGTCATAGGAACAACAGTCCGGCCTTGGTAGACCCCAGTCGTTCAAGGATGTTCAATGATTGGTGACCGCCTATTGCGGTGCGTTGTTACGAGCACTTCGATCGTCACGGGCTGTCGACCGATTTGTACAGCGTCACCCCCCTTCCGAATGGCGCGTGGGCGTTGAGATTGCGGACCTGTGGTTCGATTCCTATCAAGGCGAGGATGCACAGTCGACGGTCACATCGGCGAAAGATCGATCGCCTCCCGCGGCTTCCTCCTTCCAAGGTTTTCCAACGCGAGCCGGAACACACCCGGTGGCAACCGTCAGTTCGTGGCCCGCATCGAAAAACCTTCAGGTAGGCAGTCGCTCGCTGCGGCGAGCGCGAACGGCCGAGATGCGCTAAAGCGGTCATCTCGAATGTTGGTTGGCGATGGCCAAAAACTGAGGCCGCTAACGGGACCGGCCGCTGAAAGCGGAAGATCTGCTTTGGTGGGTCTGCGGACCTAGTGCCCACTGTGAAGACTAAGCACCGAAGCCGCCGTCTATCGTTTGCATTGAGCCAGTGATCATCGCGCCGTGTGGTCCGGCGAGATAGGCGGTCAGCTCGGCGATTTCGTCGCCGCGGGCGTGGCGTTTGATCGCCATGAAACCGTGCATCGTGTCCGCCATCGGCCCGCCGGCGGGATTCATGTCACTGTCGGTCGGCCCAGGCTGGATGCTGTTGACCGTGATCCCGCGTCCGCCGAAGTCACGCGCCAGGCCGCGAACCATGCCCTGCATCGCCGACTTGGTCAGCGCATAGGCGGCCCCGCCGGCGAACGGCATGCGGTCGCCGTTGACCGAACCGATCACGATGATGCGGCCATCGTCGTTCATCTGTCGCGCCGCCTCGACCGAGGCGTGGTAGGGCGCGCGGACATTGACATCGATCATCCGGTCGATGTCGTCGGAGTTCAGGGTGAGTGGGTCGCCCATGACCAGCGTACCGGCATTAATGACGATGACATCGAGCGCCCCGCGGTCAGCGACGGTCGAAATCAGCCTGTCGCGATTGGCACTATCGGCCTGGATGGCCTCGGCGCCCGTTTCCGCCGCGAGCGTCTCCGCCGCATCTTTCGAACCGGCATAGGTGAAAGCGACATTGCCGCCAGCCTTCGCAAAGCGCCGCACGATCGCGGCCCCAATTCCGCGGCTGCCGCCGAGGACCAGCACATTTTTTCCAGTGAAATCGTTCATGTCCGTTGTTCCTATTGCGTTAGATTTGGTCAGGGCCGGGGATCGGCGGCTTGATCGATGTAATGGGTGTCAGTTGGCCCGAAGCCGTGAATGTAGAGGACGACGGGCTTGCACACATCCTCCAGATCTTTGGCGCCGCCTTCTGACGCGCTTTCTGGACACGTAAATGCTTCTGATGCATTGTTCGTACTAGCCGGAGAACTCCGAAATTGGCCGACGGAATTTCCGAACAATGATCAAATTTGACGGCATCGCCGCTTTCGTTGCCACCGCCGAGGCAGGATCGATCAGCGCAGCCTCAAGACGGCTCGGCCTGGCCAAGTCGGTAGTCAGCGAGCGCCTGGCCGAATTGGAACGTATTCTCGGCACCAAGCTGATTCAGCGGACGACGCGCAAGCTTTCCCTGACGGAGAACGGGCAAACCTTCCTGCCGCGCGCTCAGCGCATCCTTCGCGAGGCCGACGAAGCTGCCGCCGAACTGGCGGCGCGGAGCGGGAAGCTCGCGGGCCCGCTGAGACTATCCGCACCGGTCAGCTTCGGGATCCTCCATCTGGCGCCGGCGCTCACCAAATTCATCCAGGAGCATCCCCAGATCGAAGTCTCGGTGGAGCTGGACGACCGATTCGTCGATGCGGCCGCCGGCGGGTTCGACGCAGTCCTTCGGCACGGCGCGATCGGCGACAGCCGGCTCATTGCCCGGCGCCTGGCGACGAGCCGCCGATTGCTCGTCGCCTCCCCCGCCTATTTGGAACGGGAAGGGCATCCGGCGTCGATAGACGAGCTGCAGCATCATTGCGGCATCCTCTATTCGATGCGCGAGGGCGATTGGCGCTTCTCGACCGAGCATGGCTGGCAAGTCGTCCGGCCGAAGGCCGCGCTCCGGGCCAACAATGGCCTGGTCATGAGGGAGGCGGCGATGGCGGGCCTCGGAATCACGCTACTGCCGACCTTCTTCATCCATGAAGCCGTAAAAAGCGGAGTGTTGGTGCCGATCGACGTCGGCGCCCGGGCCGAGGGCGCAGAGCTTTTCATAACTTACCCCCGCGATCATGGCGCCTCGGCGAAAATCCGCGCATTGGCCGACAGCTTGCAGCGGAGCTTCGGCAACCCACCCTACTGGGACCGGCTGGCCAGCTAGATTGATCTTCCGGCGGAGCTAATGGCTCGACTGGGGCCGAGAGAGGATTGGCAGCTTCGAGACTCGGAATCGTCAGAAGGAGACATTCAGGCGCCTCAGGGGCATCGACGTGATCTGGCCCCGAGCGGGTTTTCGTGTCAATCGATCGACCGCCGACAGAACAGTCATTGCCCGAATCTATACGGCGCTCGCCCACATGAGACATCGCCCACGATCGCTCCGCAAAGAAGCGAAAAGTTCCGTGTTGCCCACTGTCTTCCTGCTATAGTGGAGAAGAGGAGACGCTCAATGGGCGAGAACCGCAAGCTGGCCGCAATTCTGGCCGCCGACGTGGTCGGATACAGCAGGCTCGCAAGCGCGGACGAAGATCGAATCCTGGCGCGGTTGCGGGCACTGCGCAGCGACCTGATCGACCCAACTATAGCTGTGCACAACGGGCGCGTGATCAAGCGCACAGGCGATGGGGCATTGGTCGAATTCCGCAGCGTGGTGGACGCCGTCCGCTGCGCCGTCGAGGTGCAGAACGCCATGGTCGAACGCAATGCCGGCGTGCCCCATGACCGCCGTATCGAGTTCCGGATCGGCATCCATTTAGGAGATGTGGTCGAGGAAAGCGACGGTGACCTGATGGGCGACGGCGTCAATATCGCGTCGCGCCTGGAGGGCGTCGCAGCGCCGGGTGCGATTTGCATGTCGGAGGATGCCTATCGCCAAGTCAAGGCGAGGCTCGATCTCTCCGTCACCGATCTCGGCAGCACACAGCTCAAGAACATCGTCGAGCCGATCCGGATCTATTCGCTCCAGGTCGGCGCCGCCGCACCGTCAAAATCAACAGCGGTCACGTACGCCGCCGCTGGTCGCGCGCCAGCCGCATCGCCGCCGGCGCTCTCAATTGCCGTGCTGCCCTTCGCCAATATGAGCGGTGATGCCGAGCAAGAATACTTTGCCGACGGCATCTCCGAAGACATCATCACGGCTCTGTCGAAGCTGTCGCAGCTGTTCGTCATCGCCCGCAACTCTTCGTTCACCTTCAAGGGTCGGAACGTGAACGTCCAAGAGGTGGGTCGCGGCCTTGGCGTGCGCTACGTGCTTGAGGGCAGCGTCCGCAAATCGGGCAGCAGGGTGCGGATCACCGCACAGCTGATCGACGCAACATCAGGCGGCCATCTGTGGGCGGAGCGTTTCGATCGCGACCTGACCGACATCTTTGCCGTGCAGGACGACGTTACGCAGCAGATTGTCGACGCGCTCGCGCTCAACCTGAGAGAGGGCGACCAGCAGCGGCTGGCTGCGGAGCAGACCGAGAGCCTGGAGGCGTATGACTGCTTCCTTCGTGGCCGTGAACACATGTGGCGCTTGACGAGAGAGCAAAATACGCAGGCCCGTGAACTGTTGCAACGCGCCATCGAGCTTGATGCGAAATTCGTGCCGGCCTACGCGTTCCTCGCTGTCACACATGGCCTGGCCTACATCAACCAGTGGAGCCAATCGCCCTCAAAATCGCGTGAACTGGCGATTGAGGCTGCCACGCGGGCGGTGGCGCTCGACGATCAATATCCCTACGCCCATTGGGCGCTCGGCGTCGTCAAACTGCACTTGCGACAGCATGACGTGGCGATCGCCGAGGCCGAACGCGTGATCGCGCTTGCTCCCAATCTTGTCGAGGGATACGAGAATCTCGGCAATGCACTGCACTATGCTGGCAGGTCGGCCGAGGCGCTCGCCTATTTCGAGCGGGCAATGGCCCTGAATCCCTATTACCCGGATCTGTTCCTGCACTTCTACGCGCAGGCGATGTTCCAGCTAGGCAGGTACGAGGAGGCCGTCGTCATCCTGAAGCGGCGGCTCGTCCGTAATCCAGACACCGACGTCTCGCGAGTGCTGCTGGCGGCGAGCTATGGTCACTTGGGCCGCTTCGAGGAAGCGCGCGGTGAGTGGGTGGAAGTGTTCCGAATCAATCCCGATTATTCCCTGGAGCACAGGCGCAAAGTACTGCCCTACAAGAATCCTGCCGATTTCGAACGCATTGTGGACGGCCTGCGGAAGGCTGGCCTGACTGATTGTCGGCTTTGAGCCTCCGGCGACGCAAGGCGCCATTGGCCGGCTGCTGCTGGCGGCGAGGAAAGGCGAGGGACTCCATTACGTCGGCGGATGCGGGACAGGTTGGAGCTATCAGGAGTCAGCAAAGCTGCGTGAGCTGCTCGACGCGATCCGGACCGATCAGCCGGCGGTGGCGCTCAAACGCAAGGCTGCGGTCTTCATCAGGCCGGTACTTGTCGCCGAGACCGAGTATCGTGCCTGGACGCAGGACGGGAAGCTGCGCCACCCGTCGTTCAAGGGCATCCGCGAACGGGTGGATGATGCGACGATTTTTGCGATGCCATGAGGGCGCGGAAGCCGCTTACCTCTCGCGTCACGGCATCAGTCGAACTTCACACCCATGCTCTTTTGAACAAAATTGGAGGCTTCAGCAGGTGGCTTGAACAGGGGGGATCCAACAGCCGACCGTGACGACAATGTCTATATCGCCGATCTCTGGGGCGCGGCCTGGGGGATAGGGGGCAGACCAGCCCAAACGGAGCAGCTTGCCGGCGGCAGTCGGTCCCGATTTCCGCTCCGCCTGTCGGCGGCGCCATGCTAAATCTCCTGCGGCTACCGTGTTAACCGGTCAAGCTGCGCGGAACTGACTTCGGCGCTTCATTCGCCTGCGCCTGGTGTGCTCATCCTTGCTGATGCCGCACCAGTGTGCGGCGACCGCCTTGAGCATTGCCGAAATGAACTGCCGGCCGCATCGAGCCACCCATCAGAATAAGCGCGGAAGAAAAAAGGGCCGCCGGAAAAACCGCGGCCCGTGAGTTTGAAGGTATGAACCTCCAGAGGGGAACAGCTGTTGCAGCGGAACTGGGAGGAAAACCGCCATGTGCATCAACTGTGTGCATGATGATCGTTTTTTGATCATTTGGGAAACGTTTTTTGTACAAAGCAGCTATGCAAATGCCGGCTCTGTTGTGCAAGTGGCCACAGCCCTGGCGGTAGTCCTTTCATCCCAATGGGTTGCGGCGAGACAGCGCGTAACACCAGAGCGTTCCTCATCCCCGTTCGGTTGTGGAAGTCTCGACGTGGGCGGAATGAGCGAGCTTCGTTGCCTGCTCAGCGGGCAGGGGACGTGCGATCAGGTAACCCTGCGCCTCATCGAAGCCTTCTGCCTTGATCACGTCGAACTGCCTCTGGCGCTCCACACCTTCAACCGTTGTGACGATGCCGAGCGAGCGGCCGATCGCGGCAACCGCCCGGACAATCGCCAAGGATTCCCGGCCATCCGGAAGATCGGTGATGAAACTGCGGTCGACCTTGATCTTGTCGAACGGAAAGGTCCTGAGATAGCCAAGCGACGAGAAGCCGGTTCCGAAATCGTCAATTGCGATCTTCACGCCGAGCCGCCGGATCGCCTTCAGGATCTGAAGATTGCCGTCGCAGTCGTCGAGCAACACCGACTCGGTGATCTCGAGCTGCAGACGCGAGGCCTCCAGACCCGTCTCTTCCAAAATGTCGCCCACAGTCGCGGCGAGCCCCTGGTTCCTGAATTGCAGCGGCGAAAGGTTGACGGCGACGCTGACGTGGGGCGGCCACTTGAGCGCCTCCGTGCAAGCCTGTCGAAGGATCCACTCGCCGAGCGAGCCAATCAGGCCGGTTTCCTCGGCAACAGGAATGAATTCGGCCGGCGACACCTGGTCTCTTTCCGGATGTGGCCAGCGCGCCAGTGCCTCAAACGTCGTGATCTTGCCGGTATGAAGGTCGACGAGCGGCTGGTAGTGGACTTCCAGATCGCCGTTTGCGAGCGCCTGCCGCAGTGAAACCCGCATTTGCTGCACCGCCTGCAGATGCGCATCCATTTCGGGCTCATATTGGACGTATGTGCCACGGCCACCGGACTTGGCCCGATCAAGCGCCACGTCCGCGGCCTTGATCAGCTCGTCGACCGGCTGGTCACCCTTCGGGGCAGCCGCAAGTCCGACAATTACCCCTAGATCGACATGCGTGCCTGCGAGTTCATACGGTGCTTCGATGACATCGATCAGCTGCTGGGCCAGCAAACGGGCCTCAGCATTGCTGTTGATGCCAACGCGCAAGACGACAAATTCATCGCCACCCAGGCGACAGAGGATGTCGGATTGCCTGAGACAGTTCTGTAGCCGCTCCGCCACACGGCGCAGCAGCAGGTCGCCCGTGGCGCGACCATAGGCGTCGTTGACCGCCTTGAAGCCATCGAGGTCCAGGCAGAGAATTGCGATTCTCGTCCCCGCGGCGATCTGGTCCGACAGGCGCTCGAACTCTTCGCGCAGGAACTGACGGTTCGGCAAGCCGGTCAGCGCATCGTGCCGCGCCATGTGGTGAATTTGCTTCTGCGCCAGCAATCGCTCCTGTTCGGCGTTGCGGCGCTCGGTGATGTCGAGCGCAATGCCGACGAAGCCGAGAAACTTCCCGTCGGTTGCGAAGCGCGGTTGTCCAATGTCGATGACCCAGGCCGAGCCTCCGCCCGCGCGTTTCAGACGATATTCCATCCGGACTGACTTGCGGCGCTCAAAAGCCTGGTAAAATGCCCTTTCGACCGCGTTTCGGTCCTCGGGATGGACGGCATTCAACCAGCCTTTCCCCGCCGCCTGCTCGGCGGTTTGCCCCGTTGTCTCGAGCCACAGGCGACTGTGATAGTCGTCGGCGCCGTCTTCGCCGGTCACCCAGATCATCACCGGCGCGTCGTCGGCGATTGCCCGGAAGCGGGCCTCACTCTCCTTTGCGGCTTCGAGCGCCTTGCGGCGGTCATCGATATTTTCGACCGTGCCGTACCACCGAAGGATGCTTCCGTCTTCGGCTCTGCGTGTGGCGGCACGACTGCGATACCAACTGTAGCCGCCCTCCGCAGCCGCCAGGCGAAACTCGATATCCAGCGGCTCTCCGGTCTCAAGCGATTTCGCCCACGCTTGCTGCACGGGGTCCAGGTCATCCGGATGTGTTGCCTTCGCCCATCCCTCTCCGAGAGCTTCGTTTGGGGCAAAGCCGGTGTTTTCCCAACGCGGACCGATCTCCAGAACCTGTCCCGACGGATCGGCCGTCCAAGGCACCTGTGGATGCAGTTCCACGAGCGATCGATAATGTTCTTCGCTGGCGTGCAGTTCCGACTCGGCCCTTCGCCGTTCGGTGAAGTCAAGGATCGTCGCCACGATAACGTTTTCGCTCGTATTCCCTCTCGTCAGCTCGGCACGACACGTCCTTGTCAGCAGCGTCCTTAGCTCTCCGCCCGTTACGACAATCTCTGCCTCGATCGAAACCTCCTCGCCGGTACAAAGAACGCGTTTGTCCATCTCGCGAATTCGATCCGCCTCTGCCGTCGGATGAATGTCGTAATCGGTGCAGCCGATCAGGTCGCCGGGTCGTCGACCAACCAGCGCGCAAGCCGCCTCGTTGAGGAAGCTGAAGCGAAACTGCTCGTCCTTGACGATAATGGGGACGGGGATTGCGTTGAGGATGGCTTCGAAATCGGCGCCGACAGTCACATGCTACTCCGATGATCTCAGTTGCGTTTTTCTCATGGCGCCCCGCATCGCGGTTGCGGAAAGCGTGCTGCCGATATCGGCTTCGCAAGGGGCGAACCGGGACATGATCCGTGTTTCAGAGGCGAAATGGCGCGCACTGGCACCTTTTCAACACCCTAGAGTGGCGTCAGTTAACAGGAAATTGACGACAACGGTCCTGAGAACGAAGTTGTGCAAACCGTTGCAAATCACATCACGTGACCCATGGATTTCGCTCTCGCCATGGTAAGGTGTTGAAGGGCGCCTCAGCAGATGAGGGCGGCTTTGTTAACTGCGTCTTTCGGTCGGTTCGAACCTGTCGCAGCCGCATCACAAAGATGACCGGGCGGGTACAATGCTCAACAGGATCTCCGTCCGGCTTGCTCAAGGTGGAACGCTATGAAAACACCGTGGAAATTCCTTGCCCAACTGACGTCGCGGCGGCCATCGACGAAAGCGCAGGAGAGTTCGATCAGGCGTGACACCGATCCCAAGGCTCACGAGAGCGATGAGAAGCATAGGTCCGCACTGCGGCTGAGTCTGAAGGTAGCGGCCAGCCCACCTGCTCACGAGGACGACGTCCCGGTAGATCAAGTGTCGGTCGTATCGGATCAGGCGCAAGGCGAAGGCGACGTCGCCCAAGCGTTAAGATCGCCGATCGATGCTGAAAAGGCGCAAGCCACTACTGGTTCTGAAGCCGACACCTCGGGGGGCGAAGCGAATTGCTTGGCTCCGAAAAGCGTGGCAGGCACAAAGTCTCAAAGCAAACCGCGGATCAAGCGCCGAGAACGTCGGAATAGAGCCAATCCCCAGGCGGCTGCTCAGAGCGCTGTCGCTCCAAAGCATCAAAGATTGCAGCCCTTGTCTTCACGTGACTTGTTCTTCCGTGAAGCGACAACCCTCGATGAAGACATCAAAATGCTGAGGATCCAACTCGCTCAAAAGCTTCATCTGCAGAACGGTCAGCTTACGAAGATGCTTGAGCGGTTCGACGTACCGTGAGTCTGGCGGCGGTCCCGATAAGCGTGCACTTGCGTCATCTTTGCCTGGCGCGGCGACGGCCTCGCCGCCGCCACTCACTTGAAAGAGTGCGAGAGCCTGCTGAGCAGTCAGCCATCAATCGGCTCAGTGCGTACTCGCCGTTGGGCGCGCTGCTTCTCAGGACAGCCCCGCGACAATACTCAAGCCCAGGTCGTCGCGAACCCCTGCTTGACAAGCGTTGATCAGCTTTGCGGCGAGCGCTTCAGCTTCTTCAGTCTGGCGTGACAGAGCTCGCCTCTGCAGCTCGTCCTGGAAAGCCCTTCCGATCATTTCCAACTCGTCAGGCCCAATTGGATTGAAACTCAAGGTTTGAGCCGAACAGCCGAACTCATCAATCCCTCTCCTTCCACTACTCGATGCGACGGAAGAACCCTTGTGATGCTCGCGTTTTCAGTCCGATTTAGAAGGATGCAGCTTCGTTGGAGATTTATCGAAGAGCCGTTCTTACGGCCGGACCATCCGTATCGGTCGACTGCAGTGCCGCCATGGCGGAGCCGAACAGCAGAGCAGCTATTGCCAAAGCTCCCACGGACGTGAGCATTTGGAGCCGACGTGTGCGCTTTCCATCCCAGTCGTAAGTCATTGCTACGCCCTTGCACCCGGAAACAGACGCCAAGATAGAACCAGAGAACGACCTACTGGTCGAGCCAATTTTCAAGTACCACTTTCAAAACGAATCTCCTTTCGAATTTTATACTGCGCACCCTGAGTGTGCCGGTAGAAAGTTGGAAGCATGGTGGTCGAGCAACTGAAGCTGACGATCGCGCTGGCTGATCGGGGCCGTTGTTGAGATGGAAGCCGGGTGCCTTTCACCGTTGATCGTCAGGTTCCAGGCACAAGCCCAACAGCAATGATCCGTAAAGCAGGACTTGATGGTTGTGTTGACTCTGTGGTGCACTCAGCCGAAAACAGGCGATCACTAAAGGAAGGAATTGCTGATGGCTGACGAGAGTAATGCGGGTCCAGTTGCTGCGGATGTAGCGGCGGACGCGGAAGTGAAAGCACCAGCGGCTAAGAAGCAGAGGTCGCCACGGTCTCAGAAGGCGGCTTCCGAGCCGGCTCAATCAAAGACGCCGGCCGCCAAACGCAGAGGGTATAGCGAGCAAGAGAAGAAAGAGAAACTCAAGCTGATCGAGACGCAAGTCAGCGGAGGCAGCACCCTCAAGGACGCTATCAAGGGCGCCGGCATATCAGAGCAAACCTACTATCAATGGAAAGGTGCTGCCAAGCCTGCCGAGCCAAAGGCCGCCAAGAGCGAGTCAAAAGACACCAAGAGCACCAAGCCCCTGCCGGCCGGTGACGAGTTGGCAGATCTTGTCCAGCTCGAAGAGGAAAACCAGCGGCTCCGCAAGCTGCTGGCGGAAAAGCTGCGCAAGGAAAACACCGAACTGCGCAAGAGACTCGGCCTGGACTAGCCAGGACCGGGAATGCGCAGGGCGAGCGATTCTCCGGCGTGCTCGATTACGCCTGATGCTTCTATTTGCTCCATTTGACATTCCCGCGGCAACCGAAGCGCTGCCGTTCGCCCGCTCTTGTCGGGTGAACGGCGCGCAGGGCGAGTTTGCGAGCAGTTGAAGGACGCGAAGAAGGGCTGTATGGCTGCTCCAGCGTGGATGCCGCTGGCGCCAATCGGTTTTGCCTTTTTTATGCTCGCTTGGGATCGAAAGTAGATGAAGACGCCACAACGGAGATTCGTTGTTGAATTCAAGTCGGGGCGGCGACAGCCAAAAGCCCAGACGAAGTCAATCTGGGGAGACACGGATCTCAAGGCTTTGGCCCGCGACGTGGAAGAGACGGCGTCGCATCTGTTCAATTCAGATGAAGCACTTGGAACGCCAGACTCGGTTGAACCCAGGCTGGCCGATCCGGTCGATGCAGAACCTGTCAACGGACTCGCCGACGATGCCGGCGTTGCGTTAGCAGCGATACCAATCGCCGACGGCGCCGAGGTTGAAATCTCCAAGCACCATGGGGCCGACCATCCGGCCGAAGCGGTTGTGCAAGGACGGGAGATCCAACCGACAGCGCAGCCTCGAACGACAGGAACCGAGACTCCTCGAAGGCGGGCCAAGCGCGCCCCGGCCCAGACGATCGCCCAGAACTCGAAGCCTGGGCACAAGGATCGCGACGCGCAGATCGGGAGTGTCGACAATCCGGTCTCCCGCGACGAGCTTGCTGCTCTCGACGCGGACAACAAGCGCCTCAAGAGGTTGCTAGCCGAACGGCTTCGGGAGCAGAATCTTTGGCTCAATAAGAAGCTTGAACGCTTTAATGCGGACTAGCGAGGCCGCACCCCTGGCGTCGGCGCCAAAGAAGCCGGCTGAGGCGCGATTTCCTTGGATAGCCGCGCTGGCTGCGCGCTGAATGGTGAAGGGCTCGTGTCCGATGGAAAGTGAGAACCTATACTGCTAAACCAGGTGGAACGTGGAGGTTGACACTTGGAGCGCAGCGGCGATGCGCCTGAGCCTGTCGGGGTCGACATCGGTACCCAGTTCAATTCGTGTAATTTCGGCGCCGGTGAGACCGCAGGTCAAGGAGAGGTCCTCGACGCTATATCCCATTGCCTCGCGAGACTGCTTGACAGCGCCACCTATGTCGACGCGGCCTCGGCCGGTTGCAACGTCGAGGTTGTTCATAGCATTTGTCATGAAATGACTCCTTCGATAACGCGCTAGGAGCGCGCGCTTTACTCTGAGAGGGAGCCTGCAGCCATCGATAATCGGCCTGGCAGGATCAGTGATGTTGCGCCGCAATATAGTGCCAATAAATCGCTTTACAATGCTGGAACACTCCCCTGGGCCGAGAGTTAGCCTGGGAAGCGGGGTCGCGACAGATGAAATCGATGAACTCGGCTGGATGCTTCACGAACTCGTGGCCTGTCGCAACGATGGCCGAATGCCTTTGACGCAAAAGAGCCGAAGCCGCTTAAGATCGGCATTCGGGGAGACATTCGCGCACTTGGTAGCGAACTGTCCGAGGAGGAGTTGAACAAGGCCTTGCGCGCCTATACCCGAAGGGACAAATACCTGGCGTGCGGATTCCGAGGCAAGCCGCCCCCGCATTCCGAAATCATTCCGCCCCCCAATTCCGAGAATTAGTTGCCCCCTGATTCCGAGATGATGCCGCCCCCTGAACGGGGTCGTTTGTCGGGGTGTCCTGCTGGTGAGACGTTCCTCCTTTCAGTGTCAGAGGGGAAGGAACGGGATGCCAGCGGAGAGACTAAAGATGCGGCGTGTCCGCGAGATTCTGAGATACAGATTTGAGGAAGGGCTTGGCCACAAGTCGATTGCGGTGCGCGTTGGCGCGGCCCCCTCGACCGTGCGCGAGACGTTGCGCCGTTTGGAGCGTGCCAGACTTTCCTGGCCGTTGGGCGACGATGTCAGCGATGCGGTGTTGGAAGCGGCTCTCTATAAAGCTGCCGGCACGAAGACCGGTCACCGGCGCAGCGTTGAACCGGATTGGGCGCATGTTCATCGCGAACTGAAACGCAAGCATGTGACGCTGCAGATCCTGTGGGACGAGTATATCGGCCTTCATCCCGATGGATATCGCTACAGCCGCTACTGCGATTTGTATCGCGCTTGGGCCCTGAAGCTGCCGGTGACGCTGCGCCAGGACCATGCGGCCGGCGAAAAGCTGTTCGTCGACTATGCCGGCGACACGGTCACAGTGGTCATCGACCGATTGTCGGGAAAGACGCGGCAAGCGCACCTGTTCGTGGCAGTGCTCGGGGCATCGAGCCTGTCATTCGCACATGCTCGCTGGAGCGAAACACTTCCCGACTGGATTGAATGCCACCTGCTGGCGCTTGAGGCGTTCGGTGGTGCGCCGGCGCTGCTGGTGCCCGATAATGCCAAGGTCGCCGTCATCAAGGCCTGCCATTTTGATCCGCAGGTCAATCGCACCTATGCCGGCATGGCAGCGCATTACGGAAGCGCTGTTCTTCCGACGCGACCGCGCCGGCCGCGCGATAAGGAGCGGACATCACGATGCACCTTGTTGGAGTGGTTGAGCGACAATTAATCTGGGTTGACGGCCACCATATCGACTGCCGGCGCCTTTTTCGAGTCTGACGTTGCCCGGCGGTTCGTACAAGTATCGATGGTTGCTGGCGTATCGATGACGCTTGAGAGTGCCTTTGCGCCCGAGTTGGTGAACGGTCGATTCGCATACGCCGAGCTGCTGGGCTACTTCCTCGCCGGTGAGCATGCCGCCCTCGCGCAGCCGTTCGTACCGGCTCTTCAAACCATAGGTGCGGCGCACGAGCATGACCTTCTTCGGCGTGAAGGGTTCGCCGCGCCAGTTGCGATGCCCGAGTTCGTTGAGACGAGCGGCGATCTGCCGGTCGTTGGTGGCCTCCAGCAGCTCGTTGATCAACGCCACGACCTGTGCCGGCGTCTTGCGTATCACCGACATAGGCCGAGGTCTGGCCACCGACAGGCTCTGCGTGCGCCCGCCGCGCCAACGGATGTTGATGTTGACCTCATCGTCGACGAGCAGCGTCACGTCTTCGATGAGAAGGCCGAGCATGCGCTTGCGTTCGACGGCACCGGTGCGCTCGTCGTTCCAGATGCGCGGGAAATCGGCGGTCAGCGCCCTGATGCGCTGCTGCGCTGGCTCGTCCAGCAGCGAGTGGTCGGCCTCGTTCTGGCGCTCGTGCTCGCGCTGGAGTGCGTCGAGGTCGCGCAGCCGTGCGTTCCAGTCGGCTTCCAGCGCGTCGGCGACCAGGCGGTTGTCCGGATCGACCTTCAGGTAGCGCCGGCGGGCCAGTTCAGCCTCATAGCGGGCGCGTTGCAGCTGCGTGCCGCGCAGCGCCGCGGCCTGCTCCACGCGCTGGGTGATCTCCTGCTGCACGGCAAGCGCGACATCGATCGCTGCCGGCGCCATTACCTCCAGCAGTAGCGCGCTCACCGCCTCGTCGACCGGAGCACCGCGCACCCATTGGCAGTGTTTGCCGGCGTGTCGCACGACGGCTTCGTTGCAGACGTAATATGGGCGCAGCCGCCCCTCGAACGGCTCGTAATGGACCCGCATGCGTGCACCGCAGCGGCCGCACAGCAGCCGTCCCTGCAACAGGCCGCTGCCCTGGCGGGGCATGCGTCCACGCAGGCCGGGTGAAAAACCGGTGGCGTTCTGTTCCAGGGCTGCCTGATTGCGTTCGTATTCGGCCCAGGAAATGTAGCCGTCGTGGGCGTCGGGAATCAGTACCTGCCAGTCGGATCTCGCCACGCGCAGTTGCACGGGCTTCAGCTTGGCATTGTAGGCGGTGCGCGTGCGTCCATAGGCGAAGGCGCCGGCATAGCGCGGGTTGTGCAAGATCTGGAGCACGCGGGAATGGTCGATCTCGTTCCACAGGACGTCGCCCTTGCCGATGCCGCGACGGATACGCCGCGGAAAGAGGATCTTCTCGCCCCGCAGGCGGCGCACGACGGCGCAGGCCGAGCCGGTCTGGCGGAAAGTATCGAACAGGAGCCGCACCGTGTCCTGGATCTGTCGGTCGGGATCGAGCACGACCCGCGCGTCAGGGGTGTAGACCAACCCGATCGGCAGCGGCATCTCGAGTTCGCCGCGGCGCGCCTTGTTGAGAATGCCGCCTTGCAGCCGCGACTTCAGGATGTGCAGTTCGGCCTCGCTCATCGTGCCCTTCAGGCCGAGCAGCATGCGGTCGTTGAAATAGGCCGGATCATAGACGCCGTCCTCGTCCATGATGAGCGTGCGCGACAAGGCGGCCAGCTCAAGGAGACGGTGCCAGTCGGCATTGTTGCGTGCCAGGCGCGACACTTCCAGCCCCAGCACGATCCCTGCATGTCCCATCGCCACTTCGCTCACCAGGTGCTGGAAGCCGTCGCGGTCCTGCGACTGCGCGCCGGAGAGGCCGAGGTCGCTATCGATGACGTGGACACGTTCGATCGGCCAGCCCAGCGCCACGGCGCGATCGCGCAGGGCGTATTGCCGCTTGGTGCTCTCGGTGTTCTCGAACACCTGACGAAGCGAGGACTGACGCACGTAGAGGAATGCATCACGCCGCAGATGGTCGGCGTCAACCTTTATGGCGATGTCAGTAGACATGGTTCCCTCGGGTCTCTGCTGCCAGCACCATGTTGGCGAGCATGTGCACGAGCTGGCGATCGTGCACTGCGACCGAAGCCGTAGGCCGTGATTCCAGCCGCCGATGCGTCGGCGGGGGAGGCTGCGCGATCAGCACCGCCAGCCCTTGCCAAAGGCCGTGGAAAACGATGGCGCCCATGTCCTTGGCGCAGGCCTGACCGCAAAGGACGGCGGTGCGCAGCGTCTCGTAGAAATCCTTGCAGCTGCGCGGTAGCACCGGGGTGCGTGCATGGGGCTCACCGTTTTTTTTTACGGGCGATCGCGCGTTCGATGCTGCGGGGATGGACACTGATGCCGAGCGTCGAATGCAGCAGTTCTGCCAGGGAGCGCGCCTGCAGCGGGGCGCCCGCATGCTGGTTCTGCTCGATGAGCTGCATGACCTCGTCGGTGAGTTTGTGGGCCGACTTTGGCCCTCGGGTGCGCGGCAGCAGGCCGGCAATGCCGTCGCGTTCGAACGCGGCCTCGGCCTGATAGTAGGTTGGCCGCGACAGACCGAAAAGCGCGGCGGCATCGGCCTTGTTGACGCCATCCTCCTGGACGTGACGCAGCATCTCGTACTTCACCTGCACGAGATCGAGAGGATCGAAGAAGGTGGACTCACGAAACCAGGGTGCACGGACGGCTTCGGGCCGCGCATTGAGTGCTCCGAGCTCGCGCAGTCGCTCACGTTTGGTCTCGTTGGGCATGGCATAACCTCTTCCTAGTGGTGTAAATCAAATTACGCCTCGATAGAGAACGTGTCAACCTAACGACGCCGGGCGATATGGCTGTTTATGCTGCATATAACTACAATGTAGAGGCAATTATCGCTGTGAGCGCCCGTATGATTCGGCATAATTAGATTTACATAATCGGCATAAATTGCCTGACACGCATTCAGCCGCCATGGCTGCGCTCGATTTGCTCGATCAATGCGGCTAGGGTTGCCAGATCATCTGGACGCACGAACGACCTACCGGCCGCGATCTGAATGAAAACATCGGGTGCAGCGACGTCCGTCCATGACGCAAGCAGCGAGCGAAGCCGCCCATCCGCGTCGTAGAACATGACGCGATCCTCGCCCCAGTTCTGCTTGCGTGTCGACAACACGAAGCGCTGGCCGCGCCACGGATGGAACGGGTGCGTGACCTCGAACTCTATACGCACTTGAGTGTCAGTACGAACTGCAGTCCTGGACTTGAAAGAAGGCAAAAGTCGAAGCCGCGGTTCGCATTGTCGAGCGCTGGCTGCTGGGCCGGCTACGCCACCGCGTCTTCTACAGCCTTGCCGACGTCAATGCTGCGATTGGTGAATTGCTCGTCGATCTCAACGACACCCGTGTTCTGCGCCGGGTCGGGCGCACGCGACGGCAGTTGTTTGAAGAGATCGACCATCCTGCTCTGCGGCCGCTGCCCGCCGAACGCTACGTCTTTGCGGAATGGCGCATACGCCGGGCCGGGCTCGATTATCATGTCGATATCGACAAACATTATTACTCGGTGCCCTACCGATTTGCCCGTGAGCAGGTCGAGGCGCGCATCACCGCCAATACCATCGAGATCTTCCACAAAGGTGAGCGCATCGCTGCCCACCGACGCTCGAGTGGCAATGGCAAGCACACGACAACACCCGAACACATGCCATCATCGCATCGCCGCTTTGCCGACTGGACGATCGAGCGCATTAGCCGCGAAGCATCGGCAATCGGATCGGACGTTGCCTTGCTCTGCGAACGTATTCTCGCTGATCGGCCGCATCCGGAACAGGGCTACAGAGCCTGTCTGGGCATTATCCGCCTCGTCAAAGCCTTCGAGCGCGAGAGGGTCAATGCGGCGTGCGGCCGGGCATTGGAAATCGGCGCGCGAACCTATGGATCGGTGCGCTCCATTCTCGACAACAATCTCGACCGATCGCCAGCGTCAGCCGGCACAGCCTCACCTGAACCCATCCACCACTCCAACATCCGCGGTCCCCGCTATTACCACTGAGGAGAAGACCTATGCTTGCCCACCCGACCCTTGATAAATTGAACGCCATGGGCCTGACCGGCATGGCCAAGGCGTTCAACGAACTGATCAGCAACGGCGAGAGCGAACAATTGTCCCATGCCGAGTGGCTGGGGCTGCTGCTCGAGCGAGAATGGAGCTGGCGCTACGATCGCAAGCTTGCCGCACGTCTGAGGTTCGCCAAGCTGCGCCATCAGGCCGTGCCGGAGGATGTTGATTATCGCAGTGAACGCGGCCTCGATCGCGCGCTGTTCATGAAGCTGATCGGCGGCGACTGGATCGATGCCCACGACAACCTGGCGATCTGCGGGCCGTCCGGCGTCGGCAAGAGCTGGTTGGCCTGTGCGCTTGGGCACAAAGCCTGTCGCGACGATCGCTCGGTTCTCTACCAGCGTGTGCCGCGGCTGTTTGCCAATCTTGCCTTGGCTCGCGGCGACGGTCGATACGCAAGACTGCAGCGAACCCTCGGGCACGTCCAGCTCTTGATCCTTGACGATTGGGGTCTGGAACCGCTCAATGAGCAAGCGCGCCACGATCTTCTGGAGATCCTCGAAGATCGTTACGGACGCCGCTCGACGATCATCACCAGCCAGCTTCCGGTCTCAGCCTGGCACGAGATCATCGGCAATCCAACCTATGCCGATGCCATCCTCGACCGCCTCGTTCACAATGCCCACCGCATCGACCTATCCGGCGAAAGCTTACGGCAAAACCAGCGCCGGAAATCTTGACACGCGACCACGATCAACTGACAACAACTACAGCCAGCAGGACCCCAGCCTCAAGGGGGCGAGATCATCCCGGAATCCGGGGGCGCAATCATCTCGGAACAAAGGGGCGGCTTCATCGGAATCGGCATACCTGGCGCAATTGCGTGCCGGCGCGACGCGGGTTGATCTCGCCGGTGATGCCGCCGGCGAAGTGACGGAAGCAGACGCGGCAACGGCCAGGGCGTGGTTGCAGGCTCGTTTCGGCATGGTAGACCCGGCGCAGTCACCACGGCTAGAAGAAGAGCCGGCAGCGTTGGCGAAATCCGATCTCACGCAGGACGGCAAGGTAAACTTTCGCCCGGTAAGCCTCAGCGGTTTATCGTCGAGACGAAGCGCCGCCGCTTCCCCAGCCGCCGCTTTGGTACCTGACAGGTGGCTTGTCCGCCACCGAATGAGCCGGAGGTCGAAAAAGCGGTCGGCGGAAGGTGTTCCGTGACGCGTGCGAAGCGAGGGCCACGCTCGGCATTCAGGACCGCGCGCTGGCGGTGCTCGATGCCCTGCTGACGCTCTATCCGGATAACGAGCTTTGCGAGGATCGCAGTCTCGTCGTCTTCCCGTCGAATGATCAACTCTCGGTTCGCGTCCATGGCATTGCCGGCGTCCGCACCGCGTGAACGCGTTCACCGGGCACGACACCGTAATTGGGCTTGGCGGAGGCCCTTTCGCCCTCATCCCTGTGCTCGTCACAGTGATCCAGGAGCGCCGCGTCCGCGGCGCGGAAGAGTCTTTTGCGCCGAAGGACTTGGGCTGGCTGGATTCCTGTGACGAGCACAGGAATGAGGACCAAGAGAGGCCCGGCCGTACGCAATCGACGACGCACAGTAGCTGTTGTCGTGTACTGTGGAATACGTTTGAACGCGACGCGCTTTAGGCGGATTGCCGGACCGTCGTCAGAGCGTCGTCGCCGCGCGCGCCGATTGCTCGTAGGCGCCGGACAGGAAGCGCAGCACGGCGGCGATCTCCGAGAGAGTTTCTTCCGAAGGCCGCGCATGGGCCGTCGAGGCGACGAGCAGGCGCTCGCGGATCTGCGCGTAGCGGCCGCAGGCCTCGGCACCCTTCGGCGTGATCCGGACCGTCTTTTCCTTGCCTTGCCGGCCGGTCGTCGCCAGACCTGCGGCTTCGAGCTTGCGGATCGCATAGGTCGCGACGTGGGTGTCCTCGATGTCGAGGACGAGGCAGATATCGGAAAGCTTCTTGCCCCGGTCGCGGTGGCGGATGGTGTGCAGGACCATGATCTCCATCGGCGAAAGGCCGGCAACGCCGGCCGCCGCCATGCAGCGCACCATCCAGCGGTGGAAGGCGTGGGAGGCGAGGATCAGGCCGTATTCCACTTCCGAGAGTCCCGGCGAACCGCCTTCGGCAAGGTGCGCCGACGAGACGATCGGGCCGATGGCGGAGACGGGTTTCAGATGGTCGGGCAGCTCGGTCCCGGCCCAGTCCCGATTTTTCGGCATCTGCCCTCGCTTCTTGGTCATCCGCCTGCTCCTCATTTGATCAACGACAACATTTTATCGACAAATTGTCAATAAAATGCTCTTCTCTGCTCATGCGGAATGCTCATTTCAGCGAGGAGAGGCGAGGATGGCTGGCACTTGGAACTTCTGGGTGGATCGCGGCGGCACCTTCACCGATGTGATCGGCCGCGATCCCGATGGCCGCTTGCACGCCCTCAAGGTTCTTTCCGAAAATCCCGGCGCCTATCGCGACGCCGCCGTGCACGGCATCCGCCTGCATCTCGGCCTTGCCGCCGGCGCGCCGGTGCCGCCTGGTCTGATCGGCGAGGTCAGGATGGGCACGACGGTCGCCACCAATGCGCTGCTGGAGCGCAAGGGCGAGCCGATGGCGCTCGTCACGACGCGCGGCTTCCGCGATGCGCTGAGGATCGGCTACCAGGAGCGTAAGAAGATCTTCGCCACCGAAATCATCAAGCCGGAAGCGCTCTATTCGGAGGTCGTCGAACTCGACGAACGCGTGCTTGCCGACGGCGCGGTCGAGCGCCCGCTCGACGAGGATGCGGCGCGGAGCATGCTCGAAGCGCTGAAGGCCAAGGGTTATCGGGCGGTCGCCATCGTCTTCATGCATGCCTACCGCTATCCCGATCATGAGGCGGTTGTTGCACGGCTCGCGCGCGAAATCGACTTCGAGCAGGTCTCGGTCAGCCACGAGGTCTCGCCGCTCGTCAAATATGTCGGCCGCGGTGATACGACCGTCATCGACGCCTATCTCTCGCCGGTGCTCGGCCGCTATGTGGCGCAGGTGTCGGAGGAACTCGACGTCGCCCGCTCCGGCGCCCGGCTGATGTTCATGATGTCGTCGGGCGGGCTGACGGCTGCCGACCTCTTCCAGGGCAAGGACGCGATCCTGTCCGGACCGGCCGGCGGTGTCGTCGGCCTCGCCAGAACCGGTGAGGCGGCCGGCTTCGACCGCGTCATCGGCTTCGACATGGGCGGCACCTCGACCGATGTCGCCCATTTCGACGGCGAATATGAGCGCGCCTTCGAGACCGAAGTCGCCGGCGTGCGCGTCCGGGCGCCGATGATGCTGATCCATACGGTTGCGGCCGGCGGCGGCTCGGTCCTCCATTTCGACGGGGAGCGCTTCCGTGTCGGGCCGGATTCGGCCGGCGCCAACCCGGGCCCGGCCTGCTATCGCAACGGCGGACCGCTCGCCGTCACCGACGCCAATGTCATGCTCGGCAAGCTGATGCCGGAGTTCTTTCCGGCGCTGTTCGGGCCTGGGCAGAACCTGCCGCTCGACGTCGAAACGGTGCGGGCGCGTTTTGCCGCGCTCGCCGCCGAGATCGGCGACGGGCGCAGCCCGGAGGATGTCGCCGACGGCTACATCCGCATCGCGGTCGCCAACATGGTCGAGGCGATCAAGAAGATTTCCGTGCAGCGCGGCTATGACGTGACGCGCTATGCGCTGAACTGCTTCGGTGGCGCGGGCGGTCAGCACGCCTGCCTCGTCGCCGATGCGCTCGGCATGACGAGCATTCTCCTGCATCCAATGTCGGGCCTGCTCTCCGCCTATGGCATGGGCCTCGCCGATATCCGCGCCACACGCCAGAAGGCGCTCGGGGTGGCGCTCGACGATGCCGCACCACAGGCGCTTGCGGCGCTCGGCGCGGGACTGCAAACGGATTGCCTCGCTGAACTTGGCGCCCAGGGGATCACCCGCGACCGTATCCGCACGCATCTGCGCGCCCATATCCGCTATGCCGGCACGGACACGGTGCTGGCCGCCGAGGCAAGTTTTCCGGAGCATGACAGTGCGCCGCGTCTGCGCGCCGAATTCGAGCACTTGCACAAGCGCCGCTTCGGCTTCATCGCCGAGAACAAGCCGCTGGTGATCGATGCCGTCGAGGTCGAGACTGTGGGCGGCGGGGCTGCTGAGATGGAGACGGACGGGTTGGCGACCACCGCTGGCGACGTGGCCGTTAGTCGGCAAACCCGCATCTATTCGCAAGGCGCGTTCCACGACGCGCCGGTGGCGCTGCGTTCGGATATCAAGCCGGGGCAACGGCTGACGGGACCGGCGATCATCGTCGAAGCGAACCAGACGATCATCGTCGAGGATGGCTGGCAGGCCGAGCTGACGGCCAGGGACCACATCGTGCTGAAGCGCATCAAGCCACTGCCCGAGCGCACGGCGATCGGCACCAGGGCCGACCCGGTGATGCTGGAGATCTTCAACAACCTCTTCATGTCGATCGCCGAGCAGATGGGCGTGACGCTGCAGAACACCGCCTATTCGGTGAACATCAAGGAGCGCCTCGATTTCTCCTGCGCGGTCTTCGACAACAAAGGCAATCTCGTCGCCAACGCGCCGCACATGCCGGTGCATCTCGGCTCGATGGATGCGTCGGTCGCGACCGCGATCCGCGAGAACCCGGTGATCCATCCGGGCGACGTGTTCCTGATCAACGCGCCCTATAACGGCGGCACGCATCTGCCGGACCTGACGGTCTGCACGCCGGTCTTCGACGACGCGGGCCGCGAGATCCGCTTCTGGGTGGCAAGCCGTGGCCACCACGCGGATATTGGCGGTATTTCGCCGGGTTCGATGTCGCCGCTTGCCACCAATATAGAGGAGGAAGGCGTCTATATCGACAACTTCAAGCTGATCGACCGGGGCCGCTTTTCGGAGGAAGGACTGGAAAGACTGCTGAACGGGGCGCGCTATCCGGTCCGCAATATCCTGCAGAACGTCAACGACCTGAAGGCACAGGTCGCCGCCAACGAGAAGGGCGTGGCGGAACTGAAGAAGATGATTTCCCAGTTCGGCGAGGAGGTCGTCGAAGCCTATATGGGCCATGTCCAGGACAATGCCGCCGAAAGCGTGCGCCGCGTCCTCGATCAGTTGAGCGACGGCGAATTCTCCTACGAGATGGACCAGGGCTGCCGGATCGTCGCGAAGATCTCCATCGATCGCGAGCGCCGCGAGGCGACGGTCGATTTCACCGGCACATCGGCGCAGCGCGCCGACAATTTCAACGCGCCGGAGCCGGTGACGCGGGCGGCGGTGCTCTATGTCTTTCGGGTGCTGGTCGAGGCGGATATCCCGATGAATGCCGGCTGCCTCAGGCCGATCCGCATCGTCATTCCCGACGGCACGATGCTGACGCCGCGCTATCCGGCGGCGGTCGTCGCCGGCAATGTCGAGGTCAGCCAAGCCGTCACCAATTGCCTGTTCGGCGCGGTCGCGGCGCAGGCGGCCGCGCAGGGGACGATGAACAACCTGACCTTCGGCAATGCCAACTATCAGTATTACGAGACGATCTGCTCCGGCGCGCCGGCCGGCCCCGGCTATGACGGTGCCGACGCGGTCCACACTCACATGACCAATTCGCGCCTCACCGACCCGGAAATCCTCGAGACGCGCTTTCCCGTGGTGCTCGAGGATTTCCACATCCGCAAAGGCTCCGGTGGCCGCGGCAAATGGTCGGCTGGAGACGGCACCAAGCGGACGATCCGGGCGCGCGAGCGGCTGGATTTCGCCATCCTCTCGGGCCACCGCCGCATCCGGCCCTTCGGGCTGAAGGGCGGCGCGCCCGGCGAGCTCGGCCGCAACCGCGTCCGCCGCAATGACGGCCGGATCGAGGAACTGCCCGGCTCGGCCCATACCATCCTCGAAGCGGGCGAAGCCTTCACGGTGGTGACGCCGACCGGTGGGGGATATGGGGAGGCTGACTAACCCGGCGACGATAATCCGACATCGACCGAAGAGCCAAACAGACGCGCATCCACACGCCAGCAGCCGTCTCCCGTTCGGCGGGTAGCGTCGACGCCTTTCGCTGCGGTTTCGCAGCCCATTTGCCGCTCCAGGGCGGCCGCGGCGCTTCCAATCGCTTACGTGACGTTACCCCCGGCTTTATGGGGGTGACAAATCAGAGGTTGTAATAACATTATCCGGGCCGGGCGGTGGGGCTGACAGGCATGTGATGCCTGTCGTGGAAAATTGGCAGCTGCAGAACGGTACGCCGTACTGCGCATAATCGTCAGAGAGGGAACCTCACGATGCCGAATCCAAGCCAAACGAACGACGAATGGTGGGTCAACGATCAGACGCCGGATAACCCTTACGGCAAGAGCGAGGATTATGAGTCCTTTCTCGACTATCTGGGCGCACTGCCCCGCAGCCTGACGCCGGAGATCGCGGCGGGGACGCTGAGAATCAACGTCTACGAGCTCAACGATCATCCCGAGTACAAGGCCGCCGCAATCGGCGCCTTAGAGATGTGGGCGTCCGTCACCCCTCTGAAATTCGAGATCGTCGACGACGCGCCGTTCGACAGCACGACCGACTGGATGGAGGTTGTCAGCCCCGAACTCGGCGAGGAGGACGATGGCAGCGCCTATTCGAGCAATCGCTATGTCAGCATCGGCCAGCGTTTCCACGACACGGAACCGAACAAGACGGATATCGGCGGCTATGTCTTCGATTCCTTCATCCATGAATTCGGCCATGAATTCGGCCTCAATCATCCCGGGCTCTACAATTACAGCGGTCCCGGCGGCGTGCAGATCAACTATCTGAACAATGCGACCTGGACCTATGATCGCCAGCAATACAGCGTCATGTCCTATTTCGATGGGATCGATGTCGGCGAAACCACCCGCTGGTCCGCGTCGACGCCGCTGATGGCCGACATCGAGGCCGTCATTCGCCGCTTTTTCTCGACCGTCGACGCGAATGGCGTGCGCACCTATCAGCACATCGAGCTCAACACGGGGGACAATGTCTACGGCTTCGGGAGCACCCAGTACGGCTACCAGCTGACCTCCTCGGGCATGCAGCATGACATCGGCTTTGTGATCCATGACACCGGCGGAACCGACACGATTGACTTCTCCGGCTCGACGGCGGGCACGATCCTCGACCTGCGTGCCGGACAGTTCTCCAGCGTCAACGGTCATAGCAACAATGTGTCGATCTTCGCCGGGCACAACGCGGATCAGACCGACTATTACGTCGAGAACGGCATCGGCAGCAGCTATGACGACATCCTGATCGGCAACGACGGCGCCAACACGCTCGACGGCCGCGGCGGCGGCGACCGCATGGCCGGCAACGGCGGCGACGATATCTATTTCGTCGACTCATGGGACGACATCGTTCGCGAGGAAGCGAACGGCGGCAACGACACGGTCATCCTCCTGTCCAGACACCTGAAAATCAGGAAAATCGCCAATGTCGAAAACATCATCTACGCCGACGAGTCGACGACTGAGCCTGGCGACGGCGGCGACGAGACCCCGCCGAGCGTCGGCGACGACACGATGACCAGCATCATCATCGGCGGCGACGGAAACGATACGCTTGACGGCGGCGCCGGCGACGACACGATCTTCGGGCAGGGCGGTGACGACCTGATCGTCGGCGGCCGCGATTCGCTCGCCAGCCGCGACATCAACAACACGATCGACGTAGAGGATCTCGAAGACCAGACGGAAAGCGACGACGGGAACGACACGCTCTACGGCGGCGGCGGCAACGACACCATTCTTGGCGGCCAGGGCAACGACATTCTCGACGGCGGCGACGGCGACGATACGCTGAGCGGCCAGGACGGAGTGGATATATTCAGGGGCGGTGCGGGCGTCGACACGGTCGATTTCAGCAAGGAGAGCCCTTTCCAACTGCTCGTCAACCTCGCAACGAATGTCGCCAGCGGCGGCACCGCCTCGGGCGACACGTTCTACAGCATCGAAAACCTGATCGGCTCCGATGACCGCATCGACCGCTTCATCGGCACGGCCGCCGCCAATCATTTCTGGGGCCAGGGCGGCGGGGATTATTTCAATGGCGGCGACGGCAATGACATTCTGGATGGCGGCAACGATGGCGATATCCTGTATGGCGAAGCCGGCGACGACACGATCATCGGCGGCGCCGGCCAGGACTATCTGGACGGCGGCTCCGGCAATGACACGGTGGTCTACGCGGGTAGTCCTGACGGTGTGACGATCGATCTTGCCAACGGCACGGCCAGCGGCGGCGACGGCGACGGTCCGGTGCAGATCGTCGGCCGGGGCGCAGCGATCCGACACGACATACTGGCGGGCTTCGAGAATGCCGTCGGTTCGTCTTTCGAGGACCATCTCATCGGCAATGCGCTCGCCAATGAGCTCTCCGGCGGCGCCGGCGACGACACGCTGACCGGCGGCGGGGGGGCCGACAGATTGAACGGCGGCGCCGGCAGCGACACGGCAGACTACGCCGACGCGACGAGCGGCGTCAGGCTTGGTCTTTCTGGAGGCAGGTCCGGCGGAGATAGATATGTCTCCATTGAAAATCTTGCGGGTTCGGGATTCAACGACCGACTGACCGGCAACGACGCAGCCAATGTCTTGACGGGCCAGGGCGGGAACGACGCGATCGACGGCGGCCGCGGCGATGACACCCTGCTCGGCGATTTCGCCTATCAGGGCGACGCGCCGCCACGCCCGGGCATGGGGACCGGCTATGCGACGTTGGGACCGGACGCGACGAACAACTCGGTCGCAACCGCCTTCGACATCTCCAACAACTTTTCCCTCACCGCCGACCCCGACATCTTCGATTCGACGACGGTCCTTCACACGACCGTCAACGCCACCGGAAACGGCCAGGGCGGATATTATAAGATCGATCTCGCGGCCGGCACGGTCATCACGATCGACATTGACGGAATTGCCGATCCGAATGTCCATGACAGTTGGGTCAGGCTGCTCGACAGCGCCGGCAACATCGTCGCTCAGAACGATGACGGCGGCGGCGATCCCGGCTCTACAAGCAGCCGGGATTCGAGCCTGGTATTTGTCGTTCAGGAGAGCGGACCCTATTACATCTTGGAAGGCAGCTGGTCGCCGACGGCGCCGGGCGATGGCTGGGCGGAGGCCGTGCCGGCAGGCTCGACCTACGAGTTGAACGTATCGGTCGAGTTTCCCCCTGCGCCGGCCCAGCCGGGCGTCGCGGGATCCGACACGCTCAATGGCGGCGGCGGCAGCGATCTGCTGGATGGCGGTCTGGCCGCCGACACGCTCACCGGCGGCGAGGGAGAGGATGCTTTCCGCTTCTCGACGGAGCTTGGCAACGGCAATGTCGACTGGATCAGGGATTTTAGGGTCATCGACGACACGATCCTGTTGGACAACCTCATCTTTGAGAGCGTCGGTGCCGACGGCGCCCTCGCCTTGGGCGCATTCTACGGGAGTGCGGGAGGCGTCGCTCATGATGCCGACGACCGCATCATCTACGATACCGATAGCGGCGTCCTGTCCTATGACGCCGATGGTGCCGGAGAAGTCGCAGCCATTCAGTATGCGCAGCTGAGCACAAATCTGCGGCTTTCGGCGGCCGACTTCATTATCATCTGACGCGACCGCAGGTGGGGCGCTTTCAGGCGCCCCACCTGATGACACTGTTGCGGTTGGTTTCTCTATTCGAGGCACTGCAACGCCGCTACCGCACGGGTCTTGCGGGGCGATCATGGAGAGTGTGTGATGAAGCGCCGGACCGACCGCCGCACAGTGTTGATGACCGTCGGAGCCGCGGCTTTCGCCGTGGTCGCCGGGCCGGCCGCGGCGCAATCGACAGATATTCGCGGCACCGTCACGTTCGAGGGCGGCGCGGTTATCCCGGAAGGTCATCTCGAGGTTTACCTCGACGAGCCTGCCACTCAGGGGAGTACGCCACGTCGCGCCACGAAAACGCGCATCAAGAGCGACGGCAGGTCAAAGACGATAGCCTTTTCCCTGCTTCCGCCCGCAGGCTCGACTGCTTCGCCAACGCTGCGGATCATTGCGCGCTTGGAGCGTGCAGACGGCTGGCTGGTCGCGCGCGGCAGCACAAAGGTCGAGGCGGGTTCACCCGTCTACGTCACA
This sequence comes from Sinorhizobium fredii NGR234, assembly GCF_000018545.1. Classification (NCBI taxonomy): domain Bacteria; kingdom Pseudomonadati; phylum Pseudomonadota; class Alphaproteobacteria; order Hyphomicrobiales; family Rhizobiaceae; genus Ensifer; species Ensifer fredii. Next base: position 156,099 of record NC_012586.1, read on the forward strand.
CTCAACACAGTTATGTATTGAAGCCAGCGGCCGACGACAAACTCATCTGGTGTCGGTTCGGATGCCGGGCGGCAACGGTTCTAGCCTATTGCGTCAGCCGCGCCTCGTTCCACCCGAGTGCGGCGAGGTCCTCCACCCGCGCCTCGCCATTGTCCGTCAGGATGAATTCATCGATCTGCGGCGGCGGAACGCTGGTGCCGGAGAGCATCGCGTGGATCTGGCCGCGATGGTGCTGGCCGTGCAGCAAGACGTGGAGGAGGGTATCGGCGACGGTTTCGGTCAGTGTCCGGTCCGGCCAGGGGATGCTGATCTGCCGAGAGAGCGCCTGTGGCGTCAGTGTCTCGCAGAATTCGACGAGCCAGTCGTCGACCTCGGCCCGTTCGGTCGCGAATTCGGCGGGTGTTGCGCGGCTGCCCGCTGGGTTCACGGGGCCGGGCCGGTCACCTCGAAGCGTGTCGATGTAGTAGCGATCGGCATCGAGAAGGTGGACCATCGTCGCCTTCAGCGAAGGGAAGAAAGACGTCCGGGCCGCCTCCCACTCGCCGGGCCGCAGCGCCATGCAGGCGCGATCGAGCCGCGCATTGGCAAGGCGCGCATTGCGCGCCAGCTGCCGATACGGCCGGCAGATGAGGTCCGCTGGAAGGGTCGTGCTGTCCATGGCTCGATCTCCTCGCATCCTCGGGCTTGCGTTTTGTGGCGGCTGCAGCGGGTCGAGTCAACGGCAAGGTGCAGGCCGGACGACAATCGCAGCCGAGACTTGCGTGGATTCTCGGCTGGCGATCCTCTACATTCTCCTTTGGGAGGGTAGGGTTTTGGAACGCCGCCTCGCCGCCATCATGGCCGCTGATGTCGTTGGCTACTCGCGTCTCATCCGGGTCGACGAGGATGGCACGCTCGCGGCGTTGAAATCGCTGCGCGATGAGCTGATCGGGCCGAAGATCGCCGAGCATCATGGGCGCGTCGTCAAGCTCATGGGCGACGGCCTGCTCGCCGAGTTCCCGAGCGTCGTGGAGGCGGTGCGGGCGGCCAGCGAGATGCAGCAGGCAATCGCCGATCGCAATGCCGGCCTGCCGGAAGGGCAACGGATCGAGATCCGCGTCGGCATCAATCTGGGCGATGTGGCGATCGACGGCGATGACATCTATGGCGACGGGGTGAATGTCGCGGCGCGCCTGGAGGCAATGGCCGACCCGGGCAGCGTCTATGTCTCCGGGGCGGTTCACGACCAGGTGCGCGACCGCCTCGAGCTGCGCTTCGAGGATCTTGGAAGACAGCAGGTCAAGAATATCGATCGGCCGGTGCGGGTCTGGCGCTGGCTGCGCGACGCCGCGGCGCCCGACCGCGGCGCCGTTCTGCAGGAAGCATCGCTGCCGGACAGGCCATCGATCATCGTGCTCCCCTTCAACAATATGAGCCGCGATGCCGATCAGGAATATTTCAGCGACGGGATAACCGAGGACGTCATCACCGACTTGAGCAAGGTCTCCGGCCTGTTCGTCATCGCGCGCAATTCGGCCTTCGTCTACAAGGACAAGACTTTCAACGTGCCCCAGGTATGCCGCGAGCTCGGCGTCAAGTTCGCCCTCGAAGGCAGCATTCGCAAGGCCGGAAACCGGGTTCGCGTCACCGCGCAGTTGATCGACGGATCGAGCGGCGGCCACGTCTGGGCCGAACGCTACGATCGGGACCTGACCGACATCTTCGAGGTCCAGGACGATATTACACAGCAGATCGTCGCGGCACTGAAGGTGACGCTCAGCGCAGCGGAGAAATCGCGCAGCGCCGAGGCCGGCACGCGCGATGTCGACGCCCATGACCTGTTCCTGCGCGGCCGGGAAATGCTCCGTGCCGTCAAGAAGGATCGCGACATGTTCGAGCAGGCAACGGCCTGCTTCCGGCAGGCGCTCGCACTCGACCCGAACTATGCCGCCCCCTGTGCGGGCCTCGGCCTCGCCTATGTCCTCGATTACCAGAACCACTGGAGCGCTGCGCCCGAGACCTCGCTCGACGCGGCCGAGCGCTTCGCCGACGAGGCGATCGGCAAGGACGACCAGGATCCTTTCAACCACTTCGTGGTTTCCCTGGTCGCCATGTTCAGGCGCAACTACCGGCGCTGGGGGGAATCGGCCGACCGCGCCCTGGCGCTCAACCCCAATTTCGCCTCCGCCCTCAATATGCGCGGCGTCCTGCATCTCTACACCGGCGAGCCGAAGCTGGCGATCCCCGATATCGAACGGGCGATGCGCCTCGATCCGGCCGTGCAGCAGCAATATCTGCATTTCCTCGGCACCGCCTATTTCGTCGATGGCGACTACGAAAAGGCGGCGACTCTCTTCCGCGACCGGATCGAAGTCAACCCGACCACCGATCTGTCGCGCGCTTTCCTGGCTTCGGCATTGGGGCATCTCGGCCGGCTCGACGAGGCGCGCCGGATCTGGGGTGAGCTCAAGGATATCAATCCGAAATACGAGCACGCGAAGCACGTTGCGCGTTTGCCGTTCCGGGATCCTTCCGACGCCGGGAAATTCACCGACGGATTGCGCAAGGCGGGCCTGGTCGAGTGACCTGGTGGAGTGACTTGGCGCGCATTGCTTTCGCGCCGGCGGGCGTCGCGATCAGCGCCCGGGCCGCGGCAGCAAAATCATGGCGATCGAAAGAGCCGACGTAGCGGCTCTCGAGAGGTGTCCGTCAGTCTTCGACCACCAGCCCCTTGGCCTTCAGCACGGCCTCCAGCTTGCTGACCTCGACGACCGACTTGCCGGCCTTGTAGGCGGCGATGTAGCCGGCTTCGGCATCTTCTCTGGCCTGCGACAGCTTGGCCACTTCGCCTGCTTCCTGTCGCCTGACGACGACCAGGCCGTCCGCGTCGCCGACGATAATATCGCCCGGATGGACGATTTCGTCGCCAATCAGGATCGGTTCGTTGGTGGCGCCCAGCGTCTCCTTGACGGTGCCCTTGATGCAGACGCTCAAGGAAAAGACCGGGAAGCCGAGCTCCCGCAGCTGCAAGGTGTCGCGAACGCCGGTATCGGTCACGAGCCCGCCGATGCCCTTGGCCAGGCAGGCATTGGCGAGCACGTCACCGAACGAACCCGCCTCCTCATATTCACCGGCCGAAACGACGATGATGTCGCCGGGCTGGGCGTAGTTGATCGCGACCTGCAGCATGATGTTGTCGCGCGGCGCGCATTTGACCGTGAAGGCCGGGCCGCAGAGCTTCATGCGATAGTCGATCGGCTTCAATCGGGAGGACAGCGCGCCCCTGCGGCCCTGCGCTTCATGAAGGGTAGCCGGCGAAAACCTGGCAATGGCCTCGATCTCCTCCTTGCTCGGGCGTTCGAACCGTTGCTTCAGTTTGATCATTGTCATGTCTCCTTGGGGCCGAAGGCGGCTGCCGGTATTGTTTTGATGGATGCTCCGGGCATTTTCCCGCAGGCCGGGCGCGCACGGGAGAGAATGCGGCCTGAGCTCAGGCCGCATTCTGGGAAGCGACATTCATCGCTTTAGAATGATTACGGGATCGGCTCGAACTTCAGTTCGGTGATCGGCACGACCTTGTCGGTGCGGGTCATCTTGTACTCGGTGTTCGGTCCGAGCCACTTCTCCCAGATCTTATTGATCTCGCCGGAGGTGTCGAGCGCAACCAGGATCTCGTTGATCTTGGCGGTCAAGGCCGGCTCGTCCTTCTTCATGCCGATGCCGATCGGCTGGAAGAGCATCGGCTCTTCGATCATCCGCATCTCGGCACCCTTGGTCTTCGACTCCTTGACGATCTTGGTCGTCGTCATCGTGTTGGCGACCAGGCCGCGCGCCTTGCCCTGCTGGACCGCCAAATAGGCCGAACCGGTGTCCTGGAACGTCAGGGGCTTCGACTCATTCTTGCGGATGGCGAGCTCAGACGTCGAGCCCTTCGTCGAGGCGAGCCGGACGCCGGCAAAATCCGCCTTCTTCTGGCCGGGATCATCGGCCTTCACGATCAGCATTTCCTTGGCGAGATAATAGGGGTGGCTGAACTGGATCTGCTCGGCGCGGCTCAGCGTATAGGCAAGATTGGCCACGGCGATGTCGACATGGCCGAGCTTCACTTCGGGAACGCGCGCTTCGACGGAGAGCGGCTTGATCTCGGCTTTCACGCCGAGTTCGCGGGCAATCGCGTTGCAGAGGTCGACGTCGAATCCCGCCATTTCTCGCGTTGACGGGTCCGGTGCGGCGAAGGGCGGCACGTCGGCGAAGGTTCCGCAACGGATCACCTTAGCGGCCGTGATGTCTGCGAGCTTGTCTGCCTTTGCCGGACCGGCGATCGCGGTCGCAACGAGCGCGGCGCCCAGTGTCCATGATTTCAATTTCATTGCTTAAGTCTCCTCTGGGGTTGGGTCTTTTGGTTAGTGCCGCAATTCGCTCAGGAAGCGCTGCGCTCGCGCGGTTTGGGGGCGAGAGAAGAATTCTTCGGGCGGGGCGGATTCGACGATCTGCCCCTGATCTATGAACCAGACGCGATCCGCTACATCGCGCGCGAATCCCATCTCGTGGGTGACGCACATCATCGTCATGCCGTCGGCGGCCAGACCCTTCATGACGGAGAGGACCTCGCCGACCATTTCCGGATCGAGTGCACTCGTCGGCTCGTCGAACAACATCACCGGCGGTTCCATCGCCAAGGCGCGCGCGATCGCAACGCGTTGCTGCTGACCGCCGGAGAGCTGGGCAGGATAGGCATTGGCCTTCTCGGCCAGGCCGACGCGCTCCAGGAGCTTCGTGGCCTTGGCATAGGCGACGTCGCGCTGAATATCCTTCACGCGGATCGGCGACATGGCGATGTTGTCGATGGCCGACAGGTGCGGAAACAGATTGAAGCTCTGGAAGACGAAGCCGATCCGGCTGCGCAGCCGGTTGAGCTCCTTGGCAGGCATCGGCTGATGGATGTTGTTGCCGTCGCAGGTGATCGAGCCGCTGCCGATTTCCTCGAGCCGGTTGACGGTCCGGATCAAGGTCGACTTGCCGGAGCCGGACGGGCCGCAGATGACCACGACCTCGCCGCGCGCCACTTCGGCGTCGATTCCCTTGAGGACCTCGTAGCTGCCGTAGCTCTTGTGAACGCCGGCCAGCGCAATCATGGGCGAATTCTTCGAGGGCGGGTGATGCGGCGCTCCGTGACGATGGCCACCCGGCTCAACGACCAGCAGATCACGTAGTAGACGGCCGCGAGGATGAAGAAGACCTGGAACGGCTGCGTCAGCAGCTGATTGTTGATCTGGCTGGCAGCAAACGTCAGGTCGGGCACGTTGATCACGTAGCCGAGCGTCGTATCCTTGATCGTCGCAACGAAGACCGAAATGATGCTCGGGATAACGTTGTAGAGCGCCTGCGGCAGGATGACGTAGCGCATGGCGCCGAGATAGCTGTGGCCAAGCGCCCGGGACGCCTCCATCTGGCCGTGGCCGAGGGCGACGATGCCGCCGCGGACCACCTCGCTCAGGAACGCGCCCTGGTAGACGACGAGCGTCACCAGCATGGTGAGGAAACTCGGGACATTGGCTCCCGTGGCAAGCGGCACGAGGAAGTAGCCCCACAGGATCAGCATCAGCAACGGCACGCCGCGGGTGAAGTAGACGAGCGCCGTTACTGGCCAGTTCAGGAAGGGGGACTTCGAAAGCCGGGCAAGCGCCAGGGCAATGCTCACCGGAAAGGCGAAGGCGATGGCGAGGATCGAAAGCAGCAGCGTTGCCGCAAGTCCTCCAAGCGGACCGTTCGGATACTGCCCGATGAGCAGCAGCAGCCAATAATCGCGGATGATGGCTATGATGTCGCTGATCATGCTCGGCCGCTCCTGACTGGGTCCGCTCGGCGGGCGACATAGGCGCCGAGCGCCATGATCATCAGCGAGAAGACGAGGTAGAGGACGGTGACCAGCAGGTAGCTCTCGAAGGTGCGGAAGCTTAAGTTTTCGATCTCCTTGACCGCGTAGGTGAGCTCCGCCACGCCGATCGCCACGGCAAGACTGCTGTTCTTGAACAGGGAGACGCTGTGGTTGATGAGCGCCGGCAGCGCGTTTCGGCTGCCTTGCGGAACCATCACGAAGCGCATGGCCGAAACATAGCTGTGGCCGAGAGCGCGGGCCGCTTCCATCTGGCCGGGGCTCACCGCCCGCATGCCGGAGCGAAGGTCCTCGCTGAAATAGGCCGCCTGGCAGAGGCCGAGCCCGATCACTGCGAAGATCGCCTCGGCATTGTGGTCGTTCAGCCAGAAGGTGACCGGGTCCGGCATCAGCGTGAAGATGCCGAAATACCAGAGCAGGAGCTGCACCAGCGTCGGGACGTTGCGGTGATAGGAAACGTAAGCCGTGACGAACGCATTTCCGAGCGGACCGGGCGCATAGCGAAGGCCGAGCAGAAGCAGCGCCAGCGTCATCGCAAGAGTCCAGGAGCCGATCGCCACGACGAAGGTCATCTTGATGCCGAGCAGCAGCATCGAGACGTATTCGGGATTGCCGAGGATCTCGGAAAGGTCGAAGCTACTCACGGCTCTCATCCCCGCTTTTCGGAGATTGCGGCTTTGCCGTCTGCAACCCGCCCATCACCTGAAGTGTCGGCGTGATCTCGATATGGCCGATATTGACGGCGACAGGTGCTGCGACCGCGAAGGCTATCGCATTGGCGATGTCCCTTGCCTCAGGGAGTTCGAAGCCGTCGATGAAGCGCTCGCGGATCTCCGGGCTGTCGCCATGCACATGCGCGAAGATGTCGGTCGCGACCCGCCCCGGGCAGATTTCGGTGACGCGGACACGCTTGCCGAAGGCATCGATGCGCAGCTGGTTCGACAGCATGCTGACCCCGGCCTTCGTCGCATGGTAGGAGGAGTTTCCGCCGAAATTGTAGATACCGGCGATCGACGAGATGTTGATCACGTGGCCGCGGTCACGCGTCACCATTCCCGGAACCACCATGCGGCACAAATGCAGGACGGCGCGAAGATTGACGTCGACGAGCAGATCGATGTCGCCGTCCTCGGCTTCGAGAAACTTCTTGGGACGATCGACGCCGGCATTGTTGACGAGAATGTCGAATTCGACGCGACGGGTGAGATCGGCAAGGGCGGCGCGGTCCGTGACGTCGATCGCATGCGCCACGCAACCGGTGCGCTCTGCGAGCTTGCGCAGCGGCTCGGCGCTGCGCGCGACTGCATGGACTTCAAGCCCTTCGGCTGAGAAGCGCTCGACGATCGCCGCTCCGATTCCGGAGGAAGCACCGGTGACAAGGGCGGTTCTGTAATCGGAAAACGGCATCGGCGATCCCCTTTGTTTCAGGAACCTTAGCTGAGCTTTCGAGACGGCGATAATTCCGATTATCTTTGGAGGGATAAGCCTATCTTATGAAGGTGGCGAGAAATCTCTACAGAATTGATTTTATTTGCTTAATCTGTAACTTCCCGGCGCGGCGGACCGACCTTTGCCGCGATCCGGGTTGCGATTTCGCCCTCAAGCCCGGCTTGGGAGAGAAGACGTTACAAGCTAACAGCGAGGCTGTAACATTCCGGCCGGCTGCAACAGTGAGCGAAAATTTCACCCATGGATACCAGGCGTTTCAAATCCTTCGTCGTGATCGTCGACACAGGCAGCATCACCAGGGCCGCCGACATCCTCCACATCGCGCAACCTGCCCTCAGCCAGCAGCTCGCCGCGCTGGAGGAACACTTCGGAACGAAGCTTCTCACAAGGAGTCAGCAGGGGGTCGTCATGACGGACGCCGGCGCGGAGGTTTACCGGCACGCCCAGATCATCCTCAGGCAGATGGATCAGGCGCGCGCCGACGTCACTGCCGCGGGGAAGCATCTCGCGGGCCGCGTATCCGTCGGGCTGACGCCGTTCAGCAGTGCGGCGACCCTGTCGTTCGAGCTTCTGGCGGAGACCCGGCGGCGCCATCCGGGCATCGTCCTGCACCTCACCGAAAGCGTCGGGCAGACCTATAGCCAGATGTTGATGAACAACCGGCTGGAGATCGCGTTGATCCATGGTGCCGGTCCGATGAAGGGCGTGCGCTTCGATCCGCTTCTCAGGGAGGATTTCTATCTCGTCGCGCACGAGACGTTCGGCATTGAAGCCGGCGACACACCGGTGCCGATCTCGGCTCTCGAACCGCTGCCTTTTCTGATGCCGCCGGCCTACAACTTCGTGCGGCGCGCGGTGGAAGCCGCCTTCGCGAGAAGCCGGGCGAATCTCACCGTTATCGGCGAGGTCGAGGTCATCCGGACGCTGACCCGCGCCGTCGGCAGCGGTCTCGGCGCGACGATCATGCCGAAGGCGGTCGCCGATCGAATTGTCTCGGAAGGGGCCGGTCCGATGATTTGCCGGAGCATCTCGCCGAGGATCGAGGAGACGCTCTCCTTGTGCGTGTCGGAATTCGCACCGCTTTCGGAGCCGGCCCTGGCCGTTCAGGAGCTTCTGCGCGAACTGACCGAGCGGCTGAAGCATTGATGCATGGAGCCCCGGGGACTGCGCCCCCTCTGCCCGGCAGGGCAGAGGGGGGCGACACCCGCTTCTCCGATCCCTATCTCAAATTGCTGCAGAACTCGGCGATCCGGGCGCAGCCGTCGGCGAGTTTCTCCACGCTGGTCGCGTAGGAGATGCGGAAGAACGGGCTCATGCCGTAGGCCGCACCCTGCACGATCGCCACATGCTGCTCGTCGATGAGCGCCATCACGAAGTCCGTGTCGGTTTCTATTCTGCGGCCCGCTTTCGTGGTCTTGCCGATCAGCCCGGCAATGCTCGGAAAGAGATAGAAGGCGCCCTCCGGCTTGTGGCAGGTGAGGCCGTCGATGCCGTCGAGGTTTTCGAGCACGAAGTCGCGGCGCTTGCGGTAGATCGCCGCGCGCTCCTTCAACAGATCCTGCGGCCCGTCGAGCACGGCAACCACCGCGGCCTGGGTGATCGTCGACGTGCCGCCGCTGTTCTGGCCGTTGACGTTGCTGATGGCCGAAATGAGGGCCTTCGGCCCGCCGCAGAAGCCCAGCCGCCAGCCGGTCATGGCATAGGCCTTGGAGGCGCCGTTGACCGTCAGGACGCGGTCGTAGAGGCGCGGCTCCACCTCGGCGATCGTGCAGAATTCGAAATCGTCATAGACGAGGTGCTCGTACATGTCGTCGGTCATGATCCACACATCCGCATGGCGCAGCATGACCTCTGCAATCGCCGCCATTTCCTGGCGCGAGCAGGCCGCGCCAGTCGGGTTGTTCGGGAAGTTGAGGAGCAGCCACTTGGTCCGCGGCGTAATCGCCGCTTCGAGGTCCTCGGGCCTAAGCTTGAAGCCGTTCTCGTGGCTGCAGGCGACGGGGACCGGCACGCCGCCGGCGAAGCGGACGATGTCGGCGTAGCTGATCCAAGCCGGAGACGGGATGACGACCTCGTCGCCCGGATTGCAGGTGGCAAGCACCGCGTTGAAGATCACTTGCTTGCCGCCGCCGGAAACGAGGATCTGGCCGGGTTCGTAGTCGAGATTGTTGTCCCGCTTGAACTTGCGGGCGATCGCCGCCTTGAGGGCCGGCGTGCCGTCCAGCGGCGGATATTTGGTGTCGCCCGCCAGCGCCGCGGCATGGGCCGCCTCGATCGCGTGGGAGGGGGTGGGGAAATCCGGTTCGCCCGAGGAGAGCGAAACCACGTCGACGCCCCGCGAGGCGAGATCGCGGGCACGCTGCGTCATGGCGGCAGAGGCGGATACGGAGACGTTCTTGAGGCGATCGGCGAGCGTGGGCATGGGTTTGTTTCTTTCGGATTCGTTGACGGTGTCGGTTCTTGCGCCAATCGGGGCCAGCTAGGCGAGGACCTCTCGGGCCGGTGCGATCGTCGCTCCGGCCGCCTCGATCTCGCTGCGGACGATCCGGGCGAGTTCGAGAGAGCCCGGCGTATCGCTGTGGACGAGGATCGAGCGGGCGCGGACCTCGATCGTCCGGTTGTCGATCGTCGTCACCGTTCCATATTCGAGGAACTGGCGAACCCGGGCGCGAACCGTTGCTTCGTCCTTGAGGACGGAATTCGGCAGCTTGCGCGATACGAGTTGACCCTTGGAATCATAGGCGCGGTCGGCCAGGAAAAGGGTGAGGCTTCTCAAGCCGGCCCGCGTGGCGGCCCGCTCTATTTCGCTGTCGGGCATCGCGAAGACGATGAGCTCCGGGTCGACCGTTCGGATCGCCTGCATGATTAGGTCGGCGAGCGCCGGGTCGCGGTTGATCATGTTGCCCATGGCGGCATGGAAGCCGATATGGGCGACGGGGACGCCTTCGCCCCTGGCGATCGCCGTCAATGCGCCCAATTGGTAGAGGACCTGCTGGCGCAGCTCGTCGGCTTCGACGGGCATTTCCCTACGCCCGAAACCGAGCCGGTCGGGAAAGCCGGGGTGAGCGCCGACACCGACGCCGCGTGCCTTTGCCAGCCGCACCATCCGCGCCATCGTCTCCGGGTCGCCGGCGTGAAAGCCGCAGGCGATGTTGGCCGACGACACCACGTCCATGAGGGCCGCGTCGTCGCAGAGCCGGTAGGGTCCGAAACCCTCTCCCATGTCCGAATTGAGATCGATTTTCATCGTTGCCTCTTCTGTCTTGGCTTGATCAGCATCGGAAAGCTATCGGCGCGCCATGGCTGCAAGGGCTTGGGCGAGCATCGGCACGGTGTGGTGGATGTCCTCGAGATAGGCTTCAACCGCCCGCTCGGCGGAACGCGCCTCGGCGACGCTCGATTGGACGAATCGGATGCGGCTGCCGATCCGCGCCTGGCCGAGCCGCCAAAGGTCAACCTCTATGACACCGGCGATCTTGGGGTAGCCGCCGGCGGTGTTGGCATCGCTCATCTGGACGATCGGCTCGCCCGACGGCGGCATCTGCACGACCCCCGGAACGACGCCGTGCGAGCGCAATTCCACCGGAGAGGCGAGCCTGATCGGCTCGCCCGACAGCCGATAGCCGGTGCGGTCGCTTTGCGAGGAAATCTTCCAGGTCTGCGTCCAGAACCGTTCTTCCTCGGCGCCGAAGAGCGCGTGTTCGCCGGCGGGAATGGCGCGAACGAGCAGCGTGCCGTCATCCGAGGCCGGGAAGTGCTCTGACAGTGCCGCCTCGGGCGGCTTGGCGCCGAAACCGTGGGGCGGCAGCGCGAATGTGCCTGCGCCGCCAATGTCCAACCGATCGTTCGCCGCCAGAAAGCGGCCGTCCAGTCCGCCGAAGCCGCCGCGCAGCGACGTGCTGCGCGACCCCATCACCGGCGCGACATCGATGCCGCCGGCAAAGCTCAGATAGGCGCGGGCGGAGCGTCGCGGCGTGTCGAGTTCGAGAACCTGGCCGGCCGAAACCGCTATCGCCCACCATGGCGGAAGCGGTCGCCCGTCGAGACGCGCGCCGCAATCGGCGCCGGTGATTGCGACGGTCATATCCCGACCGAACCGAAGGCGGAAGGGGAAGGTCTGCACTTCAAGAGCGGCCTCTCCCTCGTCATTGCCGACAAGCAGGTTGCCGACCGACAACGCCAGCCGGTCCATGGCGCCGCTCGAGGTGACGCCGGCGTTGCGGAAGCCGAAGCGGCCGAGATCCTGCACGGTGTTCAGGGGGCCGGTTTGAAGAACCTCGATCAAAGTTCGATCCTCTCGGGAACGAAGCGGACCTTGTCGCCGGGAGCAAGCAATGCCGGCGGGTCTTTCATCGGGTCGAACATCGGCAGTTCGGCGAGGCCGATCGAGTTCCAACCGTTCGGGCCGGTCAGCACCGACACGCCCGTCTGCATGCCGCCGATCGTCACCGTGCCCTTGAGCATCCGGAGCGACGGCACGGTCTTGCGCGGCATGTGGATGCGCGGATCAAGCCCGTGCAGATATCCGAAGCCCGGCGCGCTGCCGAGCGCGACGACCGTGTAATTGCCTTGCCAGTGCAGGCGCACGACCTCCCGATCGGTCAGTCCCGTGTAATCGCAGACGGAGGCAAGGTCCGTCGCATGCTCGCCGCCATAGGTGACGGGAATTTCCACCGTCTTTCCGGTGAGGTCGATGCTGCGTGCGCCATCCCATTCGTGCCGCAAGCGCGCCTCGAATTGCGCTGGCTCCTCAGGCGTCTGCTTGAGGATGACCAGCAGGTTCGTGACCCCCGGAACGACCTCCCGAATTTCCGGCCATGGCTCGACTGCATGCGCCAGGGCCCAGATTCGCCTCTGTGCGAGAAGGTCGAACGCCCCCGGGGCCTCGATAAGATAGGCACTCGTGCCGATGACGGAGATCTTCGGCTGTTCGGCGGAGGCAGTAGAAATGGATGCCGGCGTCGACAGGGCTTTGCTTTGCGCGTACGTCATTGGGCGGGCTCGATCAGAAAAACGGTGTCGCCATAGCCGACCAGACTGCCGGGTTCGACGACGCAATCTTTGAGGGTGCCGGCGTCTTCGGCCCGGATTGGCATGATGAGCGGTCCGATCCCGACGAAGCCGATGATCTCTTCCGGCGAGACGGTGCTGCCGATGGTCGCTTCCGCCGCATCACGGCCCGGATGCACGGGCAGGAAGTGGCCGGCGATCGGCGCCTTGGCGGGTCTTGCATCGTCTTGCGTAACCGAAGCATCCAGTGCCTCGCCGGCGCCATCCGCCGCGGCGCCCGTGCCGGCCACGATCCGCATGAGCCGGCCGCCTTCCGTTTCGATCTCGATCGAGTCGACGCCGGCATCCTCGAGCCAGCCGGCGATCTTCTCCAGGGTCGCCGGATCAAATATCTGTCCGGTGATCGCGCTCTTTCGCTTCCGCCCCTTCGTCATTGCTTTCGCTCGTCCAGCCATTTCTCGAGGTGATGGATATCGGTTTCGCCGGCGCAGAAGGCAGGGTCCTCGAAGAGCGCCCGATGCAGCGCCAGGTTGGTCGAGATCCCTTCGATCCTGGTATCCGCCAATGCCAACCGCATGCGGCGAATGGCCTGGTCCCGGGTCGGCGCATGGACAATCAGCTTGGCGATCAGCGAGTCGTAGTGGGGCGATACCTTGTAGCCGGTCGTGACATGCGTATCGACGCGGATGCCGGGGCCGCTCGGAAACTCGGCGGCGGTGATCCTGCCGGGCGAGGCGGCGAAGGTGAACGGATCTTCCGCATTGATCCGGCATTCGAAGGCATGGCCATGCGCCCGCACGTCGGCTTGCGCAAGGGTCAAAGGCAGCCCCTGCGCAACGCGAAGCTGCTCACAGACGATATCGATGCCGGAGGTCATCTCCGTTACCGGGTGCTCGACCTGGAGGCGCGTGTTCATTTCGATGAAATAGAATTCGCCATTCTCAAAGAGAAACTCGAAGGTCCCGACGCCCCGGTATCCGATCTGCTGGCACGCATCCGCACAACGCTTGCCAACGGCGGCAGCGATCTCGGCGGGAATGCCCGGAGCAGGCGCCTCCTCGACCACCTTCTGGTGGCGGCGCTGCATCGAACAGTCGCGATGGCCGAGCCAGACGGCATTGCCGTGGTCGTCACAAAGCACCTGGATCTCGACGTGGCGCGGGTGCTGGAGGAACTTCTCCATGTAGAGTTCCGGCGTGCCGAACGCCCGTCTCGCCTCTTCGCGCGTCACCGACACGGCATCCTTGAGGGCCGAAGCATCGTGGACGACGCGCATGCCCCTGCCGCCACCGCCGCCCGCCGCCTTGATGATCACGGGGTAGCCGATGCCGTCGGCGATCGCCGTGATGGAGGCGATATCGTCGGGAAGCGCCTCATCCGGCCCCGGCACGCAGGGCACACCCGTTTCGATCATCGCGCGCTTGGCGGCGATCTTGTCGCCCATCGTGCGGATCGCCGAGGCGGGCGGCCCGACGAAGACGAGACCGGCGGCCTCGGCGGCTTCAGCGAAACCGGCATTTTCGGAGAGAAATCCGTATCCGGGATGAATTGCGCCGGCGCCAGCCGACCGCGCCGCAAGGAGGACCGCAGCCTGGTTGAGGTAACTTTGTCCAGGAGCGGCTGGTCCGATGCAGACGAACGCGTCTGCTGTTGCCCGGTAGGGGGCATCCCGGTCGGCATCGGAGCAGACCATCACCGTCCGCAGGCCCAATTCCCGGCAGGCCCGCTGCACGCGCAGGGCGATTTCGCCGCGATTGGCGATCAGCACCGTATCGAAGCGGCGCCCGATCTCTCCCTTCTCGACGGCCGCTATCATCCGATCTCCATCAGCGGCTCTCCGGCTTCCACTTCTTGGCCGTCGCCTGCAAAAATGCGCGTGATCGATCCGGCCCTGTGGGCGGACACGGTGTTGAAGACCTTCATCGCTTCGACGATGCAGAGGCTCTGACCCACCTCGACGGTATCGCCTACCTCGACGAAGGGACGCGCGCCGGGATTGGGCGAGCGATGCAGGACGCCGAAGACGGGTGCCTTCACCGTTCGGCCGTCGGCTGGCTGGATTTCGGGCCTGTCGCTCCGATCGACGGCGGGCGGCGCTTCTGCTTGACGGCCGCGTTGCGGCTTCGGGTCCGCCGGGGTGCGCTTGGACCGATCACGCGATATCCGAACAATGGTACCGTTCTCGCCCACCACCAGTTCGGAAACACGCGAACGGCCGACGAATTCGATAAGCGTTCTGATCGTTTCCAGATCCATCAGGTCCCACCCATGCATCGCTCCCGGGTCGTCCTCGGACGATAAACTCGATCGATGACCGAGCGGTCCGACGATCAAATGAAGCGATTGGGAGTGTTACACGAGGGCCCCGTTGATGGGGGCAGACAAAGTTTCTATGGCCACGCCCTGCCTCATCCCTTGACGTTGCATCGCGGAACAATCGTTGCCGTACTCGATTACAGCGGGACAGAACCTCGCCGGTAGTACTGAACATGTCGAAACGCTCCGAGACGAAATCTTCGCCTGAAATGCTCGAGCCGCGGACGGGAACGCCGAGTCCCAGGCTGACGCAAAGCGAGTTTCGCCGCCGCTTCCTCAGCCGGTTTCCGGACCGGGCCTTCGACGGCCTTCGATCGGAACTGGACAAGATCGCTGCGGCGGCATGGGACGCCTATGAGCACCAGCGAAAGGCACCCCACACCCGCAAGGCCGGAGCCGCGTTCAAGGATCCCGACTACGAGCTGTCCGTCGATTGGCTCGCGGCGCGCGATGCCATCCATGCGGCGCAACAGCGCCACGTCGACCCGGACGGCCCGGCGCGCATTCTCCTGATCAGCGGGTCGTCGCGCAGCGAGCACACCTGTCCCGGCGAGATGTCGAAATCCTATCGGCTGACGCGGATCGCGCAGGAAACGATGGACCAAACGACCGGGGTGAAAACGACCGTTCTCGAATTGCATCGCCTCGCTTCCGAATACGGGCGGATGATCCATCCGTGTAAGGCCTGCTTTTCCACGTCGCCGGCGCTGTGCCATTGGCCGTGCTCCTGCTATCCCAACTATTCGCTCGGCCAGGTCGACGACTGGATGAACGAGATCTATCCGATGTGGGTCGAGGCGCATGGCATCATGATCGTCACGCCGGTCAACTGGTACCAGGTCTCCTCGCCGATCAAGCTGATGATGGACCGCCTGGTTTGCGCCGATGGCGGCAACCCCGACCCGACCTCGACCGAGGGCAAGGATGCGAGGCTCGCCAAGGCGCTCGAGCTCGAGGGCTGGAACTATCCCCGCCATCTTGCCGGGCGGGTCTTTTCCATCGTCGTGCATGGTGACGTGGAGGGGGTCGAGAACGTTCGGCGCAGCCTTTCGGACTGGCTCCGCTACATGCATCTCGAACCGGCCGGCCCCTTGGCGGAACTGGACCGCTATATCGGCTATTGGAAACCCTACGCGCAGAGCCACGCGGAGCTGGATGCCGACGAGGCGGTGCAGGAGGAGGTGCGCAACGCAGCGCGAACCGTGGTCGAGGCGGTGACGCTCAAACGAGCCGGAAAGCAGGTCTCTGCCGGGAGAGAGCTCTCGCAACCGCGGCAGAAGTAAGAGGTTTCAGGTCGATCGGCAGCGTCGGCGTGCAGCCTGACCATGCGATGCCGTCCGGCGTCCGGATGAGGTCCCAGTGGCGGCGGGTCTCCTCGTCCTCACGCGCCTCAGCATGTCCCCGGTGGGTTTGCGTCAAGCCGCGCGTGACCGCCGCCGATCAGGGTCGCATCAGACAGCCGGTCACCGATCGAGATCGTCGCAGGCCCGCGATCGGCGCGGTGGAGAAGCTCATATTGCCGATAGGGCGGCGATGTTCTTGCGGTGTACCGCTTCATAGGGCTCGAAATAGGAAACGGCGCCTCTCGCCAGCTCCGGTGCGATGAAGTCCGTCAGCGGTGCGACCGCGGCGGTTTGGCCTCCCTGCTGCACGGCATCCATCAACCGCTCGAGGTAGCGCCGGTTGGCGTCGATGAAGCGTGTGTCATAGCCGCCCGCCGCGATCCGATCCGGAGCGCCGTGGTTCGGCAGGATGCGGTCGATCGGCCAGGTCGCCAGGCGCGCCAGTTCGCGAATGTGCGTCGCCGTGTTTTGCGCTTCGGAGACATAGGTGATGGTGTCTTCAAGCGTATCGCCGGCCAATAGAATTCTGTCGTCCGGCAGCCACAGGACATTGCCGTCGGCGCTGTGGATGTCGAAATGATGAAGTTCGACGCGGCGGTTGCCGACCTGAAGATCCAACCGCCTTTCAAAGAGCCGGTTGGGCATGACGAGCGGGCTGATCGGCGGCGTGCCCGCGGCGAGTTGCTCGCGATGCGCCTCAAGCGCGTCGGCGGTCAGCTTCAGCGCGATGATTTCGCAGTCGGCAAAGACGGCATTGCCGGCGATATGGTCGTCATGCCAATGGCTGAGGACGACCCGAATAGACTTTGCGCCAAGCCCCTCGACATGGCGCCGGACGGCCTGCCCATGGGCAAGCGAAACATGCGTATCATAGACGAGCGCTTCGCCCGCATCGACGATGGCATAGGAGGCGATGCCCAATTCATAGGCGCCGTCATCGAGCCAATTCGGCTCCGTACTATAAAGCCTCCGCCCCTCGACGCGGCCGTCGTAATAGGCAAACACGCCCGGATGAGGTTCGAAGATCGTAAGGGTCTCGGTCATGCTCGTCATAAGGGCCCCCGCCAGCGCCGTGCGTCGTTTCGGCGCTGGCGGAGCTTTATCACGGCCCGCTCGGCGCCGAAATCGGCTTTTGCGGAGGGAGCGTTCCTGGAGCTTCGCGGCGGAGACGGCGCGGCCCTCTGAAGCCCTCATGCGACCGCGATCAGGCGGTCAGGCTTCCGGGCTGCGGCGAGCCCGGCCCGCATGGCAAAGGCGCCTTTGGCGACTTGCGTCGCCATGATCTTCAACTGATCGGCAATGGCCGTTTCGCTCGGCTCGCCTTCCGGCGAGAAACGGCAGGTCGCGCTGTTGATGCCGACGCCGAGCGGGGTCGGCCAGCCGCGCAGCGCATGGACGATCGAGCGCAGCGCGACCAGCGTCGTTCCGGCCGCCTGCGGACCATAGGCGCAGGTAATGCAGCCGACGGCGCGTCCGTCGAGATAGGCTGCGGCGTCGTTGCGCATGTCTTCCGTGTAGTCGAGCGCGTTCTTGACGAGGCCGGAGATGCTGCCGTGATAGGCGGGCGAGGCGATGATGATGCCGTCGGCGGCCCGCAGCGCCGCGATGAATGCCTGCGCTTCGGCGGTGCGGTGCGGCACCTCCGGCGCATACATCGGCATCATCAGCGCCTGGCCGTTGAAAAGCATGGTGCGGGCGCCGGCCTGCTCCGCCTCGTTCAGGGCATAGCGCAGTGCGAGCTCGGTCGATGATCCATCGCGCGTCGTGCCGCCCAGGCCAACGATCAGCGGGGCAACGGAATTCTTTTCGGTCGGCTCTCCAAACATCGCAAGTCCTCCTCTGCTTGACTGAAATCAAGTCTAGGCGCGGTGGCGAGGGCTGTGCAGACGACGATGAACCGGGCGTCATAACCCCTCGTTATCGCCGGCCGGGACCTTAGCGCGCGAGATTGTTGTAGCGCATGCCGATCTGGCGGAAGGCCTTGGCGAGGCTCGCGGCGAGCGGGGTCAGCGGCACCCCGGCGCGGGTGACGAGGCCGACCATGGTGTGCGAGCCGCCTCCGTCGAGCGCCAGGCCGACCATCCGGGCGCGGACCAGCGGATGGGTGAGACAGCTTCTCGGCAGGGCGGCGACGAGATCGGTCGAGGGCAGAATATCGAGCACCGCCGAGAAGGATTCGCAGGTCAGCAGAACCCGCGGCGGCGGCACGCCGTGATCGACGAAATGCTGGTTCATCAGCGCCATGAAGGCCGGTTGGTCATTGGTGTAAAGCCAGTTCGCCCTGGCGAGATCCTTGAGCGACCTTGCGTCCGCAAGCGGATGTCCAACCCGCACGACTGGAACGATACGGTTCTCGAAAAGCGGCTCGATCGTCAGGTCGTGACCGAGCGACGAAGGCGGCACGCCGCCCACCGCGAAATCGAACTCGCCCTGCCGGACACCGCCGACCAGCCGGTCGAGCAGTCCGTCCGATATCCGCACATTGACATTGGGGTTCTTCTTCCAGAAGCGTTCCAGCGCCTGCGACGCCATCAGCATCGAGGCGATCGCCGAGAGGCCGACGGCAACCTTGCCACCCTTCGCCCCCACCATCTGGCTGATTTCCTCCTGGGCGCGGGAGAATTCCGTATCAATGATGCGGGCCCGATGCAGGAAGGCACGGCCGAACTCGGTCGGCATGCTGCCATGGGCCGAGCGGGTATAGAGCGGCGCGCTGAGGATTTCCTCAAGCTCCTGAATGGTCTTCGAGAGCGCCGGCTGCGAGACGTTGAGTCGCAGCGCCGCGGTGCGGATGCTGCCGGTGTCGGCGACCGCGAGAAAGGCCTTGATGTGGCGGAGCTGGATCATCAACGCGCCGTCCTCCGTGGGGTTGTCCGAGCGTTTTTGTGCATGTCGTCACCCCAAAACCGCTGCACACTTTTGGGCGACATGCATTAGAGCTTCGCTTCGAGAAATCGCAGCAGCCGCGGTGCGAAAAAGCCGGAAAAGCTGCCGGCCTCGTCGAGCGGGTCGGAAATCCAGTAATGCGGAGCGGACGGGACCGGCAGACTGCGCACGAAAATGCCGGCCTGTTTGAGGGCAAGCACGAAGGCCTCGCTCTGGCTTGCCGGGTCGACCACGTCGTCGTTGATACCCCAGGCGACGAGGAACGCGGTTTCCTTGCGCGTCGCCGAGACATGCGAGAGCGGCGAGGCGTCGAAATAGGGGCGCCGGTCGTCGACGAGGCGTTCCCCCAGGAACCGTTCGACGATGTGGTCGTCGAAGCGCACGGCCTGGTCGTGCTGCCATTGGGCGGCAAGGTCGAAGATGCCGTAGACCGGGATGCACGCTTTGACGCCGGCGCTCCAGCGGTCAAGCCCGCCGTTCGGGGAACCGTCCTTGAAAAGCGGCAGGTCGCCGGCAAGCGCCACAAGCGCGGCCAGATGCGCTCCCGACGAATCCCCGAGAAGGGCGAGGCGGTTGGCGTCGAGGCCGAGATTTTCTGCCTCGGCGCGAACGAACTGAACGGCGGCGCGAACGTCGTGAACGGCCGCCGGATAGGAGGGCAACTCACCTTTCGCCAGCCGGTAGGTCGGGGCAAAAACCGCATATCCCTGCGCCGCGAGGTAAGGGCCGATATGCTGGTAGTTGCCCTTCGGGGCGAGGCGCCAGCCGCCACCATGAACGGCGACGAGGGTCGGAAGTTCGCTCTTTGCCCGGGGCCGGTAGAACGTTCCCGACAGCGGCGTTCCATCCCTTGCGACATAGTCCAGTGCGGTCGCCTCGACCGCATAGCGCCCGCTCTGCTCTTGGGTATGTGCGTTCATTTTTCGATTTCCTCCCGTCACATTGTATGCTTAACATAACGTATGACAAAAAACCATTCCCTGAAACCTGTTGCGATGACGCTCGATCGAGGCTCGGAGATCCTTCGATCTGCCAATGCTTTCAATGCCTTCTGGGAGATGGCCAGGTACTCGTCCGGGAGTGCCGCGATAACCGGTGTTTATCACCGGACTCTAATTTGCATCTGCCCTGGGGAATTGCGTTTTGGCAAAGTTGCCTCGCTTCAAACGACATGCAGGGAGGATGTTTGGTCGTGAAACATCATTTTCTTCACACAGGAGATGTGGAGCTGGAATGGCACGAAACGGGGGAGGGCGCTCCGATCCTCTATCTCCATGGCGGCCAGGGCTTCTTTCCGGATGATGCCTTTGTGGCGGAACTCGCCAGGACGCGCCGGGTGATCGTTCCTTCCCATCCGGGCTTCGGAAAATCTTCGCTTCCCGATTGGCTGGATTGCGTCAGCGACATCGCCCACGTGCATCTTGCCCTGCTCGACTATCTCGGCCTCGACGAGGTCGATGTCGTCGGCTGCTCGATCGGCGGCTGGATCGCCGCGGAAATGGGCACCATGTCGCCGGAACGTTTCGGCCGGATCGTGCTCGCGGCGCCGGTCGGCATCAAGGTCGGCCCGGTCGACCGCCTCGACGTGCCGGACATCTTCGCCCTGTCGCAGGAGCAGGTCACCGGCCTCTTCTATCACGATGCGGCGAAATTCCGGTTCGATGCTTCGGCCCATTCGGACGACAGGCTCACCATCATCGTGCGCAATCGCGAGACGCTGACGCTGCTCACCTGGGAGCCCTACATGCACAATCCCAAGCTCCGCCATCGTCTCCAGCGGGTGACCGCGCCGACGCTGATCCTGCGCGGCGGCTCCGACGGCTTCGTCTCGGCCGACTATGCGAACGCCTACGCCCGGCTCATCCCGAACGCCTCGGTCGAGACGATCGAGGCGGCGGGCCACAACATCGCCGAAGAGCGGCCGGAGGCCCTTGCGGCGCGTGTCGAGGCCTTCCTGGCCGACCCCCAGACAACCAAGACCCTTTGGAGGAACGCCGGATGAGAGCCTGGTTCTTCAGCGAAAACGCCTATCCGGATCTGCCGCCGGAAACCGAATACGACTCGATCCGGGTTACCCTGCCCAACAGCCTCTACGACCCGAAGAAGGGTGCGGCCCTCTACGATCGCTATATCGACGAATGGCTCGTCGCCGAGGAAGAGGGCCTGGACATCATGCTCAACGAGCATCACCAGACCCCCACCTGCGTCGACCCGGCAGCACCCCTGGTGCTTGCCGCCCTGGCGCGGCTCACCTCCAAGGCGCGGCTGCTGCTTCTCGGCAATCCGATCTCGAACCGCCGCGATCCCGTTCGCGTTGCCGAAGAAATGGCGCTCGCCGACATCCTGTCGCACGGGCGCCTCGAAGTCGGCTTCGTCCGCGGTGTTCCTTACGAGCTGGCGGCGGCCAACAGCAATCCGGTGCGCACCAACGAACGGCACTGGGAGGCGCTCGACCTCATCCTCAAGGCCTGGACGACCCGCGACGGACCGTTCAGCCATGAAGGGCAGTTCTTCCACCACCGCAATGTCAACATCTGGCCGCGTCCCTACCAGGACCCGCATCCGCCGGTCTGGGTCAGCGCCACGAGCCCGGGCGGCGCGGCGCGCGTCGGGTCGCGCGGCTTCGTCCAGGCGACCTTCCTGACCGGTTTCGGCGGCACGCCGAGGGTCTACGAATCCTATCGCCAGGGTTGGCGCGAGGCCGGCCGCGGCGCGGTCACGCCCGTCAACCGGCTCGCCTATGCGCCGCTCCTCTATACGAGCCCGGATCCGGCCCGCGCCCGGGCCGGCGCCGAGCAGCTGCTCTGGTACCTCAAGGCCAACAAGGTGCCGGTCCACTACAAGAACCCGCCCGGCTACGTGCCCGTCGACGTGAACGTCCGCTTCTTGCGCGGCGCCATGCCCCAGCTTGCCGCGTCGATCAAGGATCTGAACGTCGAGAAGGCGATCGAGGCCGGCATCATGTTCGCCGGCACGCCCGACCAGGTCTTCGAGCAGGTCAAGCACTTCTACGGCAAGGTCGGCGGCTTCGGCCACATGCTGCTGATGGGGCAGGCGGGCTTCCTGGACCACGAAGACACGGTTCATGGCATCCGCACCTTTGCTCGCGACGTCTATCCGCGACTGAAGGAGGCGTTTCCGGACGACGCGGCATCGGGCGCCGACGAGGAGCGCGTCCAAGCAGTCGCAGGCTGACCATCGGGGGCAGGATGCCCCACCATTCAGGGAGGAGAACACATGAAGCATATCCTTAGATCGCTTGCCGCCGGCGTGGTGGTTCTCGCCGGCATCGGCACCGCAGACGCTGCCGATGCCTGGCGCCATGGCGTCGTCGAAGCAAAGGGCGATGCCGGCATCCAGTTCATGCCGTCGAAATTCGCCGAGAAGTTCAACCTCGATCTCGAGACGGTGGAATTCGCCAGCAGCACCGTGCCGGTGAAGGCGCTGCTGGCCGGCGAGATCGACAGCTATGCGACGACGCCGCTCACCGCGATCGCCGCGATGGCGGAGGGAGCAAGCCTGAAGTTCCTCGGCTGCAACTGGCCGGGCATGACCTACGATCTCTATGCCAAGGGCGACATCAAGACGATCAAGGATCTCAAAGGCCGCAGCGTCGGCATTTCCGGTCCCGGCGGCGCGCCGGATCTCTTCGCCCGCGAAGCGCTGCGCTGGGGCGGGCTCGACCCGTCGGAGGTGACCTTCGCCAATGCCGGCGGCGGCGGCGACCGGTTCCGCGCCGTCGTGGCCGGCGTGGTGGACGCCACCGCAACCTCCAGCGAGTTCGAGCCGGAGGCCGCCGAACGCGGCGTCAACGTCATCGCCCGCGCCCCGGAGGCGACGCCGAACCTGCTGCGCATCTGCGTCGTCACCTCGGACAAGGTCATTGCCGAAAAGCACGACCAGCTGGTGCGGTTCCTCGCCGCGCAGATGGTGGGTCACAAATACGCGGTCGAGAACCCGAAGGAGACGGCCGACTACGCCCGTGAGGTCGCCAAGCTGCCGCCGGACGACAAGTCGCCGGAGTTCATCTTCGAGGAGGTCGTCAAATACGACGCGGTCAAGCCGGACCTGCCGATCATGGCCGACAAGCTGCAGTGGAATGTCGACATGATGCATCGCAACGGCCGCATCAAGGAATCCTACGACATCAAGAACTTCATCGACGAAGGCCCGCGTCAGGAAGCCCTGAAGCTGGCCGCCACCAATTGAAGCAAATCGGAGCCATCATGGGACATGTCGAACTTCTGAACGTCTCGAAGACATTCCCGTTGAAGGTCAAGGGTGTCCAGCGCCATGCAAGGGCGCTGGACAATCTCTCTTTCAGCGTGAACAAGGGCGAGATCGTCGCACTTGCCGGGCCGAGCGGCTGCGGCAAGACCACGGCGCTGCGCATCATCATGGGCCTCGAAAGCGCCAGTTCCGGCTCCGTCACGGTGGCGGGTCGCCAGATCAACGGCTGCGGATTTGACCGCGGCATGGTGTTTCAGCATGCCGAGCTCCTGCCATGGCGCAGTGCTGTGGAGAACATCAAGTTCGGCTTGGAGATGAAGAACCTTGCCCAGAAGGAGATTGACGAGCGCGCCGAGCGTTTCATCAACCTCGTCGGCCTCGGCCACGCCAAGGATCACCGTCCGCACCAGCTTTCCGGCGGCATGAAACAGCGCGTCGGCATTGCCCGGGCCTTAGCGATCGATCCGGAAGTGCTGCTGATGGACGAGCCTTTCGGGGCGCTCGACTCGCAGACGCGCGAGACGTTGCAGATGGAATTACTCGACATCCATCAGCGCACCGAAAAGACGATCATCTTCGTCACCCACGATCTGGACGAAGCCGTCCTGCTAGCGGACCGGGTCGTCGTCATGGTCGGCGGGCACCTGCGCGAGATCATCCCCGTCGAACTCGAGCGGCCGCGCAGCGACATGCGCCGCATACGCTCCGCAAGCGAGTTCACCAGGAAGCGCACCATGATCTGGGAGGCATTGCACGAGCCGGCGAAACCCCATGAGCTGGCCGCCTAGGAGGAATCCATGAGCATCACAGAAACAACAGCCCGCGCGAAGACAGGGAAGGAGCAGGCATCCGTGGCAGCGGAAAAGGCCTGGTCAATGCCCGATTGGGCAATCACGACGATTTCGCTGCTCATTCTGGTCGGTGTCTGGCAGGCGGCAGCGCCCTTCATCGATCCGCTGTTCGGATCCTATCCGTCGCAGATCTTTTCCTCGTTCCTCGTGATGATGGAGAGCGGCACGCTGGCAAGGGCATTCTGGCAGAGCATCCAGCCGTTCTTTGCCGGTTACCTGCTGGCTGCAGCGATCGGCGTCCCGGCGGGCCTTCTGCTCGGACGCTACCGGGTGGCTGAAGCGGCCCTCGGCATCTATGTCATGGCCGGCTACGCAACGCCTCTCATTGCACTCGTGCCGCTGCTGATGGTCTGGTTCGGCCTCGGTTTCGCGGTGAAGATGGTGATCATTTTCCTGCTCGCCTTCTTCCCGATCTGCATCAATACCTGGGTTGGCGTGAAGGCCGTGCCGAGAACGCTGGTCGAAGTCGGGACGGCCTTCTGCGCGCCGCAAAGCCGGATCATGCGCCAGATCGTCTTGCCGGCGACACTGCCCTACATCATGGCCGGCCTGAGGCTCGCGATCGGCAAGGCGGTCATCGCCATGATCATTGCGGAGTTCCTGACGGCGATTTCCGGCCTCGGCGGCATCATCATCAACGCGGCGAACAGCTTCCGGACCGCCGAGATGTTCGTGCCGATCATCTGCGTGATGATCCTGGCCGTGGTGCTCGATCGTCTGGTCGCCTGGCTCGAACGCAAGGTCGCGCCGTGGCAGAGCGAGATTGCCGGCGACCATGCGTGAGGGATCGAAAGCGGAAAACCAAGGCGCCCGCGTCTGGGACCGGTTCCTGACGGAACGTGACCGGGAGGTCGTCGGTATTGCCGGTTACGGCGCCCGGCAGGGCTTCGGTACAAGGCCGGCTGTTCTCGTCGTCGACGTCAACTACGCCTTTTGCGGCGACCGGCGGGAGCCGGTGCAGGACTCGATCCTGCGCTGGCGCCAATCCGGCGGCGAAGAGGCATGGGACGCGCTTCCGACCCTGTCCGGCCTCATCGGCCTTGCCCGCTCGAAGGGGCTGCCGCTCATCTACACGACCGGGGCCGAGCGGGAGGACAAATGGGACCGTGGGTCCTGGCTGTGGAAGAACAGCCGCAGCCGGGAGCGTCCCAAAGCGGTGGAACTCGACGGCAATACGATCATGCCGCAGATCGCGCCGGCACCCCAGGATGTCGTAATCCACAAGCAGAAGCCCAGCGCCTTCCACGGCACCAACCTCCTCGATTATCTCTTCCTCTTCAAATGCGACAGCCTGATCGTCATGGGCACGGCGACGAGCGGTTGCGTCCGGGCGACGGTCGTCGATGCCTTCAGCCATAACCTGCGCGTTACGGTGGTCGAGGACGGCTGCTTCGAGCGCTGCCAGGCAAGCCATGCGATGAGCCTCTTCGACATGAACTCGAAGTATGCCGACGTCTTGCCGAGCGGCGAGGTGCGGACGTTCATGGAAGGGCTGGAGGCCGGCCTCTTCGATCTGCCGGCCGGCAGTCGCGGCAAGGCCTGACGATGTCGGGCGTCCAGGATAGGCGCGGCGTCGACCGCGGGACCGATACATCGGTCGCACCGGATCTCCCGTTCGGAACTTGCAATGCCACGGCTATGATTGCTGAATGCGCCACCCCGCTTCAGCATGGCGGGCCTTCGCGACGAGAGGAGACTGGAGAGAAGTCCATGCGACGATACTTGGGTCGGTTCGCGCCAAGCAAGTTCCCCTATCGCAAGCTCCTGCTGGCCCTGGCGATCGGCTTTATCGGCGGATGCATCTTCTTCTATTTCCACCTGCCGCTGCCTTGGATGCTCGGCTCGCTGGTCGCCTGCCTCGTCGCGTCTCTCTTCAACATGCCGGTCGCCGTGCCCGGCATCGTCAGGCCGCCGATGCTGATGCTGGTCGGCGTCGTGCTGGGCTCCGGCTTCACGCCTGCGATGGCCGGCAGCATGATCGACTGGCTGCCGGGACTGGGCATATTGATGGTCTTCGTCGTCCTGACCGCCGGTTGTAGCTATGTCTATTTCCGGCGCGTCGGCGGCTTCGATCACTGGACCGCATTCTTTTCCGGAATGCCGGGCGGGCTCGTCGAGATGACGGCGCTCGGGGATGCCTATGGCGCGAATACAAGGGCGATCGCGCTCGTCCATTCGAGCCGCATCATGCTTGTGGTTCTGACGCTCCCCTTCGTCCTGACCGTTGTCGGCGGCCAGACGCTGGCCGGCATCAGCCGCTCCGGCGCGTCTGTCCTGGAGGCGCCGATCAGCGCCGAACTGTGGCTGTTCGGCACGGGCCTATGCGGCGCGGTTCTCGGGCGGCTTCTGTCGATGCCGTCACCCTTTCTGATGGGGCCGATGCTGGCGAGCGCCGCCGTCCACCTGACGGGGCTCTCGGCGTTTCATGCACCCTGGGAGATCATCGCTTTTGCGCAGCTGGTGCTCGGAAGCGCGCTGGGCTGCAGCTTCGCGGGGGTGAAGAAATCAAGCATCCTGCATATCTTGCGCCTGTCGGTCGGATCGACGGCCTTTCTCGTCGCGGCGAGCACCAGCTGCGCGCTGCTTGTCTCGCATCTGACCGGAAGCCCGATCCTCAGCCTGCTGCTCGCCTATTCTCCCGGCGGGTTGACCGAGACCAGCCTCATGGCCCTGTCGCTGCACGTCGACGTCGCCTTCGTCGCCACGCACCACGTGCTGCGCGTCTTCTTCGTCGCGGTTTCGGCGACGTTTCTCGCCCGGTTGCTGAGGCGGGGCAGGCTGGCAAACAAAGACGGGTAGCCGAACGTCATACCGGACGACCGTGTAAAGGCTACCTCGCGCGTAGCGTCAGACTGAGGAGCGCTGCAGCGCCATCGGTCCAGTCCATCCCGCCCTGGCGTCGGCGGCGCGACCACTACAGCGCGCGCGCCTCATCAGGCGCGCGAAGGTCGCTGTAGCACTTTGAATTGCTGCATGTCTTTGTCCCTGTATCGAGGTCGATTTAAGGGGACATGCAGTAGGGACAACCTCTTTCACCTATAGGAACCGGGCACTATCGACAATTGTGCGCGTTGCGTAGATGCTGGACCTCACGCGAAGGATGCAAAGTGGTGAAACGTCCAGGTTGATATCGAGCAAAGGGGTGAAAGCATGAGAAAGCTTGTCATTGCCGTTGGAATGATTGGTACCCTTGCGTCCTGCACCCAGACAGAGCGAGCAACGGCAATCGGTGCAGGAACCGGCGCAATCATCGGAGGCGTTGTGAGTGATAGCTGGGGCGGCGCGGCTATCGGCGCTGTGGCCGGTGGAGTCATGGGCAACTTGATAGGCCGCTCCCGGGAGCGCGACGGGTATTGTATCTATCGCGATCGCTATGGGCGCCGATACGAGGCACGCTGCCGGTGACGGCAGGCGGTCTCGGCGCCGACGGAGAAGGACTTCCGCCCACCCCCGTTTCCCGCTCCGCCTTTGGCGGAGCGAAGCAGGCGGAGGACTGAACGCGCGCTTCCAGACGTTGGCAAAGCCAGCCCCGCGAGGCCTTATGACCCTGGAGCGCCAGCCTTGACCAGTTCCTTGAGGTGCCCGGCGATGATCGACGGGATCTCGAGCGGCGTGAAATGCCGCACGCCCTCCAGGATGAAGAGCGAGGCGCCGGGAATGTTATCCGCCATATAGCGGGCCATCTCCGGCGGCGTCGCGTAGTCCTCGGTACCGACCGCGACGCGGCAAGGGAAATCGAACCTGGGAAGGGCGGCGCGCAGATCGGCATTGCCGAGCATGGCGCAGGTCGCCGCATAGGCCGGCAGCTCGTTCTCGAGGAAGACGCCGATCGCCCTTTCGACGACATCCGGATTGGCCTCGCGAAAGCCGTCGCTGAACCAGCGCGTCTTCTGGAAGCCGACGAGCGCGGCCATACCCTCCGCCAGCGCCTTGTCGGCGCGCTCGGCCCAGGCCTTGGGTGCGTTTTCGCCGTACCAGGCGGTGGTGTCGAAAAGGCCCAGCGCCTCGACGCGCTCCGGGTAGTTGGCGGCGAAGGCGAGCGCGACGCAGCCGCCCATCGAGGCGCCGGCGACGACGGCCGATCTCCAGCCGGCATGATCCATCAGATCGGCGACGTCATCGGCGAAGAGCTCGACGCTATAAAGAGCGGCGGGCTTGTCCGAGGCGCCATGGCCGCGGCAATCGAAGATCAGCGCATCGGCAAAACCGTCAAGGGCAGACACCGTCGGCTGCCAGAAGGTCTTGTCCATCGCAAGCGAGTGCACCAGGACGACGCGCCCTTGTCCGTTACCCCTCACCAGCCGGTAGGAAATCCTGGTGCCGTCGCGGCTCACGGCGATGCTGTCGGTGTTGTCGCTCACGTCGATATCCTCCACAAGATGACGTCATATTGTATGACAGTCATATAAACGAGACTCGTGCGTGAGACAACAGTCAATGTCCGGTTTCGCTTTCAGCCGGCGGCGGAGAGCGGCCTAACGTCGCCGCCCGACTCTGCGGCAAGCTGCCGCGCCGCCGCAGCGAGCTGCCGGCGCAGCCATTTATGGGCGGGAAGCTCGCTATGTACGTCGCCCCAGACGGCGGTGGCCGCGACCTGCATGTTCGGCACGGGGACGGAACAGAAATAGAAACGGGACGGGTCGAAGATGGGCACCATCTTCTCGAAGACCAGCACGATAAGGTCGGAACGGGAAACGATCGCGGGCGCGGCAAGAAACTGATGGACGGTGGTAGCGACGCGTCGCTTGAGGCCCGCCTCGGCAAGCAGCCGGTCGACGCGGCTGATATCGCTGATCCCGGGTTTGACCGAGAGCTGATCTGCGGCAAGAAACTCCTCAAGCGTAATCGGGCGGCCGGCGAGCGGATGGCCCTGCCGCATCATGCAGAGATACTTGTCCTCGAAGACGGCCATGTGCTTGAAGCGGCGTGGCAGGTTCGGGATGACGCCGACGGCCAGATCGATCTCGCCGTTGTCGAGCAGGGCCGGCAGTTCCTCGTTGGGCCGCGACTGGATGTTGAGCGTGACCCGGGGCGCGACACGGGCGATGTGCTCGATCAAGAGCGGCAGCAGGACCACCGATGCATGGTCGGAGACGGCGAGGCTGAAGGTCCAATCGGGATCGTGGGGCTCGAAGGCGGTCGGCTCCAGGGCCTCCTCGATCTGCCGCATCGCCGACTGGATCGGACCTGAAATTTCGATCGCGCGCGGCGTCGGCCGCATGCCCTCGGCAGTGCGCAGGAAAAGCCGGTCGTTGAGGAGCAGCCGCAGGCGGTTGAGCGCATTCGACAGCGCCGGCTGCGACATGCCGAGACGCGCGGCGGCGCGGCTCACACTGCCTTCCGCCATCATCGCATCGAAGACGACGAGAAGCTTCAGATCGATATTCGCCAAATTCATCGGCATGATATTACTCTTCGCTTTTTGAATTTGCCACGGCCGTCCGGTCGGTCCACCATTGTCATACAAGAATACAGTACTACACAAGCGCCGACGAGGGAACCGGTCGTGCGCCGCTTTTGTTTATCTCCCGGAGGGGGAAACAGGGCGCAGGCGCCCGTGTTTCCGTAGAATGAGCCTTGCGGACTGCGAGGCGGTGGAGGACTTATGCATCTTTTCGAACAGGCCATGATGGCGTTCACGGTCATATTCGACCCGATCCGCTTCATGATCATCATGCTGGGTTGCGTGCTCGGCCTTTTCATCGGGGTCATTCCCGGTATCGGCGGTCTGGCGGGCATGGCCCTGCTTCTGCCGTTCACCTACACGATGGATCCCTATACGGCACTCGCCTTCCTGATCGGCATGTGGGCGGTAACGCCGACGGCCGATACGATCCCGTCGATCCTGATCGGCGTGCCGGGAGCGGCCGGCTCGGCGGCGACGGTGATGGATGGCTATCCGATGGCGCGCCGCGGCGAAGCGGGAAGGGCGCTCGGCGCCTCCTACACCGCTTCGCTGATCGGCGGCATTTTCGGGGCGATCCTGCTGGGCCTGGCGATACCGATCCTGAGGCCGTTCATGATGGCCTTCGGCACCCCGGAACTGCTGGCGCTTTGCATTCTCGGCCTGACGCTGGTCGCGGCCGTCAGCCAGGGCAATATGATGAAAGGCCTCGTGGCGGCCTGTTTCGGCGTCGTCATCGCCTCGGTCGGCGATGAAGCGCAGACCGGCGAACTGCGCTGGACCTTCGATTCGCTCTATCTGTGGGAAGGCGTGCCACTCGAGGCGCTGGTGCTCGGTCTGTTCGCCGTCCCGGAACTGCTCGAGCTCGGCGCGGCCCGCCAGGCCGTCGCGATGCACAAGAGCGAAAGCATCCTGCGCGACCAGTTCCGCGGCGTCAAAGACGCGATCCAGAATATCCGCCTTGTCTTCCAGAGCTCCTGGCTGGGCGCCATCCTCGGTTCCGTCCCAGGCCTCGGCGGCCCGGCGATCGACTGGATCGCCTACGGTTCGGCGGCGAAATCCGTCAAGGACGGCACCAAGACCTTCGGCACGGGCGACGTGCGCGGCGTCATTGCCTGCGAGGCGGCCAACAATTCCCGCGAAGGCGGCGCCCTCATTCCGACGCTCGCCTTCGGCATTCCGGCCAGCGCCACCATGGCGATCCTGCTCGGCGCCTTCATGATGCACGGCATCCAGCCGGGCCCGAAGCTGCTGACCGAGCAGCTCGACATCACCTATACCATCGTCTGGAGCCTGATGATCGCCAACATCGTCGGCGTGCTGATTTGCTTCGCCTTCGTGTCGCAGCTTGCCAAGCTGGCGTTGGTGCCGGCCGCGATCCTCGTGCCGACGGTTCTCGCCATCGTCTTCATCGGCGCCTATTCGGCGACCCGCGACATCGGCGACATCATCGTGCTGTTGATCTTCTCGGTGATCGGCTGGGCGATGAAACGCTTCGGCTGGGCGCGTGCCCCTGTGCTTCTCGGTCTCGTGCTCGGCGATCTGGTGGAGCAGTACCTGTTCATCTCGACCAGCCGCTACGGATCCGACTGGCTCTATCGCCCGGGCGTGATCTTCATCCTGATGATCCCGGTCGTCTTCTTCATCTACAGCGCCCTCAGGTTCGTCATGAAGCGCCGCGGAGCCGTTCCCGTCGCCGTCGGTGCCGCCGTCAGCGAGCCGGCGGCGCCGAGGGAGCCGACAGGCCCGGTCTCGGCGGTCGACCGGATCATGCTGCCCGGCATGTGGGTGCTCGCCGCCATCCTCTTCGCCACAGCGCTTGTCACCTCGACCGAATGGGCGTTCGCCGCCAAGCTGATGCCGCAGACCGTCTCGGCGGTCGGCCTCATCGTGGTGGCCTGCGCGGGCGTCGGCGTCTTTATGAGGCAGCGTGCGGGCGAAGTCATCATCAAGCCGCGCCGGGCGCACGAAGCCGATCCGCTGGAAGCGATGTCCGACGGGGCACTCTACAAGCGGATGGGCGGCATGGCGGCCTGGGTGCTTTCGGTCTATATCGGAACGCTGCTGATCGGGCTGCTGCCGACGCTGCTCCTCTTCATGATCGCCTACATGCGTTTCGAGGGAAAGCAGCCCTGGGTCCGGACCCTCGTCATCTCGATCGTCATCTGGGTCGCCATGGTGGTCCTGTTCGACAGGCTGCTCGTGATGCCCTGGCCGCAGTCCTATCTGGGCGACGCCTTGCCGCAAGTGCGTACCCTGGTGTCCGACCTCATCTGAGGGAGCTCGGACGCACATAGGAGGCCGGGGCGGCGACGCTCCGGCCTTTTGCCTTGCCTTCTTCCAAAGGATGAGGGTGCTCAAGCCCGGAACCGGCGGACATTGCCTTCCGAATGGAGCCCTGGCGGGCTTCTTGTTCCGTTGGGAGCAGGGCTTCTGACGGGGGGTTCGTGCCATCGGCCATCCCCGCTGCCTGCCCATGCGGCCAAAGCGCAACGGGTACGTCCGGGCGTCAGTCAGGCCGAGACATTTGACTTCCACAAAGGAAAGGGTCAGCTGCCCATTGCCAATGATGACGCCGAAGGCGGCCGTGGCACAGATGCCTTACTTGCATGCCGGACGCCTGGCATATAAATTGGCCCAATGCTTGACCGTTCATCCCAATCTCCGACACATATTCCCACGGACGCGCTAAGCGAAGTTCTACAGGACTTTCGCCTCAGTGGGGTCAACTACGGCCGTTGTGAGCTACGCCATCCATGGAGCATCGCCTTTCCGCAGCAACAGCTGCTTCGCTTCCATTTCGTCAGTGAGGGGCCATGCTGGGTCCATACCGAAGCCCAGGGATGGCAGGAGTTACGAGACGGCGATCTGGTGTTGTTGCCACAAGGTGTGGAACACCGACTGGCCAGCAAGCCTGATGTTGTCGGGGACTCGCTTAAGAGCTGTCACGTCACCAAGTTGGGGGGCAATGTCTGCGAAGTGGTGCAGCAAGGAACAGGAGCAACGAGCACCCTGTTTTGCGGTTCCATGGCTTTGGGTGCGAATGCCCTCAACCCTTTGATCGCTCTGATGCCACCGATCATCAGGGGCTGTGATGTTGCTGGCAATGATCCGATCGTCGGCCCTCTCCTCGCCGCCATGACGGCAGAGGCGTCGCAGCCTCAGATAGGCAGCGCCACGGTTTTGTCGCGCATGGCGGACGTACTCGTCGCGCGGCTTATACGCTGCTGGGTCAATTGCAGCGGAGCCTCGACCAGCGGCTGGCTCGCCGCGATCCGTGATCCTCATATCGGTCGTGCGCTGGCAGCCATGCACCGAGATCCCGGCCATGACTGGACGCTTGAGACCCTTGCTGGCGTGGCAGGTCAATCGCGCTCGATCTTCGCGGAACGCTTCAGCGCCATTTTGGGGGAAGGCGCGGCACGCTATCTCGCCCGTCTGCGCATGCAGCTTGCACGAGAGTTACTCGGTCAAAACATGTCGGTTGCCGAGGTCGCTTCTCAACTGGGCTATGAATCTGAAGCTTCTTTCGCTCGCGCCTTCAAGCGCATCACCAGCGTTTCACCTGGCGTTGTGCGCCGCACCATTTCCGGACGAACGGACATGGAATTCGGACTTTAGGGCACATATCATCCTGAAAGACTCCGCTATGAAGACCTCCAAACCTTGGAGGTACTTCAATGACGGACACAACATCACAGCTTGACGGCCCCGCGATTGGCCTCGATTCTGCCGATCCGAGTGCATGGAGCCCCACTACCTGGCTTGCCGTTATTTCAATGGCAGCCACAAGCTTTGCGCTGGTGTCAGCTGAATTCCTGCCGGCAGGCCTGTTGACGCCAATGGCACGTGACCTTGGCATCAGCGAGGGAACCGCCGGTCAGGTTGTCACCGCCACCGCGTCTGTTGGAGCGGTGACGGCCTTGTTGAGTAATGTTCTCATCGGCAAACTGAACCGGAAGACTGTCCTGGTTGGCCTAAGTGCCTTGGCTATTGGCTCCAACCTTCTGGCCGCGTTCGCGACCGATTTTTGGCTATTGTTGTTGGGCCGAGCCGGGCTGGGCGTGGCGCTAAGTGGTTTCTGGGCGCTTTCAGTTGCCGTTGTGGCGAGATTGGTTGGCACCAACGCGACAGGTCGGGGCATGGCTATAGTCACCCTCGGCGTCTCTGTTGCCACCATCGCTGCACCATCGATGGGTGCTTTGATCAGCGATTGGCTCGGCTGGCGTGCCGCCACAGGCATGACGGCAGGGCTCGCAGCGATTGCGATGCTGCTGCAGACACTCAGCTTGCCGTCACTACCCGCAAGCACAAGCAACAGTCTTTCTGACGTTTTCCGGCTGACGAAACGGCGCACTGTTCAACTCGGAATGCTTGCCATCCTCTTGCTGATGACCGGACATTTTTCCGGCTCGGTCTACGTGCGCCCCTTCCTCGAACAAGTGACGCTCCTTGGCACGGGGCCGATTGCCTTGGCGCTCCTTGGGTTTGGCATCGCCGCTGTGATCGGCAATGTCGCCGGCGGCCGACTGGCAGACACCAATATCCACATGGCACTCGCTGTCACCGGCGTATTGATGGCGTTTGCGGCGCTTGCTCTCGTACTCTGGGGTGCACATAGCGGCATCGCGTTTGCCCTGGTTACACTTTGGGGTTTAGCTTTTGGGATGGCTCCGGTGGTATTGCCTACTAACCTGTCCCGGGGCGCAGGGAATGCCTTGGAGGCTGCCGGCAGCTTGATGGTCGTTTCGTTCCAGGTCGCCATCAGCATGGGTGCTGTGTTCGGCGGCTACATCGTCGATCATCATGGCGCTTCCGGGCCGTTGATCATTACCGCCGTCTTGGCGGCATCGACCATCGTCCTGGCGTTGCTGCAGCCCCGCAGCTGACTCTTGAGGCCCCAGCGAAGGTGAGCAGAAGAGGCGAGGTCTCAGGTGGCCAGAAGGCCGGGTGAGGCTAAATACGGGACGTGGCGATGCTTCTCGTTGCGGCGAGGAGCATTGACCGATCGCCCATGACCGCAATCACAGAAATTGGACTGAGCGGCGCTGCAGATCGGCGCTCACGAATGGCGCAACAAGTTTGCGCCCGCATGTCGGCCGTAGAGCCCGCGGTGGCGCCTCCCCGAAAGCAGACGTCTAGGAGTACCGGAAGCCGACCGGCAAAAAAACCCCGCTCGGATGAGCGGGGCCTACTGCATGCATCCTTAAATCCTAGCCGATTCAAGGATAAAACATGCAGCGTTCCAAAGTGCTACAGCGTCCTTTGTGCGTCTGAAAGACGCACGGCGCTGTAGTCGGGGGAAATGGGTATCGTCTAAGCGAGCTCGACCATCGGGTCGCGGCAATATTCCGGCGGCACGCGGACATCGATGACCCAGGGCTGGCCGGCCCTCACCTTCTCGATGCCGCGCTCCAGCGCGCCGGAAAGCTCGGTGATGTCGGTGATCGGGCCTTCGCCGTCGATGCCTTGGGCTTTCGCGAGCATCAGCAAGTCCGGGACCGGGTCCTGGAGGCGCTGGCCGACCCAGGCGTTCTCCGGCGGACGGCCGCGTTGGACGGCGACCTGCGCCTGGTGGTGCTCGTCGTTGAAGTAGGAATTGTTGTTGGAGATGACGTAGAGCAGCGGAATTCCCTGCGAGGCGGCGCTCCAGAGGGCCGTATTGCCCATGGTGAAGTCGCCGTCGCCGACGATTGCGATCGGCACACGCGGAGACTTCATGTCGCGCAGCGCCAGCGCTGCACCGATGCCGATGCTCGGACCGGAACCGACGCCGCCGCCGCCATTGTGGCCGAGATAGTCGTGCGGATGCTCAAGCTCGTTGGCATTGGTCGGCCAGCCGAGCGGCCGCGACGTGAGGCTGACGTCGAGATCGCGGGTCACCCGATTGAACACCCGGGCGAGATCCATGAGGCTGATCGGGCCTGAGGTTCTGGACGGTTCCGCGTCGAGCCGGCGGCGCTCGTAGGTCCTTGGCGCAGACAGGCGGGTTTCGAGCGCTTCGAGAAGCCGCGACACGGCGGTTTCCGGCACGGTCGGAATATTGACGTCGACCGCCGGCAGGCCCTGATAGTCCATGTTCCAGCCGCGATGGATGTTGAAGTCGTTCGAGACGCTGATGATCGGCGCACTTGGGCCGCCGGCCGGGAAGACCTGGTTGATCGTGCCGGCGAGGTCGAGCCAGTCGAGCGACAGCACTGCATCGGCTTCGGTGAGGTGCTTCAGCAGGTTCTTCGACAGTTTCCAGCCGGTCTCGCCGATGAACAGCGGATGGGTTGTCGGGAAGCTGGTCGCGAGCTTCACATGGGTAAGCACCTTGGCGCCGATGAGTTCGGCGAGCTTGACGCGTTCGGCCCAGCCGTCTTCGCTGCGCGAGGTGCGGCCGCTGAGGATGACCGGACGCTTGGCCTTGGCCAGGATCTCGATCGCCGCCTCCAGCTCGCGGCGCGGCGGCTCCGGATCGGCGGGGGCGCGGAAGCGGGAAATGTCATGCAGGGCCGGCACCTCTTCGAGCTCCATTTCCTGCACGGTAACGTCGAGATTGACATAGGTCGGGCCGGATGGACGTGCCGTCGCCAGCATCGCGGCGCGGCGGATCGATTCGACCGCCGCTTCCGGCGAGGCCGGCTCGTCGTCCCATTTGGTGAAGTCCCGCACGAGACCGCCCTGGTCGATCGTGCAGTGGATCCACTCGATCCACGGGCGGCGCTTTGTCGCGTCGAGCGGTCCGGTGGCGCCGATGACGACGAGGGGAACGCGGTCGCACCAGGCGTCGAAAATGCCCATCGTCGCATGCATCAGGCCGACATTCGAATGGACGGCGGCGGCAAGCGGCCTGTCGGTGATCTTCGCCCAGCCCTGGGCGATGCCGATCGCGTGTTCCTCGTGCATGCAGAGCAGGATCTTCGGCTTCTCGTTTCCGAGATAGTTGACGAGACTGTCATGCAGATGGCGATAGCTCGCGCCGGGATTGAGGCAGATATAGGGAAAACCCTGCTCGCGGATCGCTGCGGCGATCAGGTCGCTGCCGTATCGCGGCGCGCCGGTTTCAACCGGGACGAAACGCTTCGTACCCTGGTGGTCCATGGTCAAAATCCTCGATTTGCTGGAAGGGGAGACGCCCGGAGGCAAAGAAAAACGCGCGACGCAGGGGCGTCGCGCGTGTCTAGTTCGATCAGTTGTTGAAACCGTCGTTGATCGCCTGCTTCAGCGTGGCGACGACTTCCGGCGAGGTCGAGATGATCCGCTCGACGATCGCGTCCACTTCCTTGCCGGTTATCGGCGCAATCGGGATCGACCGGGCCTTGGCATCGGCGAGGAATTCCGGATCCTTCATCAGACCGTCGAAGGCGGCCGAGAGGCCGGCGACGCGGTCCTCCGGTGTTTCCGGCGGGGTCATCAGGGCGCGGCCGATATCGCCGCCGGCACCGAAGAACTCGATCGCCTGCTTCTTGGCCGGATCGTTGGTCAGTTCGACGGCGGTCGGGGTGTCCGGCAGGGCAGCCAGGCGCTTTTCGGAGAACTGGACGACCGGAACGACGTCGCCGGCAGAGAGCTGCTGGGCATAGTTGACCGACCAGTTGGCCCAGACGGTGGTCGTCAGATCGGCCTCGCCGCGGAACACGGCGAGCGCGCTGGCGGTGGCGCTGTCATAGCCGCAGACCATGTTGAACTTCGAGCCGATCAGCGATTTCAGTACCGCGCCCGTCTGGGCACTCGAGGTCGTGCGGCCGGAGCAGCTCACATTGGCTTCGGCTCTCAGCGAATCTTCGATCGACTTCACCGGCGAATCCTTGCGCGCCATCATGACGGAGGTGACGTCCGACACCCGGCCGATGAAGCGCATCTTGGAAACGTCCCAACGGCTCTTCTTCGGCTCGAGGACCTGGTCCTGTGCCAACGATTCCGGCAGGAGAGCAACGATGGTGCCGTCGCGCGGTGCTTTCGCATAGAAATGCGCCGCAGCGAGCGAGCCGCCGCCGCCCGGCATGCCCTGCACGATCACGGTCGGCTGGCCGGGAATATGCTTGCCGAAGTGCTGGGCGATAAGCTGAGCGTAAAGATCGTAAGAGCCACCCGGCGGGTGGCCGATCAGGATTGTCACGGTCTTGCCGGAATAGAAGTCGGAAACGGCATCGGCCTGTGCCGTCGCCGCGCCTGACATGGTGGCGCAGGCCGTAGCCGCAGCGGCGGCCAGCAGACGAATGGACTTGAGCTTCACAATTACCTCCCTTGCAGCCTGCCTCCCGGCAAGCGCTCCGTTTGATCACATGTTGTGATGATATGATTGTATGACAAAGATCATATCCATGCAACAGGAAAGCAGTCGCCTGCCCGGTGCCGCGGTCACTTTGTTTTAGGGTGCGCTAAATCTAGCTGGGAACCTTGCCTCTTTTGAGGCCCGGTTGTTAGATCGCGAGAATGATGGGAGAAGCACATGGCAACCGGGAGGCAGGGGCTTTGGGATTTCGCACTGCGTCTCTATGGCGCGCCGGGTGTCGGCGATGCCTGCCTCGTCCTGCAGGACGAAAGCGGTGTCGACGTGCCGGTCCTGCTTTTTGCCGCCTGGCTTTCGAAGCATTCCGTGGCGCTGACCGAAGCGGAGCTCGTCCGCATCGACCAGATCGTCGCGGACTGGCGCAACGAAGTGGTGAAGCCGTTGCGCGCGGTGCGCCGCCGGCTGAAGGGCGGGCCTTATCCGGCGCCGGCGGAGACAACCGAGACATTGCGAAACGGCGTGAAGGGCGTCGAGCTCAGTTCGGAAAAGATCGAACTGGCGGTGCTGGAAGCGGAAGGCGAGGCACTGCTCGCGGTGGGCGCGTCAGCGGTCAATGCGACCGGAAACCTTGCGGTCGTGCTGCGCCATTTCCGTGGGGCGGACCCGGACGCGACGGCGGCGGAAGCGCTTGCCACTGTCGGAAAGGCGCTGGCGGCGCTCTAGCGCCTAATGCTGGCCCGGAGAGCCCGGGCCTTCCTTCCAGCGTTTCACCATCGGCAGGTGAATATCGAAGAGGTCGAGCGCCCGTCCGACCGTCTGCGTGACCATGTCATCCAGCGTCTTCGGCTTCGAATAGAAGGCCGGGACCGGCGGCATGACGATCGCGCCGTTGCGGGTCGCCTGGTCCATCAAGGCGATGTGGCCGGCATGCAAGGGCGTCTCGCGGAAGAGAAGAACGACGCGGCGGCGTTCCTTCAGGCAGACGTCGGCGGCGCGGACAATCAGTTCCTCGTTGTAGCAATTGGCGATGCCGCTCAGGGTCCTGACCGAACATGGCGCGACCAGCATGCCCGCGGTGCGGAACGAGCCGGAGGAGATCGCCGCGCCGATGTCGCGATAGTTATAGAGAACATCGGCGAGCCCCTTGATCTCGTCGGCGCTCATGTCGATCTCGTCGGTCGCGGTGCGGAAGGCCGCCGGCGAGATGACCGCATGCGTTTCGACGTCCTCGAGCTCCCGGAGGAGTTGCAGCGCCCGCACGCCATAGATGATGCCGGAAGCTCCGGTGATGGCAATGATGATGCGGCGCATGCGGCTATCCCGTGATTATGACGCGTCGAAGGCGTTGCTGAAGGCGGAGACCGCCGAATTGGCGACGTGTTTTTCGGCGGCGGCCTTGGCCGCCGCCTTGTCGCGGTTGACGATCGCGGCGACGATCGCGTCGATTTCGGCGATGCTCTGGCTGCGGCGCTCCTTGCGCACGACGGAGCTGCGCCGCAGCGGCGAGGTCAGAAGCGTCAGCTTCTTCAGGAGATCGAAGGCGATCGGATTGCGGGCTCCTGTGCAGATGCGATCGTAGAAATCCCGCTTGGTGGCGACGATCTCCTCGGCATTGCCGCTCAGGTAGGCCTTCTTCAAAACGTCGCTCTGGGTCTTCAGCGCCTTGATTTCGTTATCCGGGGCGTTTTCGATGAACTGTTCGACGATCAGCGGCTCGAGAACGCCGCGAATGCGGTAGATGTTTTCCGCGTCGGCGCGGGTGACGGTCACCACGGTGAGGCCGCGATTGTTGAGATCGGTGAGGATGCCCTCCGCCTGGAGTTGGCGCAGCGCCTCGCGCAGCGACGTACGGCTGACATTGAGCTTCTCGCACAGGTCCTTCTCCACGAGACGGGTGCCGGGCTCCAGCGCTCCCGTCTCGATCGCCCGCCGCAGCGAGTTCATGATCTTGTTGCGCAAGGGGGCGGGCTCGTGGACGAGTGGATTGAGCGACTCTGCAAGTGAATTGGCCATGTGTGTCCTCGTATGCCCCTGCATTTCAAACCAATGTGATCGGATGATTGTCATACAAACAAAACGCGGCTCCGTCACCCTCCTTGCCGGGATATACGCCGTAAATCGAGCTCACGGAGCAGGCTCCTTGGCGGGTTGCATCTTGAGACAGCGCCAGATCCGATCGGGCGTCGCGGGCATATCCACGTGCCTCACGCCAAGCGGCCGCAAGGCGTCCGCGACGGCGCTCATCACAGCCGAGAGCGCCCCGACCGTTCCCGCTTCGCCGACGCCCTTGACGCCGAGCGGGTTCTGCCTGGTCGGGACGGAACGATCGACGATGTCGACGTCCGGCACGTCATGGGCGCGCGGCATGGCGTAGTCCATGAAGGTCGCTGAGAGAAGCTGGCCGGAATTCGGGTCATAGACAGCGTTCTCCGTCAGCGCCTGGCCGAGCCCCTGGGCCACGCCGCCGGTGATCTGTCCCTTGACCAGCAGCGGATTGACCATCTGCCCGACGTCATCGACCACCGAATAGGCGAGAAGGTCCACATGTCCGGTTTCGGGATCGATCTCCAGTTCGCAGATATGGCAGCCATTCGGGAAAGTGGCGCCGTCATTGCCGATGAAGTTCTCGGCCGCGACCGGCGCCGTTTCCTCGGAAATGACCTGCGCGAAAGAGACGGCGCGGTCGGTGCCGGCAATGCGGTATTCGCCGCGCTCGAAGAGAATGTCCGACCTATCTGCCTCCAGCCGATCGGCCGCTTGGTCCTTCAGGCGATCGATGATCGTCTCCGTGGCTGTCCAGATGGCCCCGCCCGCGGCCGCCAGCGTCCGCGAGCCGAACGTGCCGGTTCCCTGCGGCACTGCGTGCGTATCGCCGGTGACGATTTCCATGTCCTCCGCGCCGAGACCAAGCCGATCGGCGATGATCTGCCGGAAGGCGGTGCCATGGCCCTGGCCGCTGTCCATCGAACCCACATGGATTCGGACTTTTCCGGCGGGAGAGATTTCGACGCGGGCGAACTCGGGATTGGGCCTGGCAACCGGCCCGCCGGCAATCTCGATCGGATTGGCGATGCCGATGCCGCGCAGTTTTCCCCGTGCCCTGGCTTCGCTCCGACGGGCCTCGAATCCGGCCCAGTCGGCCATTTCGAGCGCCTTGTCGAGCACGCCGGGAAAGTCGCCGGAATCATAGGTGAAGATGAAACCGCTCGCATAGGGCATGGCTTCCTTCGGCACGAGGTTGCGGCGGCGAAGCTCGGCCCGGTCCAAACCGATCTCGCAGGCGGCGAGGTCGATCATCCGCTCGATGATATAGGTCGCTTCCGGCCGGCCGGCGCCGCGATAGGGCGCCGTCTGCTGGGTATTGGTGAAGACGCCGTCGACCTTGGCATAGATCTTCGGGGTGCGGTAAACGCCGGCAATGCCGCCGAGATTGGCAACCGGCGGATGCACTGTCGCCGGACCGAGATAGGCGCCGAGATTGGCACGGACATGCACGTCCAGCGCCAAAAACATTCCGTCGGCGTCGAGCGCCAGGGCGGCATCGGCCCACATGTCGCGCGCATGCGCGTCCGACTGGAAGGCTTCGAGCCGATCCGCCGTCCAGCGCAGGGTGCGGCCGGTCTTTCGCGCCGCAAAGAGGAGCGCCGGATATTCGGGATAACCGGCATTCTTCATGCCGAAGGAGCCGCCGCAATCGGACACCACCACATGAACCTTGTCCGGCGCGACGCCGAGCACCGGCGCCACATCGCCCGAAACCCGGTGCGGCGCCTGGGTGCCGAGTTCGAGCCGGTATTGGTCGGCGGCGGGATCGTAAGAGGCGATCGCCCCGCGCGTTTCGATCGGAGCGGCAACGACGCGGGAGATCCGCAAGCGCTGCCGGACCACGGTGTGCGCAGAGGCGATCGCGGCGTCGACGCCGGCCTTGTCGCCCTTCTCGTAGGTGAAACAGCGGTTGTCGGGAAACTCGTCCCAGACGCGCGGCGCGCCGGCGGAAACGGCTTCCAGCGGATCGACCACCACCGGCCGCTCGTCGATCTCGACCACCATGGCTTCGGCAGCGGCGAGCGCGGCCGATCTCGTCTCGGCGACGACGATGGCGACCGGATCGCCGACATAGCGCACGTGATCGATCGCCAGCGGATAGAAGAGCGGAACGCGCATCGCGCCGCCATCCGGCCCCGGGTGCCTGCCGCGCGGCTCTATCGGCGCGAGGCCGGCGGCCTTGAGGTCCGGACCGGTAAGGATGGCGAGGACCTCAGGCATTGCGGCCGCGGCTTCGGTATCGAGCAGGGCGATCCGACCCGAAGCCACCTGCGAGCGGACGAAGACGGCCGCGGCCTCGCCCTTGCCGGTGAGGTCGTTCACATAGCGGCCGCGGCCGGTGATCAGCGCGTCATCCTCGAAACGCAATTGCGATTGGCCGATCTTCAGCTTCGTTCCTCCCAAATTAGGTTAGAGCGGGATGCGGGCGGAAAACCGCACACACTTTTCCTCATCCCGCTCAAGGGCGCGTCGAATAAGTATGGATCGAACTTGCACAGTTGTGGCGCAGGCGGCCGTCGTGCCGCCTGCGCCCGGTTGCCGTCAGTCCTTTTCGATGTCGCGCGTCGGCGTCTCCGGCTTCATGCCGCCCTTGCGGCGGGCAAGGGTGTTCTCGCCGGTCCTGCGCCAGTCGCCGTTGACCGCATCGTCGGCGAACTCAGTCCAGCGGTCGGTCCAGTCGCCGAGCGAATAGCCATGCCATGGCGGCTGCGGGGTGAGGCGGGGAAGCTGGAGATCCTCCCAGATCTGTCGCGCCCTGACCATGTAGGGCTCGGCCGGCAGGGCGAGCGGCGGCATCGGTGCCTTCAACGTCGCGTCGATCAACAGCGTGCCTTCGGCGCTCTTCGAGCCGGACTTCGGCCCGTGTCCGCCGGAGCGATAGGGCGTGACGTGCACGTCGTCGATCATGTTGGCGCGGTAGGCGAGCGACCAGAAGACCGCGTCGGCATTGCGGCTGTCGATGTCGTCGGAAACGGCAATGATGATCTTGCCGCACTGGGCCTGCAGCGTTGCCGCCCCCTGCAGCCCGCGCCAGACTTCCGACTGCGGTGCCGAGCGGTCGAACTCCAGGA
Organism: Sinorhizobium fredii NGR234; assembly: GCF_000018545.1. Lineage (NCBI taxonomy): Bacteria > Pseudomonadati > Pseudomonadota > Alphaproteobacteria > Hyphomicrobiales > Rhizobiaceae > Ensifer > Ensifer fredii. The sequence goes on from NC_012586.1 coordinate 198,798, forward strand.
AGATCACCTTGCGGATATTGGTGAGCGGCTCGTGCATCACGACGCGCTTGAGGCCCTTGACGTTCAGCACCTTCTTCAGGTGGTTCAGGAACAGCGGCTCATAAGCGACGCGCTTCAGAACGCTCGATTCGCTCGGGGTCACCTGCGAGACGATCGAGACGAGCACCGGCTTCCTCTTGCGGGTGATCGCCGTCACCTGCATCGACATGTTGAAATCCTCGAGCGCCACATGGCCGTGGCTTTCGCCGAAGGGGCCTTCCGGCTCCAGCAGGACGGGATCGATGAGGCCCTCGATGACGATCTCCGCATCGGCAGGAACTTCCAGATCGATCGTCTTGCACTTGACGATGCGGATCGGCTCGCCGATCAGGCCGCCGGCGACGCCGAGCTCGTCCTGGTCGATCGGCAGCTTCTGCGGGCCGGTGAAGAGCACGGCCGGCGCACAGCCGATGACGATGGCGCAGGGCATCGGCTTGCCCATCTTCTGGTATTTCAGCCAGTGCTGGTAACCGCCGGCGCCGGAAAGGCGGCTCGCCATGCGAACGCCGAGCCGGTCTTCCGCCTTCAGCGCCGCCCGGTAGGTGCCCATGTTGCGGATGCCGTTTTCCGGGTCGCGGGTGACGCAGAGCGTCGCGGTGAAGTAAGGCGCGCTGTCGAAACCCGGCGTCGAGATCGGCACGGGCAGCGAGCCGAGCCCCTTGCCCTCCTGCTTCAGCGCGTCGCCGGTCACGACGACTTCCTGGCAGGGCGCCTCTGTGACGGTCACCGGATCGATCGGCTGCTCCATGGCCCTTACCCAGACGTCGCCGATCTCCTCCTCCGAGACGCCGAGGCCTGCCGCATAGATCGCCGGCGAGGCGGCCAGCACGCCGACGGCGACCGGAATATCGTATGTCTCGCCCTTGGCCCCCTTCACGTCGGTGAACAGGAAGCCGCGGCGCTGCTCATCCGGGAGCCCGCCCTGGAATTGCCAGCGGGCGAGCGGATGCAGCTCGCTGTCCTTGTCGATCGGCACCTGGATCTTCGTGAGAAGACCAAGCTCCTCCAGCCGCTGCAGGTGCTCCTGCAGATCGAGCGGCGCCTTGCGCGCGAATGGTGTCATAGCGTGCCTCCAAAGCCACGTTCGGCCTCCGCCCCCGGTGGGCCGATAAGCCGATGTTATTCCTCAATCGAAAAAGCACCGAGCCGGTTGCGGCGATCGACCTCTTGTCGAAGAGCGATCTTTTCGATTGCTTTATGTTTGCCATACTGTCATACATTCATACGAAGAGCAACAGCATACGTGCGATCTCGGGAGAACATCGCCGTAGCTCGGCGGGCAAGCAAAACCGCCGTGTTTTCAAAGAGAAGAGGTGTCATGACTAGCCCGCTCAAGACCGCCGCAACCGAGGTGATCATGCATCCGCTGAAGCAGTCGAAGTCCCCTTCGGCCGAGCTTTCGCCGGAAATGAAGCTGGTTCAGGAGGCCCTTTTCAAACATGTCGGCAAGCCTATCCCGCGCAAGGAAGACGGCCGCCTGATCACCGGCAAGGGCCGTTTCTCGGATGATTTCTCGCTGCCGGGCCAGACCTATGCGGCAATCGTCCGCTCTCCCTATCCGCATGCGCGCATCCTCGGCATCGACAAGGCCGAGGCGCTGGCGAGCCCGGGCGTGCTGCTGGTGCTGACCGGCGAGGACGTGCTTGCCGATGGTCTCAAGGACATTCCGCACAATCCGGTGCCGTCGACCAATTTTGACATGAAATTGCGGGCGAAGGACGGCAGCCACGCCTTCACCGGTCCGCACCACCTGCTGCCCGCCGACAAGGCGCGCCATGTGGGCGAGGCAGTGGCCATCGTCGTCGCCGAGACTGCCGCTCAGGCTGCCGACGGCGCCGAGAAGGTCCTGGTGGACTGGGAGGAGCTCCCTTACGTGACCGACACGGCCAAGGCGGCCGAGCCCGGCGCACCGACCATCTGGGACGAGGTTCCCGACAATGTCTTCATCGACACGACCTTCGGCGACAGGGAAGGCACCGACGCGGCCTTCGCCAGGGCCGATCATGTGGTGAAGGCCGAGTTCCACATCCATCGCGTCACGGCCGTCACCATGGAGCCGCGCGCTTCGCTTGGCCACTACGATCCGGAAACGAAGCGCTACACGCTCTATGCCGGCAGCGGCGGCGCCGTTCGCCAGAAGAACGAGCTTTCCAAGGTGCTCGGCATCGAGCCGAAGGACTTGCGCGTGCTCTCCTTCGACGTCGGCGGGAATTTCGGGGCCCGCAACCGCGTCTATGTGGAATTCGGCCTGGTGCTCTGGGCCTCCCGCAAGCTCGGCCGGCCGGTGAAATATACCGCGACGCGCTCGGAAGCCTTTCTCACCGACTATCAGGGCCGCGACCTGGTGACCAAGGTGGAGCTGGCGCTCCGCAAGGACGGCAGGTTCCTGGCGATGCGCGCCGACAACCTGTCGAATGTCGGCGGCCGCGCCGTGTCGCTGTCGCCGCTCAGCAAGGGTTCGGGCCTGATCACCGGCTCCTACGACATTCCCTACGCGACGCTGCGCGCCCGTGCCGTCTTCAGCAACACGATGTGTACCCAGGCCTATCGCAGTTCGGGCCGTCCGGAAGTGACCTACGCGATCGAGCGGATGGTCGAACTCGCTGCAGACCAGCTCGGCTTCGACAAGCTGGAATTGCGCCGCATGAACCTCATCCCGCCTTCGGCGATGCCCTACACCAACGCCGTCGGATCGGTCTACGACAGCGGCGAATACGAAAAGAACATGGACCGCGCCCTGGAGATCTCCGAGTGGGCGACCTTCGATGCGCGCAAGGCGGAGGCTGCCAAGCGCGGCAAACTGCTCGGCCGCGGCTTCGCCAACTATGTCGAATCGTCGATCGGCACGCCGAAGGAGCGCGCCGAGATCGAGATCAAGGACGACGGCAATATCGAAGTCGTCATCGGCACCCAGCCGAGCGGCCAGGGTCATGAGACGAGCTTTGCCCAGGTCGTCGCCGACATGATCCAGGTGCCGGTCGAAAAGGTCTGGATCGTGCTCGGCGATACCGACATCGTCAGCGTCGGCGGCGGCTCGCACTCGGGCCGTTCGATGCGCCACGCCGGCACGGTCATGGCCATGGCCTCGGCCGATCTCCTTGCCGAAGGCCGCAAGCGCGCCGCCGAACTGCTCGGCTCGGCGGCCGACGAGATCGACTTCGAGGGCGGCGTCTTCAAGCTGCGCAACACCAACCGGACGATCGACATTTTCGAGCTCGGCCGCCGCACGCGCCAAACGCACGGGGCACTGCGCGTCGTCAAGGACAACGAGATGCACACGCCGGTCTACCCGAACGGCGCGGCGGTCTGCGAAGTGGAAGTCGATCGTGAAACCGGCCATGTGGAGATCGTCCGCTATGCGACGATCGACGATGTCGGCCGCTGCATCAATCCGCTGATCGTCCACGGCCAGACCCATGGCGGCATCGCCCAGGGCGTCGGCCAGGCGATGTGGGAACTCTGTGCCATCGACCCGGGGAGCGGCCAGCCGCTCGCCGGCTCGCTGATGGACTACGGTATGCCGCGTTCGGACACCATGCCGAGCTTCAAATGCGAAATTGCCGAAGTGATTTCACCGACCAATCCGCTCGGCATCAAAGCAGGCGGCGAGGGCGGCACGACGCCGGCGCTCGCAACCGTCGTCAACGCGGTCGTCGATGCGCTCCAGGAATTCGGCGTCAAGGACATCCAGATGCCGGTGACGCCGGCCAACGTCTGGCGCGCCATGAACAACGGACGCAAGGCGTCCTGAGGAGGATTTTATGAGTGACTTGAAGACCGTCCGCGTCATAGCCTTTCCGGGCGCGCCGAACCTGCCGACCTTCGCGGCGATCGAACAGGGCTTTTTCGCCGAGGAAGGCATTGAGGTCGAGCTGGCGCTGACGCCGAGCTCGGTCGCGCAGGCCGAGAAAACCGCCGCCGGCGAATTCGACATCGTCTTCACCGCCTATGACAACGTGGTGGCCTATGGAGAAGGCCAGGGTGCCACGGCCGCTGGCGTCAACCCGGACTATGTGGTGCTGATGGGTGCCACGCAGCTCGAGCTCGCGATCGTCACCGCACCGGACGTCAGGACCTACGAGGACCTGAAGGGCCGTTCGATCGCCCTCGACGCACTGACGACCGGCTTTGCCTTCGTGCTTTTCGAGATGATGGCGAAGAACGGCCTGAAGCGCGACGACGTCAGCTTCGCCGCGGTCGGGGCGACACCGCAGCGCTGGCAGTCGGTCAAGGCCGGCGAGCATGCGGCGACCCTGACGATCGAGCCGTTCACCAGCATCGCCAGACGCGCCGACTTCAACGTGCTCGACGTCTCGTCCAACCATTTCGACAGCTACCAGGGCGGCGTGGTCGCGTCCCGCCGGTCCTACGCGGCCGAGAATCCGGAGACGGTCGAGGCCTTCCTGCGCGGCTACTTCAAGGGGCTCGAATGGACGCTCGATGCGAAGAGCCGCGACGCAGCCGCCGAACTGCTCAAGTCGAGAATGCCGGACATCCAGCCGGCCGCCGTGCCCTCGATCATGGCGAGCCTGCTTTCGCCACGCTCCGGCCTGACGCCCGGCTCGAAGATTCTGCCGGACGGCATGCGAACCGTGCTCGATCTGCGCTCCCGCTACGGCAAGGGCAGCAAGCTCACCGACATCTCGAAATATCTCGACCTCTCGTTCTTCGAGGCGGTCACGGGCGCCAAGTGACGGCAAAGGGAGGATAGATCCATGGATATGAAGGGCGAATACCGCATCGCCGCACCCCGCGAGCATGTCTGGGCATTGATCAACGACTCGGCCGTGCTGAAAGACTGCATTCCCGGCTGCGACAGCCTCGAGGGCACGCCGGAAACCGGCTACGCCGCCCGCGTCACCACCAAGATCGGCCCGGTCAAGGCGACCTTCGCCGGCGAGGTGATGCTCTCCAACGTCCAGGCGCCCGAAAGCCTGACCATTTCGGGCGAGGGCAAGGGCGGCGTCGCCGGCTTCGCCAAGGGCGGCGCTGACGTGCAGCTCTTCGTCGACGGTTCGGAGACGGTGCTGACCTATATCGCCAAGGCGCAGGTCGGCGGCAAGCTGGCCCAGCTCGGCGCCCGGCTCATCGATTCCACCGCCAAGAAGCTGGCCGACGAATTCTTCGAAAAGCTGGCGACGCGCGCGGCCAGCGAGGCGGCCGATGCAGGCGTAACGGAGAGAGCAGCCGCGACGATTGTACCGGTGAAACAGGCCAAGTCTGCGGAGACGGCCCGTGCTGCCTCTGCGACCGTTGAAGCCGCAGCGCCCGCTACAGCGCAGGCGGTGTCCACGGCGAAGCCACCGCGCCGCTTTCCCTTTGTCGCCTTCGGCCTCGTGGCCGTGACCGTCGTCATCATCGCGGCGCTCGCCGTCTGATAGTTTGAAGAGGAGGGGCCGATGTCCCGTATAACCATCACGATCAACGGGAAGGCAGAGACCCGGGAGGTCGAGGACCGCACGCTTCTCGTGCAGTTCATCCGAGAGCATGTCGGGCTCACCGGCACCCATGTCGGCTGCGACACGACGCAGTGCGGCGCCTGCACCATCCATCTCGACGGCGAGGCGGTGAAGAGCTGTACCGTGCTCGCGGCTGCTGCAGACGGTTGCGAGGTCACCACGATCGAGGGGCTTGCCGACGGTCCGAAGCTGCATCCCGTCCAGCAGGCCTTCCACGAGCATCACGGTCTGCAATGCGGTTACTGCACGCCGGGCATGATCATGGCCTCCGTCGACATGATCCGCCGCCATGACGGCGTGCTCGACGAACAGACCGTCCGCCACGAACTCGAAGGCAATATCTGCCGCTGCACCGGCTACCACAACATCGTCAAGGCGGTGCTGGACGCGGCGGAAAAACATCGCGCGGCACATGCCGTGGCGGCCGAATAGGGGACAAGCCGTGTACGCAACCACCTACCACAAGCCCAGGACGCTCGCCGAGGCCGTCTCATTCTACGAAGCCTCGGAGGAGCCCTCCTACATCTCCGGCGGTCACACGCTCATTCCCACCCTGAAGAACCGGCTCGCCGCTCCGCAGCACCTGATCGATCTGCGTTCCATTCCGGAACTCTCCGGCATTGCGGTGACGCCAGACAAGGTCATCATCGGTTCGGCCACCAAACATGCGGTCGTCGCTGCGTCGAAGGAGGTGAAGGCGGCGATCCCGGCGCTCGCGGGCCTCGCCGGCTCGATCGGCGACGTGCAGGTGCGCCATATGGGTACGATAGGCGGCTCCACCGCCAACAACGACCCGGCCGCCGACTACCCGTCCGCGGTGCTGTCGCTCGATGCGATCATCCACACGGACCGCCGGGAAATCCCGGCCGACGAATATTTTCAGGGGCTCTACACGACGGCGTTGGAGCCGGGCGAAATTCTCGTCCGCATCGAATTCAGGATTCCGGAAATCGCCGGTTACGCGAAGTTCCGCAATCCGGCCTCGCGCTACTCGATGGCGGCGGCGTTCGTCAGCAAGCACCGCGACGGACACGTCCGTGTGGCGATCACCGGCGCCGGCAACGAAGGTGTTTTCCGCTGGACGGAGGCTGAGGAGCGGCTGACGGAAAGCCTGACGCCGGCGGCGCTCGCCGGCCTCGCCATCGATCCGTCGCGAATGATGGGCGACATGCATGCGCCGGCCGACTACCGGGCGCATCTGGTTTCCGTGATGACCCGCCGCGCCGTCGAGAACCTCGGCGGCACGCACATTCTTTGAAGGACCAGCCGGCTGGGTTGGCTGACGATATTGGAACAAGGGTCCGTCGGTGCGCGACGAACCCAAGGAGCATGAAATGGCACAGAATTGGACCCCGAGCAGTTGGCGGCAAAAGCTGATAGAGCAGGTGCCGGACTATCCGGACCAGGCCGCGTTGGCGGCGACGGAAGCCCAACTCGCGACCTTTCCGCCCCTCGTCTTTGCCGGCGAGGCGCGCCGCCTGAAGAAGCAGCTTGCCAGCGTCGCGGAAGGAAACGCCTTCCTGCTGCAGGGCGGCGACTGCGCCGAAAGCTTCGTGGAGCACGGCGCCGACAATATCCGCGACTTCTTCCGTTCTTTCCTGCAGATGGCCGTCGTGCTGACCTATGGTGCCCAGCTTCCGGTCGTCAAGGTGGGCCGCATCGCCGGCCAGTTCGCCAAGCCCCGCAGCAATTCGCATGAGACGCAGGACGGCCGGACGCTGCTCACCTATCGCGGCGACATTATCAACGGCACGGATTTTACCGAGGAAGCGCGCACGCCCGACCCGGAGCGGCAGCTCGATGCCTACCGCCAATCCGCTGCGACGCTCAACCTGCTGCGCTCCTTCGCGATGGGCGGTTATGCCAATCTCGAAAATGTCCACAAATGGATGCTGGGCTTCGTGAAGGAGAGCCCGCAGAGCGAGCGCTACCGCACACTGGCCGACCGCATCAGCGAGGCCATGAATTTCATGCGGGCGATCGGCATCACCACGGAAAACAATCCGAGCCTGCGCGAGACCGACTTCTTCACCAGCCACGAGGCGCTGCTGCTCGGCTACGAGGAGGCGCTGACTCGCATCGATTCGACCTCGGGAGACTGGTACGCGACCTCCAGCCACATGATCTGGATCGGCGACCGGACGCGCCAGCTCGGTCATGCGCATGTGGAATATTTCCGCGGCATCAAGAACCCGATCGGCCTCAAATGCGGCCCCTCGCTCGAGCCCGACAGCCTCATCGAACTGATCGACGCGCTGAACCCGATGAACGAAGCGGGCCGCCTGACGCTGATCTGCCGCTTCGGCTCCGACAAGATTGCCGACCGGCTGCCGAAGCTGATCCGCGCAGTGGAACGGGAAGGCAGGAAGGTCGTCTGGTCCTGCGATCCGATGCACGGCAACACCGTCACGCTGAGCGGCTACAAGACGCGGCCCTTCGAGCGGATCCTTTCGGAAGTCGAAAGCTTCTTCCAGATTCATCGCGCCGAGGGCACCCACCCGGGCGGCATTCACGTCGAGATGACCGGCAAGGACGTCACCGAGTGCACCGGCGGTGCCCGTGCGGTGACGGCCAGCGACCTGCAGGATCGCTATCACACCCATTGCGATCCGCGCCTCAATGCCGATCAGGCGCTGGAACTCGCCTTCCTGCTTGCCGAGCGGATGAAAAGCCGCCGCGACGAGAAGCGGACCGGCGTCTGGAAGGCGGTCTAATCGTTGAAACGCCTGCTACAGCGCCGCGGGTCTTATCAGGCGCATGCAGCAGCGAGGACGTCCTATGTTGCGCAAACTTGACGAGGAATTGCCGGTTCCGCAGCCTGCCGTCCTCACCGACGACGCGGCGGAGATCCTCGCCTTTGCCCGCGACGCGCTGCGCAGCGGCTCGCGCTGCGCGCTGGTCACGCTCGTCGAGATCCGCGGTGGCGCGGCCCGTTCGCTCGGCGCGCACATGGCCGTGCGGGAGGACGGGATGTTCTGCGGCTTTGTCTCGGGCGGCTGCGTCGAGCCTGCCGTCGCTGCGGAAGCCCTTGAGGCGATCAGGGCCGGATGCGACGGCATGCTCGTCCTCGGCCAGGGTTCGAAGTTCTTCGACATCGTTCTTCCCTGCGGCGGCGCGATCACTCTCGCCATCCACGTGCTGCGGCGGAACGACCCGCTCGAAGCCGTGCTTGCGGCGCTCGCCGCCCGCAAGCGGGCCGGATTGCGCTACGACGCAGCGGCTCAGTCCCTCGAGTTCATAAATGCAGCGACGGAGCCAGGGTGGGAAGAAGGGAGGTTCTTCACCAGCTATCGCCCCGCGACGCGGGTCGTGCTCTGCGGGCGTTCGATCGAACTAAGGACGACCATCAGCCTTGCCGAGGCCGTCGGCTACGACGTCGTCGCTGTCGAGGGAGCAGCAGAACTGCGGCCCGAGCAGCTCGACGCGGATTCCGCCGTCGCCTTTCTGCATCATGACCTCGACAGGGAGATGGCCTTGCTCGAGATCGCGCTGGCAAGTCCGGCCTTCTATATCGGCGCGCTCGGCAGCGAGCGGACCCATCGGCGCCGCTGCGACGAACTCAGACGGCGCGGTTTCCCCGAGGCGTCGATCGCCCGCATCAAGGCGCCGATCGGCTTGTTTGCGAAAGCGCGCGATGCGGGGTCGCTCGCCCTGTCGGTTCTGGCGGACATCGCCGCCTGTCGTGCCGCGGGAAGATGAGCAGGGCGTTCAGCGGACGGCGGGATAGGCGGTGGCATCGACGATCGCTGTTTTCCCCCGTCAGGTCATCCGCCGAACGACCCACAGCGACCGGCCCGCATGCGCGATCCCGGACACCAGCCGAAGGCGAGGATTGTCCTTCAGCCGTTCGGCCTCGACCGCATCGAGAAGCAGCGCCTGCCGGTCGGTCTCGTTTGCGTTCGGCGTAATCCAGCAATGCCGATCGTCGCAGCAGAGGCCGGATTCCGGATGCTCCTGCAGGTATTCGATCGCATATTCGGCATCCACTTTTCGGAGTTCCGCGTCGATCGACATCTTCCTTCCTCCCGACCTGAGATAACCAAGGATTATACTTGATTGTACGGCATCAAGTAGCGGCTGTCGCACGGCCACCGGCGCGGCCCCCATCCCCAATCGTCAAGGTACGAAAAAACGAGGCCGCGGCGATTCCTGCCTGTGAGCTTCAAAGATAGAGTCGTCTACTATGTCGGTCCCGTGGGCCCCGTCGGAGACGAACCAGTCGGACCCGCCGGACCGACGACGGCCACTCGGATGGACAAGTATACGGACATGATGCTTGAGCTCGGCCTGCTTGGGAAGGTGGGAAAGGCGGAGCGAGGGCCTGCTGCCGACGCGTCGATAACGGCACATCGCAGAGCATATCTGATGGCGGTGGGCGGGGCCGCCTACCTTGTTTCAAAAGCTATCCGGTCCAGCCGCGTGGTCGCCTTCGAAGACCTCGGAATGAAGGCCATATTTGAATTCGACGTCAAGGACATGCCGGTCACCGTGGCGGTCGCAGCGGATGGTGAGAATGTACATGCCTCCGGCCCTAGCTATTGGCGACAAAGGCTTCCTCTGAACCGTTAGGCCGCCTTCCGGTGTGAGCCACGCCATCGGAGGACCCATGACGGGTCCCCCCGAGGTGCCGCGGCAAGGCGCATTCACTGAACCAGCCTGATAGCGCCCGGATTCAATATCTTGTTGTCAGCCAATTCGCTCTTGCAGTCGATTGCAAATCCGCTGTTGCCGATCATGGTAATTTCTTGCGCGATGATGCGGACACATTCGCCTCCGCTAGATCCATTGCCGGAATATTGGATCTCTTGGGATGCCGGCATGTAGATGATGCCGCTCAGCGAGGAGTTGCTGTTGCCGTTGATCACCGCCGGCTCTGTGTTGTTCCGGGCCGAAACGATTACGAAGCCGGCCCACTCACCGCTTGTGGCTGCTGTGACATGAAAGTTGGAACCACCATGAAGGTCGATCTCAGCGCCGTTGAGAAGGAAGAATGTCACCCCCTCGCCGCTGACTGCCGACTGGCTGGCGAACTTCAGGACACCGCCGTCGATGATGTAATTGCCGGGCTGCAGGGTGACCTTTCCCTTGATCTCGAGTTCCCCGTAGGTGCCTGGTTTCAGCGTAACGCTGTAGCCGTCCGGAACCTTGTTCGGCGTTTTGCCGGTGCCGTTGCAGTCCCCGTTGCCGCCACCATTTCCTACAAATCCTTGACCGCAACCAGACAGATTCACCCAGTTTCCCGCCGTCGGCACGGCTTTCTTCTTGAAGGGATCCGGTGTTCGTGACACGCCCTCGCGGGCTTGCCCGCAAGCCAACTCCAGATGAGCTAGGGTCGCATACACTTTGCCGGTTGCGTAAAGACATTCAGCGCTCAGCGTGGCTGTCCCACTCAGGTAGATTGATTGTGCGTCGTCTGAATTCGATGTGATCGTACAGTTCGACGTATCTACCGCCGCGCTTCCGCTAACCTCGATTGCGCGACTGGCGGTCGGATGCAGGGCCAATATGCAGGCTTCCCGATCCGTCAGTCGCGCAGCTACGCTTCGTCTACTAATGACGAAGGGCTGCAGGCCCCAGAACACCGGGTTATACTGTGCTGCATAAGAGGCACTGGCCCTTGTCTCCTGGCCAGTCTCGGAGAAGGTAAATTCCACCGCAGGACTTTCAGGAGAGGCCGAATTGTATCCGTCGGTGGCAGAAGGCGTTTGAAAGTTGGCAAAAAACAATCTGTTCGCCTCAGTCCGCACCGCATTCTCGCTTTCGCCTTCCCCGTAGGACCGGACGGCTTTTATGGCCGCAGCGTCCAACGCATCTTGCATTTTGGAAGCTTCCCTGGTCGCGTTCGCTATGTTCAGTGCCACCGAACCGCTAAGGAAGAGTACCGGAACCAATAGCGCCGTCATGAGGCCGAAGTTGCCGCTCTGATCCTTCAGCAGACGCTGCATCGCAGTTAAGACTTTAATCATGTCTATCGATGCCCCCATTTAAGGAGACGCTACTTTAAGGCGCCGTTCGTTGAACTCTCGTTGCCAAATTCATTAGACTTTTCGCATCCGGCCATGCCGAGAGAGCGCGTCGATAGTGGAATGTCCCGGTAGTAGGGAAAGGGCGCAGAGGGAGGCGGGCACGAAGAGTTCCGGGGCAACCGCAGCATTGCTGCCATCACGCGCGATCGATCGGCTTTCTCAGCCTGCCCGAAGCCGTCGAGCACCCAACGCCGCTCCGGCGGCTCGCATCCAACGCCCCAATGAAGCGTGCTCACAGCGAACGGATCAGGCGGAAGATCTCGCTCGGAACATCGGTCGTGATCTGGCGCACTCTCGCCCCCACGAGCGTACGCAGGATGGAGTCGTCGATGTCCCGGCCGGGATTGACCGTCCAGGCGTCCGTCTCGATGCCGAGGTCGAGCAGGCACGCCACGAGAGGGAAGCCCTGGTTTTCCGCGGCGACAATCGCATCGTAGCGGAGGTAGGCGAGGCTGACGCCGGTCATGCGCCGCTCGATGTGGCGCAGCAACCGCTGCGGATCGCGCAGGTCTCGCTGGCGGGATATCGCGAGCATCGGATCGTAGCCGAGCCGGGCTCCGGGAATGGCGGCGGCGAGACGGCGTGCGTCATCCAGGTGATGCGATCCGACGACGATGGCGTCCGCCAGCCCGGCGACGGCCGCTGCGGCATCGGTGACCGCCGAATCCGCAAGCGTGTGACCTTCGAGCAGCTTCAGGTCGAGCTGAAGGTTGGCCGATGGCGCTCTCGGCAGCCTTCGAAGCGGGTCTACCAGTTCGGCGAGCGCCAGGACCGGCGCATCGGGATCGGGGGCGCCGTCGGCGTTCCGGTGGAAAAGCCCTCTCATCGATGCGATCGGCATGCGCGCAACGCGACCGCGGCCGGTCGTCGAGGGGCCGAGCGTCGGATCGTGAAGGACGGCGAAGCGTTCGTCGGCTGTGGCGAGTATGTCGACCTCCAGGCTCGCGCCGAGTTGCCAGCCGAGGGCGAGATTCGAAAGTTTGAAGGGAGCCTCGGCGAGGTGCGTGCGCAGTTTGTGCCATTTGAGCCGCACCGGGCCATAGGGACCGTCAACTGCCACCGGCGGGTTCGACGTCTGAATGCTCGCCTCAAACGCTTCCACCGGCGCGCCCTCCTTTGCGCCTCGAGAACGGGGCAGCCACCGCTCGAGCTTGTCAATCGGGTGCACGGACATGCGCGCCCGCAATGAGCTTCTGTCGTTCTGTCTCGAACACAAGCGAGTCCTCGGGCAGGAAACCGATCCTAACCTCTTCGCCTGTCGAGTGCGCGGCGGACGAGCCCTGTTCGAGGACGCGAACGGCACCCAAGCCGGTTTCGACGACATAGAGGATCTCGCGGCCCATCGGCTCGATCTGCGCAATGCGACCGGCGAAGCCGGTATCACCGAACCTCAGGTGCTCCGGCCTCAGCCCGACCGTCAGGAGCCCCGACGCGCCCTCGACCGGAAATCTGGCACCGTTCACGGTGAGTGTGCCGTGCTGGGCTTCGCCGGCAATGAGATTGATGGGCGGCGAGCCGATGAAGCCGGCGACAAACAGGCTCGACGGCCTCAGATAGAGGTCGTCCGGCGTCCCGACCTGCTCGATCCGCCCAGCGTGCATGCAGATGATACGGTCGGCCATCGTCGTCGCCTCGATCTGGTCATGCGTGACGAGGACGGTCGTTACGCCGAGCTGCTCGTGAAGCGACTTGATCTCGGTCCGCATCGAAAGGCGCAGCGAGGCGTCGAGGTTGGAGAGCGGCTCGTCGAGAAGGAGCAGTTGCGGCTCCTTCACGAGGGCGCGTGCAAGGGCGACGCGCTGCTGCTGGCCGCCGGAAAGCTCGGCGGGGCGACGGTCCAGTAGTTCCGCGACCCGGACCAGCTCAGCAGCCGCCTTCACCTTCGCGAGAGCTTCGTCGCGCGGCGTTTTCTTGAAGCGCAGCGGAAAGGAGATGTTGTCGCGCACGCTCATGTGCGGGTAGAGCGCGTAGGATTGAAAGACGATGCCGACATTGCGGTCGCGTGCCTCAACCTCATTGACGACATGGCCGTCAAAGAGGAGCTCGCCGCCGCTCGGAAGGTAGATGCCGGCAAGCATGAACAGGCTCGTCGACTTGCCGCAGCCGGAGGGGCCGAGAAGCGCGACAAACTCGCCGTCCTCGATGACCAGGTTCATATCGGGGATCACTTCGACGGCGCCGAAGCGCTTCACGACGTTGCGGAATTCGATCTTTGCCATCGTCGTCAGCCCTTCACGCCGCCGATCGACATCTGCATGAGGTAGCGTTGCGCCGCCATGTAGAGGATGAGGCTCGGGACAAGGTAGAAGACTCCGACCGCAGAGACGACGCCGTAGTCGACGCCCATGACATCATCGCGCACCCAGTACATATAGAGGCTCATTGTCCAGTTGCTGTTCCTGATCAGAAATGTGAACACGAAGATGTACTCTTCCCAGCCGCGGATGAAGGTGAAGACGGCGATGGCGAGGATGCCGTTCCTCACCTGCGGCAGCACCACGCTCACGAATGCCTGGCGCCGTGACGCGCCGTCGGTCAGCGCGCTCATCTCGATGTCCCAGGGCACTGCGTCGAAGAAGCCCTTCATGATGAATATCGCGAACGGCAGCTCGAAGGCGACAAGCACGAGGATGACGCCGGACAGCGTGTCGAGGAGCCCGATCCAGTAGAGCATCAGGAACATCGGCACGATCAGCGTCAGCACCGGGAAAGCATGGAGCACCAGAAGCGAGCGCAGCATCGAGGAGCGGCCGGGAAACTGGAAGCGCGACAGATAGTAGGCTGCCAATGAGGCGACGGTGACGACGATGGCCGTCTGCGCACCGGCGATCAGGATCGAGTTGCCGAAGGCATGCCAGACGTTGGGAAACTGGACCGCGCCCTTGACTTCCCCGATCCTCGACCGCACGACCGAGGCGAAGTCCGGCTCCCACAGGAAGATGAAATTGCCGACGTGCAAATCGGGGCCGACCAGCAGGGCGAAGGCGAAGGCGGCGATCGCGGCGACTGCCGCAATTCCGATCCATACCTGGCGGCGGCTCTGCGCGAGCGCGGCAGTGAGCCAGAATGCGACGATGGCCGGCACGACCACGGCCATCGAGCGCCACAGAACGGCGGTCTCGGCAACACCGGTCCTGGCTGAGAAGGCGATCGTGACGAGCCAGAGATAGGGAAGGATGATCGGCAGCGACACGGCGATCAGGAAGGCGTAGAGGACGACCGCCTTGGCGTGCCGGACGGCACGCGCCCGCGCTGCCAACGCGTCCCAATCGGCCCCCCGCCTGGATGCCGCCGTGGACCCCATGGGGATCACTTGCTCGGCCATCTCAATGCACCTCTATGCGCGGCCGCTGCAGCAGGCGCTCCATATCGAAAAAGCGCCAGCCGATGAGCGCCACGATCACGCCGATCACGATGAGAAACAGCGCGAGCGCGGCTCCATAGCCGTATTGGCCGCTCTCGAAGGCGCGACGATAGACGTAAAGCGCATAGACAGTCGTGTCGTAGAACGGTCCGCCCTTGGTGAGGAGCAGGATGTATTCGAAGCTGACCAGCAGCGAGAGCGTCTGGTAGATCGTCACAAAGCTGATCGGCCAACGCAGCGCCGGCAGGGTGATGAAGCGGATCGTTGCGAACGTTCCCGCGCCGTCCACTGCCGCGGCGTGGAACAGGTGTTCCGGGATGCCGCGGATCGCGGCCGTGAAGATGATCATCCCCATCGAGGCGCCGATGAAGCCGTTCGAGATGATGATGAGCGCGATCGGCGCCGAGGTGAGCAGGTCGAGCGGCGCGTCGAGGCCGAACGCCTGCATGAGCACCTGGTTTACCAGGCCCGCCTCGGTGGGGCTCACCGCCCACAGCCAGAGCAGGATGTAGAGGACTGAGGGGCTCATCCGCGGCAGCAGCCACACACCCCGGAAAAAGCTGCCGGATACATTCCTGATCGCCGTGGTGGTGATGGCGAGGATCAGGCCAAAGGTCACGTTGAAGATCGCCAGCGTCCCGAAGACGTAGATGAAGGTTAGCCCGATGACCTGCGACAGCCGGCGATCGGTTCGAAAAACCTTCTCGTACTGCTCGGTGGTGAACTCGCTGATGCGCAGCGACCGGCTGAGGTCGGTGAACGACACCGTGATGTCGATGATCACGGGGACGACGAAGAAGAGGACCGTCAGGATGATCGCCGGGCCGAGAAAGATCACGAAATTCGTGCGCCGGCGTGCCGCCGACCCCTGATGGCCGCGTCGTTCGATCGTGAGTTCATCTGCTATCGTTGTCATCGTTTGGCTCGCAAGGCAGATGTCGTGAAACCCTCGACCCGGCGCGCCGGGTCGAGGGTGGCGAGAGCGATCTGACCTATTTGACGATCACGTCCTCGAGGGTGGACGACGCCTCCTCGATGACGAAATCGGCTGCCTGCTGTGCCGATAGCCGCCCCGATTCTATGCCTTGAATTCCAGCAAAGATGATGCCGTTAAGATCGCCGAACTGCGAGTTGTTGGGCAGGAACTTGGTGATCTTGAGCAGTTCGGTTGCTCTGGCGAGCGGCCAGGCCTTGGCATAGCGCGGATCTTCGAGTTGCTCGGGCTTAATGCCGAGATGTGTCGTCGTGACCGCGTGATCGGTGTTGAGGTCGGCCGCTGAAGCGTGGCCAAGCAGACGGACGGCGAGTTCCGGCTCCTTCGTGTCGGCTGCGATCGCATAGACGATCGGATGGGTCAGACTGACCGGCTTGCCGCCCTTCTGGGGTGCCGGCCCGGTGATCCAGCCCCAATCCGCGAAGAAGGCTTTTTCGTCCTGCGGCAGTCCGTAGGTCGGGAACGCGACGCTGCCGAGGTCCCAGATGCCGTACATCCAGAATGCGGCATTGCCGGTGTAGAACTCCTTGCGCAAGGCATCGAATTCCATCGCCGTGTTGTTGGCCGGGATGACCTTTTCCTTCACCCCGCGCTCGAACCAACCGAAGGCGGCAGCGAGCTTGTCGCGCTCGAGCAGCAGTTTGCCGGTTTCCGGATCGGCGAAGTCGCTGCCGTAGGCCTGGAACACCATGATGTAGTCCGGACCCTTGTTCGGCCGGTGAAGCACACCGTATTGCGCCTTGGTCTTGTCGACGACCTTCTTGGCGATCTCCAGCACCTCATCCATCGCCAGGTCGCCCGACAAGGCCCGCTCCGGCATGGCGTCGACAAAGGCGGCGTCGTAGCCGGCTTCGCGCAGCAGCTTCTTGTTGTAGAAGAACATCCTAGCCTCGGCGTCCTGCGGGATTGCATAGGTGCCGTCGGGGCACTTCGCCGATGACCAGAGCGACGGAAAGATCGTGCCGAAGTGCTGAGGATACTTGGCGATATAATCATCGAGCTTGAGAACGAAGCCATCCTCCTGGAAGGCGCAGATCCATTCGTGCGCGGCGATAAATATATCGGGGCCCTCGCCGATACCGAAGACCTTGAGAAGTTGCAGTGCGTCGTCGTCGAAGCCCTTGGCGGGGCTCTCGCGCACGGCAACCTCGACGCGCTTGGGGGAGCCCTCGGCCTCGAGCTCCTTGTTCAGCCGCTCGGCAGCCTTGACCACATTGCCCGGGCGCAGCGGCCCAGAGGGATCCTGACGCGACCAGAGCTCAAGCTTCACGGTTTCTTGGGCGAACAGAGGTGTGGCCGCAAGCAACGCCGCACTGCCGACCGACAATGCGGCGCCCAGAAGCGCAGCAGTTCCAATTTTCCAGTGAGTCATCTTGGTTTTCTCCCAGCAGCGATACGTTTTCATCGTGTCGTCATTGATTGTTGCAATGCTGTGCAACACGATTATGAATGCGCTGTGGGGAAAGTCCAGCGGGGTCGAGCGGGTGTCGGATAGCAGAGACAACAACCAGGGCCGCTTCGTGAGCGCCCAGGCAGTCGCCGAGCTTGCGGGGGTGTCCCGATCGGCGGTCTCGCGGGCCTTCACCCCTGGCGCAAGCATCGCACCGGCAACGCTGGCACGGGTGCGCGAGGCAGCCGCGGCGCTCGGATACCAGGTCAATGATCTCGCTCGCGGGCTTCTCGCCAATCGGAGCCGGCTGGTCGGACTCGTGACCTCCGACGCCGACGCTCCATTCCGGGCCCAGATGATTGCGGCCCTCTCGCACGCCTTGATCGAGCGCTCCAACATTCCGGCGATCATCAGCATCGGACCCACGGCGGACGATATCGCGAATGCCAGCCGGCAGTTGCTGCGCTATCGGGCAGAGGCGACCGTCTTCCTCTCGGGCTCGCCACCGGCCAGCCTTGTCGACCTCACGCGGCGAAACGGACAGCCGCTGATCCTGATCAATCGGGCCGAAACCGGCCTCGACAGCGTCCATTGCGATGACCGGGACGGCGCGCAGCAGGCCTTTGAGGCCCTGTGCATGGCGGGAGCCACCCGTTTCGCCGTGGTCAACAGCGCGAGCCCGAGCCCGAGCCTTTCCGCGCGTGAGCACGCCTTCGCCGAGTTTGCCGCCGCCTCCGGATTCGAAGCGAGGATCGTTCGGGCCGGCCGCTCCGACTATGGCGGCGGGCAAGAGGCGGCGCGACAGCTGCTTTCGAACGGCCCGGCGCCCGACGCGGTCTTCTGCGTGAACGACCTCATGGCGTTCGGAACACTCGATCACTTGCGTGATGCGGGCTTGCGCGTACCCCACGACGTTTCAGTCATCGGCTTCGACGATGTGCCCATTGCCGCATGGTCCTCATACCGTCTGACCACGCTGCGGCAAGATCCCTGGCGGATTGCCCGCGATGTCGTATCGATTCTCGACCGGCGCCTCGCCGATCCCGACTCGCCGCCGATTTCCGTCTATGTCCCGGTCGAGCTCGTTGTTCGCGAAACAGTCATGGCGCGGCGGTAGAGAAGGGCGTTCTGCGATAGAGGATATCGAACATGGCCTTCAGCTTTTTTGCCCATGAACAGGGGCGTGTCCATGTCTGTGGCCACCGCGGCTACAGCCTTCATTACCCGGAGAACACGCTGCCAGCATTCGAAGCTGCAAAGGCTGCAGGGGCGACTACGGTCGAGATCGACGTCGTGCTGACCGCGGACGGTGAGCCGATCATTCTGCACGACCTGACCGTCGACAGGACGACGGATGGACGCGGCTTTGCCGCCGACCTCTGCCTCGAGCAGATTCGCAGTCTGGATGCGGGTGGGCGGTTTCATCCCGCATTCGCCGGAACGAAGATACCGACCGTGGCGGAGGCACTCGATTGGGTGAAGGCGGATGACATGGGGGTTGTGCTCGAGATCAAGGAGGCGGAGCGCCCGGACATTGCCGTCGATCGCGTGGCGGCCTTGCTGCGATCGACGGGAACGGTCGACCGGGTCATTGTCATCAGCTTCGATCACGTGGTGCTGAAGCGTGCGGTCGAGCGCCATCCGGACCTGAGGACCGAAGCCATTACCCATGCGCGCCACGCCGACCTCGTCGGGGTGTTGAAGGCGTGCAGGGCAAGTTCGGTCTCGATCGAGCTCGACATGTTCCGCCCCGACGATGCGAGGGCGCTGCATGAAGCAGGCTTTAGCAACCGCGTCCACGTGCCTCGCCCAGATGTTCTCGCTGAGTTTTGGCGCAGCGGACGCGATCCCTTGCCGGACCTCGTGCAATGGATCGCCGACGGGCTCATAGACACGATCTCGGGTGATGACGTGCCCTTCATCGCCATGCTGGTCGGCCGCGCCGGGCGGGCCGGCTGAGCCTCCCCGATTCGAAGTCTCGTGGGGGCAGGCTGGCGCTCGGAAGTAAGTACAATCCAGTTGCGACCGCGCTCTTTTCGGCGAAAATAGGTGCCGGTGCCTTTCTGAGCGGCCAGCCGACGGAGGCGAGGACCGATCGAAACGCGCAAACAAGAAGCTGCATCGGCAGCTCTGAACGAGGGCCGAGACTCGATGAAGGCCGTCTTCGTCCTGTTTGATTCGCTCAATCGGCACGTGCTCGCCCCATACGGGGGAAGGCGGGTGCCGACGCCCAATTTCACCCGCTTGGCCGAGCGCGCCGCGACGTTCGACCGCCATTATGTCGGCAGCCTGCCCTGCATGCCGGCGCGCCGCGACCTGCAGACCGGACGGCTCGACTTTCTCCACAGGAGCTGGGGGCCGCTCGAGCCGTTCGACAATTCCTTTCCCGAACTGCTGCACCGTGCCGGCTTCTACAGCCACCTCGTCACCGACCACTTCCACTATTTCGAGGACGGCGGCGCCACCTATCACACCCGATACGACAGCTACGACTTCATCCGCGGTCAGGAGGGCGACCCGTGGAAGGCAATGGTGCAGCCACCATGGGAGCGCCTGCGCCAGATGTATCATGAGCGGCAATTCAGCCAGTCGGCACGCGACAAGTTTCGGCGCAACATCGTGAACCGCGAGTTCATCAAGGATGAGAGCGCGTTCCCATCGGTGCGCTGCTTCTCCGCCGGGCTGGAGTTCCTCGAGCGGAACCGGACCGCCGACAACTGGCTCCTGCAGATCGAGACGTTCGATCCGCATGAACCCTTCACCGCGCCCGAGCGGTTCCGCGAGGCATTCAGGACGGGCTGGAACGGTCCGGTTCGAGACTGGCCGCGCTACGGCCGGGTCGACGAGCTGCCGGAGGAATGCGAGGAACTGCGCGCCAACTACTACGCCGTCATGGCGCTTTGCGATTTCCTCGTCGGACAGCTTCTCGACTATTTCGATCGCCACGATCTTTGGCGTGATACTGCGCTGGTTGTCACCACCGATCACGGCTTTCTTCTCGGCGAGCACGATTTCTGGGCAAAGAACCGGATGAACATGTATGAGGAGATCGTGCACATCCCCCTCTTCCTGCGCGATCCGCGCCGGCCGGGAAGCGCCGGCACCCGCCGCTCCGCTCTGACCCAGACCATCGATCTCGCTCCGACATTCCTCGATCTGTTCGACGTGCCGGCCGCTGCCGAGATAGAGGGACATTCGCTCCTGCCGCTGCTTGACGCTGATCGCTCGCTGCGACAGGGCGCACTGTTCGGCTATTTTGGCGGCGCGATCAACGTGACGGACGGACGCTACACCTATCACCGCTTCCCGCCCGACCTTCGCTCCCAGGAGCTTTACCAATACACGCTGATGCCGACGCACATCTGGGAGCCCTTCACCCCGGAGGAACTCGCCGGAGCCTCGCTGGCACAGCCGATGTCCTTCACGAAGGGAGCGCCGGTCCTCAAGATCCCGGTGATCGAGCGGTCGCCCATGTTCGACAACTACGGTCCCGGCGCGCTCCTTGAGAGTGAAACCCGACTCTACGACCTTGCGGATGATCCAGGGCAGAATACGCCCCTTTATTCCCCGGAGATCGAGGAGGCGATGACGCGTCTCATGCGGGATCTCATGCGCTCCAATGATGCTCCGCCCGAAGCCTTCGCACGTATTGGGATTGAAGCTCAGTAACGCAAGACGCTTTTAGAACTGCCGTTCGCCGACTTGGCGGTTCAGCTTTGAAAGAGATTTTTGCTACTCATGGTCATGGCCTGTTTCGGCCAACTGCCCCGATCAGAGCCAGCACGCCGTAAAGCGGGTCGAGCGCGGAGATAACCTCGTTGAGAAGCATACCCTCATGCCGATCTCGGCGACCATGTCGAATGGGAGGTGGAAACCGAAGTCGGCACGCTCTTCATTACCGATCGACGTTTTTTGGCCAACGTTGCATACCGGCTTCAGGAATCGGGGCATCTCATCGATCACGAAGTAACACTTCTCTCATTGTGAAAAGGAAAGAACCATGAGCATGCATGAAGCGGGTCTCGACCGGCGATTTGCACTTGCGAAATCAATTGCCGAGGAGGCGGGGGCGCTCGCGCTCGACTACTTCAACAAGCGCGATACCCTGGTGATCGAGACCAAGCGCGACCCCCAGGATGTCGTCTCAATTGCCGACCGGAACGTCGAAACGCTGATCCGAGAGCGCGTCGCCGCGGAGCTCCCGGAGGACGGGTTCCTCGGCGAGGAATTCAGCCCCGTCGAGGGGGCCTCCGGCTATACCTGGGTCGTGGACCCGATTGACGGTACCGCGCCATTCGTCAATGGCATGTCGACGTGGTGTGTGTCGATCGCGGTGCTGCATGGCGGCGTGCCGGTGATCGGCGTGATCCATGCGCCCTGCGATGGCGAAGTCTATGCTTCGGCCGCGGGCAAGGGCGCGAGCCTCAACGGAAGGAAGTTGAGCCTCGATCCGTCTCGAACCATCCAGAACGCCATCACCGGCATCGGCTGCAATACCCATGTCGAGCCGGAGCGGGTTGGCCAGATCATCGCCACGCTGCTCGGCATGGGCGGCAACTTTATCCGCAATGGCTCCGGCGCATTGATGCTCGCCTATGTCGCGGCCGGTCGTCTGGTGGGTTATTACGAGCCGCATATGCACGCTTGGGACTGCATGGCCGGTTATTGCCTCGTCAAGGAAGCCGGCGGCGACCACCTGTCCTTCCCGGCCGAGGGCGAAGCCTTGTTGAAGGGCCACCCAGTGCTGGCCAGCAATCCGACGGCCTATGCCGATCTGTTGGCAATCCATGGCCGTTGAAAGAACGCGGGCTTGAGGGAAAGGGCCGGTCTTGCCAATTTTTGCCAACGCCGCCATCGTCATTTGCATGGGCACCATGAACATTTCCTTGCCGGACCATCTTAAGAGCTTCGTCGATGAGCAAGTTGCCGGAGGGGGTTACGGGTCAACCAGTGAGTATATTCGGGAGTTGATACGTCGAGATCAGGATCGGCTCGCGTTACGCAGGCTTCTGCTTGACGGAGCATCGTCCGCACAGACCGAACCGGTCGACGAGCACTATTTCACCAGTCTACGCGATCGAGTGCATGGTCAGCGCACCACGTGAAGAATAAGGCTGTTATTCCCCGGGAGTTGGCTCGGAGTCGAGGCGGCCATCGACTACTGTGTACGCGAAGCAGGAAGCGAGGTCACGCTCGGCTTTATCGACGCCCTTCAAGAGGCGTTCTTTTTGATCGCAAGTCATCCCGGGTCCGGATCGTTGCGGTATGCATACGAACTGGGATTACCCGACTTGCGGACTGTCTCACTGAAGCGATATCCCTATCTCGTTTTCTATCGCGACCAGCCGGGTCACGTCGACGTGTGGCGCGTGCTTCATGCCAAGCGGGACATTCCGCAGTGGATGCAGGAGCCGAACAGTCACTGACCGAACATTCCGGCCGTTGGAATCTATTGATGCCGGCGGTTCGCACCCGCTCAAGAGCACCGTCCCAGTGCCGCGGCGATTTACCCGTTGCCGCAGGTCTCACGAGGATCAGAGGAATCTTTAGCGCGTCGGACAGGCCGCGCGCCGTCGCAATTGAACGCCGGGAATTTCTGGACCGCAAAGTTCGACTATGTCGAGGCGAGTGCTGACGCGACAGTCCGGCCGAACTCCAGCACTCGGAGCTGTTTGACTTGCCCACAAAGAGCATCGCTCCTCAGGCACTGCACCCTGGTTGACGACGATCTGATCTAGACCATTTTGAGTAGAAATGAACGGCGCGACAACTATCGGAACCAGGTGATAACGACAATGGCGCTCGATGGCTGTATAGATATGAGCCAAGTATTCGTCGCATATCCGAGATCTTGTTTGGGGTTGTTTCCAAACTCCATTGGTTTTTACATGAATTTAATACGACGATAGTGAACGATTTTTTATAAAAATACATACAAGGAGACATGGAGACCGCAAGATAGCCGGAATGTCAAGGAGGGATAAATGTATCTCACGAACTCGACAATGAGCAATATTGAAGATTGCAACAAGGTATTGCCGAAAAGCAAGATTGTAATGCTCGCGAAGACCGACCTGTTCGCCGAATGTCTGACGCAGGCGATCAGCGCGCGTTTTCAGGATCAAGACATCGTAAGCCTTGCCGATGCCGACGGTCTCCTGGACCACAACCTTATCGACGTAAGCCTGGTCATCCTCTACAGCCTACCGGCGGCAGAATTTCCTTCGATCATGCGGACGATCCACGAGTTCCATCCGAAGGCTGCGGTCGGTGTGATGGTGCAGAATGCCGACGAGCTCGACTCGTCGATCGCGGACCTTGTCGACGAAGGGTTGGTCCACGGCGTGCTGCCCCTTAATCTCAATCTCGACGTATGCCTTACCGCCATCGATCTCTTGATGAAGGGCGGCGAGCACTTTCCCGCCGCGTTGCTTCGGCGCCTGGCGCCGGGCGGGCTCGCAGGCAGCGGCGTCCTCGGGCAAAAACCGGCGTCCTCGGAAGATGTCGACATGGAACGCAAGACCGACTTTGCCCAGGGCCTGCTGAGGATGCGCGAGATCCAGATTCTCGATCTCATATGCGTGGGCACGCCGAACAAGATCATCGCCCATCGTCTCGGGCTTTCCGAAAACACCGTCAAGGTGCATGTCCGCAACATCTACAAGAAGATGAACGTGCACAACCGGACGGAGGCGGCGTCGCGCTGCTTCCGGAGCGACGCCGATCTCGCCTCGCTCCCACGCTCTTGCGCCGACGCACCCGAGGTGTCGGCTTGAATGTCGTGGCGCCACGCGACCACAGCGCATGGCATTTGCCTCGATTGCGGCCGGCGGAGTCGAAACCTGCATGGCTGGCTCGATCGCAGCCAGATGTGGTTTTTACGCCCAGGCACAGGCTGCAGCGACGCCGTGAATGGCTATCGGATCAGGTTCAAAGGAACGAGCCGGATCGAAAGGTCCGCCCGGCGCGAGTTCTTAGATTCCTGACCCGTTGAGCTCTTGGTCGTCGTCGCCTTCCCAGGGTGAGGGCATCGTGATGCGATTGAGATTGGCCGAGGGCATCGGCATCCAGCACTTCAATTCCGGCTCGGCGTATTCGATGATGCGGCCGGGCGAGGAATCGGAGGCGCGCCAGCCTTCTGCGCCGAACTGATCGCCGTTCGACCAATAGGCGAGGTCAACTTCTGCCGCCCCCTGTTCGGACGGGCGGATCGTGACAAGGATCCGACTGCCGTTTTTCGGCGCGCTTGCCATGTGGCGCCAGCGGTCTGGCTCGGCCATTATTCTTCCTCCTGCCTTGCAGCAGGTTGCAAGTGTCTCCTCACCATCGAAAACGGTCAACTCAAACTTTGCACATACTCGCGTGCCAACGAAGCTCAGCTTTTCAACTCCTTCTTCAGTTCGTTCAAGAAACGCCAGTCGGTGCCTTGGGCCAACAGCTTCTCGGGCGAGCTCTTGAGCATCCCGACCTCGTGGAGGCGCAGCGCGTAAAAGCGCAGGGTGTCCTCGGCGCTATACTCGCGCCAACCGTAGGGAAGCGCCTTCACGACCTGGAGGGCATGGTCATAGCGCTTGGCATAGCCCTGCTCCACCATGAACTGCGCGGACTGTTCTGGCTCGCTTGCGCAGAAATCCGCCGCTTTCAGGATGGCGCGGAGGGCGCGTTTGGTGGCCACCGGATACGCGCGGACGAACTCCCGGTTGCCGGCCAGCATGCAGCAGAAGTATTGCGACCAGGGCCGGTCCACCGTGCTGCTGATCACCACATGGCCGATCTGCCGCTCCCGCATCTCCTGCGGTTCGGGGGGAAAGCCCAGGTAAGCATCGATCTTCCCCTCACTCAGGAGCCGGATGGACTCGGGTCCCGGATGCGTGACGAAGTGTATGTCCTTATGGAGATCCAGGCCCACATAGGCTGTTATACTGGCGAGAAAGACGTATCGGCTGGAATCCAGCGTCGGCACGGCAACAGTCTTCCCCTTGAGGTCGCGGATCGCCTGGACGCGATCGGTCCCGAACAGCTCAAAGCAGCCGACGTGGAGTCCTGCCAGGATGACGATGGGATCCCCCGCCTCCAGGTGGAGAAGGAGCGGGGCAGCGAAATGCCCATTGAGGTCGGCTTCGCCGGAGGCGAGGGCCGGCGCGATGTCTGCGGTCCCCTCTTTCTGGAGGTAGCGCACGTCGGTGAACCCTTCGCTGCGCAGCAGTTCTTCGGCCACATACTGGGGGGCCTGACAGATGCTGGGAATCCGGACGAGCGTGATCCGCGTCGTTTCCGCCGGTGGTTCGGCCCACGCCTTTGTCGCCTTTCCGAAAAAGCTCACAGCGCCGGCCGCTGCGGCGCCCGCGACGAAAGTGCGGCGATTCTGAATGATCTGCATCGGACGCTCCTCTCCCCAAATTGCCAAACGGCAAGTCTGGCCGGAACCGAGCAGGACGTATCCCGATTAGAAGCGCACGCGGCGCAGATCGAACAGCGCCTTTTCCTGATACGAGGGTTTGCGCTCTCAGATCACGATGATTTTAGGCCGGATCGACCTAAAATCATGAGCGTGATCGATTCTAACAGGTTAGAGCGGGATGCGGGCGGAAAACCGCACACATTTTTCCTCATCCCGCTCTTGTCGCTGGCCCGTGAGATCCCAGCCGGAAATGCGAAAGGATACGCCCTCCGGAGATTACTACGCTGCGTCTGCCGAAGACCTTCAGAGCTCTTTTCGAGGCGACCTCCTGGAACAGACGCACATTCTCGATCGCGATCGCCGCCTGGTATGTCGCGGCTGCGTTGTTGCGTGCCGAAGGGTTTACCTTCGTTCGGAACAACCCTGTAGCCACCAAGCGCGTGTTGCGCGCCATTCTCGGCGACGGCATTCTTGTCGTTTTCAACGATCCGGCCGTCCTGCCGAGAAATCCAACGGCGCCGGCTGCCGCTGCGCGCGTCAAAAAAGAGCGGCGGTTCTGTGCAAGGCCTCGGTTCAACGCCGCACGTGTTCGTGACCAGCATGGCTGCCTATGTCGGGCTTGACTGGACTTCGTGGTCGACTCTTGTCCAGCCGAGAGTTGGACCATGACGTCAGCAGCGCCAAGAAGGCGGCAAAGAGCGGCTCGGTTATCATCACGAGTCGCGGCAAGCCCTCCCATGTCCTGATGACCTATGATGAATTCGAGCGCTTACGCGGCAGGCACCGCAGCCTTGTCGACGCTCTCGCTATGCCGGGGCTCTCGGCAATCGATTTCGAGCCGCACCGCGTTGAAATCAGACCGCGCGACGTGGATTTGTCTTGAAACACCTGCTCGATACCAACGTCGTTTCCGAACTTCGCAAGTTCGAAACCCCGCGGACGCCGCTGATTGCTTTCGTCTCGGATCCCATAGGACGCGCGTCGAGCCAGCGAAGCAGGATTGGCAGGCCTCCGACCACGCCCTTAAGATTATAAATCGGGATTTTCATTCAGTCTCAGACGTGTATGACGCCGTTGTCCTCGCTGTCCCAATATTGAATGCGGTCGCCATGGACCTTGATCAGGACAAGACCCGGTGTCTCGACGCCCTGCGCAAACCAGCGCTCCAGATCGGCGACCCAGTGCTCTTGGAACTGCGCCTTGTCGCGAATGAGGGTCGCAGCGCCCTCGATAGAGATGAAGATCCCGGGCTTGCCGAGAAGGCTCGGCGGCTCGGCGAAGGCGAGCGTGATCCGGGGGTCGCGGATGATGTCCGATACCTTGTGGGTGTCTTCAAAAGAAAAGAACCAGGAGTCACCGTCATATTCGACATCACCATTGTTGCTCATCGGCCGGTTGGCGATGGCGCCTGAGCTCGCTTTTGTCGCCATCATGCAGAAATCGATTTTCTTGAGTTTCCTGGCGATATCGCGAAGCGTAAGCGAGGACATGGAAAGACCTTTCCGAAACGTGGGTAGGGTTGAGGCGGACCGGACAGGTGAGCCCGGTTGACAAGGCCCGCGCGCAACAGGGAATGGGGAAGCGGCGGAGAAGGTTCCTTCGCTTGGTCTACCGTCCCGCGGTGATTTTCGCTGCATGGCCGGAACCAAGCCGCCCTCGGGTTTCGAGAATTCCCCGCTCGACATCGACACGGTTCCCGTCGGTTGTCGATTTGGACGAAATGCCTCCATCGCCATACGGTGTAACTGGGTCGGCAGAGATAGATGGGTGTCTCGTACGGACGGATCGATGTAGTAAGGGAACGATTCTCCCTTAAACCTGCAGGCATATGGAAACGTCGCTTTATCTGCCCATCAAAGGTTTTCTCGAAAAGGCAGGTTACGTCGTCAAGGGCGAAGTCGGCGGCTGCGATCTCGTCGGCTTGAGCGATGACGATCCGCCTGTGGTGGTGATCTGCGAGTTGAAGCTGAGCTTCAATCTGGAGCTCATACTGCAAGCTGTCGATCGCGCAGCGATCGCGGACGAGGTCTGGATCGCGGCGCGCGTCTCGGCCAAGGGCAAAGGTCGGGAGGCCGACAAGCGCTACCGCGACCTCTGCCGCAGGCTCGGGATCGGCATGCTCGGCATTTCGGATGCCGGCGAGGTCAGCGTTATCGTCGGTTCCGTATCGCCGATGCCACGAACCAATCCGAAACGGCGTTCGAGGCTTATGCGCGAACACCAGAGGCGACGCGGCGATCCGGCCGTAGGCGGAAGCACACGCACGCCAGTCATGACCGCGTACCGTCAGCAGGCGCTCGGCTGTGCGGCAGCGCTGGCGTCAGGACCGCTGCGCGTGCGTGAAATCAGATGCCGCGTACCGGATGCCGGGAAGATCTTGCTTTCCAATGTCTATGGCTGGTTTGAACGGCTTGACAGAGGCGTCTACGGCTTGACCGATGCTGGACGGGAGGCACTGCAGCGGTGGCCGCAGCAAGACGTGCCGGCAACGATCGCCGTCCCAGCCTGAGTTGTATCCCACGAGAGAGGTTTGCTGCCCCATCGATGGCATGGCCTGGAGTTCGACTGCGCCCAAGGCGACGGGCCGGTTCTCGAAAGGGTGGCTACAGACCGGTTTGCGCCTGCAAAAGTCCTTCACCGTCGGCGTGATAGCCGATATCGGCGACCGTTCCATCGGGCAGCGTGCCGTCCTTTCAGGTCGAAACTCATCTTTCGCCTTTCTGGTACGGGATCATCAAAGCCTTGGGATAGGTGGCGCGGCGTGCGACCAGGATCAGCGCCAGGATCGAGAGCGCATAGGGCATCATCAGGAAAGCCTGATAGGGCACGATGCCGCCCGATATCTGCTGCAGACGAACCTGATAGGCATCGAAGGCGGCGAACAGGATGGCGCCGATCAGCGCCTTTCCCGGCCGCCAGGAGCCGAAGACGACCAGCGCGATGCAAATCCAGCCGCGTCCATTGATCATCTGGAAGAAGAAGGAATTGAAGGCCGAGGTGGTGAGAAAGGCGCCGCCGACCGCCATCAGCGCGCTCCCTACGGCGACGGCGCCCATGCGGATGCCGGTGACGGAAATGCCCTGCGCCTCGACCGCCGACGGGTTTTCGCCGGCAGCGCGAACGGCGAGGCCGATGGGTGTGCGATAGAGGATCCAGGCGACGGCTGCGACTGATACAAATGCGAGGTAGGTCAGCGGCGTCTGGGTAAACAGCGCCTCGCCAACAACGGGAATGCTGGACAGGCCGGGGAGCGGCAGGGGCTGGAACGGCTCGATCTTGGGCGGCGACGTCACCTCGGGTAGCGCAAGACGATAGATGAAATAGGTAAGGCTCGTGGCAAGCAGCGTAACGCCGATGCCGACGACGTGTTGTGACAGGCCGAGCGGTACCGTGAGCGTGGCGTGCAGCAGGCCGAACATGGCGCCGACAAGGGCAGCGACCAGCAAGCCGGCCCAAAGATCGCCGCCGGAATATACGGTGAACCACCCGGCGAAAGCGCCTGCCGTCATGATCCCCTCGATGCCGAGGTTGAGGACGCCGGCGCGCTCGCAGATCAACTCGCCCATGGTCGCGAAGATCAGCGGGGACGCTATGCGGATGGCGGCAACCCAGAAGGAGGCGGTGAAGAGGATTTCAAGCGCGTCCATGTCACCTCCACCTGATCCAGAATCGCGTCAGAAGGATCGCGACAACCATCGTCAGCAGCGAGGTGGCAACCATGACATCGGCGATGTAACTCGGCACCTTTGCCGCACGGCTCATGGCATCGGCGCCGACGAAGATGCCGGCGACGAAGATGGCCGATGCGATGACGCCGAGCGGATTGAGCATGGCCAGCATGGCGACGACGATGCCGGTGTAGCCGTAGCCCGGCGACAGGTCGAGCGTCAGGTTGCCCTTGAGCCCGGAGACTTCGGAAAAGCCCGCAAGTGCGGCCAATCCGCCCGAAAGCAGCGCCGTCTTCATCAGCGCGCGGTTGACCGGAATGCCGACAAATCGTGCGCCCTCGGGATTGAGGCCGACGGCGCGCATCTCATAGCCGAGAACCGTCTTTTTCATGACGACCCATACGAGAACGGCCGAAGCAAGGGCGATGACGAAGCCGCAGTGCAGGCGCTTGCCCTGGATGAGGCGCGGCAGTTGCGCTTCGGCGATGACCTTCTGCGATTGCGGCCAGCCGAGCCCCATCGGATCCTTGAGCACACCTTCGAGCAGCATTGAAACGAACAGCAGGACGATGAAGTTGAGCAGCAGCGTGGTGACCACCTCGTCGACGCCGAAGCGGGTCTTCAGCACGGCCGGGCCGAGCAGAAGCAGCGCGCCTGCAGCCATGACGGCGACGATGATCACCGGGATCAGAATGGCCGAAGGGAGTGGCAGTGCGCCGGTTCCCAGCACCACCGTGACGACGCCACCGATGTAGAGTTGGGCTTCTGCGCCGATATTCCAGAGTTTGGCCCGAAAGGCGACGGCGATCGCCAGGCCCGTGAAGATCAGCGGCGTCGCGCGGGTCAAGGTTTCCAGCAGCGCGAACTGTGAGCCGGCCGCGCCCTTGGCCACAAGGTAGAAGACGGACAGTGGCGAAGCGCCAGCGGCGAGAACCAGTATCGACGTCAGCATCAGCGTCGTGGCGATGGCTGCCAGCGGAAACAGCAAGGTGACCGCCAAGGATGGTGCGGGCTTCGGCTCAAGCCGCATGATCGCTGTGCTCCCCGCTGTGGCCTGCCATCAGTTCCCCCAGTTCCGGAATGGTGCGTTCGCCACGCGAAGACGGCGTCGAAAAGCGTCCCTTGGACATGACGATGATGCGGTCGGACAATGCCAGGATTTCCTCGAGGTCTTCCGAAATCAGCAATATCGCCGCGCCCCTGTCGCGCGCTTCAAGCAGCATGCGGTGTACATAGGCGACGGCTCCGACATCGAGGCCGCGGGTCGGTTGGCTTGCAAGGATGACCGCCGGGTCGGGATCGAGTGCGCGGCCGAGGATAAGCTTCTGCATGTTGCCCCCCGAGAGCAGGCGCATGCGGGCCTCGGGCGAGGGGCATTTGACGTCGTAGTCGGCAATGAGTTTCTCGGCGAAGCGTCCGGCTTCCTTCCAGTTCAGGAAGCCCATGCGGCTGAACCGCGGGCTCCGGTAGCGTTCGGCAATGACATTCTCCGCCACGCTCATGTCGCCGATGCTGCCGACAGCGTGGCGGTCTTCCGGAATCCGCGCCACGCCATGGGCGAGCGCGGCGCGCGGCGACCAGTCGGCGACTTCCCGCCCGGCGATGGAAATGCTCCCGCTGGTCGGATGCCGGATGCCGGCGATAAGGGCAGCAAGGACAGCCTGGCCATTGCCGGCAACGCCGGCAATGCCGGTGATTTCACCGGCTGTGAGGGTGAGCGACACCTCATCGAGGCCGGCCCCGTTGTACGGCGTCGTGGAGATGCGTTCGAGCGCCAAAAGCGGTGCCCCCAGTTTCAAGGGGCTGACCTCCGCCGGCTTGATCTCCCGGCCAACCATAAGGGCCGCCAGTTCCTTGCGATCAGTCGAGCCTGTTTCGCGCTCGCCAACGAGCTGGCCGGAGCGCAGAACCAGCACACGATCGCTGACAGCCATCACTTCGTGCAATTTGTGTGAGATGAAGATGATCGACAGGCCCTTGGCGACGAGCAGCTTCAGCGTCCGGAACAGTGCGTCAGTCTCGGCGGGAGTCAGAACGGCCGTCGGCTCGTCCAGGATCAGGATGCGGGCTTCGCGATAAAGGGCCTTGAGGATCTCGACGCGCTGGCGTTCGCCGACCGAAAGGGTGGAGACGGTGGCTGCGGGATCGACGGCGAGGCCGAAGTCGGCGGAGAGTTGCTCGATACGCCGCCGCACTGCGGCCCGATCGAGCCGCATGCGCCAGAGGCGCTGGGTGCCAAGCGCGATGTTTTCCTGGACCGTCATGTTGTCGGCGAGGGTGAAGTGCTGGTGGACCATGCCAATGCCGGCATCGAGGGCCGCGCCTGGATCTCCCGGCGGAAGCGGCTTGCCAAAGGCCTCGACGGTTCCCTCGTCGGCGACGTAG
Source organism: Sinorhizobium fredii NGR234 (assembly GCF_000018545.1). NCBI lineage: Bacteria > Pseudomonadati > Pseudomonadota > Alphaproteobacteria > Hyphomicrobiales > Rhizobiaceae > Ensifer > Ensifer fredii. The sequence goes on from NC_012586.1 coordinate 230,524, forward strand.
TGGCCGAAGAGAATGTTCATCAGAGTCGTCTTGCCGGCACCGTTCTCCCCGAGAAGTGCGATGACTTCGCCCCGCTTCAGGTCGAAGGAAATGGCCTCGTTGGCCCTGAGCGGGCCGAAACGCTTGCTGATGCGGGAAAGGCGAAGGGCCGGATTGCTGGACACGTCGGTGACCGGAAGTGGCGTTGCAGGGAGGCTTCCTTTCCCGTCCGGGGAGAGAATGGGCGCAGCCGGTGAAGGATAGTCCCTCGTCCGGCACTGCCGCCCACCTTTCCCATGAACGGGAGGGAAGGCGGGCTAGCTCGACTTCGGTTCGGCGTCGTTGATCTCGACGGTGAACGAGCCGCCCTTGATCATCTTTTCCTTCTCGGCGACCTTGGCCTTGATGTCGTCCGGAACCTTGCCGTCGAAGGTGCCGAGAGGCGCTAGCGAGCAGCCGCCGTTCTTCATGAAGGAATAGACGCCATAGTCGTCCGCCTTGAAAGTGCCGGCCTTCACTTCGGCGATCGCCTTGTCGAGCGTCGGTTCGAAATGCCACAGCGCGGAGGCGACAACGGTATCCGGATAGTCTGCCTGGGTATCGATGACATTGCCGATGGCCAGGATCTTCCTCTCCTTGGCGGCGTCGGACACACCGAAACGTTCGGCATACAGGAGGTCCGCGCCGCCATCGATCTGGGCGAATGCGGTCTCCTTGGCCTTGGGTGGATCGAACCACGAGCCGATGAAGGCGACCTGGAACTTGGTGTCCGGGGCGACTTCCTTCACGCCGGCCATGAATGCGTTCATCAGCCGGTTGACCTCAGGGATCGGATAGCCTCCAACCATGCCGATATTCTTGGACTTGGTCATCGCGCCGGCGATGAGGCCGGACAGGTAGGATGCGTCCTGGATATAGTTGTCGAAAACCGAGAAGTTCGGTACGGCGGCATCGGGCTTGAAGCTCGAGCCCATCAGGAAGGCGACGTCCGGATAGTCTTTGGCGACGGCGCGGGCGGCATCCTCGACGCCGAAGACCTCGCCCAGGACCAGCTTGTGACCGGCCTCGCAATATTCGCGCATGACGCGCTCGTAATCGTTGTTCGCGGTGTTTTCCGAATAGACATATTCGATGTCGCCGCGCTCCTTGGCAGCATTGGCCGCCTTGTGGATACGGCTGACCCACTGCTGCTCGACCGGCACGGTATAGATGGCCGCCACCTTTATCGGGTCCGCAGCGAACAGACGACTGGGCAGGCCCGCCGCAGCCACTAGGGCGGAGGCGCCGGCAGTTTTGATCAGAGCTCTTCTGGAAATGGCGAATTTGAAGGAATCGCTATGCATGAAATTCCCCTCTGATTGATTTGCGCGTATTGGAACGCGTCTTTTTTACCACTTGGTCAATGTAGGTGAAGTTGGGGGTTGCAGCAATTGGATGCGGCGGAAAGTTCACCGCGCTTTCAAGGGTGGAAGCAGGAGATTTGGGGTACTCGGGATTGCCGACAATCCGGACAACGCCATTTTCAGTCATCATGGGCTACTTGAGGGCCAGGACTACGACTATCCGGGTCTGGTCGACGTCGAGAAGATCAGGGACGAGATCCTCCTGGAAAATGCCGACATCTGCGGACCGGTTCCATTCATGCGCATGCAGCACGACCAGCTCCTCGGGCTTGGCATTCCCGAAGCGCATATCCACTACGGTATTCGGCCCGAATTTATTTGCTGAGTGAATCCCATAGTTCGGACTTGCTGATTGGTGCAGCCATGCGGTCGCATAGCCTCGGCGTGGACGGTGGTTCGGTTGCCTGATTGCTCGCTCGTCATCGCGCCTCGCTGCTGCGACGCCATGACCTGATTTGTCGACCGATGGTTCGCCCGGCGCGTCATGCTCTGCCGCCCCGGACCACATTAGTTCGGGCACTCCGGATCGCCGGGTTGGCAGACACGTCTCTGCGGCCTGCGGCGCTCATTGTCACCACCGCTGCGGCTACGATTGTCGTCGCCGCGGCGGATGACGCGGTTCCCATCGTCGCCCCCGCGCTCTAAGTTCCGGCGGCTGCGATTGCCGCTGGGCAGATCACGGTCAAAGTCCGGCTGCCTGTCGACATTAGGCCTGCGGTTGGGGGTGCGATCGAAATCCGGAACGCGATCCGGACGATCGTCAAAGTCCCGGCGTCTTTCGGGGGTCCGGCTGAAATCGGGGCTCCGCTCCAATCTCCGTTCGAATTCCGGGGGCGGAGCCGGCCGCTCGAAATCAGGTCCGCGGCTGGCGCGGCCAGGTGCGGCACGGCGATCCGGGCCGCGGTAGAATTCCGGTCCGCGGCGCCAGCGAGCGCGGTCGCGATAAAAATCACGGTCGCGGTAGTGGCGATCCCAATAGCTGCTGAAGCTGAAGACAACGACGGGAATACCGAGCCGGCCATAATATTGCGGACCGACATAGACTCGGCGCTGTTGATAAAGCGCCTGAATATATCGGCCGTGTACCCAGCCTCGACCGTCGTAAAACTCCACGTCGCACCAGGGTACGTCGGCAAGACAGCCGTAGATTTCGATGGATTCGCCAGCCGGAATTACGGTGATCGCCGGATATGCTGTGCTTGGGCCGGCCCGCATATTGACGTTCGCCGTCGCGTAGCCTTCTGCTGCCTGAGCGATCGCCGGAGCCAGCAAGAGCATCGCGGTCGCGGCGATTTTCAAAAGGGTGCGTTCCACGTTTTCAACTCCCTTGGAGGCAGGGCGTCATGCCACATTCGGCATTGGATTTTCCTCCGGCTTGTTCCCGGGCATATCTGGAGCGACTGCCAGCTCTTGTCAGAGCGGCCGCCAACGCCTTGTCTTTCAATGGTTTATAGCGCGTTTCGCATGAACGCAGCTTGAACGATTTGGGCGGCGCTGTTTCGCGCTCTAACCGCTCGCGGACACGCCGGTTGGCTTTTCGCGCTTCAGGCAGCCGAAGGCAGACCGACGCGATCGATGCAAACAGTGATCGCCGTCTTCGCCGACGCCACCGGAGATCCGGCCGCTGCGCTATGACGAACCGTGGCATTGTGCACTTCGATACAGTTCCTCGTGAAACGGGACACAAACGAGATACTTCGCGCTGATCCCATGCAGTGAGTGTCAAGCTCGACCGGCGCCGGAGAAGGCGCGGGTCCACTGCAGAGGGACGACGATGATCCTTTTCACGATAGCGTATATCGCAGGCGTGCTGACGATAGTCAGCCCCTGCATCCTTCCCGTCCTGCCTTTCGTCTTTTCTCGAGCCGGTCAGCCATTCACGCGCAGCATTCTTCCGATGCTCATCGGCAAGGTCGTAACATTCGCGGCGGTCGCAACACTGGTCGCCATCGGCGGCGACTGGGCGGTGCATGCAAATGAGGCCGGCCGATATGCGGCAATCGCGGTGCTTGCGGTCTTCAGCGTCATGCTGCTCTCGCCGCAGTTTGCGGCTGTGGTCACCCGCCCCGCCGTGACGCTGGGCGATCGCCTGTCCCAAAGGGCGGCCGGTCAGAAGACGAGCGTTGGAGCGTCTCTGCTCCTTGGTGTCGCGACCGGACTTCTCTGGGCGCCCTGTGCCGGTCCGGTTCTCGGGCTGGTCCTGACGGGCGCCGCCCTTCATGGCGCCAATGTGGGGACTACGCTTCTGTTGACGGCCTATGCGGCCGGCGCGGCCACCTCGCTGGCGCTAGCTGTGCTCGCTGGCGGCAGAATTTTCGCGGCGATGAAGCGGTCGCTCGGCATTGGCGAGCGTCTCAGGCAGGGTCTCGGCATCGCCGTGCTGGCGGGTGTCGCAGCAATCGCGTTGGGCCTCGATACGGGGCTCCTTGCACGCCTGTCCTTTGCCGGCACGACGGACCTCGAGCAATCGCTCTTGAATCGGCTCGTTAGCGACTCCCCCGAAGCGGCGCTCAGTCAGAGCGCCACACCGGCCGTGGGTGGCCAGCAGCAGGCCTATCGAAGCAATTTGCCGGTGGAGGGCATCTTCCCGCCGCTGGACGGCGCCGTAGAGTGGCTGAATTCCAAGCCGCTGACAGTGGAAGAGCTGCGCGGCAAGGTCGTGCTCGTCGATTTCTGGACCTATTCCTGCATCAACTGCATTCGCACCATCCCCTATGTTCGCGCCTGGGCGGAAAAATACCGGGACCAGGGCCTGGTGGTCATTGGCGTGCATGCGCCCGAATTCGCCTTCGAGAAGCGGATCGACAACGTCAGGAAGGCGGTCCGGGATTTTGAGATCGGCTATCCCGTGGCGATCGACAACGACTTCTCGATCTGGCGCGCCTTCGGGAACAGTTACTGGCCGGCGCACTATTTCATCGATGCGGAGGGACGGATCAGGCACCGCCACTTCGGCGAGGGCGATTACGACCAGTCGGAGCGCGTCATACAGGAACTGCTGGCGGAAACGGCAGGCAGCCGCAGAGGCGACGGTCTCGTGAAACCGGACACGAAGGGTACTGAAGCCGCCCCCGATCTCGCCAACCTTCAGTCCGGCGAGGACTATCTCGGCTACGTGCGTGCCGGGAATTTCGTGTCGCCCGAAGGTGTCGCAGCCGACAAGGCACGCGACTATTCCGTCGGACGACCGCGCCTCAACCGGTGGGGCCTCACCGGCAACTGGACCGTCGGAGCCGAGCAGGCAACGCTCAATCGAACCGGCGGGAGCATCACCTACCGGTTCAACGCGCGGGACTTGCACCTTGTTCTCGGGCCGGGGGCCGGCGGCAGGCAGGTGCGTTTTCAGGTAAAGGTCGACGGCGTTGCACCGGGTGCCGATAGCGGCTCGGACATCGATCCCGGCGGCAATGGGACGGTTTCCGAGACGCGCCTTTATCAACTCGTGCGCCAATCGGGAGAGGTGCGGGAGCGGACGTTCGAGATCCGCTTTCTCGATCCCGGCGTCGAAGCCTTTGTCTTCACGTTCGGATGAGCGTCACGCCATAACCAACAAGGAGAGTTCGAATGCGGATTTTTGCGATGGCCGTCGCCATCACGGCGCTCGCGGTCGCGCCGTGCGCCTGGGACACCGCTCCGCCGGAGCCGCCGGCGATCGGAGCGCTCTTCGGCGGGCCAATGGCTTCGCCCGATGAAGGTCCGGCGTTGGCGACGCCGAGACCGGTCACGCCGATTGCGGTAGATGCCGTGCTCAAATGACAGTACTCGCCGACATCGGTGCAGCGCATGACCTAAATCGACGGATATACGACATTTGAGACAAGAAGCGCGTGCCCTACGATCAAGGCTCCAAACTCGAACCAATGGAGCCTGTCATGACACAGAAATCAAAAGGGACCGCGCTGATTACCGGCGCTTCCTCCGGCATCGGTGCGATTTATGCCGATCGGCTGGCACGCCGGGGATATGATCTGATCCTGGTCGCCCGCAACCAGTCCCGCCTCAATGAACTGGCCAAGCGCCTGGCAGACGAGACGGAGCGTGCCATCGAGGTCGTTGCGGCCGACCTCGGCAACAAGCCGGATCTCGGCCGGGTCGAGCAGATACTTCGGACCGATGCCAGCATCACATTGCTGGTCAACAATGCCGGCGTCGGTGCAACAGGGCCGCTGCTCACGTCCGATGTCGACAAGATGGAGGAGATGATCACGCTGAATGTCAACGCCCTGACGCGACTGACCTATGCAGTGGTGCCCGGCCTCGTCGCCCGCGGCACGGGCGCGATCATCAACATCGCTTCCATCGTCGGTATCGCGCCGGAAGTGCTGAACGGCGTCTACGGCGCCAGTAAGGCCTTCGTGCTCGCCTTTACCCTGTCGCTTCAGAAGGAACTTGCCGACAGGAATATCCGCATTCAGGCGGTGCTCCCCGGCGCCACGGCCACCGATTTCTGGGACATTGCGGGAACTCCTCTGGAGCATGTGCCGAGTGAGATCGTCATGCCCGCCGAGGTTATGGTGGACGCCGCGCTCGCCGGCTTCGATCTCGGCGAACAGATCACAATCCCGTCGCTGCCGGAGGCTGCCGATTGGGAGGCTTATGAAGCGGCTCGGCAGACACTCATGCCAAACCTTTCCCTCAGGACGCCGGCGGCACGCTACCGGTCTGCGGCATTCTAAGGCGCGAAAGATCTCCCACAAACCACCTGCGACAACCCGGGCACCGAGGAGGGTTCAATGAGTACGCCACCCCTGACACGTCAAAATTTGCTGTTCCTCGCGACCGGGTTGGCCGGGTCCTTCCTGGTGAATCTGTCGGCCCAATTCACCTCGGCAAACATCTCCGACATCCAGCAAGGGCTCTTGGCAGGCGCGGACGAGGGCTCCTGGATCACTACCGCCTATACCATGGGCAGTTGCGTCGGCATCGTCACCTCAGGCCTGTTGATCGGGGCCTTGAGCATCGGCCGGTATCTGGTCGTAAGCTCCATCCTGTTTGCGGCCGCGGCTCTCGCTGGCGCCTCGACGAGCGAGCTTGGTGCAATGGTCGCATTGCGATCGCTGCAAGGCTTCGCAGCCGGCGGGTTCGGGCCGGCGGCATTCGTCGCCGTCTTCATGGTCGCCGGCGGACCGCGTCTGGCCCATGCCGTAATCATATTAGCATTTGCCCTCCTCTTTTCCGGGACAGCAGGGGCTGCCATTGCGGGCTATGTCTCAGACAGTTTCGGCTGGCGCGGTCTTTTCGCCGTTCAGGCAGCCATCGGCGCAGCTTTGGCGCTTGCCGCCTGCCTCTGGGTTCCACACAAGGCCCTGAACTGGTCGGCACTGAGGGCTGATTGGAGGTCCATCATTCTGTTGTCGCTCGCGCTTGCGAGCCTGATGCTGGTTCTCAATCAGGGAGCACGCCGCTTCTGGTTCGCAAACGAGATAATTGTCTGGGGCACGGCCTTGACCGCCGCCGCTTGGGCGAGCTTCATTTTCGTGTCCCGCTCTTCGCCTGTGCCGATTGTAGCGCCCCGGCTGCTTCTCACCCAGAAGTTCGGTCTTCCGATAGGCCTGAATTTTCTGCTACGCGCCGGCCTCGCCGTAAGCTCTTACCTTGTGCCGCAATTCCTCGCGACCGTAGAAGGTTATCGGCCGCTCGACGTTTCCGAGCTCATGCTTTGGGCCGCGGCTGCCCAATTGCTCGCCCTCCCGCTGGTATGGTGGTTTCTGCATCTATGCGACCTGCGCGTGGCGATGGCAATTGGTGTCGTCCTCCTGCTGTCCGGCATAATCCTCATGGGCAGTGAAGCGACTACGTCGGCGCGGGAATATTTCCACTATGGGCTCGCCATATATGCGGCCGGCCAACTGTTGCTGTTGACCCCAGCGATGATTGTGGGCACGGGCAGTTTAAAGCCTGCAGACCTTCCGACAGCATCGCTGACATTCAACATCAGCAACCTGGCTGGAACGACTCTCGGCGTCGGAATTCTATCCAGCTTCGTTGCTGAGCGTCAGAAATTCCATTCGGACGCCCTTACCGAGGCCGCGTCGCTCTACCGTGCGTCTGACGGAGAGTGGGTCTCCGGCCTCGTCGGCGCTGTTGCGGGCCGGGTTGCGAGCGATGCCGGCGCCACGGTGCGGGCAGCAGCGCAGATTGGGTCGGCGGCTAGGCGGCAGGCCTGGGCACTTGCATTCGGCGACGGCTTTCTCGTCGTAGCCCTCATGCTGGTGCTGGGCATCGTCGCGGTTGTGGCAATAGGCCGTTCGCCGCCCATTCCGCGTCCGGTCAAGTTTTTTCGCAGAGAGAAGCCGCTCGAGACTGAGAATCATGTCGCCTGAACAGACCGCGGTTGGGAGAACGATGTGCACAAAAGCAAAGTGCGTCACTCAAAATTTCCCCGATCGTGACGCGCTTCAGGCCCGGATCGGGGAAACCGCGTGGCAGTTTGCTTCAAGCAGGAATATCGTATCGCGGAAAAATCCAGCAAGGAAGTTGCCTCCAATGCACAGGGTCGGCTTTGTCGTCTTTCCAAGATTCCAGCTCATGGGTTTCGCGGCGGTAACCGCTTTCGAGATGGCGAACTCCGCAATTGGGGGCCCGGCCTACGGGATCGAGCTGCTCTCGGAGGCGGGCGGCGAGGTCAAGTCGTCGGCCGGCTTCGGCGTGCTCACGAAATCCTTCGACGACACGCCTTATGAGACCGTAATATTCGGCGCCGGCGCGACAATCGAGCCGATCACACCCGGGCTGATCGCATTTGCGCGGCACGCGCTTGAAACCTCGCGCCGAGTGGCAGCGCCCTGTACCGGCGCCTTCGTTCTTGCGGAGGCGGGCCTGCTCGATGGACGCCGCGCCACCACGCATTGGGCCTTCGCGCGCCAGCTTCAGGAGCGCTTCCCGGCCGTGAAAGTCGAGGACGATCGCATCTTCATCGTCGATGGAAGCGTGTGGACGTCTGCCGGGATGACCGCAAGCATCGATCTCGCTCTCGCGATGATCGAGAAGGACCATGGTCAGGACGTTGCGCGCTGCGTCGCTCGCAAGCTCGTCGTCTATCACCGGCGAGCCGGCGGCCAGTCGCAATTTTCCGCTTTGCTGGAACTCGAACCGAAGTCCGACCGGATCCAGAAGTCGATCGATTACGCCAAGGCGAATCTCCGCGGTGCGTTATCGGTAGAGGACCTGGCGGATGCGGCGGGGCTCAGTCCGCGCCAGTTCAGCCGGGCGTTTCGGTCCGAAACAGGACAGTCGCCCGCCAAGGCGGTGGAGAATCTCCGGGTGGAGGCGGCCCGGCTGATGATGGAGCAGGGCCGGCACTCGATGGACGTGATCGCGGTGGAGACCGGTTTCGCCGATCCTGACCGCATGCGCCGCGCTTTTCTTCGCACGCTTGGACAGCCACCGCAGACGATCCGGAGGAATGCGCGCGATCGTGTGTCCGCATAGCAAGCGGGGCCGGAGAATTGTAACGCACAGTATCCCGGGGCGCGCGCCCTACATGGGCTTTCAATCGCGGTCTTGCGAAGTCACAAGCAAGATACATGAACATCGCAATCCGCGACTGTAGTTCACACAGTCCGGAGAAGATCGATGACAGGGGAAATCAACTCACAGCGGCGTCGGTTCGTGGGGGCAGCGGCGTTGACGCTAGCGGCTGCGCAATTGGGCATGACCAGCCTCGCCGCCGCAAAATCAGCCAGCGAAGCCGGCATTCCGGCGATAACGCCGGGGACGAACACATCCTTCACCTCGTTCAAGCAAATCGAGGCCGGCGTCCTCAATGTGGGCTATGCGGAACTCGGCGCGGGCGATGCGCCTGTGGTCATCCTTCTGCATGGCTGGCCCTATGACATCCACACCTATGTCGACGTGGCGCCCTTGCTGGCGGAAGCCGGCTACCGGGTGATCGTTCCCTATCTGCGCGGCTATGGCACGACGCGCTTTATTTCGGAGGACACGCCGCGCAACGGTCAGCAGTCGGCGATCGCCGCCGACACCGTTGCGCTGATGGATGCGCTAGGCATCGGCAAGGCGATCATCGGCGGCTGCGACTGGGGCGCGCGAACCGCCAATATCCTCGCCGCCCTCTGGCCGGAGCGGTGCAAAGCCCTGGTCTCCGTGAGTGGCTACCTGATCGGCAGCCGCGAGGCCAACAAGATGCCGCTGCCGCCAGGCGCGGAGCATGCCTGGTGGTATCAGTTCTACTTCGCCACTGAACGCGGGCGAGCTGGCTACGAGCGAAACCGAAAGGAATTCGCCAGACTTATCTGGCAGCTCGCATCGCCGAAATGGAATTTCGACGACGTCACCTTCGACCGGAGCGCGGCCGCCTTAGAGAACCCGGATCATGTCGATATCACCATCCACAATTACCGCTGGCGGATCAGCCTGGCCGACGGCGAGCCGAAATATGACAACCTGGAAGAAAGGCTCGCCAAATTGCCGCTGATCGGCGTGCCGACGATCACGCTCGAGGGCGACGCCAATGGCGCCCCGCATCCGAAGCCCGCGGCCTATGCCAAGAAGTTCTCGGGCAAGTACGAGCATCGGCTGATCACCGGCGGCATCGGCCACAACCTTCCCCAGGAAGCGCCGCGGGCCTTTGCCAAGGCGGTGATTGACGTCGATCGTTTCTGATCCCTTTTGCCGCGCAGCTCGGGTCGCGTCCTTTCAGGCGCACTTCAGCGGCGCGCGCCTTATCAGGCGCGCAAAGGTCGATGTAGCGCTTTTGCTGCATGTCTTTTTCTTAAATCGAGGTCGATTCAAGGAGACAAGCGGTAGGACAGCTGTAGAATTCCAAAGCGCGTCCGCGTTCAACAATGCGACGCGCTTTAGGTTTCGTTTTCATGCAGTCGTGTTCGAACCGCGCCGCGCTTCTGACAGCGCTTTTCGTATCGCAGTGTGTCAATTCCGTCTTCTGCCAGCATTCGCTTACTTTTCGGTCGCGTCACGAAACATTCCATACATGTGCGGAGCGGCATGTGTGCCTCGACGGTCGGACAAGCCAATTGAGCCAGGCGTCATCATCTCAGGAAGGAAGGACACCATGACCGAGACCGAGAAGGTACTTTACACCGGCAAGACGCGCACCACCGGTGGCCGTGAAGGCGCATCCCGCAGTTCTGACGGGCGCCTGGACGTCAAGCTTTCCCTACCCGGCAGCTCGAAGCCCGGAACAAACCCGGAGCAGCTCTTCGCGGCCGGTTGGTCGGCCTGCTTCATAGGGGCGATCGGAAAGGCGGCCAGCGAGCGGAAGGTAACACTTCCGGTCGATCTGGCGGTGGATGCGGAAGTGGATCTTTTCCACGACGCCGGCGCCTATTCGCTGCAGGCACGGCTCAATGTGAACATGCCGGGCATCGAGCGCGACACGGCACAGGCGCTGGTCGAGAGGGCGCATCAGACCTGCCCTTACTCCAAGGCGACGCGCGGCAATATCGACGTCGCGATCAGCATCGTCTGAAACTGAAGAAGACGCATCCCGACCGAGGCGTCTCGGTCGGGGACAGCCGGCGATTTTCGCGCAGCTGAGGCAGCGTTCAGATCGCGGCGCACCGAATTGCACCGGCGCCTTGCGCCTCCCAAACTCAAGGAGAAAAGCATGACCACTGCAACCAACAGCGAAAGAGCGCGACCCCTCGATATGAAGCTCGAGGTCATCGTCGTCCCCGTGACCAATGTCGATCGCGCCAAGGAATTCTACGCCAGCCTCGGCTGGCGGCTCGATGCCGATTTCGCAGACGGCGAGGCGTTCCGAGTGATCCAGTTCACCCCGCCCGGATCCGGCGCCTCGGTCATCTTCGGGACCAATGTCACCGACGCGGCACCGGGTTCCGCGCGGGGGCTGTACCTCATCGTCTCCGACATCGAGGCCGCCCGCGACGACTTGCGTCGTCGTGGCGTCGACGTCAGCGAAGTGTTCCACGCGGGCGATGTGCATGCGGGGGACGACGAGCCCTATCTGTTCGGGCGGCTGCGGGTCGGCGGTGCGGATCCCGAGCGCCGCAGCTACCGCTCCTACGCTTCGTTCAGCGATCCAGATGGCAACGGCTGGCTCTTCCAGGAGGTCACCGCGCGATTGCCCGGGCGCGTCGACGCGAGTACCACGACGTTCGCCTCGGCCGCTGATCTGGCGAGCGCGTTCCGCCGCGCCGAGGCTGCCCACGGCGACTACGAGAAGCAACTCGGCCACCGGGACGAGGACTGGCCCACCTGGTACGCCGACTACATGGTCCGGGAACAGACGAGCGCACCGCAGCCGTCATGATCGGCCGGCGGCAAATGAAGAGTGATTCCAATGCAACACCGTGGAACTCTGTTCGAACCGCTGCAACTGCCTTGCGGTCTAACCCTGAAAAACCGAATTGCGAAATCAGCGATGTCGGATTCCCTAGGCGACGGAACCGGCCATCCGACTGCCGAACAGACCAGGCTGTATCAGCGCTGGGCTGAAGGTGGGTTGGCCGTGTCCATAATCGGTGAGGTACAGCTCACCGGTTGTTACGCCGAGAACCCCGGCAATCTGGTACTCAATGAGGCATCCAACCTTGACCGGTTCCGGGAACTTGCGCGACATGGCAGCGAAAACGGCACCAAGCTTTGGCTGCAACTGGGGCACGCCGGAGCGCTTGCGTACGCGCCGACCAGCAATCCCAAGGGCCCGAGTGCCCTCGATCTGCCGGGTCTGCGCTGCGTGGAAGTAACATTGGACGAAATGCGTCAACTACCCTTGGAGTTTGCGAGGACAGCCTGGTTAGCACAGCAGGCCGGTTTTGGCGGCGTCGAAATTCATGCGGCGCACGGGTTCTTGCTTAGCCAATTCCTTTCGCCACTGTTCAACAAGCGGAGCGACGAATACGGAGGGGCAATCGCCAATCGCATGCGTCCTCTGCTGGAAGCTATCGAAGCAACTCGAGCAGCGGTCGGCCCGGACTTCCCCATTGCCGTGAAACTCAATTCCTCAGATCAACTTGAGGGCGGATTCGACAAGGAAGACGCGCTCAAGGTGGTGGCGGCGCTGGACCGGTCTTCGGTCGACCTGATCGACATTAGCGGCGGGACTTACTTTCCCGGAGCAAAGTCCGCCTCCGACGGAATGGGACGTGGACCCTACTTCCTCGAATTTGCAAAGCGCGCCCGCGCGGTAACGACCAAGCCCCTTATGCTGACAGGCGGTTTCAAGACGCGCGCGCAAGCCGAGGACGCTGTGGCAAGTGGTGCGGTTGATATTGTCGGTCTTGCGCGCGCGCTCGTCCTCGAGCCTTCACTTCCCGACCTCTGGAAAGCAGAACGGAAGCCTGAACCGTTCTTTCCCAGGTTCTCCGACGCCCCGGAGGGCGGGATCACCGCGTGGTACACGATGCGGCTCACCGAGATCGGCGCTGATAAAGAAACACCGGTTTTCGGCGATCTCGGCCAGGCAATCCGAGACTATGAAGCGCGCAACCAATCTCGAACAGGAATTTGGTTGCGTCACTTTGCCAATGATGTCGTGAGGCAAACCTAAAGCGCGTTGCGTTCGAACGTACCCACGCGGCGCGCTTTAAGTCTTTGTTTTTGTGCATGTCGTCATCCTAAAACCGCTGCACACTTTTGGGCGACATGCATTAGCTATAGGCGTCGATTGGCCAGCCGTGGAGGTCATGTCGAACACAGTCATCGGCTTTCGAACGTTTGTCAGCCAACGCCAAAGTCTACTGGCGCAGCGCAATTTCAGCCGCAAGACCGCCGCCATCGCGGTTGCGCAAGGTGAGTGTGGCGCCGATCGCGGTTGCCAACTGAAGGGCAATGGCAAGGCCGAGACCCGTCCCGCCGGTGTCGCGGTTGCGGGATTGCTCCAGCCGGAAGAAGGGTTGCAGCACCGCTTGCAACTGGCCGTCCGGTATGCCCGGACCGCGGTCGAGCACTGTTATGAGCACCGTGCCATCGTGGCGCTGAACCTCGATCTCCGCACCGCCGGCGAATTTCAGCGCATTGTCGATTAGGTTGGTGAGAACGCGTCTCAAGGCGTGCGGCCGGGTCACGATCGCGCCGTCGCTCAATTCACCGATGGTGACCGCCTTGCCGGTATCCTGATAATCACAGGCGAGACTCTCGATGAACGAAGCGAGATCGACGCGCGAGGCGTTTTCCTCCTTGCCGTGGGCGCTGCGCGCATAGGCGACCCCTTCCTTGACGAGGCGTTCGACTTCGCCGAGGTCCTGAACCAGCTTGTCCTTATCGACCGAGTCTTCGGCCATCTCCGCGCGGAGCTTCATGCGGGTGATCGGCGTTTGTAGATCATGCGAGATCGCCGCAAGGATCTGCACGCGCTCCTCCAGATATTGGGCGATGCGATCGCGCATCGCATTGAAGGCCGTGGCCGCATTGGCCACTTCCGTCGGTCCGGTCTCGCTGAGGCGCGGCGTGTTGCTGTTGGGGTCCAGCGTGTCGGCGGCTTTCGCCAGGTTGGCAAGAGGACGGATGGCCTGGCGCATGGCGAACCAGCTGCACAATACTAAAAGAGAAAGCTGCGCGACGAGCACGTAAGGCAGCCAGTCGGCAACCGGCATGACGCCTCTTGGCGTGACGTCTATCGTCAACGGCTCGCCATCGTTCAAGCGAAGATGCGCCTGAAGATGGCGGCCTGCCCCGGGGATCGATTGAACCTCGACCGGGTATTTTGCACCTATTGCAGCCTGGATCTTTGACGCCACCTCGGCGTCGTCCGGCTCGAGTACAGGATTGCCGGGGATGCCCGGCCCCAGAACGAACCGATAGGAGCCACGAGCAAGTTGATCGAGCCAGCCGGCGCGTTCGGCCGCCGGCAACCGGTCGAGGATAGCGATCGATGTCGCGACGTCGTTCTCGAGCGTATTGAACATCACCGACCTGGCGGCGAAATAGCGCTCGGAAAACAGCGCCGCAAACGACATGGCGTGAGCGATCGCGAGGCCTGCAAGAAGAATAATGAAAAGCCGCGCCCTGAGCGTGCGCGGCCACAGACGGATCCCTTTGAGAACCGCAGGCGTGGCCATCAACGCGGCTCCAAGATTTCGACCGGCATCGAGAAAACGTAACCTTCGCTGCGCACCGTCTTTATGTAGGTCGGGTCGCGGGCATCATCGCCAAGGCGCTGGCGAACCCGGCTGACGAGGAGATCGATGGAACGGTCGAAGAGTTCGGCCTCGCGTCCCTGCGTCAGATTGAGCAGCTGGTCGCGATTGAGGACACGCTGCGGGTGATCGACGAAGACGCGCAGCAGCCGGTACTCGGCGCCGCTGAGCGCGATCACGGTGCCGTCGGCGTCGATCAGATGCCTCGCCGTCGTGTCTAGCCTCCACTCACCGAAGCCCAGCAATTGCCCGGCTTCCGAGATCTGCAAGTTCGGAGGCAGCATGCGCGCGCGCCGCAGGACGGCTTTGATGCGGGCGAGCAACTCGCGCGCCGAAAAAGGCTTGGCGAGGTAGTCGTCGGCGCCCATTTCCAGCCCGATGATGCGGTCCATCTCGTCGGAGCGGGCAGTCAGCATGACAATCGGTGTCGCCTTGTGTCTGCCGACGCGCAGCTCGCGACTGAGCACCAGACCGTCATCTCCCGGCATCATGAGGTCGAGAATGATGAGATCGACGGTATTTCCATCGAGGAACGCGCGCATCTGTCGCCCGTCGGCGACCGCGGTAGCGCGCAGACCGTTCTTCTTCAGGTAGCTCGACACAAGCTCCCGGATTTCCCGATCGTCATCGACAATCAAGATGTGATCGATATGCTCCATGCCGCGACCTCCACCGTTCGACTACCATTTCTATCAAACTCAGAACGCCGTGGTAGCGGTATTCACCGATTGGTGCGTCGTGCGCCGAAGGGGAGGTCGACGCAATGGCTGGAAAGCGGCGCGCAACTCGGTGCTGAACAGGGCCGGCTCTTCCCAGGCGGCGAAGTGGCCGCCCTTGTCCATGCGGAAACGCTCACTTGACCGGAACGACCAGCGGGGTGCCCTTCTCGACGATGTATGTCGCAAGCTCGGACGCCCTGCCGTCGCCGACATTCTTCGCCAAGTGTGCCACTCCAGCCGGGATGAACAAAGTTTCTCCGGCATGAAGGGTGACCGGCGCTCTGCCCTCGAGCTGATATTGCAACGAGCCTTCGAGCACATAGGCCACCTCTTCGCCCGGATGAGAGTGCTTGATGGAGACTGCGCCGGGCTCGAAGTCGACGCGCACCTGGACCGCCTCCCGACCAGGGACGCCGAGGTCGCGCTGCACGAGATCGGTACGCTGAATTCCCGCTTGCTGCGCCTTGGCCCCGTGCAGCGCCAATCCGCTCCCCACGATCAGCAGCGCAGTCGTCATGATCCGCGACGTTCTCATATACTCGTCCTTTCAGCATTTGGGTCGAGGCTCGTTTTCGAAGCCAATGCCGCCATTTGAGCGCCTACGTATATTGACGCTGTGTCCGCCGGCCCGGACTTTTGTAACCGCATGTATGGCGGAAGCAGCGGAGCGAACGCGGCGCTCGGCGGGAGGCAGGCTCCACTCGTGCGGGCCGGGGAAAGCGCGAAACTGAAATGGCATTGTTTAGCAACGCAACGTCGATTGCCGGCGGTCGCCCGGTGGCAGCCAGCGAAGTTCAGGACGGGGCCAGGACTATGCCGGTACCGTGCATATCCTTTCAACTGCGCCTCCCTCAGTCACCGAGGTCGATTTGAGGAGACATGCAGCAGCAATGGAACCGGCCTTGACCAATTAAGATCAACTCACTAAGCAAGCCGACGACGGTTCCCCTACGACGAAGCGAAGGGGATTAATAGGGAACACGGTGCGGACGACCCAACAGGGACCAAGACCGTGGCTGCCCCCGCAACTGTGAGCGGATTGCCGCCCATCCTCGTGACGCGCAAGCGTCGTGCCACTGCGAATTCGATCGCGGGAAGGCAGGTGGACGGCAGATATCCGCAAGCCAGGAGACCTGCCGTCATGCGTTCACTCCAATCACGGGCGGGGATGCCCGGAACAGGACACGTCATGACCTCTCCTTGCGCCGACCTGCGCCTTGTTGCCTTCGGTCTTTTCCGTTCCTCGACACCCTCGAGCTGTCGCTAGGCGGGCTCACTCCGTCCGTTCGCGCCATGCCAGACCGCATTTCCTTGCGGCCGCTTTATCGAATCCGGGGAATAACCTTATGAAAAGCATCTTTGCGAAATCACATCGCGGCATCGCCTGCGCCGCTGCCGTTCTGCTGGCGGCAATCGGCGTCGAGGCTCAGGCCGCCGAAACCAGCTACCCGCTGACGCTTACCAATTGCGGCCATCAGGTCATCTTCCAAAAGGCGCCCGATCGTGCAGTCTCGATCGGCCAGAGCAGCACGGAAATCCTGTATCTGCTCGGCCTCCAGGATCGCATGGTGGGGACCGCCGTGTGGATCGGTCCGGTCATCAATGGCTATGAAGAAGCCAACGCCAAGGTCGAGCGGCTGGCCGACAACGACCCGAGCTTCGAAAGCGTCGTTGCCAGGAAGCCGGATCTCGTGACGGCGCAGTTCCAGTGGCATGTCGGGCCCGAGGGCATCGTCGCCAGGCCCGAGCAGTTCGAGGAACTGGGCGTTCCGGTCTACACGTCGCCGGCCGATTGCGTCGGCAAGGACAATAGCGGCGGCGGCGACGGCGTTCGCCATACGGTCTTCACGATGGACCTGATCTACCAGGAAATCACCGAACTCGTCCAGATCTTCAACGTCCAGGAGCGCGGCGAGAAGCTGGTCGCCGAGCTGAAGGCGCGCGAGGAAGCGGCGAAGAAGAAGATCGCCTCGGCAGACGGCAGGCTTTCCGCGGTGTTCTGGTTCTCGAGCGCCGAGCTCGACATCGATCCCTATGTCGCCGGCAAGAACGGCGCGCCGGGCTACATCATGCGCTCCCTCGGCATCAGGAATGTCGTCGACAGCGAAGAGGAATGGCCGACGGTCGGCTGGGAAACCATTGCCAAGTCAGGACCGACGCTTGTCGTCGCCGGCAAGATGGAGCGCCGCCGCTTCCCTGCCGACGACATTGCCGTCAAGCACAAGTTCCTGGAGTCCGACCCGGTCACCAGCCTCATGCCTGCCGTCAAGGAGGGTCACGTCGTCGAGATGGACGCCCAGGCGATGAACCCGACGATCCGGACCATCGAGGGCATCGAGGTGCTCGCCGATGCCGTCGAGAAATCCGGCCTGAACAAGTGATCGGCATCACGCCATCCTTGTCGCGGACGAGCGCCGGCCTGCTGGCACTCGTCGTGCTGCTCGTCGCGCTCTGGTTGGGCGCGGCGATCGGCGAAACGGCGATCCCCATGGGCGTCGTCGCCAAGACGGTCGCCAACCGGCTGTGGGATGCCGGCTACGGGCTCGATGCGCTCGACGAGGGGATCATCTGGAACTACCGGGTGAGCCGCGCAATCGTCGCCGCCTGCTGCGGTTCGGCCCTGGCGCTTTCCGGCGTCGTGCTGCAATCGCTGCTGCGCAATCCGCTGGCCGATCCCTATATCCTCGGGATCTCGGCGGGTGCATCGACCGGTGCGGTCGCCGTCGCCGTTCTCGGCATCGGCGCCGGGCTGCTGACGCTGCCGGTCGGTGCCTTTGTCGGCGCGCTCCTCGCCTTCGGGCTCGTCAGCCTGCTGGCGATGCGCGCCGGCAGGGGCCATGGCGCAATCATTCTGGCCGGCGTCGCCGGCTCGCAGCTCTTCAACGCGCTCACCTCCTTCATCGTCACCAAGGCCGCCAATGCGGAGCAGGCGCGTGCCATCATGTTCTGGCTGCTCGGCAATCTTTCCGGCGTGCGCTGGCCGGACGTCTGGGTCGCCGTGCCGGTCGCGGCGGTCGGCCTCATCGTCTGCCTGTGGCATGCCCGGGCGCTCGACGCATTCACCTTCGGCTCCGAATCCGCCGCCTCGCTCGGCATCCCGGTTCGCCGGGTCTATGGCGTCCTGATCGGCGTAACGGCGATGATGACGGCGGCCATGGTCAGCATGGTCGGTTCGATCGGCTTCGTCGGCCTCGTCATCCCGCACGTGTCCCGGATGATCGTCGGCGTCCGGCACGGATTGCTGTTGCCGGGCTCCGCCCTGATCGGGGCTGTGTTCATGATCGCCGCCGACATCGTGTCGCGCATTATCATTCCGGGGCAGGTTCTGCCGATCGGCGTCGTCACCGCGCTTGTCGGCGCCCCCGCCTTCGCCGTCATTCTCAGCCAGCGCAGGACAGTTCGATGACGCTCGCCGCTTGCAACGTGTCGTGGTCGACGGGCGGGGTTTCGATCCTCCGGGATGTTTCGCTCGACGTCGTTCCGGGTGAGTTTCTCGGCATCGTCGGCCCGAACGGCTCCGGCAAGACCAGCCTGATGTCGCTGCTCGCCGGCCTTCGGCGGCCGCGATCGGGCCGGGTGCTGCTGGACGGAGACGCTGTCGAGAAGCTGGGCCGCAAGGACATCGCCAGGCGCATCGCGCTGGTCGAGCAGCAGGCCGAAACCAGCGAGCGCATCTCGGCGCGCCGGGCGGTGGAGCTCGGCCGCACGCCGCATCTCGGGCCGTTCACGCCGTGGTCGGCGAGGGATGACGCCATCGTCGACGAGGCGATCCGCAATGTCGGCATGGCCGAGCTTGCGGCGCGGCTGTGGCACACCCTGTCGGGCGGCGAGCGGCAGCGCCTGCATATCGCCCGTGCGCTGGCGCAGCAACCGCAGATCCTGCTTCTCGACGAGCCGACGAACCACCTCGATGTCGGCCACCAGATCGGCCTGCTGCATCTCGTGCGCCAGCAGAAGCTGACGGCGGTCGCCGCGCTTCACGACCTCAACCATGCCGCCACGTTCTGCGACCGCGTCGCCCTGATGAGCGGCGGTCGGATTGTCGCGTCGGGGCGTCCGAACGAAGTGCTCACCGAAGAGCGAATCCGCGGCGTTTTCGGGGTCGACGCCGACGTCGAATTTCATGGCGAGGGCCGCTGCCATATCCGTTACCGCGCACCCGGTTCGCCGGCTGCCGAAAGGCCGATGCTGAAGAGGATTTCATGATCAAGCCTGCCAGGTTGCTGTTGACCACGATAGTCGCGCTCTCGACACCGGCACTGGCCGGCGCCGAGACGGTCGAGGTCAAGATGCTGAACCGCGGCGAAAAAGGTTCGATGGTCTTCGAACCGGATTTCCTGGGGTTGCAGGCCGGCGACAGCGTCAAGTTCATCGCCACCAGCAAGAGCCACAACGCCGCGACGATCGACGGGATGGTTCCCGACGGGCACGCGGGGTTCAAGGGCAAGATCAACAAGGAGATCCTCGTCACCTTCGATCAGCCCGGCTTCTACGGCATCAAATGCTCGCCGCATTTCGGCATGGGCATGGTGATGCTGATCAAGGTCGGCGACGTCGAACTGCCGCAGAGCTACCGTGCGATCGAGGTTCCCGCCCGGGCGAAACCGCGCTTCGACGCGCTCTGCGCCGCAGCTCAGGCGGAAGTGGCAGGGAAATAGCCTCCGCGGACAGGGCCACAGGCAGTCTGGCGAAATCCACTGCCCTTCGGTGCTGGCGCCGCGGCGCAATGCTGCAATGTAACCCAGGGCACTACTTGCTGATGGGAAACGCTCTATTTTCATGATTGTCAAAGAGCAGTTCTCCTCCACCGCCCAAAACGACCGGTTGCACTCCTCCGCCTCTCGGAACCGGTCAGCTCAGCAACCCCGACGCCTCCTCCAGGCTCGGGGTCTCTTTTGTATGGCGCCGCGCGTCGCCGTCCTCTTTCCTTGGCTGCTGGCCTTCCCTTACAATCCCTTCTGGACAGAGGAGATCCGCCATGAGCGAAGACGCCTTCAACATGTCGATCCGCAAATTCCTGAAGGAAGTCGGCATCACCTCACAGCGCAAGATCGAGGAGACGGTGCGCGAGGGCCAGACCGGCGGCAAGAAGCTGAAGGTCCGCATGACGCTAACGGCGGAAGGCACCGGCCTCAACCACGTGGTGGACGGCGAGATCGAGCTTCCATAAGCCCCGGCGAAGCGATCAAGCGGCTCGTCCGGCGCGACGGAAGCAAGAAAGGACAGCCAGTCAACCGCTGGTGCAGTCCGGGGACGAATGCTTGACGACCAAGCCTCGAGCATCTGCCGAATGTGCCGACCCCCCGGGAGATTCCGATCAGGCAACCAGCACCACCGAGCCCGTCGTGCGCCGCGCCTCGGTGGATTGCGGGGAGTGGGTGATCGACGGACGGGTGACTTGAAGAGATCCTGCCGCTCCAGCATCGCGGGGTTCGGATACAACTCTAAACTCGCCATTGAAATCGATTACATTTTCTGGCTTCATAGCTCACGCAAGATTTTGGGAGGATCTTATGACGAAATTCATTGCTTTTGCGCTTGGCACGGTCGCGTCCATCGTTGTCTCGGCCTCGGCGGTCAACGCGGAAACATTCAAGATCGGCCTGTCGAACGGTTGGGTCGGCAGCGAGTGGCGCACCCAGATGATCGACGAGGCGAAGGAAGCCGCGGCGAAATGGAAGGACAAGGGCGTCGACGTCGAGGTTTCGGTGCAGAGCGCCAATGTCGACGTGCCCGGGCAGATCGCCCATATCCGCAACTTCATCGCCGAGGGCGTCAACGCCATCATCGTCAACCCGAACAGCCCGACGGCCTTCGACCCGATCTTCGCGCAGGCGAAGGAAGCCGGCATCCTGGTGATTGCAACCGATGCGGAAGTATCCTCGCCCGATGCGGTCTATGTCGGCATCGACCAGACCGCCTGGGGCGCGGCCGGCGCCAAGTGGCTCGCCGAGACACTCGACGGCAAGGGCAAGGTGGTGGCGATCAACGGCGTCGCCGGCCATCCGGCCAACGAGATGCGGGTCGCCGGCTACAAGTCGGTCCTCAAGGATTTCCCGGATATCCAGATCGTCAATGAAGTGAATGCCAACTGGGATCAGGCCCAGGGACAGCAGGCGATGCAGAACATTCTCGCCACCTATCCGGACATCAACGGCGTGGTGGTGCAGGACGGCATGGCAGCAGGCGCCTGGAAGTCGATCATGGATGCCGGCAAGAAGGACCAGATCGCCGCGACCGGCGAGATCCGCAAGGACTTCATCGACCTCTGGATCAAGGACAAGCTGAACTCCGGCGCCACCGTGAACCCGCCCGGCGTCATGGCGAGCGCCCTCAACGTCGCCGTGCTGATGCTGCAGGGCAAGGAACTGAAGGAGCCCGCCAAGGCCGGCCAGTACGGCAACGCACTCTACCTGCCGATCCCGTTCATCGACTCGAAGAACGTCGAGAAGGCGGCAAAGCAGCTCGAAGGCAAGCCCGGTTACTATTCCTATACGAGCTCGCTTTCGATTTCAGACGCGGAAGCGCTCTTCAAGTGAGCCTGTCGGAGCGAATGGGCGCCGGCCGATCTGGCCGGCGCCCATGACCCGCAGCGTAACGGACGCGGTTCCATGTCGAAATTGAAACTGAACGGCGTAAGTAAGGCTTACGGCGCGACCTTGGCGCTCCGCCGCGGCGACCTCGAGGTGATGGCCGGCGAGGTCCACGTGCTGATGGGCTCGAACGGTTCGGGAAAGAGCACGCTCTGCAAGATTATTGCCGGCAGCGTGCGGCCGGACGACGGCCGGATCCTGATCGACGACACGCCGGTGACGATCACCGGACCGCGTTCCGCGCGGGCGCAGGGGATCGGCATCTTCTATCAGGAGCTCAGCCTCGCCGCACATCGCACGGTCGAGGAAAACATCTGCCTTGCCGCGCTGCCGGCCAAGGCCCGCCTCTTCGTCGACCGGACGGCGCTGAAGGAGCGGGCGGCGCGCTACATAGCGCTGTTCGACGGCGTATCCGGCGATGGCTTTTCCGCCGATGCGCTGGTCGGCAATCTCAGGCCCGACCAGCGCCAGCTCGTCGAGATCATGAAGGCGCTGGCAAGCGAGGCGCCGCTGCTCATCTTCGACGAGCCGACCTCGGCGCTCGACCGCGCCCAAGTCGAGCGCTTCTTCGAGATCCTGCGCGATCTGAAGCGGCGCGGCCGCGGCATTATCTTCATTTCGCACCGCATGGACGAGATCAAGGCGATCGGCGACCGCGTCACGATCATCCGCGACGGCGAGACGATCACCACGCTCAGTCTTGGCGAGACCGATGCCGGCACGGTTATCCGGCTCATGGTCGGCGGCGCCGGCGACATGCCCGCCTCGCAATCCTCCGCGCCGGCGATTGTCGACGCGAAGGACGGGGCGGCGCTGACGGTCCGCAATCTTTCGGGCGCCGGTTTCCGCAATGTCAGCTTCGAAGTGGCGCGCGGCGAAATCCTTGGCTTCGGCGGGCTGCACGGCCAGGGCCAGTCGGCGCTGCTCCGGGCGATCTTCGGCGCCGGCTCGATCGCGTCGGGCGAAATCCTGATAGGCAACGACCGGTTCGATGCGGCCAGTCCCCGCGACGCGATCAGGCGCGGCTGCGCCTACGTCTCCGGCGACCGCGGCCGCGACGGCGTCATCAGCGGCCGGCCGATCATCGAGAACGTCACGCCGATCCACTATCTGCGCGACCGGCTGATGATTGCCAGGCCGTCGAAGCTCAGCGACCGCGTCGCGCCGGCGCTCGAAAGCATGCATACGAAATTCGCGAGCCTCTTCCACCCGATCAACTCGCTGTCCGGCGGCAACCAGCAGAAGGTGATCATCGCCCGCTGGCTGATCGACCGTCCGGACGTGCTGCTGCTCGACGACCCGACCAAGGGCATCGACCTCTCGGCCAAGGCCGACCTCTTCGCGCTGATCAGGCAACTGGCGGCCGACGGGCTCGGCATCATCCTCTACTCTTCGGAAGATGCCGAGCTGCTCGGCAATGCCAACCGCATCCTGGTCTTTAACGGCGGCTCGGTCAGCCGGGAGCTCACCGGTCCGGAGCGTACCCGCTACAACCTCTACCAAGCCGCTTACGAGGCCGCCTGATGGCAGAGATCGCAACCAGCCCGACCTATCGGCGCGCCGGCGGCATCCGCAGGCTGCTCGAGCGCTATCCTTTCCTGCCGGCCCTCGCCATCGTGCTGGTGCTGCTTGCCTTGAACGGCTTCTTCTCGCCGAACAGCCTCAGCTACCGCTCGCTGACCGGACTGTTGAGCACCTATATGGCGTTGATCCTGCTGGCGATCGCCCAGACCTATGTCGTCTATGCCGGCGACATCGATCTGTCGGCCGGCTCGATCCTGTCGCTCGTCAATGTGGCGATCGTCGTGCTGATGGAGCGATGGGGCGGCGGTGCCGGCGCCGTGCTGCTGGCGCTCGCCCTCGGCCTGCTGCTCGGGCTCGCCTGCGGCCTTGTCAACGGGCTCGTCGTCGCGGCGCTGCGGCTGCAGGCGATCGTCGCCACCTTCGCGACCAGCATCTTCTTCACCGGCCTGGCGCTCTACATCCTGCCGGTGGCCGGCACCCCGGCGCCGACGATCTTCTGGCGCACCTATGGCGGCCGGCTTCTTGGGCTGCCCTTCGTGTTCTACATCCTGGCCGGACTGGTCTTGCTCCTGCTGGTGCTTGGCCGCACCCGTCTCACCACGCAATTGCTCGCCGTCGGCGACGACCAGCAGGCGGCCTTCCAGACGGGACTGCCGGTGGTGTCGATCAGGATCCGCGGCTACCTGCTCTGCGGGCTGTTCTCGGCGCTCGCCGCCTTCTGCATCACCGGCGACACGGCAAGCGGCGATCCGCTGGTCGGCGGCAAGATGACGCTCTTCAGCGTCGCCGCGGTGGTGCTCGGCGGCAGCGCTCTCTCCGGTGGCTGGGGCACCGTGGTCGGCTCTCTCCTCGGCGCGCTGACGATCGGTCTCATCAGTTCGGTGGTTTTCTTCATGGGGACGCCGTCCGAGTGGCAGAACTTCGTGCAGGGCCTTGCGATCCTCGTCGTCCTGATGGCCGGCGTGCTCGCCGGCCGGAGGGCGCGTCCATGAGCAGCGTTGTCTCGTTCCTTCGCCAGCCGATCGTCGTCGCGCTCGTCCTCATCGTCCTCCTCCTCTATCTCGGCGAATTGTTGTCTCCGGGTTTTGCCAGCGGTGCGCAGATCCTTCGGCTGATGATCGTCGCCTCGCTGCTCGGCATCGTCGCGGCCGGCCAGAATGTCGTCATTCTCGGCGGACGGGAGGGCATCGATCTCTCAGTCGGCGGCGTCGTCTCGCTGTCGGCGATCATCGCCGGCAATGTCATGCAAGGTGCCGATATCGGCATTGTGCCGGCGATCGCCGCCTGCCTTCTGGCCGGGGCCTTCTTCGGCCTGCTGAACGGCCTCGGCGTCACGCTGCTGCGCATTCCGCCGCTGGTGATGACGCTCGGCATGCTCGGCGTGCTGCAGGGCCTCCTCGTCGTCATCCGTATGGGCATTCCCTCCGGCCAGGCGGCGCCGGCCCTGTCGCGCTTCGTCACCCAGCCGCTTTTCTTCGGCGTGCCGGGGATCATCTGGCTGTGGGTCGCGATCGGCATCCTCATGGCCTTCATGCTCAACCGCACCGTCTTCGGCCACCGCATCTACGCGATCGGCTCGAACGAGCACGCCGCCTATATGGCGGGCGTGCCGGTCCGGTTGATGCGCATCGCGCTCTTCATGATCTCCGGCATGTTCGCGGCGGTCGCCGGCCTTTGCCTGCTCGGCTATTCCGGCTCGTCCTTCGCCAATGTCGGCGAGCAATATACACTGACCTCGATCATCGCCGTCGTCTTCGGCGGCACATCGCTCGCCGGCGGCAAGGGCGGCTATACCGGCACCATGGCCGGCGCCTTCCTGCTCGTCATCCTGCAGGGCATCCTCACCACGGTGAACATCGACGAATCCGGCCGGCAGATGGTATTCGGGGCGACCCTGCTCATCCTCATGATGTTCTATGGCCGGGGTCGGGCGATGCGCGCATGAGGGATCGGCCGAAGATCAAGGATATAGCCGAGAAGGCCGGCGTGTCGGTCGCCACCGTCTCGCGGGCGCTTTCCGACTCGGCGCTGGTGACGGCCGAGACGCGCCAGCGCATTCATGATCTGGCGCGCGAGCTCAACTACCGCCCCAATGTCAGTGCCCGCAACCTGCGCACCCGCAAGTCGATGGCGGTGCTGCTCGTCGTCCGCGACGTCGGCAACCCCTTCTATCTCGACATCCTGAAAGGCGTCGAGGCGACGGCGCGGGAAGCCGGCTATGCGGTGCTGATGGGCAATACCGAGAATGATCCGCTCCGCGAGATCGAGTATTTCAACATGCTGCGCGACGGCCATGCCGACGGCATGATCCTGATGACCGGCAAGCTGCCGCCGGCCGGCGGCAATCGCGCCGGCGGCTGGAACCATCTGCCTGTCGTGGTGGCACTCGAAATGATCGAAGGTTCAGGCCTGCCGCATGTGCAGGTCGACAATGTCGGGGCGGCGCGCGCGGCGGTCGAGCACCTGATTTCGCTCGGGCACCGGCGGATCGCCCATATCAGTGGTCCCGTCCCCGAGCCGATGAGCGTCTACCGCCGCGAGGGCTACCGGCTCGCCATGCGCGAAGCCGGCCTCGCGATCCCAGACGGCTACGAGGTGCGCGGCAACTTCCTGCTCGAAAGCGGCCAGGAATGCTGCCGGGAACTCCTTGCCCTGCCGGAGCCGCCGACGGCGCTCTTCGTCGCCAATGACGAGATGGCCTATGGCGCCGCCCATGAGCTGCGGCGGACGGGGCGCGACGTCCCCGGCGAGGTTTCGGTCGTCGGCTTCGACGATCTTTATCTGAGCAAGGCCTTCTATCCGCCGCTGACGACCGTCAGCCAGCCGCGCGCCGAGATCGGCCGCACGGCAATGGGGCTTCTGCTCAGTATCCTGTCGGGCGGCAGCGTCGGGGGCGACGAACCGATCGTGCTGCCGACGGCGCTCAATATCAGAGGCAGCACGGCACCGCCACGTGGTTGAATTAGGGGGAGGGAAGGAATGACTGCACTGCCAAGGCAGACCCTGCGCATCGGATTTGTCGGAACCGGCTTCATCGCCCGCTTCCATCTGCAATCCTTGATCGGTGTACGCAATGTGGAGGTGACCGGCGTCTATAGCCGCAAGGCGGAGAACCGCGAGCGCTTCGCCGAAGCGGTGAGGGAACTCGAACTCGGCATCTGCCGTCCTCATGGCAGCCTCGACCACCTTCTCTCGGCCGGCGACGTCGACGCGATCTGGATCCTGTCGCCGAACTATACCCGGCTCGAAGTGATGCGGACGCTGCATGCGGAGATCAAGGCGGGCCGCAGCCAGGTCTTCGCCGTCGCCTGTGAAAAACCGCTGGCGCGCACCGTCGCCGAAGCCCGCGAGATGCTGCATCTGGCGCAAGACGCAGGCCTCAACCACGGCTATCTCGAAAACCAGGTCTTCTGCACGCCGGTACTTCGCGGCAAGGAGATCATCTGGCGTCGCGCCGCCTTGACGACGGGTAGGCCCTATCTGGCCCGCGCCGCCGAAGAGCATTCCGGCCCGCACGAACCGTGGTTCTGGCAGGGCGACAAGCAGGGCGGCGGCGTGCTCTCCGACATGATGTGCCACAGCGTCGAGGTGGCGCGCCATCTGCTGACGGCGCCAGGTGCTGCGCGCAATTCCCTAAAAGTCAAGGCGGTGAACGGCACGGTGGCGAACCTCAAATGGACCCGTCCGGCCTATGCCGACCAGCTGCGGCAGCGATACGGAAACGAGGTGGACTACCGCAATCGGCCCTCGGAGGATTTCGCCCGCGCCACCGTGACGCTAGAGGACGAGGAGGGCCGTGAGCTGATGATCGAGGCGACGACCTCCTGGGCCTATGTCGGCGCCGGCTTACGGATCCAGCTCGAGCTTCTCGGCCCTGAATATGCGCTGGAATACAATTCGCTCGGCACCGGGCTGAAGATCTTCCTGTCGCGGGCGGTCAAGGGTTCCGAGGGCGAGGATCTGGTCGAAAAGCAGAATGCCGAACAGGGACTGATGCCGGTGCTCGAGGACGAGACCGGCGTCTATGGCTACACGGACGAAAACCGGCACATGGTCGAGTGCTTCAGGAAGGGCGTGAAACCGCTCGAGACCTTCGAGGACGGACTCGCAGTGGTCGAGATCCTGATGGGTCTCTACCGTTCGGCCGAAATCGGCGCGACGCTCCATTTCCCGGCGCCTGAGCTCGAGACCTACGTGCCGCTGGTGGCGCGAACCGGCGTGTAGCCGATCCCGAACGGAAGCTGCAGTATTAGATCCAGCATTGCGCTGCCGATTTTCCATTCAAAATTAGTTGACTCAGTCCACTAATGGGGCGAAAGTCATGCTGCTTTCAAGGGAATGGAAATGCAGGTCGATCGGAGCGCGGTTGTCGGCGAAATCAGACGGTTCAACCGTTTCTACACGCGCACCATCGGCCTTCTCGACGAGACGCTGACTGAAAGCGCCTTCACGCTCACCGAGGCGCGTGTTCTCTTCGAACTCGGCCATCGCGAGAGTCCCGCAGCATCGGAAATCGCGACGGAACTGCGCCTCGACCCGGCCTATCTCGCGCGCATCCTGCGCAGATTCGCCGCCAACGGGCTCGCCAAGGCGCGCGCCGACGGCGCCGATCGACGGCGCCGGATATTGTCGCTCACCGAAAAGGGCCGGTCGGCACTGGCAGAGCTTCAGGCGGCGGCCGACGAGGACGTCGCGCGACTTGTCGATGATCTTTCCGATGAGAAACTCCGAGAACTCGACATCGCCCTCCGCAGGACGATGGAACTGTTGCGCCGGTCTCCCATGGAAACGCCGGTCATAACACTACGACCCCATCGTATCGGTGATATCGGCTGGGTCGTTCAACGCCAGGCGGTGCTCTATGCCGAGGAATATGGCTGGGACATCACTTACGAGGCCCTGGCGGCGGAGATCGGCGCCGCCTTCCTTCGCAATTTTCGGGAGGGTCGCGACTTCTGCTGGGTTGCCGAACGCGACGGGACCCCGGTCGGCGCAGTGTTCCTCGTATGGGAGGACGACGAGACGGCGAGGTTGCGCCTGCTCCATGTCGAGACGGAAGCGCGCGGCCTTGGCATCGGCAAGCGACTTGTCGACGCCTGCATCGACCAGGCGCGTGTCTCAGGGTACCGACGCGTGGTCCTTTGGACGAACGATGTCCTCGTCGCGGCCCGGACGCTTTATGAGCGCGCCGGCTTCCGGCTCATCGGCGAGGAAGGGCACCACAGCTTCGGCAAGGACCTTGTCGGCCAGACGTGGGAACTGGCGCTCTAGTATGCGCCCCAAAACCGACTTTGGGCAAAGACATACGTCAAAACAAAAACATGAGCACGGATCGAACAGCCAACGGCGGGAGGATGAGATGACGGTAGAGAATGCGGCCAGGCTGGGTGGCCCGGCATGCGGAGCACGGCCATGCTGATCCTCGACAAGGTATTTCTGGTCACCGGCGGCGGGTCCGGGCTCGGCGCGGCCGTCGCTCGGATGTTCGTCGCCGACGGTGCCCATGTGATCATCGCCGACGTCAATGTCGATGCAGGGACGGCGATTGCCGCCGAACTCGGCGCGCGTGCCCGTTTCGTGCGGACCGATGTGACGAGCGAGGCGGACGGCGCCGCCGCGGTGCAGGCGGCGCTCGACAGCTTCGGGCATCTCCACGGGCTCATAAACTGCGCCGGCATCGCGCCCGGCGAGAAGGTGCTCGGGCGCGACGGTCCGCACCGCCTCGACAGTTTTAGCCGTGCGATCGGCATCAACCTCATCGGAACTTTCAACATGATCCGGCTTGCCGCTGCGGCGATCGCCCGGGAGGAGCCGGATCTGGAAGGCGGCCGTGGCGTGATCGTCAACACCGCCTCGGTCGCCGCCTTTGACGGGCAGATCGGCCAGGCGGCCTATGCGGCCGCGAAGGGCGGCGTCGTGGCGATGACGCTGCCGATCGCGCGCGAACTCGCCCGCTCCGGCATCCGCGTCGTCTCGATCGCGCCCGGCATTTTCGAAACGCCGATGATGGCCGGCATGCCGCAGGAGGTGCAGGATTCGCTCGGCAAGAGCGTGCCCTTCCCGCCGCGCCTCGGCCGGCCGGGCGAATATGCCGCGCTGGTGCGGCATATCTGCGAGAACGACATGCTGAACGGCGAGGTCATCCGCCTCGACGGAGCGCTGAGGATGGGCGCGCGGTAGGTGTAACGGCCTATGGCCGATGATCCCAGGGATTGACGATCACGACGCCGGTGTCGGCGAAGTCGACGACGTTACGGGTCGCCAGCGCAGCGCCGCGGGAGAGGGCGATCGCGGCAATCTGGGCGTCGAACTGGCTGATGGGGCGGCCGCTCTTGCGCCGCCGGGTGGCAATGGAAGCGTAAGCGTCGGCGGCGTCGCTGTCGAATGCCAGAACGCGTCCGGAAAGGTCCTCGCGGAAGATGAGAGCGATCGCCGCTTCCAGCTCCCGCCGCGGGCGACCGTCGGGCATAAGTCGCACGCCGTAGAGGATTTCTGCCTCGGTGACGGTTGTCGTAAAGATCACCGCCGGCGGCTGCCCGGCAAGCCACGCCTCGACTGAAACTGACGGAGCGGGTGCCAGCAGGTCCGAGAGAACGTTGGTGTCGAGGATAATCAAGCCGAGAAATCCGGGGCTTCGCGAATTGGTTCGCGAGCGGGAAGCTCAAGCGCGACGCCCCCAAGCGGCGCAATGCGATCTCTGATCGCCGCGGCAAGATTGCGCGGCCGCCCTTCGCCGGTCGACAGTGCGGCGCGCAAGATATCGCGTGCCTCGTCCTCCATCGATCGCCCGTGCGCGGCGGCGCGAACGCGCAAGCGTTGCTTCAGCGCGTCATCAAGATTGCGGATCGTCATACTCGCCATGGATTGCCTCGTTCATCAATGATTGCATTTTAATCATCGATTGCAGGCATCGCAAGGTGGGCCTGTTCTGATCTTGGCTCCAGTAACCGCAACCGCTTGCCGCCCTCGTCGAATACCAACGCGCAGCCCGGGTCGAAGCGGGCGGCGATGCGGTCGCCGGATCTGAGGTCGCGGCCGTTCTTCGTTTCGATCACTACGAGCTCGCCATTGCCATGCCGGGCATAGGCGAAAGTCTCGCCGCCGAGATGTTCGAGCATGTCGATCGTCAGGTCGAGTGCTGCGGAGCCTTGCTCCTTGAAGTGTTCGGGGCGGATGCCGACGGTCACCGGCATTCCGGACGGTGCCCCCTTGAGACCGACGGGAATCTTCGTGTCGGCATAGTCCGGCAGCCGCGCATAGACTTCGCCGTCGACGGTCTCGATCACGCCCTTCAGAAAATTCATCTTCGGCGAGCCGATGAAGCCGGCGACGAAGAGGTTGGCGGGATCGTCGTAGAGGTCGAGCGGCGAGCCGACCTGCTCGACGACGCCGCCGCGCATGACGACGATCTTGTCGGCCATCGTCATCGCTTCGACCTGGTCGTGCGTCACATAAACGATCGTCGCGGCGAGTTGCTTGTGCAGCCTGGCGATCTCGATCCGCATGTGGACGCGCAGTTCCGCGTCGAGGTTGGAGAGCGGCTCGTCGAAGAGGAAGATTTTTGGATGCCGGACGATCGCACGGCCGATCGCGACGCGCTGGCGCTGGCCGCCGGAAAGCTGCTTCGGCTTGCGGTCGAGCAGGGAACCGAGTTCGAGGATGTTGGCAGCCTCCATTACGCGCTTTTGGATCTCGGCCTTCGGGACGCCGGCGAAGCGCAAGGCAAAGCCCATGTTCTCCCGGACGGTCATGTGCGGGTAGAGCGCATAGGACTGAAAGACCATGGCGATGCCGCGCTTCGACGGGTCGACATCGTTCATCAGCACATCGTCGATCGTGAGGTCCCCGGAGGTGATCTCCTCCAGCCCGGCGATCATCCGAAGGAGGGTCGACTTGCCGCAGCCGGAAGGGCCGACGAAGACGACGAACTCACCCGACTTGATCTCGAGGTCGACCCCCTTGATGACCTCGAAACCGCCATAAGACTTGCGGACGCCGTTGAGTTGCAATTCGCTCATACGCGCGCCGCTCCTTCGGATGTGGCGGAAAGGTCGAGTTTCGTTGTGCCGACACGCGACGAGGTGACGGTGACGGAAATGTTGCCCGCGGCACCCGTCGATCCCAGCCAGAAGCCGGTCGAGCCGCCCTGGAAGACGAGCCGGTTTGGGCCGATGAGCCGCGCCGGACCCTCAACCGCGATATCGACGGCATCATTGAGGAACGGCAGGACGTTGCCGACCTGGTCGAGAGCGCGGACGACGACGCGGACGCTGTCGCGCCCCTCGGCCCTGAGCGTCTTGCTGTCGGCCTCGACTTCGAGCGTCGTCGGCAGCGGATCGGCGACCATCCGGAGATGGGCGACCGCCTTGCCGCCGATGAAGCCGGTGAATTCCGCGCTTTCCCACTTCATCCCCCAGACGCCGAGCTCGTCCTTGGTGAAGTGGCGGTGGTCGATGACGACAGGGGCGTGCGGCAGGTGCGGGAAGGTCTCGCGGTCCGGACCGACGCGCTTCGTCAGCGAGCCGTATTTCAATTCGATCTCGTCGCAATTGGTGAGTACGATCAAGGGCAGCACGCCGCCGATATTGCGCTCGCCACGCGCCCAGAAGGTGACCGGCTTCATCACCACTTCCTCAGACGGCGCGCATTGGCTGGCATAGACGTAAGCGGCGAATTTCGGTTCGCGGAACATGTCCATGACGCCGTGATAGCAGATTCGGTCGCCGGAGCCGAAATCCTTGTGGGTGTTATAGTCGAACATGCACCAGCCGATCGCGCCGGAGATGCTCGGATCGCCATGCGCGGCGTTCAGCACCTCGAGGTGCCGGCGGACGTGCTCGGCCTGCCGCTGCTCCTGGTCGTAGATCTTCGTCGGATACATGTGGCCGCCGAATTCGGTGATGAGATAGGGCACCTTGCGGGAAAGCCCTGTGCATTCCTGCTGCGGGCGGAGGGCCGTGCGCGGCCGGTTGGAGCCGGGCAGTTCCTCGTTGCCAAGGATGAAGTCGTTCATCGTGTAGACGTCTTCGAGGAATTCGCTGTCGGTGATGTAGCGCACGCCGCCGGTCTGCCGGGTGGGGTCGAGCTCGCGGGCGAGCCGGTTCGTCTCGACATAGAAATCATGCGAATCCTGCGACTCGTTGATCCTGACGCCCCAGATGACGATCGACGGATGGTTCCAGTCACGCTCGATCATGCGGGCCACGTTCTGGATCGCTTCCTGTTTCCAGGCCTCGCCACCGATGTGCTGCCAGCCGGGGATCTCCTCGAAGACGAGCAGGCCGATGCGGTCGCAATGGTCGAGGAACCATTTCGATTGCGGGTAGTGCGAGGTGCGGACGAGATTGCAGTGAAGCTTGTGCTTCAAGAGTTCCGCATCGCGCTCCTGCGCGCTGCGCCCCATCGCATAGCCGACATAGGGAAAGGCCTGGTGGCGGTTGAGGCCGCGGATCTTCAGCGGCCGGCCGTTAAGCCGGAAGCCGTCGACCGTGAACTCCGCGGTGCGGAAGCCGAAATGGGATGCAAGCCGGTCGCGGCCGTGATCGGTGCGGAGCTGGACGTCCACCTGATAGAGCACCGGAGCGTCGATGTCCCAGAGCGACAGGCCCTTGAGGCCGGTCATATCGAGGGTGACACTTTCGCCGCTCGTCTCGCCGACCGCCTCGGCAAGGACCTCGCCATTGGCGTCTCTGAGGAGCGCCGTCACCGTGCCGGCAACGGCGAGGCCCTGCGGATTGGCGAGGTCGCAACGAACGCTGACGGATTTGGTGTCGCTCAGAACGTCGCGGGGCTCGATCTTGATATTGGCGATCGCGACCGGGTCGGTGATTTTCAGCCAGACGTCGCGATAGATGCCGGCATAGGTGAGATAGTCGATGCGGCCGCCGAAGGGCGGAATTTCCGGGTTCTCGCTGCCGTCGATCTTGACGGTGATCAGGTTGTCGCTCTCGCGGAGCCGGCCGGTCAGGCGCGCCTCGAACGGGGTATAGCCGTCCTTGTGGGCGATGATCTCCTCGCCGTTCAAGTAGACGACGGCATCGGCCATCGCCGCGTCGAAGACGATCGAGATTTCGCGGCCGGCGAAGTCCGGACGCCAGGCGATGACCTTCTGATAGGTGAAGGCGCGCTGATACGAGGTCTCGTCGAAATAGTTGAAGGGCAGCTCGACCGCATTGTGCGGCAGGCTGACCGGATCACCGGCTTGCAGCATGCCGGCATCGGCGGCGTTGAAGCCTTCGGAAAAGACCCATGAATCGTTGAATGAAGTGACAGAGCGCATCATCGTTCCTATTTGACTGAGCCCAGCATGCCCTGGACGAACTGGCGTTGCATGAAGAAGAAGACGGCAAGCGTCGGCAGCGTCGCCAGGATGGTGCCAACCATCACCACGCCGTAGTCGGGGTAATAGGCCGAGGCGAGCGACGAGATGACCAGCGTGATCGTCTTCGTCTCGTTCGACTGCAGCACGATCAGCGGCCAGAGATAGTTATTCCAGGCGGTCATGAAGACGATGATGAAGGCCGCCGCATAGGTGGAGCGCATCACCGGCACATAGATGTAGAAGAAGATCTGCCACTCTTTCAGGCCGTCGACTTTCGCGGCGTCGCGCAATTCCGAGGGGAACGCCTTCGTGCTTTGGCGGAAGTAGAAGACGATGAAGGCCGAGCCGATCGTCGGAAGCACGACGGCGATATGCGTGTTGATGAGGCCCATCTTGCCCATCATGATGAACAGCGGGATCATCAGCGCCGCAAAGGGGATCATCAGCGTCAGCAGCATGGCCCGGTAAAGGCGCTCGCGGTGGCGCGAGCGGAAGATCTCGAAGCCGTAGCCGGCGAGCGACGAGACGGCCAGTGTGAGCACGGTCGCGAAGATGGTGACCTTCGCCGAATTCCAGAACACCAGCGGCAGATTCACCAGTGTGAAGAAGTTGGCGATATTCGTCGTCAGCGCCTCGCCGGGCAGCAGCCGGCCCTTGATGATATCGATCGACGAATTGGTCGCCCCGAGCGCCATCCAGATGAAGGGGAAGATGGAGAGGAAGGCCATAAGCCCGACGAAACCATAGGTGAGGACGGCAGACGCGATATTTGAGGGGTTGGTTCTCATTTCTCGCGCTCCCTTGCCAGGAAGAACTGCAGGAAAGCGAGCAGCGCCACGAGCACGACGATAACGTAGGAGACCGTCGCCGCATAGCCGAAATTCGGCATGAAGCGGAAAGTCAGGTTGTAGATATAGAGTGACAGCGTCAGCGTCGCATTCGACGGCCCGCCCTTGCCCTCGGTCAGATTGTAGACCTCGTCGAAGAGCTGCAGCGTGCCGATCGTCGAGATTACCGTGGTGAAGAGGATGACCGGCTTCAACAGCGGAATGGTGATGTGGGTGAAGCGCGCCCAGGCCGGGACGCCGTCGATCCGCGCCACCTCGTAAATCGACCTGTCGATGTTCTGCAGCGCCGCGAGATAGAAGATCATGTTGTAGCCGGTCCAGCGCCAGGTGATGGCGATGATGACGAGCGCCTTCGCCCAGAAGGGATGCGTCTGCCACGGGATCGGCGAGGCGATGATGCCGATTGCCTGCAGTGTCGAATTGACGATGCCGTCGAACGCGAACATGCCCTTGAAGAGCACCGAATAGGCGACGAGCGAGGTGACGCACGGCAGGAAGATCGCGGTGCGGAAGAAGGCGCGGCCGACGAGCCGGGGATTGTTGAGCAGCGACGCCAAGATCAGCGCCAGCAGGATCATGATCGGTACCTGCACGACGAAATAGGTCATCGTGTTGGTGAGTGCCTTGATGAACACCGGATCGTTCCAGAGGCGGGCAATGTTTGCGAAGCCGGCGAACTTCATCATCATGCCGCGGCCGGACTGGAACGACATCCAGAGCGACCAGACGATCGGATAGACCATGAAGAGGGCGATCAGCCCGAGCGCCGGCGCGACGAAGAGCCAGCCATTGATGTCATAATATCGGCCGATGCCGCCGCGGCGGGCGAGAGCCATCGTCAACCTCATCGAAAACGGGGATCACTGGCTATGGCTTGGGGCGCCACGGCCGGCAAGCGGCGGAAAGGGCAACCTGCCGCCGAGATAGAGGCAGGCTGCCCGATGCAACACGCGGCTATTGGATATGACCGCTGATCTCGGTTTCGATCGCCTTCAGCGCGTCGTCGACCGGCATGCCCTGCGTCAGCGCCGGCAGTTGCGCGGTGACTGCAAGATCCGCCTCGTTGGTGAACACGCCGTAGTTCACCGACGGCACCTTCACCAGCCAGTCGGAGAAGTTCTGCCACACCTTCTCGCCGCCGAAGAACGGATCGGCCGCCTCGTAGGCCGCGCCGCCGCGGGCGGCAAGCAGCGAGCCGACAGCGCCGCGATCCTGCAGGATCTTCTGGTAGAAATCGATGTCCTTGCCGTAGATCTCATTCAGGAAGTCGATGGCCTCGGCCTTTTCCGCCGAGCTTTCAAGCACGTACCAGCTCGATCCGCCGAGGTTCGAGGCATGTGTCGCGCCTTCGATCGACAGCGCCGGGATCGGCGCCACGCCCCATTTGCCGGCCTGGTCCGGCTGCGCCTTGACGGTGCCGGTGATCCACACACCGGTGACGACGCTGGCGACGTCGCCGGAGGTGAAGGTGCCGACCCAGTCGGACCAGCCGTTGGCCGGCTTGTAGATATTGGCGGACATGATCTTGCCGACGGTCTCGACCGCCGCCTTCAGCGCCGGGTTGCCGGTGATGTTCGGCTTGCCTTCCTTGTCGAAATACCATTGGCCGGCCGACTGCATGATGATGCGGACGAGGCC
Organism: Sinorhizobium fredii NGR234; assembly: GCF_000018545.1. Lineage (NCBI taxonomy): Bacteria > Pseudomonadati > Pseudomonadota > Alphaproteobacteria > Hyphomicrobiales > Rhizobiaceae > Ensifer > Ensifer fredii. The sequence continues at coordinate 266,628 of NC_012586.1, forward strand.
GCCATCGTTCGGGTCGAGGCCCATCATCTTCTTGCCGGTCTTCGCCTCGACTTCCTTGCCGATCTCGATGAAGCGATCCCAGGTGAGGTTCTGCATGTCTTCGGGCTTGAAGCCGGCCTGCTCGAGGTAGTCCTTGCGGTAATAGAGCCCGGTGACGCCGGAATCGAAGGGCATGCCATAGACCTGGCCGTCGACGGTCATCACCTCGACCTTGTAGGGCGCGAAACCGGAATAATCGACGGTACCGGATAGGGGCGCAAAGGCACCCGGGAAGGATTGCAGATATTTCTGCGCGCCGTAGTCCTCGATCAAGACAATATCGGGCAGCGCGTCGGCGGTGCCGGAGGCAAGACCGGTCTGGAGCTTCTGCTCGACGTCGGTCTTGGCGAAATCGACGACGTTGAAGGTGACGTCCGGATGCGTCTTGGTATAGCGCGCGCCCGCTTCCTTCATGATCGCGACGTTAAAGTTCGGATCCCAGCACCAGATGGTGATTTCTTTCGCCTCGGCGGCGGTCACCGCCAGAAGGCTCGCGCTCGCAAGCGCCAGAGCGGCGATCCGCGGCAGATGGGCACGCGCGAAATTGTCCATGCATTCCTCCCTCAAGGTTCGTTCCCCGAGACAGTCCTCTCTGTCTCTGGGGCGGAGTATTTCCTAAAATCGGAGGGGACGCAATATTTTCAGTAAATTTTTACTCGGCTATTTTCTGAGCCAGCTTACGCCGGCTCGAGGTCGGTCTGGGAGAAATCATCGCCCTTGAAGAGCAAGGGGAGGCGGTAGGTTTTCGCGCAGGCATAGGAGAAGCAATCTCCGAAATTGAGCCTTGCGGGGTGGGCCACCACGCCGCCATAGGTCCGGCACGCATCGATCGCGGTGCGATGCATTGCGCTGTCAATCGTCAACTCTTTCGCGCCGATCGTCTCAATAAAAGCCTCGACATGCTGTTGCGCCAAATCGATCAGGTGCGGCGGGATAGGCACTTGGTTTCCGAGGGCGCCGTCCCGCTTATTGCGGGCGAGGCTGATGACCGCCTCAAATATGGAGAGCGAAGAATAGTAGATTGGCGTTGCCGCATTTTCGATCTTGGCGATCAGGAGATCGGCGTCCTCCTCGTCGCCGAGGATCGCGACGATGGCTGAGGCATCCAGGAACATCAGATATTGCCCCACTGTTCATCGGCAAATTTCTTCATATCAAAGTCGGGATCATCCGGCCCCATGGCGCGAACCTCGTTTTGAAGCCGCTTGATTCGGTCTTTCAAGGGAACAGCTTGTCTGGCGCGTTCCAATTCGTTGAGCAGCGCCCGACGCACCGCCTCCGTCTTGTTGGGAGCATTGATCGCCTGCTGGACCTGTTTCGCAAGTTCGTCGACTGCGCCATCGCGAATATAGAGTGACATCGGGGCATTTCCCGTATATTCCAGATTGAATATACACATATTCTAGTCGGAATATACGGCGGCGGCAAGCGCCGCAAGGTGGCGCCGACCGTGATATGCGACCGGCAGGGATCATGCGTAAGCGTCTACACGGACCGCAGCTCTTCGCGGGCGGCCATTGATCGGCCTGGTTCGCGATCGACCGGCTGGGGCGTGCTTCCCCGCCAGACCATCTCGGTTCCGAGAACCACCTTCTTGGCGACGTCGCGCCCGGAAAGGCGCTCGAGCAACAGGTCGACGGCGGTTTCGCCGATCAGCTCGGCCGGAATCTTGACGGTCGAAAGCGGCGGCCCGAGAAATTGTGCGACGGGAATATCGTTGAAACTCGCCACGGCAATGTCCTCGGGGATCCTCAGGCCCATCTCCTGAATGGCCCGGTAAGCGCCGAGCGCCATGTTGTCGTTGCAGGTGATCAGGACCTTCGGGGGATTGGGCTTCGACAGCATCGCCTTTGTCAGCGCGTAGCCGCTGTCGGGCGTCATCCGCTCGACGAGGCACAGTTCCGGATCGTAGAGCCCGGCCTTCACCATCCAGTCGATAAAGGTCCGGCAGCGACGCTCAGAATGGATGTTTTCCGGCTCGTGGAAGGCGTCGATCCAGCCGATGAAGCCGATGCGGCGATAACCCATGCGGTGGACTGCTTCGAGGAGCCGGGTCATGGCCATCGCGACGTCGCTCAACACGCTGTCGTCCGCATCGCCGGCGGGCGCGTAATCGGCAAAGACGAGATGGCGGCTGTGGCGGCGCAGCCATTCGAGCGCCTCGCCATAATAGTGACCGACCGCAACGACGCCCGATGCGCCCTCCAGGATCGCCGCTTCCGGCGGGCTGCCGGTCGGCACGACCTTGACGATCTCGCTCTTCATCGCCTGACAGCGGCTTTCGATGCCGAGCCTTACGCCGACATAGTAGGGATCGGCCAGTTCCTGGGCCGGCTCGAGGAAATGGACGAGCGCAATCTTCTGCCCGGCGCCGACCCCTTGGGCCGCCGCCCGGCCACGGTTGCGCGGCGTGGCGTAATTCAGCGCCTCGGCCGTCTCAATGATCGCCTGGCGTTTCCTGGTGGAGATCGACAGGGTCGGGTCGTAGTTCAAGACCCGCGACACGGTCGCCGACGACACACCGACAGCCGCTGCGATTTCTTTGATTGTCACCATTTTCTTACGCCCCGCCAGTCAGTCGCGTGCTTCGCGTCTTTTATTTAGTAAAATTTTATCGCGCAGATTTCAATCGCAAGCGGCAGCCAGCGTGGTCACCGATTCACTTATCTTCGGGGTTTTCGCCGGTACGCTGGCATACATACCGGTGGTGCGGAACTCCGTCGGGCTCGCGCCGAAGACGCGGCGGAAGACCTTGGCGAAATAATTGGGGTCGTCGAAGCCCGACAGGATAGCCACTTCCTTGACCGGCAGGTCCGCCGTCTTGGTCAGGAGCTTCACCGCCCGTTGCAGCCGCTTCTGCAGCACGAATTCGGCCGGCGGCATACCTTCGCTCGCTGCGAAGATGCGGGAGAAATGCGCGCGGCTCAAGCCGGAGACGCGGGCCAGTTCCTCGACGGGCAGCGGTTTCTCCAAGTTCGAAAGGATGTGGTCGATGACGTGCTGCATCTTCCGATACTCTTCACTGATGACCGGATGCGAACCGAAGACGTCGTCATAGAGCGCCATTGCTGCCTCGTAGGCGATTGCCGAGGCGCTGCCGGGCATTTCGCCGCCGGTGATGAGGCGCAGGCTGCAGTCGGCCAGGTGTTCGACCGTCTCCGGCTGCAGCTTCAACACCGGGCCGGTGACGGCGAGAATGGCGCGGTGGATGCGCAGCGCCTCCTCGCCGTTCATCGAGATCCAGAAGAACTCCCAGCGCCCGGCCTCCTCCAGCCAATAGCGGTGGTTGTGCGGGACGAGCAGCAGCAGCGTGTCGCCCTCGCGCAGGCGATAGCTGCGGTGCTCATAGCGGAGGTTTCCGGCGCCGCCGATCGTGTGCTGCAGCACCGTGAACGGCGTCTGGCCGCGCTTTCGCCCGTCCCAGTCGTAGCCGCCATCGGTCCTGATTTCGTAGCCGGTGCTCGTCGGCATGGTGTGCAGGCTCTGCCTTCCCCGCGGCAGCGAAACGGTCCGCATCACCGGGCCTCGGTCGATCAATTGCTGCAGCACAGAATTACCCATGAAAGCACAATCCCTCTCTAGTCGTGCGTGGGATTATACACATAATGGCCACAGATCGCGCAAGACGCATGGCTAACCGGTGTCTGGAGCAGGGTTTTCGGTGAAAACGGTCCGCCGCTCGTGGCCGGATCAATTCGATGAACTGATTTTACCCTTATAGCGCGAAGATCGACATTCGCGAGGAGGAATTGAACGAAGATGGCCAGCTTCAAGATCGCCATTATCGGCGCCGGCAGCGTCGGTTTTACCAAGAAGCTCTTCACCGACATCCTGTCTGTGCCGGAGCTCCGCGACGTCGAGTTCGCCCTGACGGACTTGAGCGAGCACAATCTCGGCATGATCAAGTCGATCCTCGACCGGATCGTCGGGTCGAACAATCTGCCGACGCGAGTGACGGCAACCACAGATCGCCGCAAGGCGATCGAGGGTGCGCGTTACATTATCAGCTGCGTCCGCGTCGGCGGCCTCGAGGCCTATGCGGACGACATCCGCATTCCGCTGAAATACGGCGTCGACCAATGCGTCGGTGACACGATCTGCGCCGGCGGCATCCTCTACGGCCAGCGCAACATCCCGGTGATCCTCGATTTCTGCAAGGACATCCGCGAGGTGGCCGAGCCGGGCGCCAAGTTCCTGAACTATGCCAACCCGATGGCCATGAACACCTGGGCGGCGATCGAATACGGCAAGGTTGACACGGTCGGTCTCTGCCACGGCGTCCAGCACGGCGCCGAGCAGATCGCCCAGATCCTCGGCGCCAAGGACGGCGAACTCGATTATGTCTGCTCGGGCATCAACCACCAGACCTGGTTCATCGACGTGCGGCTCAACGGCCGCAGGATCGGCAAGGACGAACTCGTCGCCGCCTTCGAGGCGCATCCGGTCTTTTCCAAGCAGGAAAAGCTCAGGATCGACGTGTTGAAGCGCTTCGGCGTCTATTCGACGGAGAGCAACGGCCATCTCTCCGAATACCTGCCCTGGTACCGCAAGCGTCCTGACGAGATCACCAAATGGATCGACATGTCGGACTGGATCCATGGCGAGACCGGCGGGTATCTGCGCTATTCGACCGAGACCCGCAACTGGTTCGAGACCGAATATCCGCGCTTCCTCGAAGAAGCGGGCAGGCCGCTTTCGACGATCAAGCGGTCGAACGAGCATGCGAGCCACATCCTCGAGGCGCTCGAGACAGGACGCGTCTATCGCGGGCATTTCAACGTCAAGAATGATGGCGTGATCACCAACCTGCCGGCGGACGCGATCATCGAATCTCCTGGCTTCGTCGATCGCTTCGGCATTAACATGGTGTCCGGCATCACGATCCCCGAGGCCTGTGCCGCCACCTGCAACGCGTCGATCAATGTCCAGCGCATGTCCGTGCATGCGGCGATCACCGGCGACATCGATCTTCTGAAGCTCGCGGTGCTTCACGACCCGCTGGTCGGGGCGATCTGCACGCCGGAGGAGGTCTGGCAGATGGTCGACGAAATGGTCGTCGCCCAGGCTGAATGGCTGCCGCAATACGCCCATGCCGTCGACGCGGCCAAGGATCGGCTCGCCCGGTCGACGGTGAAGACCCGCGAGTGGACCGGTGCCGCGCGGCGCGAGGTGCGCTCGATCGAGGAAATCCGCGCCGAGAAGGACGCCGCGAAGCTGCGCGCCGCCGGGTAGGTGGCGTGGCTGGTGATAACCGCTACCGCTCTGGCCCGGAACTGCCCCTCTCCTCGGTTTAACCCGAGGACTAGCCCTCTCCCCGCAGGCGGGGAGAGGGGACTGAGTGGATGCCGCGAGTCCCTTCGCCTCGCCTGCGGGGAGAAGGTGGCCGGCAGGCCGGATGAGGGGCAGTCCCCGGCCAGCGCGGCGTACGCGCGCGGGCCAAACCGTCCGCGTATCGAAAATACAGCCCCAAGAACACCTGCGTGAGGAGACGCGGATGCTTTTTGAGGCAGGAGGAATGCCACCCGTTCCGGGATGGCAAGTTTAGGAGGGAGAACCTGAAACAATGAAAACGCATCGACTGACAACGACGGCCAGCCTGCTGATCGGCATATCCGCCTTTGCCGTGCAGGCCTTTGCATCCGAGCCGACCGTGGTGCCCGAGCAGCCGCCCGTTCCGGCGCAGGGCAAGATCACCTATGTGCCGCGCGATTCCATTCTCGAGTTCAAGGCCTTGCCCGAATATCACGAGCCGGAATGGGTAACGGAGAAATTCGTCAAGGCCGGCAAGCTGCCACCCGTCGCCGAGCGCCTGCCGAAGGAGCCGATGGTCTTCAAGACCGGCAACATGCCGGACGGCGCTGGCGTCTATGGCGACGTCATGCGTCATGTGATCGGCGGCCGGCCGGAAGGCTGGAACTACAGCGCCGGCCAGACCCAGGGCTGGGGCGGCATCGACATCGGCATGTCGGAATGCCTGACGCGCACCGCACCGCTCTACCAGGTGGAGGCCAGCGACGTCGAGCCGCTGCCGAACCTCGCCAGAAGCTGGGAGTGGTCCGAGGACGGCCACAAGCTGACCATGCATCTCATCGAAGGCGCGAAATGGTCCGACGGCGACCCCTTCGACGCCGACGACGTGATGTTCTACTGGGACGACAACGTCGTCGATCCGAACGTTTCGCCGCTGAACGGCGCGACGCCCGAGACCTTCGGCGAAGGAACGACGCTCAAGAAAATCGACCAGAACACCGTCGAATGGACCTTCAAGGAGGCCTTCCCGCGCCAGCACCTCTATGCCATGGCCTATGGCACCTTCTGCCCCGGCCCGTCGCATATCCTCAAGACCAAGCATCCGAAATATGCCGGCACGACCTACGACCAGTACAAGAACGGCTTCCCGCCGGAATATATGAACATTCCGGTGATGGGCGCCTGGGTTCCGGTCGCCTACCGGCCGGACGACATCATCGTGCTGCGCCGCAATCCCTACTACTGGAAGGTCGACGAGGCCGGCAACCAGCTGCCCTATCTGAACGAAGTGCATTACAAGCTGTCGACCTGGGCCGACCGCGACGTTCAGGCGATCGCCGGGTCGGGCGACTTCTCCAACCTCGAGCAGCCTGAAAACTTCGTCGAATCGCTGAAGCGCGCCGCCAACGAAGCGGCACCGGCCCGGCTTGCCTTCGGCCCGCGCGTCATCGGCTACAATCTGCGCTTGAACTACTCGGCCAATGGCTGGGGAGAACCGGACGAACGCGCCCAGGCAGTCCGCGAACTCAACCGCAACCTGGATTTCCGCAAGGCAGTCACCATGGCGGTCGATCGCAAGAAGCTCGGCGAAGCGCTGGTGAAGGGCCCCTTCACGGCGATCTATCCGGGCGGGCTTTCCTCCGGCACCAGCTTCTATGATCGGAACTCGACCATCTACTATCCGTTCGACCTCGACGGTGCCAAGGCACTGCTCGAAAAGGCGGGGCTGAAGGACACGGACGGCAACGGCATCGTCAACTTCCCTGAAGGCACCGCCGGCGGCGCCGACGTGCAGATCGTCATGCTCGTCAATTCCGACTACGGCACCGACCGCAACCTTGCCGAAGGCCTCGTCGGCCAGATGGAAAAGCTCGGCCTCAAGGTGGTGTTGAACTCGGTCGACGGCACCAAGCGCGACGCGACGCAATATGCCGGCAAGTTCGACTGGCTGATCCGCCGCAACGACCAGGAGCTGACTTCCGTCGTGCAGAACACGACGCAGCTTGCCCCCACTGGTCCGCGCACCAGCTGGCACCACCGGGCCCCGGAAAGCGGCAAGGTCGATCTCCTGCCGCACGAGCAGGAACTCGTCGACATCGTCAACAAGTTCATCGCGAGCAACGACAACGAGGCGCGCGCCGATCTGATGAAGCAGTTCCAGAAGGTCTCGACGGAGAATGTCGATACGGTCGGGCTCACCGAATATCCGGGAGCGCTGATCATCAACAAGCGCTTCTCGAACATTCCTCCGGGCGCGCCGATCTTCATGTTCAACTGGGCGGAAGACACGATCATCCGCGAGCGCGTCTTCGTACCGGCCGACAAGCAGGGGGACTACGAGCTCTATGCCGAGCAGCTTCCCGGCAAGCCCGGCGACAGCGGCCCGAGCAACTGAACGTGATCGTCTCCCCCGGCTCCTGACTTGTCGGAGCCGGGGGACCGCCCTTCACCCCGCGGAGTGCCGCGCCAGCACTCCAACGGAAAACCGACAGAAGGAAACGGCCATGTTCAGGTTTCTGCTTGTCCGCATCGCCTCTGCCATCCCGGTGCTGTTCGTCCTGAGCGTGGTGACCTTCGCCATCATCCAGGCGCCGCCCGGCGACTACAGCGACTACATCCGCTCGCAGCTGATCAACCAGGGCGGCGCCTCCTTCGAAGAGGCCGACGCGCAGGCGCAGGCCTATCGCAAGGAACACGGTCTCGATAAGCCGCTGCCCATCCAATACGCCAACTGGGTGACCGGCATCGTGACGCGCGGCGACTTCGGCCACAGCCTCTATTACAACAAGCCGGTTGCCGACGTCGTCGGCGAGCGCCTGCCGCGCACGCTGGCGCTGGCGCTGGTCTGCCACATCCTCGCTTCGGTCATCGGCATTGGCTTCGGCATCCTTGCCGCTACACGGCAATATTCCTGGGTGGACAGCCTGCTTTCGACCGTCTCCTTCCTCGGCATGACGGTGCCGCGCTTCCTGATGGCGCTGATCATCGTCTATGTCCTCGTCTTCCATTTCAATGTGAGCGAGATCAACAGCTTTCATTCCGCCCGCTATGGCGGCGCGCCCTGGTCGTGGGACAAGTTCGTCGATCTGGTGAAGCATGTCTGGCCGGTCGTGGCGATCGCCACGTTCGGCGGGCTCGCCTACAACATGCGCGTCATGCGCGGCAACCTGCTCGACACGCTGAACGCCCAATATGTCGAGACGGCGCGCGCCAAGGGCCTGAGCGAGGGCGCCGTCGTGATGCGGCATGCCGTACCGAACGCGCTGCACCCGCTCATCATGTATCAGGGCGTCGTGCTTCCCTACATGCTGACCGGCGAGATCGAGACGGCGATCATCTTCGCGCTGCCGACCGTCGGGCCGGCGATCGTCGGCTCCATGTGGGTGGGTGACGTCTATGTCACCGCAACCTTCATGCTGGTGCTCTCGGCAACGCTGATCGTCGGCAACATCATCGCCGATATGCTGCTCGCCGCGCTCGATCCGCGCGTGCGCATGGGAGGAGGGGCCTACGCATGACCATCGAAGCCCACAGCACCGTGCCGGTCGCAATGCAGCCGGAAGAGAAGCACCACCACGAGAGTTATACCGCCCTTGTCTGGCGGCGCCTGAAGCGCTCCTGGACGGGCCTGCTCGGCCTGATCCTCGTCAGCCTCTTGATCCTCATGGCGATCTTTGCCGATTTCCTGTCGCCGGTTGATCCGAAGGCGACCGGCGTCGCATTCGCACCGCCACAGGCGATCAGCTTTACCGACAAGGACGGCAACTTCGTCTTCTCGCCGCGCAGCTACCCGGTGCGCGAGACGGAGGAGCTCGACCCGATCACCTTCCAGCCGGTCATCGGCCCCGATTACGAGAACCCGCAGATCCTCGGCTTCTTCGTCCAGGGCGCGCCCTACAGGCTCCTGGGGCTGATCCCGGCCGAGCGCCATTTCTTCGGCGCCGTCGACGGCACGCCGGTGCATCTGCTCGGCACCGACAAGTTCGGCCGCGACGTGCTGTCGCGCATTCTCTACGGTTCGCGCATCTCGCTGATCATCGCACTGACGGTGGTGTCCATCGTCACCGTGGTCGGCACGACGGTCGGCATGGTGTCGGGCTATTTCGGCGGACGCTTCGACGCCTGGATGCAGCGTTTCGTCGAGCTCGTGCTGGCCTTTCCGCAATTGCCGCTCTACCTGGCGCTCGCCTCGCTGATCCCGGTGACGGCGCCGACCAACGTCTTCCTCGCCTTCGTCGTCATCGTGATGTCGGCGCTCGGCTGGGCGCAGATGTCACGCGAGGTGCGCGGCAAGACCTTGGCGCTGGCGCGGATCGACTATGTGCGGGCGGCGATCGCCATCGGCGCGACCGACCGGCGCATCATTTTCCAGCACATTTTCCCGAACGTTATGAGCCATGTGATCGTCGCCGTGACACTGGCCATTCCGCAGGTGGTGCTGCTCGAATCCTTCCTGGGCTTCCTCGGATTTGCGGTCAAGCCGCCGCTCATTTCCTGGGGGTTGATGCTGCAGGACACGGCAAACTACTCGGCGATCGGATCCTATCCGTGGATCCTCTCGCCCGTCGCCTTCGTGCTCGTCACCGTCTTCGCCTTCAATGCGCTGGGTGACGGCCTGCGCGACGCAATCGACCCTTATTGAGGAGAACGCCGATGGCAACGATCGAAAGCATTGTCCCGGCACCCGAAGAACGGACGGACCGCCATACGAAGGAAACTCGGCCGGTCATCGACGCCCGCAAGGTGGCTGTCAACTTCAAGGTCGAGAACGGCACGGTCGAGGCGGTGAAGGACGTCTCATTCCAGCTCTATCGCGGCGAGACGGTGGCGATCGTCGGCGAGTCCGGTTCGGGAAAGTCGGTGACGGCCCGCACCATCATGGGGCTGCTTTCCAAGCGCGCCACGATCGCCTCACATTCGCGCATCGAATATGACGGTCGCGACGTCCTGAAGTTCTCGAAGCGCGAGCGCCGGGCGTTGCGCGGCGACCGCATCTCGATGATCTTCCAGGAGCCGATGAGCTCCCTGAACCCGGTCTATACGATCGGCAGCCAGATCATCGAGGCGATCCGGGCGCATCGCCGGATGAGCCGCCGTGCGGCGGCGGCCCGCGCGCTGGAATTGCTGCAGCATGTGCAGATCCCGGACCCGGAGGCCCGGCTCAACCAGTACCCGCACCAGCTTTCCGGCGGCCAGCGCCAGCGCGTGATGATCGCCATGGCGCTTGCCAACGACTCGGACGTGCTGATCGCCGACGAGCCGACGACGGCGCTCGACGTCACCGTGCAGGCGCAGATCCTCAACCTGATCCGCAAGCTGCAGCAGGAGCTCGGCATGGCGGTGATCCTCATCACCCATGACCTGACGGTGGTCAGGCAATTCTCCGACTACGTCTATGTGATGCAGCTCGGCGAGGTGAAGGAGCACAACACGACGGCGGCGCTCTTTGCCAATCCGCAGCATGTCTATACGCGCCGGCTGCTCGCCTCCGAACCGTCGGGCTCGGCCAAGCCGCTCCCGGACAACGCGCCGATCGTCCTCGACGGCCGCAACGTGCGGGTCTCCTTCATGCTGAAGAAGGGCGGCTTCTTCAAGCCGGAGCTCAAGGAGCTGGTCGCGGTCGACAGCCTCAGCCTCAATCTCCGCCGCCACGAGACGCTAGGCCTCGTCGGCGAGTCCGGCTCCGGCAAGACCACCTTCGGCCAGGCGCTGATCCGCCTGATCAATACCGATGCCGGCGAGATCTTTTTCGAAGGCGAGCCGATCCATGGCAAGGATCGCAAGGGCATGCGGCCGCTGCGCTCGCGCATCCAGATCGTCTTCCAGGATCCGTTCGCCTCGCTCAATCCGCGCATGTCGATCGGCCAGATCATCGAGGAGGGGCTGATCGTCAACGGCATCGGCGAGAACCGCAAGGACCGGCTTGCCCGCGTCCAGGATGCGCTCATCAGCGCCGGCATGCCGGCCAATATCCTGTCGCGCTTCCCGCACGAGTTTTCCGGCGGCCAGCGCCAGCGCATCGCCATTGCCCGCGCCATTGCCCTGGAGCCGGAGTTCATCCTGCTCGACGAGCCGACTTCGGCGCTCGATCTTTCGGTGCAGGCCCAGATCATCGAGCTCCTGCGCAAGCTGCAGGACGAGCGGGGCCTCAGCTACCTCTTCATCTCCCACGACCTGAAGGTCGTGCGGGCACTCTGCCACCGCGTCGTGGTGATGCAGCACGGCAAGATCGTCGAAGAGGGGCCGGTGAGCGAAATCCTTTCCAATCCCAAGACTGCCTACACGGAGCGGCTCGTCAGAGCCGCCTTCGAAGTGGCCGCGTGACTCCCAAGAACAGAGGCTATTCCATGACCAGACAACCCAAGATCACTTTCATCGGCGCCGGTTCGACCGTCTTCATGAAGAACATCATCGGCGACGTCCTGCAACGGCCGGCGCTTTCGGCCGCGACCATCGCGCTGATGGACCTGAACCCCGAGCGTCTCGCCGAAAGCGAGATCGTCGCCGGCAAGCTGGTGCGAACGCTCGGCGTCAAGGCCAAGGTCGAAACCTATTCGAACCAGCTGAAGGCGCTCGAAGGCGCCGATTTCGTCGTCGTCGCCTTCCAGATCGGCGGCTATGAACCCTGCACCGTCACCGATTTTGAGGTGCCGAAGAAATACGGCCTGCGCCAGACGATCGCCGACACGCTCGGCGTCGGCGGCATCATGCGCGGGCTGCGCACCGTGCCGCACCTGTGGAAGATCTGCGAGGACATGCTCAAGGTCTGCCCCGAGGCGATCCTGCTGCAATACGTCAACCCGATGGCGATCAACACCTGGGCGATCGCCGAGAAGTACCCGACGATCAGGCAGGTCGGCCTCTGCCATTCGGTGCAGGGGACGGCCTTCGAGCTTGCCCGCGACCTCGATATCCCGCTCGAGGAAATCCGCTACCGCGCCGCCGGCATCAACCATATGGCCTTCTACCTGAAGTTCGAGCATCGGCAGAAGGACGGCAGCTATCGCGATCTCTACCCGGACCTGATCCGCGGCTACCGCGAAGGGCGCTTCCCGAAGCCCAGCCACTGGAACCCGCGTTGCCCGAACAAGGTGCGCTACGAGATGCTGACGCGGCTCGGCTATTTTGTCACCGAAAGCTCGGAACATTTCGCCGAGTACACGCCCTATTTCATCAAGGACGGCCGTCCGGACCTGATCGAGAAATTCGGCATTCCGCTCGACGAATATCCGAAGCGCTGCATCGAGCAGATCGAGCGCTGGAAGGGGCAGGCGGCCGCCTTCAAGGAGGCCGAGACGATCGAGGTGGCCGAGAGCCACGAATATGCCTCGTCGATCATGAACTCGGTCTGGACCGGCGAGCCTTCGGTGATCTACGGCAACCTCAGGAACAATGGCTGCATCACCTCGCTGCCGGAAAACTGCGCCGCCGAAGTGCCGTGCCTCGTCGACGCCTCCGGCATCCAGCCGACCTATATCGGCGCGCTGCCGCCGCAACTCACCGCGCTGATCCGCACCAACATCAACGTCCAGGAACTGACGGTGCAGGCGCTCGTCACCGAAAACCGTGAGCACCTCTATCATGCGGCGATGATGGATCCGCACACCGCCGCCGAGCTCGACCTCGACCAGATCTGGTCGCTCGTCGACGACCTGCTCGTGGCGCATCGCGACTGGATCCCGGAATGGGCCCGGGTCTCGAAGAAGGTACAGGCCGCCTGATTCCTTTCTCCCGGTCAGGCGACCAGATGGCCCCGGAACGCACGCGTTCCGGGGCTTTTCTTTGGTGCGCCAGGCATGGCGCGTGGTGCGAAAGCACCGTTTGATCGGGATGGTATCCGGTCGATGACTTGGAGGTGGAAGTCCTCTACGGGCCCTGGTGATGGGAACCGTTAGCCGAACAGCAAGGGCGTCGTCGCGAGGCGGGGTCTGAAGGAAAGCTGTAAGCAAAGTGCCGGCCTGACGAACAGGAAGCGCATATAAGGCGTCCGCATCCGGGCGAGGGAGCCAAAGTGCCCGAAGCCCGATATCACCCGGAGGGTGCGGGCGTAGATGCGACAGGTATATGGCACGAAGGTCACGCGCATTACCCTGGGAGACCTGCCGGCCTGCCTCTGGAGACAGATGTGCTACCGGCGTCGAAAGGCGCCGGGATGGGGCGGCAGGAGTCAGCAGAGGCCGTAGTAGCCGGACCAAGCGGTGAAGGGCTGAACCTGACATGCGAAGCAAGGACCGCTTTTCTGATCGCCTTGAGCAGATGCCTCGCAAGAGGACCTAAAGCTGGAAGTAGCGGACGGAATCCGTGAGATAAAGCTGGGTGCTTATAAGGTGGCAGGCATTAAGGACCACAACGCCGAGGATGTCAGGAACCGCCGTGTACGGAACCGTACGCACGGTGGTGTGGGAGGAGGGATGCCGTAAGGCTCCCTCCTACCCGATCATGGCGGGTTCAGCAAGCTGGAACCGATCGGCCTTCAAACTGTTGGAGATTGGTCGCTCAGCGGCAACGCCCGAGACAACAGATGGAGCCTCAGATGGAAAAGAAACCGGATCGCCCGAAAAACAAGGGAGAAAGCGGTACCGCCAGGAAAAACCAGCCTGGCCATGTCGGCGGGGATCAGGCCCGCAAGGCGCAGGAGTGGGATGGAGGCTCCAAGGGCTCGAAGGGTCCCGTCACCGAGAAAGACAAGCACAACCCGAATTCGAGCGCCAAGACCTGAACTCAGAGAGAGCGGAATTGAAAATCGGGAGAACGGGTGTGACACCCCCCTCTGCCCTGCCGGGCATCTCCCCCACAAGGGACCCACAAGGGGGAGAATCGCTGGAAACGCCGCTCTGCCTCGCTTGGGCATGCCGAAATCACGGCACCTGCAAGTCCATGCATTGGATATTGATAGGCCGGGACGTCGCCACTTGCCGATCTCCACCCTTGTGGGGGAGATGCCCGGCAGGGCAGAGGGGTGTCTCCGCTTCAATCCCTCAGCTTCCGCACTTCTGGCTCTGCGACCAGCCGGAGCCGATCTGCTGGCTTTGGCTCCGCCCGTCTTGTTCCTGGCGGAAACCGCCGGAAGCGTCGGCTTCGGCCTGGGGCCAGGCACCGGAATTGGGCGAATGCGGCTGGGGTTCGTAAATTCCGCGCGGCGGCGTTTCGTGCACACTGACCGGTGCCGAAGCGCTTTCTGTCCGGTATGTCCGAACGGTCCCGGAGCTCCGGACATGATCCCTTGTCGCGGCTGCCGGGCGAGGGGCGTCGAAAGTATCTTCCGTGGACCCGGTCGGCAGTGCGTTCGGCGCAACGCCGCCTCCCTGCCAGCCGCTCCAACCCTCGCTCCTCCACAGGTCGGCACGCTCGTCGAGATCGATCGTGCCTTCGTCGTCGAGGATGTCGCGGACGGCTGCGTAACTCTGGTCGTCGATGCCGCTCACCGTCACCAGATATCCGCCGCGGGCGAGGCCCTCGGCATAGATCTCTCGATCCTCGTCGGGGAAGAAAAAATTCTCGATCGCCGACCAGATTCCTTCTCGCTCGAAATCAGAGCACCTTTCGCCGATGCCGAGGACAAGCTGAACCGAGGCGGCGCCGAGTTCTGCCTTGTGCAGCCTTTCTACCGCCGCTTCCGCGTCACGCCGACTATCGAAGAAGGCCGTCATCGTGCTGGTTCCCTGGGCGGCGGCAGTGCGTCCGTCCCTGTCAAAGTCGGGCATGGGTTCCTCCTGGGGTACGTAATCGATTTGGGGCACGGGAAGGCAAACCAGCGCCGTCGGCGATTGTTCCGAGTGCCTGTGGGAAGGCGGAGGAGGGCTCCGCTCTTCCCGGAGAAGGGGATGCCGACGCAGACGTCGTCAGACCAGGCCTGGCACGACGAAGACCAGCCAGGCGACGACCGGTCCGATGATGGCGATCAGTGCGCTGTAGATGAGCAGCTGGCGCAGCACGTGCTCGCGCTTCTCGTCCGGTGCGTTGGCGACGACGAGGGCGCCGTTCGTCGAGAACGGGCTGGTGTCGACGATCGTCGTCGAGATGGCGATCGCCGCGACGACGCCGATGGCGCTGATATGGCCCTGCAAAAGGAATGGCACGGCGAGCGGGATGATGGCGCCGAGCAGCGCCGTCGAGGAGGCGAAGGCCGAGACGATCGCTCCGGTGAAGCACAGGAGCAGCGCCACCAAGAGCGGCATGCCGAGGCTTGAAATGCCACTGGCGACATAGTCGATTGTCCCGGCCTTCTCCATGACGCCGACATAGGTGATGATGCCGGTGATCAAAAGCACGGTCGACCAGCTCACCTTGTCGATCGCCGCCTTCTGGGTCTTCGGCGAGATGAGCGCCAGCACCACGGCGACGGTGATCGCCACCAGGCCGACATTGAACTTGAAGACCAGGGCGCCGATGCCGAGCGCCGTCAGGCCGCCCAGGGTGAAGATCATTTCCGGGGTCAGGCGCAATGTCTGCAGGGTGTCCGCCGCCGTACCGTAGGCGTGCTCCCGGATCGGCTTGGCGGGCGTGCCGCCATGGCCGCGGATCGATGCGGATACGCCCTCGGGGTGGAGCTCGGGCAGCGGCCCGGCCGTTGCCGGTCTCTGCCTCATGATCTTGGCGCCGCCGAAGACGAAGAACACCAGCACGGCGATTGCCAGATTGAAGAAGAAGCTGGAGAGGAACAAGGACGTCGGGGCGAAGGGCAGGCCGGCTTTGACGACGATCTGGTTCGTGATGCCGCCATAGACGCTGATCGGCGAGAAGCCGCCGGCCTGTGCGCCATGGATGACCATCAGACCCATCATCGCCGGGTGGATGCGGTATTGTACGGCAAAGCTCAGCGCCACCGGTGCGAGGATGGCGACGGCGGCCGGCCCAAGGGCGCCGAAACCGGTAATGACGGCGGCGACCAGGAACATCACCCAGGGGATCCAGACGACATGGCCGCGCACCAGCCTGACGGCGCATTCGACGAGCCAGTCGATGGTGCAGTTGATTTGCGCGATGGCGAAGAGATAGGTGACGGCGACCAGCGTCAGGAACAGGTCGCTCGGGAAGCCGGCGAAGATGTCATTGGCCTTCATGCCGATGATCAGCGATCCGAGCAGGAAGGTGCAGCCGAAGGCCAGCGCACCCATGTTGATCGGCTGGATGGTCGCGATGATGAACATGCCGACCAGGAGCAGTATGGATAGGATTTCGATGCCCATGATTCCCCTCCCTCCGGCGCCTCGCGCGCCGGCAGTTCGCGATTCTTGAAGACTGAAAATTCCCGTGCGCCTCCCTCCTAGAGGCGCACGGGATGGGTTACCTCTTTCCGTAGAGGTCGGCGTATTGCTGCCGCAGCACGTTCTTCTGGACCTTGCCCATCGTGTTGCGCGGCAGGTCGTCGGCGAAGATGATGCGTTTCGGCTGCTTGTAGCGCGCCAAGCGGTCGTTGAGCGCGCCGAGGATGGCGCTCTCATCGATCGCCGCTTCGGGCTTGCGCACGACGATGGCGGTGACGCCTTCGCCGAAATCCGGATGCGGGACGCCGATCACGGCGCTTTCGGCGACGCCCTCGAGCTGGTCGATCTCGCCCTCGACCTCCTTCGGATAGATGTTGTATCCGCCCGATATCACCAGGTCCTTGCTGCGGCCGACGATGTGGACATAGCCGTCCCGGTCGATCTTGCCGAGATCGCCGCTGATGAAGAACCCATCGGCGGTGAATTCCGCGGCCGTCTTTTCCGGCATGCGCCAGTAGCCCTTGAAGACGTTCGCCCCCCTGATTTCGATCATGCCGGTCTCCTCCGGCGGCAGTGGGGCGCCGGTTGTGGGATCGGTGACGCGCACCGTCACGCCGGGCAGCGGAAAGCCGACCGTTCCGGCAATCCGTTCTCCGTCATAGGGGTTCGAGGTGTTCATGTTGGTCTCGGTCATGCCGTAGCGCTCGAGGATCGCGTGACCGGTGCGCTTCCTGAATTCGACATGCGTTTCGGCGAGCAGCGGCGCCGAACCCGAAATGAAGAGGCGCATGCTGGCGACCGCCTGCCGGTCGAGGCGCGGGCTCTGCAGCAGGCGCACGTAGAAGGTCGGAACGCCCATCAGCAGCGTCGCCTCGGGCATCAGCGACAGGATCTCGTCCGGATCGAACTTCGGCAGCAGGAACAGCGAGGCGCCGGCCAGCAGCGTGACATTCGTGGCGACGAACAGTCCGTGCGTATGGAAGAGCGGCAGGGCATGGATCAGCCGATCGGCGGCGGTGATGCGCCAAGAGTCGCGCAAGGTCGTGGCATTCGAGAGCAGGTTGCCGTGGGTGAGCATCGCCCCCTTGGAGCGGCCCGTCGTTCCCGAGGTATAGAGGATTGCCGCCAGGTCGTCGGCCGAGCGCGACGCATCGACGAAACCGGCCGGCTCGTCGCGTGCGAGATCGAGAAGCGAGCCCGTGCCATCGGCGTCGAGCGTTTCGACGATCGCGCCGTGCGGTTCCGCGATCGTCCTGACGCCCTCCCGGGCGGCCGGCGAAACGACGACCAGGCGCGGCTCGGCATCGCCGATGAAATAGTCGAGTTCGGCGAGCGTATAGGCGGTGTTGAGCGGCAGGTAGACGGCGCCCGAGCGAAGGCAGGCGAGATAGAGGATCAGCGCCTCGGCGCTCTTTTCGACCTGCACCGCGACCCGGTCGCCCGGACGGATGCCGAGCGCATCGATCGCGCTGGCGATGCGGCCCGAAAGGTCGAGCGCGTCATCATAGGTCCAGGTCCGGCCGCCATTGATGCGGATGAACGGCGCATCGCCGGTGGCGGCGGTCCGAATGGCGTCGAAAAGATGGTTGCTCACTTGCGCCCTCCTCCAGTCCTGTCGTTCATGACCTGTGCGAACGGCCGTGAAATTTCGCTCCTGCCGCCGCGGCGGCTTTCGCCGTTTCGGCCGAGCAGGCTCTTGACGGCCGGCGATGCGGTGACTTCACCGCGCTGCGCCAGAGCCTCGTGGTTCGCCTCGATGTCCTCGAGCTTGTAGAGATAATTGACCATCAGGCCGTGCCCCTGCTGCATGGCCTTGGCCGAGCGGTCGCCGAGGAAGTTCAGCCTGTCCAGGCGGGCGCCGTTGCCGAGATGGAAGCGGGCGACCGGATCGACCGGCCGACCTTCCGGCGTGCGCTCGATCAGGAAATAATGGGCCGCGAGCGGCAGCAGCACGCGTTCGATCTCGTTTGCCGCGTTCGCGTCGTCGACCCATGCCGGATCGTCGAGCAGGCCCAGAACCTTGCGATCTTCCTCGGTCAGCAGCGGCTCGGCTTCCGATGTGCGCGCCCTGGCAAGCCAACGGGCAAAGCCCGGCACCGGCGAAAGCGTGACGAAGTTCCTGAGGCCGGGCAGGTCCCTGCGCAGGTCCTCGACGACCTGCTTGATGAGGAAATTGCCGAACGAGATGCCGCGCAGGCCCTCCTGACAATTGGAGATCGAATAGAAGACGGCGGTCGTCGCCTGATCGGGATCGATCTGTTCCCGACCCTCGTCGAGCACGTCCCTGATGGCGCCCGGGACGGATCGGGCAAGCGCCACTTCGACGAAGACGAGCGGCTCGTCGGTGAGCCGCGGGTGAAAGAAGGCGAAGCAGCGCCGGTCGGCCGGCGCCAGGCGTCGACGCAGTTCCTCCCAGCCGGCGATTTCGTGCACGGCCTCGTATTTGATGATCTTCTCCAGGATGTGCGCCGGGGTCGACCAGTCGATGGGGCGGAGTGTCAGGAAGCCGCGATTGAACCAGGAACTGAACAAATGGGCGAAGTCGCTGTCGACGGCGCGAAATTCGTCCGATCGGTCCTTGGAGGCGAGAAGCTGCTGGCGTATCCGGACCAGCTTGGCCGTACCGCCTGGCGCATGATTCAACCGGCGCAGCAGTTCCTGACGACGTGGCTCCGCCGCCCCGTGGAGAGCGATGATTGCCGATGGGCTCTTTTCGGTGCGGTACCGGTCGACCGCCTTGTCGAGCTTTACCGTATCGGCGCCGAATTTTTCAGAGAGCACGTGCAGGAACGCTTCAACGCCGTCGCTGTCGAGCTTGCTCCAGCGCGCGAGGATCTCGGCTGCGATGGCCATGCCGGATGCTTCGCCGCGGCTCGACAGCAGCATTTCGCAAAGGGTCTCGAGATTTGCTTCGGCTGCGACATCCGCGGCGCGCGAACCGGCAAACAGCAGCTTCCGACCGCGTTCGGTGATGCCTTGCAGCATATCGCTGAAAAAAGAGGTTCCGGGCATGCCATTCTCCTCCTGCTGCATGGGTGCGTCGTCAGTCTAATCTATCGGCGCGCGCCGGCGTTCTCATTTTCAAGCTTGGCGGTATGGTATATAAACTGGCACACTACGTGTGCAACGTCAATGATCGTGTATACAAGATTTGAGTTCCTGCATTACGAAGGTGGAGCGGATGTCCGAGAATGTTGGCCGGTGGCTCCGGGACGAGATCGAAAACGCCATCCTTTCCAATGAGTTCGCTCCCGGCGAGCGGTTGGACGAGATGGTTCTGGCGAGCCGCTTCGGCGTATCGAGAACGCCGGTCCGCGAGGCGCTGATGCAGCTCAATGCGATCGGCCTCATCGAAATTCGGCCGCGCCGCGGCGCCGTGGTCATCGATCCGGGTCCGCACCGCATCTATGAAATGTTCGAGGTCATGGCCGAGCTCGAGGGCCTCGCCGGCTCGCTTGCCGCCCGCCGTCTCGACGAGCGGTCGCGTCAGGCGATCACGGCGGCGCACGAGCGCTGCGAGCACTCCGCCGAGGCCGGCGACAGCGACGCCTATTATTACGACAACGAGGAGTTCCATAGGGCGATCTATGCGGCGAGCCGCAGCGACTTCCTCGAGGAGCAATGCACGCAACTGCATCGGCGGCTGCGCCCCTATCGTCGGCTGCAGCTAAGGGTGCGCAATCGTCTTACCACGTCCTTCTCGGAACATTGCGGCATCGTCGACGCGATCTTCGCCGGCGACGGGGACGAGGCCCGCCGGCTCTTGCGCAGCCATGTCGGCATCCAGGGCGAAAGGTTCAGCGATCTCGTCGCCAGCATGGCGGCCAGATAGACGCATCGCGTCCGGGCTGGCATCGTGCTCCTCTTGACCGCGCCGGTGACGCAATCTGGAAAATCTGTGAGAGACGTGCTACATATCTGACTATCTGACTAGGTGAGCGACGATGGGCAAGAACGCGGACCTGACGAAGTTGAAAAAAGCGCGCCGACAAAACGCGGCCGGATGGTGGAAGCTCGAAGACGCCAAGGCGCGCTTCAGCGAGGTGGTGCGGCACGCGCGCGAGGACGGGCCGCAGCGCGTGACAGTGCGGGGCAGGGATGCGGTTGTTATTATGAGCGCCGAGGAGTTCGACCGCCTCGTACCCGAGAAGCCGCGAGCACCGTTCATCGAATTCATGGAAAGTCTGCATCTTGCCGAGCTAGATCTTGAACGCGAGATGGATCGCGGCCGGGATATCGAGCTTTGAAGGGCTGGTTGCTCGACACCAACGTCGTGGCCGCACTGATCAATCCGAGGGGTGCGCCTTCGGTAAAGACGTGGGCAGCCGATCAGGATGAGGAAGCCATCTACATCAGCATCCTGACACTGGCCGAGTACGACAAGGGCATTCACAACCTTCCGGAGGACCATACCGACCGGCCGCGCTACATGGCGGCGCGCGACGCGCTGGCCGAGCGTTTTGGCCGGCGGGTCCTCTCGCTTGACGACGTCGTCGTGCGGCGATGGGGACGAATTTCAGGGGAAGTGAAACGCGACAGCGGTCACGCCCCGCCTGTGATCGACACGATGCTCGCAGCGACGGCGATCGAACATGATCTCTATCTTGTCACACGCAATGTGAAGGACGCTCGGCCATCCGGCGCAACAATCTTCGATCCGTGGAATGACGATGCGGAGAAATTCCCGCTGAGCCCTCGCGGCCGCTGAGCGTCAGCGACAGAAACAAGGGCCGGCCTCACTGGAGACCGGCCCTTTGAGGTTGGGGGGCGAGGCCGAAATCGCCCGTTGCGGTTAGCCGAGAGCCGCCATCGGGAATTCGGCCGCCTTCCGGTCGACGGACCGGGTCGACGTGGCGCTTGAACGGCTTCGAAGTTGCGCCGAAGGCGACATGCATTAGCTAACGCCACGCTTCGGTCTTCCGAATCCATTCCCTGGTCCTCGCTTCGGGGTCGGCGTTGAGCGTGATGTCGGTGACGACGGCAGCGCTGTCGGCGCCGTGGGCGAAGACGCCGTCGATCCTCTCCGGATTGAGCCCGCCGATGGCGACGAGCGGCAGCGGGTGCACGCGCTCCCGCCAGGCGGAAAGCCGCGCCAAGCCCTGCGGCGCCCATTTCATTTTTTTCAGGATCGTCGGATAGATCGGCCCCAGCGCCACATAGTCCGGCGCGGCGGCAAGCGCCGCTTCGAGTTCCGCCTCGTCATGGGTGCTGAGTCCGAGCTTCAGCCCGGCGGCACGGATGGCGCCGAGATCGGCCTCGGCAAGATCCTCTTGGCCCAGATGGACGAAGTCGCAGCCCTCCTCGATCGCCAGACGCCAAAAGTCGTTGACGATCAGTTGGCAGCGATGGGCCGTGCAGATCGATTTGGCAATGCGGATCTGGTTTCGGATATCCTCGTCGCTTCGTTCCTTGATCCGGAGCTGCACCAGCTTGACGCCGAGCGGCACCAGGCGTTCGATCCATCGGGCGCTGTCGACGATGAGGTAGAACGGGTCGAGCGTCACGAGAAGACCGCCTTTCCAATGACCGGAGTGGAGGGGACGGCCATGTCGCGCGGTTCCAGCATGCCGGCCCCATGGGCCATGTGTCCGGCCTCGATCGCGGCTGCAAAGGCTTCGGCCATGGCGGCCGGATCGTCGGCGCCGGCCACCGCGGTGTTGAGGAGCACGGCGTCATAGCCGAGCTCCATGACCGTTGCCGCATGCGAGGGGCGGCCGATGCCGGCGTCGACGATCAGCGGCACGTCGGGAAATTCGGCGCGCATGGCGCGTAGCGCGGCCAGGTTCTGCGGACCCATGGCGCTGCCGATCGGCGCGCACCAGGGCATCAGCACCTGGCATCCGGCTGCGAGCAGCCGCTCCGCGACGACCAGGTCATCGGTCGTGTAGGGGAATACCTCGAAGCCTTCGCCGGTGAGGATACGGGCGGCTTCGACCAGGCCGAAGACGTCCGGCTGCAGCGTGTCGTGATGGCCGATCACTTCCAGCTTGATCCAGTCGGTCGCAAACACCTCGCGCGCCATCTTGGCCGTCAGCACTGCTTCGGAGACGGAGTGGCAACCGGCGGTGTTCGGCAGGACGCGCACGCCGAGCTCGCGGATCAGCTCGAAGAAGGCGCCGCCCTGACGGCCGCCGGCCGTCTCGCGGCGCAGCGACACCGTGACGATATCGGTGCGGGAGCGCCGCACCGCTTCAGCCAATATGGCGGGCGACGGATAGCGGGCCGTGCCGAGCAGCAGCCGCGAGCGCATGTCGGTTCCATAGAATTGCGGCATGGTCAGCCTCCCTGCATCGGCGACAGGATTTCGATCCGGTCGCTCTCGCTTAATCTGTGGCGCGCGCGATCGGCGCCGTGCACCAGTTCGCCGTTGACGGCCGTTGCCAGCCATTCGCCCTCGTATTCGAGGAGTAAGAGCAGGTCGGCCACAGTGGTCGCGGGGAGTTCGTGCTCCTCGCCGTTGATGGTGAACTTCATCGGGCATTTCCTTTCTGAGAAACCTTTCCTCATCCCGCGCCAGACTCTCCTGATTTCACCCCTCCCCAACCCCTCCCCACAAGGGGGAGGGGCTTCCTCGGCCGCGTTGCCTCCGCCTCGGTCACGTCCTTTGCATCTGGCGCGATGGTCGAAAATGGCGGGCGATCGCAGCGGCTGCTTAGCCCCTCCCCCTTGTGGGGGGGGGTTGGGGAGGGGTCTGCCGCAAGGTTGGCCAAGGGCGAGCGCCGCCACCTCCTCGGCCAGGGCTGGCGACAGGAGAAAACCGTGGCGGTAGAGGCCATTGACGGTGATGGTGCTTTCGTGTCGCGACACTCGCGGCAAGTTGTCGGCATATGCCGGGCGCACCCCCGTGCCGGTTTCGACAAGCCGTGCCTCGGCAAAGGCCGGATGCAGCGTATAGGCGCCGTTCAGGATCTCCATCAGCGAGCGCGCCGTCATCGGGCCGGCGTCGTCGCTCTCGATCATCGTCGCCCCGCACATGAAGAGCCCGCCGGAGCGCGGCACGATATAAAGCGGGATGCGCGGATGCAGCAGACGCACCGGGCGGGACAGGGCGACCTCCTCCGTCTGGAGATAGAGCATTTCGCCGCGAACGCCGCGCAGTCCCTCGATGTCGCCGATTTGGGCGGCGCCAGTGCAATCGATGGTCAGGTCGAAGCGGCCTTCGTCAATCGGCCCGCCGCTGAAAACCACGCCTTGCGCCTCGAGCCCCTGCCGGAGCGTCGAAAGCGCCAGGCGCGGGTCGAGATGCGCCTCCTCGGCAAAGAACAGCGCCTGACGGAACCGCCCGGCCAGCGCCGGTTCCAGCGCGCCGATCTCTTCCGCGCCGATCCAGCGGAAGCCGGAGGTGCGCGAGGCGAAGCGCTTGAGTTCGGCCGCATCGCGCGGCGGGGCGACGACCAGCGTGCCGTTGCGATGCACCGAACCGGCGGGAAGCACTGCCTCCCACCAGTCGGCAGCGCCGATGCCACGGGTAAGAACCGCCTCCTCGGCGCTTTCCCGCTCGCACCAGGGGGCGAGCATGCCGCCGGCATACCAGGACGCGGCGCTCGCGAAGCCGGGAGAAGGGTCGGACACCATGACCTCCGCGCCGCGCGCGACGAGTTCATGGGCAGAAGTGAGGCCGGCGACGCCGGCCCCCTTGATCAGCACACGCATGCTACTCTCCGGCGGGCTCGGCGGCCCCTGGAAGCGGCATGTAAAGGTCGCCGCCGTCGCGGTATTTCGCCGCCATCGCCTCCAGCCCCTCCTTCTGCGCCTCGGCGCGGATGTCGTGCGAGATCCGCATCGAGCAGAATTTCGGGCCGCACATCGAGCAGAAATGCGCCACCTTGTGCGCCTCCTTCGGCAGCGTCTCGTCGTGGAAATTGCGGGCCGTCTCCGGATCGAGCGACAGGTTGAACTGGTCCTCCCAGCGGAACTCGAAGCGGGCGCGCGACAGCGCGTCGTCGCGAATGCGGGCGGCCGGATGGCCCTTGGCGAGGTCGGCGGCGTGGGCCGCGATCTTGTAGGTGATGACGCCCACCTTGACGTCGTTGCGGTCCGGCAGGCCGAGATGCTCCTTCGGCGTGACGTAGCAGAGCATGGCGGTGCCGAACCAGCCGATCATCGCCGCGCCGATGCCTGACGTGATGTGGTCGTAGCCGGGCGCGATATCGGTCGTCAGCGGCCCGAGCGTGTAGAAGGGCGCCTCGCCGCAGACGGCGAGCTGCTTGTCCATGTTCTCCTTGATCTTGTGCATCGGCACGTGGCCGGGCCCCTCGATCATCACCTGGCAGTCCTTGGCCCAGGCGATCCTGGTCAGTTCGCCGAGCGTTTCGAGCTCGGCAAACTGCGCCGCGTCGTTGGCGTCGGCGATCGAACCGGGCCGCAGGCCGTCGCCGAGCGAGAAGGAGACGTCATAGGCGCGGCAGATGTCGCAGATCTCCTCGAAATGCTCGTAGAGGAAGCTTTCGCGGTGGTGATGTAGACACCACTTGGCCATGATCGAGCCGCCGCGCGAGACGATGCCGGTGACGCGACTGACCGTCAGCGGGATGTAGTGCAGCCGGACGCC
Organism: Sinorhizobium fredii NGR234; assembly: GCF_000018545.1. Lineage (NCBI taxonomy): Bacteria > Pseudomonadati > Pseudomonadota > Alphaproteobacteria > Hyphomicrobiales > Rhizobiaceae > Ensifer > Ensifer fredii. The sequence continues at coordinate 291,675 of NC_012586.1, forward strand.
GGCATGGATGGTGAAATAGTCGACGCCCTGCTCGGCCTGCTCGATCAGCGTGTCGCGGAAGACCTCCCAGCTGAGATCCTCGGCGATGCCGTTCACCTTCTCCAGCGCCTGGTAGAGCGGCACGGTGCCGATCGGCACCGGCGAATTGCGGATGATCCATTCACGGATATTGTGGATGTTGCGGCCGGTCGACAGGTCCATGACCGTGTCGGCGCCCCAGCGGGTCGCCCAGACCATCTTCTCGACCTCTTCGGCCATCGACGAGGTGACGGCGGAATTGCCGATATTGGCGTTGATCTTCACGAGGAAATTCCTCCCGATGATCATCGGCTCGCTTTCCGGATGGTTGATGTTGGCGGGGATGATCGCCCGGCCGCTAGCGACCTCCTGGCGGACGAATTCCGGGGTGACGAAATCGGGGACCGCTGCGCCGAAGCTCTCGCCGTCGCGGGCGAGCGCTTCCTTGGCGGCCTTGCGGCCAAGGTTCTCGCGGATGGCGATGAACTCCATCTCCGGCGTGATGATACCGGCCCTCGCATAGGCGAGCTGGGTGACGGCCTGGCCGGGCTTCGCCTTCAGCGGCTGGTGGCGAACGGGGAATTCCGGCGTCAGGCGCTCGCCGGTGGCAAAGCCGTTATCCTCCGCCTTGACGGTGCGGCCTTCGTAGCTGTCGACATCGCCACGGGCGAGAATCCAGTCGCGGCGCAGCCGCGGTAGGCCGGCGTCGATGCGGATATCGGCATTTTCGAGCGTGTACGGGCCGGAGGCGTCATAGACGGTGACCGCCGGCTCGCCGGAGGTCGGGTGCAGCGCGATCTCGCGCATCGGCACGCGGATGCCGGCATGGATCTCGCCGGGCTTGTAGACCTTGCGGGAGGCCGGCAGCGGCCCTTGCGTGACCGAAGGCGCTGCGGCGAGAGGCTTGAAAACATTCATCTTGAGGCTCCAAAGTTTTCGCGTTGGAGACCCAGTTCTGAAGCCGGAAGGATGAAAAGACGCATCGCCGGTGGATCGCGGGAATACGGAATCCTGGCATCAAACGTCCGCACCGTCCCTACGCCAGTATGAACTGGATCAGGTTCAACGGGTCACTGCGCGCTCTAGCAGTATCTCAGCCCCTTGCCGGGACCCCCCTGGTGAATGGACGCCAATAGTCACCGTTATCGCCGCAGCGTCAAGACTGTTTTTGTCGGTTGGCGGGGGAAACGGCGAAGCGTGGTGCTGGATGCGGTGTGTTGGTAGTCCGGTTTGAGCCCTATGCGGTCATTCGCAGAGTTCGTCCCAGGTTCGGCGGCTCCAGAGTTTTGCCTCTGTTCGTTGTCGGTACGACCCATGCTACTCTGATGGCAGCGTAGGAGGGTGAAGCAATGGCCTACTCATATCGCTGCAAGGACTACCCTGGAATGGAAACCTGTCCGGCGTCGTTCACGGCCGAGACTGAAGCGGAGCTATGGAAGCACATCGAACTCCACGGAGAAACCGCTCATCAGGAGGAACCCAACAAGTGGTCCTCGGAAGATCGGCAACAGATCAAAAACTTAGTTCACGAAACGTAGGACCGACGCGCACCGTCGCGTCATAAGGAGCCGCGCGGATGGGCATTTACAGCGATGTGATCCTGCCGAAGCTATGCGATCTTTCCATGCGCAACGAGCGCCTGCACCCCTATCGCGAGCGCGTGGTCGGTGCTGCAGAGGGCCGCGTTCTGGAGATAGGCAGCGGCTCGGGGCTGAACCTTCCCTTTTACCGTTCTGTCCGGGAAATACTCGCCCTGGAGCCTGACCCTGCCCTTCTCGCGATGGCCCGCCGCGTCCCGCATTCGGAGATGCCGGTCAACTTCATTGAGGCGTCCGCTGAAGCCATTCCGCTTGAGGACAAGAGCATCGACACGGTCGTGACGACCTGGACCTTGTGCACGATCCCCAGGGCTGCGACGGCACTGGCGGAAATGCGCCGGGTGCTGCGGCCCCAGGGCAAGTTATTGTTCGTCGAGCACGGGCTCTCTCCTGACGGTGGAGTGCGCTGGTGGCAAAATAGGCTCACGCCGGTCTGGCGGCGCATCGGCGGCGGCTGTCACCTCAACCGACCGATCAGGTCGATGATAGAGGACGGTGGCTTTCGTATCGATCGAATTGAGACGGGCTACATGCGAGGGCCGAAGCCAACGACGTTCATGTACGAAGGCGGCGCAACGCCCAATTAAACCCTGCTGGGAACCCGAGCCGATGACCCCTCATTTGCGAGAGGTAATTTTCGCAAGGCGGACGGAGGCTGCGTCACGCTGCGTGGGCGGGCTCGAGACCTCGGCGCCGACGGTAGCCCAGCCATGCCAAGGCAGCGGCAGCCACGGCCAGCCATGGCAGCAGCGCGAGGTTCAGCATCTGCCAGCCAAGCCGCTGCAGCAACGCCCCTGTTCCGAAAGAACAAGCGAGCCCGACCGCAAAGATCGTCATGTCGTTAATCGCCTGCGCGCGGCCCTTCTCTTCTTGCGTATAGGTGGTGGTCAGGAGCGCGGTGCCGCCGATGTACAGAAAGTTCCAGCCGACCCCGAGGAGCACCAGCGCCGCGGCGAAAGACCCGAAGCCAGTTCCGGTCAGGGTCATCAGCACGTGGCCCGAAAGGATCAGGACCCCGATGAACATGATCTGCAGGACGCCAAAGCGGGCGATCAGTGAACCCGTGAAGAAGGACGGCAGAAACATGCCGAGCACGTGAAGTTGAATGACCGACGCAGCGGTCGAAAGATCATGGCGGTGGTGAACCATGGCGATCGGCGTCGCCGTCATCGCCAGAATCATGATGCCGTAGCCCGTTGCCGCGCCGAACAGGGCCACGAGGTAGGCGGGTTGCGACACGATCGCTTTCCAATCGCGTCCTTCGACGATCGAATTCGCGGCCGTCGCAGCGGGTATCCTGAGGCCGAGCAGGATGCCAGCCGACAGCAGCGACACGAGCGAGAGCAGCAGGAACGACCCGAGATATTCCGGCCCGAGGAGCGGCCCGCCGAAGCGCCCGATCATCGGCCCCGCGAACGCAGCGACGATACCGCCCCCGAGAACGAGGGAAATTGCGCGTGGCCGGAACGCTTCGGTGGCCACTTCGCTCGCGGCGAAACGGTAGAACTGCGCGAAGGCCTGATAGACTCCGACGAGCATCGTCCCGAAGGACAGCAACAGGAGATCGGCTACCCATACGCCAAGGGCGGCCGTCGCGCCTCCAGCGACGCCAAGCAGCGCCCCGAGGACAAAACCGGGACGTCGTCCCACCCTGGACATCCACATCGACGCGGGCAAGGTGGCAATGGCCGTGCCTAGAAACATGGCGGCGATCGGCATGGTCGTTAGAGCGGGCGACGGCGCAATCTTGCTTCCTGCCAATCCGCCGACGGTCATGACCATGACGGATGCGGTCTGAACAGTGCCTGGGCGCTCGCGAGCAAGAAGACCTGACGATGCATGCCGCGACTGGTCATCGCATCCACCTTTCGACTTTACAGAACTAATCATTCAAGGTATAAATTGAATGATTACTCTTTGTGGATTGCTTTGCGATGTCAAGCCCCAAGGTCCAGATTTACGAGCAGCTCGCGGAACTGGCGAAGATGCTGGGCAGCGCCCATCGTCTCGAGTTGATCGAGTACGTCTCGCAAGGCGAGCGCTCCGTCGAACGGTTGGCCGAACTGACGGGGCTGACGGTCGCCAACACCTCGCAGCATCTGCAACTGCTGCGCCGGGGCGGCTATGTCCGCTCCCGGCGCGATGGCAAGCGCGTGCTGTATCGTCTCGGCGACGGACCGATCCTCGAACTGCTCGCGTCGCTGCACTGCTATGCCGAACGCAACAGCGCCGAGGTGCGCGAGATCGTCGGCGACTATTTCGGCAAGCTCGACCACCTCGAACCCGTGACCCGCGAGGAACTGCTCGGTCGTCTCGACGATGAAGATGTGACGCTTCTCGATGTCCGTCCGGAGGACGAATTCAACCTCGGCCACCTTCCCGGAGCGTTGAACGTTCCGCTTGGCGAACTCGAACGCCACCTGGCGGAGCTGCCGAGGGATCACGAGATCGTCGCCTACTGCCGAGGACCCTATTGCGTCCTGTCATTCGAGGCCGTCGCAGCGCTGCGCGCGAAAGGATATCACGTCCGTCGGCTAAAGGATGGCTTTCCGGAATGGAAGGCGGCGGGGTACGCGGTCGAGGTCGCCAGTTCCGGTATGTGACCATGGCAGGAGAGAGCGCAGCCGAGCCTCCATCCAGCATTCGACTCGGTCTGCGCGAAAACTGGTCTCAGTTCGCCTTGCTCGTTCTGATCAACGCCTTCGTCGGCGGCATGGTCGGGATCGAGCGGACCGTCGTGCCGCTGATCGGATCGGAAGAATTCCACCTCGCTTCGACGACTCTTGTCGTCTCCTTCATTGCCAGTTTCGGCGTTGTGAAGGCGTTCGCCAACCTCGTCTCCGGTCAGATGGCCGACGTCTGGGGGCGCAAGCGCGTGCTCGTCCTTGGCTGGCTTTTTGGCCTGCCGGTCCCCTTCATGGTCATCTGGGCACCGAGTTGGGCATGGGTCATTGCCGCCAACGCGCTGCTCGGCATCAACCAGGGGCTCGCCTGGTCGATGACCGTGATCATGAAGGTCGATCTGGTCGGACCCAAGTCACGCGGACTGGCGGTTGGATTGAATGAATTCGCAGGCTATCTCGCCGTCGGTTTGACGGCATTCATCACGGGCTATCTCGCTTCGGAATACGGATTGCGCCCGATGCCCATCTACATCGGCATCGCTTACGCCTTGTTCGGGACTGTGCTTTCCATCCTGCTGGTGCGTGATTCGCGGGACCATGTCCGCCTCGAGGCATCGGCCCGCCCGGAGCAATCCCCATCGATCGGGTTCCGTGAGGTCTTCGCAATGACCTCCTTCAAGGACCGCAATCTGTTCGCAGCATCGCAGGCCGGTCTCGTCAACAATCTCAACGACGGCATGAGCTGGGGCATCTTTCCGCTGTTCTTTGCCTCATTTGGCCTTGGCGTCGAGCGTATCGGCATTCTCAAGGCAGTCTATCCCGCAACCTGGGGCATTCTTCAGATTGCCACTGGTCCGCTCAGCGACCGCTGGGGACGCAAGGGCCTTATCGTTTCTGGCATGTGGGTGCAGTCCTTCGGCCTTTTCCTGACGGCGCTGACCCGTAGTTTCGAGTGGTGGCTTGTTGCAAGCCTCTTTATCGGCCTCGGCACGGCGATGGTCTACCCGACCCTGATCGCGGCAGTCTCGGATGCCGCGCATCCGACGTGGCGGGCCCGCGCCCTCAGCGTCTATCGCTTTTGGCGGGATCTTGGTTATGCGATCGGAGCGGTGTCGGCAGGTCTCATCGCTGATCGTTTCGGTCTTGCATGGGCGGTTGCATCGGTCGCCGCACTCACATTTGTTTCCGGCAGCATCGTCGCCTTCGCGATGCAGGAGCGCCCATCATCGGAGCCTAAATAACTACGCGCGGCGCCCCACCGTTAACTGGTGCTTGACACGTCTCCATTGGCGCAGCTTGCTCGTTCAGATGAGCAGGACGAAAGGCCGTCTTCCCTCAGATAGGAACCGGAAGAATCGACCCGTTTCAGTCGTTCGCCTGAAGGTTTGGAAGGTCGCCAATGTCCGCAATGCACCCATTGGCATGTGATCGAGTCATTGGTCCATGCGGTCGATTGCCGAGTGACACGCGCCCTGGATCTGGGGCTGCCGTGGTTATGGCATCTGGGTTAGGCAAGTCCCCAGCCGAAACCAATTGCTCACCCGTCGAACTTCACCATCAATCCGCCGCCAGTGGCCTGATCGGTCGGGAAGACCTCGATGCGGGCGACATCGACGAAGGCCGGGAGATCGATGACGGTGCCGATAAGACTTGCAATGTGTTCCGGCTGGATCGGGCGGTAGCCGTCATAGAGGGCGGAGCGGGCCTGTTCGGCGCCGAGTGCCGTCCGGTAAAGGTCCGTCTGCACGCGGCCGGGGACGATTTCGCTGACGCGGATGGAGGTGCCCAGCAGATCGCATCTGAGATTGTCGCAGAACAGGCTGAGCCCGGCCTTGGAGGGGCCGTAGGCGCCCATCGACGGGAAGGGCGCCAGGCCGCCGCTGGAGCCGAGATAGATCAGGTGGCCGCGCCTGCGCGCCACCATGCCCGGCAGCACGAGGCGCGTCAGGTGCATCGGCGCCTTCAGGTTGATGTCGATCATCGCGTCGATCTCGTCCGGATCGATCTCCTGGAAGCTCGCCCGGGTCGACAGGATGCCGGCATTGTTAACGAGGATGTCGATCTCGCGGTCGCCGATCTCCTCGGCGATCACTCGCGTGTCGCGGACATCGGCCTTTATCGGCAGGGCCCCGCACTCCGTGGAAAGCGCGGCAAGTGCTTCCTCGTTGCGCCCGACGGCGAGCACCGTCAGTCCCATGGCGCAGAGCTTAAACACGGTGGCGCGGCCGATGCCGCTGGTGACGCCGGTGACGAGCGCCGTCCTGTAGGCGTCAGACATAGATGTATCCTCCGCTGATGACGACGTTCTCGCCCGTTGCATAGGTATTGCGGCTCGACGCCATCATGACGATCCATTCGGCCATTTCGACCGGCTCGGCGGCGCGGCCGAGGGCGCTCGCCTTGGCGAGTTCCGGCAGGAAGCCGAGCTCCTTGGCCCGATCGGTCGCAAAGCCGGCCGGCGCGACGGAATTGACGAGGATTTGATCCTTCGCGCATTCCTGGGCGAACGACTTGGTCAGGCTGACGACGGCCGCTTTCGTGGCGGCGTAATGGGCGTTCTGGGGATGCGCCTTGAAGGCATCGACCGACGTCACGTTGACGATCCGGCCGGTCACGTCCGGGGCATTGACGAAGCGCCGCATGTGCAGCACGGCGGCCACCATCATGTGATAGGTGCCTTTGATGTTGATGGCATTTTCGAGATCCCATTCGGCGTCGGTGATCTCGAAGATGGCTTTGCGCGGATAGATCGCCGCGCTGTTGACGAGTGCGTGGATGCGCCCCAGGCGCCCGGCCAGGTCCTCGAAGGCGGCGTGGGCGCTTTCCCTGACAGAAATATCGCCGCTGGCGATCGCGACTTCGGCGCCGAGATCTGCCAGGATCCTCGCGGCTTCGGCGAGGCGTTCCTCGTTCTTGTCGATCAGGCCGATCTTCGCGGCACTCCGCTCGACCATCAGCTTCGCGGTGGTGAGGCCGAGGCCCGAAGCGCCGCCCACGATGACCGCTGTTTGTCCTTTCATTGCTACGCCCTCGCAATTTGAACTGTTGATTGCCAGGCTAGTATGATATCACTCATATGCCAAGTTATAAGATGCATCCGAGGTAAATCGATGATACCGGCCTTGGCCGCAAGACCCAAGATGGGACGCCAGTATACGGACTATCTCGACGCCCTGCGGCAAGCGAATTTTGCTGGCGATATGGAGGCAAGTGCCGGATCGACCACCGTCTTTGCGACCGATAACTCGATCTATCAGCTTCGTCCGCAGGCCGTGCTGTTTCCGAGGGGGCGGGCGGATCTCGTCCTGATCGCCCGGCTTGCCTCCGAGCCGCGGTTCCGGGGTGTCTGCTTCGCCGTGCGGGGAGGAGGGACCGGCACCAACGGCCAGTCGTTGACCGACGGCATCGTCATCGACATGTCCCGTCACATGAACCGGATACTCTCCATCGATCCGGCCGGGCGAACGGCGGTCGTCGAAGCCGGTGTCGTCAAGGATCAGCTGAACAAGGCGCTTAAGCCCTATGGCCTGTTCTTTGCGCCCGAGCTGTCGACCTCCAACCGCGCCACGATCGGCGGCATGATCAACACGGATGCCTGCGGCCAGGGCTCCTGCATCTATGGCAAGACGAGCAACCACGTTCTTGCGCTGAATGCCGTCCTCATGGACGGGACCGAGTGGCTGTCGCGGCCGCTTGCGCCCGAAGCGCTCAAGGATGTCCTCGAGCGACCGGACCGGGTCGGCGAAATTCATCGGCTTGCCGACGCGATCGAGCGCGAAAACCGCGATCTGATCGGTGCGACCTTCCCGAAGCTCAACCGCTTCCTGACCGGCTACGATCTCGCCCATCTCCGCACCGAGGATGGCGGTCTCAACCTGAACGCCGTGCTTTGCGGCGCCGAGGGTACGCTGGCGATGATCGCCGAGGCCGAACTCAATCTGCTGCCGATCCCGCGTTTCGCAGCGCTCATCAACATCCGCTACGACGATTTCGACATGGCGCTCCGGGATGCGCGCTTCCTCGTGGAACTGAAGGTCGCCTCGGTCGAAACGATCGATGCCAAGGTCCTGTCGCTGGCGCGAAGCGACATCGTCTGGGAGGAGGTCGGGCAATTCTTCGCGGATAATCGGGCCGGGGATGTCGCGGGGATCAATATCGTCGAAGTCCTCGCAGATGACGAAGAAGGGCTCCAAGCGAAGCTCGATCAGGTCACATCGGCGTTGTCGGCTGACGGCAGGCCCGGACGGCGTGGATTTACGCTGGCGCCAGACAAGCGCGACGTCGAGGCGATCTGGGCGATGCGCAAGCGTGCCGTCGGGCTGCTCGGCAATGTCGAGGGGCCGCGTCGGCCCGTCGCCTTTGTCGAGGACACCGCCGTGCCGCCGGAGCATCTTGCCGATTACATCGGCGAGTTCCGGGCGCTTCTCGACGCCGAGGGGCTCGACTACGGCATGTTCGGCCATGTCGATGCCGGCGTCCTGCACGTCCGGCCGGCCCTCGACCTGACCGACGAGCGACAGGAGCCCTTGGTGCGCCGGGTGAGCGACGCGGTGGCAAAGCTGACGCGGAAATATGGCGGCGTCTTCTGGGGCGAGCATGGCAAGGGCGTCCGTTCGGAATATGCTCCCGACTTCTTCGGTCCGCTCTATCCCGAGCTGCAGCGGCTGAAGGCCGCCTTCGATCCGCACAACCAGCTCAATCCCGGAAAGATCGCCACCCCCGGTCACGGAGCGCTGACGCGAATCGACGAGCTGCCCTTGCGAGGCGCCCTCGACCGCCGGATCGACCCAGAGACCCGCCAGGCCTTCGACAATGCCGCCTACTGCAACGGCAATGGCGCCTGCTTCGATTTCAACACTGATTCCGCCATGTGCCCGTCGTTCAAGGGAACCGGCGACCGGCGTTTCTCGCCCAAGGGGCGGGCCTCGCTGATCCGCGAATGGCTGCGGCTTCTGGCCGAACGGGGCGTTGATCCGAAGGCCGAGGCCGAGAGGCTGCGCCGGCGTCCCGTTTGGCGCGGCTTTCTTCCGCGCCTGATCGCCAGCCTCGGCCGGACGACAAAGGGCGACTTCTCTGATCAGGTCCGCGAGGCGATGGACACCTGCCTTGCCTGCAAGGCCTGCGCCGGCCAATGCCCGGTGAAGGTCAACGTGCCGGCTTTCCGCTCGAAATTCCTCGAACTCTATTACGGCCGCTACCTGCGGCCGCTGAAGGATCCGCTGATCGCCTCCATCGAGCACCTGCTGCCTGTGATGGCAAAGGTCGGCGGGCTCTACAATCTGGTCGCCGGCAGCCGGCCAGGCCAGGTGCTGATGGGGAGGGTCGGGTTGACGGCACTGCCGCTCCTTCCAAGCCAGTCTTTGCCGGCGGAGCTGCGCCGGCGCGGTGTCGCCCTCGCGCGGCCAGCAGAACTGGCTGCGCTTTCCGCATCGGAGAAGGAAAGAAGCCTGATCCTCGTCCAGGACTGCTTCACCTCGTACTTCGAGCCCGCGCTGCTCCTCGATGTCATCGATCTGCTTCTCGCTCTCGGCTTCAGGCCGTTCGTCGCGCCGCTGATGGCCAATGGCAAGGCCCTGCACGTCCATGGCTATCTCGGCGCCTTCGAGCGGGTGGCGGAGCGCAATGCCCGCCATCTCTCCCGCCTGGCGGCAAGCGGCGTGCCGCTCGTCGGTCTCGATCCGTCGATGACGCTTTGCTATCGCAGCGAATACCCGGGCGCATTGGGGGCGGAAAGGACGCCGACGGTGTTGCTTCCGCAGGAATGGCTGGGCGCCCGGCTCGACCGGCTCGCGAACCGCAAGTTCGACAGGCCGGAGACGCAGTATGTGCTGCTGCCGCACTGTACCGAGCGGACCAATGCGGCGGACAGCGTCCGGTCCTGGGGCGCGATCTTCGAGGCCTTCGGGCTGAAGCTGACCATCGAGGACGCGGGCTGCTGCGGCATGGCCGGAACGTTCGGCCACGAACGCAGGAATCGCGCCTTGTCCGAAACCATCTACAGGCTCAGCTGGCAGCAAAAGTTCGAGGGCGCCGGCCCGCATCGCGTCCTGATGGCGACCGGCTATTCCTGCCGGTCGCAGGTCAAGCTGATGGGCGCACCGGGTCTGCCGCATCCGCTGCAGCTATTGAAAGCGCTGGTCTGTAGCGATGCTGATTTCCACAACTCACATGATATGTGATATGTGAAACTATAGACCCGAAAGACCCGAAGGAATCAGGCCCAGACGTGAGCGTCATCACACAACGAGGCAATCTCGCCGAAATCGTCGTCGCGCAACTCGCCTCACGCATCGATTCAGGCCTGTACGGTCCCGGCGACAAGCTTCCCTCAAGCGCGCAGCTCTGCGAGGAGTTCGGCGTCAGCCGGACGGTGATCCGCGAAGCGCTGACCTCGCTGAAGGTGGCCGGGCGCGTGACCGCCCGTCAGGGTGCCGGCGTCTTCGTCACCGAGAAGGACGCCAAAACGCTCAATTTCGAGATCAGCCGGATCGACGATATTCGCTCCGCCATGCAGATCATCGAGCTGCGTCTGGGCGTCGAACTGCAGTCGGTGGCACTTGCCGCGTCGCGACGGACGCCGGAGGCCTTGGCCGAGATCGCGCGGGCCTACGATCAACTGGAAAGCCTCGACACGACCGACGCCGAGATCGAGGCAGAGGCGGATTTCGACTTTCACCTGGCGATCGCCAAGGCGACGCGCAATCCGCATTTTCCGCGCTTTCTCGAGGCTGTCAGAGGCGAAATCAGCCTTGACCTGGTGCTGAAGCACCGCCAGTCGGCCGGCGGCTATCAGGCTTATCTGAAGAAGATCAACAAGGAGCACGCGGCAATCCTCGCGGCGATCACCCAGGGCGACGTCAAAGGGGCGAAGAACGCCCTGGCGCTGCATCTCGAGGAGAGCCTCAACCGCTACCGCGCCATGCTCGACGAGCCGGCAACGGTGGCGGAGGAGTGAGAGCGCGGTTCTGCTGACACAAAGTCGAGAGCGGCTGTTGATACCCCCTCTGCCCTGCCGGGCATCTCCCCCACAAGGGACCTACAAGGGGGACATACGTGGGCGACGGGCTCATACCTGAAGGCCGCAGGTTTAAATCCTCCCCCGCAACCAAATTAACAAAGCCGCCCGTAGTGCGACTTTTTGCGCCTCAGCGAGATTAGCCATCATCAGCGCAGCGCCGTGTCGACAAAGTACGCGCGATCGCCGAGTACGGCCGCTGCCTTCCTCGCCAAACGCCAACGATCGCGGACGGTGTTCTCATAATTCCAGTAGTAGACGACGAGTCGTCTTTATCTTATCGGTTGCATATGAAAACGAGCCTCGAACATCTTCCGGAAAAGAAGCAGCGCGAGCTTGCCCGCGTAGTCGCGATCATCCACGAGGAGTTTGCCGATGCGCTCGAGGGAAGCTCGTCCGCCTTCAAGAAGCGCGGGCGAATCCTGAAAATCATCCTGTTCGGTTCGTATGCACGCGGCAGCTTCGTCGACGAGCCGCACACGATGAAGGGCTACCGCTCGGATTACGACATTCTCGTCATCGTTAATTCGAAAAGGCTCGCGGAACGTGAGTATTGGGACAAGGCGACCGACCGGCTGATGTGGGACAAGGGAGTCTCGACCCCGGTTGGGCTGATTGTCCATGGCGCCCGGGAGGTGAATAACTTCCTTGCGGACGGGCAATATTTCTTCGTCGACATCCTACGCGAGGGCGTCGTACTCTACGAACTCGATGACCGGCCGCTGGCCGAACCGAGACGGCTCTCGCCCGCCGATGCATTTCGATTTGCAAAGCAATATTTCGATGACCGCATACCTCACGCCAGGGTGTTCCTAAAAACCGCAAAGTTCTGCGTCAGAGAACACGATCTCAAAGAAGCGGCTTTCCTGCTACACCAAGCGATCGAACAATTGTACGCGGCGAGCCTCTTGGTCCTTACCAATTACAGTCCGCCGTCGCACAACCTCAAATTTCTCCGTGGTCTCGCTGAGGATCGTGATCAGCGGCTCGTCGAGGCCTGGCCGCGCAACCAGCACCGCTATATCGCCTGGTACAACATTCTCAACGAAGCCTATGTGAAGGCGCGCTACTCGAAGCACTTCGAGATCAGCGAGGAAGCACTCGCTTGGCTCCTCGAGCGGACCGAGCATCTGCACCGCCTCGTCGAGACCGTCTGCCAGGAACGACTGGCGGAATTGAAGCGGGCCGCGGGCGCCACCTAGTGGTTTGCGCCGGAGCGACTGCAGGGTGCAAACCGTGGCCTCCGATGTCCGGCAGGGCAGAAGGGGGTGCCGCCCCGGGGTAAGGCCCAGATGATGCTTGTCGCGATGTGGCGGTCGCACCGTTACGTGCCTTGCGCAAGTGCCTGGTCGCGGATCTGGGTGAGGCTCATTTTCGGCGTCAGGGCTTCGGGATCGATGCGCACTTCGATCAGCGCCGGCTTGCCGGATTGTTCGGCCCGCTCGAAGGCGGGCGCGAAGTCTTCCGTGGTCTCGACGGTTTCGCCATGCAGCCCGTAGGCGCGTGCCAGCGCCGCGAAATCCGGATTGGTCAATTGCGTGCCGGACACGCGGCCCGGATAGTGCCGCTCCTGGTGCATGCGGATCGTTCCGTACATGCCGTTGTTGATCACCAGGACGATGACCCGGGCGTCGTATTGCATGGCCGTCGCCAGTTCCTGGCCGTTCATCAGGAAGCAACCGTCGCCGGCAAAGGCGATCACCGGGCGCTCGGGCGCCGAAAGCTTGGCGGCGATCGCGGCCGGAACGCCGTAGCCCATCGAGCCGTTGGTCGGGCCGAGCTGCGTCCGGAATGTCCGGTACTGGTAGAAGCGATGCGCCCAGGCGGAATAGTTGCCGGCGCCGGTGGTCAGGATGGCATCGGCAGGGAGATGGTCGCGCAGCCATGCCATGATGTCGCCCATCTGCACCGGACCTGGGACGGCCGGGTGCTCGAGGTTTTCGCGGTAGTCCGCATTGGCTCCGCGCGTCCATTCGGCCCATCGCGGCTCGGCGATCGGCGCCAGTCCGGCCGCCTGCCGCGCGAAGGCGGCGGCGCTGGCGTTGATCGGCAGGTCGGCGTGATAGACACGGCCGAGCTCCTCGGCGCCGGCATGGACGTGGACGAGCGTCTGCTTCGGCACCGGTATGTCGATGAGGCTATAGCCGCCGGTCGTCATTTCGCCGAGCCGGGCGCCGATGACGATCAAAAGGTCGCTGTCCTTGATGCGCTGGATGAGTTTCGGCCCGGCCGCAAGGCCGAGATCGCCGGCGTAGTTCGGATGGGTGTTGTCGAACAGGTCCTGGCAGCGGAAGGAGGCGGCGACCGGCAAGCGCATCGCCTCGCTGAAGCTGCGGATGTCGGCGACAGCGTCCTCCGTCCAGCCGGCACCGCCGACGATCACGATCGGCCGTTCCGCCTGTTCGAGGCGGCTGCGCAGTTCGTCCAGTTGCGCTTGTCCGGCGTGCATCTCGACGGTCTTGTAGGCGGGCGCATCGGCAACATCGACGCAATCGATCAGCATGTCTTCCGGTAGCGCAACGACGATGGGGCCGGGCCGGCCGTTGACGGCGCGGTGAAAGGCCTGGCTCACCAGTTCAGGAATGCGTGCCGCGTCGTCGATCTGCACCACCCATTTCGCCATCTGCCCGAACATCCGGCGGTAGTCGACCTCCTGGAACGCTTCGCGCTCCACCTGATCGCGCGCGACCTGGCCGATGAAGAGGATCGTCGGCGTCGAATCCTGGAAAGCCGTGTGAACGCCGACCGAGGCATTGGTGGCGCCGGGGCCGCGGGTGACGAAGCAGATGCCCGGCTTGCCGGTCAGTTTTCCGTAGGCCTCCGCCATGTAGGCGGCGCCGCCTTCCTGGCGGCAGACGACGAGCTCGATATCGTCCTTCGCTTCATGCAGCGCATCGAGCGCCGCGAGATAGCTTTCGCCCGGAACGCAGAAGGCGCGCTCGACGCCGTGAATGCGCAGGGCATCGATCAGAATCTGTCCGCCATTGCGGCCCTTGGTGCCGGTTGTCATAGCTTGATCCCCCAATGTGGCCGGTTGTTTCAGATGACCGCGTCTTCGAGGAACGGCCTGTTGGCGACCACCCGCTCGTAGCCGAAGGGCGAAAGATCGAGCGTGCGGAAGCCGCCATAGGCGATGAGTTCGCTGAGGCCCCGGCCCATCGCCGGCGACTGCTGCAGGCCATGGCCGGAAAAGCCGTTGGCGAAGAGGAAGTTCCTCACTTCGGTATGCGGCCCGAGGATGACGTTGTGGTCGAGCGTGCAATAGTCGTAGTGGCCGGCCCAGCAATTGACCACCTTCAACGCCTCGAAGGCCGGGACGCGATTGGCCAGGATCGGCCAGATTTCTTCGTCGAACTCGTCGTGCATCACATCGAAATCGTTCGGATCGACCTCCGGATCGTGCTTCGGATAGGTGCCCATCAGGTAGAACTTGCCTTCCGGGCGGAAGAAGACGCCGGTCGGATCGATAGTAAGTCCTACCCTACCTTCAAGTGGTGTCCGGCAATCCACCACGAAGAGCGAACGGCGGCGCGGCTCGACCGGGATGTCGAGACCGGCCAGGCGCGCCACCTTTTTGCCGTTGGTGCCTGACGTGTTGACCATCGTCCCGCAGCCGATCGTCTGGCCGCTTCTGGTCGTCACGGAGACGATCCGGTCATCCTCCCGGTTTACGGCGACGACCTCGTCCTCGACATATTCGACGCCGAGCGAACGGGCCTTCTTGCGGAAGCCCTGCATCAGCCCGACGCTGTCGAACCAGCCTTCGCCGCGCTCGCCGGTGCTGCCGAGCACCAGGCCCTCGAGGTTGAGCCAGGGGAAGCGGCGGCCGAGTGCTTCGACATCGAGAAGCGTCACTTCGGCGCCGCAGGCGACCTGGTTTTCGTGGTTGCGACGCAACACCTGCTCGCCGCGTTCGTCACCGGCCAGGAACAGGTAGCCCGCCTCGTGGAAGCCGATTTCCGGCGTGTCGTCGTCGACCGCGACATGCTTCTTGAAGTCGCGGATGAACTCGGTTCCGAACTGGGAGACCTGCACATTGATGGCGTTTGAGAATTGATGGCGGATCGAACTAGAGGACAGCGCCGTCGCGCAACGCTGATACGTCCAGTCCTTCTCGATCACCAGAACAGAACCGGTGAAATCGGGATTGGTCGCCAGAAAATAGGCGGCCGAGCTGCCGACGACGGCGCCGCCGACGATGACGACATCATAGGAGGTTTTGGAAGCCTGCATGGCGGCGCCTTACTTGTTCTCGTCTTCGAAATGGCCGGCAGCACAGAAACTGCCGCCCTGGAAGCGCACCGCCGGATCGTTCGGGTCGCCCTGTGTGGTCTTGGCGAAGACCTTGTCGCGATAGTCGTCGGCGCTGTCCTCAGGCTTGTAGCCGAGCACGGCGGCGGTGCGGTTGTCCCAGAAGGCTTCCGAATTGTTGGACATGCCGTAGGCGATCATGAAGCCGACCCGGGGGGCCGACAGCGACTTTTCGACCAGCTGGCGGCAGTCGCGATAGGAGAGCCACGTGATCAGGTGACGACGATCGGTCGGCTCCGGGAAGGACGAGCCGATGCGCAGGCAGACCGTCTCGATGCCGAACTTGTCGAAATAGTAGCGCGCCAGATTCTCGACGAAGGTCTTCGACACGCCGTACAGGCTGTCGGGCCGTGTCGGCACGTTGCCGTCGATCGTCTGCGTCCGCTCGTAATAGCCGATTGCGTGGACGGAGCTTGCATAGACAATGCGCTTGACGCCGTGGCGGCGGGCCGCCTCGTAGATGTTGTAGCCGCCGACGATGTTGGAATCGAGGATCGTCTGCCACGGGCCTTCGAGCGCCTGGCCGCCCATATGGACAATGGCATCGCATCCCTTCACGGCTGCCGACACCGCGTCAAAATCAGCGAGGTCGAGCGGAAAGTCCTCTTCGTGAGGCGCGAGATTTTCGCAAGGGCCCCGGGCCGAGAGCCTGACGACTTTTCCAAGCCTGGTTCCGGATTTGCGAAGTTCGGACCCGAGGGCGCCGGCGGCACCGGTCAGCAATACTCTTTGATAATCGGACATGGGATTTCCCTCTTTAGCGAAGCTTGGCGAGTGCTTCGCCGATGCGCTCGATGGCGATGTGCAGGTTTTCCCGCGACGTTGCGAAAGACAAACGGATATAAGGCTCGACGCCGAAGGCAGCACCCGGAACGGTCGCGACCTTTCCGGCCGTCAGCAGGAAGGAAGCCAACGCGGTGTCGTTCTCGATGACCGTTCCGTCCGGCGCCGTCTTGCCGATATAACCGGCGCATTTGGGAAAGAGATAGAAAGCCCCGTCGGGTGCACGGACCTCGAGGCCGGGAATGGCGCTGAATCCCCGCGTCACCAGTTCCCCGCGTGCCTTGTATTCGGCGACGGCCTCAGCGACGAAGTTCTGCGGGCCGTTGAGCGCGGCAGCTGCGGCCGCCTGGGAGATCGAACTAGGGCATGTCGTGCTCTGCGACTGCATCTTGTTCAGGACCCTGGTCAGGCTCTTCGGCCCGGCGGCGTAGCCAAGCCGCCAGCCGGTCATCGCATAGGCCTTGGAAACGCCGTTGATGATCAGCGTCCGCTCGCGGACTTGCGGGCAGGCGTTCGCAAAGGAGGTGAAGGGCACATCATCGGCAACGATGTGCTCGTAGATCTCGTCGGACATGACGAGGACGTGCGGATGGCGCTCCAGCACCTCACCGAGTGCGGCGAGCTCGGCGCTCGTGTAGATCGCGCCGGTCGGGTTCGAGGGCGAGTTGAACAGCACCCAGCGGGTCTTCGGCGTGATCGCGTGTTCGAGGCGTTCCGGCGTCAGCTTGAAATCGTCCTCGACGCCGCACGCGATGATCCTGGGTACGCCGCCGTGAAGGATGACGATATCGGTGTAGGACACCCAGTAGGGGGCCGGGACGATCACCTCGTCGCCGGCTTCGAGCGTGCCGAGAAAGGCGTTGAAAAGGATCTGCTTGGCGCCATTGCCGATGGAGATCTCGTCCATGGCATAGTCGAGGCGGTTCTCGCGCTTGAACTTCGCGACGATCGCCGCGCGGAGTTCCTCCGTGCCGTCCGGGCCGGTGTAGCGGGTCTTGCCGCCGCGCATCGCCGCGATCGCCGCCTCGACGATGAAATCCGGCGTCTCGAAATCCGGCTCGCCGAGGGAGAGATCGACGACGCTTTCGCCCTTGGCCCGCATCGCCTTGGCGGCCAGCGACACGGCCATCGACGGAGACGACTTGATGCTGCCGGCCCGGCGGCTTTCGAAATTCATGATGTTCGTCCCCGCTCGTCCTATTTCTTCCTGCCGTAGTCGGCGGCCGCCTGGTCCTTGGTGATGTAGCCATTGGCGATATCGGCATCGATCGCCGCCGCCGGGCGCTTGGCCGCGTCCCCATAGCCCCCGCCGCCGGGGAGATGGAGGACGAGCTTGCGGCCCGCCGGGACGAATTGCAGGCCCTTGCCCTTGAACGTGGTGCCGTCGTCGAGCGACACGGAGCCCGCCGCCCCGTCGCCTCCGCCGTCGCGGCCGCGAGCCGGATGGCCGAGCCGGTCGAACATCGCGGAGAAGCGGAAGGCGTAGCCTTCGGCGGCGGCGATTTCGATCACTTGGCCGAGGCCGCCGCGCTGCTCGCCGGCGCCGCCGGAGCCTTCGCGCAGTTCCTTGCGCCAGACGATGATCGGGCCGACATTTTCCGTCGCTTCGATCGGCATCGTGTGGACGCCGCTCGGAAAGGCCGTGGCGCTGAGACCGTCGAGCGACGGGCGCGCACCGGTGCCGCCGGAATTGAACATCAAGATTTCGGCGCCCTTGCCGCCGATCTCGTCGGAAACGGGGCGCACACTCATGTGCAGGTTCCAGAGGGCGCTTGCGCCTTCGGCCGGCACCTTGCCGGGCAGAGCCTGGTGCAGTGCGCCGAGCACGAGGTCGGGCACGAAATGGCCGAGCACGTGGCGAACCGCGACGGGCGCCGGTCGCTTGGCATTGAGGATGCAGCCTTCCGGCGCGACGACGTCGAAGGGCGCCAGCGAGGCGGTGTTGTTCGGGATCTCCGGGGCAACGACGCATTTGATGCCGTAGCAGGCATAGGCCTTGGCGTAGACGAGCGGCACGTTGATGCCGAACCTGCTCATGCCGGACGTGCCGTCGAAATCGACGAGAACACCATCCGGGCTGATGGTGAGCTGCGCCGCGAGATGCACCGGCTCGTCGTAGCCGTCGAGGTCGAGACTGTAGGACCAGCTGCCGTGCGGAAGGTTCCTCAGCCGTTCGAGCGTCGCTTCGCGGCTGTGCTTCAGGATGAACGAGCCGATGGTGCCGAGGTCTTCGAGGTTGAATTCCGTCAGCATGTCGACAAGCCGGCGATGGCCGGTCTCGTTGCAGGCGGCGAGCGCGTAGAAGTCGCCGACCACCTTGTCGTTTTCGCGGACATTGTTGCGGACGATATGAATGAGCGTGCGGTTGACCTCGCCCCGATCGAAGAACTTCATGATCGGAATGAACAGGCCTTCCTCGTAGACTTCGCGCGCATCCGGGCCGAAGCCGCGGCCGCCGACATCGACGACATGCGCCGTGGAGGCGAAATAGCCGACCAGCTTGCCATGGTGGAAGGAGGGCGTGACGACGGTGATGTCGTGGAGATGGCCGGTGCCCTTCCAGGGATCGTTGGTGATGTAGACGTCACCCTCGAAGATGTTTTCCGGGCCGATGTCGTTGATGAAGTGCGCGACGGATTCGGCCATGGCGTTGACGTGGCCCGGCGTGCCGGTCACCGCCTGGGCGAGCATCCGCCCTTCGAGGTCGAAGATGCCGGCCGAAAGGTCGCCGGCCTCGCGCACGCTGGTCGAGAACGCGGTGCGGATCAGCGTTTGTGCCTGCTCCTCGACGACGGAGATCAGCCGGTTCCACATCACCTGCATGTGGATGTCGATCAGGGGTTCACTCATGGTCAGGACCCTTTCAGCGGCGCGTGACGAGAAGGCAGCCATCCACCTGGACGGTGGCGACGAAGGAGGAGGTGAGCACGGTCGACGTTTCGCGCTCGGCGATCACCGCCGGGCCGGAAACGACGTCGCCGGGGACGAGCATCTCGCGTTCGTGGATGCCTGCCTCGAGGAACGACCTTTGCCCCACATCGAACAGGCGGCGGCGTTTTCCGGGTTCGGCCTCGCGGCTTCGGCCGACGGCTTCGACACGCGCGACCTCGGGGAGGGGCGAGCTTGCCTTGACGGCCCAGCTGACGATCTCGATGTCGAGGCCTTCGATCGCCCGGCCGAAGAAGCGTGCATAGGCTCCCTCGAACAGCGCCCGGATCTGCTCGGCACTCGCCGCATCGAAATGCTCGAACGGGAGCGCAACGGGAATGTCCCAGCCCTGGCCGGCATAGCGCATGAAGACGGTGCGTTCGATGACCGGATCGGCCGTGTCGAGGCCGCCGGCGACGAAGCTCAGCGCTTCGCTCTTCATCGCGGCCATCAGCCGGTTGGCGCCATCGACGTCGAAGCGCGAGAGATTGAACACGGCGCTGCGGACCGATTCGTAGCCGAACGGCGCCCGCAGGAAGCCGATCGCCGACCCCACGCCGGCGCCGGGCGGCACGAGGAAGGTCGAGATGCCCATCTTCTCGCAGAGCCGGGCGGCATGCAGCGGGCCGGCGCCGCCGAAGGTGATCATGGTGAAATCGGAGATGTCCTTGCCGTTTTCCACCGTGTGAACGCGGCCGGCATTTGCCATGTTCTCGTCGACCATTTCGCAGGTCCCGTAGGCCGCGCCTTCGGCGTCGAGGCCGAGGCCGGGCCCGATCTCGCGGTCCATCGCATCGCGCGAGGCGGCAACGGAAAGCGGGATCGCGCCGCCGGCGAAATTGTCGGGATCGAGCTTGCCGAGCAGCAGGTCCGCATCGGTGACGGTCGGCTTGAGGCCGCCGCGCTGGTAACAGGCCGGGCCCGGTTCGGACGCGGCGCTGTGCGGCCCGACGCGAATCTGGCGCATGACGTCGACGCTGGCGATCGAGCCGCCTCCGGCGCCGATCTCGACCATCTCGACCACCGGAATGGAGATGGGCATGCCGCTACCCTTGCGGAAACGGTAGGTGCGAGCCACTTCGAAGGTCTTCGCGGTCTTCGGCACCTGGTTCTCGATCAGGCAGATCTTTGCCGTCGTGCCGCCCATGTCGAAGGAAAGGACGGTGTCGAGACCGTGCCGGCGGGCGATGTCGGCCGCGAAGATCGCGCCGCCGGCCGGGCCGGATTCGACGAGCCGCACCGGAAATTCGGCGGCACTCTCAACCGAGACGATGCCGCCGCCCGAATGGATCATGTAGACCGGGCAGCCGACGCCGATCTCCTTCAGCGAGACGACGAGCCGGTCGAGGTAGGATTTGATCGCCGGCTTCACATAGGCGTTGGCGCAGACCGTGTTGAAGCGCTCGAATTCGCGCATCTGCGGCGAGACTTCCGAGGAAACCGACACGGAGATCTGCGGCAGACGCTTGAGGAGCGCATCGCGCACGGCGGCCTCATGCGCGCCGTTGGCATAGGCATGAATGAAGCCGACGGCGACGCTCTCGTATTCACCTTTCGCGACCTGGTCGACAACGGCAGCGACGGACGCCGCGTCGAGCGGTTGCAAAACCTCGCCCACCGCATTCATGCGTTCGCGGACGGTGAAGCGGTCGGCGCGCTGGATCAGCGCCGGGGGCAGCGAAATGTTGAGGTCGTATTGCTCGAAGCGGTTCTCGGTGCGCATTTCGAGCACGTCGCGGAACCCTTCGGTGGTAACGAAGGCCGTCTTCGCGCCGCGTCGCTCGATCAGCGCATTGGTCGCAAGCGTGGTCCCATGGATCAGGATGTCGATGTCCGAAAGCGCGATGCCGGCCGTTTCGGCCACCGCCTTGACGCCCTTCAGGATGGCGCGCTCGGGTGCGGTGTAATCGGTCAGAACCTTGGTCGAGTGGAGCGTCCCGTCGAGGTCAAGGGCGATGTCCGTAAACGTCCCACCGATGTCGACGCCGACGCGGCAGTTCCGAGAAGCGCTTGTCACTGTTCAGTTCCCCATCGTTCGCTGAGCCGCCATTCCATTTAAGCCGCCAGCTCGAAGAGATGATTCCCACGGGCGCCTTGGCAAGGGCAAGAGGCTCAAAAAATATTCCGATGCAGAAGTAATATGTCACTTATCATACAAGTGTCAACTGCAAAGAACGGGTCGTGGCTGGTCTTCAAATCGGGTGGAGGAGGAGCGACCGCTTCGAGCCGAACTCGGCAATCGCTGCGCGGGCGCGCGACGAGGGGGAGGTTCAAACCCGCGAAAGAGAGCGAACTGCCGGCCACCGGGCTTGCGGATCGAGACCGGTTCAGTCGGTGAAGGCGACGACCACCCCCGGCTTGACCATCGCAGCCAGTTCCTCGGCGTCCCAGTTTGTCAGGCGAATGCAGCCGTGTGACCCCGCCTTGTCGACGAGCGACGGTTCCGGCGTGCCGTGGATCCCGTAGGTTGGCTCCGTCAGGTCGATCCAGACGCTTCCGACGGGACCGTTGGGACCCTTGGGGAGTTCCAGGACCTCGCTGTTGTCGCCCTGTTGGAAATTGACCTTGGGGTTGTAAACATAGACGGGCATTCGGGCGACCCCCTTGACTTTGTGCGTTCCGGAGGGGGAGGGCGACTCTTCGCTGCCGATCGTGGCGGGATAGACGGCAAGCACCGAGCCGTCCTCAGCGAATGCCAGGACTTGCCCGGCTCGCCTGCGCGCCTCTATCCGTTTGACCGTGCCCTCCTTCGCGGTGCCCGGCATGGCAACAGACACCGTCGCTCCGACGGCAAATGCCGAGCCGGGATTGAGCGCCTTCAACAGATCGATGTCCATGTGAAACCGCTCCGACAGTTTCTCCTCGACACTCGTATAGCCGAGATGCTCCATTTCGGCCTGCTCGGCGTAATCTTCGGGAATGCTGTCGACGAGACCCTTGGCATCGTCTTCGGAGATGACATAGGGCTCGATGACCGGCTTGCCGCCGGACAGCCTTTCGGTGACCTCGGGGTCCGGCTTTCCATCAACCGGAAGACCTTGCATCGCCTCGAATCCGGCAACCGCCTTGGTGACATTCTCGCCGTAGTAGCCGTCGATCACGCCGGGCGATGCACCGGCCCGATCCAGAAGAACCTGGAGACGAACGATTGCCGGCTCCGGTCGAGGCGAGGCTTTTGATGGCCGCTCCGACGGAATGGAAGCCATCGAAGCAGCGTTGACCGCCTCCGGCTGGAGTTCCTGAGCACTGACGGAGCCACTGAGCCCCAATGTGAGTGATGCTGCGAAAATAGCGACGCTCTTCATGACCATGAAATTCTACAGCCACCCAACTTGTTCCCTCTGCTGGTCGGTGATCGTCCCGCCAGACGCAAGCCTCCAACGTTGCCCGTGCTGACGTCAAAGATGTGTTGGCTTGCGGTACTATCTCGGCGGAGGTTCGAAGGTCAGGCCATACGCCTGGAAGATCGCCGCGATCCGCCCATCGGCAAGTGCCGCGGCGAGGGCGTCGTCGACGGCATAGGCGAGATCCTTGTGCTGGAAGTTCACAGCGACGCCCAATGTCCATTTGCCGCGCGCCATGCCGACGAGCGGCGGTTCGTGCACCGCCAGTGCGGCAACGGGATGAGCGGCAATGCCGGCCTGAAGTTGTGCCCGCGGGCCCATCGCGGCCATGGTCTCGCCGCCCGCCAGCGCTTCCACGGCAAGGGCGGTGCTGCGGTAGCGGCGGATCTTGTCCACCGGGCCGAGCAGCGACGTCAGATGGAAATCGGAAATCGAGTCGTTTTCCACCGCCACCGTATCGAAACGGAAGTAGGACGGCGTCGGTCCCTTGTCGGGGTAGCCGGCCTTGTCATAGGCAATGGCGATGGCCTCCCGCGCATATTGCCCGGTGAAGGTCACTTGCTCGATGCGGCAGGCATAGTCGCTGTCATAGGGCACATGCAGCATCACGTCGCTGACATGGCCGCCGACGACGGCTCCTTTCCACACATAGTTGATGAGGTCGGCGTCGAGCGTCTCGCCGGCCTGCACGAGACGGAAGCGGGGCTCGACGCCGAGTGCGGCGGCGACGAGCTTTCCGATCTCCACGTCGACCCCGTGCGCCTCGCCCTTCTCCTCAATGGACCAGGGCGGGAAATCCTCGTAGACGGCGAACTCGATCCAGCCCTCCTCGAGGATCCTGTCGAAGGAGCGCCCGACGTCCTGCGGAAAGGTGTTCTGCGGTTTCGGCTGCGGCACGTGGCCCTCGCATCGCGCGAAGGCCACGCCCGGCAGGACAAGGCAGGCCAATGCCGAGAGCACCACGGACCGAGGCGCGCGCATGGCTCACTCCGATGCCGATAGCCCGACGGTCAGGATGTCACTGGCCTTCTTCCAGCTCTCCGGCGTATCGGTCAGGACCCGGGCCGCCTCATAGGCGACGCTGTCGGCAACCGGCGCGCCCGAGGCGGTCTTGACTTCGGCGGCGATTTTCTCGAGCTCGGCTTTCAGGGCCTTGGGGTCCGAGACTTTGGACGAGGCCAGCTCGTTGCGGACTTCGTGCAGCCGGTCGGAGTGGGCGTCGAGCGCCCCGTCTTCCGGTCGCGTCTCGATATAGGTGCGGATTGCCCAGGCCGCCTTCTGGCCGAGAATGTCGCCGAAGGCCGGCATTTTCGTCGTCCCATCCTGGGTGTAGCCGAGACGGAAGCGCTCGATGAACCACTCGTCGCCATATTCCTCCGCCTCCAGGAGCCGGAGGTCGGGAGCGAGCCCGCCGGATACGGCGCCCAGCCCGTGACAGCGGGCGCAGTTCTGGTTGAATCCGGACGCGCCGATCTCGACGGCCTTCAGCCAGGTGTCGCGCCCGACTTTCTCCTCGCGATAGGGGTTCTCGGTAAGCCATTCCTCACCGACCTCCGGTAGCGCGTCGGTGTTGACGGGCTGGGGCGCCACATCGCCATGCGCGGCGACGATCGTCGCCGTTCCGAGCAGTGCAAGCGCCGCAAGCCCGGCGCGGATACGGTTCGTGGACATCTTTCCTCCCTGGCAAGACTTCGTTCCGATCCGCATTTTCTTACCGCTCATCGGCGATGCCGCGGAATACGACCTATGTCGGAACCGGGCATGGCACCTTGGTCGTATTCCACGCCGTGTCACCCACGACTTAAATTTGGCGGAGGGAGGAGTGCCCAATGCCGAAACGCCGCATCAGCTGGAAAATCTCTGCGTGCCTCCTGGTCGCCCTGGCCGGCTCCTCCGGTCCGGCGCGGGCGGAGATCACCGTCGCCATGACCTATCTGCGGCAGGAGGTGCAGGCGCCGCCGGTGCTGTCGAACCTCGACCCGATCCCCGCGGACCTCGGCATCGCCGGGGCGGAGGTCGCCCTTGCCGATACGGAGACGACCGGCAGTTTCCTCGGGCACCACTACACGCTGAAGGTGATTTCCGTTGCGCCGGGAGGGGATATCGCGGCTGCCGCGAAGGCCGCGCTCGCCGCCTCGTCCGTGCTCCTTATCGATGCGCCCGCCGAGAGCCTGTTGAACGTTGCCGACCTGGCCGAGGCCGGCGGCGCGCTGCTTTTCAACGTCGCATCGGGTGCGCGTGCGTTGCGCGACGCCGACTGCCGCGCCAACCTCCTTCACACCATCCCCGAGGACGCGATGCGTGCCGATGCGCTGATGCAGATGCTGAAGGCGCGGCGCTGGACGCGCACCGCCATGATCGTCGGTCCGAGGCCTGAGGATGCGGCTTATGCCGCAACGTTGCGCGCGGCGGCGGAAAAATTCGGTGTCGAAATCCTCGCCGACAAGGTGTGGAGCTTCGACACCGACTTGCGACGGGCGGCCGGCAAGGAGGTGCCGCTGTTCACCCAGGACCTGCCGGATCACGATGTTCTGCTTGTCGCCGACGAGGCGGACGATTTTGCCCGCTATGTTGTCGACAACACCTGGCTGGCGCGTCCGGTCGCCGGCTCCGACGGTTTGCGCGGCGAGGGATGGGCGCCCGTGCTGGAGCAGTGGGGAGCCGTGCAGCTGCAGAACCGCTTCGAAGGCGCGGCGAAACGCGAGATGCGGACGCGCGACTACGCCGCCTGGGCCGCTCTGCGCTCGGTCGGCGAGGCGGTGACACGCACCAATTCGGCCGACCCGGCGGAGCTCAGGGCCTACATCCTGTCGGATGCCTTCGCCCTCGACGGTTTCAAGGGCCGCTCGCTCACCTATCGGCGCTGGAACGGCCAGTTGCGCCAGCCCATGCCGGTCGTCAACGCCCGTGCGCTCGTCGAGCTCACGCCGATCGACGGCTATCTGCATCAGGAAAACGACATGGATACGCTTGGTCTCGACCGTGCGGAAAGCGCCTGCAAGGCATTCGGAGGCTGAAATGAGACGGATCTGCCTTTTCCTGGCCGCCGTTGCCGCGTTTCCCCTCGCGGCAACGGCCGGCGAAATCTGGGTGACGAACGAAAAGGACGACAATATCTCCGTCATCGACATCGCGACGCTCGAAGTCATCCGCACCATTCCGACCGGTGAGCGGCCCCGCGGGATCACCTTCAACTCCGACCATTCGCGCGCCTATATCTGCGCGTCCGACAGCGATGCCGTGGAAGTGATGGATCCGGCGACCGGCGAAATCCTCCACGAGCTGCCCTCCGGGGAGGACCCGGAGCAGTTCGTGCTCGCTCCAGACGACAAGCACTTGTGGATCGCCAACGAGGACGATGCGGTGACGACGGTGGTCGACGTCGATAGGCGGGAGGTCGTGGCGCAGATCAATGTCGGCATAGAACCGGAAGGCATGGCCGTTTCGGCCGACGGCAAGATCGTCGTGGCGACCTCCGAGACGACCAATATGGCGCATTGGATCGACACGGCGACCATGAAGATCGTCGCCAACACGCTCGTCGACAGTCGTCCTCGCCATGCGGAGTTCACGAGCGACGGCAAGGAGCTCTGGGTGTCCTCCGAGATCGGCGGCAGCGTGACGGTGTTCGACGTCGCGACGCGGTCGGAGAAGGCCAAGATCCGCTTCGCCATTACCGGCGTCAACGACGACCTGGTCCAGCCGGTCGGTTTCAAGTTCACGCCCGACGGCAAGACGGCCTTCGTCGCGCTCGGTCCGGCGAACCACCTCGCCGTGATCGACATGAAGACCTTCGCGGTCGAAGGCTACATCCTGGTCGGCCGGCGTGTCTGGCACATGGCCTTTTCGCCGAATCACAGCCAGCTTTTCACCACGAACGGCGTTTCCGGCGACGTCACAGTCATCGATGTGGCTGAGCGGCAACCGCTGAAATCGATCAAGGTCGGCCGTTTCCCCTGGGGGGCGGCGACGCGACCCTGACGGACTTCGAGAGCAAGGAGAAAGAGGATGAGGCACAGGATCGTGTTTGCGGCGCTGCTGGCGCTGGCCCTGCCAAACGGCGTGGCGCTGGCCGATGAAGAGAGCGAGACACCCGAGACGGGGCTTGCCGGGCTTCTTTCGGCGCCGAACCGCAAGGAACTGCCGAAGCTGACGCTTGCCGCCGGCGCCGCCCTCGCCGCCGAACCGATGCGGCTGAAGTCCGGCAGCTATTACAAGCTGACGGTCGAGGCCGATGGCAGCCAGGAACTGGCGCTCGAAGGCGCCGGCTTCTTCCGTGCCATCTGGATGAACGAGATCGTCGTCGAAGGCATCGAGATCCGGCCCCTCGGCGTCGCCTCGCTGGAGTTCGACGAAGCGGGGGAGGCGGAAATCAGCTTCGTCGCGGTCGTGCCGGGCAGCTACGAGCTGAAGGTTCCGGGCACCAGCGGCGACTTGCAGAAAGTCGCCATCACCATCGAATAGGGGGACGGGCGTGGACGGGCTGGCGGTCGAGGCGATCACGCATGATTGGGGCGCGCGGCGGGCCCTCGACGCGGTGAGTTTCTCCGTGGCGCGGGGTCAGTTCTGCGCGCTGCTCGGGCCGAACGGCGCCGGCAAATCGACGCTCTACGGCCTGCTCACCCGGCTGTTCACCCCGCGCGCCGGAGCGATCGTCATCGCCGGCCACGATCTCGCCCGCAATCCACGCGCCGCCCTTGCGCGGATCGGTGTCGTCTTCCAGCAACCGACCATCGATCTCGACCTCACGGTGCGGCGCAACCTTCTTTATTTCGCGGCGCTGCACGGCCTTTTCGGACGGCAGGCGGAGGCGCGGGTCGCGGCAGCGCTGGAGCGGCTCGGCATGGCGGATCGCGCCGGTGAAAAGGCGGCAGCGCTCAATGGAGGGCACCGCCGGCGCATGGAGATCGCCCGTGCCCTTGTCCACGGTCCCTCCGTCCTGCTCCTCGACGAGCCGACGGTCGGCCTTGATGCCGCCGCTCGCGCCGCCATCGTCGATCATGTGCACCGCCTTGCCGCCGAGGACGGCCTGACGGTGCTCTGGGCTACGCATCTCGTCGACGAGGTCCGGCCGCGGGACCGGCTGGTCGTTCTTCATCGCGGCCGCGTACTCGCTGCCGGTGAAGCCGGCGACATCGGTGGCGCCGATCTCACCGGCCGGTTTCTGGCACTAACGGGAGGAGCGTGATGACGCATGCTGAAGAGTGCAATGATCTTGAGCCCAGGCGCTTCGATGTCGTGACCGTCACTCGGTCCAGAACGCTGGAGTCGTCGGCGGCCGACACTCTCCTTAATCGCGCTCTCGTCGCCCTCAGCTCCATCCTTTGTCGGGAGGCGCTGCGTTTCCTCGGCCAACGTGGTCGCTTGCTCGCAGCCCTGGTGCGCCCGCTCGTCTGGTTGATCGTCTTCGCCGCCGGGTTTCGTGCGGCGCTCGGCCTGTCGATCACGCCGCCCTACCAGACCTATATCACCTACGAGATATACATCACCCCCGGCCTCGTCGGGATGATCCTGCTGTTCAACGGCATGCAGTCCTCGTTGAGCCTCGTCTACGACCGCGAGATGGGCTCGATGCGCCTGTTGCTGACGGCGCCGCTGCCGCGTTGGTGGCTGCTGACGTGCAAGCTCATCGCCGGCAGCCTGATCTCGGTCATCCAGGCCTATGTCTTTCTCGCTGCTGCCGCCGCCTGGGGCATCCGTTTTACCCTGACCGGCTACCTCTGCGCCCTGCCGGCCATCATGCTTGCCGCCCTGATGGTCGGGGCGCTCGGGCTCGTTCTTTCCTCATTCATCCGGCAACTGGAGAATTTCGCGGGCGTGATGAACTTCGTGATCTTCCCGGTCTTCTTCCTTTCAACGGCGCTCTATCCGCTGTGGCGGATGGCGGAAGCCTCGCCGCTCCTGCGCAACATTTGCGCCGTCAATCCGTTCACACATGCCGTCGAACTGGTCCGCTTCGCGCTCCATGCTCAAGTCGAGCCGCTCGCACTTGCGGTCACGGTCGCCGCGCTCGCCGTCTTCGGCGCCGGCGCCCTGTGGGGCTACGACCCGGCCCGCGGCCTCGCGGCCCGCAAGGTCTGAGCACGTCGCACTTGTCCCCAACGCTGCACACGCTTGGGCTACGTGCCGTGGGATGGCACAACCACGGCAATATGGCCGATGCCTGTTGTTTATTTACGGACGACGGCGCGGAGACGGCGCTGTGTTGCTGCCTGTTTGATGAGGATGGCTATTTTCCGGACGAAAGCCGGGCTGAAGGCGCCGCTCGGCGTCGTCGTCGAGAAATCATAGGCTTCGTCCAGTTCGACCCGATTGTACTCGTCGAGGACGAGCCAAGACGGGAAGCGAAGGCCGCCGCGGCGGCATTCGATTTCGCTGATGACGATGTGCACCATCGACGAACCGGGCCTCTGCGTGGTGATGGGAAATAGGAACAGCCTGGCCGGCTCCGTCGGTGTCTTTACCAGCAGGCAAACGGGCCGCTCCTTGCGGCCCGTTTCCTCCCCGGCGTCTGCCTCGCCCAGGGGTAGTGGTAGCGCAGGATGTCGCCGGCCTTGAGTGCCTTAACCATGGTCGTCATCGCCGGCAATAATGGCGTCGAGGCCGGCGATGAGCTCTTCGTGAACATCGTCCGGCGCATCCGCAAGCGTATAAGCCTCTACACGGGGCCGACCGACAAGCTTGTGGTAGTCGGTGGCAGACAGGATGACGAGCTTTTCCTTGCCGCGCTTGGTGAGAGCGACGGGCTCGATCAATGCCGTCTCGAGGATTTCGCCGGATGCCCGGTTCATGTCGCTGAAGGTGAATTGCTTCACAGGGACGCTCCGCAATCTGATATACGTAAAATACGTAATTTATGCGATTCTGTCCACTGAAACGTCACAGGTGTTTGCGGTGCGTGCGACCCCGCTCGGCACCGGAGCGGGCGAGCCTGAAGCCCGCTCCAAGCCAGTATGTTACTCTCGTCAACGAAATGAAGCGGCCAGCGCCTCCTTTATCCGCTCATCGGCCTTTTTCGGCAGTTTCACGGCCTTCACGGCTTCGACATTGGGCGGCACTTCACCCACCTGGATCAGCGCCACCATGCCCATGGCGAAATGCGGCGAGCACTTCACGCCGTAGAGGCCGGGCACGGTCGGCGTCATCACATATTCTTCATTGACCTTGCTTTTGAACTTGTCGACGCCGTCGGGCAGCATCCCCTTGATCGACTCGACATTGTGGCCCTTGTCGACGGGCACGAAGCGGATCGTGTCGCCGGCGGCGGCCTTCACGAAGGCAGGCTCGAAGATCATGGTCCCGCTCTCTCCCTTGTTCAGCATCTTCACTTCGTGCTCTGCGGCGATTGCCGCTCCTGCCATGAGCACCATCGCGGCAACGATTCCCATTCTTCTCAGCATTCGCTTCTCCCTGAGGCTTTCGACTGTCCTCAAGGAAACCTCGAAAGGCGGGGGTCATGCAATGCGACCTTGGTGCCGGTCATCGTCGTGCGGAGGGGCAAAAGGTATGGATTACAATAGGTTGGGATGAAGAGCGAGGACGTCGTGCCGCAATCGCTTTCCTCATCCCCCTCTCGTGACGAAGGCGTCGAGCACCTCCGGGTCGAGGGGCTTGTAGATGATCTCGATCTCGGCCGCGGCGCAGGCATCGCGCACACTCGGCGTGCGGTCGGCGGTGATGATCCTGGCCGGCCGGTCGCCGTGACGCTGCTTGAGAGCCGTCAAGGTCTCGATCCCCGTCAGTCCGTCGCCGAGCTGCTGGTCGACCAGGTAAAGATCGGGAACGATGCCCATCTCGTCGACCAGTTCCAGCGCCTCCTCGCCGCTCGCCACCTCCAGAACGGTGACGCCGCGCCGCTCCAGAACCAGGCTGATCGCATGGCGCAGTTCCTCGTCGTTCTCGACGAGAAGGGCGATGCGGTCGCCGACGTCGTCCGTCGCGCCGTCCTCGATCGCTTCGCCGCAAGGGTAGCTCGCCACGGCGCGCGCCGGCGCCTGTTCCAGTTCGATGGCAAAGCAGGTGCCGCGCCCGGGCGTCGAGTTGAGCGTCAGACGGTGGCCGAGCAGCGCGCAGGCGCGCTCGACGATTGCCAGGCCGAGCCCCAGGCCCTCGGAGGCGGATGCCGAGGCATTGAGGCGGTGGAACTCCCGAAAGATCGCCCGCTGGTCCTCGGGAGCGATGCCGGGACCGGTATCGTGCACCTCGATCCGCACGCCGCCCGGCAGGCGCCGCGGACCGACGAGCACGCGGCCGGTGCGCGTATATCGGATCGCATTGCTGATGAGGTTCTGCAGGATGCGCCTGAGATAGGCCGGATCGCTGAAGACCGTCAGAGCGCAAGGCAGGATGGCAAGCTGCAAGCCCTTGCGTTCCGCCATGGGCGCGAATTCGTCGGTGAGCTGGGCAAACAGCGGCGCAAGACGGACGGGCGATATTTCGACCACCGCCTCGTCGAGGCGCGAAATATCGAGGAGGGCACCGAGGATCGCCTCGACGCTCGCCAGCGCCTTGTGTGCCTTGTCGAGGGTGCCGCCGGCCCGCTCGTCTTCCGTTTCGTCGCGTGCCGAGGCGACAAAGAGCTTGGCGGCGGAAAGCGGCTGCAGGAGGTCGTGGCTGGCGGCCGCGACAAAACGGGCGCGGGTGGAATTGGCGCGCTCCGCATCGGCAAGCGCGGCGCGCAGGTCTTCGGTACGGGCCGCCACCCGCGCCTCGAGCGAAGCGTTGGCGCGCTGCATCGCCTGGATCGCTAGCCGCTCGCGCGTCACGTCGCTGAACGACATGACGAAGCCTCGGTCCGGCGTCTCCTCGGCAAACACAACGAGCATCACGCCCGAGGTGCGGCGGATCTCGAGGAACAGCGGCGGCCGTTGCGTCTGCTGGACAGCCCAGGAGAAAAGCTCGGGGGGCGTGATGGAACTGAGCAGTTCGCCGTCACGCTGCATCCAGCGTTGCAGCGTGTCGAAGCCTGTCCCGGTGCGCAGCACGGTCACCGGGATGTCGAGCAACAGGCGAAGCCGTTCGTTCCAGCCGACCAGCCGGCCGGCCGCGTCGAAGATGCATATGCCCTGGTTGATATGTTCCAACGTCGCGTGGATCAGGCGGGCCTGATCGTCCAGCATCCTGCCCCGTTCGCTTCGCTCCATGCGGATGATTTCCGTCACGTCGGTCTGGAGAACGACCGTGCCGCCGTCGGAGGTCGGCTGCTCGCTCACCTGCAGCCAGCGGTCGCCGGCAAGCGCCACCTGGAAGACGCTCCGCGTGCGATGGCGCTGCATCCGCGTCGCCATCCAGTCGGCCGGCCCCCCGCCCTTCGGCAAGGCGAGGAAGCGTGAACGGCTGCAGGCCTCGATGTAGTCGGCAAAGGACAGGCCCGGGCGAAGCGTGGCACGGACGTCCTCGAGATCACAGCAGAATCGGGAATTGTACATCACCAGGATTTCGCTGGCGTCGAACAGGGCAAATCCCTCTTCAACCGCCTCGATGGCATCGGCAAGGTTGCGGCGCGCACGCTCGGTCGCACGGTTCGCTTCGGCCAGCCGCGCATTCGTCTCGTTGAGAATCTTCAGTGTCGATTCAAGGTCGGATGTGCGCTGCCGCACCCGATCTTCCAAGAGGGCGGCGCGCTGGAACTGCTCGTAGGCGACGCCGCGTTCGCCGGAGGCCTGTTCGACCTGGCGCATCAGCACCTCGGCGATGGTCAGAAGCTTCGCGGTGTTGCGCTCGGGGTTGTCGGCAGGATCGATCAGCCAGTCGGAGATGCGGGTCATTCCGGGACCTTCTCGGGCAGTACGGTGCCCGGCGGGTAAATGGCGACGCCGGTCATCGTCTGGTTGACATGCATCGGCCCGAACTGTTCGCCATAGGTGGAAAAGCCGACGACGCCATGGCGGCGCAAGAGCCCGGAGACGCGGCCGATGACCTGCTTCTCTTCAGCCTCCAGCCGGCGCAGGATGCAGTCGAAGGCAAGGATTGCCGTCGGCCGCTCCGGCATGCACAGGCCGGCGAGTTCGCGTTTGAGCTGACCTACCATGTCGGCGGGCTCGGTGATCGTCAGCACGACGCCCTCGTCGATGGCCGAGAAGAAAACAAGATCGCCGTTGTCCATCACCTGACGGATGGCACGCACGTGGTGGCGCGTTCCCATGCGGACCGCGACCGGATGCGCGGCGAAAGTGAACGGGCTGAGCTGTTGCGGGTCCTTGCCGACGAGGCGGGCATATTCATGCGCTGCCGGTTCGGCATTGATCTGCCGGACGACGCGGCGGCGCGGATCGGCCTCGGTGACCACCATGCGTCTTTCGGTGGGCATGAGGTGGTCGAAGTTGAAAACGCGGACCGGACATTCCGTACGCACCAGCGCCAGAACGGCCGCGTTGCGCGACAGCCGACCGCCGTCGAGCACGAAGGTGCGCGCGTAACGCGTCCCGTCGCCGGCCGAGCCGCCGAGCATGGGCATCGCTCCGAGGCCGGCGGCAAGCGCGGAGGTCAATTCGTCCTCCTTCTGCGACAGGCCATCGACGAGCAGCAACGCGAATTCATGCGCCAGCTCGGGATATTGCCGGGCCATCGCCACACGCTTGCGAACGACGGCGGCGGCGAGCGCGGGCGGATCGAGCCGCATGAGGTCGGGAATAGTGACGGTATCGACGCGGAAGAATTCGGAAGGCAGGGCGAGTGCGACGACGGTGCCCTCGTCATAGCCGGCGCCGGAAATCTCGCCTGCGGTGGTGCAGCCAACGATCGGGACGTCGACGAAGACCCGCGCCGCCTCGGCCGGCAGGCGCTCCAGGTCGGCCGCCGGCGACAGGAAAAGCATGATCAGCGAAAACGGTCCGGGTCCCAGTTGGCGCGACAGGGTTTCCGCGGCATTCGGATCGTTTGCCGCCGTACTGGCACTTGGGACGATCGCGTCGCGAACCACGCCGCTTCCGCCGAATATCCTCATTCCCTCCTCCTGCGCGAACCGCAATGCAGCGTGTCTTGGGCTGCGAACCCACGCGGGCAGCGGGCCGAAGGCGTCAGTCCTCCGGCGCCAGAGCCGTAAAGCGCGCCTCCTGTGCGAACAAGACGGCCTGCATGCGTGTCTGCACGCCAAGTTTCCGCATGATCGCGGTAACGTGCGCCTTCACCGTGGTCTCGGCAATGGAAAGTTCATAGGCGATTTGCTTGTTCATCAGGCCGGCACAGACGAGTTGGAGTATCTTCGCCTGTTGTCGCGTCAGCAGCCCCAGCCGGGCGACGGCCTCGTCCGACAGGGAGGGGCTGCCCGGCTCCAGGGCCATCTGCGGCGCATGGATTTCGCCTCGCGCGATCGCCGCGAAGGCGGCGCGAAATTCATCCCGGGCGGCATGCTTCGGTACGAAGCCGTTGATGCCCGCCTTGAGCAACGCGCGGATGACCCTCAACTCGTCGAGCGACGAGACGACGACGATCGGAATTTGAGGGGCGGCCTGGCGGAGCCGCACGACACCGTCCAGGCCGTTGACGTCAGGCAGATTGAGGTCCAGCACGACCACATCCGGCGGCCCATCCTGGTCCAGCCGCGCGAGAGCGGCATCCAGCGTGCCGACGGACTCGATCGACTGGATCCCGACGAGTCCGCTCAAAGTCATCGCCAGCGCATCGCAGAACAAGGGATGGTCGTCGACGATCAGTGCCGATCGCAGTTCGACAGGTTTGAACAGCGGCTGCACCGGCGAAATCGTACGCGGTGTCTGGAAAGAATTGCGGATGATGATCATGTGAGCGCCCCGCACCGTTCTGCCATTGTCGTAACGGTCATTGTCGCACCGGTCAGGGGGCCGGGCGACCAGGCCCGACCCCCCTGTCCCCTATTTTGCCAAAGCCAGCTGCTTCGGCAAGCGGAAGGTCCAAACCATGCCACCTTGGTTGAGATAGTTGACCTTCTTGGCGACTTCGCCGCCCCAAAGGGGGACCGCGCCGCCCCAACCGGAGATCACCGACACATATTGCTCGCCGTCCTGCTCCCAGGTGATCGGCTGGCCGACCACGCCCGAGCCGGTCTGGAAGGACCAGAGCTCTTCGCCGGTCTCGTCGTCGAGCGCCTTGAATTCGCCCTCGGGCGTTCCGACGAAGACCAGCCCCCCGGCAGTGGCCATGACACCGCCCCACAGGGGCGCGGCGTTCTTGTATTCCCACTTGATCTCGCCGCTGTTCGGGTCGATCGCCTTCAGCGAGCCGATATAGTCTTCGAACAGCGGCTTGATGGTGAAGCCGGCCCCGAGGTAGGCGGCCCCCTTCTTGTAGGAGATCGGCTCATTCCAGATATCCATACCCCATTCGTTCGAGGGCACGTAAAAGAGCTCGCTCTTCTGGCTGTAGGCCATCGGCATCCAGTTCTTGCCGCCGAGGAAGGAGGGAACCGAAAAGACCTGCTGCCCCTTGCCGCCGTCGGCCGCCGAAGACGGATCGCCGGGGCGGTTTTCCTCGGCATAGATCGGCCGACCGGTCTCGTCGATACCCTTCGCCCAGGTGATGTTCTTAACGAAAGGATAGGCGGCGACGAACTTTCCGTCCTCGCGGTTGAGAACGTAGAAGAAGCCGTTCCGGTCGGCGGTCGCAAAGCGCTTCGTGCCGTCCTTGGAGATGAAGGGCACGACTTCATTCACACCGTCGAAATCCCAGCCTTCCCTCGGCGTCGTCTGGAAGTGCCACTTGATCTCGCCATTCTCCGGATTGATGCCGAGGCGGCTCGCGGCGTAGAGGTTGTCGCCCTTGTTGCCCTCGACCGGCTTGCCGGCGTTGCGCAGATGGCTGTTCCAAGGAGCGGGGTTGCCGGTGCCGAAGACCAGCGTATCGGTATCGGCGTCGTAAGATCCGCCGAGCCAGGTGGCGCCGCCGCCTGTCTTCCAAAGGTCGCCGGGCCAGGTCGCATTCAGCGTCCCGGTCATCGAGCTATCCTTGCCCTTGTAACTCCCGACGTGCCCTTCGATGACCGGACGGGTCCATACCAGTTCGCCGGTCTTGGCATCGCGGGCCTGGACCTCGCCGACGATACCGAACTCGCCACCGGAATTGCCGGTGATGATGAGGCCGTTCACGATCAAGGGCGCGGCCGTGTAGCTGTAGCCTTCCTTGTAATTGGCGATCTTCTTGTTCCAGACCACATCGCCCGTCTTGCGGTTGAGGGCGACGAGACGGGCATCCAGGGTGCCGAAATAGATATTGTCGCCGTAGATGGCGGCACCGCGGTTGATCACGTCGCAACAGGGCAGGATACCCTCGGGCAAGCGGGCGTCGAACTGCCAGAGCTCCTTTCCGGTCTTGATATCGATGGCGTAAAGCCGGCTGTAGGAGGCGGTGATATACATCACGCCATCATAGACGATCGGCTGGCTTTCCTGTCCGCGCTGCTTTTCGCCGCCGAGGCTGAAACCCCAGGCAGGCAGCAGGTTCTTGACGTTCGTCTTGTTCAGCGTTTCGAGGGGCGAGTAACGCTGCAGCCCCCTTCCCATGCCGTTGGTGAGCACGTCGCCGACCGTAGTGGCATCCTTGGCGAGGTCCTCCTCCGTCACCTCCGCCGAGGCCAGTCCCGCCAGTGACAGGAGCGTCACGGCAGTCAGCATCAATCTTTGCATATCCTTCTCCTTCCCTCGCAAATCCGTTGCGCGAGCCGCAACCGTCTGGCAGCACCGATCATCCCCCCGCGACAAAGCTACGGATATTGCACCTTGGTCGTAATTGCGGGGGTCGTAATGGCGGGGGGCGTAATGGCAGGAGTCGCAATGGCGGGTGCGGCCGAGGCCCGATGGGCGCCTCAGCGTTCAAGACCCGTTGTCGATTGTCCGTAGGTCGTATTGCCGGCCCCGACATGGTTGCTACCATCGGCACGAACAACGGGGTTCCGTAGTGCTGACCAGTTTGATCTGAACTACGACCACCGATGCGAAAAAGCCCGGCGGCAGCGCCGTTGCCGGGTCTTGCCGGTGCGGCAGAAAGCCGACCCGGCTCCTCACCCAAGCGGCGTTCCGACAAACACCGCTTGTTCCGTGCTCGACCCGGCAGCGACGGCGCCTGCAAGGGCCGGACCGGGCACCAAACCGCCTGAAGCGAATGGAGAAAACATGTCCTGGCATGCACCAAAATTCATCGACGTCAGCTGCGCCATGGAAATCACCCGCTACGCTCCCGCCGACGGGAGCGAGCCGGTCCTTTTTTGACGCTCCGCCACACGTTGGTCGGCGGAAAGCTCGTTAGGTCAGCCAATGAAGAATGCGTCCGATCTCCGTGTTGTCGTTCTGGGGGCCGCCGCTGGCGGCGGCCTCCCTCAATGGAATTGCGGTTGCCGGAACTGCGCAGCCGCCCGTGAGCCGGGTTCTTCCCTGCGGCCACAAACACAGTCGTCGCTGGCCGTCAGCCTGGACGGCGAGGCCTGGGCCATCTTCAATGCCTCTCCCGATATCCGCCAGCAGATACAAGTCAACGCGGCGCTGCAGCCCCACCGGCTCCGTCACAGCCCGATCAAGGCCGTGGTGCTGACGAACGGCGATATCGATCATCTGGCGGGACTTCTCGTGCTGCGGGAAAAGCAGCCGTTCACCGTGTTCTCGACCGGCGCGGTGGCCGAGGTGATCGCCGACAATCCGGTCTTTGGCGTCCTCGATCCGGGATTGGTGTCGAAAAGCGTCGTCGCCATCGAAGAGCCTTTCTCGCCGCTTCCGGGGCTCGAGGCGCGGCTCTTCGCCGTGCCCGGCAAGGTTCCGCTTTTCCTGGAAGACGGCGATCCCGAACTCGGTCTCGAAGGCGAGCAGACGGTCGGGCTCGAACTCAGGGCCGACGGCAAACGCGTCTACTACATTCCCGGTTGCGGCGCACTGAGCGGCAGCCTTGTCGCGCGCCTCGAAGGCGCGGACGCCTTGTTCTTCGACGGTACGCTGTTCAGCGACGACGAGATGATCGCAGCCGGCGTCGGCCAGAAGACCGGCCGCCGCATGGGACACATGCCGATCGCAGGCGAAGACGGCAGCCTGAAAGCGCTCGGTCCCCTGAAAATCCCGAGAAAGATCTATGTCCACATCAACAATACGAACCCGATCTGGCAGGCCGGTCCCGAGCGGGAGTGCGCCGAAGCCCACGGCTTCGAAGTCGGGTTCGACGGAATGGAGGTCCGCCCTTGACCATCGCCGCTGACAAACAGGCGTTTCACGCCCGCCTCTTGAGCATCGGAAGCGACCGCTATCACGACAAGCATCCTTTTCATGTGATGCTGCATGGCGGCCGCTGCACCATGACCCAGGTTCGCGCCTGGGTCCTCAATCGGTACTATTACCAGACCCGGATCCCGATGAAGGACGCGGCCTTCCTGTCGCGCTGCGACGACCCGCAAATGCGTCGGGCATGGCGCTCCCGCATCGAGGATCACGACGGCGGCCACGACGAGGGAGGCGGTATCCGGCGCTGGCTGCGCCTCGCCGAGGCGGTCGGCCTCGATGCTGATTTCGTCGCTTCCACAAAAGGCGTCCTGCCTGCAACCCGATTTGCCGTCGACGCCTATGTTGCCTTCGTTCGCCAGCAGCCGCTGCTGGAAGCGGTCGCTTCCTCGCTGACCGAGCTCTTTGCGCCCAAAATCCATTCGGAGCGGATCGCCGGTCTCCTCGAGCACTACGCCTTCGCCGACGATGCGGCGCTCGCCTATTTCCGCCAAAGGCTGGTGGAAGCGCCGCAGGACGTGAAGTTCGGCCTCGCCTATGTCCTCGACCATGCCGATACGGCGGAAAAACAGAATGCCGCCGTCGCGGCGCTGACCTTCAAGACGGAGGTCTTGTGGTCACAGCTCGATGCGCTCTACGGGGCCTATGTTGCCCCGGGCCTCATTCCGCCGGGCGGTTGGGATGGCCGGGAAGGCGTAACCGCTGCGGCAGCGGCGGAGGCGGCCGAATGACCGAGGCTCCGGCGATTTCGAGTTCCAGCGTCGTCAAACTGGCCCGCGGCGTGCGGTTGCGCGATGACGCGGTTCGGGGGCAGTTGGTGCTGTTGGCGCCGGAGCGCGCCATGGCCCTCGACGAAATCGCCGCCCGGATCGTCCAGGCCCTCGACGGTGAACGGACGCTCGATCGGATCGCAGCCGACTTTGCGGCGGAGTTTGAAGCACCGGCGGAAGAAATTGCAAACGACATCACGATCTTCATTCAGCAACTCGCCGCCCGCCGCATGCTGGAGATCGCCGAATGAGCAAGCCCATCACCGTCGGAAGCGATGCCGCCAGACATGCAAGGCCCGTACCGCCGCCCATGGCCATGCTGGCGGAACTGACGCACCGCTGTCCCTTGGCTTGCCCCTATTGTTCCAATCCCATCGATTTGACGCATGCCGATGGGGAGCTTTCGACCGGAGAGTGGATCGGCGTCTTCGAGCAGGCGGCCAAGCTCGGCGTGCTGCACCTGCATCTGTCCGGCGGTGAGCCGGCCGCGCGGCGCGATTTGGCCGAGCTGACGAGGGCGGCGGCTTCTTTCGGCCTCTATACCAATCTGATCACGTCGGGCGTCGGGCTGACAGAGGCCCGGATTGGTGAGCTTGCGGACGCCGGGCTCGACCACGTCCAGCTCTCCCTTCAAGGGGTTTCACCCGAGGGAGCCGACCGGATCAGCGGCTATAGAGGCGGTTATGACCGCAAGATGGCTGTCGCCGGCTGGGTAACGGCCGCCACCATCCCGCTGACGGTCAATGCCGTCTGCCACCGGCAGAACATGGATCAGATCGACGCCATGATCGATCTGGCGATCGGACTCAGGGCACGGCGCATCGAAATCGCGACGGTGCAGTTTCACGGCTGGGCCGAGCGCAACAAGGCGGCTCTCTTGCCGACACGGGTGCAAGTCGAGCGTGCGACCAGCACCGTTGCCGAAGCGCGTCGGAAATACGAAGGCGTAATCGAGATCGACTATGTGCCGGCCGACTATCACTCCAATTATCCGAAAGCCTGCATGGGCGGCTGGGGCCGTGTCGGCCTGAACGTCACGCCGTCCGGCCGGGTGCTTCCCTGTCATGCGGCCGAGACCATCCCGAGCCTCTCCTTCGACAATGTGCGCGACGGTTCGCTCGCTCGGATCTGGTATGAAGGCGACGCCTTCAATGCCTATCGTGGCGACACATGGATGCCGGAACTTTGCCGGAGTTGCGAGCGCAAGAATGTCGATTTCGGCGGCTGCCGTTGCCAGGCCATGGCGCTCGCCGGTGACGCCAGCGCGATGGATCCGGTTTGCGTTCGATCGCCGCTGCGCGGCGGGTTGACTGAGGATACGGATCGGCTGCTGGCACTGTCGTCGGCAGAGTTGGTTTTCCGCGGCCGGTGAGGGCATTCCTGCTGTAATTGTGCTTGACCACGCAGGCAGCCGCGGCCGTCCTCTGTGTTCGTCTACCTTTTAGGTGCAGACGGTCGAGCGCGCGCCCCGAAAGTCTTCAACGGCTCGCACACATGCGTGTCGACAGCGCGTCGTCGTAGGTCAAAACTGTCTCGGCATCGTCGCGGAGCGCTGTTGCGCATCGCTCTTGCCGGCTCTATGCTCCCGGCCAATTCGCGCCACAGCGTGCCGCTTTGAGGGAAAAACCGGGAACGCATGCCGGAAAACAGCACCGCACACGCCTCGTTTCAGTTTCGTGGTTCGTCATTCGACAGCATGATCGAAACGCTTGGCGGGGCGTTCGGCACATTCGATGCCGAGCCGATCAGCCAGGCCCGGGATTTCCGTTGGGGAATCGATCTTTCGGCCTGCGACAGTGCCGTACTGATCACCGGCTTCCATCAGACCGATTTCCAGTTCCACATCGAGCCAACCGCCGATACGACTGAGTATTTGTCGATCGTCGTGCCTCGAAGCGGCGGCATGGGGGTGACCTATGGGCCGCGCACGGCCGAGGCGGGGCAAGGAGAATTGCTTCTCTACAACAATTTCGAACCCAACAGCGTCATCATGCGCGGCGAAGAAAACGTGGTGGACGAGCTGTTGATCAACTGGTCTGTCGTCCTCCAGACATTGGGGCAGACTTTCGAGGCGCCCTTCGACGGGTCTCTCGACCTGGTGCCGCAGGTGAGTTTGGCTACGCCGGCCGGCCAGTTGATCGGCAATCTCACGGAAACGATCATGGGCGGCATCCGCAACGACGGTCCCCTGCTGCAGTCGCCGATCGCCATGGCGCATGTCACGCAGGCGCTGGCCGACGTCGTGGTGCGGCTGGTCCCGCATCGGCTATCGCATTTGCTGGACAAGAAGCCGTGCTTGATCGCCCCGCGTCACGTGCGCCGGGCGATCGAGTTCATGCAGGCCAATATTAGTCGGCCGATCACGATGCCGATGGTGGCCGAGGCGGCGGGCGTCTCCGTCCGGGCCCTCGAAACCGGTTTTCGTGCCTTCAGGGATACGACCCCCGCCGCTTATCTCCTCAGGCTTCGGCTGCGCGCAGCGCGACAGGACCTGCTCGATCCCGACAACAACCAGCCGATGAGAAAGATCTGCCTGAAATGGGGCTTCTTCCATTTCGGGCGGTTTTCCGCGGTCTACCGGTCGACCTATGGCGAAAACCCGTCCGACACAAGGCGACGTGTGGGCAGCTCGACGGCGCCTTACGTCTTTTCGGACGCGCAAAGGTAGTCCGCGTTCGACTACAGCGCCGCGCGTCCAATCGGATGCGATAAGGTCGCTGTAGCACTTTGAACTGCTGCATGATTCCTTAAATCGATCCCGATTTAAGGAATCATGCGTAGCTCGACGAGACGCGGTCCCGAGAGCCTGCGCTTAGCTGGCTTCTGGGGCCGCCTGTTGCATTGCAGGTTCGATCGTATGATGCTGTGCCGCCGCTGACATGCGTGACGACGAGAGCGGAAACCTGCTCATCCAGGATCCGCGAGGAGAGGATTATTCATGGCTTTGGGGGATCCGGCGAATCGTCCGGACTGGGTTACATTCGAAGGAAGCGACCCGGACCGCCTCGCAGCAACACTGACGAGCTGGACCTCCAATGTCGTTGTTCGACCACTCAGCAGGGAAAGGATCTCCTACAAGTGCGCGTGGGCGAACGCCGGCATCGTATCGATCGGCAGTACGCACTTCGACGGGCAGATTCTTTTCGAAAGCGAGGGCGCCGGCGGTCAGCTCGTGCTGATCGTGCCGCGCCGTGGCGGCGTCGATCTTCGTATGGGAAGGCAGGCATTTTGCACGTCTCCCGGACGGGGCGCCGTCATAGAAGGCAACCAGCGCATTGCCGCCCGATCGCTGAGTTCCCGGGAGCACATGTTCGTCGCTATCGATCAGGCGGCGCTTTACCGCCGACTGTGCGATGTGGTCGAGATGCCGGCCTCCGGGGCCTTGGAGTTCTCGCCGGAAATCGATCTGTTATCGGGACCAGGAACTGCAATCGCCAGCATTGCGGCGACGCTCCGAGCAGGCCTGGACGGCGAGGCACCGCTGCGCAGGTCGCCGCTCGCGCTGACAAACCTCAGTGAAGCCTTGATCCAGGTGATCCTCGATACGTTACCTCACCGCTTCTCGGAAAAAATGCGCCGCGCCGCTTCGCCGGTACCGCGTCATGTGAAGAAGGCGGTCGAGTTCATGATGGCCAACCTGTCGAAGCCGATCACTCTGGTGGAGGTCGCGGCCGTCTGCGGGGTCAGTTCGCGCACGCTCCAGCAGGGTTTTCGCCAGTTCAAAATGACCACTCCCATGAGTTATCTGCAGGATTTGCGCCTGAAGGCGCTCCGCGAAGAGCTGACCCAGGCGCGGCCCGGCCAAAGCATCGCCGATATCGCCTTCAAATGGGGCTTCACCCATATGGGACGTCTGGCCACGGACTACCGCAACCGTTTCGGCGAGCTTCCATCTCAGACACTCCGCTCCTGCTGATCGGCCGACAGGACGCCTGACTGCTCGAAATCGTCAGGCCCGGCCCTATAAATCAAAAGGCGACTAGATATGCCGGAGCCGGAGATGCGTGAACCTGAAACCATCAGTTTCCAGCCGAGCGAATGGGTACCGAACCACCCACGGCTGCCGGTGCTGGTCTATCGTCAAGCCTTGCCTTCTGTCGAGCGCGATGTCGCGGCTGAATTCGAGCGGCGCTTTGCCGAGGCCGGTTGGCAGGGCCTTTGGCGCAACGGCGTCTTTTCCTATCAGCACTACCACATCGGCGCCCACGAAGTCCTTGGTATCGCCAGGGGCATTGCAAGGCTGTTGATCGGCGGTTCCGAGGGCGCCGTGCTGGAGGTCGGCCCGGGCGATAGCCTGGTCCTGCCGGCCGGAACCGGTCACATGAATCTCGGAGCGAGCGACGGTTTTCTCGTCGTCGGCGGCTATCCGCCCGGCCAGACGGCCGATATTCAGACGAAGGCGGCCAGCAGAAGCGCCCTCCAAACGATTGCCGACCTGCCGCTTCCTCCAGCCGACCCGCTCTATGGCGCAAACGGGCCCCTCACGCGCCTCTGGCACAGTGCTTAGGCAGCAATTGATCACGGCACCGCGCATTCGAATGCGCTACCTTTGAACCCCCACGGCACTGCGAATCACGGGACGCTCACCGTTGAATTTCGAGCCTTGGGCCGGCTGAAGCCCCGCCTGTTCGATGCATTCACGGCACTAGGTACGGCGGAGGAGCACATTCAGGCGGTGCTTCCGCTGTTAGAGATCGCGCTTACTAGGAGAAGCGAATGACCGTAACTTTGGACCAGGCAATTGCGAAGATGGAAGCAACCGGAGACTGGGAGTTCGACGAGGACACTCTTTGGTCCGACAAGGATATTGCCGATTACGAGGCGGAGACCGGCCTGCTAAAGGGCGCCGATCTTCCAGGTCGGACTACGCGCGCGTCGCCGGCAGCGTGAACACGGGGCAGGGCGCCTGGATGCCGCGCAGCACGTGTTCGCCGAGCGGCACCAGCGGGCTGGAGGCCTCCGCGGCGACGGCTCCCGAAATCAGCACCGACTGGCCGAGCGGCCGGCACAGCCCCTCAAGTCGGCTGACCAGGTTGACGGCCGGGCCGATGGCGGTGAAGTCCAACCGGTCGACCGCGCCGATATTGCCCCACAGCACGT
Organism: Sinorhizobium fredii NGR234; assembly: GCF_000018545.1. Lineage (NCBI taxonomy): Bacteria > Pseudomonadati > Pseudomonadota > Alphaproteobacteria > Hyphomicrobiales > Rhizobiaceae > Ensifer > Ensifer fredii. Next base: position 335,336 of record NC_012586.1, read on the forward strand.
CACCGAGATGCAGCGCCGTTCCGAAGGGGAGCGGCGGCAGGCCCTGGGCCTGCCGCACGGCATCCAGATGCGCCATCCCGGCTCGGGCGGCGACCACGGCGCGCAGCGCCGCCTCACAGGCCTCGGGCGCCCAACCGGTGACCGGGAAGATCGCCAGCAGGCCATCGCCGATGAACTTCAGCACCTCGCCCCCGAAGGCATGGATCGCCCCGGCCACCCGGTCGAACCAGGCATCGAGGGCGGCGATCATCTCGGTGGGCTCTGTCGCTTCGGAGAGTGCGGTGAAGTTGCGCAGGTCGGCATAGAGCAGTGCGGCGCGTATGGTTTCGCCGGTTCCCCGTGTCAGCGCGCCGGCCTGCACTCGGGCAGCACTCCGCCGGCCGAGATAGGCCTCGAGCAGCGCCGACAGCGCCGCCTTCTCGGACAGGGCGGCCAGAGGCGCCGCGGCGAAGCGCGCCGCCTGGCGCAGCCGGCCGGCCTCGTCGTCGTCGAAGCCGCGCGTCCCGGCCCAGGCGAGTACGGGTTTGTCGGGCGCCGCACCGATCCTGTCCTCCAGCACCGGGCCGAGCGCGGCCAGCCAGTCGCGTTCGGCCTGGCTCGGCGGTCCGCCGGCGAAGCCCAGGGACTCGATCACCGCGCCGGACTCGGCCCGCCAGAGCCAGGTGCGACGGGCGATGATCGGATGCGGCACCGCGAGAGTCAGGGCGCCGCCGGCCAAGGGAAGACGGTCGGCCAGCAATCGGCCGCCGAGATCGGCCAGGAACCGGTCCGGCCCTGGTGAGGCGCCGGCCTCGTCCACCAGCCAGGCGAGGGGAGTGGGCAGATCCATGCGGCGATCATACCGCCACGGCCCGCGGCCTGTCACCCGCGTGAGGACATGGCCATTAAATCAAGATCGGTCGGGTGAAAGATCATTCAGCAACGCCATCCCTCGTGTGCGATTCCGGGGCGCGGCGCTGTCGGTGGTGGCATATCCGGCGCGGCGCGGCTATCATCAAGGCCGGCCCCGATCCTCTGCCGCGCATTCGCCGCAGTGGGGCCAGCCAACGCAATCATGGGGAGACCGATGCAAGAGTCCCTCGTCGTCCGTCGTGAGACGCACATAGCAGCGCCGCCCGCCGCGGTATTTGCGCTGCTGACCGATCCCGAGAAGATCCTGCGCTGGATGGGCACAGAGGCCGAGATAGAGCCGCAGCCCGAGGGGCTCTATCTGGTCAATGTGACCGGGGCTCGCTTCGCCCGCGGCGCCTTCCGTGAGGTCGTGCCAGTGCATCGGCTGGCCTATAGCTTCGGCTGGGAGGGGAGCGAGGTCGTGCCGCCGGGGTCGAGCCTTGTCGAGATCGACCTGATCGAGCAGCCGGACGGAACGCTGCTGCGCCTGACCCATACCGGCCTGCCCAGCGCCGAGCAATGCGCGGGGCATGCGGAAGGCTGGGCCCATTATCTCGACCGGTTGGGCGAGGCTGCCGCCGGGCGCGACCCTGGCCCGGATCCCTGGCATGGCCGCACCGGCAGCGACTGAATTTGGCCGTGCGCGGGTCGCGCTACTGGCCTATGGCGCTTCGTCGATTTCGGTACGGAGGGCTTCTCCTCCCTCCTCATTCCTGTGCTTGTCACAGGAATCCGGCCAGACCAAGTCATGGGCTGCAAAGACTCCTCCGCGCCGCGGACGCGGCGCTACTGGATCCCTGTGACAAGCACAGCGATGAGGATGAAAGGGCATTCGCCAGGCGCAAACACGTTGTCGCGTACTCCGGCGTCTCAAAAGACGCATAGCGCTGTAGGCGGCGAAAAATGCCGGGTTAAGGTTTCAAACGCGTCGTTCGCAGCGCATACCCGATGACAGTCCGGATTTTCTCGCCCAGCGAAAATGGGCGATCAGCGGGCGTGACGCGTACGGAAGGCGGTTTTGCCGCCGATCTGTTCTGCCGGCGACGCGCGGGCTTACGCGTCAGCCCCCATGAATGGGCGATGTGTGCGGTGGACGAGATGCCGACATCGAGCATGTAAGGACCACTCTTCCCGTAGCCGCTCGCCACGTCGAGCGGCAGCCCATGCCCCATGTCGCGGATGCTGTAGAGGGCGATGCGGTCGCGTCCGTCGATGCCTTTCCACACGTTCCTCGCCTGCCCGTCCACTGTCTCGGTGACGTCCGGCGTCGAACCAAGGCCGTGCGCGCCGCGCCATTGTTCGACGATTGCCCGCGCGTTTGCTTCGGAGACGGTACCATCGTTCGTCCCGTGCCAGACAGAGAGCGTCGGCCATGGCCCGGTGTGGCCGGAGGCGGCTCGAAGGATGGTGCGAAGCTCTCGAGCTTGCGGGATGCCGTGTCCGCGCATCCGGTCGAATGCCTCCGACACGGTCGACGCGGTTGCATAGGGAAGGCCGGCAATGATCGCCCCGCCGGCAAAGACTTCCGGATAGGTTGCGAGCACGACATTCGCCATTGCGCCGCCTGCGGAAAGTCCGGTGACGTATATGCGCTCACTGGCAAGCTTGTGCCTCGAGACCATCGCAGCGATCATTTGCCGGATGGAGAGAGCCTCGCCCTTTTCGCGGCCGAAGTCGTCGGGCAGGAACCAGTTGAAGCAGAGATTGCCGTTATTGTCGCGCAGCTGCTGCGGGTAGAGCAGCGCGAAGCCGTGCTCGTCAGCCATCTTCGACCAGCCTGATCCGGCATCGTAGTCGGCCGGAATCTGGGTGCATCCGTGCAGGACGACGACGAGCGCCGGCTTTTTTGCGAGGCTTTTCGGCAGGTAGTACTTGGCTTTCAGTCCTCCGGGGTTCGAACCGAAATCGGTGAGTGTCAAAAGCCTGCTGCGGGGGTGAACAGGCTCGGCCTTGCCTGGCTTGAGCCGCGTAGTCCTTGCAAGCGTATCGGATATTGTTCTCATGAAGGAGATCTCCTTGCGTCAGGAGCCGGGGACGCCACCAAAGCCATAACGTAGCTCAGCGGAAATTGTTGCTGCGCTGCACAATTAAATATCCGTGAGCTCCATCAGTACGCCCGGGAGCGGCAAGGGCAACGACCGGGCGGCTCCGTTTCGCAGGGATGACAAACTGGCTTGTGGCCCTGAAACACCGGTCCCTGCCTCACTCGAAGGACGGGGCGAACCACTGTCCATCCACCCGACCAGACCTTTGGTTAGATATTCTCCCCGCCCTTTGGACCGCCCTCTCACCGCAAAGGTCTGAGGACCACGTTGCCGTGGAACGAAAGACCATGGAACCGCATAGCTGTCGTTGAGGTCGCCCAGATGGATGGAGGTGCGCGATGCGATACAGAATATCCGCCTATCCGGAACGAGAAGCCCGCAGCGGAATACCCGTGGCATTGATGCTTGCGCTGATCGCCGTGTTGAGCGCCTATCTGTTCGTCGGGGATATGCTCACGGAGCCCCGCCAGCAAACCCGTGTCTATCCACCCGATGCCGTCACGATGGTCGAAAACGCGAAGAAGACGCCGTAGCGAGAGGCGTCCTGTCGCGCCCCTGGACATCCGACGCGCGGCGCATCGGCCTTTGGTCTGATCGGTACGCGCATAGGTCTGAGTGATGAGAAGATAAGGAACTTATAGGCGAAAGCGCTGTTCTTGACGCAAATCTTCGCGCAGCGCCGTCCCTTCCTGCGCGAGGGTAGAGCTCGCCGGGCCATCCGGCGGGCTCTCTTTGCGGCTGCGATGGCCGACAGGACGGCTGCGCCAAATGGATCTCTTCAGACCTTGGTCCGAAGGGAACTGGGCAAATGTCCGGGCGCGATGTGAGAAAGGTCCAAGAACCCCCGATATGACAGGCGGCGGGTTGACGATTGCGTAGCGCCGTGGGCAAGGTATTCCGAGAAAAGGCGAGCAACAAGAACGCCGGCTCGACTCCAACGAACTCGACATATGCCGGCCTTTGCTCGTCATAGCGGGTAGCCACTGCCAGGCGAATGGTGCGCCAATGATTTTTGTTAGAAGCAATGCCAGGACCAACGGACAAAAGTTCGTGGCGGTCCTGTGCACCGTGACGATCAGCTTCGTCCTCGCGAGCCTTCCCTATAAAGCAACCCTTACCGACTCCGCGCTCGAACTCTCGCTTCAGTCCGCCTTCGCCAAGAATGGCGGCAATGGCGGAAACGGGAACGGCGGTGGTGGGAACGGCAATGGTGGTGGGAACGGCAATGGTGGCGGAAACGGCAATGGAAAGGGCGGCTCGAACAGCAGCAGTTCGAGCAGCAGTTCCACCGGGGCGAAGGCAAAAGGCACGACCGTCGGAACCTTCGGCTCGATTCTGAAAATTCGCCACGTCGAAGGGATAAGCGAAGAAATCAGGAACGGCCGCTACATCATGAAAGATGGCCGCGGGCGCACCATCGTGAACCGGCGCGCGACGTCGGCTGACCAGAAGCGGCTGCTATCCCTTATTGACTGAGCGGGCGGTCGAGGGCATCGCGCAGCACCATCGCCGCCTCGGTCCGGTTGGCGACGTCGAGCTTTGCCATGATCTGCGTCATGTGGTGCTTGATCGTCTTCTCGTGAAGATTGAGATTGCGCGCCACCTGCTTGTTGCTCATGCCCGACGCCACGAGCTTAAGGACCTCTCGCTCCCGCGTGGTCAGTTCGCCGATCCCGTCGAATTTGCTGCCCGGTGTCGGTGCGCTATTGGACAGGAGCTTGGCCGAGAGGGTCGGAGCCACGTAGCTCTCGCCCGAGGCCACCGAGCGAATGACGTCGGCCAGCGCCCTCGATCCGATCCCCTTGAGGACATAGCCCTTGGCACCGCCTTGCAGGGCTGCCTTCACGTCGTCGCCTGCCTCGGAAACCGTCAGCATGACGATCTTTTGCGACGGAGCGATCTGAAGAATAAGCGGAACCGCCTCCAAGCCGCTGCCGGGCATGGAGATATCGAGCAGCATGACGTCCGGCGCGAGGTTCTCGGCAATCCTCAGCGCATCGTCGCGCGAGCCTCCTTCGGCCACGATCTCGAAGCCGTCGATCTCCGACAGGCTTCTCGTGACGCCCTCCCTGAAAAGAGGGTGATCGTCGATCACTGCAACGCGAATAGCAGCCGTCATATCTGAGCAATCTCCTCGATGCCGAGCGACATCCGGACAACCGTGCCCGGAGCGGCCGCATTCAGCTCAAACGTTCCGCCAAGACTTTCTATCCGTTCTCTCAGACCGGCAAGCCCAAGGCTGGTCGGCGTTACTTTATTCGGATCGAAGCCGGGCCCGCCATCGGCTACCTCGATTCGGATCCTGTTGCCATCGATGCTCTGCACGACACGCTGCCCGACGCCGCCGCCGTGTCTGTAGGCATTGTTCAGCGCTTCCTGCACAAAGCGGTATATACATATCTTTGCCGAAGGGGAAAGGCGATCGGGCGGACGGGATAGCGACAAGTCCACCGCCGAACCGGTTCGCTGCTTGTGCGCGTGAATACAGCGCTCGAGTATTTCCGGCAGGCTCGCGGTTTCGATCTGCGGCAGCACCAAGCCATTGCAGAGCGTGCGGATTTCATGCATCGCCTCGTCGAGGCTCGCCTTTATGGAGGCAACCTCGCGCTCGCGTTTTTCGGCCGGGACCAGGGGGTTCATCACGGCGTCGCTGTCCAGCCTCAGCGATGCGTAGGCCAGAAGCTGCGCCGGCCCATCGTGCAGGTCCGCTCCGATGCGCCGCAGCATCTGCTCGTTGAGAGCGGTTGTTCGTTGCGACGCTTGCTGCAGGCGCCCGCGGAGCGTCTCGTTCTGCGACAGAGAAGCGGACAATTCGTCTATCCGCTGCTTGAGCGCCAGGCGCTGCTTCTCGATCGTCCTGCCGCCGCGCATCACGATCGCGGAAAGGACGATGAAGAACGCAAGGGTAAACCCGGCAACCGCGAACCACGTCATGAGCCGCGCCCGGTGCAGGCTGAGCTCGAAGTCATTGGCAATTTCATGGAATTCCGAAACGGCGACGACCTGCCCCGACCAGGGCTGCAGCACCGGATTGTAGATTTCGAGAAGCGGCTTGTTGGCCGCCCGCTCGGTCTCGTTGTCCAGTTCGTCGACCGGCTTGAACTGAGCGCCCACCTGGCCATCGAATGCTGCTTGCAACTCCGGACTGAGCTCGAACCGTTTTCCGACCATCGCCTCTTCGTTGGCGTAGAGGATGGTGCCGTCGGCGCGCCAGAGGCGAAAGGCCAGCAAGCGGTTGCCGAGCGCACCCTGTCCCAGCGTCTCGTCGAGGGCGCGGGAGACGGTATCGTCGAGCACTTCGGTCGTTTGCATGTCAGGCAGCAGGGGGGCGATCACGCTATCGACATAGAGCGCTGTCGTCGCTGCCGAGTTTCGGGTGACGGCCTCCTCTATGAGGCTGGTGACGAAGGCGCCGACGACCAGCATCGCCACCGTCGCAACGATACCGCCGGCCGTCAGGAACTGCTTCGCCAAAGGCTGCGCGTTCCATCGTGTGATCAGGTTTTTGGCGCGCACGACAAATCTCGGGCCTGTCCGCTCGATTCGCTGGCGGCACATCGTTTGATTTGATGCCGATATAACTACCGCCTCCGGGAGGTGGGTCAATGGTGTGCCGTCCCCGACCATGGTCGCTCGGACTTTCTTGTGCCGGTCTGTCGGACCTAAGTCCTAGCCGCCTACGCAATGGTCCGACCGCTGTGGTGCCGCGGCATTGTGCAAGTTACCGTCGCTTTGAATTGAAAACTAGATGCCTCCGGTGATGAGGCGAGCAAAGGGAGGCCAGCCATGGCGATTTCCAGAACAATCGGACGGAGCGTCGTTGCTCTCTCCATCGCGGTCGCACCGCTGGCAGCCGTCACCTTCGGCGCCACGGAGACCGCTTTCGCCAAAAGCGGCAATGGCGGCGGCAACGGTGGCGGGAATGGCGGCGGAAACGGCGGCGGCAATGGCAAGGGTAATGGTAACGGCGGCAGTCACGGCGGCGGCCAGAGCAAGTCGCATTCTGGCAGTGGCAAGCAGGGCACCACGCGGGCCGGCAAGAGCAACGGCGACAACCTCCTGAAGTCGCTCTTCTCGCGCGGCACCAAATCCAAAAAGACGATCAAGGCGGCAAAGCCGGCGAAGACCGGAAACGTTGCCAAGATCAAGACAAAAAGCGTCGACCCGGAAACGCCGGGGCTTCGTCCGGCTTTCAGTTCGCTGAACAGGAACTATCACGCCTATCTGAACTCCAACGATCCCCGCATGGCGGCGATCGCGGCCTACGCCCTCTCCTATGCCGAGTTCGAGGCCGAGAACGGCACGGATGCGATCCCGAGCGATCCCGCCTTGAGCGACGAAGCACTCCGCGAGGCGCTCGAAAGCTTCAGCAAGGACGGAGTCGTTACCGATAGCGACCTTCTCGAGGCCAAGGAGATTCTTGGCGTCGGACCGGCATACGGCAAGATCGATGAGATACGCGGGACGCTGCCGGACACGTCGGACGTTTCGGATGTCTCGGATACGTCGGATGATGGCTTGGACACTTCGGATGATGGCTTGGACACTGCCGAGGACACTTCGGAAGATATTCCGGACGAACTGCCTGAAGTGGACGGGCACCGTCCTGGGTTCAATTCGTTGAACCGGAACTATCACGCCTATCTGAACTCCAACGACCCCCGCATGGCTGGGATCTCGGATTATGCGGTAGCCTATGCGGAGTTCGAGGCGGAGAACGGCACCGACGCCGTCCCGACCGATCCCGCCCTGAGCGACGAAGCGCTCCGCGAAGCACTCGAAAGCTTCAGCAAAGACGGCTTCGTCACCGACGAGGATCTGCTCGAGGCCAAGGCGATACTTGGTGTTGGACCGACATTCGGCAAGATCGACGAGATACGCGGGACGCTGCCGGAAACGACGACTGACGACTTGGGCGTCGCTGAGTGAACCTGAGCGCGGACGGTGCCGGCGGCAGTCGGCATCCGTCCGGCAATCCGGATGGGGCAGTCTGATCCATGAATTTGGAGACACGCGACGACGCAATTGGTGGTGCCGTGCGGGCGATGCAGCACGGACGGATCGGTTTTTCCCTGCAAAAGATCAACGCCGTCGATGATCCAAGCACGATCCTCTATTCCGAATGCCTGGGCAGGTTCGTGGAGCCTGACGGCACGGTCAGGACCCGCGGAGAGTTTTCAGCATTCCCCGAAGCCTCGCAGGTCGATCTGGCCTTTGGCCCCGATCTCCTGGGCCTGGCTTTTGAATGGCTCGCTTGTCATCCGTCGTATGTGCTCGGCTGCGATATCTCGGCTGAGAACATGGCCGACGAGCGAACCTGCACGGTGCTATACGATCTCCTTTCCAGGCATCGCGCATTGGCCACGCGCATGGTTCTTGAAGTCACGGAAAACCTGCGCCCGAACGGACTCTCGGTCGCTGCGGACCTGCTCAAGGGCGCTCGCGCGATCGGGTACAGAATTGCCATAGACAAGTTCGGGACCGGCAATTCGCGCTTGTCCATCCCGGCCGACGCCGTGAAAATCGATGCATGTTTCGCCCAGCATCGCCGGGGTGACGCAGCGCCGATCCTGCGCGACATGGTCGCTCTGGCCTCCTGTGCGGCAACGACCGTGGTTGTCGAAGGCATCGAAACCTACGATCAGCTTGAAGCCGCCAGGATCGCCGGAGCGACACATGTGCAGGGTTTTCTCCTTTCGGAGCCAACCCTGCCGCCCATTTACTCGCGAAGCGTCAGAGCGTTCAGGCGACGGCATCGCCCTGTGTCGCCCAGGTCGCAACCCCTGCAGCCATCATGGCCTCTGTAGCGGGCTGGCCAGCGGCTTGACGCACATTGCCCTGACGCATTCCCTGAGCCAGCGGTGGGCCGGATCGGCATCGAGCCGAGGATGCCAGAGCATCGACACGGTGATCTCCGCAATGGGTATCGGTAGGGTAAAGCTGAACAGACCGGCGCGTAGATTGCCGGTGTGGCGCTCGGGAACGGTGGCGATCATGTCGGAGTTTCGGGCCAGCGCCAGTGCGGGTGAAAAGCCGCCGACGGTCGCGGCGATCTCCCGCTCCAGCCCGAGCATCTCCAGAGCATCATCGATCGGTCCCTTGTCGAGCCGGTGACGGGCGACGAGGATATGCCGCCCGGCGGCATAGCGGACAGGCGTGACTTCGCCCTGGCAGAGTTCGTGTCCGACGCGCACGACGCCGACGAAGCGATCTCTGAACAGGGCCTGTGCGCGAACCTCCGGACCCTGGCTCCCCCCGACGACGCCGGTCTCCAGATCGACGCTGCCGTCGCGCAAGGGGGTGCTGTCCTTGTCCAGCTTCGGGACGAAGCGCAGCCGCACGCCGGGTGCCTCGGCGCCGACGCTGTCGATCAGCGCCGGCCCGAAATTCTCGACAAAGCCGTCGCTGGCGCGGAGCGTGAAGGTCCCGGCCAGCCGGCGGAGATCGAGCTGCTCGGCAGGCCTGAGCATCGCTCCCGCCTCCTCGACCAGATGGCCGACCCGCTCGCTGAGCTCGAGCGCTCGCGGCGTGAGGACGAGGCCGCGCCCGGCCCGCACCAGCAGGGGGTCGCCGGTCGTCTCTCGCAATCGCGCCAGTTGCCGGCTCATGGCGGAAGGGCTCAGCCGCAGCCTTCGAGCGGCGCGGGCGACGCTCCCTTCGGCAAGCAGTACATCGAGTGTCACGAGAAGATTGAGATCGGGGTGTGGCATGGCCGACGATAGCACGAACTCAATGTAGCGTTCTATGCACGAATGAAGTGCAGATCGTGCGTCTTCCGCCATGTCCGGCGACGATCTATCTGTCGCCTGACACTTTTGAAGGGACGCGACGATGACATCATCCTCACAGGATACGGCTGACGCAGCCACCGGGCGAACTGTCTCGGTCCGATGGAAGCTTGTGAGCCTCTCCCTCTCCATGCTGCTGGCCTCTTTGGGCACCAGCATCGCCAATGTCGGCCTGCCCACCCTGGCTGAGACTTTCTCCGCCTCGTTTCAACAGGTGCAATGGGTCGTCCTCGCCTATCTGTTGGCCGTCACCACGCTGATCGTCAGCATCGGAAGGCTCGGCGACATCGTCGGACGTCGCAGGCTGCTGCTGGCGGGGATCGCCCTGTTCACGCTGGCCTCGGCATGCTGCGGCAGCGCTCCGCACCTCGTCTGGCTTGTCGCGGCACGCGCAGTGCAGGGATTGGGCGCGGCGGTGATGCTGGCGCTTGCCGTGGCGCTCGTGAGCGAAACGGTCCCGAAGGAAAAGACCGGCAGCGCCATGGGGCTCCTCGGCACCATGTCCGCGATCGGCACGGCGCTCGGTCCTTCGCTGGGCGGCGCGCTGATCGCCGGTTTCGGCTGGTGGGCGATGTTTCTGGTGACGGTACCCGTCGGGCTGCTCGTTCTGTTTCTCGCTTACCACGCTCTACCGGCGGATCGTCCAGCATCGAAGGCCGGTCGATCCGGTTTCGACGCCATCGGGACGTTGGTCCTGGCCTTGACGCTTGGCGCCTATGCGCTCGCCATGACCATTGGGCACGGCGCAATTGGTACGACCAACCTGGCTCTGATGCTGGCGGCGCTGCTCGGCATTTTCCTTTTCCTGTTCGTCGAGACCCGGGCGGCATCGCCCCTGGTCGAGCTTGCGATGCTTCGCGAGACCCCGCTGCGTTCGGGGCTTATCACGAGCATGCTCGTTGCGACGGTCATGATGACGACGCTGGTGGTCGGGCCGTTCTACCTGTCGCGCGGCCTGGGGCTGGACGCGGCGCTCGTCGGCCTGGTGATGTCGGCCGGTCCGGTCGTCTCGGCACTCGCAGGCGTCCCCGCGGGGCGGCTTGTGGATCGCTTCGGGGTGCGGCACGTGTCCGTCGCCGGGCTCGGCGCCATGGCGACCGGCTGCCTCGCACTGTCCGTTGTTCCGCAACTCTTCGGCGTCGCCGGCTATCTCCTGCCGCTCGTCATCCTCACCGCCGGCTACGCGCTGTTCCAGGCGGCCAACACGACCGGCGTGATGAAAGACGCGCTGCCGGAGCAAAGGGGGATCGTCTCCGGCCTGCTGAACCTTTCGCGCAATCTGGGGCTCATTACTGGCGCGTCGGTAATGGGGGCAATCTTCTCCCTTGCGGCGGCGAGCGAGGCCGTAACAGCCAGTCCCGCCGCCGCTGCGGCCGGCATGGCAGCGACTTTTGCCGTCGCCACCGCGCTGGTCGTCCTGGCTGCCGCCATCGCGGCGGCAAGCCGGGCGCCTGCGGTAAGGCCGACAGCCCCAGAGGCGCAGCAAGCCGGGGGAGGATAGCCGTTCCGGAGCAAGGACCGATCTGGTTCAATCTCGGCTGCGGTCGGGGCACCCCCCCTGCCCTGCCGGGCATCTCCCCCACAAGGAGGGAGACTGGCCAGAGGCACGGCCCTGCCGAAATCAAGGCACCTGTAAGTTCCGGACATTTTGATGGCGGGACATCCCCACTTGCCGATCTCCACCCTTGTGGGGGAGATGCCCGGCAGGGCAGAGGGGGGTATCACCTGTTCTCCCGCCATTCTAACCCGATCGAATTCCGCTTAGCCCTTCAAGCTGTATGCCAGGTTGTGAATGTGACGCGCGCCAATGCCGCAGCAGCCGCCGACGATGGACGCGCCCGCTTCGACCCAGTCGCAGGCAAAGCGCGAATAGCGATCGGCCGTCAGGTCGGCGCGGGTGTGATGAAGCGTCTCATTGGCAGCGCCATCGGTTTCTTCCGCCTCGAAGGCGTTGGCATAGACGCCGATGCCGATATTCGCCTGCCTTTGGCGGAACGTCGCGGCAGCGGCAGCAACGGCACCGGCCATGACTTCCGGACGGCTGCAGTTGAACAGAAGCGCCTCGGCCCCGGAGCCGGCTGCCCAGTCGGCAGCCGCGGCCACGCTTTCCCCCGAGCGGAGCTTCGGCATATCGCTTGCCAACGCCTCTGCGTCGTCAGCCAGCGTAAAAGAAACCCAAAACGGCTTGCCGGTCGCGGCAACGGCGGCGCGCACCGCATCGCCTTCGGCGATCAGGCTCAGCGTTTCGCCGAGCCAGACATCGACATAGGGCGCCAGTCCTTCGACAAGCACCTTCAGATAGTCCTGCACGCGTGACGGGTCGAAGCGCTCCGGCTCGTAGGAGCCGAAGATCGGCGGCAATGAACCGGCCACCAAAACCTTGCGATCGGCGCTACCATCGGCAGCTTCGCGCGCGAGCTTTCCGGCCAATTCGGTCAGCGAAGGTCCTTCGGAGCGAAAACGCTCCTCGCCGATGTGGAACGGCACCAGCGCGTAGCTGTTGGTGGTGATCACGTCGGCGCCGGCCTCGATGAATTCCCGATGAACCTGCCCGACGATTTCAGGGTTCTCCATCAACGCCAGCGCGGACCATTCGGGTTGCCTGAGTTCGGCGCCGAGGCGGGACAACTCCCGGCTCATGCCGCCGTCGAGAATACGTATTTGGTTCATTTGATAATGGACTCCAATTTGCAGCTTCAGCGCCGGATCACCGCCGACGGGCAAATGCCGTCAGGCTGTCTTTCCGGGCTGTCTGGGAATTCGGATGGGATTTCGCTGCGGCCTTCATCGGAGCGCCCGATCCAGATCGGCGATGATGTCGTCGACCGACTCGAGGCCGACGGAAAGCCGGAAGACGCCGTCGCCGGCGAAGGCGCGATAGTCATCGAGCTGCGGGCCTTCCAGCCCATAGGTCGAGTTCATCATTTCCTTCGTATCGAGAAGCACGACGATGCTGCGCTGGTGGCCGAGCGAGAAGGCGTAGTGCACGACGCGCAGCCGTTCGGCGAGCCGGAGCGCGATTTTCTGCGGGTCGTCCGTCTGGAACGTGACTATACCGCCGAAGATGCGCATCTGACGTCTTGCCAGCGCATGCTGGGGATGCGTCTCCAGACCGGGGTAGGTGACCGATCTGACGCCCGGATGATCGCGGAGGAAATGGGCAATCCGCATTGCCGAATCGGACATCGCCTTGAGCCGCGGGAAGAGCGTATCGATGCCGCGCATGATAAGCCAGGCATTCTGGGCCGAGAGCGAAGCGCCGAGATAGACGCCGGCGCGCGATCGGATCTTCTCGACGAGTTCCTTGCGGCCGCAAACGATCCCGCCAAGCGCATCGCCGTGGCCATTGATGAACTTCGTCAGGGAGTGAATGACGAGGTCGACGCCGAGCGCAAGTGGCCGGGTCGCAACCGGCGTTGCCAGAGTGGAATCGACCGAAACCAATGCCCCGTGCCGATGTGCGAGCGCCGCTACCGCCGAAAGATCGGTCAACCGCAGGATCGGGTTGCAGGGGCTTTCGCAATGGACGAGCCGCGTGTTGGGCCGGAACGCCGCGGCGACCTCGTCGAGGCGCGACATGTTCACCGCGGTCACCTCGATGCCGTAGTCGGGCAACATCCGCCGCGCCAGCTCGTTGGCGCCCGCGTAGCAGACATCGCTGATGATCAGGTGATCGCCCCTTTTCAGGCAGGTCAGGAAGGTGGCGGCGATCGCGGCGACGCCGGTCGCGGTCGCCAGCGCATCGTCGGCGCCTTCGAGCGCGGCCATTCGCAGCTCGAGCTGCCGCACCGTCGGATTGGTCCAGCGCGCGTAGAGGAAGGGCAGCGCTGTCAGATCCTCGACGCCGTCGGCCGAAAAGGCGCCGTCGCCGGGGACCAGCAGGTTGTTGACCGACATCGATATATTGGGGGCGATCGCCTTCGTCGCAGGATCGATCGTCAGGCCGCCGTCGAGCGCCAGGGTTTCCCATGCAAGGCTCGGGTGGCCGGCAGTGTGCGGCCGGGCCATCGTCGGGCTGCGGCTCTCGGCTTTGGCCAGGGGGCCTGCCAGTTTCGAGGGCATGGAGGTCCTTTCCGAGGTGCGGTTCGATAGCGACTTTATTGCTCTCGGGATGGTTTTGGCCGCTCAGCTGCTTCCGATCCGCCGAGAAAAGGCGCGACAAGGGCTTCGTGCGCGGTCAAATCGAACGGGCATGCCGTCGCGCTAGCGCCGCACCGGAACCTGCGCTTCGACGATCTTGAAGGCGCGGGTGATGATGAGGGTCAGGCAGACATAGAAGACGGTGACGACCATCAGCGGTTCGTAGACCAGCAGCGTGTCCTGTCTCACCTTGTAGGCGACGGCATAGAGGTCCATCACGGTCACCGTGAAGGCGAGAGGTGTCGCCTTCAATTGCAGCACGACCTCCCCGGCGATCGTCGGCAAGGCGATGCGGATGGCGCGCGGCAACCAGATTCGCCTGAAGAGCGTCGAGGACGACATACCGAACGAGCGGCCCGCCTCGAGTTCGCCCTTCGGAACGGCGAGAAGCGCGCCGCGCAGCACCTCGGCCTCGTAAGCCGCATAGTTGAGGGTGAAGCTCACGGCTGCAAAGAAGAAGCCTTCGCGCAGGATCGGCCAGAGGAAACTCGCACGCAGCCCCGGGATCATCGGCAGCAGCGAGCCGACGCCGTAGTAGAGCAGCCAGAGCTGGATCAGCAGCGGCGTTCCGCGCAGGCAGGTGCAGTAGCCGCGTGCGAAGAGTTTCAGCCAGCGCGGCCCGACCACCTGCGCCAGGGCAAGGCCGATCGCCAGAATGAAGCCGCAGCCGACCGAAATCACCAGCAGCAGCACGGTCTGCACGGCGCCCGCGGCAAGCAGCGGCCAATAGGAGAAGATCCACGAAAAATCCAACGGAGCCTCCTATGCGGTCTTCGGCTGACCGCGCCGAAAGCGGGTTTCGAGCGCCGAGAAAACGACGTTGGAGATGAGCGTAATGGCGAGGTAGAGCGCGGCAGAGGCGAGGAAAAACAGGAAATAGTGCTTTGTGTTGCCGGCGGCGATCCGGGTCGCGAGCGCCAGCTCCTGATAGCCGACGACGGCGATCAGCGCGCTGTCCTTGGTGACGCACATCCAGAGATTGGCAAGGCCCGGCAGCGCATTCGGCATCAGCGCCGGCAGCACGATGCGGCGGAACCGGAGCGAAGGCCGCATGCCGAAGGCGGCGGCCGCTTCGATCTGCCCGACCGGGATGGCGAGGATCGCGCCGCGAAACACCTCGGTCATATAGGCACCCTGAACGATGCCGAGCACCGCGACGGCTGCAACAAATCCGTTGATCTCGACGGCTGGAAGGCCGAGCACTGCAAGGATGCGGTTCAGCCCGTCGGTCCCCGCGTAGTAGAGGCCGATGATCAGGATCAGCTCCGGGATGGCGCGAATGGCCGTGGTATAAAGATCGAGGACGAACCGGACCGGGCGATTGCCCTTCAGCTTGCCGATCGCGCCGGCAAGGCCGATGGCGATGCCGACGAGATAGGCGCCGAGCGAAATCAGCACGGTCGAAAGCGCCCCGGCAAGCAGCACGCCTCCCCAGCCCGGCGGGTAGGGGGAGAGCAGCTCCAGGAGTGATTGGCTGGACGACATGCGGGGCCTAACTGATCGGGTTCATAGGCAAGGAGCGGCCGGCGGATGATCGCTCATGCGCCCACAGCTCCTCCGGTCACTCGCCATAGGGATCGAAGTCGAAGTATTTCTTGGAGATCTCGGCATATTTGCCGCTGGCCCTGACGGCGGCGATCGCCGCATTGAGCTTGTCGCGCAGTGCGGCGTCGTCCTTGCGCAGCCCGCCGCCGATGCCGGTTCCGAGGATTGCCGGATCGTCCTTGACGTTGCCCTTGTCTTCGCAGCAATCCTTGCCGAAGTCCGACTTGAGGAATTCCGCCAGCGGAATTGCATCGCCGAAGACGTAGTCGATCCGCCCGGCGGCGAGGTCCTGGAAGGCCTCGTCGAGCGTCGCATAGCTCTGTTCCGATGCCTTGTCGGCGAAATACTTCTTGTAATATTCGGACTGGATCGTCGAGACCTGGATGCCGATGGTCTTGTCGGCGACATCGTCGGGGGCTGCTCCCGCCTTGCCGTCCTTGGCGCCGATCAGCTTGCTCGGGGTGTTGTAGTATTTGTCGGTGAAGTCGATCGTCTTCTTGCGTTCGTCGGTGATCGACATCGACGACCAGATGACGTCGAACTTCTTCGCCTCGAGACCGGGGATCAGGCCGTCCCAGGACATGTCGACGATCGAGCAGGTCTCCTTCATCTCCGCGCAGACCGCATCCATCAGCTCGATTTCCCAACCGACCCACTTGCCGGACGGGTCCTTCGTGAAGAAGGGCGGGTAGGCCTCGTTCATGACGCCGAAGCGCACTTCCGCACTGGCAGCGCTCGCAAGCGAGAGGGCCACGCCGGCCATCAGGATGGACATCAACTTCATTCGACTACCCCTTCTAGTTTTCGTCGGAATGGATACGGATCAATGGCTGAGACTACCGGTGAACGCGCGGCAGCGCGCGCTGAGCGGCGCACCGAAGACCTGGGCGGGCGGGCCTTCTTCCTCGACGCGCCCCTGATCGAGGAACATCACGCGGCTGGAAACGTCGCGGGCGAATTTCATCTCGTGCGTGACGATGAGCATGGTGCGCCCTTCTTCGGCCAGTTCGCGGATGACTTTCAGCACCTCGCCGACAAGCTCGGGATCGAGCGCCGAGGTGGGTTCGTCGAACAACATCACGCCCGGATCGACGCAGAGCGCACGGGCGATCGAGGCGCGCTGCTGCTGGCCACCCGACAGGAATGCCGGATAGGCGTGCCGCTTGTCGTAAAGACCGACCTTGGAAAGCAGGGCCTCGGCCTGCTCGGTCGCTTCCTTGCGGCTCGTTCCCAGGACGTGAATCGGCGCCTCTGTGACATTCTCGAGCACGGTCATATGGGCCCAGAGGTTGAAGCTCTGGAACACCATGGCGAGGCCGGTCCGGATCCGTTCGATCTGCCGCCAGTTGGCTGGATGAGCGCGCCCCTCACGGCCCGGCTTCATCCGGATTTCTTCGCCGTTGATGACGAACCGGCCACGGTCGGCAATCTCGAGAAAGTTGATGCAGCGGAGGAAGGTGCTCTTTCCGGAGCCCGACGAGCCGATCAGCGAAATGACGTCGCCCTTTTTCGCTGACAGCGAGACGCCCTTCAGCACATGGTGATGTCCAAAACGCTTATGGACGTCTTCCACCTGCAAGGCGGCGGCCGTTCGCGTCATACCTATCGGTCCCCGATGCGGTTTTCTAGTTATTTGGTCGGAATAATATTGTCATGTAGAGCGGCTTTACCGCAGATTTGACGCGTCGGATGCGGGTTGTCACTGAAAATGTGGCAAATTTGCTGTTTCGCCGCGCCGGCGGCAATTCAGGCTGGCGATGATTCAAATCCTGCCCGAGACCTGCACCAGACCATAGCTAGGGATCGGACATCGTTTCCGCTTCCGGTCTCAAAGACGACCTTTAGCTCCGCCGCTCTCGACAGCGGTAGCGGTGGTCGTCTGCTGGGTTAGTCCGAATGGCCGAGACGCGGACTTGCGACGTTCGTCCAACTGACCTTCCACCCTTCTCTACCCTTTCTCGCAGTAATCCTCCGGCAATCCGTGACCATAAGAGACGGGTCGGAACGAGGAGTAGCTCGAAATCAGGCAGGTGCATTTGCTGCCTTAAGAAAAGGGTTACGTTGTCGCGCGCTCTCCGGGCGCGCCAAGCAATCGTTCATTGAAGGCGCTCTTGACGATACAATCACCGCTGGCTATAGCGGCACATATCTTGAGTCATATACTCAAGAAATGTGTGCGATGCAAAACAGCGAGCGCGAGGCCGGACCGCATGGAATTTTGCCTTCTCTCCCCAGCACAATTGATCCCGACAGAAGAGGTGAATCTCGACAGGGTCGATGCACTGCAGACCCAAATCCTGCAAGCGGGCTCATGGACCGCCCCAATAACAGTCGAGAAGGATGAGTTGTTCGTGATGGACGGTCATCACCGGCTGACCGTCGCGCACCGCCTCCGACTCGCCATGGTGCCCGTGGTCCTTCTCGACTACGATTCCGTGCGGGTGGAAAGTTGGCGCCCGGATGAGAACATCACGCCCTCGGAAATCTTCGCGATGGCGCGCAGTGGGCGCAAGTTTCCCTACAAGACGACTCGGCACATTTTCGCGCAGGGCTTGCCGAGATGCGATGTGCCGCTTGAGCTTTTGAGCAGTCCCTCTCCGATGGACGTGGCGCCGGTCCATTCCGCGGGGGCCCTGTCATGACGCTGCATGGTCACAAGATCGGCTTTGGCCTGCCGCCCATCTTGCGATCGGCGACGGCAGACCTTCTCACCCGACACGGTCCCCTTCTTCTGGACTGGGTTACTTGCTATGGCTCGCCTCTCAATCTGGTTTGGCCGGATGCGTTGCAAAAGAATCTTGCCGCCTTGAAAGGCGTGCTGACGGAGCGCCGCGTCGGGCATGCGGTCTATTATGGGGTGAAGGTCAACAAATCGCTCGGTCTCATGCGGGCAGCGCTCAGCGCGGGTGCCGGGCTCGACGTTTCCAGTCTTTGCGAACTTCGCGACGCAAGGCGGCTCGGGGCCGAGGGTGTAAGGCTCGTGGCGACGGGACCGGCGAAGACGAGCGCTTTTCATAAAGAGCTGATCGATTGCAGCGCGCTGATATCGGTGGATTCGCCGGAAGAGCTGGAGGATCTCATCGACGGTCTGCCGGCAGATGCCGGTCCACAGCCGATCCTCTTGCGTTTGCGGCCGAGGGACCAGAGCAAGAGCCGCTTCGGCATGCCAGGCGACGCGGTCGTTCATTGCCTTGCTCGCCTTACCGCTGAAAACAGGTTGCGTTTCGACGGGCTGCATTTCCACCTGAGCGGCTATCGCTGGGAGACGCGTGTCGCGGCGCTCAGCGAAGCTGCCGACCTAATTACCAAGGCCCGGCGGATGGGATTTTCTCCGCGCATGATCGATATCGGTGGCGGCCTGCCCATCCAATATGTCGACCAGGTCAAATACCGGGCACATCTCGCGGCGCAGGCGCCCGAGGACTATCGCACCGGGAAAATACCGGACTCCTTCTATCCCTATGGTGGCACTCTCTCGCCGGCCGATTGGCTGCACCGGCTCCTGGAGGCGGAAATGAGCCAGGGGCAAAGCGTAGCCGGCTATCTGGCGCGTGAGGGCCTCACCCTCGCGATGGAGCCGGGCCGCGCCCTGACCGACCAGGCGGCGATCACCGTCTTCCGGATCTCGCGGGTGAAGGCACTCGGTCCGGATTCGCACGTCATCTTTGTCGAAGGCAGCAGCTTCAGCGCCTGCGAAACCTGGTTCGCCTCCGAATTCCTGGTCGATCCGATTCTCGTGCCGGTCACGAGGCCGGCCGCTCAATCGCCGCCAATCCGTGCCTATCTGGCCGGCCATAGCTGCCTGGACGAAGACGTCATCAGCAACAGATGGCTGACCTTCCCGATTGCACCGCAGGCCGGTGACCTTCTGGTCTACGCCAACACCGGCGGCTACCAGATGGATCTCCTCGAAAACGAGTTCCATCGCCACCCCATGCCCGCCCGCCTCTGCGTCATTGACGACGCAGAAGGGCGGGCCACTCTCGTCCCCGACACTATTGGAGAGGTTTAGATGCTGCACACGACCGTAACGCAACTGATCGGCCAGACGCCGGTCATGTCGATCGACGTACCGGAACGCGACGCCACCCTGGTGCTGAAGATCGAGAAGAACAATCCGGGCGGCTCAATGAAGGACCGCATGGCGCGCAGCATGGTGGTTGCCGCACTTGAGGACGGGCGCCTGGCACCCGGCGGCACGATCGTCGAATCCTCCTCCGGAAACACCGGTACCGGCCTGGCGCTGGCGGCGCTGGAATTCGGCCTGCGTTTCATCGCCGTGGTCGATCACCATGCGGCACCCGACAAGATCCGGATGATGCGGGCGCTCGGCGCCGAGATCCGCTACGTCGAAGGCGATTTTGCCGAGGACCAGGTCGCCGTCGTCGAGCGGCAGCGCCTCGCCGCGCAGCTTGGCGCCCAGCTTCCCGGCGCGATGTTCATGAACCAGTCCGACAACCCGGCGAATCCGGACGGCTATGCCGGCCTCGTCGACGAACTGATCGCCCAGCTTCCGGGCGGCATCGATGCCTTCGTCGGCTGCGTCGGGACCGGAGGATCGATGACCGGCATCGCGCAACGCCTCAAGCGACACAACCCGGCGGTGCGCACGATCGCCGTGGAACCGGCCGGATCGATCGTCTTCGGCAAGCCCGGGCATCCTTACTATCAATCCGGCACGGGCACGCCCGCCGGCGACGAGGTCGGCAAGGTGCTCGACTACGGCTGCATCGACGAGGGGGTCCAGGTGACCGACGTGCAGGCCTTCGAGACGGCGCGCTATATCGCCCGCCGCAAGGGACTGCTCGTTGGCGGTTCGACCGGCGGTGCCATCTTCAAGGCACTGGAGTTCATCGTCGAAGGCAAGCTGACCGGCACGGTCGTGACCACCGTCGCCGATGGCGGCGAGAAGTATCTCGGCACGATCTTTGACGATGAGTGGATGGCGAAGCGCCGCCTGCTCGAACCCGCCATCGCCGCCCAGCTCGACGGTTGGCTCGCCGGAAGGGCGCGTGCCGCATGAAGGTGACGATTTGCGGAGCGGGCCGCACTGGACATTTGAACGCGGTCCTCTTCAAGCAGCGCCCGGGCATCGAAGTTTCCGTGCTGACGAGTTCCACGGAAGTCGCGGAAGCCTGGGCGGACGGCGACGGCCTATGGTATGCGCAAACGCCGAACGATCAGTTGCTGAGCGCCCGGCCAGACCATGTCGGCACCGATCCCGGCATGGCGCTCGAACGCGCCGACGTCGTGGTGATAACACAGCCGGCCCAGGCGCGGCCGGCACTCCTATCGCAAATGGCACCGCACCTGCCGCGCGACAGAAGCGTCTATGTCGGGGCGATCCCCGGCTTTTGCGGCTTCGACTGGCTTGCGGCGGGAGCACTTGAGGGTCGCGATAATGTCGTCGTCTGGGGCATGAAGGACGTGCCGCACACCGCGTTTGATCTCGTCCCCGGGCAACGAGTGCGGATGGGCGGCGGCAAGGCCGAACTCTTTGCCGCCCTTCACCGCCGTGAAAGCGCGGAAAGCGCCGCCGCGCTCGGGGCGATGCTCAATCGCCTCTACGACGCGCCCGTTACCATGCTCGACGACTACCTCGAGATCACGCTGACCCCCGGCAACCCCTTGATGCACCCGGCGGTGCTCTACGCCCTGATCGGCCCCGGGGCTCCGTTCGAGGACAGGCCCTTCGCCGAGCCGATCTGCTGGTGGAGCGATTGCCCGCTTGCGGGTGCCGAACTACTCGAGGCCCTGGACGCGGAAAACCAGGCCATCCGGCGGGCGAGCGAGGCACGGCTCGGCATCGACCTCAGTTCGGTGAAGCCGCTTCGCCAGGAACTGATCGAGGCTTATGGAGACCAGATCGGAGACGATCGGACCATGTACTCGCTCTTGCGCACCAACCGCGCCTATGCGGGGATACAGGCGCCGCTCGTCCCCAATCCCGATGGCCCGGGTCTCGTCATCGATCGCGAAAGCCGCACCTTTCATGAGGACATTGCCTTTGGACAGGCGCTGCTCGTCTCGATTGCCGCACGGCTCGGAGTGGCGGTCCCCACGATCTCCAAGACCTATAACTGGGCGCGCCATTACCACGGCCAATTGGCCGGCGGCGCGCCGGACTATGTTCCGACAGGCTGGCCGGAGGCTCAATGATGGACGACAGAACTTCTTTCGCGGCAGATCCCGTTTCGGGCGATGATCTCGCGCTTTTGTCGAACGCGTCGCGCAACGCGATCAACCGGCTGGTGCGCTGCCTGTTCGCCGAACGCCTGCTCGATCCCGACGCGTTGCTGTGGGCGCGTGACGGCCGCCAGGCCTGGTTTCCGCTCTGGGCGTCGCGGCGCGTGCTGCATTTCACCGATTTGCGCCTTGCACCGGCCGGAACGTTGCGGAATCGCGGCCAGATCGAGGTGCTGGACGCGGCCAACGGTCGCCAGAGAATAGACGATCCGGCGGCACTGATGCGGGAGGTTGCTCCTTCTCTCACGTTCACGCCTGCTCCCGACGGGATCGAGCATCTGCTGCGCGACATCGACAACAGCATGAGCAACGATATCCTCGCCCGCCGCGCGCGGGAAAGCTGGAGTGCCACGCTGCGTCAGCAGATCGCCGTGGCCGGCGCGCGCGGCTTCCTTGCCTATCTCGAAGAAGCCCTGCCGACGCATCTCGCGG
Organism: Sinorhizobium fredii NGR234; assembly: GCF_000018545.1. Classification (NCBI taxonomy): domain Bacteria; kingdom Pseudomonadati; phylum Pseudomonadota; class Alphaproteobacteria; order Hyphomicrobiales; family Rhizobiaceae; genus Ensifer; species Ensifer fredii. The sequence continues at coordinate 357,423 of NC_012586.1, forward strand.
CGATGACGCTCGACCAATGGGGCGCCCTCGAGGGCCATCCCTTCTATCCGACCTGGAAGGCAAAGCCGGGGCTGGCGCCCAAGGATGTCGCGGCGCTGTCGCCCGAGTTCGGCGCGCGGGTGCCCCTGCGCATCGCGGCACTGCGTAGCGACTGGGCCTATGTCGAGAAGATGCCGCAGGTAGGCAGCTATTTGGAATGGTTTGCCGCGAACTTCCCGGACCTCTGGTACGAATGGGCCGAGGGCTTGAAGGCGCGCGGCAAGGCGCCCGAGGATTGGCTGCCGCTGCCCATCCACGGCTGGCATCTCGAAAATTTCGTGCGCCGCGAATTCGCGGCCGAAATCGAGTCCGGCGTGCTCGACCCGCAAGGTCCCGAGATCGTCACGCTCCCAGCCATGTCGTTCCGCACGATGCTTCCCGAGACCGAGGCGCCAAGGCCCTTCATCAAGCTGCCGGTGGCGATCTGGATGACAAGCGAACAGCGCACGCTGCAGGGGAAATCGATCCATATGGGACCGCGCCTCAGCACGCTGATTTCCGACATCCTGTCGAAGGAGGATGATCTGAGACTCGGGCTGGAGATATTCACCGAAGAACTCGGCGCGATTCTGCGCCATCCGGAGACGGGCGACGAACATCCCGGCCGCTTCCTTTCGGTGGTCTATCGCAATGTCGATGCCCTCGCTCGGCAAGACCGCATGCTGCCGGTGACCGTGGCGGCGCTGCTGACGGCAGGTCCGCTCGACGGCCGGCCGCTCATTTGCGAACTCATCGCCAGGGCCGGCAGCGAGAGCGAGGCGACTGTTACGGCGTTCTTCCGCGCCTATGCACGCACCGTCGTCCGGCCGGCGCTTGCCATGTATCTGCTCTACGGCATCGCCTTCGAGGCGCATCAGCAAAACAGCACCGTGCTTTTCGACGATCACGGCATGCCGCAAAAGCTGCTGATCCGCGACTTCGGCGACGCCCGCAGTTTCACGCCGCTCTTCAAGGAGCTTGGCTACGATCTGAAGCCGTTCAGCCGCAAGGGCATTCTGCCGACCACGTTCGACGACGACATCAGCCCCGTGCGATCTTTCGTCATCGACGCCTGCTTCGTCTGCCACCTCCATGAGATCGCGCTCTGCCTCACCGGAGAATATTCGCTCACGGGCGATAGCCTGTGGCGGATCCTGCGGGAAGAGACGGAATCCGCGTTCGAGGCGCTCCGGCCGCGCATGCAGTCGGATGCATTCTGGATCGAGGAGCGCGAAGCCTTCCTCGAACGGCCTTGGCCGACCCGCTCGGTCCTGCGCATGCATCTGGAGCGCTATCGCGATTACCGGGTCGAACATCACTTGCCCAATCCGCTGGCGAGCGCGCAATGACGGGGGCAGTCGCCGTCCTGCGCGGCTTCGGACCCGTCTTCGCGCTGCTCTTCGCCCTGCAGTTCATCTCCATGGGCGCCATGGAGATGAGCGGTCCCTTCTGGCCGATCCAGATCAGGGCGTTGAGCCCCTCCGAAGGCGTCTTCGCCCTCGCAGGCATCGGGGTCTATGTCTGCCCCATGCTCGGCGTCTCGCTGACGAGCGCTTTCTGGGGACGCATGGGCGACCGCTTCGGCAATCGCCTGATGATGGTGCGGGCCCTGGCGGGACTGGCGGTCACGCAACTGCTCGTCGCCTTTGCGCAGGATGTCTGGACCATTCTGGCGCTGCGCTTCCTGCAAGGGGCCTGCGCCGGCTACATCGCCCCGGCCCAGGCCTACGGCGTCCAGGTGACCGGCGGGCGCGATCGCGCCGCTCTCTTCGCCTGGCTTCAGGTGGCGACCAACGTCGGCTCGCTCGGCGGCGCCTTTCTCGGAGGCCTCATCCTCGATGCCTTGCCTTTCGCTGCCGTCAATCTCACCGCCGGCGTGATCTGCGCGCTCTGCGCCGGCGTCGCCTGGGCGAGCCTGCCGGTTCCGCCACAAGGAACCGGCGGCGTCGGACCGGCCAAGGCGACGGCGGCATCCGGCGCTGTCTCGACCGGCATATCCGTCTCCGGACTTCTCGTGCTGATGGGTTTGCTGCTCACAAGCCGGATGGTTCTGCAGGTGCCGTTTGCCCTCTATATGTCCGAGGTTTACGGCGCCCAGCACTGGATCGCGGGGTTGAGCTACGGGCTGCTTGCGCTCGGCTTCGTCGTCGGTGCGCCGGTTTGGGCAAGGATATTCGCGTGGCGCGCGCCGGCCTTTGTGCTCGGGTGGAGCGTGTTGATCGTGGCCGGTTGCCTCTTGGTCACTGGCCTCGCCGGCTCGACCCGCAACATCGGCCTTTTCGCCGTGCTCTATCTTGCCTGGGGCGCCCTTCTGGGGGGAACGACCCCGGTCCTCCTGTCGCTCGTTTCGGCCGCGACGCTGAGCGACCGGCAGGGGTCGATCCTCGGGCTCGCGCAAACCTGCCAGCAGGGCGCGTCGGTCGTGGGGATCATCGCCGGCGTCGTCGCAACTCAACGCTTTGGGCTCGAAGTGGCGTTCCCGCTCGTAGCAAGCCTCTACGGCCTTTCATTTTTAGTGGCGCTCGCCCTGTGGCTCAAATCGCGCCGGTCGTTTGATAAGGGAGAAATATCGTGAGGAGAATACGTTCGGCGTTTCTAGCCGTGGGAGCCATGCTGGCCCTATGGATGCCGGCCCCGGCCTTCGCCGAGGAGCAGGCGGCGACGGAGGGGCAAGCCCCGATCACCGTCACCGACATTGCCGGCCGCGAGGTGACGGTAAACGCGCCGGTCAAGCGCATCCTCCTTGGCGAGGGACGGCACCTCTATCTGATCGCCTCGCTCGATACGGAAGATCCCTTGTCCCGCGTCGTCGCCTGGCGCAACGACCTGATCGAAGCCGATCCGGCCACCTATGCGCAATATCTCCAGGCCTTTCCCAAGCTCGCCAAGCTGCCGGCCTCCCCGGGGCAGGAAAACGGGCTGATCGAGATCGAGTCGACCATCGTCCAGAAGCCTGACGTCGTCCTTCTCAATCTGGAGGCCATGCGCGCCAACGAGGACGCCAAATATATCGAGAAGCTGGCGGAGCTGAAAATCCCGGTCCTCTATATCGACTTCCGCCACTATCCGCTGAAGAACACGGAGCCGACCATTCGCCTGCTCGGCAAGATCATGGGGCGCGAGGCGCGCGCGGAAGAGATCATCGAATTCCGCCATAAGGCCATGGCCCGCGTGACCGACGTTCTTGCCCTGGCGAAGCCCGAGCGCCCAAGGGTCTTCGTCGAGCGGATCGGCGGCTATGCCGACGATTGTTGCCTTTCCTTCGGCGCCGAAAACTTCGGCAAATATGTCGAGCTTGCCGGCGGCCACAATATCGGCAGCGACATCCTCCCCACGACCTTCGGCCAGCTCAACCCCGAGCAGGTGATCGCCGCCAACCCCGAACATGTGGTCGTCACCAGCGCCGACTGGGAGGCCTATGTACCCGGCGGCCACTGGATCCCGCTCGGCCCCGGCGCCGATCCGAGGGTGACCCGGCAAAAGCTCGAATGGTTCACCAGCCGCAGTGCCTACACAGATATCGCAGCTGAGAAGACGCGGAACTTCCACGGCATCTGGCATCAGTTCTATAACAGCCCCTACGAGTTCTTTGCCGTCCAGCAACTGGCGAAATGGTTTCACCCGGACCTGTTTGCCGATCTCGATCCGGACGCGACATTTGCGGAGTACCACCGCCGTTTCCTGCCCATTCCCTATCGTCCGGGCTATGCCATCAGCCTTGCTGACAGCACCGAGTAAGGTGCATAAAAATGGCAGGCCGCTGCCAGCTCATTCTCAATGGACAACGAGGGAGCGGCGTCCGGCAATCAAACCTGAAAGTGCTTTTAATGGGCGGGATTCAACGAAGAGCCTGGCCTTTGCTTTTGCGCAGCGGCAACGCGTGTAGAACTGGTCGCCTGCGTCGGCAAGTCGCCGACCGACTTTCGCAAACTTGTATTTGTTTGGATCAAATGGCTGGAGGCCGCCGGCTACTAGCCGGCGCCTCCTCTAATTTCACCAGAGGCTGTGTCGTCATCGGCGATGGACGTGCACCCGATATCAGAAATCGGTCGTCATGGAGACCTTCACAGTCAGCGGCGCACCCTGCGAAATCGTGCCGAAGCTCGCGACCCCTGACCAGTAATCGAGGTCGAAGACGTTTTCGACGTTGGCCCGGAGAGTGACCGGCCTCTCACTGATCTCGGTCAGGTAACGGGCGCCGAGATCAAGCCGCGTCCAGGAGGGGATTTCCTGGGTGTTTGCGGTGTTCACAAATTGCTCGTCGGTGTGGATGACATTGCCGGTGAGCGTCAGGCCGGTCAAGAAGGGCGTATCCCACTCCGCCCCCAGATTGACCTGCAGCGAAGGCACGCCGATCGGCGTATTGCCGCGCGTCGCGTCATCATTCGTTTTCGTGATTTCACCGTGAATGAAGGTGACGCCACCGAGCACTCGGATCTCGGGGGTCACCTCGCCGAAGACGTTCAACTCCACGCCGCGGTTGCGCTGCTCGCCGCCTTCGACGAAGACCAGATCGCTGCCGCGCGCCTCGAGCACGCCGAAAGGCTTTTCGATCTGAAAGGCGCTGACGGTCACCGCGACCCGGCCCAGGTCGACCTTGGTGCCGACCTCGTACTGCCTGGATCGGTAGGGCGCGAGTGTTTCGCCCGAATTAACCGCCGTCGTCGGAGCGGTGTCGCCGACGCTCAGCCCCTCGACGTAGTTGGCGTAAAACGCGACATTCTCCCACGGCTTGACGACGATGCCGGCAAGCGGCGTCAATGCACTCTCATCGGAAGAGCTAGAGACGTCACCCGTGACTGGGCTGTAGTTTTCGGTGTCGATGTGCTGCCAGCGCCCACCCAAAGTCAGTTGCACGCGCTCGTCGAACATCGACATCGTGTCAGACAGCGCGAAACCGTGGAAGATGTTTTCCGAGACTCTTGGCACATGCGTCGGTTGCGGCACATCCTGCTCGGGGCGAGGAAGCGGATCGAAGATATTGGTTAACTGCGCAGTCCCTGAGTTCGAGCCGCGGGCGAGACTCTGCTGAAGTCCGCTGACCTGGAATGTGACCGAATGATCAATTGCCGCCGTCTCGAACTCGGCCCGAACGCCCGCCTCCGCCGTCAGGCGGTCGACATCGAAAACGAAATTCTGCGGCGTGACACTGACGTCGCCGGCGGAGTTAAGAAGCAGTGGCGTACCGAAGAGCCGCTCGACGCGCGAATTGCCGCCGCCGACGGCTGCGAACACGGTGACGGCGTCGCTGACGTCATATTCAACCCGCCCCAGCCAGGACAAGTCGTCCGTCCTTGCCCATTCCCAAGGTTCCTGGATGTTGGAGCGGCCGGCCGGCGCGTCGGGAATTTCAAAGCTGCCAAAGGGGAAGAATGGGCGCAATGGGGCGTCGATGTCCTGGCGCTGCCCGACGACGTCCAATGTCGCTCTGAAGTCTTCGCCCTCGTAGTCGAGTGCCAGCGCCCCGACCGCAACGTCCAGCGAGTGGTTGTCGATCGCCGTGTCGCCGCCGTGATAACTGCCGTTGAAGCGAACGCCGAACTGCCGCTGGTCGCCAAACCGGCGGCTGACGTCTAAATGGCCGCCGCCATAAAGATCCGAAGCATAGTCGGTCGTCACTCGGGTCAGGTCGACGTCAGACGCGCGCTTCGGCACGATATTGACAGTGCCGCCGACGCTGCTGTTGGGAGAGATGCCATAGAGGAGTGCTGTCGGCCCTTTGAGGACCTCCACACGTTCGATATAATCCGTAAACAGGCGGTAGGTCGGGGCGACGCCGTAGACGCCATCGAAAGCGACCTCGCCGAAGTTCCCCTCATTCAAAGGGAAGCCTCTGATGTAAAACGAGTCCAGCATGCCGCCGGATGCGTGCGTGCTCCTTACCGAGGGGTCGTTGGCCAGGACGTCGGCCACGGTCTTTGCATTCTGGTTTTCGATCGTCGCCGCCGTGTAGCTGGTGATATTGAACGGCGTGTCCATGAAGTCGCGATTGCCGAGGAAGCCCACGCGACCGCCGCGCGCCACCTGCCCCCCGGCATAGTCTTCCACCGCTGTGCCAATCGTCGCATTCGCGTTGCTCGCCCTCACTTCGAGACGCTCCAGCGCCGTCGCATCTTGCGCCAGTGCGACGCGGCTTACCGTCGCCAGCAAGACAGCCAGCAGTCCAACACGCAGTTCCATACGAGCCCCCTTTGAGAACAATGACCAAAACAGTCGGCTCGCTTTGCAGGAGCTGAGTGCGTTGGCACAAAGGGGTGTTAGATAACTTGATTTTTTCTGTCAAGAAATAGAGCGCATTGTTTGTCACTTACTCACTGGCACACCAACGTGCACGCGTGGGCTGCCCGGATAATCAAAGTGAAAACTACCTGTACGGCATCGTCTGCCGAGTCTGCATTGAGCTGCCCGTATCTTTTTTGGACCGAGTCCGCTTAAGATTCGTCTGGGAAGCAGCAAAGCATGAAGCCCTCTCTGAAGGATCATGGCGGCGTCGAACAGACCGTCGAGCACATAGGCTGCCTCGCTCCCGGGTTGCGAATGCTGTAAGCCGCATCACTCGCGGTTCTCGACTTGAACTGACTTTCAAACCACGGTTTCGCCGCCGTCGACCACCAGAATCTGACCGGTCATATAAGAGGAGCGGTCGGAAACAAGGAAGAGGATCGACTCAGCGATCTCGTCGACACTCGCCCAACGGCCGAGCGGCACCTTCTTGCGGATGTAGGCATCGATGGCGCTCCGCCCCCCCATCTGGTTGATAAAGGGTTCGTTGAAGGGGGTGTCGACCCAGCCGGGACAAAGAGCATTCACCCGCACACCATACTTCGCATAGTCGCCGGCCATCTGCCGAGTCATGGCGATCACCGCATGCTTCGTCGTTGTATAGGCGATCATCTCGCGGTCGTAGAGCACGCCGGAAGACGAGGAGGTATTGACGATCACGCCGCGGCCTGCGGCTTTCATCGCCGGCATGACGAAGCGGGCGGCCATGAAGTGAGCGCGGACATTGAGGTTCCAGGAGCGGTCGAAGCCCGCCACTTCGACCTGTTCAAGATCGCCGGCGACCTGGGCGCCAGCATGGTTGTGCAGGATATCAATGCGGCCGTGCCGCGCGGCGACGTCAGCTATGCCGCCCGCGAGCGCCTCGTCGTTGGTGACGTCGATAGCGAGCGCTTCGGCGCTGCCCCCCTTGGCGGCGATCGATGTCACCGTCTCTACGGCAGCCTTCGCGCTGCGGTCGACGACGACCACATGGGCGCCTTCACGCGCCATGATGGCAGCGCCCGCCTGACCGATCCCGGAGCCGGCGCCGGTCACGATCGCGATCCGGTCTTTCAGGATCATGGTTTCACTCCCCGGATTTACTTTTCTTCTCGCGCATCAGCAGGCGCGCTGTCAGGATCAGGAGAAGCGAGGCGACCAGAACCAGGGTCGCGATCGCATTTATCTCCGGCGTCACGCCGCGACGGATCGAGGCGAAGACATAGATCGGCAAGGTGGTCTTCGAGCCCGCGACGAAGAAGGCGATGATGAAATCGTCGAAGGAGAAGGTGAAGGCGAGCAAGAAGCCGGCGAGGATCGAGGGCAGGATCTGCGGCAGTACGATCAGCCGAAAAGTGGTGAGCGGCGTCGCATAGAGATCACTCGACGCCTCGACGATGTCGCGGCCGAGACTGGCGATTCGCGCCTTCACGATCATGGCGACGAGCGCCATCGAGAAGAGGCCGTGGGCAGCGATGATCGAGCCGTAGCCAAGCCCGAGCTGTGGCGGGTGATCGCCCGGCCAGATCGTCGCGAGCGCCGGATTGACGAAGGAGAACACAGCGACAAGGGCGACGAGCGTGGCGATGCCAATGACGACACCCGGAACGACGATCGCCGCGGCGAACAATGCATCGAAGACCGCCCGCGTGCGGATGCCGAGCCGCTCCATGCCGAGCGCGGCCATGGTCCCGAATACCGCGGCGAGTGCGGCGCTGGTGAAGGCGATCATCAGGCTGTTCTGCAGCGCGGAGACCAGGAAGGTGTTACCGAGGGCTTTGCCGTACCAGGCGGTCGAGAACCCGGTGAACTCGCTGGCATTGCGCCCCGCATTGAAGGAGAACAGGACGACCAGAACGATCGGCGCATAGAGAAAGAGATAGACGGAGGAGACGAGAGCGCGCATCAGACGAGATCCACCTGTCTTGTTCCGGCGACCTTCCAGGCAATGCGCATCGCGACCATGAGCACAATGACCACAACTGCGACCAGCGTGACGGCGATCGCCGAACCGAAAGGCCAGTTACGCGACTGTAGGAAAAGATCGACCAGCGCGTTGCCGATGAAGAAGACCTTGCCGCCACCGAGAAGCTGCGGGATCAGATACTCGCCGAGAAGCAAGATGGTCACGAGCGCGACACCGGTCATGACGCCCGGGAGCGACAGGGGCAGGGTTACGCCGAAGAAGCTCGAGACCGGCTTCGCCCCAAGATCGGCGGAGGCCTCCAGAAGACGCCGATCGAGCTTTTCGAGGCTCACATAGATAGGCATGATCATCAGCGGCAGGTAGCCATAGACGATGCCGAGCAGCACGGCTCCGGGCGTGTTGAGCAGGCGGACGTCCTCGATCCCGATCATCGCGAGCAGGTGGGGAATGCCGCGCGAGCCGAGAATATACATCCAGGCGTAGGTGCGCACGAGCAGGCTCGTCCAGAAAGGCACCACGACGAGCGACACGAGGATTAAACGGAAGCGCGGGTTCGCTTTGAGCGCGAGGTAATAGGCGACAGGGTAGGCGACAAGCAGGCAGAGCAGGGCGCCCGCGGGCGCCAGCAGCAGCGTGTTCCAGAAGGCGGCCGCCCGTGTCGGGAGATTGGCGAACTGCGCAAAGGTGAAGGCGGCCTGATAGCCGCCCTCCGGCGCGCGTTCACCGAAGGCGAAGACGAGCATGGCGATGAAAGGAAGGACCAGGAAGACGGTCAGCCACGCGGCCGCCGGCGCAACCAGCGCCGCCGTTACCAGGTTCCTCTTCGTCTTCATTGCCTTACGCATAGAGTGGTCCGTCAGAAATGCTCGTGAACCTGGCCCCCACCTTCTCCGGCAGCAGGGCGAAGGGCACTCGCGGCACCCGCCTGTCCCTTCTCCCATCAAAACTGGGAGAAGAGCGCGGCAGCGGGATGAGCGGCGATCAGCCTCACCTCAAGCCGCCTTGAAGCGCGCCATCAGCTCCGCGCGGCCCGGGTCGGTGAGCGTTACGGCGGCGCCGAATTCGAGCGGGGTCAGCGCCGCTTCGTCCGGATAAACGATCTTGTTCGAAGTCACCTCTGCCGGCAGCAGCTTCAGGACGCGGCTGTCGGTCGTCGGCGCGCCGTTGGCGATGTGCTCCTTGACGGCGTTTTCGGGCGCCATCAGGTAGTTGAGCAGGGCATATCCCGCAGCCTTGTTGGCCGCGCTCTTCGGGATCGCGTAGAAGTCCGACCAAATCTCGCCGCCGTCCTTACCGAGCACGAACTTGATTTCCGGCATGTCGCGATTGAGCTGAGCGCCGTCGTTGGTCCAACACATGGTCATCCAGGCGTCGGTCGCGCGCATGGCCGGCTGGTAATCGCTGTTGATCGCGTAGAGATGCGGCTTGACCTTGATCAGAACCTCCTCTGCCTTGGCGAGTTCATCGGGCTTGATCGAATTGAAGGAGAAGCCAAGCGATACCAAGGCATTGCCGATGGTGGTGAGCTGGTAGTCGTGCACCATGGCGCGGCCGTCGGCCTCGGCCATCGCCACCTCGAAGAAGTCCTTCCAACTCGTGACGGGCTTCTTGATCTTGTCGGAATTCAGCGCGATTCCGGTCGTTCCCCAGTTCTTCGGCAGCGCATAGGTCTTGCCGTCGACGATGCCTTCATTCGTGAAGCGGGGATTCTCCGTCGAGGCGTCGTAGTTCGGCAGCTTCGACATGTCGAGTTCGTCGATGAGGCCGAGCTTCACATAGGTCGAGATCGTGTAGTTGGTGGGCACGAAGAGGTCCCAACCCGTGCCCCCGGCCTGCAGCTTTGCAAGCATCTCCTCGTTCGAGCCGAAGACGTTGACCTCGACGGCGACGCCGGTTGCGGCCTTGAAAGCCTCGAAGGTGGCGGGGTCATGATAGTTCGGCCAGGTCGCGATCGACATCTGGGTGCCAAGATCTTCGGCGAATGCCGTCGCGTTGAAGATGCCGGGTTGGCGCGCCAGCACCGCGGTCGCGAGGCCAAGGCCGGTGACACCGAGGAAGTGACGGCGGGTGACCGAGCCGCGCTTCAAGCGCATCAACTCGTCAGCAAGCTTGTCCGCGGTGATCGGTGCATTCTTTCTATACCACTTCGTCATGATGCTGTTCCCTTATCGTTGACATGCGTTGATGCGATGGCTCCGGCGCGTTCAGGCCGGAAAAACATGCATTGCGTTTGGGTCGAAGACGAGCCCGATCCTTTCCCCGGGCTCCGCGAGCGCGCTTTCATCGAGACTGCGGCGATCGGCGGTGACGAGAAAATCGCCGAGCCCATCGACCTCGACCGAGTATTCGACTGATGAACCGAGAAAGATGCGGTGGGTAACAATGCCCTGGAGAGTTGCATCGCCAGCGCGAACGATGCTGATCGCTTCAGGGCGCAGGGCCACCAAGGCCGGGCCGACCGTGCCGTTGGCGCGCGAGGGCTTTTGAAGGCTGACCCCGTTGGCGAACCGGATCGCGCTTGCGTCCGGTTCGATTGTCGCGGCGATGCGGTTCGTCTTGCCGACGAAATCGGCGACGAAGAGGCTTGCGGGGCGGTCGTATATTTCCTGGGGCGGTCCAATCTGGACGATGCGGCCGGTACTCATGACGCAGACGAGGTCGCTCATCGACAGCGCTTCTTCCTGGTCATGGGTAACGAGAACGAAGGTGATGCCGAGCTCGCGCTGCAGGCTCTGGAGCTCGATCTGCATGGCTGTGCGCAGCTTCTTGTCGAGCGCCGCGAGCGGTTCGTCGAGAAGCAGCACCTTTGGCTTGTTGACGATGGCGCGAGCAAGCGCCACGCGCTGCTGCTGACCGCCGGATAGTTCATGGATGCGGCGCTTGTCGTAGCCGCCGAGGCGCACCAGTTCGAGCGCCTCCTGCGTGCGGCGGGCGATCTCGACAGGCGCGATGCGCGGGCGCATCTGCTTCAGCCCGTAGGCGACGTTCTGCTCGACGTCGAGATGGGGGAACAGCGCATATTGCTGGAAGACCATGTTGACCGGACGGCGATAGGCCGGGACACCGTTCATCGGGTCGCCACCGATATAAACGGCGCCCTCGCTCGGCTGCTCGAAACCGCCGATCATGCGCAGGCACGTGGTCTTGCCACAGCCGGAGGGGCCCAGCAGCGCCACGAACGCGCCTCTGGGTACGGTGAGGTTGATGTCCGACACGGCCGTCACGCTGCCATAGCGTTTGGTAACCGAACGGAATTCGATGTCGTTCGTCGAAGCGGATGTCACGTCTGTTCCCTGCGGCCATTCTCGGAATTTTAGCGGTTGTCCTGCCGCTTCTTCCCACCGTCATTGACAGTCAGCCTAGTCTTAGGCAGGCGCGCCGGTATATACCCCAAGAGAGGTATTTCAACGCCGCCGGTCCTGTGGAAGGAGTATACCTTGGAGCAGGGGAGAATGAGGTGGGCATCGATCTCGAGAAACTTTTTGAGATTCTGGCGCCGCTGATCAATGGCACGCCGATGAATGACGAGGCGGTAGGCAGCACGTTCCGGCGACTGATGTCCGCTCTGATGACCTTTGACTATGTGGTCGTCTTTGCTTATCGCGGCAAAGAGCGGCCGCTTGATCTCTACAGTACCTTCGATGCCAAGGATCACGTCCTCTTCGTAAGCCTTTACCAGGCGGGACCCTACCTTCTCGATCCGTTCTACCATGCGGCCTGCGCGCCGAAGCCGGGCGTTTGGCGGATGCGAGAGCTCGCGCCCGACCGGTTCTTTTCAAGCGAATATTACCGCACCTACTATGTGCGGACGGGGCTGGCCGAAGAAGTTGGCTTCTTTGTAACGGTGAGCGAGCAGGTCACCGTCGTTCTGTCGCTGATGCGGCGCGAGGCGACGGGCGTGTTTGGCCCGGCTGAATTCGCGCTTCTCAAAAAGGCGGAACCGATGGTGGCGGCGCTGGTGCGTCACCATTGGGCGGACCTCGATCGCCGCTTCGATGCGGCGCTTGCGAATATGGGGCGAAGCCGCCGCAAAGCAGTGCATCCGCCCGCCGATGGCGTCTGGCAGCATCTCAATCTCACCGAACGAGAGGCGGCGATCATCGAACTCGTGCTTCAGGGCCATTCGTCCGAATCGATCGGTTTGAAGCTCGGGATTTCAACCGGAACGGTCAAGGTTCATCGCCGCAACGTGTACCGAAAGCTCGGCATCTCTTCACAGACGCAGCTGCTCTCGCTTTATATCAAGAATCTCGGCCAGTGAGATTGGCGCTGAGCACGCATCGCAAGCGCCTGAAGTCCGCGAAAAAGTTCTTCGGCCGCTTGCTGTGTTAGGCCGCTCGCGCTGGTTTCTTCCCTGTCGGAGCAAGTTTCGCCCGTCCGCTAATGTCGTTCGCCGGAATGTCGGCAACCCGGTCACGAAACTGAATCGGGAGGACATAGACCCAAGCGCCGTTCGTCTTGTCACCAGAGGAGAATGGAGAGAGATCCTGGATTGCTGCTGCACTCCTGGCTGAACGAGACCCTATATCTATCCATTGTGACGTTGGCCGAACTGATGTTTGGAATCGCCGGCGACCGCCCTTCGCGCTGGAAGAACGGGTGATTAGAACCGACGCCGGACGTCCGTGACGATAGTGGAGGGACACCGCTTCAAAGCTTCCCGTTTCATAGCAGCGGTGCTTATACGACTATTCGACGAGCATTACCGTCTTGCCGACGATGATCTCATCGGTACGCGAGGCGCAGGTCTCCATCGCCGAATTGCCCGTAAAGGTGATCTCATTGGCAACGATCTGGGTGCAGCCGCCCGATACCGTTGAGTTGCCGGTAAACTCGATGCGGCCGGTCGGGATGTAGATATTCCCTTCAAGCGTCGATTCCGAATTCCCCGTCACCTGATGGACAACGCCCGCGTCGCGGCGACTTCCGAAGAAGAGCAGGCCGGCATAGGGGCCAGTCGTCGGGGCGGTCAGATCGATGTCACCATTGCCAAGCAGCTTCGCAGTCGCGGAGTTCGTGAAATAGAAGGTGACGCCCTCGCCAGAGAGCTTCGCTCCCGCGGTCACGGTAAAATCGCCTCCGTCGATGATGTAGAGGCCAGGCTTCAGGGTAATGGTTCCCTTGATGTCCAGCCCCCCGCAGAAGCGGATCGCGGGAACACCGCTTAGGAGGTGGTCGAGCACGTAGGACGAGTTGGAGACATGGTCAAGCGTCCGGCAGGGAAGCAACTGGACCTGCAACCTGTCCGGCTCGGCGACGCTCGCAAAAGGGTCCGGGGTTGGCGGGACCCGTTCGATCGGCTCGCTGCAGCCGGTCATTGTCAGCCCTGTCGTTGTTACCGCCTCGCCAACCGTGTAGACGCAATCCGTCGACATGACCGCGCTGCCGTTCCTCATCAGGAAGGCGTCCGCCGCGCTCGAGTTGGAGACCACGCTGCAGCCCGACAATTGCACCTGGGTCGAGCCGGTGACGGTCACCGCACCCGACGCCGAGCCCGACAGGGCCAACACGCAGGCCTTCGAGCCTCCCTTGACCTCCGCGACCGCACGGGCCGAGAGCGTGACGGGCTCGCCGACGAAGATGGACGAAAACAGGCGCGGGTGCGTCTCCGTCAGCTCGACCGTGATCTTGCTTGATCCTGCGCTCAGTCCGGGCTTCGTGCTGACGGTCATGGTGCCGGGCGAATAGCCCGATGCGCTTGCGATCCTCAGCGCCGTGTTCTCGAGCGCCGGTTTCGGATCGCCCGCCCGATGACGGATGGCAGCGGCATGGGCCGAAACGTCCGCCGCATGCTGCAGCTTACGCTGCTCCATATACCAATAACCGCTTTCCGCCCCGAGCCCCATGGCGCCGACCAGCACGGGGAAAACGATCGCCGCAACAACGGCGACCGCGCCGGCATCGTCCTTAAGGAGGCAGTGTGCACGTCGGCGCAGACGCGGCGACGTCTTTTCCACCTTGGTCACATAGTTCTCCCTGCTCATTTGGAAAGTCTCCGCTCCCGATATTCAGCGCGGATATATATCCGGCGCCGGGTGCACAAGCGATTCGGCTGGTTGGCCTAGTCCGACCGAGACCCCTCGATCCGTTCGCTTAGGCCATCAGGTCGAATGGCGATTGGGTGCTGCAGGCGGCATATTCGCGGCACTGAAACGGGCGACCGTTGCCCTCGTAAAAGGCACCACCACGATGATCTCCACAACCGCAACTTGGCTCGCATTCTTGCTCTTTGCCGGAACGATGACCTACGCCGGCATCAAGGACGTGATGACTATGACGATCTCGAACCGCCTTGTAGGATTCCTGTTGGTCGCCTTCGCAGTGCTTGCGCCGCTCGCCGGCGTGGATCTGCCGATGATCTGGTCGAGCATCCTCGTTGCGTCCGCGGTGCTCGCCTTCACTTTCACGTTTTTCGCCCTCGGCTGGATCGGCGGCGGAGATGCGAAGCTGCTGCCGGTCGCGGTGCTCTGGCTCGGTGCCGGCCTTGCTCTTCCCTTCGTCGTCTGCGCCTCGGTGCTTGGCGCGGTTCTGACGCTTTCGCTGATGCAGTTCCGCAAAATGCCATTGCCGGTCCTCCTGCAGAAACGAGCCTGGTCGAGCCGCTTGCACACGCCCCAGACGGGCATTCCGTACGGTGCCGCCATGGCCCCTGCTGCACTCCTGCTGCTGCCGGAAAGCCATTGGTTCGCTGCTCTCCTCTGAAGACATAATAGTTCGTAACAAAACAGGTCTTGCCATGATCCGCTTGGTCATTCTCCTCTTCGCACTCGCGTCGGGCGGTGCCGCCTCCTGGCTGGCGCTCGGCTTTGCCGATCAGCCGACCGTCGAGGCCGCCGAAGTTCAACAATCTCCTTCCCAGGAGGTGCTCGTCGCCGCTCAAGAGCTGGCCCGCGGCACGACCCTCGAGGAACCCCACCTGCGCTGGCAGGCGTGGGAGGGCGAGATTCCTCCTGTGTTCATCAGCCGCAGTGCGCGGCCGGACGCGAAGGAATCGCTCAAGGGTCTGCTCGCCCAGAGCAGTTTCGTCGCCGGAGAGCCGATCCGCGAGGACAAGCTTGCGCAGCGAGGCGCCGGCTTCCTGTCCAGTATGCTGCCTTCGGGCAAACGGGCGATTGCCGTTCGCGTGACGGCGGAAAGCACGGCCGGCGGCTTCATCCTGCCGAACGACCATGTCGACGTGATCCACACCGTCGCGCGCCCGGATTCCTCTGGAAAGGACGGCAAGGTCGTCAGCCGCGCGGTCCTTTCCAACATACGGGTGCTGGCCGTCGACCAAACTATTTCCGAAGGCGCCGATGGGACATCGGTCGTTGGAAAGACCGCGACGCTCGAGGCCGATCCCGGGCAGATCGACATCATCGCCGCGGCGGAAGCCTCCGGCACAGTCTCGCTTGCGCTGCGCGCGGTTGCTGACAACCTGGAGGCACCGGTTGTCGAGACGGAAGGAAGCCGACCAGGGGTCGTGCGCATTGTTAGTGGTGGGCGGCTGTCGATGATCGAAGTTCCGTCCCGCTCCGGTGGCAGCTGATGATTTTCAAAGGAATGTCGGAGAGATGAAACAGCTCGGCAAAATTATCCAAGAGGCCCCGCGGGAACCGGTTGCACCGCTCCTGTCCATCCCGAAGGTGGACATTGCCGTCTTCTGCCGATCGGAGGCGTTGATGGGGACGGTCCGCACGGCGGCGATCGACCGCCGGATGGCGCGTGCCACCGTGACGATCAACGAAGGTGGGATAGAGGAAGCGGCGGCGCTTTACGGCGGCGTCACCTCGCCGAACCTTGTCGTCGTGGAGAGCGGCGACGAGGAGGACCGCCTGATGAGGGCGCTCGAAGACCTGGCGATGGAGTGCATCACCGGCACCAAGGTCATTGTCGTCGGCCGTTCCAACGACGTGGGCCTTTATAAGAGGCTTTTGGACGCCGGCGTCAGCGACTACCTGGTCACGCCGCTCGACCCGATGGACTTCGTTGCGGCGGTGCATCGCTGCTTTCGCGACTCCGTCGACGGGAAACTCGGTCGTATCGTCGCCTTCATCGGCGCCAAGGGCGGTACCGGATCCTCGACGCTCGCCCACAACGTGGCCCTGGCGATGTCGAAACGCATCGCTTCTGATGTGCTGGTTGCCGACCTCGACCTGCAGTTCGGTACGCTCGGGCTTGATTTCGATGTTGAGGCCGTCCAGGGCATGACCGACGTCCTCAGTAGTCCTGATCGCCTGGACGATGTCCTCCTGCGGCGCCTGACTGTGCCGTACACGGAGCACCTGCACTTGCTTCCGACGACCACCGATCTCAACCGGTTCTTCTATCTCAAGGAGGAACATGTCGACCATCTCCTGGATGTTGCCCGGTCCAGCTCCTGGCAGATCGTCGTCGATCTGCCGCACATATGGATGCAGTGGACCCGAAAGATCCTGCTTGAGGCCGACGAGGTCGTTATCACGGCAACCCCGGATCTCGCGTCGATGCGCAACGTGAAGAACCTGGTCGACCTGCTGAAGAAGGCGCGCCCCAACGATCCGCCGCCCAGACTCGTGCTGAACAGGACAGATACGCCGAAGCTTGCCGAGATCAAGCCAAAGGACTTCGTCGCCGCAGTAGGGCTGGAGGAAAGCATATCCGTTCCCTTCGATCCGCAACTGTTCGGCAAGGCGGCCAATAATGGCCAGCTGGTCATCGAGTCGGCACCCGAGTCAAAGGCGGGGCAGGCCATTGTATCGCTTGCGTGGCGGGTCGGCGGCACGAGGGAGCGACGGACGCGGAAGAAAGGACTTGCGGGATTGGTGCAGAGATACATGCAGCAACGCAAGCAGAAGGCAGCGGCAGGGCTTCGCAATAAGGCGCAGGACCTAAAGAAGTCCGAGGCCGGCGCCTCGGCCGTGGAGTTTGCGCTGTTTGCACCGGTATTGGCGCTCGGCCTCGTCGCCATGGCCGATGTCGCACTGGCGCTGCACGAGCGCATGACGATCGACCATGTCCTTCGGGCGGGTGCGCAAGCCGCCATGGCCGATCCCGGGGCGACGCAGGTTGACAAGGTGCTGCAGTCGACACTGGCGCAAAGCGCCAAACCGGCCAATGTCACCCTGGCGCCGGTGAAGCGCTACTGCGCCTGTCCGGAAAACGCCGATGTCAAGCCGGAGGCCGCGCCGCAATGCGGCACGACACCCTGTGCGGATGCAGTGCAGCAGCTGGTATTCTATCGGCTCGAAGCGGCGAAATATTACCAGCCCATGTCCCTGCCGGAGGTGCTGCCGCCCTTCCAGCTCAACTCCTCGATGCAGGTGCAGGTCCGATGACCTTATCCCTCTTCCTTCGTCGCGCCTGGCGTAGCCAGTCGGGCGCGACGGCAGTCGAATTCGCGCTTGTCTGTTTCCCGCTGCTTCTGCTCGTCCTTGGCGTCATCGAGTTCGGCCGCGCCTTCTACGTGCGCAACGACATGTCCTACGCTGCCGACGTCGCCGCCCGGGAAGTGCTCATCGGGAAGATCGCGCGTGATGCGCCCGACAGCGAGGCGCAGGCGAAGCTGGCGAGTGCAGTGCGCGACAGCTTCGACAGCGGCGATCCAGCTCGCCTGGAAATTGCCGTGACGAAGCAAACGGTGGACGGGATCGATTTTCGCGTGCTGTCGATCCGCTATCCGCTCGAATTTCTTCTTCCCGGGATGACGGAGACCTCCTTCAGCCTTGCGCTTTCACGGCGCATCCCGATCGGCTGAACGATCGGCGGCAGTCGTTCATGGTTCGCCCCCTTCGTTGATCGGCGGAGCGGGACTGGCAGGGGGCGGAGGAGCAGTCGTTTCGTCGTTCGACTGAACCGGGTCGCAGCGCTCCGTGCAGCTGTAGGTTGCCCGGCCACTACCGCCGTCGACGGTGATCAACCGGCCGCCAGCAGCAGCCACATCCAGGATGATATTGGCGACCTCGGCGCCGGCGGCGTCCATGACGATGAGGTTCGTCGATCCCGGCGTCTTGCCGGTCAGGATGACTGTCTTGTCGTCGCTGAGCGTTGCCTGGGCGATGGTCGGATTGCCGATGATGAGCGTGCTTGCCGGCCGGGCGAGGATCAGCGGCCTTGCAAAGTCGACAATGACCCTGACGACGCCCTCGGTCTGCCGGGTCGGTTCCAGCGCCGTGGTCGGCGGGCGATCTTCCGCCGCCTGCGCCGCGCCAAAAAGGGTACAGGCCAGCAAGGCGGGAACAAGCCATCCGGCCCCTATATGCCCTGGAACCACATGCCTTGGAACCACCCGCATTTTTCGCTCCCGTCTCTGTGAACGGACGACGAGCCGTCTGTTCGAACAAGCTGGCAAAGCAAGAGGATAGTGCGGCCGGACGATTGGACTAGGCCAACAGGCCGACCCTGCCGCGGAAGTGGTATCGGCCATCAGGCTGAATGGATCAAAAGGGTTAATAAAGTCTATATCAAGGCCACACAGCAAGCGGGAACGAGCAGAACCCAGCCCCGGCCCTGTGATGCCGAACTTGGCGTCGGCGCAACCCCAACCCAATAAGGATCGCCCCATGAAAAATCTTCTCGTCCGCTTCGTCCGCAACGAATCCGGTGCCACGGCCATCGAATACGGCCTGATTGCAGGCCTCATCGCCGTCGTCATCATCAGCGCGGTGCAACTCGTCGGCACCGACATCGGCGCCAAATTCACCGCCATCTCGACGGCGCTCTGACCCCTTCCAGGATCAGCGCCGATCGCCAAGCGAAGCGGAAGGCATGATCGCCTTCCGCTGTCGCATCTGGAGAACACCCCAACGACGAGCGAAGCGACACCCATGTTCGGCAGAAAATCCATCCCGGATCATAAGGTTACCGAAGCGGAAGTCCATCAGGCGGCGAGTGAGGCGCCCGTCGCCATGCCGCGGGAAGTGCCGAAGCCTGCCGTAGTTCCGGCCGCTGCGAAGGCGGAAAAAGCCGATCAATATTACAGCTTCAAAAAGGAAATCTTTAGCGCGCTCATCGCCACCATCGACGTGGCGGCGCTGTCGACCATGGACGGAGACGAGGCGCGCACGGAAATCGGCGCCATCGTCAACGATATCGTCGCGGCCAAGAAGGCCGGGATTTCCATGGCGGAGCAGAACGAGCTGCTGCGCGACATCTGCAACGACATTCTGGGCTATGGCCCCCTCGAGCCTCTTCTCGCACGCGATGACATCGCCGACATCATGGTGAATGGCGCCGACCAGGTGTTCATCGAGGTCGGCGGCCGCGTGCAGCAGACTGGTATCCGTTTCCGCGACAACGAGCAGCTTCTCAACATCTGCCAACGCATCGTCAGCCAGGTGGGCCGGCGGGTCGACGAAGCGAGCCCGATCTGCGATGCGCGTCTGGCCGACGGCTCGCGTGTCAATGTCATCGCGCCGCCGCTGGCGATCGACGGACCGAGCCTGACGATCCGCAAGTTCAAGAAGGAAAAGCTGAACCTCGACCAGCTGGTGCGATTCGGCTCGATCTCGCCCGAGGGCGCCGAGATTCTCAAGATCATCGGCCGCGTCCGATGCAACGTTTTGATTTCGGGCGGCACGGGATCCGGCAAGACGACGCTGCTGAATTGCCTTACCGGTTATATCGACGACGGCGAACGCATCATCACCTGCGAGGATGCCGCAGAACTTCAATTGCAGCAGCCGCATGTCGTGCGGCTCGAGACCCGCCCGCCGAATATCGAAGGGCAGGGTGAGATCACCATGCGCAGCCTCGTCAAGAACTGTCTGCGCATGCGGCCCGAGCGGATCATCGTCGGCGAAGTGCGCGGGCCGGAGGCCTTCGACCTCCTGCAGGCGATGAACACCGGCCACGACGGCTCGATGGGGACGCTTCACGCCAACTCGCCGCGAGAAGCGATTTCGCGCGTCGAGGCGATGATCACCATGGGGGGCCATTCGCTGCCGGGCAAGGCGATCCGCGAGATGCTCGTTTCGTCGGTGGACGTGATCGTCCAGGCGGCGCGCCTGCGCGACGGCTCCCGCCGCATTACCCACATCACCGAAGTGCTCGGCATGGAGGGCGACGTGGTGACGACGCAGGACCTCTTCGTCTACGACATTCTCGGCGAGGACGGAAAAGGCAACATCATCGGTCGGCACCGTTCCACCGGCATCGGCCGCCCGGCCTTCTGGGATCGCGCCCGCTATTATGGCGAGGAAGCGCGCCTGGCCGCTGCCCTCGATGCCGCCGAAATCAAGGCAGCCGCCTGACGACCGTGAAGATCTCCGAGTATCCGAGAAAGGCTAATACGGACATGCTGAGTGCTTCGCTGTTTCCCGTGCTCATCTTCTTTCTGGCGTCGAGCTTCGTCGGCGGCCTGATGCTCGCTGCCTTTTATCCGCGGACCGTGAAAGCCAGCGCCTATCGGCAACGGTTCGAGCGGGTCGCCGGCCACACGCAGATCAACCGCACTGGTTCGGCTGATGAGAGCCGCGACCGTCGCCGCTCAGTGGAAAAGACGCTGCGCGACATAGAGGAGCAGCAGAAGGCACATGTGCGCAAGGGCCGCAAGCCGAAGCTTGAGGCTCGCCTCCGTCAGGCCGGTCTCGGCTGGTCGACCCGAGCCTATTGGGTCGCTTGCGCCGGCACGGGCCTCGCCATCTACGTTCTGGTGGCGCTTCTGGGGTTGGGCGCCTTCGCGGCGCTGGGCTTCGCCACAGCGGGCGGCCTGTACCTGCCGCACTTCCATGTGAACACGACGCGCAACAGGCGGCTGAAGCGGTTCACCGCCGAGTTCCCGAATGCGGTCGATGTGATCGTGCGCGGCCTCAAGGCAGGCCTGCCGATGACCGATTGCTTGCGCGTGATTGCTGCGGAAGCTCAGGAGCCGGTCAAGGGCGAATTCCTGACCATCGCGCACGACCAGACGCTTGGATTGCCGGTTGACGAAGCGGTCGAGCGCCTGTGCGAACGCATGCCCTTGCCCGAGGCCAGGTTCTTCGCGATCGTCATCACTATCCAAAGCCGCACGGGCGGCAGCCTCTCGGAGGCGCTGGGAAACCTCTCCAAGGTGCTGCGCGAGCGGAAGAAGATGAAGGCGAAGATCAAGGCCATGAGTGCGGAGGCAAAGTCCTCCGCCGGCATTATCGGCGCCTTGCCCTTCTTCGTCGCCGGTGCGGTGTACCTGACCAGCCCCGACTACATGTCGCTCCTGTTCACGACGATGACCGGGAAGATGGTGCTGGTCGGCTCGGCCCTGTGGATGGGCATCGGTACCCTCCTCATGCGCAAAATGATCAACTTCGATTTCTGAGAAACGACATGAACCTTGGCGCCCATATCCCCGATCCGGACCAGCTTTCCGCGATGTTGACTGGCATAGCCGCCTTTTCCGCCGTCGTGGCGGTTTCCTGGCCCTATGTTTTCCGCAATACCCTTGCAGAGCGGATGCGCAAGGTGGAGAGCGAGCGCGAGCGCATCAGGCAGCGTGAGCGCACTCGGCTGAATGCCGAAAAGAGCAAGGTGGCGCTGCGCGCAGAGCCCAGGCGCTTCTTCCAGGCGATCGTCGATCGCTTCAATCTTGCCAAACAGGCGGAGAATAGCGACATCCTCCGCCAGCTGAGCATGGCCGGTTACCGCGGCTACGCGCCGGTCACGACCTTTCTTGCCTTCCGGTTGATAGCGCCAATTGTGCTCTTTGCCGCTTGCCTCCTCTATATACTGCTCGTCCTCCGGCCCCAGGCGCCGCTGCTTGCGGTCATTGCGATGGCCGGCGCCATGGGGTCGCTCGGATATTTCGCTCCGGCGATATTCATCCGGAACAGGATCACCAAGCGCCAGCAGGCGATCCGCCGAGCCTGGCCGGAGGCGCTGGACCTCCTGTTGATCACCGTCGAATCCGGCATGGGCATCGAAAGTGCCTTTCGCAAGGTGGGCGAGGAGATCGGCGCACAGTCGCCCGAGGTCGCCGAGGAGATCCTGCTCACGACGGCGGAGCTTTCTTATCTGCAGGACCGGCGGCAGGCCTTTGAGAACCTGGGACAAAGGACCGGCGTCGAGGGTGTCCGCGCCGTCGTGACCAGCCTGATCCAGGCGGAGAAATATGGAACGCCGCTTGGTCAGGCGTTGCGGGTCATGGCGCAGGAGAACCGCGACATGCGGATGAGCGAGGCGGAGAAAAAAGCCGCCGCGCTTCCCCCGAAGCTGACCGTGCCGATGATCGTATTCTTTCTGCCGGTTCTCTTCGCCGTGATCGTTACGCCAGCTGCCATTCAGATTTCCGGGATTCAATAGGCAAGGCAGCGGCGTCGCGACGCGGCGCTTTGATGCGCGGCGCCGCAATCGAGCAAGGGTGTGCTCACATACGTTCGCGACGCCGCTCTGACACTTTTTTTGCCGGATTTGTGCTAACTGCAAAATCCTCCGTGAAGCGCAAACTCGCGGGCGGCTACGTGCCACTCTCTCGACCTTCGGCGAGGGCGACAATTTTGCCGCCGATGCTCTCCAGAGGCAGCACGAAATCGACAAGACCCGCACCAATCGCCGATTTAGGCATTCCAAAGACCACGGAACTCTCCTCGTCCTGGGCAATCGCCTTGCCGCCCGCCTCGCGGAGTGCGCGAAGCCCCTCGGTCCCGTCATTGCCCATGCCGGTAAGGATGACGGCGAGCGCCTCGCCTTTGAAGGCGCGGGCGATGGAGCCGAAGAGATAGGAGCCCGAGGGCTTGAAGCCGTCGACGGGAGCATCGTTCACGACGCGGATTCGAGATCGGCCGGAGACCCCGAGTTGTCGACCGTCCGGGGCAAGGTAAACCATTCCTGCCCTCAAGCGCTCGCCGTCCGTCGCGACCTTCACGTTCAGCGGTACGGTCGCGTCGAGGGAAGCGGCGACCCGGTCGATGAAGCCGCTCGACATATGCTGTACGATGAGGATCGGGGCGGGAAATTTACTCGACACATTCATCAATATAGACCGGATAGCGGCGGGACCGCCCGTGGAAGCCGCAATGCCGACAATGCCGATCGGCGCGTGAGCCGCAGCTAGATCGCCCTGGTCGTTCCGGCCGTCGCCTCCCGATTTCTTGCGCCATTGCCTGACAACCTTCACATGGGCCATGGCCTTGATCGTCGACAGGAACTTCTCCGTCGCCGCTTTCTCGAGGCGACCATCGACCGGTGGCGGCGCTGGAATGACCGCGAGAGCCCCGGCGTCGAGGGCTCGAGCCGCCACGGATCCCAGCTCCTCGACACGCGACACCATGACGATCGGCGCCGGCGCTGAAACCATGATTTCCCTGACCGCCTCGACGCTGTCGTGCTCACCGAGCCGTAGTTCCATCGTCACGATATCGGGCGACAGCTGCCGTGCCATCGTGACCGCCTCGGCAAAGCTTCTTGCGACGCCCAGGAGTTCCGCCGACGCGTCGCTGCGAACCGCCCTCTCGACGAGTTCCTGAAGGTCAACCCTGGAGGTGGCAAGCAGAATGCGAACCATTTGCTACCTCAGACGACCTGGCTCACCGTTTCCAGAAACTGATGTGCATCGAACTGGTTCTTCGCGACGTAAGCATTGGCTCCCAGTTCCAGGCCGTGAGCCTTGTCTTCCGGCGCTTCCCGCCCGGTGACGAGTATTATGGGCAGGCCGGCCAGCCGCTCGGAACGCCTGATCGCCTGGGTCAATTCGAACCCATTCATCGAGGGCATATCGACATCGGCCACTACGACATCGACCTCTTGATGGTGCAGGTGCTGCAAAGCCTCCTGACCGTCGGACGCCATGGCAACGTCATAGCCTGCCGCTTGGAGGATGAGCCTGACCAGCGTGCGGATATACTTCGAGTCATCGACGACGAGAACCTTGCGGCGCTTGGGCTTTCTAAACTGAGCGGCATCAGGAATGGATGCCGCAAATGACTCCGGCGCCGGCGCACACAGAAGGGAGGTATTGAGAAGCAGCGCGATGCGACCGTCGGGCAGCACCATTGCGCCGCAATAGCGTCGGACTTTCTCAAGGCGCGGCCCGAGCGAACGCGCAAGCAACTCCTGTTCGGCGGCGATCTCGTCCACAAGAACCGCAGCTTCCCTGCCCCCGGCGCGGATGATGATTGCTGGCCGGGCCTCCCTGGATATAGGTTCGCCAGCCGCCCGCAACCCCAGCCAATGGGCAAGATCGACAAGGGAGAACGTGCCCACCTCGGTTGTCACGACCTGCCTTTCCTGTTCGAAGCCGATGTTCTCGGCGGAGACCCTTATGACGCGCTCGACGCAAGAGGTGTCGATCGTGAGAACATGCCCGGCTACATGGACCACCAGGGCGCGCACCGTAGCGAGCGTGAGCGGAAGGGTCAGGGTGAAAGCGGCCCCGCCTTCCGGAACTTGCGCGACCGCCGCCGTGCCGCGCATATCCTCGACAGCCCTTCTGACGATGTCGAGCCCGATGCCGCGACCAGCCAGTCTATCGACCGAGGCCGACGTGGAAATGCCAGGCTCGAAAACGCGCTGGAGAAGATCTCCCTCGTCTTCCGATGCAATCGGAGCCCGGTCCGCGAGCTTGCGCAGCGATGCCATGTCCAGGCCCCGGCCATCATCCTTGACCACCACTTGCACCCGATCGCCCGAGACGGAAGCGGAGACGACGATCCTTCCCTTTTCAGGTTTGCCCGCCAAACGCCGTTCCTCCGGCGACTGGATGCCATGCGCCACGGCATTGCGGACGAGGTGGCGGAGCGAATCCTGCAATCCGGCGAGAATTGAGCGATCGATGTCGATTTCACCGCCCCTGATTTCCAGCGTCGCTGATTTATTCACGTGGGCTGCCATGTCCCTGACGATGCGCTCCAGCCCCTTGCACGCCGCGGCGAAGGGTTGTGTGCGCGCGCGGCGAACCTCGTGGCTAAGGGCGGTGACCGCGCTATGTAGCAGTCGTCCATTGCTGTGGAGCGAAGCAGCAAGCTCGCGCAACCCGTTTTCTATGCCAGCGGCGTCGGTCTCGGAAAAGGATCCGACCGTCCGCAATCTTCCTGCCTGTTCTCTGAGGTCCGAAGCCCGCTCGGCATGAGTCCGGACGACTGCATCGAAGGCGAGCAATTCTCCGCTCCTGTGAAGAAGCGCGTCGAGTCGATCGGCTGACACACGCATCGAGCCGTCCAGATCGGTCGAGCGAACCGGGACCTGATGTTCGGCGGAGGGTGGCGGTGGCCCCGGTGGCATATTGCCGTAAGCCACGCCTGGGGTAACCGTGGCCTCTAATTCGCGAACGACACTTCCTGTCTTGGCAGACGAGGGCATCTCGCCCCCTGCCAGGAGCCGGCCCGCCTCCTTAATCGCATCCGCCGCCCGTAGAAGCACGTCGAGCTCCAAACGACTGAGCGCCGACTGCTCCTTCGAGGCGCGCATAAGCACCTCCTCCATCCAGTGGCAAATGCTTTCGATGCCCCGCACCTCGACAAGTCCGGCGGCGCCCTTGAGACTATGCGCCATCCTGAGCAGCTCATCCTGGAGCCGACGTTTGTCTTCGGCGTCGCCAGCCTCGTCGATACCGATCAGTATGCGCGCCATGTCGGAGGATCGTAACCGCACCTCTCGCGCGAAGATCGTCAGGAGCTGGCGGTCAAGTTCTTCAGCTTTCATCGTCTTCCGTTGCTATGGTCAGCGAGCATGTCCCTCAGCCGGGATCCGAGCTCATTCAGGTCTTTTGCGGCTTCTTCCGCCTGGCGAATGGCCGACAGGTTCTGGCTGCTGGCCTGCTGAATGTAATGCATGGCGTCATGTATCTGCTTCATGCCAGCCTTCTGCTGGCCGGCAGATGCGGCGATCTGCGCGACGGAGCGCGCGGAATCCCCGATGATCGCCTCGAGCTGCCGGATCGTCTCGCCTGCTTCCTTGACCGTTTCGAGCGCTCGGCCGACGCTCTTGGAACCCTCTTCGGCACCAACGACTGCGGCGTTCGTCGACTTCTGGATCTCCATAAGGATCCGACGAACCCTGGTGGTGGCGGTTTTCGACTGGTCGGCCAAGGTCCTGATCTCGCTGGCGACGACGCTGAAGCCCCGACCGTGTTCGCCCGCACGCGATGCTTCGATCGCCGCGTTGAGGGCAAGCAGATTGGTCTGGTCGGCGATCTCGGCCACGACCGAGACGATCTCGCCGATTTCGAGGCTGTTTTCCGCGAGCAAGAGAATATTGCCGGCAATCGCCCCAGTTCGCGCATTGACCGCGTTCATCGTCGTGACAGTGTTATCGAGCGCCGTGCGCCCCTCGCTGCTAACCTTCACGGCGGTCTCATAGGAGGCGGCGACCTGCTGGGCGCGCTGTGCCGCTTGTTCCGACGTTTGCAACACGTCATCGACGCTGGTTACCGTTTCCGCGACGGCGGTGGACTGGTCGCGCATGCCTTCGACCTGTTGCGTGGTTCCGGCCAGGATCTCCGCCGCCGAGGACGAAAGATGCTGCGATGTCTCCGAGATCGTCGCGAGCAGGTCCTCCAGCCGTTCGCGGGCGGCACGCTCATTCTCGATCATGCCTGCAAGTTTCGCGGTCATGCCGTTGAAGGACGCGCCGAGAACTGACAGTTCGTCATATCCCGTGACAATGGCCCTCTGGTCCAGATTTCCGGCACTAACGCCTTTCGCTACATCCACGAGGATACGCACCCGGCCAGCGTAGTGGCGAACGACCCTCAGAACGAGGAAAAGCAAAACGATCGCCAGTGCGGACAAGCCCAGCTGCAGCATCTGCGACCGGTAGAGCCTTGTCGCGGCCGTCTGCTCGATTCCGTCGATCTTTTCGTTGATGCGGGCGGCGTAGGTGCGGATATGTCGATCGAGTTCCTCGAGCACGGCTTGGCTGGGCGGCGCCTGGCTTATGGTTCTTTCAAGCGCCGGTTTCACCTGATGCTGCCAGAGCTGGCGCAACTGCTCCAGCTGGGCAATGGCTTCCGGGTTGGCCTCCAAGGCAAACCCAAGCGCCTCGTCCCCGCCAGCCAGCCGGGCGAGCATCTGTTCATTGCGCTGCATTAGGTCGCGAAGCTCCGATACGGCTGCCGGGCGGTTCGGGTCGTTCGGTCCCGGCAGGCGGCCAACCCTATAGAGCATCTGGTAGAAGATGCGCTCCTTGCTGAGCGACGAGGCCGCAGCAAGATCGGCGCGGACTCTCTCCAAAGCGATGAAGCTTGATCCGACGAGCAAGGCGGATGCCACAGCGAACAGCAGCATTGCTAGACCCAGCATGCCGTAGAGGCTCTTCGTGCGCAGGAGTTTCATGGTCGCTCATCCCCTGCAATCTCCCCGACAGGCTGCTCGCTCTCCAGAAAGAACCGGCGATCGCTGAGGAGAAGAGCGCCGTCAAGAACAATGGTATCCTGGCTCGCGGTGGCGCTAGCCCATTCGGGGCCATCCTCGTTGCCAAACGAAGCACTATCCGGTGCAAAAACCCTGCTGATTTCGGGCATTCCCTCCGCCACGATCAGCAATTCCGCCTGCATCTCCCCACAGACGATCACCCAATCGCTATCTGGCGAAAGAGCGTCGGGAAGGTGGAGCAGGCTGCGCAGATCGAAAACCGGAAGCAACTGACCGCGTAGGTCAAAAATGCCCCGCACGTAGGTCGGCATGCCCGGAAGCGGCGTGACACGCGCCATGGAAACGATCTCGCAAACGTAGCGGACTTCCAGCGCAAGGCGGCGGCCCGACAGTACAAAGGATACGAAACGTGCCGAGCCTTCGGGCTCTTCACCCATCTCCACGTCCGACCGGGTCAGTGGGAAGTTTTGCTGGCCTGCCGCTTCGGCGTCCTGCGCCGCCGAACCGAGCAGCGCCTCCGTCTCCTCAAGGGCCATGGCGATCCTTCGTTTCACGTCGGCCCAGTCGGGACGTATCTTTCGGTCAAGGGCGATCATCTGCAGGCCTTTCCCGGCCGGACACCGCTCGTCGATAAACGGCGCCCGCGGATGTGATCGATGTTTCGAAAGGCGCATACTTCCAGAGCGGTGGATCGGTTGGTGCGGTCATCAGCCAGCCACCCTTGACCAGGCACGTAAAAAGCTGCCGTGCTATCCGGTGGACGGCGGCCGCATCGAGATAGACGAGGACGTTTCGACAGAGGATCAGGTCGAAATCGGCAAGGCCGATTTGGGGCGCAGGAAGGACGTCGGCCCCAAGGGCGACTTTTGTCAACGTCACACGCCGCGCCAGATCAGGTCTCACGCGATACCGGCTCCCGCTTCGGAGGAAATAGCGCTGCCTCCAGCATTCGCCGGTGTTCCTCAGAGACCATTCGCCGTATTCGGCCTCCGCGGCATCGCTGAGCGCCTTACGTGATATGTCCGATGCAGTGATTTCAACGCGGCTCGATAGATTGTCCGCCTCGCAGAGTATCGCCAGCGAATAGGGCTCTTCCCCGCTCGCGCAGCCGAGGCTCCAGATCCGGAGGGGCGAGCCGATCAGCCGGCTTCGGCACCGCTCCGGAAGAATTGTGTCCCTTATCAGGTCGAACTGGGCCGCACCGCGGAAAAAATGGGTCTCGCCGACGGTCAGTTCGTCGATGAATTCCTCCTTCAGATCTTCGTCCGCATCGATCTGACCGAGAAGATCGCTGACATGATTCAGACCTCGCCTGGCCATGACGCGGCCGATCGCCGAAACGGCAGCCTCTTTGCGGGACGCCGCGATGCTCAACCCGATCCTGTCGGCGATCCTTCCAGCGAGTGCGCCTGCCTGCAGGAGCATTGCGCCGGACATGTTTTCCACGTCCTCGTCCTTCACGGAGCGGCTTGGCGGGAGTGAGGCTCTCGTAGATCTGGCTTTCGCTGGGGCGCGGCGCATCGTCGTTCCACCTCAATTTCGTTGTTATCGTACCTACGTCCTCGCACGCATCTGAGCTATTCGTCCGGATGGCTAGAAAGCGGCCTAGCCGTCCGGCCTATCGGGGCTTACCTTTGCGCAATTGGCAACAGGCGGGCACCGGCGGCTGCTGCCTCCTGCCGGTTCCTCACCCTGAGGCTGCGGAAGAGCGCCGCCATATGTATCTTGACGGTTCCTTCACCGAGGCGAAGCTTGCGGGCGATTTCCTTGTTCGAAAGGCCCTCGACCAGGAGCAGCAGTACCTCGCGTTGCCTCGGTGTGAGGAAGTCGATCGTTCGCCGCGACGGCTCGTCGCTATGCCCGGTTGCTGCTGGCGGCGGTTCAGATTCAGCCGAACGGGGTGTGCAGCCGGCGAGGGAAGGCGGGACATAGATGGCGCCGTTCAAGATGACGCGCAGCGCGGCGGCGAGATCCGAGGCGCCGAGGCTCTTCGGCACATAGCCGTGGATTCCCGCCGCCAGGGAGGCAAGAATATCGTTCCGGCGCGATGAAGCGGAAACCACGGCCACTTTCACGTCCGGGTGAACTTCGCGCACTGCACCGAGGCTCGCGGCACTCTCCATACCCGGCATGGTAAGATCGAACAGAGCCAATGAAACATCATCGCGGTCCGCCAGGCGCTCGATCGCCTCATCGAGGGATCCTGTCTCGACCACGTCGGAAAAACCAAGCTTCGTCTTCAAGATGGCCGCGAGCGCGATCCTGAAGAACTCGTCATCGTCCGCGACAAGTGCGACGCCAAACGCATTCATCGATGCTCCCCCAGGTTCAGGTTGACCGGATCTCCGCGTCAATGGAAAAGGTCGGTCCTCCGATGAAGGTCACAAATGTCCTGCAACTAACGATCGTCCCGGCAGCTCGGTTCCCACTCTCGGCGTGTACGGTTAACTTTTTCCGCGAATTCCTTAGCCAATTGTTCTAGCTTGGCTGTCGTGACAAATTAAGCGGGGGAGGATTGAACTAACCCGCTGACGCGGGAGAGGTCGGGTTTGGAGGCGCGGTCTCCTGATGGGATGTTGGGGTGTTAAGAACCAACCCCTGACCAGGAGACCGACCGATGACCGACGCCCCGGCAGCGGTGAACCCGCTGCGCCGCCGCATGATCGACGACATGACGCTCCGCAACCTGTCGCCGGCCACGCAACGATCCTACCTGCATCAAACATCCAGGCATAATCCAGATTGGATACCCAGCCCGGCACATAGATGATATCGAACGGGCCATCGCCTATCGTTTGATAGGCGATGCGAGAAAGTTCCCGTTTCGCTCTCAAAAGATCGCGTAATATATCAACGGGAACCGCCCAAGCCTATGAACGAGCAGCGTCAGTGCCTGCGCCGTCACTGAGAATGTCCATATAAGCTCGATAAACGAACACCCGGCCACGGCGCCGCCCGGTGGCTTCCTCGACAATGCCGAGTCTCTGTAGTTGGTCCAGTGCAGCGTTCACGGTCGGCACTGTGAGAGCGCTTCGCTTCGCCGCGGACGCTGCGGTCAGATAGGGGCTCGTGCGCATGATGTCATGGATCTGAAGGACTGATCCTGTACGTTCGGATTCTCTCACGATCCGTCCCCTGTCGTCGTCAAGTAGTCGTGCAATACGGCTGGCTGTCTCAAAAGTTTGATCCGCTGTTTCGGCCACACCGTCCAGGAAAAACTCTAGCCAGGCTTCCCACGTTCCATATTCTCGGACTTCCTGCAAAAGCCGGTAGTAATCGGGCCGTCGCGATTTGAAATAAAGGCTGAGATTGAGCAGAAGTTGTCGAAGCACTCCGGTCGCGCAAAGGTAGAGTGTGATCAGAAGCCGACCGAGGCGACCATTTCCATCTAGGAAGGGATGAATGGTTTCAAACTGGACGTGGATGAGGCCGGCCTTTGATCGGCCAATACGGTTTCTGCGCCATAGCCAATGAGTGTATGCCCTCCGACCACGATCACCTCGATCGGGGCAATGATCACCAGCAGTTCCGCGGTATGGTAAACGGTGAGCGGCCGGGTCCCCAGAACACCCGGCAGCAGTGCGAGGTAAGAAATCGGCATCCTTGGGTTGGAGATGTTGAGAAGCAAGCCCGTGAGGTAAAGTCTGATCAGGCTGCCCGCATCACGTGCGGCCTGATGTCCGCCGAAGCGCTTGGTCCAAGGCCTTAAGACCAGCAAAGCGGAAAGCCATGCCCGCGAAGACGAGCTGTCGCCAGTAAAGCAAGATATTGATAATGGCACGCATATCCATCTCCTCACGCTAAAGCGTCATGCAATAAAGGCCAAGCCAATACCGGCGCCGATGATCCCCGTGCCGATGATGCGATGCGCCGGCATGGGGCCGGTGCCGCGCCGGGCAAGTGCATGCCAAACGGTCATGCCGGTGATGTGGAGGATCACCGTGCCGCCGATGAAACCGAGGATATGGCCGAGCGGTGCTGCGGCCGGACCCTCCGTGCCATGGGCGAAGCCATGGAAAAAGCCGAAGGTGGCGGCGCCGGTGATGGCGAGCGTAGCTGGTATGTTCGCGTTCGCGATCAACGCCGCGCCCAAGAGGATGACGGAGGTGATTACCGCCGCCTCGACGAGGGGGACCGTTACGCCGGTCAGGACATAGGCCGCGCCCGCAACCATGGCCGAGACGAAGGCGAGCGGCAGCCGGAAGAGCGCCGAGCCGCCGAGCCGTCCTGCGATCAGTCCGACCGCGATCATGGCGAGCAGGTGGTCGACGCCGGAAAAGGGATGCAGGAGTCCGCTTGCAACACCGTGGACATGATCATTGCCGGAATGGGCCAGCGCCTGGCCGGGAAGGCTCGCGGTGATGATTGCGAGTGCCGTCAGAGTCTTGAAATTCATGGTGTTGCCTTTTTGAAGGAGGAATTCATTCGGTCGGTTCTATGTCGAAATGCGAGGCGTCGGTCCGGTCCTCGAGCTTGCGCGCCTCGGCGAAGGAAAGCCGGACGACCGCCTCGCCGTCGTGATAGAGGAACGAGAGGTCGTGGCGGCGCGACGTCATGCGTGCCGGCAGCACGTCGTAACGCACGCCGTTGCCGCCGAGGAGCGGCACGACCGCGCCGATATCCGTACGATCTGCGATCTCGACGCGCAGCAGATGCAGGGCTTTCCCGGAAGCGTCGATGCCTACAAAGGGAATGCCCGCAAGTCTGAGAAAACTCGTCGCATCACTCGCGCGGGCAAAGTTCTCGACGAAACTCGCCTCGACGAGATCGAGATCACGCTCGTGCGGCGGCGACAGGTCCTTTCTTGTGGGGCGATGCGGCACCTGCCATTGTACGGTGCCGCGCTGCCGGTTATGGCCGGGACCCGCATGCTGGTGGCCGTGATGGTCGTGATCGTGATCATGATCACGGTGATGCGAATGCGCGCCGTGATGGTGATGATGTCCGCCGTGCATGGCCACCTCCTCAGAAGCTCACCGGCTTGTCGATCAGGTGCTTGTGGGAACCGAGCTTGCCATGTGCCAGCATCGATCCCAGCGCCTCCACCACCACCCGAACGCCAAAGAGTGCCGTGATGTCGGATGTGTCGTAAGGCGGGCTGACCTCGACGACCTCGAGGCCGCAGAGCCCTTCTGCCGCGACCAGCCCGAGGATCTTCAGGGCCTCGCGCGGCAGGAAGCCGCCCGGTTCCGGCCAGCCTGTGCCGGGCACGAAGCCGCAATCGATACTGTCGACGTCGAAGGAGATATAGACGGCGTCGGCGTCCTTCCAGGCAAGCTCGAGGGCGATCTCCGCAGTCTTCTCCGGACCGAGCTTTTCGATGTCGTCGATCGTCAGCACGTTGGTTCCGCGCTCGCGCGCCACCTTCACGCCGTCGCGCGGCACCTGCCAGCCGCCGATACCGAGCTGGACGAGATTTTTCGGCGAGACGTTCGGCAGATTGGTTGCCCAGTACCAGGGCGTCGTGTGCATGCGCTCGTCGAGATCCTTTTGCTGGATGTCGATATGCCGGTCGAAATGGATGATCCCGATGCGTTTCGATGTGCATTCGGCAATGCCGCGCACGCAGGGAAAGCCGATCGAGTGGTCGCCGCCGAGCATGATCGGCAGCGCGCCGGACGAAAAGACATGGGAGACGCCGCGGGTGATCTGGTCGAAGCTCTTTTCCAGATTGGCCGGGATGGTGAAGACGTCGCCGGCATCGCAGAGCGTCATCTGTTCGCGCAGGTCGACACCCATTTCGTAGTTATAAGGCGTGTAGAGCGCCGAGATGCGACGGATGCCCTGCGGTCCGAAGCGGGTGCCTGGACGATAGGTCGTGCCGCTGTCGAAGGGAATGCCGAGCACGGCCGCATCATACTTGCCGACATCGCGAACGTTTTCGACGTAGGGCGCCTTCAGGAATGTGTTGATACCGGCGAAATGCGGCAGCTCGCCCCTCGCGAAGGTCGGGATCGACTTGTCCGTCAGGCTCTCCGAGCCCGGCAGACCCATTTCGAGCGCCCATTGCTTTTCCCGCCCCCAGCCCTTGCCGGAAAGCTTCGCCTCCGCCTCGAGCGCCTTCCAGCCCTGGCTGTCGAGCATGTTGAAATCCGGATGGTGGCGGCGCTCGCGAACGGGCGCGTGCATCGCGCCGGCGCGCCGGGCTTGGCGGCTTGGGGGTTCACGCATGGGGCATGCTCCTTTTCGTTTCCTGGGACATGGTGTTGGGCTCGATCGGCCGCGAAAAGCCGAGGATCGGTACAGGGCCGTCGCGGCTCAAATCGAGGTCGTAGATGATGCGGGCGCCGTAGCGCTCAGGCGCTTGCGGATCGATTCGCGGCTTGTCGAAGGCGAGCAGCCGCGTCCCGAGACCGAAGGCTTCCTTGAGATCGTGGGTGACCATGATCACGGTCATGCCGCGCTCGCGCCATAGCGGCTTGATCAGCGCGTGCATCTGCGCCCTGGTACCCGGGTCGAGCGCGCCGAAGGGCTCGTCGAGCAGCAGCACCTTCGGCTCCTTGGCGAGCGCCTGGGCGATCGCCAGCCGCTGCTGCTGGCCGCCCGAAAGCGCGCTCGGATACTTCCAAGCGTGCTCGCTGAGGCCGACCGCTTGAAGAAGCGCTTCCGCCTTCTCGCTGGCCGCCTTTCGCTTCGCTCCAAACAGCTTGGCCAGAAACGGGCTTTCGGCGAATTCGTAGGCGATCAGGACATTCTGCAAAACGTTCAGGTGGGGAAAAACCGAATACCGCTGGAACACCACGCCGCGGTCCGAACCCGGCTCGCCCGGCAGCCCCGCGCCGTCGAGCGTGATGATGCCGCGCGTCGGCCGCTCCTGCCCAAGGATCATCCGAAGAAAGGTGGATTTGCCGCAACCCGAGGGGCCGACGACGGAGACGAAGGCGCCGGGGGCGATATCGAGCGAGACGCCTTCGAGCACGATCTGGTCGCCATATTCCATCCAGACGTTATGGACGCGGATCTCGCTCATCGGCGCGCCTCCTGGGCATAGGCCCAGGGGAAGCCGCGTCGCGCAATCCGTGCCAGCAGCCAGTCGAGGACGTAGGCGATGAGGGTGATCCAGGCCACATAGGGCAGGATAACGTCCATGGCGAGATAGCGCCGGACGAGGAAGATTCGATAGCCGAGGCCGCTTTCTGCGGCGATCGCTTCGGCCGAGATCAAGAAGAGGAAGGCTGGGCCCAGCGATAGCCTCATGGCTTCGATAAGCCGTGGCATCGCCTGCGGCAGTGCCACGCGCAGCATCACTTGCCACGTCGAAGCGCCGAGCGTCTGCGCCTTGACGATCTGCTCGCTCGGGATGGCGGCAACGGTCATGGCGAGGTCGCGAACTAGGAACGGTGCAATGCCGATTACGATCAGCACGACTTTGGAGAGTTCACCAAGACCGAGGATGATGAAGAGCACTGGCAGGATCGCCATCGGCGGGACCATCGAAATGACGGCGACGAGCGGCGACAGGCCGGCGCTTGCCACCGGAAGCAGCCCAAGCGTCAGCCCGAGCACCAGGCCGATGGCAGCAGCCGCACCGAGGCCGATGAACAGTCGCTGGAGGCTCGCCGTAGTATCCGACCAGAGGGTCAAGTCTCCCGACCGGCGGTCGGGCTCGGTCGCCAGCCGGTCCATGCTCGTGGCCATTTCCGCGATCGGTGGCAGCAGCTTGTCGCCCGGATTTGCTGCCCGCCGTTCAGCCGAGACGACGACATAGAGGCAGGCGATCAGCAGGAAGGGCAGGAGGGCGAGCAGGATCCGCGTTCCCGATCCTGGGACGATATTGATGGCACGTCGCATGAGCCGGTTCTCATCTTGGAGAGGCAAGTGGAGGCTAAGATCGTCAGGGTGCGCCAGCTCGGCCGCCTGAGCGGATGGACCTAGAGCGAGCCGTCGGCGGCGAGCTTCATGTAGCTCGCATCGAAGCGCAGCTTCACATTGTCTGCAGAACCCAGCACCTGGCCGCCCGGGAAGGCGATGCCCACGACGTCCTTGTCCGCGGCGCCGTCGCCGAGAAGGCCATGATCGAAGGAGAAGGTCCGCACCAGTTCCATGGTCCTGACGAGGTCCTCGCTCTCGGTGAAGGAGACCGCCTCCTGAGGTGTAGCGAACAGCTTGGTCGCCGCAAGCTGGGCCTCGAAGCCGGCAAGGTCCGTGCCGGACATAGTGCCCATCGCGGTGCGTGCAGTCTTGCCCTTCTCGCCCGGGTCCGTCAGGACAGACATTATCTCGTACCAGATGCCGGCGAGTGCCTTGCCGAAGTTGGGATTGTCCTTGAGTACCTCGGTGTTGACCATCATCGTATCGATGATCTCGCCTGGAATTTGCGTGGAATCGAACAGCGCGGCGGAACCGGGCTCGGCCTTGACCTCGGCGAGCAACGGGTTCCAGGTGACCACCGTCGAGGTCTCCGGCGACTTGAAGGCGGCGACCATGTCGGCATCGGAGGTGTTGACGATCGTCACGTCCCTTTCTGAAAGCCCCGCGGTTTCAAGGGCGCGCGCCAGCAGATAGTGCGAGACCGAAAGTTCGACGAGATTGATGCTCTCACCCTTGAGATGGGCGGGCGTCTTCGCGGTCTTGGAGACGATGCCGTCATTGCCGTTCGAGAAATCGCCGACGATCAGGATCGTCGTGTCGACGCCGCCTGCGGCCGGAATGGTCAGGCCATCCATGTTCGTCGCCGTCACGCCGTCGAAGCTGCCGGCCGTGTACTGGTTGATCGACTCGATGTAGTCGTTGACCTGCTTGACGTTGATGGTGATGCCGTATTTGTCGGCCCATTTCTTCACAATGCCGGCATCCGCCGCATAGGGCCACGGCATCCAGCCGACGTAGATCGTCCAGGCGATATTGAATTCCTTCTTCGGCTCCGCCCGCGTCCCGCTCGCCAGAAGCGTGAGCGACAGGCCGAGAGCGACCGAGAGGGCACGAAAACCGAATCTGCCATTTCCAAAACGCATCGTTCTATTCCCCTGTTCAAGTTGGGGCTCACGCTGCGCTCTTTTCTCGGAAACCACAGGCGGGATTCCCAAAGCAACGGCACCGCTGCATGAGCCTCCCGGGCTTTTATCCCGCCGTGGACCCGGTGGATGTCTCCCCACCGGAGGTTTCTCTCGGTCCAGACATGCCCTGACGGCATCGGAACCCTAGAAACATCTGCAGTATAATTCCATGACTCCGAAAGTAAAGTGGAAGTTCTGCCGAATTCCGCCCATAATTTGTGCATGAATGCTTATAAAATGATCAAATAGATCAATAATTATTGCGAGCATTTGAGGAGCCCTTGTAGCGCCGTTCTTCCGCGCGCTGAGACGTGATTGGCGATCGGCGGGTTTGGCCGGCCTGCCGAGAGTTATATTGAGTAGAAGCGACATTTTAAGGTCGCTCTCCCTCACCAGTCGGCTTCTCCATCAGCGCTCTCAGGCGGCCAAGCTGGCGATGTAGGCACGCCACCCGCCATAGCGGCTGATGTCTGCAGCTCCGGCGAGCCCGGCCGGCTCGACCAAAAAGCCCTTGCAGGCCGTTCCGTCGGCAAGCTGGACGGTACCGATCGCAAGTGGTGATGGAACGGCTGCGACGAAGAGTCCGAACGCCTCTGCCCCCAACTTCCAGACCTCAACCTCGATCGAGGCACCTTCACTCTCCTGACAACGCACGAGGCCGGGTTTCGCGGGCTCGGTGCTCGAAAGAGCATAAAGCCTGTAACATTTGGCCGTCAGCGCCCGCCGGGAAAATCTGGCGCCCAGGTCTCGCAACTGGGCGTTCAAGGGCATGCCGGAAAGATGCGCGCCGACGACAACGAGTTCTATCATCTGGCCCTCATCGGTGGCGGCCGGGAGATAGTTCGCCGGCTGCGGCCATCCCGTGGCGCCGAGCGGCAGGGCGCTTAGCCGATGCAGTTCGGCAGCGAGCGATGCGGTCAGGTGATCCTTGCCGGCAGGCGCGAGCAAGGTGACGCTCGCAGGCCGACCGTCGGATCTGTGACCCGTCGGCACGGCCATGCCGCACATGTCCAGCAGGTTGACGAAATTGGTATAGATGCCGAGCCGCGCGTTTTCGCGGATCGGTTCCGCTTCGACTTCCATACGTGTGAAGTGCGTCGGCGCGGTCGGAACGCAGATCATGTCGACGGACGCGATGAGCGGCGCGACCTTTCGCTTCAGCGCCTGCAACGCATAGAAACCCTCGAAGGCATCCGCCGCCGACAGTGCCTTGGCGCCGCCATAGATCTCTCGCGTCACCGGATGGAAGCTCGTCTCGTTCGCATCGAAGAAGTCCTTGACCGCTGCATATCGTTCGGAGACCCAGGCGCCTTCGTAGAGAAGCGCGGCCGTGGCATAGAAATCGGCAAAGGGCAACTCGACAATCTGATGCCCCAGTGAGCGCAGCATCTGAAGCGCGTCGGCGTAGGCGCTCTCCATGAGCACGTCCCCGAAGAAGCGCCGATCCGCCGTTGCCGGTACGCCGACTTTGAGGACCGGTGGCAAGGAGAGACCGCCCCTCGGCGCAATGTCCCGGGAATAGGAGTCGGTCGCATCGGGTCGCGCGGCGACTTGGAAAATTTGATAGGCGTCCGCGACGGCCAAGGCGAAGATAGAAACGCAGTCGAGAGTACGGCAGGCCGGCACGACGCCCGTGGTCGACAGGGCACCGATACTCGGCTTGAGGCCGACGATGTTGTTAAGTCCGGCCGGGATGCGGCCCGAGCCAGCCGTGTCGGTACCGAGCGCGAAGCTGACGATGCCGTGGGCAGTCGCCACCGCCGATCCGGAGCTCGATCCGCCGGGCACGAGCGCTGGATCGATGGCGTTGCGCGGCGCCGGATAAGGGGTCCGCACGCCAACGAGACCGGTCGCGAACTGGTCGAGATTGGTCTTGCCGACGACGAGGGCGCCGGCCTCGCGCAACAGTCGTACAACCGTGGCGTCCCTTTCGGCCAAGTAGGCATAATCCGGGCAGGCGGCCGTCGTCGGCATGCCGGCCACGTCGATATTGTCCTTGACGGCGAAGGGAATGCCCCACAACGGTTTGGCGACAGGATCGAACGCGCCGAGAGCGGCGGCCTCATCGAGGAGTTCGCTGCGATCGGCGAGATGGAGAAAGATACCCAGATCGTCGACGGCCGCGATGCGCTCGAAAACCGTCTTGATCGTCTCAGCCACGCTCCAACCCGACCGATAGGCGGCATGAAGAGAAGCAATGTCGAAAGCCTGTCCGTCTTTCATCGTTTCAATTTCCTTCAAGCATCGTCACGGGCCGATACCACTGGATCAGAACGACACAGCCGGTATCGCTCCAGACGGAATGTTCCGTGCCCGCGGCATTGACGATGTAGGTGCCGACCCCATAGTCGCCGCTTTCGTCGGATTGGGTGCCGGTGAGCACCAGGATCGTCTCCAAGCCGTCATGACGGTGACGCGGCACGGAAGCGCCGGCCTCGTAGCGGAGCAATGCAACACCGGGCTGACCGCCATCGAAGTGCCTTATCCAATGGATCATCACTCCATCGCGGAACGGCTCGAATTCAAGGTCACGCCAACTTCCCTGTGTCAGGCTCTCGCGTGTCGTTTCAGGCATGGGCGATCCCCCTGAGCACATCGGCGAGATGCGCCGTCCATCCGACGATAGCGCCCTGCGCACGGATCATCGCCAGGGTCGCGGACTTGAACTCGGGGAAGTAGCTTTCCGTCGCCTCCTCGACGAGCAGGCACTCGTAGCCGCGGTCGTTCGCTTCCCGCATGGTCGTCTGCACGCAGACCTCGGTCGTCACGCCGGCGAAGACGAGCTGTCCGATGTCGCGCTCCTTCAGGATGTAGTCGAGCGGTGTCGCATAGAACGCACCCTTGCCAGGCTTTTCGATGACCGTCTCGCCAACGGCCGGCGCGAGCTCCGGCAGGATCGCGGTGCCCGGCTCGCCCGCAATCAGGATGCGGCCCATGGGACCCTCGTCGCCGATCCTAAAGTGGGGGCGGCCGCGTTCGCGCTTGGCCCGCGGCAGATCGGAAAGGTCCGGACGGTGACATTCCATGGTATGGATCACCGGCAGGCCGGCGGCGCGAAAGCCCTCGATCAGCCGCTTGACGTCGGGCACGATCTTCGCCACGCGCGCTACGTCATTGCCGAGGCTTTCGCCGAAGCCGCCTTCCTCCGTGAAGTCGCGCTGCATGTCGATGACGATGAGCGCGACGGCGTCGCGGTCGAGCCGGAACGGAAAAGGTTCTGCCTTGATCTCCGCCATCAGTGGTGCCCCGCCATATGGGCTCCGATGACGGCCACGTCCGCGTCGCGAGTCGGCGTCTCGTAGACGAGCTTGCCGTCCGACATGACGATGATCCGGTCCGACATTTCCATCAACTCATCGAGATCCTCGGACATCAGGAGCACCGCAGCGCCGGCATTGCGCGCCTTCATGATGCGGGCGCGGATTTCCGCGACCGCTGAAAAGTCCAGGCCGAAACAGGGATTCGACACGATCAGGAGATCGACGTCGCCCGACAGTTCGCGCGCCAGCACGGCTCGCTGCACATTCCCGCCCGAAAGGGCTGCAATCGGCGAGGCGGGGGAGGCGGTCTTCACCTTGAAGTCGGTAATCAGCGCCGTCGCGCGCTTCTTCATGCCGCGTGCGTCGAGCCAGATCGCATCGCTGCCGTCCTTGGCAAGG
The DNA here is from genome assembly GCF_000018545.1 of Sinorhizobium fredii NGR234. Taxonomy (NCBI): domain Bacteria; kingdom Pseudomonadati; phylum Pseudomonadota; class Alphaproteobacteria; order Hyphomicrobiales; family Rhizobiaceae; genus Ensifer; species Ensifer fredii. Next base: position 397,522 of record NC_012586.1, read on the forward strand.
TCGAAGGTGCGGAAGGCGAGGTTCTCCGTCACCGTCATCTTTTGGGCGCAGGCATTGTTGAGCGGCTCTTCCGGGATGAAGCGGACGTTGTTTGCCCTGGTCTCGGGCCGCGTTGCGCCGTAGGGCTTTCCCTTGACGATGACTGCCCCCTCGGCCGTGCGCTGGCCGGCGAGAACCTCGGAGAGCTCCTTCTGCCCATTGCCGGATATACCCGCGATGCCGACGATCTCCCCGGAGCGAACGACCAACTCGTCGATCTCGATAGGCTTCAGCCCGGTGCGGTCCGGCGCCTTGACCTTCTTGACCGCGAGCACCGGAGCGGCGTCCGGGGAAACGGGCAGGCGCGTGTCCAGTTCGGCGAGCTTGACGTCACCGATCATCATCCCCGCCATGTCTGCGGTGGAGAGCTCGGATACCCTGCCGGTGCCTGAAAGTCTGCCGCGCCGGAGCACGGAGACCGCGCCGGCGAACTTCGTCACCTCGTGGAACTTGTGGGAAATCATCAGGACCGTCAGCTCGCCGCGTTCCGTCATGCCGCGCACGAGGCCGAGCATGTCGTCGGCCTCGGCCGGAGTGAGAACGGAAGTCGGCTCATCGAGCACCAGGAACCGGCGCCCGAGATAGAGCTGCTTGATGATCTCGAGCTTCTGCTTCTCGCCGGCGGCGAGTTCGCTCACCGGACGATCGAGCGGTATGTCAAAGGGCATCGTCTGCATGAAGGCGCAAAGCCGCTTCTTCTCCTTCGACCAGTTGATGATCGCGGGCACGCGCGCGCGGCTGATGACCAGGTTTTCAGCGCCAGTCAACGAAGGCACGAGCGTGAAGTGCTGATAGACCATCCCGAGGCCGTGAGCGGCCGCATCGCGTGGCGAAGCGATCGCCACTTCGCGGCCGTCGACCTGCAATTGCCCGGAAGTCGGGTGGTAGAAGCCCATGATGCATTTCACGAGCGTGGACTTGCCAGCCCCGTTTTCGCCGAGAAGAGCATGGAAGGTGCCGGCCGGCACCTTGATCGACACTTGGTCGAGCGCGGTGAAGGAGCCGAAGCGCATCGTCATCTCGACGGTCTCGATGCCGACGGCGGGAATGCTCTTTGGAGCAGGGATTTCGCCGATGATCATGGCAACTGACCCACGAGCGTCGCAGAATTGGAGACGGAGCCGAAGACGCCGCCCTGCATCTTCACCATCTTGATCGCGGCAAGATGGTTGCCGTAGTCGGTCGCGCCGCAGCAATCCTCGAGCAGGAGGCATTCGAAGCCGCGGTCATTGGCCTCTCTCATGGTCGTGTGCACGCAGACATCGGTGGTAATGCCGGTCAGGACGATGTTGTCGATGCGCTTCTGGTTGAGGATCAGTTCGAGGTCGGTGGCGCAGAACGAGCCCTTGCCCGGCTTGTCGATGATTGTTTCCCCTTGGATCGGCTTCAACGCGTCGATGATTTCCCAGCCGGGCTCGCCGCGCACCAGGATCCGCCCGCAGGGACCGGCATCGCCAATCCCTGCCTTGATCCGCTGCGAGCGCCAGCGCTTGTTTGCGGGAAGGTCTGCCAGATCCGGCCGGTGGCCCTCGCGCGTGTGAATGATGTGGTAACCCTTGGCGCGCATTGCCGAGAGCACCTTCCTGATCGGTTCGATTGGCGCGCGAACCAGCGAGAGATCATAGCCCATGTGGTCGACATATCCGCCCGGACCGCAGAAATCGGTCTGCATGTCGATGATGATCAGCGCCGTGTTCTCGGGTCTGAGGTCGCCGTTATAGGGCCACGGATAGGGATCGGCATCGATATGGCTGAGCTTATGGCTCGTGATCGGCAGGGAGCCGAGACTGTTCATGACGGATCGCTCCTATTTGGTGATCGACAAGGCGCCAGGGGCGCCGGCGAGCGAGCGGGTGGGAGAGGATGTGGCGATCATGATGACGAGGGTCAGCACGTAGGGGGCGGCATAGAATAGGTAGTAGCCCTTCGTGACGCCGACCGATTGCAGGGCGGGCCCAAGCGCACCGGCGCCGCCGAAGAGAAGCGCGGCTAGGAAGCAGCCGATCGGGTTCCATCGGGCGAAAATGACGAGCGCGACGGCCATGAGGCCTTGGCCCGACGAGATGCCCTCGTTCCAGGAGCCCGGATAGTAGAGCGAGAGATAGGCGCCGCCGATCGCTGCCAGCGCTCCCCCGGCGGCTGTTGCAAGCAGCCGCACCGTATCGGGGTTCAAGCCCATCGCCCGGGCGGCGTCCGAACTGTCGCCGACAACGCGCAGGATGAGGCCGACACGGGTATTGCGGAAGGCCCACCAGAGAAAGAGGGCGAGGGCTGCGCCGATGAGGAAGAGAACGTTGATGTTGAGGACGGCCTGGATCGGCGGCAGATCCGACCAGGCGCCGAAGGCGATGGCCGGCAGCTTCGGAGCGGCGGGCTGAATGAAGGGCTTGCCGAGAAAGAAGGCGAGGCCGAGGCCGAACTGCATCATGGCAATGCCGATTGCGATGTCGTTCACCTTCCGAAACTTGCAGATGAAGCCGTGGGTGAGGCCGAAACAGGCGCCGACTGCCATTGCCGCCAGAACGCCGAGCCATGGCGAGAGCGTCATGACCGCGACCGCATAGGCCGTCATTGCGCCGAAGACGAGCGTGCCTTCGAGACCCAGGTTGATACGGCCGGTGCGCTCGGTGATCGCCTCGCCGAGACTGACGAAGATGAAGGGCGTGGAGACGCGGATCGCGCCGGCGAAGATCGCCAGCGGAACGCCCCAGACGCCAATGCCGGTGGCTTCCATCATGCGCTCCTTTTCCAGAGGTCCGGATTGAATATCTTGAAGCGGCCGTAGAACGTCTCGCAGAACAGGATGACGACGAAAAGCGTGCCTTGAAGCACCAGCACGGTTGCATCCGGCAGACCCATGCGGCGCTGGATCAAACCGCCGGAGGCATCGATGCCGCCGAGCAGCACCGCGACTGGAATGATCGCCAGCGGATTGTGGCGCGCAAGGAAGGCGACGAGGATGCCGGTGTAGCCATACCCTGCGGCAAGCGATGCATTGGCGCTGCCCTGCACCGCAGCGACTTCGATCATGCCAGCAAGACCGCCGAAGGCGCCGGCGAGCGCGGTGAAACCAACGATAAGCCTGCCTACCGGCAGCCCCTGGATCTGTGCGGCACGGACGTTGCCGCCGGCAATGCGCGCGGCGAAGCCGAAGCTCGTCGCCTCGATCAGCACCCAGGAGAGAATGCAGGCCATGACGCCAACGACGAGACCCCAGTGGAGATCCGTTCCTGGGATGCTGCCGAGCATGTAGTCCGGTGGCAACGGGGCAGTGGATGGCTTGTTGAGGCTTGCCGGATCGCGCAGCGGCCCCTCTATGAGGTGGTTCATGACGGCAATTGCGATATAGGCGAGCAGAAGTGAGGCGATTGTCTCGTTGACGCCGCGATAGTGCCTGAGAAAGCCCGCGAACCCGAACCAGACGGCTCCGACGAGCATGCCTGCAAGCGCCATGATGAGCCAGACGAGCGGAGCGGGTGCGTCGCCGACGAGGGGCAGGGCGATCGCGGCTCCGGCGACGCCGCCGAGTACGACCGCGCCTTCGGCGCCGATCACGACGAGGCCGAGCCTGGCGGGAAGGGCGACGCAGAGCGCGGTCAGGAGCAGCGGCGCCGCGCGGCTTAACGAATTCTGCACCGAGAACCATGTGCCGAAGCCGCCGGCGTAGATAAGCTCGAAGAGCTGGATCGGCGATCTGCCGATCAGTGCGATGAAGAGCGAAAAGAGCGCGAGCCCGACGAAGATGGCAAAGAGCGTAATCGCCAGCGGTTCCGCGCGGCGCGCCAGCCATTCGAGGAAGGGCCGGAGACTACCGACCCGGCCGTCGAGCGTGGCTAAAGTGTGGGAGTTGGCTTCGAGGGTCATGATGCCGACGCCCCTTAAGCAGTCGAGCCGACGACGCCCTCGACCAGGTAGTCCATGCTTTCGAGCTCGATCGCGTTCTCGGCGAAGGATTGCCCCACCGCCACGACGACATTGCCCTTGTTGTCCCTGATCGATCCCTTGAAGACCGAGAAGCCGCCGGCCATTATTGCGGCGAGCGTCGCTTCGAATTTCTTGCGCGCCTCCTCGGTAACCGCCGTGCCGAGCGGGCTCATCTTGACAAAGCCTTCCTTCAGGCCGCCGCGAACGAAATTTCCAAGCTTTTGCCCAGCCTGGGCCTTCGTCACGAAATCCGTGTAGACATTGCCCCATGCCCATTCGGCGCCGGTGAGGTACTTCTCGGGAGCGAGCGGACTTTGATTGGCGTGATAGCCGCAGATGAACGCGCCGCGGCCGGCGCCCGTCTCGACGACCACCTTGGGGCTATCCACATGGCAGGTCACGACGTCAGCGCCCTGGTCGATGAGCGCGTTGGTGGCCTCCGCCTCCTTGACCGCGAGCGACCATTCTCCGGTGAAGATCACTTGGCAGGTGATCGCGGGGTCGACCGAGCGGGCGCCGAGCAGGAAGGAATTGATGTTCTGCAGCACCTGCGGAATGGGCTTGGCGGCGACGAAGCCGATCTTCTTGCTCCTGGTCGCGTAGCCGGCGGCAATGCCGTTGAGATATTGCCCCTGGCCGATATAGCCGAAATAGGAACCGGTGTTGCCCGGATGCTTGCCCTCCTGCCAAAGGCCGCCGCAATGGCGGAACTGGATGCCGGGATATTTCTTCGCCAGCTCCAGCATGTGGGGATCAAAATAGCCGAAGGAGGTGGGGAAGAGGAGCGTCGCCCCATCGAGGTTGATCATCGATTCCATCGTCTTCTGAACGTCAACGGTCTCGGGGACGTTCTCCTCCTCGACGACGGTGACGCCCGGCAAGGCCTTGATTGCCGCCGCTCCCTCCGCATGCGCCTGGTTGTAGCCGTAATCGTCCTTGGGGCCGACATAGATGAAGCCGACGGTCAATGCGCTCTGGGCGGCGGCAGGCGAAAGGAGAAGACCCGGCGCGAGGCTCGCCACGGCGGCACCCGCGGCAGATGATTGCAGAAATGCGCGGCGGGATATGGCGTGGGAGGCATGAAGGAGTTTGGTCATTGGGATGCTCCTTGCGAGTGGCGCTGGCCGGTTCGAATTCGATGCAATGAAAAGTGCATGCAATGTGTGTGCCAAGAAGTAACCATATGATATCGTTGAGTCGCCCTCATTGGGTGGATCGCCGTTGAGCAAACTGTATGCAGTTTTCAAGCGATATGCTGATTTTCTATGCGACGCTAATGGAATGGGCGAGATGGTCTTGTGTGGGCGCCAATCCCTACGGAAGCTAAGCTAGGCGAGCTTGGAAAACCGGCTGAAGTTCTAGAGAGTTAAGCTTCCAGTTTGACTTGCGGACCACGTGCGTGCATCTGTATGCAAATTCCAATGTCGAATCCGCGCGTGAAACAGCCAAGAAGAAGAGAGATCATTCGGGCAGGTACGACCGTCGATGAGATGGTGCGGGCGATCGCCGACATGATCGTCACTGGTGAGATGCAGCCCGGAGAGAAACTCGACGAATTCTCGCTCGCCGCTCGCTTCGAGGTCTCGCGGACCCCGGTGCGGGAATCGCTGCGGCAACTCTGCGCCATGGGTCTCGTGGACCGGCAGCCCAATCGCAGTGCAATGGTCATGAACGTGACCGGTGAATACCTCGCCTCGATGTTCGAGGCCATGGCCGAACTTGAGAGGATCTGTGCGCGGCTTTCCGCCGAGCGTATGACCGTCGACGAGCGCCGCGCACTGGAAAAGATGCACGGAGACTCCATGCGCCTTGTCCATGCGGGCGCCGATGACGACTATGCCGCGCATAACATTGAATTCCATACAAGGCTTTATCGCGGCGCGCACAACGACCACATCTTCGAAATGGTCACTCAGACCCGGGCTCGACTTGCACCCTTCCGTCGCGCCCAATTCCGTCTGCCGGGGCGGCTCGCGAAGTCCTATAAGGAACATCAGGGCATCGTCACAGCCATTCTTCGTGCAGATGCTGAAGAGGCCGCCAAGGCGGCCTATTGGCACGTATCGAACGTCAGCGACGCAAGCACGGTCTTCGTGAGCCGCAACAAAGGCTGAACCGGAGCCCTGCACGCTCTCCCTTCTGGCCCTCTCCTCCCTACAGCGCCGCGCGTCTTATCAGACGCGCAAAGGCCGCTGTAGCACTTTGAAGTGCTGCATGTCTTTGTCCTTAGATCGAGGTCGATTTAAGGAGACATGCAGTGGATGCTGCATCGCAGCGACGAATTGCTCTTGATGTGTTTAGTAAAGTGTATATCACTAAACATATTGCTCAACATGAGGGAGTACGGCTTGGGCATGTGAGCAACGGAGAATTTTCCGAGGCCGACGTCGGTCGGCTCTGTATCTGGGAGGAATACATGCGGAAGATGACGAAGGCCCTGATGGGCATGTCGTCGGCGCTCTTGCTGTCGACGGCGATACCGGGAATGGCAAAGGCCGATGAATTGACGCTCTGCTGGGCCGCCTGGGATCCGGCCAACGCATTGGTCGAGCTCTCCAAGGATTTCACCGCGCAGACAGGCACCGCCATGAAATTCGAGTTTGTGCCCTGGCCGAACTTTGCCGACCGCATCCTCAACGAGCTCAATTCTGGCGGCAAGCTGTGCGACCTGCTGATCGGCGACAGCCAGTGGATCGGCGGTTCAGCCGAGAACGGCTACTACGTCAAGCTCAACGATTTCTTCGACAAGGAAGGGATTAAGATGGGCGACTTCGCCGAAGCCGCGGTCAATGCCTATTCGACCTGGCCGAAAGGCACGCCGAACTATTGGGCGCTGCCGGCCATGGGCGATGCCAACGGCTGGTTCTATCGCAAGGACTGGTTCGCCAAGCCTGAATTGCAGGCCGAGTTCAAGCAGAAATACGGTCGCGACCTCGGGCCGCCGCAGACTTGGGACGAGTTGAAGCAGGTCGCCGAATTCTTCACCGGGCGCGAGATCGACGGGCAGAAGGTCTATGGCGCGGCGATCTTCACCGAGCGCGCCTCCGAGGGCATTACCATGGGTGCGACCTCGGCGCTCTATCCCTATGGCTTCAAGTATCAGCAGACCGCCGGCAAATACGACATGGACGGCGCTGTCAATTCGCCCGATGCCGTCGCGGGGCTGGAGGCCTACAAGGCGCTCTACAAGTGCTGCCAACCGCCCGGTTATACCGACAGCTACATGGGCGAGGGACTCGACGCCTTCAAATCCGGCCAGGTAGCTATGGCGATGAACTGGTTCGCCTTCTTCCCTGGCCTCTACAAGGACGAGAAGGTCGGTGGCGAGAGGATCGGCTTCTTCGTCAATCCGAAACAGAAGGTCGCTGCCTCGACACTTGGCGGGCAGGGGATCTCCGTCGTTGCCAATACCGACAACATGGACGGCGCGCTCGCCTATATCAAATGGTTTGCCCAGCCTGAGGTGCAGAAGAAATGGTGGGCGCTCGGCGGCTATGCCGTGCACAATGCGGTCCTGAACGATCCGTCCTTCAAGGCGAGCCAGCCCTTCGCCGCCGACTTCCTCGTCGCGATGAACCAGGTGCAGGACTTCTGGCAGGAGCCGTCCTACGCGATCCTGCTGCAGGCGATGCAGAAGCGGCTGCACGACTATGTGGTGGCTGATCAGGGCACCGCTCAGGAGGCGCTCGACGCATTGGTCAACGACTGGAAGGAGATCTTCGAGGACGAAGGCAAGCTCTAGGCTTGCCTCAGTTTCACGGCCCGGCAGCGAAGTCCGGGCCGCGGGCCTCGAACCGATCCTTCCTCGACTTCAGGTGACGTCAGTGACCGATGCCCCTTCCACCATTGCGGAGCGACCCGCCGACATGCTTGCGCGCGCTACGCCATCAACGATCGCGGTTCGGGTGCGTGGCCTTTCGGACCGCGCCATCGCCTGGCTGTTCATAACGCCCACGATCGCCTTGCTGCTGGCGATCAATATCTTTCCCCTGATCTGGGCCGTCTATCTGTCATTCACGAATTTCCGCGCCAACCGCCCCAACGCCGAAGTCGAGGGCGTCGGCCTGCGCAACTATCAGCGGGTGCTGAACGATGCGGACATCTGGATCGCCATGCAGACGACGGCGCATTTCGTCTTCTGGACGATTCTCCTGCAGACCGTCATCGGCTTCGCGCTTGCCTATCTCATCGACCGCAAATTCCGCGGCCACGCGTTCTGGACGACGGTCATCCTCATCCCGATGATGTTGTCGCCAGCGGTCGTCGGCAACTTCTGGCGGTTCCTCTACCAGCCGCAGATCGGCCTCTTCAATTACATCGTCTCGTTCTTCACGGGCATTCCGCCGTCATCCTTCGAGATGCTCGGTTCAGTGAATCTCGCGCCTTGGGCGATCATCATCGTCGATACGTGGATGTGGACGCCCTACGTCATGCTGATCTGCCTCGCCGGCCTCAGGTCCATCCCGGACTACATTTACGAGGCGGCGGAGGTGGATCGCGCCTCCGCCTGGCGGCAATTCTGGTCGATCACCGTGCCGATGGCTCTGCCCTTCATCATGCTCGCGGTGCTGTTCCGCGGCATTGAGAACTTCAAGATGTTCGACATGGTGATGCTGCTGACGGGTGGCGGCCCCGGCTCGACGACCGAGGTCGCGTCGATCACGCTGAAGCGTGAAGCCTTCGAAAGCTGGCTGACCGGGCGCTCCTCGGCTTTCGCGATCGTCCTTTTCGTCGCGGTATTCGGCCTCGCCAACATCTACGTCAAGGCGCTCAACAAGGTGAAACAGCGATGAGTTCGGTCAACACCACCGCCCATTCCGTGGTCGAGCCGACGCCGACCGTGAAGCGCATCGCCGGCGCGATCGTCATCCTCTATGCGCTGATAACCATGGTCCCGCTCGGCTGGATCTTCCTGACGAGCATCAAGTCGCCGCCGGACTCGATCAGCTATCCGCCGAAGATCGTCTTTACGCCGACACTCGAGGGTTATTGCAACCTCTTCACCACGCGCACGCGGCAGACGCCGGACTATATCCAGTCGCTTCCGCCGCCGACCGGCACCTGCGACGAGATCACCCGCGGCCGCAACATGGTCATCGCCGGACCGTCGAACTACTGGCCGCGTTTTGGCAATTCGCTCATAATCGCCTTTGGATCGACCTTCCTCGCCGTCTCTTTCGGAACGCTTGCGGCCTATGGGTTCTCGCGCTTTCGCGTGCCGCTCGCCGACGACCTCCTGTTCTTCATCCTGTCGACCCGGATGATGCCGCCGATCGCGGTCGCGATCCCGATCTACCTTATGTACCGCCAGTTCGGCCTCTCCGACACGGCGCTCGGCATGATCTTGCTCTATACCGCGGTCAACGTCTCGCTTGCCGTCTGGCTGCTCAAGGGATTCATCGACGAAATTCCGCGCGAATACGAGGAGGCGGCGATGATCGACGGCTATACCCGCCTGCAGGCCTTCTGGAAGGTCGTGCTGCCGCAGGCGACGACCGGGATTGCCGCGACCGCGATCTTCTGCCTGATCTTCGCCTGGAACGAGTATGCCTTCGCGGTGCTGCTCACCTCGGGTTCGGCGCAGACGGCGCCGCCCTTCATACCGACGATCATTGGCGAAGGCGGCCAGGACTGGCCGGCGGTCGCCGCCGGCACAACGATCTTCCTGGTGCCGATCCTCGTCTTCACCATCATCCTGCGCAAGCAGTTGCTGCGCGGCATCACCTTCGGGGCGGTACGCAAATGACGAATCCGCAAGAGATGACTCGTGCAACCCGGCAGAAGCGGCCGGTCTTCCTCAGGCGTGGACCGATGGAGAACATCGCGACGGCGCTCATCGCCGCCGGCTTCCTGATGTTGTTCCAGCCGTTCCTGCTGGTTCTCTATACTTATTCGCTCGCCATGCTTCTCACTGGAACCGTCATGTTCATCATCGTTTCGAAATTCCCGGAGTGAACGATGTCCGAGATCAAGATCGTAAACCTCCGCAAGCAGTTCGGCGATTTCATCGCCGTCCAGGATTCGAGCTTCACCGTCGAGGACGGCGAGTTCCTGGCGCTGCTCGGTCCCTCCGGCTGCGGCAAGACGACGACGCTTCGAATGATCGCCGGGCTCGAACTGCCGACCAGCGGCAGGATCTATCTCGACGGCGAGGACGTCACCTTCAACCGCGCGAGCGCCCGCGACATCGCCTTCGTCTTTCAGCTCTTCGCCCTCTATCCGCACATGAATGTGCGCCGGAACATCGGTTTCCCGCTCCTGTCCCAGGGCGTGCCGAAGGCGGAAATCCGGGCTCGCGTCGAGGAGACCGCGAGGCTCTTGAGGATCGACCATATCCTTGACCGGTCGGTGTCGGGCCTCGCCGGCGGTGACCGCCAGCGTGTCGCGCTCGGCCGCGCGATTATCCGGCGGCCGAAATGTTTCCTGATGGACGAGCCGCTCGGAACGCTCGATGCGGAATTCCGCGAAGTCATGGTCCATGAGTTGCGCGAGCTGCACAACCGCATCCATGCGACGACTGTCTACGTGACCCATGACCAGCACGAGGCGATGGCGATGGCCGACAAGATCGCGGTGATGAACCATGGCGTCATCGAGCAGTACGGCACGCCGCGGGAAATTTACGATCGCCCCGCTTCGATGTATGTCGCCGACTTCATCGGATCGCCGCCGATGAATTTCATGCGCTTCCATTCGGGGCTCAACAAGGGGATGCGGTCGATCTTCCTCGATGATGTCGAGGTTGCCGTGCCGGAGGTGGGGGAGGACGTCGCACCGGGCGAAATGGCGCTCGGCATCCGTCCGGAACATATCCGCTTCAGTGATCAGTCCCCCATCCGCGGCGCCGTCTATGGCAGCGAATATCTCGGCACCAACCAGATCGTCGCGGTCGAGACCGCTGTCGGCATCGTCAAGGCGCGCGTTTCGGCCGATCACAGCTTCAGGCTCGGCGAAGCCGTCGGCCTCGAATTCAATCCGGCCAACATCGCCGTCTTCGATTGCGTCTCCGGCAGGGCGATCGCCTCCTCCCTTTACGCGGAGGCGCGCCATGGCTGAGGTCGTTCTTCACGGTATCGGTAAGACCTTCGGCGACACGGTCGCGGTCGACGATCTGTCGCTCACCGTCAGGGATGGGGAATTCGTGGTCCTCCTTGGGCCGACGGGTGCCGGCAAGACGACGACGCTCCGTTTGATCGCCGGACTCGAAAGACCGGATTGCGGGCGGATAGCGATTGGCGGTCGTGATGTCGGCGCCCACTCGCCGGCCGACCGGGACGTGGCCTTCGTCTTCCAGCAATATTCGCTCTATCCGCACCTAAGCGTCTACGACAATCTCGCCTTTCCGCTACGCTCGCCGGCACGCCGGCTCGGCGCCGAGGAGATCGACCGCCGCGTGCGCGAGGTGGCGCGCATGGTTCGGATCGAGCACAAGCTGCAGAACCGCTCGACTCGGCTTTCGGGCGGTGAGATGCAGCGCGTGGCGATCGGCCGCGCGCTGGTGCGCCGTCCGGCGATTTACCTCATGGACGAACCGCTGTCTTCACTCGATGCAAAGCTCAGGGCAGAGCTTCGGCTGGAACTGAAGCGGATCCAGAAAGAATTGAGCTCCACACTGCTCTACGTCACCCATGACCAGGTGGAGGCGATGACGATGGCCGATCGCATCGGCATCCTGTCCGAGGGGAAGCTCGTGCAGATCGGCACGCCGCGGGAGATCTATGCGGACCCGGCCAATCTGCACGTCGCCGCGCGCCTCGGCCAGCCGCACATAAACCTGCTTCCCATAGACCTTCTGCCCGGGGCCACACCACCTTCCGGCGCGCTGACGATCGGCGCGCGGACAGAACATCTGGAGATCGCGACCAACGCTCGGGGGAATGCCGAGGTGGACTGGATCGAGCACCTTGGCGACCAGAATCACCTGCATATCCGGGTGAAGGGCCACAAGCTCGTGACACTCGCAGATCCCCATCTCTCTATCAAACCAGGGGACCAGATCAGCCTCACGCTGAGACAGCCCCTTTATTTTGGGTCCGAGGGAGAGCGGTTGCGCTGACGCTACGGCGACCGATCGACGAGGCAATTTGGATGAGTACGATGAAGCACTTTTTCAACCGCAGGGAAAACATCGTTACCGAAGCATTGGACGGCCTGCTGCAGACCGCACCGGCCGGTAGCCTGGCGCGGCTCGACACCTATCCCGACATCAAGGTCGTCCTGCGCGGCGACTGGGACAAGGCGAAGGTCGCGGTCATCTCAGGCGGGGGGGCCGGCCATGAGCCATCGCATGCGGGTTTTGTCGGGAGAGGCATGTTGACCGCGGCGGTTTCCGGCGAGATCTTCGCTTCGCCGAGCGTCGAGGCGGTGCTGACGGCGATCCGCGCGGCGACCGGGCCGAAGGGCTGCCTGCTGATCGTCAAGAACTATACCGGCGATCGCCTCAACTTCGGGCTCGCAGCTGAAAAGGCGCGCGTCGAAGGCTTTCGCGTCGAGATGGTGATCGTTGCCGATGACATCGCGCTCCCGGATATCGTTCAGCCACGCGGTGTTGCGGGAACGCTCTTCGTCCACAAAATCGCCGGTCACCTCGCTGAGTGCGGCGCCGGTCTCGAGACCGTTGCCGCCGCCGCCCGCTCGGCGGCGCGCGATATTGTTTCGCTCGGCGTTTCGCTCTCCTCCTGCTCGATTCCCGGCCAGGCCCATGCGGAACGGCTCGAGGCGGACGAGGGGGAACTGGGGCTCGGCATCCACGGCGAACCCGGTGTCGAACGGATCGCCCTGCAGGAGGCGCGCAGCATCGTTGCGACCATGTCCGAGCGGCTTTCCAGAGCTTTGCGCGGGGGCGGCGGCTATGCGCTTCTCATCAACAATCTCGGTGCCGTGCCGCCGATCGAGATGGGACTGATCGCTCACACGGTCCTGTCCTCCTCACTCGCCGAGCGTGTGAAGCTGACGATAGGCCCAGCGCCGCTGATGACGGCGCTCAACATGAACGGCTTTTCGCTTTCCCTGATGCGGCTTGATGGGGAGCGCGAGGCAGCTTTGAAAGCGCCCGTCGGGCCGCACGCCTGGGTACCCGCAGTCGAGCGGCATGATGTCACCGTGCTGCCGGCGATTGCCGCGCTGGCCAAGCAGCCCGTGCCGGCCAGTCACGATCCGGCCGCCGATCGGCTGATCGCGGCGATTTGCGATCACCTGCTCTCGCTCGAAGCTGAGCTCAACCACCTCGACGCACGCGCCGGTGATGGCGATACCGGCTCGACCGTGGCGACAGGCTCGCGCAGCGTCCTGGCGCAGATCGAAAGGCTGCCGCTGAAGGACGTCGCCGCGACACTCTCGTCGATCGGCAGCATTCTCAGCACCAGCATGGGCGGCTCGAGCGGCGTGCTTCTGTCGATCTTCTTCACCGCCGCCGCCAAGGCCTATTTGGACACGAAGGACATGGCGGGGGCGCTGCTGGCGGGACTGGAACGGATGACCTTTTACGGGGGGGCAGGGGTCGGCGACCGCACCATGGTGGATGCTTTGGACCCGGCACTGCGCGCCCTCAAGGCCGGCGGTCTGGCCGCGGCCGCTTCCGCAGCGCGCGCTGGTGCCGACGCAACGCGGGCGATGAAGAAGGCGAAGGCCGGGCGCGCTTCCTATGTCGGCGAAAGAGACCTCGACGGCATACCCGATCCGGGAGCCATGGCGGTGGCCGCGGTCTTCGAAGTCGCGGCGGGGCTTCGTTAATGCATGTCGCCCTAGACTGTGCACCGGTTTGGGGATGACGACAGCACGAACCCTTTAGAATGCAAACGTGCCTTTAGCACATGCTCTAACGATGGCGGCCGATCGCGAGTAAGATCGAGCGAGGGTTGGTAAAAGGTGTTGGTCGTGCTGGCAAATGCAGCGCTTATAGGCGGGTTGATCGAGGTCTGCCGCGAGGCGATCGCCGCCAATGCCGATCACCTGTCGGAGCTCGACAGGGCGATCGGCGACGGAGACCACGGCATCAATATGCGGCGCGGGTTGGAGGCGGTCTATGCCGAGCGAAACCGGCTCGCAGAGCTTGCCCTGCCGAAAGCCTTGGAGGAGATCGGCTTGACGCTCGTCATGAGCGTTGGCGGCGCGGCCGGTCCGCTCTACGGGACGCTGCTGATCGCGATCGGCCGCCAGTTGGGCGGTGCGAACGGCCAGCAAGACTTCGCACGCGCGCTCGAGCATGCCATCGATGCCGTCGCCCGGCGCGGCCGCGCAAGCCCCGGCGACAAGACTCTGCTCGACGTGCTTTACCCTGTGCATGCCGAAGTGGTAAGGCGCGCGGGACTGGCAGGTATTTCCGAGCAGGCGGAAAGGGCGGCAAGCCTCACTTTCGGCATGAGGGCGATGCGCGGGCGTGCCGCGTTTCTCGGCGACCGGTCGATCGGGCATGTCGATCCGGGCGCGAAGAGTTGTGCGCTGCTGACGGCAGCGATCTGTCGTTTCTTGGAGGAGCAATGTCCGGCATGATTCCGAAATCTGCAAATGTCGGCATCGTCATCGTCTCACATTCTCCGCTCGTAGCGGAGGGCGCCGCCGACATGGTGCGCCAGATGGTCGGCGATTGCGTGCCGCTCGCCTGGTCGGGCGGAAACGCCGTAGGTGGTCTCGGTACGCATGCAGCCGGCATATTGGCAGCGATCGAACGGGCCTGGTCGGATGCGGGGGTCGCCGTCTTCGTCGATCTGGGCGGGGCGGAGACCAATAGCGAAATGGCGATCGAAATGCTCGGCGAGCCGCGTTCTGGAAAAGTGATCATTTGCGACGCGCCTCTGGTCGAGGGGGCTGTGATGGCCGCCGCTGAAGCATCGGGCGGTGCGGTTCTCGCCCGCGTCGTGGCGACCGCGCAGGAGCTGTCGCCGTGATGGATAACAGGTCGCGACGGGAAGCGCCGGAAGCAGTCGATACGCACGGTTACTACAAGGCGGAGATCGAGGTGACTCACGGCTTCGGGCTGCATGCTCGTCCGTCGGTCATCTTCACGCGGCTCGCAAAGTCGTTTCCCTGCAGCGTTGAGATCGAGGTCAACGACAGCCACGTCTGGCTGAACGGTAAGAGCATCGTCAAGATCATGGGGGCAAAGATTCGCAGGGGCTCGATGCTTAAAATCCGCGCCCGAGGTTTACGGGCCGCCGAAGCGATCCATGCCCTCAAGGCGCTTGTCGAGCGCGACTTCGATGAAGCAAAGAAGCATGGCCGAAGCGCTTGAAATCGCCGGAACCGCCGCCTCTCCGGGCGTGGGGCTCGGACCGGTCCATCGCGCCACCGATGTCACGGCAGAGGTGCTTGCGCTGCCCGACACCGTGGCCGCGGAGCGCGACAAGCTGCGGCAGGCCGTCGCTACCGCCCTTGCGGAGCTCCAGGCGCTCGCGGACCGGTCGGACGAGGAGAGCGCCGGCATCCTCGGTTTCCAGATCGAGATGCTGCTCGATCCGGCTCTCGCCGAAATGGCCGAGGACCGGATCGTCGCCGGCGATGGCGCCGCTCTCGCTTGGATCGGGGCCCTGGACGAATATATCGCCGGTATCAAGGAGGCGCCCGATGAGCAGCTGCGCGCCCGCGCGGTCGACATCGTCGATATCCGCAATCGCGTCATGAGCGCGCTCACGGGTCGCCCTCTGGACGGTTTCGCGCCGGGTTCGGTCTTCGTCGGCAAGGACCTTGAGCCAAGCCGCTTCCTTGCGCATGACTGGACCGCCGGCGGCGGAATCGTCCTCTTTGAAGGCAGCGTTTCAAGCCACGTGGCAATGCTTGCGCGTGGCCGCTGTGTGCCCATGGTCGTGGCGACGGGGCAGTTCGAAGTGGCTGACGGCGCACGCGTGCTCATTGATGCGAACAACGGCCGAGTCGTTGTTGCGCCCGACGACTCGCATGTTCGCCAGGCGAAACCGGCAAGAGCTGAAGCAACCCCGATCGCCGCGCGCCGCGCCGGCGGTGTGGTCGAAACCGCCGACGGCGTTGCGATCCGGCTGTCCGCCATCATCAACGATCCAGCGGAGCTCAAGGCCGTTGATCCCGCTTCCTTCGCCGGCATCGGTCTGATGCGGACCGAATTTCTGGTGGCTTCGCCCGCGGATGCCGTCGACGAGCAAAGGCATTACGACATCTACCGGCAAGCACTGGAATGGGCCGGCGACGCGCCGGCGATCGTGCGCATGCTCGATCTAGGCGGTGAAAAGACATTGCCGGGCATGGGGGACAGGAAGAGTGAATCCTTCCTGGGCCTTAGAGGCATCCGGCTGCTCCTGGCACGGCCGGCGCTTGCCCGCGCCCAGGTGCGCGCGCTGTTGCGCGCCGCCGTGCACGGCGATCTAGGCGTCCTCTTGCCGATGGTGACGGTGCCGGACGAGCTCGACGCGATGCGGACCTACTTCGAAGAGGAGCGTGCCGATCTGTTCAGGCACGGGGTGGAGACGCGCATGCCGGAGATCGGTATGATGGTGGAGGTTCCGGCGGCGGCGCTGATGCTCGAGCGCTTTTCGCACTCGGCTTTTTTTTCCTTCGGCACGAATGACCTGGCGCAATATCTGATGGCCGCCGCACGAGACGACCAATCCGTGGCCGCACTTTACGACGCCGCCACGTCAGCGGTGCTGAGGGTGATCGCGCAAGGCGTCGGGCATGCCGAGGCGATGAAAAAGCCGATCGGGATTTGCGGCGAGATGGCCTCCGACCCCCGACATATACCGGCGCTCATGGCCGCGGGCCTTCGCCACTTCTCCGTGGCCCCCAATCGCGTGACTGACATACGATCCACAATCGGCGGCTTTTACTCGGACGGCCGGGCCGCGGCGGAGATGAAATGAATGTCGCGCGAGACGGTTGAAGACCCCATCATCGCTTACAAGACGATCCT
This sequence comes from Sinorhizobium fredii NGR234, assembly GCF_000018545.1. Taxonomy (NCBI): domain Bacteria; kingdom Pseudomonadati; phylum Pseudomonadota; class Alphaproteobacteria; order Hyphomicrobiales; family Rhizobiaceae; genus Ensifer; species Ensifer fredii. The sequence continues at coordinate 414,362 of NC_012586.1, forward strand.
GGCGCAGATTATCGACAATCGGCCGTCAGGAACCCGTCAGCGGCTCGCAGAAGCACTCGGCAAGCATCGCAGCTTCGTCACTCAGGTGACGAGTCCGGCCTATTCGACCCCGCTGCCGGCGCGCCACCTCGCGGCGATCTTCCGCGTCTGCCATTTTAGCCTGGGCGAGCAGGAACGCTTTCTTCAGGCCTATCAGTCAGCGCACCCCGGCAAGCTGCCGGATTTCGGAAGTGCGCAAAAGCTGCGCCAGCTCTCGCTGATCGTTCCCGATCTGGGCGACGAAAAGAAGAACCGCCTGTTCGACGAGGCGATAGCAGAACTCGTCCGGAATATGGCGAAACTGGTCGGAACGATGGATTAGAGGGTTGTGATGTGTTTCAGTATGTCGCTGCCTCCGGCAGAGCCCTCTGCATTCGTGTCGGATCGGGCGGCGATTTGCGCGAGGCAGGAGAGCACGGCGTCGTGGGAAGGGCAGGATGAAGAAATTCATGAACCGAGCCGAGACGTTGGTTGCTGAGAGCCTGGCGGGCCTTGTGTCGGCCCACGAACGGCTGGTGACCTTCGGAGCCGACGGGAAGTTCGTTCGCCGGCGCAGCCTTCGGCCGGGCAAGGTCTCGCTCATCTCGGGCGGCGGTGCCGGGCACGAGCCGATGCATGTCGGCTTTGTTGGGAGAGGTATGCTGGATGCCGCGTGTACCGGGCATGTCTTCACTTCTCCAACGCCAGACCAGATTGTTGCCGCGATCCGGGAAACGGACCGGGGCGAGGGATGTCTGCTCATCGTTAAGAACTATGACGGCGATGTCATGAATTTCGAGATGGCCGCCGAACTCGTCGCGGCGGAGCACCGGATCGCCACCGTCGTGGTGCGCGACGACGTCGATCCCGGCGGGTCGAAGCGCAGCCAAGGCAGGAGAGGAGTTGCAGGAACCGTTGTGATGGAGAAGCTGCTCGGGGCGGCGGCGGAGGCCGGCTGGCGGCTCGATGAACTGAGCGCGCTCGGCGAGAGCCTGAACGGTCGCATCCGCACGATGGGGGTTTCGCTGCGTGGTGTTACCGTGCCCGACACGGAGCGGGAGACCTTCGTTCTCCCTGAGGATGAAATGGAGATCGGGGTAGGCATCCATGGAGAGCCGGGACGCGCACGGGTCAAGTTCGCCACCGCCGACGAAATTGTGGAAACCATGCTGGAGGCAATCTTAGGCGAGTTGGCATCGGAACGTGATGAAAATCTCCTTATGTTCATCAACGGCTACGGTGGTACACCGGCATCGGAGCTTTACCTCGTATACAATTCTGCGAAAGCGCAGTGCGAGCGCCTCGGCCTTACGATCGCCCGGCCGCTGGTCGGGACCTACGTGACCTCTTTGGACATGGCGGGGCTGTCAATCACCGTCGCGCGTCTTGCGGAACGAGAGCTTTCGCTGTGGGACGCGCCGGTCGACACCGCGGCGCTGCGCTGGGGAGGTTAATTTAATCCTGCCCTCTGCGCGCCGCAGCCCGAGGCGGGTACGCTTCGTGGCAGCATGATGTTTTTGCTCAGAACAGGTCCCAGGGCGACGCCATTCGGATGACGTTCGCGACAAATTTATGACCATGCCACGGGCCGCAACAGGCGCGCCTGATGGCGCGCAGGTAGGAAACTGCTGGGCCCGCCATTTGCACCGTTCCTCGACTGGCCGAGAGCTGTTCGTAGCGAGAAAATTGCCAATCAACGGCATACGATACGGCGGGGGGTGCGCAGGCCTGCTCTTTGGCGGGATGTTCATTGCCGCTGGCGGTCCGGGCTTCGCGGGATTCCGCAATTGTCGATCGATACGCTCGTCGCAGGGGCCACGATCGCCATTCCAGTTCGACGCCTTAAACCGAGTACTCGAAGCCCATGTGGCACAAGAGGACGCAGTTCGCATCAAGTCGACTGCATCGGAGTAGGAGCTTGAACCGCGGCAACTTCGCCTTTGTTTTCTAGACACTATGCCCGGCGAGTCAACAACTGAACGATCTCGTTTCGGGCTCCAAAGATCACATAATGTATCAACCGGAACAGCATGCCATAATCGGCCGGTCCGACGTTCAAATCCGTGCAAGGTGTTTAGCTCAGAATTTGGCTCAGCCAAGGAAGATGAGCCAAAGGAAGAAATCATAATTCTCATAGGTTTACCGGGCATTTTCCCTCAGTTTGGCTCAGAGCTTTGGTTCGAGTGAGACTGATAAGCTCTAGTTTGAGCCAAACTCATGGAATGCTGTAACGCGTGCCGCTGCGAATCCCGCTGGATATCAATCGCCCATCTTTCACCAGTTGCTCAACGCTTCGGCGGATCCGCGACCTTGGGATCTCAGAGCCAACTCGCTTATGGATATCGCCGATCTTTGATTGTGGGTAGCGACCGACATCTTCGACAATGAGCGCGAAAAGCCTGTGTGGCTCTATACGTTTGAGAGTGGTCCCTCCGATGAAGTCGTGACGCCGGAGCATTTCTGGATCCACAAAATAACGCGTGGCTTGCGTGCGGCCGGCGCTCCTGACGAGTTGCCATTCCAGAAGTCGCTTGATCCAGGGCTGAAGTGCATCGATCGAAGGAAGTTCAATTTGGGCAGCAAGCTCACGCGCCGTCAACGCATCATGTTGGGCGAGAAGGCCAAGCGCAATACGCTCCCGTTGAGTGAGTTGGTATGTGTCGTCAGCCTTGGCGATGAAGTCGATGATTTCCGGCTTCAATATGCGACGGCGAATGGTGACCTGCACTCGGTCATGTTGCTCAACCAGTTCCGGTGCCGGCCGGCCCTGTGAAAGTAGCACCTCATAGACTTTGTCGTATCCGCTTCCCTCTCTTTCCATAAGCTTGAGGTCGTGGAAAAGCCGAGCCAAGTGTTCATTGCGTCGTACCGTCGTATGAAGCACGTTCTGTGGAGTAACTCCTAGAGGGAGCAGCCCGGGATTGACGACTTCCAATCGATCCGGATGGAGATTGAGGAAAATGTCTCCCCGCTGCGTATAGGGCCTATGGACGAGCGCGTTGACTAGCAATTCGCGAACTACAACTTCGTCGAATGCTGGGACATTCTGCCGGAAGAGACCATCGGGCAATTCGTAGGACTCTTTGAAGTCGGGAACTTCCTGCCAAACGGCTTCTACCAGTTCCATAGGGTTGAGGGCGTGATCATCCCAGACGATCTTATTGACCTTCTGCCCATGATCGTCGAACTTGATGAACTGGAGCACCGGCGCTGTTATCAGCTGTGCCCTCCGAAACTGCTTTCCGACACAAAGGACACCGAGATTGGTGAGATACTCGCCTTGAGCCAACAAGTAGTGGTCCAGCAGCTCGTTCGGCGTCTTTTCCTTCACCGAGGACTTGACGCGATCAGACGCTCGTAGTCCCGTAACGATAGCATCGACCTTTACCGCGTCCAGTTCGGATCGAGGGATCTGCAACGAAATCTGCGTTTCCCATGGCAGTGCGGCGCGTTCGGATGCCAATCGCATGACATCATCGCCGGTGACCGGTTTGCTTTGGTCGGCCACACGAAGGTAGTAGCGACCGTCGGTCGTTGACGCGACGGCAAGAGATCTCGGAACTGTAAGCTCAATGTACTGGCCGCCGTTGATCGCCGTTACGATGTTTGGCAGGCCGATTACATTCACGGTTCTTTCCGCAAGCTTTCGCCGCAGCAAATCCGGCAGATCAGATTGAACACGTTGTTCTGCAGGGGGCAGCTCGTGACCATCTTCAATTCCGATCTTCAGAGTTCCGCCGGCGGCATTGGCAAAGGCAATGCAGTCTTTCGCCAACTCGGCCCAATTTGCGGTATTGCCGGTCACAGCCCGGAGCGATTTTTGGTCGGACAGGTGACCTTCCAAACTCAAGACTTTGTTCTTCCTTTGTTTTTCTAAGCAGACTAGCTGACAAAATATGCTGTCCGTTGAAGGAATCTTATGTGTTTTGTATCAGCTTGTCGGGTTTTTATCCAACCCGGTTTGCTGCCGCTGATGATAATGGCACCGCACGCTGGAAGGAACGATTCATGTTTGCCCAGAATTCGTTCCTCCTCGCAATATGCCACGACAATCGCTATATACGGAACTGACTAAGGTGGTTCCTATGCGACATGAATTTTCCGAAGGCGATCTTGCGTTTCGCTTTACATCCCATCGGCTGTGCCTCGATTTTCTTTCGACGATCGGCGAGGTCGGGCATAGGGATATTGAGCGAATTGGCACTCCCACATCCTATTCCCGGTGGATCGCAGCCTCGGGAATTCTCGATCGCGAACCACTCGTTTCAGTGACGGATGTCGAGGATGCGGTGGAGTTCCGGCGAATATTGCGGAGCTTCTTCTCGGATGTCACTGCCGAGATCAGGCCGCCTGCCAATGTGATCCGCGCGATCAACGATACGTCGCGTCGTCCCATTCCCTGGATGGAACTGGCAGATGACGGATATACTGTCTCGCGCCGCGCCGTTGCTCCGGCTCAGGCCGCGCTCGCCTCCGTCGCGCGCGACGCGCTTCTGCTGGTGTCGGAAGGCCTGCTTCCCCGTGTCAAGCAATGCAACGATCCGACATGCAACATGTTCTTCCTCGACAACAGTCGCGGAAACAACCGGATCTGGTGCTCAACAGAGGGGCGCGGCTGCGGCAACAAGGCCAAGAAGCGAGCGTTCAGGAAGCGTCACTCGGAACCATCTTGATAGGTTCCTCGCCGCCGCCATCCAGCCGCCGGCCGGCGGCCTCGCTGATGAGCATCGCGGTGCGTGACAGATGCGTTTCCATCAGCCGGCATGCATTTTCCGGATCTCTCTGAAGGGCGGCCTGCGCCAGAGCGTCATGTTCCGCCGCAACGTCGCGGTGATCCGCATCGACCGGTATGGACAGCCTGCGATAACGCTCAGCGCGGTCGAATAAGGTCTGCCGGATACCGAGCAGGGTCTGGTTTCGGCACCCGGCGACCAGCGCGACGTGGAAGTTCGCATGGGCTTCACTCCATGCCGCCGACATTTCGTCGTCGGATCCACGCTGCTCCCGCGGCGTTCCGTTCAGTCGGTAAAGCGCTGCCACGACTTGACTTTCCCAGGCGAGATCGCCCTGCGCGATGGAGAGGCGAAGACAGGCGCATTCGACTTCGATCCGCGCCTGCGTGAGGTCGAACATATCCTCTAGAGATACGCCCGTTACCTGAAATCCACGCTTGGCGTATGCATGCAGCAACCCTTCACCTTCCAGACCTGAAAGAGCTTCGCGGACAGCGCCAAGGCTAACGCCGAACTCCTCGCAGACATCGTTAATGACGATCCGTTCGCCTGGCTGCAGCTCGCAGCGAAGAATCCGTTGTCTCAACGTGCGGCGAACCAGAGCCGCGTTATTTTGCTTCTGATGGTCCATAGCCAACATATAGCCCCTCGGGACGAAAACGCATTACGAATATAAAAATATATTATTGCGTTGACAATGTCAGATTTGTGGGAGTATCTCTAACTCACAAATGGAGGAAAACATGCGCTTTCTAGCCTACACGCAAGGAAATCAGACCGGAGTCGCGGTTTTATCAAACGGGGAATGGCGCGGGGCGGCTGATGCAGGAACTACCTATGCAGGTTCCATTCAGGCCTGGATTGAGCAGGGAGGCGAGGCCCTCTGGCTTGCGGGCGACCGACTTTCGCGTGAACCGATAGTCGATCTCGCCAATGTCGACCTGCTTCCGCCCATCCTCCGACCGGGCAAGATCGTCTGCGTGGGCCTGAATTACGCTGATCATACGGAGGAGAGCGGCTACAAACAGCCCGACCATCCAACCCTGTTTCCCCGGTTCACATCCAGCCTGATTGCGGCGGGAGAACCGATCGTGCGGCCCTTCGTGTCCGAGACCCTCGATTTCGAAGGAGAGTTGGTTGCCGTCATAGGACGCCGCGGCCGGCATATTTCCAAGCATGACGCGCTCGATCACGTCGCCGGCTACTCGATTTTCAACGATGCATCCATTCGCGAATTCCAGCACCGGACCCCTCAGTGGACGCTTGGCAAGAATTTCGACGGGACGGGCTCGTTCGGCCCCTGGTTCGTGACGGCCGATGAATTGCCGCGCGGCGCGGCGGGTCTCCGCATCGAGACGCGCCTCAACGGCGAGGTGGTGCAGGCGTCGAACACCGATCAGCTGATCTTCGATGTCGCGACGCTGGTATCGACCATTTCGGAAGCGATCACCCTCGAGCCCGGCGATCTCATCGTCACGGGAACGCCGTCCGGCATTGGCCATGCGCGTAACCCGCGTCTCTACATGCGGGCCGGCGATGTGGTGGAGGTCGAGATCCAGTCGATCGGAACACTCAGGAATCCTGTTGTCGACGAGCCGCTCCAGCGCGCGGCCAGTTGATCGAAAAGGGAGGGGAGGCCCCAGATGACCGCAAACAGAGGACAGATCGGCGCAGAGGCGGTGAACGGACTTCTTGGCGCCCATTCGCTCGACACGTTCAGCTTCGGCGTGCCTGATCTGGATAAAGCGGAGGAGTTTCACCGTGCGTTCGGCCTCGTGACGCGAGAACGCGGCGGCGCATTGGAACTGCGGACCGAGGGCAACGACCATGTGTGGGCCAGGCTGACGGAAGGGCCGAAGAAAGCGCTCTCCTATCTTAGCTTCGGCATCTATGAAGAGGATCTGGAGCGCTTCAAGCGCCACTTGAAGTCCAATGGCGTCCTCGAGACCGACGCGCCTCCGGGCCTTGAATCCAACGGTATCTGGCTGAGGGACTTCGAGGGAACGTTGGTCGAGCTGAAGGTCGCAGCCAAAAGCTCGCCGGATCAGAAGTCCCACGGCGTGATGAACTCCTCGCCTGCCGGGATCGCCGGGGCTCCGAAACGTTCCGCCGCCGGGCTCGTGATGCCTTCCCGCATGTCCCACATCCTGCTTTTCACATCCGATGTCGACCGCGCCGTCGATTTCTACACGCGTGTTCTCGGCCTCGGCCTCTCGGATCGGGCCGGCTCCAACATCGCATTCCTGCACGGCCGTCATGGCAGCGACCACCACATGGTCGCCTTCGTGCGGTCGCATGCGCCCGGCATTCACCACACGAGCTGGGACGTGCCGAGCGTCCATCATGTAGGTCTCGGGGCAATGTGCATGGCGGACCGCGGCTTCTCGCAAGGGTGGGGTGTCGGCCGCCACGTGCTTGGGTCGAACTACTTCCACTACGTGCGTGACCCGTGGGGAAGCTATGCCGAGTACTCCTGCGACATGGACTTCATACCGAAAAACATCGACTGGTCGGCCGCAGACCATGACGACGAGGATGCATTTTATGTGTGGGGGCCGAAGCCTCCAGCCGATTTCGGCGTGAATCACGAGGCCTGACCTCGAACGGCATAAACAGAAAGGTCTGATAGTGGAAAACCGCGTTGAAGGTGCTGCGACAGCAGCGCCAAGGCCTCTTATTGGCAAAAGGATCGTGCTGACCGGCGCAACCGGCGGCCTCGGGCGCGCGATGGCCGTGGCCTTCGCCGCGGCGGGAGCCGACGTCATTCCCGTCGCACGCGGCGGTGAAGCGCTTGAAACGCTTGCCGATGAACTCGGCTCTGCGCCTCTGGCGGTGGATCTGACCGATCCGGCCGTGATCAGCAGCGCCATGAACGGTATCGGCCCGGTTGACGTGCTGGTCAACAATTCTGGCACGAACCGCCCTGGACCCTTTGAAGCGGTCACAGTGCAGGATTTCGACTTGCTCGTGAACCTCAACTTGCGGGGCACCTTTTTCGCAACCCAGTCGCTGCTGCCGCACATACGTGCCGGGGGAGCGATATTGAACGTCGGGTCGCAGATGGGGCACGTCGGGGCCGAAAACCGGACGGTCTACTGCGCGACGAAGCACGCCATCGAGGGGTTCACGAAAGCACTGGCGATCGAGCTTGCGCCCCGCGCCATCCGGGTCGTGTCGATCGCGCCGACATTCATCGAGACGCCGATGACCGCGCCGATGTTCGCCGATCCGACCTTTCGTTCGCAGGTGCTAACCAACATTCCCATGGGACGCATGGGCCGGCCGGAGGACGTGGCGGCGGCTGCCGTTTTCCTGGCGTCGGACGCCGCCGGCATGATCACCGGCACGAGCCTTCTGATCGACGGCGGCTGGACCGCCCATTGAGAAGCAAAAGGAGGATTTGGAGGTGACGTGCGCAAATCGAGACAGAAGCAGCGAGCCGCAGAGAAGCACCATGAGCGGTGACAATCCCGCTTTCGCAACCCTGAAGCGGTTCTACGCTGCAGAGACGGTCTACCTCGCGCCCGGCGGCGGCGATTTCGGGCCGATTGCGGAGACACTGGATCCGGGCTGCGTGCTTTATCAGCCGGCCACTCTTCCCTATGGCGGCGAATGGCGCGGTCCGGAAGGTTTTCGGGCGTGGATGGAGGCCTTCGGCAGGGTCTGGTCGCACCTGGAAGTGCGCGATCCGCAGTTCTATCCGTCGGGCGATGAGGTCATCGTCAGCCGCTCCCATGTTCATGCCACGGTGCGTGCGACCGGGCAGGCCGTCGACTGGCCATTGATGCAATTCTTCCGCGTCCGCAACAACCGCATCGTCGAGCTGCGTCCTTTCTATTGGGATACGGCCGCCCTGCTTGCCGGCATCGGAGGCAGGTCATGAGCAAGCGTGAAGTGGTCATCGTCACCGGCGCGAGCTCCGGCATCGGCCGCGCCACCGCGGTCCATCTGGCTGAGTTCGGCTATGATGTCGGCCTGACCTTCGGGTCCAACGAGGCGGCAGGCGAGGAGACGGCACGCCGGGTGCGCGCCGCGGGAGGCCGCGCAGAAGTGCGACAGATGTCGCTTGGCGATCCCGCAAGCATAGAGCGGGCGTTGGGCGGACTGATCGAAGCCTTTCGGGGCGTTGCTGCCTTCGTCAACAATGCCGGCACCTTGGCCCTTGCGAGTTTCACCGACATCAGCCTCGCCGATTGGCGCGGCGTGATCGACGTCAACCTGACGGGCAGTTTCCTGGCCGGCCAACTCATCGCCCGCCACATGATCGAGACGAAAACGCCGGGCCGGATCGTCAACGTCTCATCGGTGCACGAGGCGGTGCCACTTCTGGGAGGGGCCGCCTACTGCACATCCAAGGCGGGCATTGGCATGCTGACCAAATGCATGGCGCTCGATCTTGCGCCGCATGGCATCCGCGTGAATGCCGTAGGTCCGGGAGAAACCGCGACCCCGATGATCGGTGTGGCCGAAGGCGAGGACATCATGGGTCGGCGCCGGCCCGAAACACCGCTCGGCCGCCCCGGCACACCGGGCGAAATGGCCGGCGCGATCGCCTATCTGCTGGCTCCGGAGGCGAGATTTACGACAGGCACAACGCTGTTCGTCGATGGGGGACTGACGCTGATGGCGGCGATCGGCAATCAGCGGACGATCATGGAATCGATGCGCCAAGGGGAGGTCACCAATGGGAATTCTTGACGGAAAAACAGCGATAGTAACGGGAGGAGCAGGCGGCGTCGGCTCGGCCGTTGCCTCTCTCTTTGCTCAGGAGGGAGCAAAGGTCGCGGTCTTCGACATGAAGGAGGACGGTCCGCAGGGCATCGATTTCTACCGCAAAGTGGATATTACCGATGAAGGCGCCGTCCGCGCGGCCGTGGCGACTGTCGTGGAGGTGCTCGGCCTGCCCGATGTGCTCGTCAATGCGGCAGCCATAGCTGGTACCGGCGCGCCCACCCACGAGGCAACGTCGGAGGATTTTGACCGCGTCTTCGCGATCAACGTCAAGGGCACGTTCCTGTGTACCAAGCACGTCATCGCCGGACTGCTTGCGACCGGTCGCCCCGGCAGCATTGTCAATATCTCATCGACCTACGGCGTCGTCGGGAACGCGGATATTCCACTCTATCACGGCACCAAGGCGGCCGTTCGTCTTCTGTCGAAATGCGACGCCGTCACCTATGCCGAGAAGGGCATCCGGTCAAACGCAATCATCCTGGGGTCGACCCGCACGGACATGACGGTCGCGGCCATGAAGGCGAGTCCGGAGGGCGAGGCCTATGTCCGTAATCTGATCGCTGCACATCCGATGAAGCGGCAGGCCGAACCGGTCGAGATCGCAAGGGTCATCGCGTTCCTGGCGTCCGATCTCGCCTCCTTTGTCACCGGCGCAGATATCCCAGTCGATGGCGGCTACACCGCTCAGTGATCGAAAAACAAAACATAGGGAGGAGAGAATGAAACTGAGGAACTATTTTGCGGCCCTTCTGGTGTCGATGGCAATTTTGCCGGGCAGTGTGCGGGCGCAGGAGGTCAGGATCGATGTCGGCGACGGCATCACGGTGCCGCTCAAAACTGAAGGGCCATTGAAGATCGCCTTTTTTTCCGAAGGCGCGAACAATTCAGCAATGCAGGCCAGTATCGACGGGGCAACACGGGCGGCCACGGAGCTCGGTTGGCAGATCGACGTCTTCGACGGGAAGTTCGACGCTGTCACGCAGCTGAACCAGCTTCAGAACGCGCTGACCAGGGGCTACGACGCATGGGTTCTGAAGGCCGTCGAAGGCAATACCATGTGCGAGATCGCGACGAAGGACGCACCCGCCAAAGGGATTGTAGTCGTGATCTCCGTTCTGTCGATCTGTGGGCGAGGTGCGAACGAAGGCGAGGCGCTCTGGTCGCCGGGTACGCTCGCCTATGTCGGCGGGGCAGAAACGCCGAAGGCCTTTTTCCAGGTCCTCGATCGCATGGGGCGAGAGAATCCAGGCCCACAGAAGCTCGGTGTCATCACTGGCCCGGAACTCAACCCGATCACCAAGAACCACGAGGCAGCGCTGCGGATGTTCGAGGCCAAGTATCCCGACGTCGAAGTGGTTGCTGTCGCGCGAACCGACTACTCGACGCCCTCAGCCTTGGAGAAGGCAGCGCCGATGGTGCAGGCCAATCCGGACATCACCCTTTATTACACCGCTTTTTCCAACCTTGCGAAGGGCCTGGTCCCGGTGCTCGAGCAGGCGGGCTTAATCGATAAGGCGAAAATATACGACAACGGCGCCACCGCATGGGCCGCGGGGGCGATCATGGAAGGCGCTGTAAAGCTGTCGAGCGCCAACCGGCTAGGTTCCAACGCCTACAACGCCGTGATGGCGATCGACCGCGCCAGGAAGGGTGAGAACCTTCCGCGTGCCATCGGCGATCTCGGAGAGCCGCTGGTCGACGGCACGCCTCCAACCGATCCCTATCTGATCGATTCCGCCAACGTGGCGTCCTATCAACCGGAGGTCGAATGAGCACCGTCGGCGCCTCCATCGTTTACAACGTGCCGGTCCATTCGATGATGTCGCTTGCCGGCAGGCGGGCGCTTGTCACCGGCGGCTCCGGCGGCATCGGTCGCGCCATCGTGGACGAGTTCCTGGACCTTGGCGCCGCGATCGGCGTGACGGATCTGGTCGCGCCGGAGGTTGATCTCGCTTCCGGAGCCGTCTTCTGCGCGGCCGACATCACCGACGAGACCGATGTGCAGCGCATGTTCGATACGCTCACCACGAGCCTCGACGGCGCGTTCGATATTCTGGTGAATTGCGCTGCGATCGCCGGGACAGGCCGACCGACACATCTCGCCTCTGCCGAGGACTTCGATCATGTCTTCGCCGTCAACGTGAAGGGCGCGTTTCTATGCGGCGGGCAGTTCATTGCCCGCTGCCTCGAACGCGATGCGGAAGGCGTCATCGTCAATGTCTCGTCGATCAACGGTGTGATCGGCAGTGCCGACATCCCGCTTTATCACGCGACCAAGGCGGCGCTGCAGCTTCTGTCGAAGTGCGATGCCATCACCTATGCGGACCGGAAAATCCGCTCGAACTGCGTGCTGCCAGGTTCGACGCGCACGGAGCTGACGCTTCGCGCGCAGGCGGAGAGCGATGATCCGGACGGTTATGTGCGCCGCCTGGTTCAGGCACATCCGATCGGCCGGCAGGCGCTGCCGGAGGAAATCGCAAGGGTCGTGGCCTTTCTCGCTTCGGATGCATCCGCCTTCGTGACGGGTGCCGATGTCGCGGCCGACGGCGGTTACACCGCTCAATAAGATCAAAGGAGGAGGTTAAACATGAGAAAATTCAAATCACTGAAGAGCTCCCTGTCAATCGCCAGCCTGCTCGCCGCACTGGCGGCTCCCGCAGCCGCAGAGGATGTCTCGATCGACGTTGGGACCGACAAGCCGATCGTCGTGCAGAAAGGCGCATTGAAGCGCATCGCGCTCTTCATCGAGATGGGAACCAACACCGCTGTCCAGTCGACGGTGACAGGCGCTCAGGAGGCCGCAGCGCTGCACAGCATCACTGTCGATGTCTTTGATGCGCGTTTCGACATCGGCCGGCAGGTGAACCAGATGCAGAATGCGCTGATCGGCGGCTATGACGCCTGGATCGTCGCGGCGATCGAGGGCGAGCAGGTGTGCAACATGGCCGCCAGCGAGGCGCCGAAGGCCGGCATTCCGGTGGCGGTGGTCACGATGGCGATCTGCGGCCGTTCGATCAACGAGGGCGAAGCGATGTGGTCGCCTGGCACACTCACCTATATCGGTGGGAACGAAAGCCCGAACTCCTTCGAGCGCGTGATGCAGCAGGCGGTGATCGACCATCCCGGACCGCAGAAGATCGCCGTGCTGACCGGTCAGCCGTTGCACCCGATCACGCTCGCCTTCGACAAGGCACTCAAGAAATTCCTTGCCGAGAACCCGCAGGTGACGCTGGCTGCCACCCATCGCACCGACTATTCGCCGGAAATGAACCAACAGAAGGTGCAGACCACTCTGCAGGCAACGCCAGATCTCGACGCTATCATCGGTGTCTACACCAATATGTCGAAGGGCGCAGTCCCGGCGCTGGAGGCGGCGGGATTACAAGGCAAGATTCGTCTCTACGAAGCAGGCGGTACGGTGTGGTCGGTCGATGCGCTGAAGTCCGGCGCCATCGCCGCCACTACCGGATACTACCGCGGCACTGCCGCCGAAACCGCCGTCGAAATGCTCGTCAAGGCCTTCAACGGCGAGCCCGTGCCACGCGCCGTCATGAACGACGGCCATGCGCTGATCCCCGGACAGTCGCCCGGCCAGGTCGGAATCGTCACGGTCGCCAATGTCGACCAGTACGTTCCTCAGTCCCCGTGAGGCCGCGATGACCAACACCACCGATCAAATCGTCCTCATCGTGGCCTTCGATCCCATGCCGGGGCGTAAGGAGGCCTTTCGCGAGCACCTGTTCGCGCTGGTGCGCGCGATGAGCAAGGAACCGCACTTCGTCAACACGATTGTGCATGACGATCTGAACCACGCCGACCGGCTCGTCCTCTACGAGATCTGGTCGGGAACCAGGGAGCGCTGGCTCCGGGAGGAGCCGCAGAAACCCTACCGCAAAACCTATGAAGAGGGCCTGCCGGGGCTGCTCGCCGACCGCATCGTGCAATGGATGGTGCCTGTGGCCGAGTGGGGCAGCAGCCTGACGGCGCATATCCAGGGAGAATGAGATGAAACACGCAGCAATTGCCGCCTTCCTCTTAGCAGCCGGCTCGGCCTCGGCCGAAGAGATCAAGGTCGATGTCGGCCTGGACAAGCCCGTCGTCATCGATACCGAACAGCCGCTGAAGCTCGCACTGTTCATCGAGATCGGCACGAACAGCGCGGTGCAGTCGACCATCACCGGCGTGGAAAAAATGGCCGCGAAATACGGCTTTTCCTATGACGTCTTCGATGCCCGCTTCGACGTGGCGCGCCAGATCAACCAGATGGAGACGGCCCTTTTCAACGGCTACAACGCCTGGATCGTCGTACCCGTAGAAGGAAGCCAGGTCTGCGACATGGTGACGAAGCGGGCGCCGGCTGAAAACGTTCTGGTCGCCCATGCCACCGGAACCGCCTGCGGCCGCTCGTCGATGGAGGGCGAAGATCTCTGGTCTCCCGGAACGCTGACCTATGTCGGCGGCAACGAGACGCCCGGCGCGTTCAAGGCCATTATGGAAAAGGCGGCGGCCGACAATCCCGGTCGCCAGAAGGTTGGCATCCTGACCGGTCCCAACCTGCACCCGATCACTGTGTCCTTCGACAAGGCGCTCGACGAGATCAAGAAAGAGTATCCGGACTTCGAAGTGGTCGCCCTCCATCGCACCGACTACTCGCCGCCCGACAATCAGATGAAAACGCAAACCATGCTGCAGGCCAATCCGGACCTCAGCATCATGGTCGGCGCCTACACCAACATGTCGAAGGGCGCTGTTCCTGCACTGGAAGCCGCAGGCAAACAGGGCCAGGTGAAGGTCTACGAGGCGGGCGGTACCGAATGGTCGGTGGAAGCGCTGAAGTCGGGCGCGATCCAGGCAACGACCGGCTTTTACCGGCAGACGGCCGCCGAGGCTGCCGCTCAGGCCATCCTCGATGCGCGGGCCGGCAAGAAGGTACCCCGAGTGATCCTCAACGACGGTCATGCACTGATCCCGGGTCAGGAGGCTGGAAAAGTGGGTCTTGTCACCCGCGACAACGTCGCCCAGTACACACCGGAATCACCGTGATTTCATGAGGGCCACGGAGGAGGAACGGACATGAGCACGCTTGCAGCACAAAGACCACCGGCCATACGCCTGCGCGGTGTGCGCAAGTCGTTCGGAATGGTGGAGGCACTGAAACCGGTCACGCTGGACGTTGAGGCTGGGAAAATTCACGCGCTTGTCGGCCAGAACGGCGCGGGAAAGTCGACCACGCTGGGCATTCTCGCCGGCCGCATCGCTGCGAGCGGCGGCGACATCGAGATCGGCGGCAGCAGGGTAGAACTCGGCGATCCGCGCCGGGCCCGCGCAGCCGGCGTGGTCGCCATCTACCAGGAGCTGACCATCGTTCCCGCGCTCTCCGCCGTTGCCAACGTTTTCCTTGGCCAGACCTATGCACGCCGGGGCCTATTGGCCGAGGCGGCCATGCGCCGCCGGTTCCATGAACTGACCGCCCGCCTCGGCGTGACGATATCTGCCGAGGCGGAGGCCCGCAGCCTGTCGGTCGCCGACCAGCAGACGCTCGAGATCCTGCGCGCGCTTGAGGCGAATGCACGCATCATCCTGTTCGATGAGCCTACGACCGCGCTCGCGCCGCCGGAGCGGGAGGCCCTCTTCAAGGTGATGCGGGATCTTCGTGCGGCGGGACATACGCTGATTTATGTCTCCCACAACCTCGACGAGGTGCTCGACATTTCCGACGCCATCAGCGTCTTCCGCAATGGCCGCCTCATCGAAACGCGTCCAAGACCGGATTGGACCAAATCGCGGCTCGTTGCCGCGATGCTGGGCGAGGACATGGGCGACATCTATCATCGCCGCCCCGCCGCCCGGCCGCTCGGCGGCCCGCCCGCCCTCAGCGTTCTCGGCTGTTCTCTGCCGGGCGCGATCGAAGGCATCGGGTTCAGCGTCAGGGCAGGGGAAGTGTTGGGTATCGGCGGTCTCGTTGGCTCGGGGCGCAGTAGTCTGCTGAGGGCCGTGGCCGGCCTCGAGCCGCAATCCAGCGGCTCCATGGAGATCGGCGGCAAGGCCGTTGAATGGCCACGCACGCCACGGGCGGCGCGGCGGCTCGGCATCGCCCTTGTGCCGGAGGATCGTAAGCATCAGGGGCTCGTGCTCGGTCTACCGGCCGCCGACAACGTGACGCTTCCCAATTTCGGCGCCGTCGCCCCGTTTGGGCTCATCAACAACCGGTATATGACCGATCGTTCAGCCGTCGCCACGCGCGCCTTCGGCTTCGACCCGCGCAGGTTGGCGGCGCCGGTCGGAACGCTTTCCGGCGGCAACCAGCAGAAAGTGCTGCTGGCGCGCTGGGCCTATGAACGGCCGAAGATCCTGCTTGTGGACGAACCCACGCGCGGTATCGACGTGGGTGCAAAGTCCGAGATCCTCAATTCCCTCCGCGCCTTCGCGGACCAGGGCCTCGCCGTCATCATCGTTTCCTCCGAGCTTGAAGAGATCTGCGCGCTTGCCGATCGAGTGGTCGTGCTCGCCGAAGGTCGGCTTGTCGATCACATCGATTCGAACCGCGCCGAACTCTCCGTCCATCTTGTCCTGAACAGCGCCTTCGGCGTGGAAAGGCACCATCATGACTGACTCTCTCGCAATCGCTGCTCAGCCCATCGCAACTGGCCGCAGGCACTTCGTCGACATCGCGCTACGTTACGGGCTGATTATCGTGCTTGTCGTCCTGGTCGCCGTCAGCCAGTTCCTGTATCCACGTTTTCTCGATCCGCAAAACATCAAGAATATTCTGAGCCAGAACGCGCCGCTCGGCATCGTAGCGGTCGGCATGACGCTCGTCATGATCACCCGTGGTTTCGATCTCTCGGTTGGCGCGAGCTACGCTGCCGGCGCGACCGTTTTTGCAAGCCTTGCAGTTGCCGGATGGTCCCTATGGTGGGCCGGCGCGGTGACGCTACTCATCGGCCTTGTGGCCGGCCTGATCAACGGGACGATCATCACGCGTATCAACGTCAATCCGTTCGTGGCAACGCTCGGCACCACCTCGGTCTTCAGCGGTCTCGCCTTGCTCTACTCGAATTCCTCGCCTTTCGTGGTCTCCGACAAGACCTTCGCCATGATCGGCCGCGGGAGTTTCCTCGACGTGCCGATCAGCATCTGGATCCTCGCTGCGGTGCTCGTCGTCGGCGAGCTCGTGCTGGCGCGTACCGTCTACGGCCGCTCCCTCTACGCGATCGGCGGCAATGACGAGGCGGCTCGCCTCGCCGGGCTTCCCACAGCGATGCTGCGTACTTCGACATATGTCATTTGCGGCGTGTGCGCCGCGCTCGGCGGCATGATCATCGCCTCGCGCCTTTCCATAGGGCAAGCGGATATCGGCACGTCGATGGCGCTCGATTCCATCGCCGTGGTGGTCATCGGCGGCACGTCACTGATGGGCGGCGAGGGATCCGTCTGGCGAAGCGCCATCGGCCTCATGATCGTTGCGGTGCTGACCAATCTTCTCGACAGTCTGGCGGTCGATTCCAACTACCAGCTCGTCATCAAGGGAACGATCGTGGTTGCCGCGGTCGCGCTCGACGCCTTCGCTCGGTCGCGCCGATGATCGCCGGCATCACCATGTCGCGGTCGCCGTCGACGATCTCGCCGCAGGCCTCGCCTTCTACGGGTTCTTCGGCTTGCGGGAGGCGCAACGGGCGGAACTGCCCGATGGCAGGCTGCTGGTCCTCCTGCGAGGGGACCGCCGTTGAGCTCGTCTGGTCGAATACGACGACCCGCTCCGTTCCGCTGCCGCTTCCCGACGATCTCCGGCGAACCGGTGTGAAGCACGTCGCATTCCAGTCGGACAATCTCGATGCGGATCTGGGGCGGTTGGCGGATCTGGGCATCCGGCCGGTCGTCGGTCCATCGCATTCGCCCTACGGGCTCCGCTTCGTATTTTTGAACGACCCGGCGGGAAACCGGGTCGAGATAATGGGCAACTAAGCCCCCCAACGACGCCGCATCGCCCCGATGCGGCCTGAAAGGAAAGAGATGAGCAAATTTCTCAAATCCGGCAAGGCTGCAGACGCCCGCGCCGAGGACGATGCCAAGGTGCGTGCGACGGTCGAGGGCATTCTAAGCGACATCGAGAGACGAGGCGATCTGGCGGTCCGTGACCTGTCGGAGAAATTCGACCGCTGGTCGCCCGAAAACTTCCGTCTTTCCGAGCAGGACATCGAGCGGCTGATCGGCGAGGTCCCTGCACAGGATCTCGCCGCCATCCGTTTCGCGCAGGACCAGGTGCGGCGCTTCGCCGAACACCAGAAGGCTGCGCTTCGCGACGTCGAAGTCGAGACCTTGCCGGGCGTCGTCCTCGGACACCGCAACATTCCAGTGAACTCGGTCGGCTGCTACGCGCCGGGCGGCAAATAATCGCTATGCCTTGCTATTCAAACGGCGCCAGAGGCGCCGCTTGTCAGAATGATGTTTGAAGGGTCTGTCGTTGCCCTGTGGCAGCGGACTTATAGGCCGCCTCGATTATCTCCACCACGTGACGCGCGTGTTCGGCCGTTGCCACGCTACGTTTCCCTTCGCGAACCCAATCAACAAGTTGCATGAGGTCAGCAAATACGTGCTGTTCGCCGATAGTCCGGTGGACACCCTCAACATTCGGCAGGATCCATTCGTTTCCTCCAAAGCCTGGCTGTGTGCCGCCATCCGGTGCAGTTACTGCAATCTCACGGCCTGGATAATCGAAATACTCGCCGTTGAGCTTAAGTCCCTCGATCTTGCCCTGCGTTCCGAAATAGGTGCCGCTGAAATCCAGTGAGTGTTTTACTGCACCAGCTGCCGTCCCATAGACCTTCGCGAACAGGCCACTACCAAAATCAAGCAGCAGCAAGGTATTGTCGTCGGCTTCAGTGGGAATAACCCGCTCGACAAACCGTCTTTCTGGAATCCTTACGCCCGAAAGTGCTGTCACGGCGCGGGCAGGCCCAAAAATTCCGGTCATGCCATGCAAGGCGTAGACTGTCATATCGAAGAGCGGGCCACCACCCTAGGATCAATCGGTGTCAGGCCTTTGCCAAGATCGCGCTCAGGCTCGTCTTCATGCTAGGACTCAAATGCTGCGCCCGCGATTGCCCAGGTGACATCGCCGATAACATGTTCTTCGATCATCTTCTTAACAGCGACGTTGTGTGGCCGCAGCATCTCACCCGGTGAAGAAACAATTCTCAGATCCTTCGTCCCCGCCAGTTCTATCAGTTTATCGGATTCCTAGGTTGTGACCGACATTGTTTTGTTAAAATGAACATGCTTGCCCGCGTTCAGGGCCTTCATACCCTGTTCGAAATGGAGGCCAATAGGCGACGCAATCGTAATAGCATCGACGTCGCCTCTTTCCAGAAAGTCGTCAAATGAACTGAATGCATGTGGCACGCCATACTCGTGTGCCGCATGCTCTACCCGGTCAGAGATCGGATCACACAGGGCCGTCAACTGGACGCGATCGGCTATGTCATCCTGGGCGAGATGCGGAATCAGTCCACGCAAGCTCACCGTCTCGCAGCCAACAACGCCGAACTTCAATGGTGCTTTCAAGGTTTTTACTCCCACTATCGGGTTTCTAGTAACTCAGAGCAGTGTCCGGCCGCCATTGACCGCGAGCTTCTGCCCTGTGATGAAGTCAGCTTTCTCGGATGCGAGGAAGACGACCATGTGAGCGATGTCCGCGGGAGTCCCGAAGTGCCCGGCCGGCGTACGGTCCAGATACCAGTCGATCCGCTCTTTCGGTGATTCTGCGTGCCTTTCGACCGGGATCCAACCTGGCGCAACAAGGTTCACCGTAATGCCTTCTGGCGCAAGTTCCTTTGCCCAAGAGCGGGTCATGGAAAGCATCGCACCCTTAGCCGAGGCGTAATTGCCAAAATAGGGATTTCCGAGCTCAGCGATCTCTGAGCCAATATTAATTACCCGGCCGGCTTTGCGTTCCCTCCAGTCGGGCAGCACTGCTTGGAGCATTTCAAGCGGCGCTTTGACGAAAAATTCAAGCTGATCAAGATAAGTGCGCCAGGACTGCTCCATCAGCGGCATCTCCGGCTGCGGTCCCGTTGCGTTGTTGACGATAAGATCCACGGGGCCAAGCGAGTTCTTAATTTCCTCGATGCCCCTCGTGATCTCAGACTGATCGATGACGCTAAACCTGGCTGCGTGTGCTCTTCCGCCGCCGTCACGGATCTTGGCGGCCACCGATTCTGCTCCGGCGGTGTCACTTGCGTAATTGACTGCGACAGCCCAACCCGCAGAGGCCAATTCCTGCGCCATCACCGCTCCGAGACCGCGTGACGCGCCTGTCACGAGTGCAACTTTCATATTGGATGTCCTTTCGTTTCTGAATGTCAGCCCAGAGTCACGGTTTGCCCTGTGCGTGCAGATTGTTCAGCCGCGTAAGCGATCTGCAGCGCTTTCACTCCGTCGGCTACGCCCGGAGAGATTGTGCGGCCCTCCCATAGAGCACTGATGAAATAATCTAGCTCGGCATTGTATGCGTTGGCGTAGCGCTCAAGGAAAAACGGCTCAGGATTGGATTTCCAGGTACCCGAAGCACCCATTTGGGTAACGCCGTTCTGTAGGCGATTAGCAAGTTTCAACATACCCAGCTCTCCCAGAACTTCCACTCGCTGGTCGTAGCCATAGGCGGCGCGCCAGGAATTGTTGATGGAGACAATAGCACCGGATGGCATCGTCATCGTCACAACGACCGTGTCCGGCAATTTGGCTTCCTTCATAGCCACGGTGGTGAGGGCGGACGCTGTTGCGTGTACCGAAATCGGCTCTTCACCCGTCAACCATCGGGCGACATCGATATCGTGGATCGTGGTTTCTCGAAAAACTCCACCTGACTTCACGACGTAATCGATGGGCGGCGGAGAAGGATCGCGGCTTGTGAGAATCGCAAGCTCGACGGCACCTATCTCGCCGCCGCGCAGACGACTGGCCAACGCAACGAAATCCGGATCGAAACGGCGATTGAACGCCAACAGAAAAGGCAGCTTTGTGGCCTCGACCACCTTTGCGACCGACTGTACGGCTTCCAGATCTCGTGCCAAAGGCTTTTCGCAGAAGATCGCCTTGCGCGCGGCCACACTCCGTAGGATCAGGTGTGGATGAGAATCCGCAGCACTGGCTATGACCACCGCGTCAACATCTTCGTCATCGAACACGGCATCCTCTTCAAGGACACGCACACCGTGTTCAGCAGCTAGCCGCTCGGCGCTCGGAAGATGCGCATCGACGATACCGGCAAGACATGCATCGGAGCGCCGCACCAGAGTTGCGGCGTGGATGGCGCCCATACGACCTGCACCGAAGACGGCCACACGCAGGTGCGATTGCTTTGTGAACATATCGTTCGACTTCACTTTATGATGCCGATTTTTTCACGGTCGATGGTCAGCGCGACCGATACCAGCACCATTATGCCGAACAGAATATTCTGAAAGGCGGGATTGAGACCTAGCATGACGGTTCCGAGGCGCACCATCACCGCGATCAATCCACCTATGAGTGCGCAGCCTACGCCTCCAACACCGCCAGAAATCGCGTTACCACCAACCACAACCCCAACAATTGCCGGCAGGAGATAGTTATTGGCCATGGCAGGTGAACTGTATCCGGTCTGACTGAGAAACATCAAACCTGCGCCCGCGGCAAAAAACGACGACAGCGCGAAGGCAATTGCCTTGACTGGTCCGACCTTGACGCCGGCGACCAATGCTGCTCGTTCGGAGCTCCCAACCGCGAATAAATCTCGACCAAGTCGTGTAAAACGCAGCGTTAGGCTGAGACCAACAGCACAGAGCACTGCGACAACCAGGCCGTGGGGGACGCCCGCTGTCTTTGCTCCAAGGAACGGTATGATGAGAGACGAGCCGAGGGGTGCAGCAGTCGCCTGGGTTATATAATGGGCAGTTCCATAGAGAACCCCCAGCGTGCCAAAACTCACCACAAATGACGGTATTTGTGCGCGATGATGAATGACGCCCTGTAAGTAGCCGATAAAAGCCGCGAGACTCAGCACCACGACGATACCCAGATCGCCTGTCGTCGGCGAGATGATCACCAAGAGAACGGCAGAGAACGACGCCATTGTCGCCACCGACAAATCGATACCGCCAATCAGGATGACGACTGCAGAGCCCACCACGAGCATCAATAGCGGTGCGGCATCGGTTGCGACTGCTGTAAGCGCCCGCAGAGATAGGAAACGAGGTTGAAAGAAGGTGATGACCGCGCAGATAAGCAATAGCGTGACAAGCGGCACGACAAGCATACGCAGCAGTCTACGCGAGGAGATCCGCTTGAATTCTGACTTGCGTTCCCTTGAATTATAGCTAGTCGCCATTTGAATAAAGTTCATACCATAGCCTCCACTATAGCCTCAGGCGCCGGTTTCGCATGGAAGAGATCGGAGAACGTGGCAGAGACTTGTCCATCACGCATGACGACGATCGTATCGGCCATTCCTAAGGTTTCCTCCAGCGTTTCCGACACAAATAGAATCGATATTCCCTGATCTGAGAGATCACGTATTGCTTCGAACAAATCGGCCTTTGCACCGGGATCAAGTCCGCGGGTTGGATGATCGAGTATCAGTAACTGCAAGTTTTCTGACAGGAGCCATTTCGCCAGCGACACCTTCTGCTGGTTCCCGCCGCTTAACCTCTCGACATATTCGGCCGCGTTCGGAGTTTTTACCTTGAGGCGCGCGATCCAGTGAAGCGCCGAGCTGATTTCACGATCTCTGTCGATAAACAGTCCCTTCCCAAGTTTGCTTCCGAATGACAGTACGATGTTGTCAACAATGGTTCGCCCGGTAACCACTCCCTCAAGCTTTCGTTCTGCAGCGACATAGCCGATACCCTCCGCGATTAAGTCACTGGGACGCGCATCAACAGGATGTTCCTTGCCATTGAAGATGATTTTGCCCGTGACGCCCTCTTCGAGCCCGAAAAGAGCGCGGCAGAATTCTTCGGCGCCGGACCCGGCAACACCTGTTAGAGCCAGTATCTCACCTTGGCGGATGGCAAAGGAAACATCCTTAAAAGCCCCGGGCGCCGATAGTCTATGGGTTTCGAGCCGCGGCGGCGCTGCGCTCGTAGGGCGGCGGCGCTCCTCGAGAAAGTAGTCCTCGGATCGACGCGAACCGACCATCAGGTGATAGAGTTCCTTGTGATCTGTTTCCGACGGAGTGCGTTCGGCAACGTTTTCCCCATTGCTCATGACGTGAACGCGGTCGGAGATTTCAAGGACTTCGTCCATGCGATGCGAAACAAATACGATAGATGCGCGCTCTTTGAGCCGCCGGATCTGCCGAAAAAGCCCCTCAATTTCAGATGGGCTGAGAAGGGACGTCGGCTCGTCGAAAAGGATGACGAGTTGGTCGTCAATTAACTCTTCAACAGCGAGGACCTTTGCGAATTCCACAAGCTGTCGTTCCGGGAAGCTGAGCTTTTCCACTTTGAGGTCCGGTGGAATTTCGCATTCAAGCTTCGCAAGCTGGCGCTCAGCGGCCTTGTTCAGGCTCCTCCAGTTGTAGAAACCATACCGTTTGCCAAGTGCGTGCTTGTCGAAGAAGATGTTTTCGGCGACCGTCAGGTTTGTAATCAATGATTGTTCCTGATGCACCATGCCGATGCCGAGGGCGGCCGCTGCAAGAGGAGAGCGGATGATAGTTTGCTGACCCCTCAGCAGCAGCGAGCCTTCCGTTGGTTGTTCGACGCCAGTGAAAATCTTCAGTAGCGTCGACTTTCCAGAGCCGTTCTGGCCGATCAGGCCGAGGATCTCATTTTCCCGCAACTCCATCGAGACGTCAGCTAGCGCTCGAACACCAGGATAGCTTTTCGAAACATGTCTTGCAGCTAGGACACTCATTTAACCACCCTCGTCCGTGCGCGAAGTTGCCAGTTTCCAACGACCAGCGCGGCGATGATTATGATTCCTTCAACCACATGCCGCAGATATGGATCGACGCCGAGTTGAACCATGCCATTGCGGAGCACCTCGAGGATCAGAACGCCGTTGACGGAGTGAAGAACCCCCCCTTTTCCCCCACTCAAAAGCGTACCACCGATCACCGCGGCGCTAATGGTCGGAAACAGAAACCCTTGACCTGCACTGGGGTTGCCGACTGCAAGCTGGGCGGAAATCATCGCACCACCCATACCAGCGAGAACGCCCATAAATGAGAAAGCCAAAATCTTATGCAGCCTCACAGAGTTGCCAGAGAGACGTGTCGTCTTCTCGTCGATACCAATAGCGAAAGACATGCGGCCAAATTGAGAGTAATTTTGAAGTACAACACCAATTGTTGCCACTACAAAAGCGATACACACCAGGAATGATAGTCCGAACGGCTTATAGATGGCCAACATCGTAATTCGACCATCAAGTATTTCTGGCTGCCTACCTGGAAAGAGCAGTGTTGCGACACCAAGACCGATGAACCAAGTTGCCAAGGTCACGATCAACGAGGGCAAGCGGAGGTAAGTGTAGAGAAGGCCGTTAGAAAGTCCGAACGCCAGACCAAACACAGGGCCAGCGGCGATAGCAAGCCAACCATAGTCGAAGGTCGTGATAGAATTGGCGATGAGAAGCGCGACTGCCATGCTTGACGCGGCCATCACACCTTCTATCGAAAGGTCAATCGAGCCTTGAACAATAATAAACGTGATCCCCACGGCAAGCACTACAGGAATAGCCGCAGATTCCAGGATAGCTTGCACATTGGACATCGAGAAAAACTGCGCCGAAAGAATTGAAAAAGCCAAAGCCAATACGACAAGTGTAAATGCTGGCCCGAGTTCTTTTATGTTGATTTTCATTGCCTTTTCCGTGGTGCCAGAAAATAGTCGCCCCTCGTCGTAACGAGGGGCGATGCTGGCGGCAGTGCTTGGGAGTTGTGCCATCAGCCTGAACCTTTTATTTGTTGGCTCCAGCCGGAATCTGACCAACGGAGGCTGCCCAGAAGTTCCCCTTGAGCGCGTCGTAAGAAAACTGCGACGCATCCTTCTTTGAGTTTAGAACGGACGCCGCGTTGTCTTTTGTGACAAGCGTCTGAGACAGGAAGAAATCACGCTGATCCTGCTTCAATTCGTCCATCTTGATATCACCTTTGACGGCGGCGGCGGCGAGCGCGACGGCATAGGCGCCTTGGACATAACCGTCGATATGCATCGTCGATAGCATCTCGCCCTTTTCAATGAGCTTTATCACGTCACTTGAGCCGTCGGACCCTGTAACCAGGATCTTGCCAACCAAACCCTTCTCACGAAGAGCAGCGACTGCCCCCAGCGCCATGCCGTCGTTAGCGGAGAAAATGCCGTTGAGTTCATCGCCATACTTCGCGAGCCAAGCTCTAGTAATTGACTGACCTTGGGTCTGATCCCAATTACCTACCTGTGTGTCCAACAGCTTCAAGCCCGGGCACTCCTGCAGCGCCTTGTGAAGCCCTGCAATGCGCTGCTTTGCTGGCGGGTTGTCGGGGATACCGTTCAGGGCGACAATATTACCCTTTCCTCCCAGCGCGTTGCAGAGGGCCATACCGTTCTGGTAACCGGAGTCCACTCCATCGAATGAAATGTTTGCGATCCAAGTGTTGGGCACGGTGTCCCAGGGGTGGATTTCGTCGGGCCGGTTCCACAGGTTTACGTATTTAGCACCGGCAGTGTCAGCACGCTCAATCATCGCTTTGGTGAATGCGTTGGATGCGGGGTCGACGGTGACGACGCAATCCTCACAGCCGGCGGCAAATACTGCGCCGAATTGCTCCAGGAGTTTCTGCCCATCGAATTCACTCGGAATGACGTTCACGTCTTTGCCTAGCGACGATGCTACGGCCTTTGCCCCTTCGATGTAGGCGGCCCAGTATTCGCTGGACGCGCTACCGACGCCCAAGTAAACGTCGCCGACATCATTCGCGTGCGCTGAAGCTGCAAGCGCCAAAGCCGCCACGCTCGATACGAGCGCCATCGTAAGTTTCCTCATTGATAATCCTCCTGTGAGGCTCCTTCTCCCAAGGAGCAATTTGTTCTCTCATAAAATGCATAGCAATGCAACAGTGGAATTACTCTAAAGATGAAGCTTGTGACTTTGACCTACGCGGTGCGGAAGGCCGATAGCTGGCGTCTGGAACAAGGATTTAAACGAATTCAACGGCTTTGGAGCTGATTGGGGCTAAAAAGAGTTTCACCCAAACCTCGCGAATAGATCATGGGATAATGTGCAACGCTATGCATCAGCTTTGAGGAGCGTCTAGCTGATTCTGTCAAGAATGACGTTTGGCGAGTGTGGTCCTGATCGACCCGATTAGAGATATTGTTTGCATGCGTAGTCTCGTGCTAGGCGCATATGAAAGCCGCGAGGTACTTGCAAAACTGGAGGAGCGCCGACAAGTTTTAGGATCTCAAATCAAGCGCTGTCACGACGAATTAACAGACCCGAGAACATCCTGGTAATGCCATCGTCGCCCGGTTTGATCGCCGGATCGACGATGAGACTGAGCGCTTCCTGCACCATGCGCTCGACAGGCTGGCGGATCGTGGTCAGTCGGTACGCATTCCAGGAGGCCATCGGAATGTCGTCGAACCCAACGACGGCAACATCCTCGGGGACCCGGATGCCACGTTGGCGTGCCACGTCGATCAGTGCGAGGGCCATGATATCGTTGCAGCAGAAGATGGCATCCGGCGGGTCGTTCGCCGACATCAGCGTTTCGCCGGCACGGTAGCCGCGCTGGTAGTCGAACTCGCCGGATGTCTGCGCGTGGATCGACAGGCCGGCTTCCGCGAGCACATCGCGAAAACCGCGCAAGCGCTCCGCATGTGTCGAGGTGTTGGCAATCCCTCCGATAAAGCCGATTTTGCGGCGGCCGCGGTCCAGCAGGATACGGCCGGCATCGCGGCCGCCCTGGTAATTGTCGCAGGCAACAGCGTTGATGCGGATGTCGCGCTGCACCCGGTTCAGAAGCACCACCTTTATCTGGTGTTGTCGGCAGGCGCGCGTCATCCTTGAGGTCAGCTGTGCTGAGGTGACGATAATGGCTGACGGGCGCGACGCCAGGACCTGGTCGGTGGCCAGGTCGACATTGGCGTGTGCCGGAAGCGCGTAGACGATCAATTGCCGGCCGCTTTCCTGCAGACTGTGGGCCAGCGTGTCAACGACCGTTGGATAAAACGGGTTCAGCAGATCTCCCGATACCAAGGTGATGGTTCCGGCCGCAATCACATTGGCCGTCCGTCGCGCGGGGCTGACATAGCCGATCTCTTCGGCGGCGGCGAGAATGCGCTTTTTCTTCCCTGCCTCGATCGGTGCGCCCGGCGAGAAGGCTCGCGAGACTGCCGCCACAGAAACCCCCGCTGCGTGGGCGACCTGCTTTGCCGTCGGCTTCATCCGCAACTCCATTGAAAGTTTTTCACTCAAGCGATGAAAACTTGCAATCACCTCATAGCACCATATCCTCGCCATCGAAAGGGAGACATCCATGGCCATTACCTATCTTAAGCGCGGAAAGCCTGAAGCGGCCCGCTCCGAAGACGACGCCAAGGTCCGCACGACCGTTGAAGGCATTCTCAAGGACATCGAAACCCGTGGCGACGCCGCGGTGCGCGAGCTTTCAGAGAAGTTCGACAGATATTCGCCCCCGTCTTTCCGCCTCAGCGAAGGCGAGATCGAGGTGCTGATGAACAAAGTGTCGGCGCGCGACATGGAAGACATCAGGTTCGCCCAGAGGCAGGTTCGCACCTTCGCCCAGGCGCAGCGCGATTCCATGCGGAACATCGAGGTTGAAACGCTTCCCGGCGTCATCCTCGGCCACCGCAACATCCCGGTCCAGTCGGTCGGCTGCTATATCCCCGGCGGCAAGTTCCCGATGGTCGCTTCAGCCCATATGTCGGTCGCAACGGCCTCCGTCGCCGGCGTACCGCGCATCATCGCCGCGACGCCGCCGTTCAAGGGCGAGCCGAACCCGGCGGTCATTGCCGCGATGAAGCTCGGCGGCGCCCACGAAATCTACGTCATGGGCGGCATCCAGGCGATCGGCGCCATGGCGATCGGCACGGAGACGATCAAGCCGGTCGACATGCTCGTTGGTCCCGGCAATGCCTTCGTCGCCGAGGCCAAGCGTCAGCTCTATGGCCGAGTAGGCATCGACCTCTTTGCCGGCCCGACGGAGACCATGGTGATCGCCGACGACACGGTCGACGCCGAGATCTGCGCGACGGACCTGCTCGGCCAGGCCGAGCATGGCTACAATTCGCCGGCCGTGCTGCTGACCAACAGCCGGAAGCTGGCGGATGCCACCTTGGTCGAGATTGACCGCCTTCTTTCGATCCTGCCTACTGCCGACACGGCAAGACGCAGCTGGGAAGACTATGGCGAAATCATCGTCTGCCATACGCATAAGGAAATGCTGGAGGTCGCCAATGACATCGCTTCCGAGCATGTGCAGGTCATGACCGATCGCGACGACTGGTACCTGCAGAACATGCACAGCTACGGCGCGCTCTTTCTCGGCGCCCGCACCAATGTCGCCAATGGCGACAAGGTCATCGGTACCAACCACACCCTGCCGACCAAGAAGGCCGGACGCTATACCGGCGGTCTCTGGGTCGGGAAATATCTCAAGACCCACAGCTACCAGAAGGTCTTGACGGACGAGGCGGCGGCGTTGATCGGCGCTTACGGTTCGCGGCTGTGCATGCTCGAAGGCTTCGTTGGCCACGCCGAACAGTGCAACGTGCGCGTCCGCCGTTATGGGGGCCGCAACGTGGGTTACGGGCAGGCGGCTGAGTAATGCGCAAGTCAAGCGGCTTTTTGAGTTGGATCGAAGGTTTGCCTGGTCCGGAGCATTGTCCACAGGACGGTGACGCGTCGGCGGGCCAAGGCGATGATGGCCTGGGTGTGATGTTTTCCCTCTCGCCGTTTTCGGTCGTAGAAGGCTTTGGAGAGCGGGTCTCTGGTAGAGACGGCGCAGAAGGCACTCTGGAAGAATACCCGCTTGAGGGCCTTGTCGCCGCCAAATGCGCGGCGCCAGTTCCTGGATTTTCCGGATTGGCGGATGACGGGGGTCAGGCCTGCGGCGCTGGCCAGGGCGTCGGCCGAGTGGAATCGCTCGATGGTGCCGATGTTGGCGATGAGTTCTGCCGACAGCACAGCCCCCATCCCCGGCAGCGAGCGGATGAGGGCGCCGTCAGGGTGGCGCTCGAGCAGGGCCTCCAAGTCGCGGTCGATGCGGGCGATCGCCTCGCGCGCCCGCAGGGCCTCAGCGGCGAGCTCGCGGATCATGTCGGCGAAGCTGGCCTCGCCGGGAACGGCGATGCTCTGGCCCTCGGCGGCTTCGAGGGCGCGTTGGGCCAGTGCCTCGACGGCGTGCAGGTGAGGTGTTCGCTTGAGATGCGCCATGAGCCGTTTGAGGCCGGCCCGGCGGATCTCGGTCGGCGTGACGTAGCGGGTGACAAGGACGAGCGGTCCCTTGGCCGTCAGGTCGAGCCGGCGTTCGAGGCCGGGGTGGATAGCGCCCAGGAGCTGGCGCATGCGGGAGATGCGGCGCGTCTGGTCGTCGCTGAGTTCGCGGCGTCGCGTGACTTTGAGGCGCAGTGCGATGGCGGTCTCGTCGTCTGGCAGGATCGGGCGCAGATCACGCGTCCGGACCAGCTCGGCGATGGTGCGCGCATCGCGCGGGTCGGACTTGCTCTCTCCGCCGGGAAAGCCCTGTCCGGCCCGGTTGACGGCGATGCCGGGCACATGGACGAGACGCAACCCCTCGGCCAGGAGGATGGCCTCCAGGAAGCGCGCCAGCGATCCGGTGATGTCCAGCCCTACCACGACATCGCCGCCGAGGCCGCGCAGGTCGGCGACGAAGCGCTCGATCGCGGCCTGATCGTTATCGACCGCGCGGTCGAGCAGAACCTGCGCGCGCGCATCGAGAGCGCAGGCCCAATGGGTTTCCTTGGCAACATCTATTCCAACGTAAATCTCCATGACCTCGCATGACGTGGCGACCGCGCAGGCCCGGACACGCCGACATCGCCTTACATAGCCATCGCGGGCATCGAGCAATCAGCGGTCGATCCAGGTCGGTGAAGCGGGCGGCTCAGCCGCCGGAGCCATCAAGGACAGCCAGAATGACAACCATACCCGCATCACCTGCGCCTCAGCAGCTTCGCACCGCAGTAGGCACTATGAAAAGGGGTAAGGCGGAATGACCTCGTCCGCTCTGCCGCGCACTCCATCGTTCCGCCTCGACGGCAAGACAGCGCTTGTCGTCGGTGCGTCGTCGGGGATTGGTCAGGCGGCGGCCGTTGCACTGGCCGAGGCCGGCGCGAATGTCACTCTCGCCGCTCGCTCGATCGACAAGCTCGAGCGGACCGTGGAAGCATTGCAGCATATGGAACTCAGTGCGACTGCGCTGGCATTGGATGTTGAGGACGTTGAAGCAACCGAGCTAACCATTGAAAGCGGTGCGGCCTTCGACATTCTGGTCAACAGTGCGGGCCTTGCCTGCCACGGACCAGCGCTCGAGACCACAATTGCCGACTTCGACACCGTAATGGGGATCAACGTGCGCGGCGCTTATTTCGTGACGCGCGCCGTCGCCCGGAAGCTGGTCGCGACCGGCCGCACTGGCTCGCTCATCAATATCTCCTCGCAGATGGCGCATGTCGGCGGCATCGACCGCGCGGTCTACAGTGCCACCAAGCATGCCGTCGAAGGCTTCACGAAGTCTATGGCGATCGAGTGGGGCATGCACGGCATTCGCGTGAATACCATTTGTCCGACTTTCATCCGGACCCCGCTCGCCGAACGGACCTTTGCCAATCCCGAACGCGTCCGCTGGATCGAGGAGAAGATCAAGCTCGGCCGCATCGGCGAGCTGGAGGACATCATGGGTCCCGTGACGTTTCTCGCCTCCGAGGCGGCCGCCATGATCACGGGATCCGCACTCATGGTCGATGGTGGTTGGACCGCCGACTGATCACATCAACAGGGACAAGCCGATGAAAATAGCCACACCGAGCGAGGTGTTTGGGGGCGAGGCGCGCGTCGCCATGACTCCGGACAGCGCCTTGCACCTGCAGAAGTTGGGATACGAATGTCTCATCGAGACTGGAGCCGGGAAACTCGCCGGATATTCGGATGACGCCTATCGCGCGGCTGGCGTAAAGGTTGTGGAGGATCCGAGTGCCCTCTATGCCGCCGGTGACGTGATCGCCAAGGTGCGGCCGCCGGAACCTTCCGAGGTTGCGCACCTGCTGCCCGGCCAGACTTTGATTTCGTTCTTCTACCCCGCACAGAATAATGAATTGCTGGAGCTTGCGCGTTCCAATGGCGCCAACATCATAGCGATGGACATGGTGCCGCGTATTTCGCGCGCCCAGAAGATGGACGCCCTATCTTCCATGGCCAATATCGCCGGCTATCGCGCGGTGATCGAGGCTGGCAGCAATTTCGGCCGGTTCTTTACCGGTCAGGTCACGGCCGCGGGAAAGGTACCGCCGGCCAAGGTGCTGATCATCGGCGCCGGCGTCGCGGGTCTTGCGGCAATCGGCACGGCGACCTCGCTCGGTGCAGTCACCTATGCCTTTGACGTGCGCCCTGAGGTTGCCGAACAGATAGAGTCCATGGGCGCCGAGTTCGTCTATCTGGACTTCCCCGACCAGCAGCAAGATGGCGCGGCCACCGGCGGCTATGCCGCTCCCTCCTCGCCGGAGTTCCGCGAGAAGCAGCTGGCAAAGTTCCGGGAAATGGCGCCGGAGATCGACATCGTCATCACCACGGCGCTGATCCCTGGCAGGGCCGCGCCAAAGCTCTGGCTCGCCGACATGGTAGCGGCGATGAAGCCAGGTTCTGTCGTGGTCGACCTTGCGGCCGAACGCGGCGGCAATTGCGACCTGACGGTTCCCGACCAGAAAGTCGTGTCGGCGAATGGTGTGACCGTCATTGGTTACACGGATTTTCCGAGCCGTATGGCCGCGCAGGCCTCGACGCTCTATGCGACGAACGTCCGCCACATGGTCAGCGACCTGACGCCTGCGAAGGACGGCGTGATTGTCCACAACATGGACGACGACGTCATCCGCGGTGCGACGGTCACCAAGGATGGCGAGATCACCTATCCGCCACCACCGCCGAAGATCCAGGCGATCGCCGCGCAGAAGCCAAGGGAAAAGGTCAAGGAGCTGACGCCAGAGGAAAAGCGAGCCGCCGAGGTTGCCGCCTTCAAGGCGCAGACGAAGACCCAGGGTATCCTGCTGTTCGTCGCGACGGCTCTACTGCTCGTAGTCGGCGCTGTGGCGCCTGCCAGCTTTATGGGCCATTTCGTGGTCTTCGTACTTTCCTGCTTCGTCGGCTTCCAGGTCATCTGGAATGTCAGCCACTCCCTCCACACGCCGCTGATGGCGGTGACGAACGCAGTGTCCGGTATCGTCATCCTCGGCGCGCTCCTTCAGATCGGCTCGGGCAATTGGCTCGTGGTCACGCTCGCAGCCCTTTCGGTGCTTGTCGCCACGATCAACATTGTCGGCGGGTTCCTTGTGACACGTCGCATGCTCGCCATGTTCCAGAAGTCTTGAATTCGGGCCCACAATCATGACCATCGGTATCGTTTCGGCCGCCTATATCTCTGCGGCAGTTCTCTTCATCCTGTCGCTAGGCGGCCTGTCCGGCCAGGAAAGCGCCAAGCGCGCCGTCTGGTACGGCATTGCCGGCATGGCGCTTGCCGTCGTCGCCACCGTCTTCGGCCCCATGATCGACAAGTCCGTCGGCACCTGGTTCATCATTCTCCTGATGATTGCCGGCGGCTCCGTGCTCGGCACTTATGTCGCACGCCGCGTCCAGATGACCGAGATGCCGCAGCTTGTCGCCGCACTCCATTCCTTCGTCGGCCTTGCCGCCGTATTCATCGGCTTCAACGCCCATATCGAGGCGGGTCAGGTCGCCGGCATGGACGAGGCGGCGCGCGCGGCCCTTTCCGGCTTTGCCGGCATCCTCGCCCACAAAACTCCGGTCGAACTGGCCATCATGAAGGTCGAGGTCTTCCTCGGCGTCTTTATCGGCGCCGTTACCTTCACCGGCTCCGTGATCGCCTTCGGCAAGCTCGCCGGCAAGGTCGAAGGCAAGGCGAAGAAGCTGCCGGGCGGTCATTTCCTTAACGCTGGGGCGGTGGGACTGTCGCTGGCCTTGCTCGTGCTCTACTTCTATGGTGCCGACGTCTGGGCGCTCGTCGCCATGACGGCTCTCGCCTTCTTCATCGGCTATCACCTGATAATGGGCATCGGCGGCGCCGACATGCCGGTCGTCGTCTCGATGCTGAACTCCTATTCCGGCTGGGCGGCCGCCGCGATCGGCTTTACCCTTGGGAACGATCTTCTGATCGTCACCGGCGCGCTGGTCGGCTCTTCCGGTGCGATCCTCTCCTACATCATGTGCAAGGCGATGAACCGTTCGTTTGTTTCCGTCATCTTCGGTGGCTTCGGCGCGACGAGTGGCCCGCAGATGCAAATTGCAGGTGAGCAGATCGCGATCGATACCGATGGTGTCGCCGCCGCCCTCAACGATGCCGACAGCATCATCATCGTGCCGGGTTATGGCATGGCGGTGGCCCAGGCGCAGCAATCGGTCTCCGAACTCACGCGCAAACTGCGTGCTTCCGGCAAGACCGTACGCTTCGCCATCCACCCCGTCGCCGGTCGCCTGCCCGGCCACATGAACGTGCTGCTCGCAGAAGCCAAGGTTCCCTACGACATCGTGCTGGAGATGGACGAGATCAACGAGGACTTCCCGAACACGGACGTCGTGATCGTCGTCGGCTCCAACGACATCGTCAATCCGGCCGCCCAGGAAGACCCAAACTCGCCGATCGCTGGCATGCCGGTCCTCGAAGTCTGGAAAGCCAAGCAGGTGTTCGTGTCCAAGCGCGGCCAGGGCACCGGATACTCCGGCATTGAGAATCCACTCTTCTACAAGGACAACGCGCGCATGTTCTACGGGGATGCCAAGAAGAGTATCGATCTCTTGTTACCCACCATCGTTTAACCGCCACAAGCGCAACAAAGGAGTTATCGATCGCTTGAACGAAACGCCAATTGATTGATTATTTTTGCTGAGCTCACAGAGAAATGCCCGGCGTTGAAGGAGCAGTCAAAGCTCAACCTCGGGTTTATTCATTCAGCTTTTCGCGGCTCCCGTGCAGTAGATCCTCTCTCGACTAGCGGTGCTTGAATGAGATGGAGCGAATTTCCAGCGAGGTGCTCTCCATCAACCATGCGCGCGAGTTGGTCCATAGCCCTGCCAATCATCGCATCTCCGTCCTGTCGAACTGTGGTCAGGTCAAAACTTGGCCAAGCCGCAGCCGGGATGTCATCAAACCCCGCGACAAGCACGTCGTCAGGTACTGATAATCCGAGTGCTTTTACTGCCTCCATTGCACCGATTGCCATTAAATCATTAGCGCAGAATATGGCATCAGGTGGTTTTCGAGAGGAAAGTAGCTTTTTGGCTGCTATGAAGGCCTCGTCGTGTCGGAAATCTCCGTAAGCCATAGCCACGTCGCTGATGCCATTTTGCATAAGGCCGCTTAGATACCCGGCAAAACGGTCCTCGCTTGCGAGGTTACCCTTTTTGCCTCCGATGTAGGCAAAGCGCCGCGCCCCACGTTTCAAGAAAAGGGCTGCGATCTGCCGTCCGCCCTCCACATTATCGCTGCAGATCGACGCAACCCATTCGTTGGAGAGCTTGTTATTGAACAAGACCACCGGCGTGTGCATCTTGGCGCAACGCTCTGCTGCCTCCGCCGAAACAATCGACAGGGCTGAGACGATACCATCTACCCGGTAACTTAGTATATCCGGGATTATCTCATCGATGTATTCACCGTGGTTCACCGAGAAAAGCATAACGTTCGAACCAGATTTTTGGACCGCATGGGAGAGTTTTTCTACCACCCCCGCGTAAAATGGGTTGTACAAACCTCCGCTTACAATGGCGATCAAAGACGATTTGTGCGTCAGCATTATCTTCGGGATGATACTTGGCCCGTAGCCCAATTCGTCGGCCGCCTTCATCACTTTTTCCCGCGTCTTCGCAGAAACACTGGCCCCCTCGGTGAATGTGCGGGAAACCGCCGACTGCGAGACCCCTGCGAGCCTCGCTACGTCGATAGACGACGCGTACTTCTTTCGAGAAGGTCCGCTATCCAAGGCTTTTGCGCTTTTTTTCAACTCGCGTCCGATCCGCTGAATTCTTATCGAGTCAGAAAATAGCATAGGACACAGGAATTCCTAGCCATATCGTGGGTAGCTATTCATAAACATTGCATTGCTATGCAAAAGAGGGTAGATGGTTGCAAGGCCAGCGAATGGACCGTTGGAAAATGGAGGATTTCCTATGCATGTAAAACTTGCGAACGCCCCAGTATCCTGGGGCGTCGATTATGCCGACGATGCGAAGAACCCGCCTTGGCCGAAGATCATGGACGAGATCGCGGAGGCTGGCTATAGCTACACCGAGCTCGGTCCCTATGGCTTCTACCCGACCGAGCCCAAAAGGCTGGCGAGCGAATTCCAAAGTCGAGGGCTGACCGTCGAAGCAGGGTTCGTCTTCCAAATTCTTCACGATCCGGCGAAAACGGATACCGTGCTCGACAACGCGGCGCGGACTGTACAACTGCTTTCGGCCGTAGGCGGCCGCTATCTTGTAACAATCGACCACATCTCCGAAGAGAGAATGGCGACGGCAGGCCGTCGCGACCTCGCCAAGAAGCTGAGCGAGAGCCAATTCGAGCACATGATCGGGCTTATCGATCGTATCGCCGACATCGCGCTTGCTGCCGGTGTGAAGCCTGTGGTTCACCAGCACGCGGGCTGCTACATCGAGTTCGAGGACGAGATTGAAGGTGTCCTTCAGCGGCTAGATCCCGAGCGTGTCGGCATCTGCATCGACACCGGCCACATGGCATATGCCGGCATCGATCCTGTCGCCTTCTATGAGCGCCATGCGAAGCGGGTGCAATATTTCCATTTCAAGGACATCGATCCCGAGGTTCACAAGCGCGTTCTCGCCGAGAAGGTTCCGTTCCTCGCCGCAGTCGAACAGAAGATCTTCTGCCCAATGGGGGTTGGCGTGGTCGATTGGGAAAAACTGGCCAAGGCCTTCAAGACGTATGGGTATGACGGTGCGGCCAACATCGAACAGGACATCGATCCCACGATTTCCTTCGACCCACTCGGTGACGCTCGAAAGAGCCTTGCCTATCTTAAGTCGGCGGGTTTCTGACCAGTTTGCGGGCGGCTTGTGCCGCCCGCCTCACAAGCGGCTGTCAGCCGCCGGAGTTCGATTCGGAGGGTAGGGCTTACCTATGAGCAAGAAACTGAAATTCTACGCGGTCACACATGACATCCTCGGGGACGTCTTCTGGGAGGTGTTCCGCCGCGGACTGCTGGACGCCGCTGCGCGGTTCGATGTCGATGTCGAGCATCTGCGCCCCGGCAAATTTTCTCCCGAGATCCAGGCTGGCCTAATTGACGGCGCTCGTCATGCCCGTCCCGACGGGATCATCTCGACGGTGCCTGACGTCGCAGCAGTGGAAGGTGCGCTCAAAGCGGCGATTGCGGACGGGATACCCGTCATCTGCGTCAACGCGAAGGACAGCCGACCGGAAGGTGAACGCATTCCGTACCTGTTCTACATTGGCGGTGACGATTTCAACGCCGGCGAACTTGCTGGCCGGTACCTGCTCGAGCACGTGAAGCCGCGAGCGGCGATGTGTGTCGATCACTACCTCTACCAGCACATCTGCCATAGCGACCGCTGGCATGGCTTCAAGAGCGCCTTCGACAAGGCTGGCGTGCCGGCGGAACGGCTGCGCGTTCCTGGCGGGCAGCCTGAAGAGTGCGCCGAGGCCGTGGCCAAATATATGGAAAGCAATCCGAATGTGGACGCTGTCCTGACACTCGGCCCTCCGGGCGCGCAAGCCGTTCTTGATGCTGAAGCCATCGTTGGCGCCGGGCGGACCTGGAAGCACCTGACTTTTGACGTCGCCCAGCTTCAGCTTGACGGCATTCGCTCCGGCCGCATCATGGCGACGATCGATAGCCAGCAATATCTGCAGGGGTTTCTGGCAGTGCAGCACATGTGGATGCACAAGACCCAAGGCTTCACTCTCGCGGCGGATATCTATACCGGGCCCGCGATCGTGGACCTGTCGAATATCGATGAAGCAGAGCAGGGCGTGAAGGCTGGCACGCGGTAAGGAAAAACCCGGGCGGTTCAGCCGCCCGGGCTTTCGTCTATCCGAAGAGATGAGGCTGAAGTCCCCGAACTCCGGGCTCTACGACAAATAAATCACCGGAATGCGGCTGGGCTTTTCGTCCGCTCTCGTCCAACAGTCGTTTTGTTGTAATGATGACCAGGTGCTGCAGATCGGGCCCCGCGAAGACGCATGACGTTACCTGCGTGGCCGGCAGGATCACCCTCCCGATCCGCTTTCCCTCTGCCGAGAAGTGATGCACCGCCGCACCGCCGAATTCGGCAATCCACAGGCCGCCTTCCGAGTCGATCGCAACGCCGTCGGGAATGCCGGTAAAATCACTGACATCGATGAATACTTCGCGATTGCTGATCGCACCTGTGCCGGCGTCGTATTGGAAGCGCCAGACCTGCTTCGTGACGCTATCGGCGAACACCATGCCCTTACTGTCAGGCAGCCAAGCCATGGTGTTCGGGACGCTGACCTCGCTCAGGACTTCGCTGACAGAACCATCCTTTTCCAACCGGTAGAGGCACCCCGAGGGAAAGCGGCCGAGCGTGGAAATGGAGCCGATCCAGAACCGCCCTTCCGGATCGCATTTGCCTTCATTCAGCCGATGATCAGGTTTGTTTGGTTCCGGGTCGGTCACAAATTCAATGGCTCCCGACTCCGGCTCGATCATATGGATGCCGTTTTGCAGGCCAGCAATCAGCCGGCCGTCTTTCGCAAGCGCTAGCGCTCCGCCCAGTGCCGGAAGCTCCAGCACTCGGTCGTTGCCCGAGCTCCATTCGTAAGCATGGAGTTTCTTGCCGATGATATCCATAAAGAAGAGGGTGTTCCGGTCTGGATCCCAGACCGGGCACTCTCCGAGCTCCGTTTGAGCGGCAAGCAGCAGCTTCGGTTCGAGGCTCATCGGTATCTCCTCAGCCGAGATAACGCTGGTTGCGTTCGCCAGCACGGAACTTGGTGGTCGCGTCCGAAACGGATTTTGTGTTCGTCACCTCGGAAGCGCCAACATCCCACCAGACCCCAGAGCCGATGGACCGGCCGCGCTTTTCCGCCTTGACGACTATTACGGTCGGACCTCGAACGTCGCGTGCCTTCGCCAGCGCGTCCTTGAACTGCTCTTCGTCGGAGGCGGAAAGAACCGCGGCGCCCATGGATCTTGCGTTTGCGGCATAGTCAACTTCAAGGTAGCTGCCGTTCGGGCGCAGGACATCGTTATCGCGGGCGCGAAACTCGTTGCCCAGATTGTCGATACCGGTCGAGTTTTCCTGCAGATCGCGAATACACTGGTAGCCGTAGTTTTCGATGACGACCACGGTAATCTTGGCATTCTCCTGCACGGCCGTGACGATCTCGGTCGGGCCCATCAGATAGGTGCCATCGCCGATAATGACGAAAATCTCCTCGTCGCTGCGATTTGCCAATCGTGCACCGATAGCAGCCGGGATTTCGTGGCCCATCGTGGAGAAGCCGAACTCCAAAAACGCCTTCGAGCCGTTGGAATTGTCCCATGCCTTGTGAATTTCGCCAGGCGGCGTGCCGGCGGCGGCAATCACAACGTCGCCGGCACGCGTCGACTCGTTGACGATGCGCACGATGGTGCCCTGGTTCAGTTCTCCGCCAGGCGGCACGGCGATGTCGTTCCGGTAGGCTTCCTTCCACTCGCGCTGCCGCGATTTGATTTCGTCTCGATAGGTGCTGGCAGTCGAATACCCCGCCTCGCGGAGGCCAGCGGCAATGCGTTCGATGGACAGCCGGGCATCGCCGACGACCGGCACGCCGCGAAGCTTGTGCGCATCGTAGCTGTTCGTGTTGATCGAGACGAAGGTGACGTTGGGGGCGTGGAACGCCGAGCGCGAACCTGTCTGGAAATCCTGGAGGCGGGTGCCGATCGCCACGACGACATCGGCCCGTTCTGCAATTCGGCCGGCCGCGCCGGTTCCGGTGACGCCCATGCCGCCGAGGCACAGTGGCGTGTCAAGGCTCACGCCTTTGCCGGCATGCGTCTCGGCCACAGGAATCCCGAATTGATTGGCGAAGTCGCGGAGAGCGCGCTCGGCCGCGGAATAGCGGACACCACCACCTGCGATGATTAGAGGCGCGTGGGCTTGAGAAAGGGCGGCGATGGCTTCGTTCACGTCGTCCTGCGAGGGGTCGCGGCGGCGGATGACCCAGTTCCGCTCGCGGAAGAATTCGACGGGATAATCGTAGGCTTCGCCTTCGACATCTTGAGGGAATGAGATGGTGACCGCGCCGGTGTCGGCGGGATCCGTCAGGACGCGCATCGCTTCGGGCAGGGCGGTCAGGATCTGCTCGGGGCGCGAGATGCGGTCGAAGAAGCGGCTGATCGGTCGGAAGCAATCGTTGACGGTCAGGTCGCCGTCGACGGGATGTTCAAGTTGCTGCAGTACGTTGCCCGTGCGGCGATGGGCAAAGGTATCCGACGCAAACAGCAGAACCGGAATCCGGTTGACGGTCGCGGTCGCCGCGCCCGTGATCATGTTCGTCGAGCCCGGACCGATGGAGGCGGTGCATGCCAGCGTCGCGCGTCGGTTCTTCATCTTGGCGTAGCCCATTGCGGCGTGGACCATCGCCTGCTCATTCTTCGGCTGGTAGTAGGGCAGTTCCTCGCCATATTCCTCGATCGCCTGACTGATCGAAGCGACATTGCCGTGCCCGAAGATGCCGAAGATGCCGCCGATAAGTCGTTCCCGTTTGCCATCGAATACCGAATATTGCTTCTGGAGATATTTGATGGTGGCCTGGGCCGCCGTCAGTCTGATCGTGCTGGACATGGATTCCTCCCGCTGTGGCTGAGCACTTCCTGCGATTTTGAGATTTTTTCACTTAAACAAATTTGCAAAGCTATGCAAAGATAAAAGTTTGCGGTATATCCCGAATTAATCGCGGGGAACTAGCCGGTTGGAGGCGTGCTTCCATGGAGGAAGGCGAAAGCAAGCTATGCAACGATTTGCAAATAAAGTCGCGCTGGTTACCGGCGCCTCGACGGGCATTGGCCTGGAAACGATCAAGCGGATTCGCGAAGAAGGCGGTACGGTTTTTGCTGCGCACAGACGCGGGAAGATCGATATCGAGGGGGTCGCCTCCATCAGCCTCGACGTAACGGACGAAGGAAATTGGACGCGGGCCATCTCGAAGGTCGTCTCAGCAGCCGGTCGCCTCGACATCTTGATCAACAATGCCGGGGTTCGCGAAAGTGGCTCCGTCGAAGAGACAAGCCTGGAGCAGTGGCGCCGGCTCATCGACACAAACCTTACGAGCATCTTTCTAGGATGCCGGGCGGCCGTTCCGGCAATCCGGCAAGCCGGCGGTGGGGCGATCGTCAATGTGGGGTCCATCACCGGCATCCGGGGCACAGAAAACATGGTCGCCTACAGCGCGTCCAAGAGCGGCATCACTTCTATGACCTCGTCGCTCGCCCTAGATCTCGCGTCCGACAACATACGGGTGAACGCTGTTTGCCCCGCAGCGATCCGGACGCGGATGGTCACGAACTGGTTGAATTCTTCGCAGGACACCGATGCGGCCGAAGCCGCCGTCCTCGCAAAGCACCCGATCGGTCGCA
The DNA here is from genome assembly GCF_000018545.1 of Sinorhizobium fredii NGR234. Lineage (NCBI taxonomy): Bacteria > Pseudomonadati > Pseudomonadota > Alphaproteobacteria > Hyphomicrobiales > Rhizobiaceae > Ensifer > Ensifer fredii. The sequence goes on from NC_012586.1 coordinate 454,704, forward strand.
TTGGTCGGCCGGACGAGGTCGCAAGCGTTATCGCCTTCCTGGCAAGTGATGATTCTTCGTTCATGACGGGGATGTCCATCCCGGTCGATGGCGGCAGAAGCATTCGCTGAAATCAAAACATTCGAGGAGGATTTCCATGGAAAAAATTCGCTTTGGTATCGTCGGCTCCGGCTATATGGCCAAACTGCACAGCTTAGCGCTGCGAAATATCGGCGCCTACCTCTGGCCGAAGCTGCCCCGCATCGAGATGGTCCGCATGGCGGATATCGTGCCGGAGGCAGCGAAGGAAGGGGCGGAGCGCTGGGGTTGGCAAAGCCATACGAGTGACTGGAAAGAGGTGACCCGGGCAGACGACATCGATGTCGTTATCATCATCACGCCCAACGATAGTCACGCAGACATCGCCATCGACGCGTTCTCTCATGGCAAGCATGTCTTCTGCGAGAAGCCGCTGTCAAACACCGTGGCCGAGGCCGAGCGCATGACGGAAGCCGCCCGCGCATCCGGAAAGGTGAACCTCGTCAATTTCTCCTATCGCACTTGGCCGGGAATTGAACTTGCGCGGCAGCTCATCCGCGAGGGCGAGCTCGGCGAGGTCCTCCATTTTGAGGGGCACTTCTTCCAGGATTACGCAGCCGATCCTGCGCTTCCTTTCTCCTGGCGGTTTGACAAGCCGGTTTCCGGGGGTGGCGCTTTCGGCGATATCGGCTCCCATATCATGGACATCGCATCCGCTTTGATGGGTCCCGTCGAGTCTATCACCGCCAAGACGCGCCGCCTGTACGAAAAGCGCCCGGTCAACGGGCCGGATGCAAAGCAGGTCACTGTCGACGACCTGACCGCTTCGCTGGTGCAGTTCTCGAACGGCGCTCTTGGTTCGGTTCATGCGTCATGGGCAGCCGCTGGCCACAAATCCGATCTCAGCTTCTCGGTGACGGGCACCAAGGGCGCGCTCTCCTTCAGCTGGGAACGCAACAACGAATTGCACTTCTTCAGCGCCGCTGACCCGCAGCGCGTCGGCGGTTTCCGCCGGATCATGCTCGGCGGCATCCATCCTGAGGCGGACCCGTTCTGGTACGCGCAGGGCCAGGGGCTCGGATATGGCGAAGCCTTCGTCGTCACCGCCCGCCGCGCGATTGAGGCGGTCATCGATGCGAACCCCAACGCCGCGCCGAACTTCGCGCAGGCCCTACACATCAATCGCGTCATCGCCGGTGCTTTCCAGGCCGCGGAAGAGGACCGCTGGGTCAAGATCGAGAAAACCTCGGCGTTCGACTGAAGCAGCTTGATAAAAGGACCATAGAGGTTTCACTGGATCAACTGATCCTAAGAGATAATTCCTGGTCGTTGAGTCGGCGATCATTCGAACGCGATGGCGCCGACGCCTTCCCTTAGAGTCCAAGAATTTTTGAGATCACGCCATGGCACAATACGAGGTTGTTATCATCGGGTCCGGCCGAATAGCCGATGTTCATGCGATATCCGTCACTCGAAATCCGAGAATGCACCTCGCAGGTTTCGTGGATCCATTTGATGGAGCCTATTTCGGCGAGAAATGGTCCATTCCAGGATTTCAGACGCTCGCTGCGGCCATTGATACGTGCAAGCCGGACGCGCTTGTGATCGCCTCTCCGACCGAAACCCATGTGTCCTACGTGCTGGAGGCCTGCCGTTTTGGCTTGCCAACTCTTTGCGAAAAGCCCGTCGCCTTCTCGCGAGAGCCAATCCTGGAGGCGATCTCGGCTGTCGCAAGCAGCAACATCCCCGTAATTCTGGGCTTTCATCGGCGATTCGACGCCTACCGGCAAGAAGTTCACGCGCGCGTTCGGGCAGGGGATGTCGGGAAGGTCGAGCATATCCTGCAATTCAGTCGAGATCCCCGTCTTGCCGCTCGCTCGGCGGTCCTTCACCAGGGCAACATTGTTGCTGATATGGTGGTCCACGACCTCGACGAATTGAACTGGTTTATGGGCAGTCTTCCCGAGCGCGCTTACGCTCAACTGGACCGTAATGCCGACCCGACCCTCGCGGAGATCGGCGACTTCGATACCGCCAACATCATACTCTCGTGGGAGGGCGGGGCGGTAGCCCACGTGTCGGCAACGCGGCGCGCGGCACACGCGTTCGAACAGCGTCTAGAGGTCTTTGGCGGGGAGGGCCGGATTATCTGCGAAGATCCGCGTATCAGCCCTGTGATTTTTGACAGCGCAAAAGATACGCGTATTTCGCGCCGGTTCGAGCACTTCTGGGATCGCTATCGGCCAGCATACCAAGCCGAGATCGACCATCTCGCCGACATTCTCGCGAGAGGGGAGGCACCCCTCTGCACATTAGAGGATGGGCTGCGGGCGTACGATCTCGTCCAGATCGTTCTCTCCTCGGTTCAGGCCGTGACAGAGAGCAAATAACAGCGCTGTTTCATTCTCGCGCTGCAGGCTTTGGAGTTTGCAGCGTTGACATAGAAGCGACAGCAAAATACAAATGCATAGCTATGCAATGGAGGAGCTTATGACGGGACGAAACACAGTCGGGGTTGGCATGATCGGTCATGCCTTCATGGGGAAGACCCATTCCATTGGTTATCGGGATGTCGCCGTGATCGCGCCGCTTGACGTGCCCCGGCCGCGCTTGAAAGCGATCTATGGACGGGACACCGCTCGGCTTGAGGAGGCGCGGGAACGTTACGGATGGGAACGGGCTGTCTCCGACTGGAAGGAAATCATCGACGACCCAGATATCCAGCTGGTCGATAACGTCGGTCCGAACTCCATCCACGTCGAACCCATCATAGCGGCAGCACTTGCGGGAAAGCACGTCTATTGCGAAAAGCCGCTGGCGCCCGATGCGACTCAGTCCTTCGAAATGTGGAAGGTCGCACGCGAGGCCGGTGTGAAGCACATGTGTGCTTTCAACTATCGCTTCTTCCCCGCCCTGCAACTGGCCCGCCAGATGATCCAGGAAGGGGAACTCGGCGATATCTATCATTTCCGCTCGAACTTCCTCGTCTCCTCCTCTCTTTCCGAAAACCGGGTGAAGAGCTGGCGCGATGACAAGACGCTCGCCGGTTCAGGTGTGTTGGGCGATCTTGGTTCGCACCATATCGATATCTCGCGCTTCCTTCTGTCTTCCGACCCTGTTCGGGCGACAGCAGTAACCGGGATCGCGGTCGGCAAGGCAGGTGACCAACAGCGCATCGAGACCGACGATCTTTTCGCCGCCCTCCTGACCTACGAGAACGGCGCACTCGGCGTGCTCGAAGCGTCGCGTGTCGCCGGTGGCAACATGGTGACAAGCCGGATCGAGGTCGATGGGTCGCGCGGCTCGATCCGTTTTTCGATGCAGAATCTTAATGAGCTGGAATACGCCGGCACGGACAAGATCTGGCGGCGGATCAATGTGCTGCGAGACGGAGATCCCTATCAGAAGAACTGGCTGCCACCTGGGCATCCATTGGGGTGGGTCGACACCTTCAGCCACGAAGCCATGCATATGCTTGCCGCAATCGGCGGACTAGGGGAGATCGCGCCGATCGGCGCCACATTCCGCGACGGATATTATTGCGCGGAAGTCGTCGACGCCATCGTTCGTTCCGCCGCGGAAGGTGCGACCGCCAACGTCACCTATCGCAATCTGTGAGGACCGGACATGGCAAGGGTATTTATAAGCTGGCCGGGATATAGCCCCCGCGACGAGGACACTGGCGCCCGACTGATCGCAGCCGGCCACGAACTGGTGTTGAGGCCCAAGAGGGGCAACCGTACCGCGGATGAACTGGCGACGCTGCTCGAGGATTGCGACGCGGCAATCGTTTCCACTGATCCTTTCACCCGCGAGGTTTTGGCGGGTGACAGAAACCTCAAGGTGATCGCGCGTGTCGGGGTCGGTACAGACTCCATCGACCATGATGCAGCGAAGGAATTCGGCGTCGGGATTTCGGTTACGCCCGGCATGAATGCCGAAACGGTCGCAGATCAGACGCTCGCAATGATCCTTGGCCTGATGCGCAGGGTCGTCACCCAAGACCAAGCCGTCAAGGCGGGTCGATGGGACAGGGTAGGAGAGGCGACGCCGACCGAGCTTTACCGCAAGACCGTCGGCCTGATCGGTGCCGGCATCATCGGCAAGGCCGTCATTCGGCGTCTTCTCGGTTTCGGGGTGCGCGTGCTCTACTTCGATGCGATGGTAGAGAAAGTCCACGGGGCGGAACGCTGTGGCTCTCTAGATCAACTGCTGGGCAGCTCCGATATCGTCTCGTTGCACGCTCCGCTGCTTGCCGATACACGCGAGCTGATGAACGCCGCGCGTATCGCTCTCATGCCGAAGGGGTCCTACCTGATCAATACGTCGCGCGGTGGCCTTGTCCAACAGCCCGCAGTGTTTGCCGCCCTTCGCTCCGGCCACCTCGCCGGTGCGGCTCTCGACGTCTTCGAAGTCGAGCCGCCCGGTGCGGAGGCATTGGCGGACGTACCCAACCTCATTGCGTCGGCCCATATCGGCGGTATCAGCACGGAGTCGATTGCGAGGATGACGCGATCCGCAACGACATCCGTGCTCAGTGTCCTGAATGGAGAAATTCCCGACACGGTGATCAATCCCGATGCGCTGCGCGAACGTCTCGCCGGAGCTTGACCATGGAACGAACCCTGACCTTCAAAGAGCGCACGCGCGCTCGCGAACTCACCGTCGGAACGTGGATCAAGACCCCGTCGAGAATCGTCACCGAGGTCCTCTCCGGATCGGCTATGGATGTCCTTTGCCTGGATGCCGAGCACGCACCATTCGACCGAATGGACTTGGACGGAGCAATATTGTCGGCGCGGGCACAGGACATGCCGGTCTTGGTTCGGGTTCAGGCCCCATTTCCAACGGAGATATTAAATGCACTGGACCTCGGTGCCACCGGCGTCGTGATCCCCCATGTTTATGATGCCGCGAAGACGCGGGAGCTCGTGTCTTCCTGCCTCTACGCGCCCGGAGGCCGCGGTTACGCCGGGTCAAGCCGCGCGGCCGGGTACACTCGCGTCAAAATGGCCGATCACATAATGGCCTCGAATAAGATGACAACAATCATAGCGCAGCTGGAAGATGCAGAGGTCCTTTCGACGCTTGACGAACTTATGGCAATCGAGGAAATCGACTGCTTCTTCATCGGCCGCGCCGACCTGGCCGTAGGCCTCGGCGCCTCCTCGGCTGTTGCTCCAGAGGTAATTGATGCCTCGACAATGATCTGTGAGACCGCAGCAAAGCGTGGGAAGGCGGTCGGCATGTTTGTACCGGACCTAGCTGAGATCCCACGGTGGAATCAACTAGGAGTTAGCCTTTACTTGTTAGAATCCGATCAAGCTTTCCTCATTAACGGCGCGTCCCGTCTCAAGCACGCGGTATATCAGGCGAGTGGCCTCTAAACGGCCAATTGTTGGTTTCGGCGTAGATGGTGTCGCGACGTTTGCTATGGACGGCTCTTCAGATGGTCTACTTCACTTCCTCTTGTCATAGCGCTTCTGGAGTAATCTCACATATCTCCGCCGTATAGACCACCGCGGCGCCCGCTGCTATTCGCGTCCGCTCACCAAGATCGTGTTGAGAACCACGGATCATCTTGTTGATCGACGCCTTTGGCAAGCAGAAGTGCGTTCAGATAAAACTCAATCGAATGCAGAGCCAAAAGACGCCACGGAATGTGGTTGAGTTTCACCAAGCTTGACGGCCGTTTCTTTGTACTGCGCCGCTAAATCTAGAATACCTTGCTGCTTCGCCAGGATACGGCCCATCGAGATTGCCATCCAAGGCCGAATGAGACCCATTGGACGGGTGAATTCGAGGATCGAACCTGACGCAACTGCTAATTTTAAGGTCGGCGGTAGCGGATCGTGAACCGGACAAAAATTCGGGTGAGGAGGCCCTGTAAGGTCATACATGGGACAGGCTGTGCAGCCGATACTTCCATGACTGCTAGTGGCCGGCCGGAGGATCGAAGAGCAAACGGCGAAGTTGGGTATCGTCGCCGGTCAGGTAGAGGAAGTTCGACGCTGCACGGGGTCACGAGCATTGTGCAGTGTTTGTTTCCGTTTTGTGCGATAGGATCGCATAATGTATCATGCGGAACACCACTCGCGGCCGTTTGGCCGGCGTACAAGAGGTATGCACCTTGGAAGGGCCTTCCGAGCAACGTGGCTCAATGCGGCTTTCGCGCGCTTTTGGTAATGGCCAGCGCAAGTGTTTCGGCGGCCCGAGAGGGCTTGTTGCGCGGATAGGCGATGTGGAACATATCCTCGAAGGCCATTCGCTCCGGCGCGAGCATCCGCAGGCGGCCGGTGCGGACCCATTCGTCGGCGTAGTGATCGGGCAGGAAGCCGATATAGGCGCCAGAAAGGAGCAGTAGTAGCGTACCCTCCATGTGCGGCGTGGCGGCGGCCCAGCTGAAGTTCACGCCGCAGATCGTCTCGTTCAGCATGTAGGTGCGGCCGGCGAAGGATTGCTCTTCGAAAAGTTTGTCAGTGAGTTCCGCATCTGGCCGGGAGTAGAGCGGGTGCCCCTGCGCGCAGTAGAGTTTCTGTACTTCGGAGAAGACCGGGTGGCTGCGGAAATGCGGCGCGACACTGCCGACCGAGGGCATCAGCACAATCTGGTAGGAGCCGTTCAGCAGGCCCTGATGCAGCACCTGTGGCGCCGCGACATCGATTTCCAGATGCACGCGCGGTGCCGTGGCCCGAAAGGCGGCAAGCGCGCCCTGCAGGTCGAGGTCGCGATTGGTGATCATGGCGTCGACGGTGCCGAAGCTGAGATTGCCGGTCAGTTCGCCCTGCGCCTCGCCAATGCGACTCTGGAATTTTTCCAAGGACCCGAACAGTTCGAGCGCTGCGTCATAGACGAGCCGGCCCTCGTCGGTAAGCTGGAAGCCGCTGCGCCCGCGGCTGCACAGGCGCAGGCCCAGCCGCTCCTCCAGATGGCGCATATGAGTGGAGATCGTCGCCTGCGTCATGCCGAGCGCCGATTGGGCAGCGGAAAAGCCGCCCTGCTGTACCACAGAGGCGAAGACGCGCAACAGCCGAAGCTCTGCATCGCCGAGAGAGAGCTTTAGGACGCGGTGGCGGACCTTGTTGATCATGCATTGATTAATGCACAAGTAAACATGCAATCATAGAGGCTTTTAAACGTATCAGCCCCTGGCACACTCCTCCGATCTTGGAGGAGGGGACATGGCCAGCAATTCATATGAAACCGGACGTTTGAACCTGCCATTCGTCGGCATCTGCACCTTCGGAAAAAATCCCTACCAGCCGGATTGGGACGCGATCGACGCCGACGTCGCGATCCTCGGCGCTCCCTTCGACTGTGGCACGCAATGGCGGGCCGGCACCCGCTTCGGGCCGCGCGCGATCCGCGAGGCCTCGACCCTGTTCTCCTTCGGCCACCGCGGCGCCTACGATCACGAGGACGATATCACGTATCTGCCGAGCGGCGAGGTCTCGATCGTCGATATCGGCGATGCCGACATCGTCCACACCGACACGATGAAGAGCCACGCGAATATCGAATTCGGCGTGCGCAAGATCCTCGCTGCCGGCGCGCTGCCGGTGGTGCTCGGCGGCGACCACTCCGTCAACATCCCCTGCGTCAATGCCTTCGACGAGGACTGCGCCAGGAAAGGCCCGATCCATATCGTGCAGATCGACGCCCATCTCGATTTCGTCGACGAGCGGCACGGCGTGCGCTACGGCCACGGCAACCCGATGCGACGCGCGGCGGAAAAGCCCTATGTCAGCGGCCTGTCGCAGCTCGGCATCCGCAACGTCTCCTCGACGGCGAAGGAAGGCTATGAGGACGCGCGCAAAATGGGCTCTGACATCCTTTCGGTGCGCCAGATCCGGGTGTTGGGCACCGACGCCGTGGTGGAGCGGGTGCCGGCCGGCGCGCGCTACTACGTCACCATCGACATCGACGGCTTCGACCCGTCGATCGCGCCGGGCACCGGCACGCCGTCGCACGGCGGCTTCATCTATTACGAGGTGCTGGAGATCCTGGCGGCGCTGGCCAAGCGCGGCACGGTGGTCGGCATCGATTTGGTCGAAGTAGCCCCGGATTACGACCATACCGGCGGCACCTCCATCCTGGCGGCGCAGGTGCTGATGAACCTGATCGGCCGCGTCATGCATGCCAAGGCAAAACAACGCTGATCGATGAGCCCCGGCGGGTGGGTGCGACACGGCCCGCACAATAGGAAACCGGCAGGCGTGCAGCGGCCGGCTGATGAGGAGGAAAGGGCATGGACGAAAGCGTCCGCAATTATCTGGATCAGTATGGCGTCAGTGACGCGACGCGGCGGTTTCTGGCCAAGCCGCAGAAGATGTTCATCGATGGCGCCTGGAGCGATAGCAGCAATGGCGCGACCTTCGATATCTTCGAGCCCTCCACCGGCGGCCTGATCACCCGCGCTCCTTCGGGTACGCCTGAGGACCTCGACCGGGCCGTCCGGGCCGCCCGCCGCCAGTTCGACGGCGGAGCCTGGCGCCGCCTCAAGCCGCTCGAGCGCGAACGCCTGTTGCATAGCCTTGCCGACCTGATCGAAGCGCATTCCGACGAGTTGGCGGAGATCGAAGCGATCGACATGGGCAAGTCGGTGACCTTCGCCCGGGAAATCGATATCCGAGGCACGGTCGATACATTCCGCTATTTCGCCGGCTGGGCCTCCAAGCTGCACGGACGCACCGTCGAGCCGTCTCTTCCCGGCAATTACCTTGCCTATACCCGCAAGGAGCCGCTCGGCGTCGTCGCAGCCATCGTGCCGTGGAATTTTCCGCTTCAGACCCTGGCCTGGAAGCTTGCGGCTGCGCTGGCGGTCGGCTGCACCGCCATCGTCAAGCCGGCGGAGCTTACCTCGCTCTCTACGCTGCGCTTTGCGGAACTGGTGCAGGAGGCCGGCATCCCCGATGGGGTGGTCAATATCGTGACGGGCAAGGGCAGCATCATCGGTGCAGCCATGTCGACCCATCCGGGCATCAACAAGGTCACCTTCACCGGCTCGACGCCGGTCGGGCAGGAGGTCGGCCGCACGGCCGTCGGCAATCTCAAGCATGTGACGCTGGAACTTGGCGGCAAATCGCCCGTGCTGGTGCTCGACGATGCCGATTTGCAGAGTGCCGCCGTGGCCGTCGCAAACGGCGTGTTCTTCAATTCCGGGCAGGTCTGCGACGCCGGTACGCGCGTCTATGTCCAGGGGTCGGTGCACGATGCATTTCTCGACGAGCTGGTCTCCGTCACAAGCGCGCTGAAAATCGCGCCCGGCCTCGACCGCGATTGTTACATCGGCCCGCTGGTCTCGGCGCAGCAGAAGAAGGTCGTTTCCGGCTACATCGAGGCTGGCCGTCGCGAGGGCGCCGAGCTGATCCATGGCGGCGCCAGCCTCCACCGGCAGGGCCATTTCATCGAGCCCGCCATCTTTTCTCATTGCAAGCCGCAAATGAGCATCGTGCGCGAGGAAATCTTCGGCCCCGTGCTGGTGACCAGCCCCTTCGACGACCTGGACGATGCGGTGTCGCTGGCCAACGATACGCCCTTCGGGCTCGCAGCGGCGATCTATTCGAACGACCTGTCGCGGGTGCACACGCTCATCCCGCGCTTGCACGCCGGTTCGATCTACGTCAACGCCCATAGCACGATCGATCCCGCGATGCCGTTCGGCGGCTTCAAGGCCTCGGGCTTCGGCAAGGACCTTGGGCCCGAGCAGCTCGACTACCTGATGGAGACGAAGGCGGTGTGGATCACGCTGCCGTGAAAATTCGCCGGCCGTCGCCCATGGGCGGCCGGATTCGCAAGATCCGCGGCTGATGGGGTCGCATGATCGCGGAAAGACGCCGAAGGCGCGACGCGAAAGGGGAACGACATGGAAAACGATACCGCCTGGCAGAACGAACTGGCGCGTCGCGCCCGTATCTACGAGGACATCGAGGCGGGCCACCGCTTCGAAGGGACGATGACCGTCCTCGACTATGCCGGCATGGGCGCGCTGACGCTCGTGCTGGTCGTGGCCTTCTGGATCTGGGGGGCGTGAGATGACCGATCACGTCACGCACGGCGGGTTTGCCGCCATCGAAACCGAACGGCAGGAAGCCAGCCGCAACCGCGCCGCCGCAGAACGCGGCGATGCGCCGCTGCTGCCCTACGAACGGCTCTGGGGTTTCTGGGAGTTCACCTACGCCAATTCGGCCCTCGCCATTGCCACCTGGGCGTTCCTGATCGGCGGTTCCGTCGGCCTCTTCGTCGGGCCGAAGGAGGGCATCGCCGCCATCGTCATCGGCAATATCGTCGGCGTGATGCTGACGGCGCTGGCCACCACGCCGCTTTCCGGCCGCTACGGCATCGAGCAGTTCGTCGCGCTGCGCAGCCAGTTCGGCTACAACGGCAGCCGCGTCGTCTATGTCCTGGCCGTCGTAGTGCTCACCATGGGCTGGCTTGCCGTGCTTGCCATGATGTTCGGCCGCTCGATCGACGGGCTGGCGGCGCTCAGCGCCGGGGAAGCCGCCAACCCGACCGGCATCAAGATGATCGTCGCCGCCGTTGGGGCCATCCTCGTCACCTGGTTCGTCGTCGCTAGGGGGCCGACCTCGATCAAGTTCTTCAACATGGTCGTCTCGCCCGCGCTGGTGATCCTGATGATCGTCATGCTCTACCTCATTCTTCAGCACCGCTCCTTCGCGGAGCTTCTGGCGATGCCGGCGCTTGCCCCACCCTTCGAGGACAACACGCTCAACTTCATCATCGCCGTCGAGGTGAACCTTGCAGCCGGCTTCTCCTGGTGGCCCTATATCGGCAATCTCGCCCGCCTGACAAAGAACGAGCGCACCGCCTTCTGGCCAAACATCCTCGGCATCTTCGGCGCGGCCGCCCTTGGCGAAATCGTCGGCCTGCTCGCCGCCGTCGCGCTCGGCGACAGCGACCCGACCATCTGGATGACCAAGATCGCCGGCCCGGTGATCGGCATCATCGCTCTGCTTTTCGTCGCCTTCGCCAACATGACCTCGATGGCGAACATTCTCTACACCTCGATCGTCGGCCTTAGACAGGTGGGGACGGCCTCCGTGCGCGCGATTTCCTGGGGCACCATACTCTTCCTATTCTGCGTCATCCCGCTCGGGCTCGTGGTCTTCTATCCGCAGATGTACGACGGTTTTTTCATCTTCCTCGTCTGGACCTCGGCGCTCAATTCCGCGCTCGCCGGCATTGGTATTGCCGACTACTTCTTCCTGCGCGGCCAGAAGCTGGACATGCGCAGCCTGCATGGCCCGCAGGAAAACGGCCCTTATCGTTTCTGGGGCGGCTTCAATCCCATCAGCCTCCTCGCTCTCGCCGCCGGCTTCCTCGTCTATGTCCTCGTCTTCAATCCGCAGACGCTCGCGAGCCTGCCGGCCTTCAAGTACTTCACCGCCTCCGTGCCTTCCTGCCTTGCGGCCGGCACGGTTCACTATGTCCTGACCCGGCTCTTCGCCCGCAGGCGCGGCTGGGGCCTCTATCCGTAACTCCGGAAGCACCGTCATGACCGAGACATACGACTACATCATCATCGGCGCCGGATCGGCCGGCTGCGTGCTCGCCAATCGCCTGTCCGAAGACCCGGCCGCGAAAGTGCTCGTGTTGGAATACGGTGGCAGCGACATGTCGATCTTCATCCAGATGCCGACGGCGCTGTCCATTCCGATGAACGGCACGAAGTACAACTGGAAATACATGACCCTGCCGGAGCCCGGCCTCGGTGGGCGTCGGGTGCATTGCCCGCGCGGGAAGGTCATCGGCGGCTCCTCCTCGATCAACGGCCTCGTCTACATGCGCGGCCATGCCCGCGATTTCGACGAGTGGGAGGAACTGGGCGCGCGCGGCTGGCGCTATGCCAATTGCCTGCCCTATTTCCAGCGCGCCGAAAGCTGGCAGGACGGGGGCGACGCCTATCGCGGCGCCTCCGGGCCGCTCGCCACCAATGCCGGCAACAAGATGAAGAATCCGCTTTACCGCGCCTTCGTTGATGCCGGCCGTGAGGCGGGCTACATCACCACCGAAGATCCGAACGGTCATATGCAAGAGGGGTTCGGCGCGATGCACATGACCGTCAAGGACGGCGTGCGCTGGTCGACGGCCAATGCCTACCTGAAGCCCGCGATGAGCCGGCCGAACCTCACGGTGATCACCCATGCCATGACGCGGCGCGTGGTCTTGGAAGGAAAACGCGCCGTCGGCGTCGAATATGAACTCGAGGGCGAGCGCGTCGTGGCGAAGGCCAGCCGCGAGGTGTTGATCTCCTCCGGCCCGATCGGCTCGCCGCATCTCCTGCAACGCTCCGGCATTGGCCCGGCGGCGGTGCTGCGGCAGGCCGGCGTCGAGGTGTTGCACGATCTGCCGGGTGTCGGCGAGAACCTGCAGGACCATTCCGAGGTCTATATCCAGTATGTCTGCAAGGAGCCGATCACGCTGAACGGCAAGATGGGTCTCCTGAGCCGCGCCCTGATCGGCGCGGAATGGCTGCTGTTCCAGAAGGGTCTGTCGGTCTCAAACCATTTCGAGAGCGGCGGTTTCATCCGTTCCGACGCTTCGCTGCAATGGCCGGACATCCAGTTCCACTTCCTGCCCGCCGCCATGCGCTACGACGGCAAGAAACCGCTCGACGGCCATGGCTTCATGGTCCTGACCGGGCCGAACAAGCCGAAGAGCCGCGGCTATGTGCGCCTGCGCTCGGCCGAAGCGCATGAGCAGCCGGACATCCTCTTCAACTATCTCGACCGCGAGGAGGATCGCGAAGGATTCCGCCGCTGCCTGCGGCTGACGCGCGAAATCATCGCCCAGCCGGCCTTCGACCGCTTCCGCGGCGAGGAGATCGCACCGGGCGCGAATGTGCGCAGCAATGATGAGATCGACGCCTGGGTGTGCGAGACCATGGAAAGCACCTATCATCCCTGCGGCTCCTGCCGCATGGGCGAGGATGCCATGGCGGTGGTCGACAGCGATCTCGGGGTGCGCGGCATCGCGGGGCTGCGGGTCATCGACAGTTCCGTCTTTCCCTCGGAGCCGAACGCCAATCTCAACGCGCCGACCATCATGCTCGCCGAACGTGCCTCGGACATCGTGCGCGGCAAGCCGCTGCTTGCCGCCTCCAATGCCGAAGCGGGCGTCGCACCCGGGGTCGGCGTGACGCAGCGCAGCGGCACGCCGATGCGCACCGTGCGGCACTGACGCCTTCAAGGGGCGCAAGATGCCGCGGGGTATCGGCTACGTCATCGCACGCCGGGATCACGACGTTCCGGAGGAGACGCATACCTGGGCCATCGCTGTCGAGGCCGCCCTGAGCTGTCTCGTCTCCCGCTGCATCAGGTTCGCGCGATCGCTTCGGCGAGGCGAAGAACATAAGGCTTCATCCGGTCCGCCGGGACGCCCGCATAGCCGAGGATGATTGCGTCCGGCCGCGGTGTGGCGATCGTGTAGTCGGAGAGTGGATAGCATTGCAGCCCGGCATCGAGCACGGCGCGATGCACCGCCCGGTCGCCCCGGTCATCTTCCAGCCAGGCGTTGAGGCCGCTGTCGGAGCAGTCGATGCGAGCGAGGCCGGCAAGTGTCGCCATCCGAGGCATCGCCCTGACACAGAGGTCGGATCCGAAGAGTGCCGCGCACTTCACCGAATGGCTGCGCAAGCTGCGCCACGACCATGGCGACCGCATTTTGCCGACAACCGACCAAATCGCGGTCGAATGGGGCCGCATCGGGGCGATCCGCCTCCGCGGCGATATCGATGGGTTGATCGCTGCGACCGCTGTCGTCCACGATCTCATCCTTGTCACACGCAACGTCAAGGATTTCGAAGGCACGCACGCCTCCGTGATCAAACCTTGGGAGACGTCGGCGTGAGCCGTTCGGTGTAGAACATCCGTTGTAGAACATCCGCTGTATGCCGGCATTCACAGCGTCCATTCGACGGAAGTACCGGGTCGCTGCTTTGGACCTCTGAAGTTGCACGTATCTATCGGACTCTGCTCTCAGGCGGCTCACGACCAGCATGAGCAACGGCTATCGCTTTGAATCGGCATTTAGTTGCGCGCATTGGCAGGGGTGTGCAGCGGAGCCCCCACCCTTTCGGCCGCTGCCCGCAGACGCTTGTCTCTTGTCCACAAGGCGGCTCGCTGATCGAGAAGAACCGAGGCCATCAAGTGGGCATCTGTGTAGCCAATGCCCATACTGAAAATGGCGTGGCGATCAATCATCATCATGACTTCGTCGTGTGTTGCGACGAATGCTTCGCGCTGAGCCGCCAGGAAAGCTATCACATTACTGCGATCCCGGAGGCTGCCAAGCGCGAGTTCGCCAATCACGGCCGGGTGGCAGAAAAGACGATCGTCCTCAATAATCCTACGCAGCTCTGAATCGGCATGCCGGAAGTGATCAATCCAGATGGAAGTGTCAGCAAGTATCACTTGGCAGCTGCGCTCCGGCGGCGTGGGGCAGCCTCCGCATCCGGCATAGTTCCCCCGAGCGCGATGAGGCGTTTTCCCGACTCCACACGAACAAGCGTCTCCAACGCTTGGCGCACCAGAGCGGCGGTTTCTTTCGTGCCGGTTAGGGACCTAGCCCTTTCCAGGAGAGTGTCATCGAGGTTGATTGTCGATCGCATCGTTTGGTTCCTGATTCTGGTGTTGTAGATAGCACCATTTGGTGATGAAATCTACGCCTCGATCGCCGACGAAAGGCCGTCGACGCGTCGAAGCCCCTTTGAAGCGACAGGACTTACCGTCGTGAATCCTTGCAATCTACGAATATAAAGCGCGATCGCTGGTCTTGGGACCGATAGGTTCGAGGCGGACATCAGCATCGTGTTCGCACTCCAGCCACGGCGCGGCTGGCCGGTCGAGACAGTGTCTGATACATTCTCCTCCACTGGAAAATCGGGGACGTTGCCATGGCCTATGTTGATTGGGCGATCAAAGGCCCCAAGATCGCAGCGTGCAGTTGCGATTACGGCTGCCCGTGCGAATTCAACGGCAAGCCGACCGAAGGCCTGTGCGAGGGCCTCGAATGCATGCTCATCGAAGAGGGATGGTTCGGCGACCTGCGGCTCGATGGACTGAAGGTCGCTGCCGTCTATCGCTGGCCGGGTCCGGTGCATGAGGGCGGCGGCGTCGTACGCGGATTCTTCGATGCCAATGCGGACCAGGCGCAGATCGATGCGCTGTTCACCATCCTCGGCGGCAAGGAACAGGAGCCGACGACCGTCTTCAATATTTATGGCTCCACCATCGCCCAAGAGCTCGAACCAATTTTCGCCCCGATCGAGTTTCACAGCGACATAGAGAAACGCACCGGCGGCTTCCGCATTGACGGCCATCTTGAACTCGAACTCGAGCCGATCAGGAATCCTGTCACCGGCGCGCTCCATCGCGCGCGCATCGTCCTGCCAGAAGGCTTCGAGTTCCGCGAGGCGGAGGTCGCAAGCGGTACGTTTACCGCAAACGGCGCAATCGCAATGGGGCGGCAGAAGCGTTACGGTGCACTTTGGCGCGCCGCCTACGGGCCGTACGGCATCATCGAAGAGTGAGCAAGCGCACGGTGCAACGCACCGAAGTCGGATGGCCCTTCTCGTCGAGCACGACGGACTCGCCATCCAGGTTATTCCTCTTATTCCTGACGCATGAATGGCATTACCACTTCCTGAGCAGTGCGGCATCGCGAGCGCCTGACTGGTAGATCCCCAATCGAGGAAAAACACAAAAATTCCCGGCCGGGATCGGGCTCGGAACCGCCGATCGGAGAGGGGTTGCAAAAACCTGCAGAGCTCCGAGGCAGCGCATGCGGCGCTCTATCGAGCGGTCTCTGTATTGGCTCTGCCTTGCTCTTCAGCTTCCGCTTCAAGCCGTTGGACTGCCGCGGCTATGTGCTCCGGCTGTTCGTGTTCCAGACCGACCACTTCATTCCGGGTCTCACGCATCGACACGATGATTTCGTCGAGCTTGGCATGGATTGCCGCTGTGTCGCGATAGCCTTGGATCAGCACCACGCTGGTGATCAAGATCGCTGCGACCGACAGAGCATAGGTGACGACGTTGGTGAGGCCGAAAGGCACCAGAGCGGTGCTGGCAATCATCGCCACGATCACGAAATAGAAGCCCGGCGGGCGAGAAAGAAAATCAGCCATTCGAAAAAGAAGTTGATTCACTTTTAGGCACTCCGCGATTTGGTGCTCTCATAACGCATCAATCGAGATCTGGTTCTACGTCCCTGCTTGGGCATAGGCGCGCGCAGTGGCGCGACAATGTTCGCATCAACGTGGCTGCGCCGACCCAATGAGCGAAGAGGGGATGGCCATTGGGACTTTGCGCTGCTGCTTAGGAACTAACTCGCACCAGGGCCGTTTCGATTGATCGAAGCTAGCAAGTTCACGAGGCCTCGCATTATGGCGCCCCGCTCCTTCTGGAAAGGCTACCTGAAACTGTCGCTCGTCACCTGTCCGGTGGCGATGTCTCCAGCGACCACCGAGAATGAAAAGGTTCGCTTCCACACGTTGAACCGGAAGACCAGCAATCGGGTCGTCAGCCAGTATGTCGATGCGGTCAGCGGAAAGCCCGTCAGCGAAGATGACGAAGTCAAAGGTTACCAGCGTGGCGAGGACGACTATGTGCTTTTGGAGGACGACGAGCTTGAGGCCGTCGGTCTGGAAAGCACGCGCACCATCGACATCGACATGTTCGTCGAGGCCGACAGCATTCGCTGGATCTGGTACGACAAGCCCCACTATCTCGTTCCCGACGACCCTGTCGGGGAAGAGGCCTTCTCGGTGATCCGCGATGCGATGGCCTCAACTGGCACAGTCGGGATCTCGAGGCTCGTCATGTATCGTCGTGAGCGCGCCGTTATGCTCGAGCCGAGAGGCAAGGGGATCGTTCTTTGGACGCTCCGATACGGCGACGAGGTCAGGCAACCCGAAGAGTTCTTCCGCAACATCGGCGATGACGACAACGATCCCGAACTGATGCGGCTCGTGACGACACTCATCGAAGAGCGCAGCAAGCCGTGGAATCCCGACATGGTGGGTGATCCCGTGCAGGACCGTCTCCTGGATATCATTTCCGCCAAGAAGAAGGGCCGCAAACGGGTGGCGAAAGCAAAGGCTGACGAAGGGGAGCGCCCGAGCAACGTCGTCAACATCATGGACGCCCTTCGCAAGAGCATCAGCTCGGAAAAGACGAAGAAGACGAAAAGCTGAGATCATGGAGATCCGTCGGGCTCCGAGACGTGATACTTGAAACGGTCTCGGATATGCGCGTTGAAGAACCGCCCCTTCGAAAACGCTCTTCTGAAGGCCGCATAGGTCTCCACAGGCACATCCTGATAGTCGTAGCGTTTGTCGTTGGTCAGGAGCCAGACAGACAACGTCCGCGTCTCGGCATCGTAATCTGCTCGCTTTATCAAATGCGACGGCATCGGCTTCACCGCTTTGAACTAGAAGATCGCTCGCGGCTCCTGTTCCACGATCAGGCAGCTTTCTTTCGTCTGACCTTCGGCTCCGCCAGTGGAACGGCCGCGGCGCGAAATTCCCCCCACGGGTCGGTGCTCAAAGATGCAAGCCGCGTCGGCGTATTCTCCACCGTGAAGTAGGCCGGGCCTATGCCAGGGGCCAGTTCATCCCAGGAGAGCGGCATCGATACCGCAGCCCCCGGTCGCGCTCTCGTCGAATAGGCTGCAACGGCAGTCGCTCCGCGTTGGTTTCTGAGATAATCGACCAGGATCTTGCCACGGCGCTTCGATTTGGTGATCGTTGACACGAAGCGGTCGGGACTGTCGGACGCCATCGCGTCGGCAATCGACTTGGTAAAAGCTTTGGCTACGGGCCATTCTGCCTTTGGCTTCAAGGGGGCTACGACGTGAAGGCCTTTGCCGCCGGATGTCTTGACGAAGGGAACAAGACCGGCCGCTTTCAGCCGGTCAGCGGTCTCAAACGCGGCTTCGATAACAGCTTCGAATGGCACGTCATCGCCCGGATCAAGATCCATGATGATCGTGTCCGGCCTTTCCCAGTCGGCCACCGTCGATCCCCACGGGTGGATTTCGAGAACGGCTGACTGGACGAGCGCCGTCAGGCCGTCGAGGTTCCTGATGCTCAAAAGCTGTTCGTCGGGTGGCTCCTTCGGATCATTGACGAGCACTATGTTGGGGTTCAGCCCCTTCCAGGCGTGTTTCTGGAAAAACTGCTCGCCGGCAATGCCGTTCGGGCATCGGACCAACGCCAGGGGACGTCCGACTATATGCGGCGCGATGAAGCGCCAGACCTCGGCGTAGTAGTCGGCGAGCCCCTCTTTCGTCACGCCTTCATCAGGCCAGTAGAGCCGGTCCGGGTGCGTGAGCTTGACGGTCCGCTGCGGCGGTTTGGGCTGAGCGGTCGCGGACCTGGGTGCCTCCCGCACGATGTCGCTGGCGAGCTTGTCTTCTCGCAAACCCCGGAACGACGCGTGGCGCAGATGGCCGTCGGCGGTCCAGGCCCTGAACTCGATCTCGGCGACGAGCTCGGGCTTGACGTATCGCACCTGGCGCGCGTCTTCCGCGCTAAGCCGCGCCGAAAACGGGCTATGCGTCGTCCTCAGGCGGTCCAGTCTTTTGAAGAGGTCTTCGGCGAGCGCCGCAGTGAACCCCGTGCCAACCCGCCCGACGTGGTGAAGCTTGCCGGCATCGTAGACGCCGAGCACCAGCGAGCCGATCGCCTTTCTCGACGTGGTCGAGGGCACGTAGCCAGCGACCACGAACTCCTGGCGTGCCGAGCACTTGGATTTGACCCAGCTCTTGTTCCGGCCGGTGCGATAGGGCGCGTCGCGCAGTTTCGAGACGACACCTTCAAGGCTCAGCCTGCAGGCGTGACGCAGCACCAGCTTGCCTTCCTCCTCGAAGTGATTGCTGAAGCGGATGATCCCGTCCGCTTCGCCGATCAGCTGTCCGAGCAGCTCTTTCCGTTTGGTGAGCGGCAGGGGGCGCAGATCGTAGCCATCGAGATGAAGAAGGTCGAACACGTAAAACCGGAAGCGGTCGCTGCGACCTTCGCTCAAGTCGGCTTGCAGCGCCGAGAAGTCCGACGCACCAGAACCGGTTTCGACGACGATCTCACCATCGATCAGCGCCGTTCCGATCGGCAGAGCCTGCGAGGCCGAGACCAGCGTCTTTCCGAATTTCTTGGTCCAGTCCAGCCCGCCGCGGGTGAGAAGCTTGACGCGGCCAGCTTCGATCCGCGCCTGCAGCCTGTAACCGTCGAACTTGATTTCGTGGAGCCAGCGCTCGCCGGCAGGAGCGGATGAAACAAGGGTGGCCAAGGCCGGCTCGACGAAATCCGGCAAAGGCGCAGCCTTGGCGCCCTTTATTTTGGCGGGATCAGGAACGTTGGCAACGGCCTGGCGCTCCGCTTGTTGCGAAGCGGCTTTCGTCGTGCCGCGGCCCTTCTTGCGTATCCTGCCTATCTTCGATGACCAGCCCGGCTCTTCGCCCGCCACATCCTTGATTTCGCGGCCGGTCAGAACCGATTCCGGCCGTTCCTCGAGAATGTCGGGGTCGTCTTCGGATCTGGCCGCCTCGTCGTCACCCTTGATCAGCAGCCAATTCTCACGCTTTTCGCGGGGTTTGCCGGCCATCCGAACCAGGTGCCAGCGCCCGCCAAGCTTTTCGCCACTGAGTTCGAAGTCGAGATGCCCCTTGGCGTAGCCCCGATCCGCGTCGCCAATCGGCGACCAGGTGCCACGATCCCAGAGAATTACGGTTCCGCCGCCATATTCTCCCTTCGGGATCGTCCCCTCGAAATCCCCATATTCGAGCGGGTGATCCTCGACGTGCACCGCCAGTCGCTTCTCGCCGGGGATAAGGCTCGGCCCCTTGGTGACGGCCCAGCTCTTCAAAACGCCATCCATCTCCAGGCGGAAATCATAGTGCAGGCGTGTGGCGTCGTGCTTCTGGACAACGAAGCTGTTGCCCGAGCGGCGCGCCTTGCGGCCTTTCGGTTCAGGGGTCGATCCGAAATTGCGCTTTTTCCGATAGATCTCGAGAGCCATGGCTCAGCTCGCCTTACGCCGCGGCGCAGCTTCCTTCGTCTTCGCCGCGCGGGTCGCTTTCTTCCTGGTTGGGGTGGTCGCGTTGGTTTTCTTGGCCTTCACGCCGGCGCTCTGCCGCAACGCCTCCATCAGGTCTACGACCCTTTCGCGTTTCGGCTCCTTGCGCGGCTCGATCTTCTTGCCTTCGAGTTTCGCCTTGACCAACTCGGCAAGTGCCTCCTCGTAGCGATCGTCGAACTTTGCCGGATCGAACTTGCCTCGCTTGGTCTTGATGATGTGCTCGGCAAGTTCCAGCATCTCGCCCTCGATCTTCAGGTCCGGCACTTCATCAAACGCGTCTTTGGCCGAGCGAACCTCGTAGTCGAAATTCAACGTCGTCGCGATCAGCCCGTCCTCATAAGCGCGGATCAGCAGCGTGCGCACCCGTCGGAACAGAACGGCTTGAGCAATGGCGGCTACCTTCTTCTTTCGCATGCCCTCGCGGATCAGAGCGAAGGCTTCCTCGGCATGGCTCTTGGTCGGAGCAAGGTAGTAGGGCTTGTCAAAATAAACGTCATCGATGTCACCGCAGGCGATGAAGGCCGAGACCGACAGGGTCTTGTCGCTCTGCGGAACGGCCGCGGCGATCTCTTCGGGCTCAAGCACGACGTAATCGCCGGATCCGACCTCATATCCCTTGACCTGATCGTCCTTTTCGACCGGCTTTCCCGTTTCACTGTCGACGAATTGCCGGTGAACGCGATTGCCGGTCGCACGGTTGATGGTGTGAAAGGCAATCCGTTCCGAGGTAGAGGCTGCAGTGTAAAGCGCCACCGGACAGCTCACCTCTGCGACTTTCAGATAGCCCTTCCAATTTGCTCTCGGCGCCACGTGCGGCCTCACTCTGGCAAAACGGCGCGGCATAGCGCGCGCAACATCCTTCGACGATCTGGAACGTGGATGTGAACGGGTTTGTTCCGCGCCTAGACATTGAGGAGGGCGTTGAGCTGAAAGCGCTTCGACGCCGACCAGCATACACCCGAAACAGGTTGCCGTTGTGCCTCATCCCACCTAAACTCGACCGCAGACACCCGACCAGCCGACACCGCCTTTCTCCCACCATTTCCCAGCCCTCATTCGACAAGGAGCGTGTGCCATGAGGACGAGCCAGGAAGAACTTATCAGGACGCGGGCTTACGAGTTATGGGAGCGAGCCGGGCGTCCGGAGGGGGACGGCGTCCAGCATTGGCTGCAGGCCTCTGAGGAGATTCGGTCGACCGGGATGGATGGCGCAAGCGTCGGGGCGAACACGACACCGAATGCTGAAGCTGCACCGGCGGTCGGGGTCAACGCGAAGAAAGTCGCTAAACCAACTGGAAAGGCCGCGAAGCCGCAGAAGAGTGCTGCCAGCGGCAACGGCGTCCCTCCCACCAAGAAGAAGGCCAAACGGACGGAAGGCGCTTGATCAGCCACGCCGCCGTTGCGCCGTCGCTGTCCTATTTCAGTTAGGATGGCTCCAGTTGTATGGAACACATCCCGTCGCGGAAGATGCCTTCGTCAGGGAAGGTCGGTCGCCGCGTCGGTCTCCTGCGTTTGCGTCGATCAACCGATTTTGTGCCGGCGCAGAACAAGGATCTCAAATCCTGATGACGGCGGCCGCGTCAACGAGAACGTCTCTGATCTTGTCTACAGGCAGGTCTCATTTTCCCGCCGCTGAGTTGAAATTGGCGCCAAAAACGACCTTTGGCTCCGCTGCTCTCGATAGCGGCAGCGGGCGGGGAGCGGTCACCCAGGGCTGGCACGCGGAACGACCGAGTTGCGGACTTTGCTGCCGTTGCATCCATTCTGCTCACCGCCTAGCCAGCATTGGCAAGATCAAGCCCCATCTGGTCTCTTGAGGTGGTCCAGACGGTTCGAACCCCAACTTCTTGTAGACGGCTATCGCCCGTTCATTGTCTGGATGCGGATCGGTCGCGATCACAGGTACGCCCTCATCGAAAAGAGCCTGCATCCTCATTCCGATAAACGCTGAACCATGTCCAACGCCGACCATTTCGGGGTCTCCGATATATTGATCAATTCCCCGCGACCCTTTGGGAAGACCGGCAAAATGGTGATCTTCCCATCCGTGCACCGTGTAGTCCTGCAAGAACGCAAAGGGCCGTTCGTTAATTGAAATGATCCAGCGAGCCACCCGAGGATCAATCAGTTCTGCTTCACCATACGGCTCACCAGAACCCCACCATTCCAGGACATACGGATTCGACCGCCACGCCTTCAGTAAGGCGAGATCATCCAGGGTCGCTCTGCGAAACTCGTACGAATTGATCGCGAACATTAGATCACTCTAGCAGATTGTGCGACGGTGGTATGGGTGGATCTTTCGTATTGCTCAGAGGCCAAAAGGGCGGGTATCCGCTTGGGTCAGGTCTGCAGCGATGCGAACGAGCTCTCCGTTTGATGTGAGTTTCGAGGGCAGTCAGGTGACGACGATCGTTGTTCCGACTGAAGGAACCAGCAACCGGGTTATCGTGAATGCAGCAATGAAACTGGCGAGCAGCAGCGCTGCATCCGCACGGCTCATGCCGTGCGGGTTGATCTGCGCGTCTAGCTACAACCGGCAGCGCCGGCCATTCACGACCGCGTGGGAGAGATCGATCGCGGTCGCCCGATGACCTCCGCCAAAGCGTACATTCGGCGCATAAGCCAATGTCATGGTTATGCGGTCAGCACATCCTCGATGTGGATTGGCAGTGAGCGCACACGCTTGCCGGTCGCGTGGAATACCGCGTTTGCTATCGCCGGTGCGGTACCTACCAAAGCGATCTCGCCGAGCCCTTTCACCCCAAGCGGGTTTACATGCGGATCGACTTCATCGACGAAGAGCGCTTCCAGCTTGGGGATATCGAGATTCACGGGCATGAGATAATCGGCCATGTGGGCATTGACCGGCCGGCCGTCACGCCGATCGAGAACAGTGCGCTCCATCATCGCCATGCCCATGCCGCCAATCATCCCGCCCGTGCATTGGCTTCTGGCAAGCAGCGGATTGACCACGCGGCCTATGCCGTAGGCTCCGACGATGCGACGTATCCGGATGGTTCCGACATCGGGGTCAATGGCGACTTCGGCAAACACCGCGCCGAAGGAATGCATCGAATAGAGTTCCGCCGCTTCGGGATCGCGCTGTGCAGATCCCTCCGCCTCCACCGGCGCGCCGGTCCTGGCGACGATGTCCTGATAGGACAAACCGCCCGATGCTTCCCCACGTCGGCGCAAACGCCCCTCGCTCCACTCAAGATCGTCCACCGACGCCGCGAAGATCGGTGAGTCAGGATCCGCTACCGCGCGCCGGGCCGCCTGCGCCTGCGCCTCAACACAGGCAGCCCGGATTGCCGATCCCACCGACGCCATCGTCCACGAACCGCCATGCGAGGGAGTCTGCGGGAAATGCGACCTGCCGAGCCTGAACCGGACCTGCTCTTGCTGCAAACCGAGGAATTCCGCCGCGACCTGGGTCATGGACGTATAGGTTCCCGGCCCCATGTCGCTCGCCGCCGCCTCGACCTCGGCCAAGCCGTCCGCGAGCAGCCGTACTCTGGCGCTCGCAGGCGCATGGTAGGCCGGATAGGTGGCGGTTGCGGCTCCCATGCCGATCAGAAGACGCCCGTCGCGCATGGAACGCGGTTCAGGTGTTCTCCGAGCCCAGCCGAAGCGTTCGGACCCGAGCTCATAGCATTGCATCAGCGAGCGACTGGAAAACGGCTTGTTTTCGGCTTCGTCGCGTCGCGGTTCATTTCGCCGCCTCAATTCGATCGGATCGACCCCGAGCTTGTAGGACAGCTCGTCCATCGCGCTTTCGAGTGCAAAGATGCCGCTTGCCTCACCTGGACCACGCATATGATTGGGCGTGCTCGTGTCGAGTTGCGCCAAGCGGTACTGGGTGCGCACATTGGGGCAGGAATACAGGTAGGCGGTGACGGCGGTAAGTGCCTCCGTGAACTGCTCGTAGCGGCTCGTTTCGCCCGTGCCTTCGTGTATTACTCCGGTAAGCTTGCCGTCCGGTGTCGCGCCAAGCGCAATGCGTTGAAGCGTGCGCGGCCGGTGGCCGGTCGTGAAGAACATCTGCTTGCGGGTCAGCACAAGCTTGACGGCTCGCCCTGTTTGGCGCGCCGCAAGTGCCGCTAGCGTCACATGCGGCCAGGTCCTCAGACTTGTTCCAAAGGCTCCACCGATGAAGGGGCAGATGACTTCCACATTATCGACGGGCAGACCAAACACCGCGGCGATCTCGGCTTGCTCATTGACCAGATACTGGCTCTTGCTCCAAAGCGTCAGTCGATCGCCGCTCCAGGCAGCGATCGTCGCGTGCGGCTCCATGGGATTGTGGTTTTCTCGGGCAATCTCATAGGTCTCGTCGATCATGACCGGTGCCTGCGTCACCGCGGCATCGGCATCGCCCCGTGATCCGTCGGCCGACTTCGGAGCGATCCTCTCCATGGTCTGGTCTGCATGGTCGACGATCGGCCGCTTAGCCACGTATGTGATACGCAGTGCGGCCGCAGCGCGCTCGGCGTGATCGAGGTTGTCCGCAACAACGATGGCAACGGGCTGCCCGTAAAATTGCACCCGGTCGTCCTGCAAGACATGAAGGCGCTCACCCACGGCCGGGTCTATGACGCCTTTATGCGGTAGATAGGGCAGCTTCTGCGCATTGCGGTGCGTTATCACGGCGACAACGCCTGGCATGCGCTCGACCTCGGTGCTGGCGACCTCCGTCACTCGGCCGAGACCGACAGTGGCGCTGACAATCACGGCGTAGAGCTGGCCCGGTTGGTTGAAATCGGCGGCGTAACGTGCCGTGCCGGTGACCTTGGCGCGACCGTCGACACGGGTCACAGGCTTTCCAATGAAGCTCACGCTCATGCGACTTCTCCCGCCAGTTCCAGCGCCCGGACGACCGTCCGCGGCAAGAGTTCGACTTTGAATTGGTTGTGATGCAGCGGCCGCGCGCCCTGAATGGCGAGTTGCGCAGCTTCCTCGAAGGCCCGCCGTTCGGGCCGTTTTCCCACCAACGCGGCCTCGCAATCGCGAAGACGCCAGGGCCGCGTGCCGACCCCGCCCACCGCAAGACGTACCTGACGGATCACGCCATCTGCGACCAGGAGGGCGACCGCCGCCGACACCAGCGCGAATTCGTAGGAAGCGCGGTCGCGGACCTTCAGATAGCGCGCATGGCGACTGTGAGGCCCACCGGGGACACGTATTTCGACGATGAGTTCGCCTGGAAGCAATGTGTGTTCGAGATGCGGCGTGTCGCCCGGCAGCCGGAAGAGTTCTTCAACCGGGAAGCTGCGCTCGCCCTGCGGCCCTCG
Source organism: Sinorhizobium fredii NGR234 (assembly GCF_000018545.1). Classification (NCBI taxonomy): domain Bacteria; kingdom Pseudomonadati; phylum Pseudomonadota; class Alphaproteobacteria; order Hyphomicrobiales; family Rhizobiaceae; genus Ensifer; species Ensifer fredii. The sequence continues at coordinate 480,112 of NC_012586.1, forward strand.
CACCCGCATCGTCGCATCGAGAGCCACGAGGGCGACGGCGACGTCGGAAGGGTGGGTGGCAACGCAGTAATCGCTCGTGCCAAGGATCGCATGACCGGAGTTCAAGCCGTCGATCGCGGCGCAGCCGGAGCCGGGCGCACGCTTGTTGCAGCCGGCATCCAGCATGCGGAAATATGGACATCGCACCCGCTGCAGCAGGTTGCCGCCCATCGACGCCATGTTCCGCAGTTGGGGGGACGCGCCCTCGATCAGGCTTTCCGCGATCAGCGGTTGCAGGCGCTGGACGTTCGGATCCGCGGCAACCTCGGCCATGCGCGCCAGCGCGCCGATGACCAGATCGTCACCCTCAATACGGATGCCGCCGAACGGAAGGCTGTTGATGTCGATGAGCCGCTCCGGACGCTCGACCTCCTCGCGCATCAAGTCGACAAGCGTCGTGCCGCCGGCAATGAAGCGCGCGCCGGAAGCGGCCGCCGCGATCGCGTCTTCGGTGCTAAGTGGCTTCTCCAACGTGAAGGGGAACATGGCTCAGCTCCTCCCGGCCGCGTCGGCGACGGCTGCGACGATGCCTGGATAGGCACCGCAGCGACAGATATTGCCGCTCATCCAGAACTGTATTTCCTCCGGCGAGCCGGCGTGGCCTTCGGCAATGCAGCCGAGACCGGACATGATTTGGCCGGGCGTGCAGAATCCGCACTGCAACCCGTCGTGCTCCACGAAGGCTTCCTGGAGGGGATGAAGGGCGCCGTCCTTCTCGACCCCCTCGATCGTTTCGATCCGGGCGCCGTCGTACATGGATGCCAATGTGAGGCAGGAGACGATGCGTTTGCCGTTCACAAGAACGGTGCACGCGCCGCAGGCACCTTGGTTGCAACCTTTCTTCGTGCCGGTCAGATCGAGAGTCTCGCGCAGGACGTCCAGCACCGACTGGCGCGGGTCGACAGTCAGCGTGTGGCCGCGACCGTTCACGGTCAGCGTCAAGGTCACGGCGGCAGCGGCAGGGGCATTCGTCGCTGCAGCCGAACCAGGCGGCAATGCGGCAAGTGCCGCTGCCGCGGCTGTTGCCTGAAGCGCCTCCCGGCGCGAGATGCGGGGTCCCGATAAGTGCAGTGCTGACGGATTCTCGGCCATGGAGGAACCTCTTCTGCAACTGGAGTGATCGATCGCGGCAAAGAATAGGGGCGACGCTGCCGCGGCACTGTCGCGATCTTTTGAAGTTGTCTGAAAGTTGCGATGATCGGTGGCCCAACTTCAGAGCCGCCTGCGGAACTCGCTCGGTGTCAGGCCGACGACCTTGCGAAAGCTCGCCGAGAAAGAGGACTGTGTTTCGTATCCCACGATGAGAGCGATATCGATGATGCGCAGCGCTCGGTCCTTCAGCAGCGTCTTGGCATGGGCGATCCGCTGGTGGGTCAGCCAGCCGTATGGCGTATGCCCGGTGGCCATCCGGAAGGCCGTGCAGAAATGAAAGCGGCTCAAACTGACCAGATCCGCGAGCTCCTGAATCCGGATATTCGCCGCAAGATTTTCGCGCATGTAGGTCGTCACGCGCCTGACTTGCCAGTTCGACAGGCCGCGCCGCGGCCCAGGCGAGATTGGCACCGAAGTTGCGGAGTGGGCTCTGAGGAGCTGAAGGCATGCAAGATCGAGAAGTTGCTCGATGAACAGGTGCGATATCGCATCGCCCGAACTGATTTCGTCGTTGATCAACGTCATGATCGTGAACAGCTTGGGGTCGCTGAAATGCACGCGGCCGAGAAGGTCGGGTTCCCGACCATTTCCCACCTGATCCGAGCAGGCGAGAAAGCGGCTACGCCCCAGGAAGGCGTTCGAGACCTCGACGGCACCATCCACGCGCCAGAACCCTCTATGCCCTCTCGGCCAGAACGATATCATCCCGGACCTTGCCGGAGCAGAAATCGTTTGCCGGCCGATCTTCACCGAGGCGGTGCCGGTACCGGCATATGTCGCGGAAAGAATGTGATCTTCGAGGGCCGGCAGATCGTATTCGAATGGCTTGTTATGCCAGCGGCCGACGAGCCGTGTGTCGCCGGAAAACGCCTCTGGAACGACAGGGGGCGATACGCCTCCTTGCAAACGGCGAACGTGAACCGTCGTATCCGCAAGCGCATGTCCGCCCATGGAGGACATCTCCTATCGATCTGCAGGAGCCTGTGTCTCCTGTGACGCTTAGCATTTCTCGCGGCGATCGATAAGTCACACTTTTGTCGGGCGCTGCTGACGTGGGCATTCGCCCCGTTCTGATTGTCAAGGACGATGGCTCCGTTGGCCTCATTGCGAACGGAGCCTCGGAGGAGGGATCAGGCGGCTATCTCGTCCTTCGGGAAATCCGTGGAGAGCGCAAGTTCGCGCCACTCGGCAAGCTCCCTGGCTACACCGGCATTCTGCTCCTCGATCACGGCGACCGTGTCGCTTCCGAAGGGCATGCGGAGCGGCGGGTTGGCCGCGTTGACCAGGGTGGCGATCCCGGCGGCAAGCTTCACCGGATTGCCCGGCTGAGAACGGTTCGCCTGGGCCGCAAAGGTGCGCATGTCGCCTGCCGGCGTGCCGACATAGTCGGGGATTGCAGCCGCACTGACCGACAGCGAGTTGTCGGCGAGAAAATCGGTGCGGAAGAACCCGGGCTCGACGATCGTCACCTTGATGCCGAATGGCTTGAGTTCGGCCGCAAGTGACTCCGAAAGCCCTTCGACGGCGAACTTGGTGGAACCGTAAACGCCCCAGCCGGGATAACCGAAGTATCCGCCGACAGACGAGAAATTCAGAACATGACCAGCACGCTGGCGGCGCATGTACGGTAGTACGGCACGCGTGACCTTCAGCAATCCGAAGACATTGGTGGCATAGAGCTTCTCAACTTCCTCTGCCGTCGCTTCCTCGACTGCGCCGAGCAGACCATAACCGGCATTGTTGACGAGGATGTCAATGCGGCCGAAGCGCTCGATGGCCTTTGCGGCCGCGTCCTTCGCCTGGGCTTCGTTCGTGACGTCGAGTGCGACGGCGAGAAGATTGGGGTTATCGCCAAACTGCTCGACGACGGTGCTTGAATTGCGGGCGGTAGCGACCACGGCGTCGCCGGCTGCCAGTGCTTCTTTGGTCATCAGCGCGCCGAAGCCGCGGGATGCACCAGTGATGAACCAGACCTTCATGACACGTTCCTTTTAGGGTCGATTCGGCCTTTCAAAGCCGATGTGGTTGTTCGCGTCCGCATCTCTGTGCTGACGGGCTGAATTTGACCTAAATCGTTCTGATGCATAAGGTTTGTTATTTTCGAGACTATGATGAGCGGTGTTCAGTAATGCGCGCGTCCGAGCTTTCCGAACTTGCAGCCTTTGCGGCCGTCGCCCGTCACAAGAGCTTTCGAATGGCGGGCGAGGAGAGGGGCGTTACGGCTTCGGCAATAAGCCACGCGATCCTCAATCTCGAGAACCGGATCGGTGTTCGGCTCTTGAATCGCACGACGCGCAGCGTCTCGCTGACGGAAGCAGGCGACCTCTTGCAATCGTATCTCGATCCGGCTTTCGGCGAGATCACATCCGCGCTCGATGCGCTGAACAGATTTCGCGACACGCCCTTTGGCCGGGTCAGAATCAATGTGCCGAACTCTGTCGCCCCATTTGTGATTGGCCACGTCATCGGGCCTTTGCTCGCGAAGAATCCCAACCTGCAACTGGAAGTCAGCGCCACCGATCGCCTGGTTGATATCGTCAAGGAGGGTTTCGATGCTGGCATAAGGTTCGGGGAGCGGGTGAGCGAGGGGATGATTGCAGTGCGCATCAAGCCACAGCTGCGCCTCGTCGTCGTCGGCTCGCCCGCCTATTTCGAGCGGCGGTCGGTGCCGATCACACCGCACGACCTCAAACGCCATTTCTGCATCCAGAATATGTTCCCTTCCGGGGCCAGATATGCCTGGGACTTTAAGAAGGGCGGACAGTCGGTGAGCTTCCAGCCGACCGGGCCCCTTTCGCTTGACGATCACGAGTTGATGGTTGAGGCCGCGCTCAGCGGTGTGGCGCTCGCCTATGTCTGGGAAAACCGTGTGCAAAAGCACATTGCAGACGGTGAACTCGTGCAAGTTCTGGACGACTGGTGTCAGCCGGAGGAGCCCCTTTACCTCTACTACCCCAGTCGGCGCCACTTATCTGCGGGTTTCCGTGCTTTGATCGATGCGATGAAGGGGCCAGTGTGAATCTATCGCGCGGTTTGCTTGCTGCGTCCTACCGCTGGGCAGCAGGCGCTCGAGGCGGGCGCGCTCGGTCGTCTGTAGTGGGTCGAATTTACCCGTTCCCATGCGTCTCGGAAGGGTGGTGAGCGGAAGTTTAAGCCGCAAAAAGCAGCTACTGCTGATCGCGATCAAAGCAGACTTACACTCTTAGGAGGCTAAAGTTCTTCACCACCGATAGAACCTCCTTGTACGGAAGCGTCGTGGCGCCGGCGACAGCGACGGAGATAGGGCGGCAACAGCGATCGGCAGCACCGCCGTCCGGTTGGATTGTCGAAAGCTTGCGCGTCGCCTCGAACAACTGGCTCGAATCGGGGATGTTGTCGGCCGGCCCGGGAGTGGGATCTTCAAAGACGTTCGTGGCCGAGCCCTTGCGTTCGGCCCGCCTGGTGATTCGCGCGTCATTTGCACGCCGGGTTCAACCTCAGTTCCACACGCGGTTGACAGCGTCAAATGCAATCTTGATAGCCGGATCGTCCATGCGCGCACCCAAGCACACGAAACTCAAAGCCGTTTCGATTGCGACCTTGTCGGCAATTACAAGACCGTGTGCTTGCTGCTCATGTAGTGCAAGGGATTCTCGGCAGAGGCTTAGCCCAAGACCCGTGCGGACCATCGCAAGCATGGATGGCTCCTGATCGACGGATGCGACGATGTTTTGGCGGACCCCTAGCTTTCCAAACACCTCGCTTAAAAGGCGATTGTGGACGGACGCGTGCGGCGTGCCGATCCACGGCAGGGCCGCAAGGGCAACCCAGTCCTGTCCACGTACAAAAGCCGCGAGCGATGGCGGCGCGACGACGCGGTAGGTCAGTCGGGCCAGTTCGCGAACGTGAAAGAGGCTGTCGCTTCCGTCCGCAGTGGCGCTTGCCACTGGATCGAAGTCTCTGATATCGCCAAGGAAAAAGCCGACATCCAGTTCGTTTCGCCGGAGCCCTTCCGGCACATCGCCGCTCATGCCGTGGCGAAGCTCCGTTTCGATCCCAGGTCCGCTGTCGACGAGGGCCTTCAGAAAACCGCCAAGCCTGGTGAACTCCGGATCGATGATCGTGCCGATCCTGAGCTTGCCGCGCACCTGCGCGCCTAAATGTCGGGCCGTCTGCCCGAAATCTTGGAGAGCGGCGAACACCTGTTCGGCCTTCGCGGCCAGCAACGCGCCCTGATGGGTCAGTTCCAATCCCTTGGACGTGCGCCGGAACAGGGTGACGCCTGTATCGGAGGCAAGACGTTTCAGGTGCTGGCTGAGAGCGGGCTGGGTGAGGTGCAGTTGCTCGGAAGCGCGCGTGACATTTCCTTCGCGAGCCACCGCAACAAACGCTCTCAGGGTCTTCAAGTCGATCGGGTGAGGCATATTAGTCCCGCTTATAATGTTTTGTCGCACTTCTAATTGGATTTCTCTCGGATTCAAGTTTTATCTGAGAAAGGACGAGGGAGGCGTGGGAAATGAGCCTATTACCGATCGATCTTTATAAGCCTGTGTCTCGATGCGCAGGAGCGTTCGCCCGATGAAACAGACGTCCGCCGTGCGCGACAACAATCTGGAGTTCGACTACATCGTCGTCGGTGGAGGCTCTGCCGGCTGCCTGCTGGCAAACCGTCTCAGCCGCGATCCCGCGACGCGCGTGCTTTTGCTGGAAGCGGGCAGGAAGGATGATTATCCCTGGATCCATATCCCTGTCGGCTACCTCTATTGCATCGGCAATCCGCGCACCGATTGGCTATTCAAGACCGAGCCGGACGCCGGGCTGAATGGCCGGTCGCTACGCTATCCCCGCGGCAAGACGCTCGGCGGCTGCTCCTCCATCAATGGCATGATCTATATGCGCGGGCAGGCCCGCGACTTTGACGGCTGGGCCGCGGCAACGGGAGACGATGCCTGGTCGTGGGAGAATTCTCTGCCGGACTTCAAAGCCCATGAGGATCACTACCGCCTGGACGGCGGCGCGGATTATCAGACGGGCGGCAACAGTCGGTTCTCCGACATGCACGGTCATGGCGGTGAATGGCGTGTCGAGAAGCAGCGGCTGAAATGGGACATCCTGGAGTCCTTTGCCGAGGCGGCCGTTCAGGCCGGCATCCCGCGTTCGGACGATTTCAACAGCGGTGACAATGAAGGCGTCGGCTATTTCGAAGTGAATCAGAGATCCGGCTGGCGCTGGAATACGTCGAAAGCCTTCCTCCGCCCTGCCAAAACTCGGCCGAACCTCAGCATCTGGACGCAGTCGCATGTCGAGAGGCTGATGTTGGAGACGGACGCTTCAGGGCGCACGCGCTGCGCCGGCGTCGTTCTGAGCCGTCGGGGGGACAGGGTGGAGGTACGCGCCAAGAAGGAGGTCATCCTTTCCGCCGGCGCGATCGGCTCTCCGCATATCTTGCAATTGTCGGGCATTGGGCCGGCACACCTGCTGAAGCGCCACGGCATAGAGGTGGTGCATGATCTACCTGGCGTGGGAGAAAACCTGCAGGATCACTTGCAGATTCGCGCCGTCTACAAGGTCGGCAATGCGAAAACACTGAACACGATTGCCAACAGCCTGATAGGGAAGGCGATGATCGGGCTTGAATATGCATTACGGCGCAGCGGCCCGATGAGCATGGCGCCCTCCCAACTTGGCGCCTTCACCCGGTCGGATGCAGCGCAGGCCCACGCCAATCTGGAATTTCATGTCCAGCCGCTCAGCCTCGATGCCTTCGGCGAGCCGCTGCACCGCATTCCCGCCTTTACCGCGAGCGTCTGCAACCTCAATCCGACGAGTGTCGGAACCGTCCGGCTGCGCTCCGGCAAGGCCAGCGATGCACCGGCGATCGCGCCGAACTATCTCAGCACGGAAGACGACCGGCGGATTGCCGCCGACAGCATCCGCCAGATCCGCAGGATCGTGACGCAGTCGGCTCTTGCGAAATATCGGCCGGAGGAGTGGAAGCCTGGCCCCCAGTTCCAGAGCGACGAAGAACTCGCCAAGCTCGCCGGGGACATCGCCAACACGATTTTCCATCCTGTCGGGACGACAAAGATGGGGCGCGATGACGATCCGACGGCGGTGGTCGACAGTCGCCTGCGGGTGAGAGGAATCGCCGGCCTTCGTGTCGTCGACGCGGGCATCATGCCAAAAATCACCAGCGGCAACACGAATGCCCCGACGCTGATGATTGCGGAAAAGACGGCGCGCTGGATCGTTGAAGAAGCCCGGCAGCTCGCATGAAATACTTTGGGAGGACACTTCAATGACATCGATCTCGCGTTCGGCGCTTCCGCTTTCCGGCGTTCGGGTGGTCGACTTCGGCCAATATATCGCCGGGCCAGCGGTGGCCATGATCCTCGGCGATCTCGGCGCAACCGTCGTGCATGTCGACCCACCCGGAGGTCCCATGTGGGACAATCCCGCCAACGCAATCCTCAATCGCAACAAGCTGATCGTCACCATCGATCTGAAGACCGCGCATGGGCTTGAAGAGGCGAGGGCGCTCATTGCCGGAGCCGATGTTGTCATCGAGAATTTCCGCCCCGGCGTCATGGCCCGGCTCGGCCTCGATTTTGAAGCGTTGCGCACGGTGCGCCCGGAGCTGATTACCCTGTCGATCCCCGGTTTTGGCTCCAACGACCAGTTGCGCCGCGATTGGCGGGCTTTCGAAACGGTGATCGCGGCGTCCTCCGGTGTCTTCACCGATATGGGGCTGAACCGGGTGTTGATGGGCATCAACCCGTCCTTCTCGCCGCTGCCGTTGGCCTCCGCCTATGGCACAATGCTGGCGGCCTCCGCGACGGTGCTCGCGCTCCAGGCACGGGAACGCACCGGCCACGGCGACCATATCGAGGTGCCACTGGCAAGCGCGGTGATGGAGGGGCTCTCCTACAACTCGATCAAGATCGACGACTATCCGCTGCGCTACCAGACCCAACGCGAGCGAGAGATCGAGCGGCGGCAGCGCGAAGGCTTGCCGATGGACATGTCCTACGAGGACCTCCAGCAGTTTCTGGATCCCTTCTATCGCAGCTACCTGTGCAGCGATGGGCGCATGTTCTACGTCGTCTGCCCCAGCCACAGGAATCATGCAAAGCGCTGCCTGCAGGCCCTGGGCCTCTACGATGAGCTCGCCGCCGAGGGTCTTCGCGAAGAGGAAGACACTTACCTGCCGGTTTCGCAGTGGTCTTCGGATGTCTCGCTGGGCGTTTACCCCCTGCCGAAACACTGGGCCGACAAAATCGCGGCTCGGATGAAAGAGGTTTTCCTGACGAAGACGGCGGCAGAGTGGGAACGCATTTTTGGGGAAGGTCTGTTTCCGGGCGCGCCGCAGCGCTGGCTGAAGGAGTGGATCAGCGATGATCACGCCAACGCCGCGGGGCTGATGATCGAGGTCGACGATCCGGTTTACGGACGCATGACGCAGCCGGGGCCTTTGACTTGGCTCCAGGAAAGCGCCGAAGCCATGCTTACGCCGCAACCGCGACGGTGGGGATCTGTCGATGAAGCGGTGGAACTGCTGTCCCGCACGGGCTCGTTGAAGATACCGGCCGCGACGTCGAGCAACTCCGGAGGCTGGCTGGATGGCGTAAAGGTGCTCGACCTGTGCAACGTCATAGCCGGTCCCCATTCGGTCGCCTATCTCGCCCGCTTCGGGGCGGAGGTCATCAAGATCGACCCCGCCAAGCCGCTTTACGACTGCTGGAATACCGTGATTTTCGGCATGTCGCATATGTGCGGCAAGCAGTCAGTTCTCTTGAATATCGGCTCGCCCGACGGGCGAGTGGTCTTCGAGCACTTGGTAAAATCCGTTGATGTCGTGGTCTGGAACGCCACCGATCGGCAAGTGAAGTGGATGGGCCTCGATGCCGAGAGCCTGGAGGCGCTCAATCCGAATGCGATCTTCTGCCAGCTCGACTGCTTCGGCGGCGTGAGGAAGGGGCCGCGCACCGACTATCTCGGCTATGACGATCTGGTCCAGTCGGCAACGGGCATCATGCTGCGTTTTGGCGGATCGATGCAGACGCCGGAAGAGCATGCGCATGTTGGCACGATCGATGTCATGTGCGGCTTTGGAGCCGCTCTGGGTGTGGCGGCTGCCCTCTATCAGAAATCGAAGACGGGTATCGTCGGCCGGCCACGGACTTCCCTTTCGGCGCTGACCGGACTTGCGCAGATTCCGTTCTGCTACGAATACGAGGGGCGCGGGCCCTTCGACGAGCCGTCCGGCCGTGACATCAAAGGGTATGACGCCCTGTCGCGGCTCTACGAGACCGGATCCGGTGACTATATTCTCCTATGCGCAACCGAGGCGGATCTGCCGCGGCTTGTAACTGTTGAAGGGCTGGAGAGGCTCGCTTCGGTCGCGGTGCCAGACCGCGAAGGCTGGCTTGCCCGCGCCTTCATGTCCGCACCGGCCGAAACCTGGCAGCACCGATTGTTACAGGCCGATGTCGGCGTGTCGCTTTGCGAGAACATCGAGACGATTAGGGCCAGGAGTGCGAGGGTTTCGGACGGAACTCCGGGTACCGACCGTGGCAGCTATTCCTTTTCGATCTTCCCCGACCATCCGAGTGGTCACACGGTGACCCAGCTTGATCCCTTCGCGATCCGGCCGGCGGTCGGCAAGGTCATCGCAGTGACTCCGGCGGAAAAATACGGCGCCTCGACGCGCTCGGTCCTCAAGGCCCTGAATTACACCGATGCTGAGATCGATCGGATGATCGCTTCGGGAACGGCAAGCGAAACATGGAGCGCGGAGTATCTGCCGAGCTGACGGATAACGGTGGTGCCGGTTCGTGGAGGAGCCGGAGCCGCCCGACAGTCCCTCGATGTTTGGCGATGGCGTCAGGGGCGAAGAACGGACATCGTATTGGGAGGAAACACGATGAAGAAACTGCTTGCTTCTACCTGCCTCATTGCCGGCTACCTGGCCGTGACGGGCACAGCCAACGCCGCCTGCGGCGACGTGACCATCGCCAGCATGAACTGGCAGAGCGCCGAGGTCCTTGCCGCGCTCGACAAATTCATCCTGACCGAAGGCTATGGCTGCAACGCCGAAATTATCGTGGGCGACACGGTCCCGACGATCACCTCGATGATCGAGAAGGGTGAGCCGGATGTCGCGCCTGAAGGCTGGGTCGGTCTGCTGCCGGAGGTCGTCAACGGCGGTATCGGGGACGGTAAACTCGTCGCCGCCGCCGACTCGCTCTCCGACGGTGGCGTGCAGGGCTGGTGGATCCCGAAATATGTCGCAGACGCCCACCCCGACATCAAGACGATCGACGACGCCCTCAAGCATCCGGAACTTTTCCCTGACCCAGAAGACAAGAGCAAGGGCGCCGTTCACAACGGCCCGGCCGGTTGGGGCGGGACGGTTGTGACCGGCCAACTCTACAAGGCCTATGGCGGTGCGGCAGCCAACTTCACGCTGATCGACACCGGCTCGGCCGCCGGCCTCGACGGCTCGATCGCCAAGGCTTACGAGCGCAAGGAAGGCTGGGTCGGCTATTATTGGGCACCGACTGCGCTGCTCGGCAAGTACGCCATGGTGAAGCTCGACCACGGCGTCGCTTTCAACGCGGCAGAATGGAAGCGGTGCAACACGGTTGCCGACTGCGCCGACCCGAAGAAGAACGATTGGCCGAAGGACAAGGTCCAGACACTTGTCACCAAAGGTTTCTCGGATCGCGCGGGCGCCGAGGTCATGGGCTATCTCGGCAAGCGCTCCTGGACGAACGACACGGTCAATAAACTGATGGCCTGGATGACCGATAACCAGGCGACCGGCGAGGATGGCGCCAAGCACTTTCTGGAAGAGAACGAAGCGCTCTGGACCCAGTGGGTCTCGCCGGAAGTGGCGGAAAATATCAAAGCCGCGCTCTAAGCAACACCTCATCTAACAATCGGCCGGCGCGCCTTCTGGCGCGCCGATGCGGGGATGCTTTGCGGCCAGCAACGGCCAACAAGGCGAGAAAGGGATCGGCATGGATTGGTTCATGAAATTTCCGACGATGGATGCTAACGGGCTTCGCAACCTCAAGAAGGCAATCGACGAGGGCTTTCGCGCTTTCACCCGCGCCTATGGGGACAGCATCGAATCCATCTTCGAGCCGTTGCAGCACTTTCTGATCTGGTCCGAGCGCTTCATGACGCGCACGCCGTGGCCGATCATTCTGCTGCTGATCGGCCTCATCGCCTGGCTCGCTAGCCGAAACTGGAAGATCGTCACCGGCGCCGTCGGCACGCTGCTCCTCATCGGCTACTTCGACATGTGGGACGACACCATGAAGACAGTCTCGATGATCTTCGTCTGTACGGTCCTCTCCATTGTTATCGGCATACCGATCGGTATCGTCATGTCGCGCTCCGATCGGGTGCAGAATGCTCTCAACCCGATCCTCGACGTCATGCAGACGATGCCGAGTTTCGTGTACTTGATTCCGGTCGTCATGCTGCTCGGTATCGGCAAGGTTCCCGGCCTGATCGCCGTCATCATCTACGCCATTCCGCCGATGATCCGGCTTACCAATCTCGGCATCCGCCTCGTCGATAAGGACGTCTTGGAAGCGGCCGACGCCTTCGGTTCGTCGAACTGGCAGAAGCTGAAGAACGTGCAGATGCCGCTCGCGCTGCCCACTCTCATGGCCGGCATCAACCAGACGATCATGATGGCGCTCGCCATGGTCGTCATCGCCTCGATGATCGGCGTGCAGGGTCTCGGCCAGCCGGTGCTGAAGGCGATCGCCAACCAATATTTTACGCTCGGCATCTTCAACGGCCTCGCCATCGTCGGTATCGCCATCATCTTCGACCGGGTCAGCCAGGCCTATGGTCTGCGACTACAGAAGCATCGGGAGATTGTTCATGGGTAATCGAAAAATCGGTGGTTTGGGTATCGAGATCAAACACCTCTACAAGATATTCGGGCCCGACGGCGCAGACTATATCAAGCTGGTGGAAGACGGTCTCACCAAAGCCGAACTGAACAGTCGCTACGGTCATATTCTCGGGTTGAGGGACATCAACATCTCCATGCCGGCTGGCGGGATTCAGGTGATCATGGGTCTTTCCGGCTCGGGGAAATCCACGCTGATCCGCCACATCAATCGCCTGATCGATCCGACATCGGGCGAGGTCCTCATTGGCAGCGAAGACGTGGTGAAGATGGACTCGAAGCAACTGCGCGAATTCCGTCGGCACAGAACGGCGATGGTGTTCCAGAAGTTCGCCCTTCTTCCGCACCGTACCGTTGTGGAAAACGCGCTTTACGGCCTGGAGATTCAAGGGGCGCCGCGCACACGTCAGGTAGATTGCGCGATGCGGTGGATCGAACGTGTGGGGCTCAAGGGTTTTGAACGGAAATATCCGAACCAGCTTTCGGGCGGAATGCAGCAGCGGGTCGGACTTGCCCGAGCGCTCGCGAACGATGCGCCGATTCTCCTCATGGACGAGGCCTTTTCTGCGCTCGACCCCCTCATTCGCATGGACATGCAAACAGTGCTGCTCGACCTCCAGAAGGAGATCAAGAAAACGATCGTGTTCATCACCCACGATCTCGACGAAGCGCTGAGACTGGGCGATCGGATTGCGATCTTGCGAGACGGTGAGGTGGTGCAGCAGGGAACCGGCCAAGAAATTGTGATGACCCCCGCCAATGAATACATCGCAAGCTTCGTCAGGGAAGTGAACCGCGCGCGGGTGCTCAAAATCGAGACGATCGCGCTCGGACCGCGCACCGCCGCTTCAGTGCCGAGAGTTTCGGTGCCGGTAGGCGCCACATTAGAAGAAGCAGCAAGGGTGATGACACGCGCCGGGGAAACAGAGATTGCGGTTGTCGACCCTGACAGGCAGACGATTGGAACGGTGACGCTGGAGCGCGTTCTCGCGTCCATGGTCGACGGCGTGGAGATGAAGACGGCCCTTCGCGGCACTGGGTGAGGCGGATTTCTCTGTTGCGGCAGAAAGCCGACGCGACCGCACCTCGCGTTTCGCGTGGCCACAGGGCGGCGCCTCTGTTCGAGGCGCCGCCATTGAGCACTACAATTCAACTTGCTCAGAGATGGCCAGGGCGTCGTCCACCTCGATTCCGAGGTATTGTATGGTGCTCTCCAGCTTCTTGTGGCCGAGCAAGAGCTGGACGGCGCGCAGGTTGCCTGTCTTCTTGTAGATGTGTGCGGCCTTCGTCCGCCTCATTGAATGCGTGTCGTAGCGTTTGGGATCAAGCCCGATGCTCGACACCCGTCGCTCGACAACCCTGCTATATTGCCGCGTCGACAGATGCGAAGCAGTGATTGCCCCTTCCATCGACGTCGAGGGCGATCCTCGCGAAGGCGTCCCGAAGACAGGACGAGAGTCCGCGTCGGCAAGTCGCCTCCGGCGCGGGTTCGCGGGTCCCAGAGCGTCGTCGTATCGTTCTTCGGAGCAGCACCGCTCTGGGGCTTCACCTTTCGGACCTGTGGTTTAGGCCGATCATTCGCTCCAACGCCGGAACAGGGCACTCGCATTCACGCCTCCGAACCCAAATCCGTTGGTGATTGCATAGTCCATCTGTAGTGGCCGGGACTTGCTCGCGACGAAGTCGATTCCGTCGCCAGCGGGATCGGGCGCATTCAGGTTCAGCGTGGGCGGTGCGACCTGATCCCTGAGTGCCAGGATCGTGAAGATTGCCTCCAGCCCACCCGCGGCGCCAAGGAGGTGCCCGGTTGCGGACTTCGTGCCACTGACTGCGATCCCTGCTGTCGAACCGAACACTGTCTTGATAGCCCCGATTTCTCCGCGATCGCCGAGCGGGGTCGATGTGGCGTGAGCGTTGAGATGTTGGATCTCATGCGGGGAAATACCTGCCTGCCCGATGGCAATTTGCATCGCTCTTGCGGCGCCGGATCCGTCCTCGGGACCGGAGGTAACATGATAGGCATCCGCCGTTGTTCCATAGCCCACCAGTTCAGCCAGCGGCTCGGCCCCGCGAGCCAGCGCATGGCTCAGGGATTCGAGCACCAAGACTCCCGCGCCTTCACCCATTACGAAACCGTCACGCATCATGTCGAATGGTCTGGACGCGAGGGCAGGGCTTTCATTGAACCCGGTTGAAAGAGCCCGGGCGGCGGCGAAGCCCCCGAGGCTTACGGTGTTCATGCACGCTTCCGTGCCGCCACAGACGGCAATGTCAGCCTCGTTCGCCCGGATCATCCGGGCCGCGTCACCGATTGCCTGGACGCCGGCCGCACATGCTGTCACAGGAGCTCCCAGCGGTCCCTTGAGACCATGTCGGATGGATACCTGGCCTGCCGCGAGGTTCACCAGGAACGATGGAATGGTGAAGGGTGAAAGGCGCCGCGGCCCTTTCTGATCGACGGTGCGCACCGCATCCGTGATCGCTGGAAAGCCTCCGATCCCGGAGGCTATGATCGTCGCCGTTCTGAGGCGGTCCTCTTCCGAGACAGGTCTCCACCGGGCTTGCGCAAGGGCTTCGTCTGCCGCCGCCATTGCGAAGAGGATGAATCGGTCGACCTTGCGCTGATCCTTCGGCGGCAAGACCCTGTCCGGATCGAAGCCAGCTTCGGCATCCTCTTCCAGGAAGGGGACAACGCCTCCGACCTTGGCGGGCAGATCGCCGACGACCTCGTCAGGAAGACGGTGGATGCCAGACTTGCCCGCGAGCAGGCGGCTCCAAGTGCTGCTGACGTTGGCACCGAGCGGACTGACCGCTCCCATTCCTGTTACGACGACACGACGCATGATGACTCCAGAAATAAAACCCGCAAACTCGCGGACAGCGGATGCTGAACCGCTTGAGAACTTGTCACTCCGCTCGTTACTCGGCCGGCTCCATGGCCGCGACACGCTTTGCTTCAGCCGCCGCTGCTTCAAGGAGACGGTCCGCCAGCTTCTCGTCCGTCAGGATGCGCGACAGAGTGACGGCGCCAACCATGAGCGCGAGCATCGCCATGGCCTTGCGGGAACCATCGTCATCGTCGCCGCTGGCCGGCATCAGTTCTTCGAGAACCTGCAGGTGGGCTTTAATGCCATCCTGAAACGGTTTGCGGACGTCTACGCTCTGGCGAGCAGCATCGGATCCGAGGGCGACCAAGGGGCAGCCATCTCCAGTTTCCCCACGGTGTCCTGCCGAAAGATAAAGGTCGATGACGCCTTGGAGCGGATCCCGGCTCGAAGCAGCGACCGAGGACCACCTGCGGGTCGCGCTTTCCATCGCGCGCCGCGACGCAAGTGCTACCAGATCATCCTTGGATTCGAACTGCTTATAGAAGCCGCCCTGGGTAAGACCGGCACCCTTCATCAAATCCTTGAGGCCGATGCCATCGAAGCCGCGCTCACGAAAGAGCCTGCTGGCGACGTTGATGACCGTCTCACGGTTCGCTTCGGCCTGGGCACGACTGACTCTCATGATCGCCTCCTTTAGATTTCAGTTGACATCTATACTTCTTTTAGAGTTAGAGGGCAATCTAAGAATTATGCCGCCCCCGTCAAGAAGGCCAGTGCGATGAAACGAAAAATCCTCCTATCAACCGTGGCAGTGGCCGCCCTGGTCGCTGTCGCCGCTGCAATTTTCCTTCTCCCCTCGACGAGCAGGGATGCTGAGGCCGCAGATCCCCGCAGCCTGGCTCCGCTCGTCAGTGTGACGAAGGTCAAGACCCCAGACGCAGCAAACCGAAGCTTCACCGGCACGGTTGCTGCCCGGGTGCAGAGCGATCTCGGCTTTCGAGTCCCCGGCAAGATCGTCGAACGGCTTGTCGGCCTTGGCGAAGAAGTCAAAGCCGGGCAGCCGCTGATGCGGGTTGACGACACCGATCTGCGTCTCGCTCTGTCGGCAAAGCGCAATGCTGTTGCTGCGGCCAAGGCAACATTCATCCAGGTGCAGGCCGACGAGCGACGCTATGCTGCCCTGGTCAAGAACAGCCTGGCAGCGTCTCCGCAGAGATACGAACAGTCGAAGGCAGTGCTCGATACCGCGACTGCCCAGCTCGCCGCGGCCGAAGCAGAAGCGAAAGTTGCAGAGAACGAGGCGGCTTATGCGGTTCTCGTCGCGGACGCGGACGGCACGATCGTTGAAACGCTCGGCGAGCCGGGGCAGGTAGTCTCGGCGGGCCAGCCGGTCATTCGGCTGGCGAAATCAGGGCCCCGCGAAGCGCTCGTTTGGCTGCCCGAAAATCTCAGACCCGAGATTGGCGCCGTGGCGCAGGCCACCATCTATGGCCGGAGCACGGCAGAAAACGCGGCACTCAGGCAGATCTCCGATGCCGCCGATCCTCAAACTCGGACCTATGAAACGCGCTGGGTATTGCAGGGTTCTGCGGCGTCCGCGCCCTTGGGGGCAACGGTCACGATAAGCCTGCAGAACGAAGCGGCCAAATCACATGCCGAAGTCCCCGTTGGCGCGCTTCTCGATGACGGCGCCCGCACCGGTGTCTGGGTTTTGGATGAGCAGGGTTCCAGCGTTCATTTCCGGGAAGTGAAGGTCGAACGGATCGGCGAGGAGAAGGCCATAGTCTCGAACCTGACGGCCGGGGAAGCGATCGTTGCCCTTGGAGCGCATTTGCTTCGGGACGGAGCAAGCGTGCGCACCGGCGTGGAAAAAGCAGAGGCGGCCAACTGATGAGCTTCAACCTCTCCGCGCTTGCTGTCCGCGAGCGAGCTGTCACCCTGTTCTTCATCGTCCTGCTGGCCGCCGCCGGCGCCTATGCCTTTGTCAAGCTGGGCCGAGCAGAAGACCCGTCATTCACCATCAAGACGCTGACCGTCACAACCGTTTGGCCGGGCGCGACCGCGCGCGAGATGCAGGATCTTGTCGCCGAGCCGCTCGAAAAGCGCCTTCAGGAACTGACCTGGTATGATCGCGTGGAAACGACCACGCGGCCGGGCTACGCCTTCCTGACAGTGACGCTCAAGGACAATACTCCCGCGTCGGCAGTCGAGGGGGAATTCTACCAGGCGCGCAAAAAACTCGGCGATGAAGCTCGAAATCTTCCTCCCGGTGTCATCGGTCCTTTCGTCAATGACGAATACTCCGATGTCAGCTTCGCCCTTTATGCCTTGAAAGCAAAGGGCATGGCGATGCGTGACCTTGTTCGTCAGGTCGAGACGATACGCCAGGACATGCTTCACGTCCCGGGCGTTAAAAAGATCAACATTCTCGGCGAGCAGCCGGAACAGATTTTCGTCGAGTTTTCCTATTCCAAGCTGGCAACCCTCGGGATCTCGGCGCAAGATATCGCTGCTGCCCTGCAACGGCGCAATACCGTCACACCGGCCGGATCGATCGATACGCAGGGGCCGCAAGTCTTCATTCGGTTCGATGGTGCCTATGACAGCATCGAGTCGATTGCCGAGACGCCGATCGTCGCGGCCGGACGCGTCCTGAAGCTGTCTGACTTCGCCGAGGTGCGCCGTGGATATCAGGACCCGGCTACCTATATCATTCGCCATGACGGCGAGCCCGCCATCATGCTTGGGGTGGTGATGCAGCAGGGCTGGAACGGGCTGGAACTCGGCAAGGCGCTGGAAGAACGATCCTCCAAAATTGCGGATAGTCTGCCGCTTGGCATCACGCTCGCAAAGGTGAGCGACCAGGCGGTGAACATTCAGGAAGCCGTCGGCGAATTCATGCTGAAGTTCGCCATGGCACTCGGCGTCGTCCTGTTCGTTAGCCTCGTTAGCCTTGGCTGGCGCGTCGGGATCGTCGTGGCGCTTGCCGTTCCGCTGACGCTTGGCGTCGTTTTCCTCATCATGCTGGAGACCGGGCGATTTTTCGACCGCATCACACTCGGTGCGCTGATCCTGGCGCTCGGTCTGCTCGTGGACGACGCGATCATCGCCATCGAGGTCATGGTGGTGAAGATGGAAGAAGGCATGGACCGTATCAAGGCGGCCGCCTATGCCTGGAGCCATACGGCCGCCCCGATGCTTTCGGGTACGCTTGTAACCATCATCGGGTTGATGCCGGTTGGCTTTGCCCGGTCTACCGCCGGCGAATATGCCGGCAACATCTTCTGGATCGTCGGTTTCGCGCTGATCGTCTCGTGGATCGTAGCTGTGATCTTCACGCCGTATCTCGGCGTCAAGATGCTGCCGGCGATCAAGCCGGTGGAAGGCGGTCATCACGCCATCTACAACACCCCGAACTACCGGCGCCTTCGTGGGCTTATCGAGTTCGCAGTCCGTCACAAGTTTCTGACCTGCGGCCTCGTCGGCGTTATCATGGCTGTCTCCGTCGTCGGCATGGGGTCCGTAAAGCAGCAGTTCTTCCCGACGTCGGACCGCCCCGAGGTTCTGGTGGAAGTGCGCATGCCGGAAGGAACCAGCATCGAGACGACCACTGCAACGGTCGAGAAACTCGAAGGCTGGCTCAAAGAGCAACCCGAAACGAAGATTGCCACCAGCTACGTCGGCCAGGGTGCGCCGCGCTTCTTCTTTGCCATGGCACCCGAATTGCCAGACCCGGCATTCGCCAAGATCGTCGTGCTGACACCCGATGCGCATGGACGCGAAGCCTTGAAGCATCGCCTGCGGGAGGCAATTGCGGGCGGGCTTGCTCCGGAAGCCTATGTGCGGGTAACACAGCTCGTATTCGGCCCTTATACGCCGTTCCCAGTCGAATTTCGCATCATGGGACCTGACCCGGATGAATTGTACAAAATCTCCGAACAAGCCCTCGCAATCATGAAGACTGTGCCCGACGTTCGCCAAGCAAACCGCGACTGGGGCAATCGCACACCTGTACTGCGCTTTATTCCCGATCAGGACCGGCTCAACCTTATCGGCCTTTCTCCTTCGGAAGCCGCCCAACAGATGCAGTTGTTGCTGAGTGGGGTGCCAATCACGCAGGTTCGCGAAAACATTCGTAACGTTCCGGTAGTCGCGCGCAGCGCCGGTGAAAACAGGCTCGATCCTTCGAGGCTGGCGGACTTCTCGCTGATGAGCAGGAATGGCCGTCCGGTTCCGCTCGATCAGATTGGCCACTCCGAGATCCGCTTCGAAGAGCCGATCATGAAGCGCCGCGACCGCACTCCGGTCATCACCATCCGCTCGGACATCAACGAGGCAACGCAGCCGCCGGAAGTTTCGCAGCAAGTCATGCTGGCACTTCAGCCGCTGATCTCCTCTTTGCCTGTTGGCTATCGCATCGAAATGGGTGGCAACATTGAAGAGTCACTGAAAGCGAACGTGGCACTTGTTCAGATTTTCCCTGCCATGATTGCCGCCATGCTTATCGTCATCATCCTTCAGGTTCGGAGCCTGTCGACGATGACCATGGTGATGCTGACGGGGCCGCTCGGGCTCGCAGGTGTGGTTCCGGTCTTGCTCATCTTCAACCAACCCTTCGGTTTCAACGCCATCCTCGGCTTGATTGGATTGGCCGGCATCCTCATGCGCAACACCTTGATCCTGACGGAACAGATCAAGGAAAATCAGGCGGCGGGTCTGGATGACTACCATGCGGTCATCGAAGCCACCGTGCAAAGGACGAGGCCGGTCATCCTGACCGCCCTTGCTGCCGTCCTCGCCTTTATTCCGCTGACGCACTCGGTCTTCTGGGGATCGATGGCCTATACGCTGATCGGTGGCACGGCCGTCGGAACAGTGATGATCCTGCTGTTCCTGCCGGCGCTTTACGCGACCTGGTTCCGCATCAAGCCGCCTAAGAGGGAGTCGCATCCGCAGTCAGAGGAGGGGGCTCCCAACCTAAAACTGGCGATGGCGGCGGAGTGACCCCCATGTCCAGTCTATGCACTCGCCTGGCCGACCCTGGCATGCAGGAAAAAGACAGCGGCTCAACATCGATGGTCCGGGACGCCGATTGGGCATCCCGTGGACATAAACCGGACGCTCAAGCGCTCGGGGTGTATTCCGCAGATTCGGATGGTGCGGTTTTGGCGCAGTGGCGCAAGCGTATCCTGGATGTCGCGGAAGAGCAGATTCGCCGTGTCGGTCATCGCAAGACAACAGTTGCTGACATAGCGTTCGATCTGGGTATAAGTCGAGCGAATGTGTACCGCTTCTTTCCCACGAGAGCGGCAATTAATCAGGGTGTCTGCGCTCGGATCGCCAACAGGATTCTCGACGTCGCGCGGGAAATCTCGCAAGGGGCCGTTCCGGCAACCATCAGGCTTGCTGAGATGTTTGCCGCTCTTCATCGACATATTCAGTTGCAACTGGCGGAAGAACGGCACGCTCACGAGCTTTTCGTCGCCGCCACAGACGGCAAGTGGGAGGTCGCGAAGTGGTACTTCGATGAAATGACGAGGATATTTGAAGCGACCATTCGTAAGGGCTTGGAAGCTGGGGAGCTCAAGGGCGATGATGCAGGCAACGCTGCTCGCTGCGTTATGGTGGCGCTAATTCCGTTCGTTCACCCGCGCCTCATGGAGGAGCGGATTTCGAAGGACGGCGATTTGAAATCTGAACTCGAAGCCCAGACCCACTTCGTACTGCGGGCTTTAGCGAAGGTGCCGGGATGACCGGGTGCTTCAGTTCCCGGTGACTGATGGTCAACCCCTGAAATTTGTCGTTTCGGTTCAATCAGCGTCAGTTGTCGCTCCTACAGATCGGGCTGACGGAGGCCTAGCCGCCTTTCGGCATGATCATGCAAGTCGAAGTGCCGTGCGCGTGAACTCTACCCTGCAACGTCTCTATTCTTCCCTCCAGGATTATGATGGTCCGGCTACGCGAAAGGACATGGCCTACAATTCGCAATTCTCCGCTATCGGCGAGGATCGGACGAACGAACTTCACTGACGTTTCCAGGGTGGGACATAGTTCACCGGGCTTGAGCGTCGTATGCGCAGCGAGCGCCATAGACGTGTCCAGCATAGTCATGCTCCAGCCGCCGTGCACGGTGTTCAACGTGTTGACGAAACGTGGTTCGGGAGAAGCCCTCAGTTCAACGGCGCCCTCGTTCGGTGGCAGGAGGAGGAACGGCAGCAACTCTGCCATCGGTGGGCGTGGCCGGCTTCCTTTTGCAAGGCTTTGTACGAACTCAAGGCCAGTGAGTTTTGCCAAATTCGACGATGGGTTGGTGGATGTCAGGGGTTCGCTTCGGTGTGTCATTGCTGGGTCAGCCTCTTTGGTTCCATGTGGGACGTTCCGCAACTGACGCGGGGCCGATTGCCTGCTCACCATCAAACTCGTGCTTCTCTTCGGATGCGCCGTTCACCGAGATTTTTTGACTGATGCCACTTGATTTTTTATATTATGAATGACATCTAAGAGCACCATAGATTGCAATCAACATCTATCAAAATTATGCTACCGCCGCGCTCCTGCCTGATGAGCCACCGGTCAGAACCGAAAACAAATTGGATAGAGGAGGCCACTGTGCCCGAACAGAAAGTTGTAGTGATCACGGGGGCGTCCTCAGGGATTGGCGAGGCAACCGCCGGTCTTCTTGCGCAGAACGGATACCGTGTATTCGGCGGGGCGCGCGATCCCAAGCGGGCCAAATCGATTTCCGGCGTAAGATTCGGGACCCTGGATGTGACTGATGACGCATCCGTTGCGAGCTTTGTCGATTGGGTTCTGTCCGAGGCCGGAAGGATCGACATCCTGATCAATAATGCCGGTGTTTCTCTGGCGGGCCCGGTCGAACACACTTCGATTGCGGAAGCAACGAGGGTCTTTGATGTCAACGTCTTCGGCCCGCTTCGCATGATCCGCGCCGTCCTGCCGTCAATGCGAAGCGAACGCAGCGGGCTCATAATTAATATCAGCTCAGTTCTGGGCTTCCTGCCGGCGCCGTTCATGGGAATCTACGCCAGCACCAAACACGCTCTCGAGGGTATGTCCGAATCTCTCGACCACGAGATCCGCGACTTCAACGTGCGCGTTATCCTGATGGAACCGACGTTCACGAACACCAATCTCGACGTGAATGCCGCGAATACGGAGGCGCCCTTGGGCGTTTATGCCAGCCAGGCCGAAGCGACGATGAAGACTATTCTGGCTCAGATCAAATCTGCGCCAGCTCCGATTTTGGTTGCAGAAAAAATCCTGGTCGCCCTCAAGAGCCCATACAAAATGCGTCAGCCTGTCGGGGGGCAAGCGACTCTTCTAAGCCGCCTGCGCAGATTCATGCCAGCAAAGGCGGTCGATGGGAGTCTGCGAAAGACGTTCGGATTTGGTAAGGCGCCATCCTCATAGGCCCGGTTAAATTGTCCGGAGCTTAAGGGCATGCTCGCGTCCAGGTCCCTCAGGCTTCGCAAACAACTGGGCAGGTCGCTCGTCTGGCGCTTGCAAGGCCGGATGTCATCGCCTTCGGCAGCGCTCGTTCGATCGCTGCCGTTTGCTCCGTCTCAGCCACCTCGGTCACACACCTTGCTACCGCCCTTCGACAGTTTTCGGGATTTCAAGTTATTCTAACAGCGCCTAAGGAGAACTGCGAACTCCTAGACCCGCTGGTGTGTTTGATGGGCTTCGGTCGACCGCGGCCTCTGCGGCGACCACCCTGGGCTCGTCGACGCGAGCAACGGTCAGCGACCGCTCTGGGGTCAGCACCGGAAATTGCGGGCGCTATAGGCGAATGACAGCGTCGGGTCGAGAATTAGCCTTCATCAGCGTCGTGGGTGGGTGCAGGCGGAAGTCCAGCGTGAAGGCGCGGAGTAGCTGCTTTGCGGACTTGAGCCGGCGCTCACGCGCAGGGCCCGCTCTTGAAGCCAGTGGCCAACGGGCTCTACGCCAATTCCAGAATGACCGGAACTGCAGAGTAACCGCTGACCAAACCCTGCTACCCCTCGCCAGCGGAGCAATCTCGCGGCGGATCTGATTTGGCAGCTGACGAAGGCCGGGGCGGCCTGCTCCTGCGGGGGGGGGCAGACGCGGTCGCCTGCGCGAGCGCCCCGGGTGCCTGGATTGACAGCATCAATATGCTGCCAATTGCAATCATCGCTGTCCTGATCATCTGTTTACTCCCTAGCGCCGGTTCGCTCTCGACCTCCCGGAGCAAACCGGCCACGCCTCTAGTTCCAGCGGCGACCCCTTACTTCACCAATTCGATCTCGCTCGGCCGCCATTCCTTCGTGAAGAAGCTCTCGAGAGGGCTGTAGAGCCGTAGGAGGGCAAACCAGCCTTTGCCGGGGACCGTTTGGATCCAGTTGCCACGCGCGACCCCCTTTGGTTGTTCGGGACCGAAATAGATTGTCGTGGTCCCGTCGGCAGCCGCCTCGACCGCCGGGGAGGGGTAGCTCTGGCTGCCAGCACGAGGATAGCGCTGCGGCGTTTGGAGCATCGACCGCGTCTGGTTGTCGTACAGGGTGAATGACCAGAACGCGGCGGCGGGAATATTTGGCGGCAGCGTCACCTTGTAGGTCTTGCCGCCGTCAAAGTAATTCTTGTCCGCGTCCACGAAGCTCATCAGATACTGAGATCCCACTTTCGGGACGCGCATGATCATGCCCGGCGAATCGAGCGTGTAGGCGTAGTAGAAGGCCGTCTTCGAATTCAGC
This sequence comes from Sinorhizobium fredii NGR234, assembly GCF_000018545.1. Classification (NCBI taxonomy): domain Bacteria; kingdom Pseudomonadati; phylum Pseudomonadota; class Alphaproteobacteria; order Hyphomicrobiales; family Rhizobiaceae; genus Ensifer; species Ensifer fredii. The sequence continues at coordinate 503,775 of NC_012586.1, forward strand.
GTTCGGGCGCCCGTCGCCGGCAGCGGCTTGAAGAGCCCCTCGCTGGTGATCATCGGCGGCGGCGTCTCGAAGTTCGCGCCACCCTCCCACAACATGTTCGACCAGCCCGATCCCGGATAATAGGCCCAGCCCGGCACCTCGTTGGCCCGCCAGTTGAGGGCGCGTCCGACGGCGTTTCCCATCGCGGCGGCTTCGGTCAGAATCTTGCGCATCCGCTCATCAGGTTCGAACGGCTTGCCTTTGGCGATGCCGATCGCGGCGAGTTGTCCCGCGAGCTCCACATTATAGGACTCCGCTGGTTCCTGCTGAACGTTCGCGTTGATCATCTCGAAGAAATCAAAGTCGCTCGGGGGGATCGTGTTGAACGATTTGCCGCTCGCCTCGACGAACTTCGTCTCCGGAACGGGCGGATTGGCTGCGAGCTTGACGGTTCCTTCGAGCGCGGTGGCGACGCTGGTGCCAAAGCCCCCGGCGGTGTATGGATAGATCTTCAGGGTTTTCCTGACCAGTTCAGCGGTGGCCTTCGGGTCATTGTCGACGAGATAGCCGCGGCAGGCATAAAGCACCCGCATCGTCCTCGACCGAGCCACGAAATATCCGCCCTCCGGCAGCGGGCCGTCATAGCCCGGTGGGACGAGAAGATACTTTCCCCCTTCGCCGCGGTCGGGGCCGGGGTAGCCGATGTCGATGATCCAGCCGAACCACATGTCGTTGATCGTGCCGACGCCCTTGGGCGGCTGTTCGACGACCATGGGACCATTCGTAAGATCGACCACGCCCATGTAGTAAACGGTATCGGCATTCGGGGTGAGAAACAGCGAATTCGAATCCATCAGCTCCGAAAAAATCGCGATCGAGTTGTCCTTCGCACCGATGCTGCGGAATCCTTCCCGAAGGGCATAGGCCGATGCGCCGCCGTAGCTGTTGAGGTAGGCGTCCAGCGCTCGGGTGAAGTCCAGCGTGTCGTAAGCCTTTTCGACGGTTTCCTTGCTCGGGGCACCGTCTTTGAACCCTAGCGCTCCGAGACGCGTCTCGACCTTGTCGGGTGTCGAAAGCGATTTGAGGGTCTCGTGTGAGACTTGCGCCGGCGCTGCTGCGGTTTGCGCCAGAAGGAACAGGAAACCGGCGGTGACTGCGTATCTCATTGTTGCAATCTCCTGGATCAAAACTCTGCTTATGTCGCGGTTCGAGACGAACTCCGGGAATATAATCGTGCACGCGCATTCTCGGCCTCAGGGCTTGGGCGTGTACCAGATCGGTGACGTGTAGGCGCGCTCCTGCAGGGTCATCGTGGTGCCGCTGAGCGCCTTCACACCGAAGCGCTTGGCGTCGTAGGCTGTCCAGCGCGGGGTCGGGATCTCGATGACGCGGCCGTAGTAGAAGGCGGATTGGCTGAGGTCGAAGTCGGGGTCCTGCCATACGGCGATCAACTCCGGCGCGCCGATCGTATTGGTCCATGTGGCGTTGGCGACATCCACGCTGTCGCCGACCGGCGGAAGCTTTCCGTCGGCGCCGGACTTGCGGTCGCCCGACCAGGCGACGTCGTAGACCTTCTCCTGCAGCTTGCCGTCGTTGTCGAGCCAGCCTTTGACGATCTGGTAACGATCGAGATTCGCCCCGATCGGATCCTTTAGCGCCGCGACGAGGAAGGTCGGCGCTTTACCCTCTGGTGCTTCGCCGAGATCTCCGCCCATCGGCACGCCCTTGGCGTAGCCGATGCCCGCCGGCATGCGGTTTTCCGCGTCCCCCGGTCCGAAATTCCAGCCGCCGAAGAAGCGCACGATCATCCGCGGGCCGGTCGTGGCGTAGGTTTCCTTGCGCTGCATGGCATCCCACAGCGATTCGCGGGTGTTTTCCTTGGCCCAGACGGCGGCATAGCCGGAAGCAGAGACTTCCCAATCCATCACCTTCACGCCGGTCTTCGGGTTGTCGATGAAGGCGGCGGTCATGCGATGCGGGCTCGGTTCCTGCGGCACGGTCTTGCCGAAGAAATTGTCCTCCTCCAAGGCCGTGAGGGAATTATGCGCGTCGCTGCTGCCGACCAGGCCGAACTTGTAGGGGTTGGTGCCGAGTTCCTTCTCCAGCTTCAGACCGTTCTTGTAGGCCGAGCGGACGTATTCGAATTCAAGCATGTCCTTCGTCTTCGCAACGCTACCATCGAGATTGCCCTTGTCCCAGATCTCGAAATTGGCGAACTCGTCATTCGGCGACAGGAACGGGTGCGCCTCGCCGGTGCCCTTGGTCTGGGTCGCTTCATAGAGGCGCTCCCACCTCGCGCGCGTTTCGACATAGCCGCTATCGAGTTTCTTGCCGAAGGCCTCGACGGTGGGGAACATCAAACCATTGCTCAGATTGCCGTTATGCGCGATCGCGAGGACGTTGCCGCCGGTCTTTTGTTCGTAGGCTTCCATCCACTTCCAGAGGTCGACCGGATTATCGCTGCCGTAGGGCGGATAGACGGTGAAGGGTTCGACCTGGCTCGCCTTGTCGCCATTGTCGCGGAAGATGACGTTGCGGTGCAGGTTGTTGCCGCCCGTATTCCACGTCCATTCGAAACCGATGAAAGCGGTGAATTGCCCTGGGTCGTTGTGGTGCTCCGCCGCGGCAATCGTCTCCTGCCAGGCGCTGTGATAGGGACGCGTCCCCGGGAAGTACATCAGATCCTTGGGGAAGGTGCCGTGCGAAAAGGCGACGATGATTTGCATCGCGGCCTCGCCGCCCTCGCCGGATTGGATCATGTCATACCATTTGCGGCCGGTTGGATCGGCGACAAGGTCTGGCTTACCGGCGAACAGATCGGGGAAAAAGCCCATATTGTCGGAGTGATCGGCGACGACGAGAAAGTCGAGCGGGCGGGAGAGCTTCACCGGTTGGCCGGTGGAGGAAACAACCTCTTCGCCCTTTGCGAATCGATAGGCGTCCATCGGTCCGAGACGCGCACCAAAGGCGCCGGCGTCCATGGAAAAGGACGTGTGCAGATGCGTGTCGCCGAAGAACGGTCGCGTCGGAAAGTCGCGGCCGACATAGGGCGAGTAAGCCGGCGGGCGCTGGTGCGCGCGGTCGGCGGCGTCCTTGCCGAGCGTGCCGGCGTCCTGCGCCAATGCGGGCAGCACGAGACCGAATATCACCAGGCTGGTAAGCGCCGTACCTTGCAACAAAGCTTTCGTCATGATTTTCCCTCCTGAGGCATCGATTTGTTTCAATGGTGTCCCGGACCGCAGGCGAGCGCGCCGCCGTTATCGGAAGTCATTGAGTTGGGGTGGGCTACTTGCCTTGGCGGTTGTCGTCGCGGGCGCGGCGAAAGCCGGCGACTTCGACGAGGCGGCCTTACCTGCGGTGACGGGAAGCGGCTGACGTCCGACCTGTTCATAGGCAAGCAGGAACTGCGCCTGTTGCGCCGCCGATCCATAAAGGCGGATGAGGCCGATCTCGTGCGCCTTGCCGATCGTCAATCGTCCGCTCGCAATTTCGCCGATGACGCTCTCGCCGGATACGAGAACGAGATCGTCCGGTTCGGGGCCTGTTACGTGAACGCGTGTGCGCCCGGCACCGCCCGGCTCAAAGCGCGCCCACAGCATCGGCTCGATGAGAACGACCGCCACCGGCGGGCCGCGCATCCCGCCCGAGGTCGCACCCAGTCCTCGGCCAAGCCGCTCGAGCGATCGCACCGTCTTGCCGTATTTTGCGCCGAACAGATCCGGTGCTCGGGCCGCTGGGGCCGGCGGCGGCAAACGATGCGCGGCGATGGCGGCCGAGATCGAGCCAAGCACGTGCAGCGCGTCCGGATAGACCCAGTTCAACAGCCCCCGCGCCATCGTGACATCGTCATGATAGCCGCAGGCGGAACTAGCCGAGGGCGACAGCGTTGCCGCGAGCGACAGCAGAAATAGACGGGTCACGTATACGTGTCGGCGCATCGTCGACTCCTCTATTTCACGATGATTTTAGGTTCGATCGACCTAAAGTCATGAACGTGATCGTTTCTAATAAGTCAGCGCGGGATGCGGGCGAAAACCGCGAACACTTTTCCTCATCTTGCGCTAAAACATCGCCAGTCGTTGCACCGTCCAGAACATCGCAACCGAACCGATCGCATAGGCCGGAACGCGTTGCCCCCAAGTTGGAAGCGGCAGGGGGACACGACGTGCAACGGCTGCAAGCGCCAGCACCGCGGCCACGAAGAGAAGCTGACCGATCTCCACACCGAGATTGAAGAAAAGAAGCGCAAGCGGAATGTGGGTCGTGGGCAGGCCGGTTTCGCTGAGCGCGCCGGCAAAACCGAAGCCGTGCAGCAGACCGAAACCGAAGGCGACGAACCACGGCGCCTGCGCCGCTATGCCATGGTATCCTTGGTCCCGACGTATGATTTCGGCGGCAACGAAAACGATGGAAAGCGCGATCACCGCCTCCACGGGTGTCTGTGGCACATGCACAAGCCCGAGTGTCGCGAGGGCGAGCGTGATGGAATGGGCAATGGTGAAGGCGGTGATCGTCTTCACCAGCGGCCTGATGCCATGTGCCAACATGAGAAGCGCGAACACGAAGAGCAGGTGGTCAATGCCGAACAGGATGTGCTCGATCCCGAGCACCAGGTAGACCCCGGCGACTTTCATGGCGGACTCGGCTACCGGAATCGTTGTCGACGGCTCGCTTGGGGTCAGACGCTGCGTCCATGCGCTGCCATCCAGGTACTCTATGTGCGCCAGAACGTCGGTCATCGTTGCCTCGAGGCCAGCGATCGTCAGCATCTGCCCGCGTAGGGCAGGGGCGTTTAACGCCCAGGTCTCGATTGCCGCACCTGGAATGATGTGGACTGTGGGCAGCGACGCTTTGCTCGCACCGGAAAATACGGGCCTGAGGGCCAGCCTCATCTCGCCGCGCATCGGTACCTTCCACATAACGGCGAACTCGCCCGGCGCCTGTTCGCGCAATTCGAGATAGGCCGGCCGGACCTCGTGCGCGAAGGCTGCGGCGGCGACGAGCAACGGCATAAGCCAGCCAACGACAAGGGCCGCGCAGCAGATGACGGCAAGTCGCCTCATCGGACACCCACCATTGTCTGTGCCCAGCTGCTGATAAGTGGCTCGGCGCTCGGCTCCGCCACGATCTCGTATTTCTTCAGCAACTCCGCGAAGTAGCGCCGCTCGTAATTGCGCCGCTGCTCGTCACGCCATTGCGCAAGCACTTCGGCTTTCACTTCGGCGAAGGGCCTCCCCGCGGCGGGAACGACTTCGTATACGCGAACGAGATGCTGCCCGTAGGCGGATTCGATCGGGCCCATCCATTCGCCCGTCGGCAGCGCGACGACCGCGCGGGCGAAGGCCGGGCCGAACTGTGCGGCGATGTCGCTTTCCTTGCCGGCCTTCAATCCCGCGGCAGCAAGCCACTGATCCCCTTGATCGATGATCGCCGTTTGGTCGGGGCCGCCTGATGCGGCGAGCACGCGACGCGCTTCGGCTGCCGCGTCGGGCCGTCTCGAGCCGCTGAAGAAGACGTGATCGAAAGACACACGCGCTTCCTGGCGGAACATGTCGGGATGGGCATCGTAGAACTGACGCAGATCGTCTTCCTTCGGTTCGGCGATGCGTGCGGCGTCCTCGATCAGGAAGGTTAGCTTTTGTGCCAGTCTGCGCCGAATGACGGTATCGTCCTGGTCTAGGCCCAAGGCGCGGGCTTCTCGCGCCAGCAACTCTTCCTTCACCAACTCGGCAACGAGACCGCGCAGTTCGTCGTTGGAGGGCGTGCGGCGCCATTGACTGGACCAGGTCTCGGAAACCCAACGCAGATGTCCGTCACTGATCCTGATCTCAGTCCGGTCGCTTGCCACAGTGTCGTCGTTCAGCCAGGCGTAGGCGGCAAACAGGGCGAGGCCGCCGATGGCGAAATGGACGAGAGGTTCCCTCAGCAGCTTCATGACACCATCCAGTTAGTACTTTGGCGATCGGGAGATCGGGAAGATGTTCGCCCGCTCCAGCGCCTCGGCAATCTCTTCAGCGAGGTCCTTGATGAGTTCCTCGTATTCGCGGCGTCGCGCCGTACGGAGGTATTCCGGCAGCTGCTCGGCTGCCGCGAGAGCCTCCTCTGCGGCGGCTAAATCATCGCACAGCCCGCGAAAGTTCTCGTCGCGTGCAAGCAATGCCCCAATTTCGGAGCCTAGCGCCGGAAAGCGCCGAGCGGCGGCCCGTAATCCGTTCCCCCCAGGGTCGTCCGACTGCAGACCCATTTTTTCGACCTCTCCGCGATATTTGCAGGTAGAGTATATTGCGTTGGACCAATGCAGGGATGTAGTTTACGCGAGCAAACAGGAGCGCTGGCAGGCAACGAACCTGCCTGGCCTGTGGAGGGGCAGGCAATGGTCCGCACCGGTTCTGTCGAAGTCGAGCCTCCGCCGGCAGCACCATTGCCGACAGAAGCAAAAATTCGTGCGCAGTTAGACCGCATTCGGTCGAGCCCGGAATTCGACGTGCCGGAACGGGCGCGAAGGTTTCTCTCCTATGTCGTGGAGGAAGCCATCGCCGGGCGAGGGGATCGGATAAAGGCCTATTCGATCGCGGTAGAGGTCTTTGGCCGTGACTCGTCGTTCGATGCGCAGAGCGATCCCGTCGTTCGAATACAAGCCGGACGCATTAGGAGAGCGCTTGAACGTTACTACCTGACCGCCGGTCAAAGCGACCCGATCCGCATCACCATGCCGAAGGGGGGGTATGTTCCTGCTTTCAGTCGGAATGATCGCGGCCCGTTCCCGGAAGGGAACGCTCAGGGCAAAACAGACGAGCATAGCGAGCCTTGGGTAGGGCGTTGGAAACCGATCCTTCTCGCCGCCTCCGGCATCCTCATTCTCGCATTCAGTGTACTGTACAGCTTCTCGAGAACCGACGAGTTGGCCGACGCCCCCATGAACTCGGCGGACATCGTGCGGGCGGTGCCGGATGTGCCGCGACTGATTGTGCTGCCGTTCGAGGATCTGTCGCGTACCGGTAGTTCGGACATCGTCGCGAGAGGTTTGACCGATAAGGTCATCGAACAGATCTCCAAGTTCAAGGAAATCGTCGTGATCGCCGGCCACTCACCCGAACCATCGGGGCAGACGCACTCGAGTGGCGACGCCATGGCGGCGCGCTATGCCCTCTCGGGTGGTGTGCGGCTCGACGGTGACAAGCTTCGCCTTACAACCCGTCTCGTCAAACGCGACGACGGTTCGGTCTTGTGGGCCGAAAGTTATAGCGAGAGCCTTCAGGTTCGCAGCCACCTTGACCTCGAAACCAATGTGGCGCGCGCGGTGGCCACGGCCCTGGCTCATCCCTATGGGGTCATTTTCCGAGCGGATGCATCGAAGGCTGCCAACATGCCGCCGGACGACTGGGAAGCCTATCAATGCACCTTGCTCTATTATGGCTATCGTGCCGATCTCAATCCGCAAACCCATACTGCGGTTCAGGGCTGTCTGAAACGGGCAGTCGAAAGATTTCCCGGTTATGCGACCGCTTGGGCACTGCTTTCGCTCACCTACATCGACCAGTTGCGGTTCCGACACCGGCTGGATGCGCCCTCTCCATCGCCGCTCGACCTTGCCATCGGTGCAGCCAGGCGCGCCGTCGAACTCGATCCGCAGAACGTGCGCGGTCTCCAGGCCGAGATGCTCGCCTTCTTTTTCCGCGGTGATGTCGACACGGCACTGAAGATCGGCTCGCGCGCGCTGGCGCTCAATCCGAACGATCCGGAGCTGAGAGCGGAATATGGCCTCCGGCTCGCCCTTTCAGGCGAATGGAAGACCGGCTGTGCGCTCGTCGCCGAAGCTGTCAGCAGAAATCCGGGGCCGATCGGCTACTTCGAGGCGACGCTCGCGCTGTGCTCCTACATGCAGCAGGACTACGCCACCGCCGAGCAATGGATCCGGGCGGCCGACGTGCAGGCCAATCCGCTTTATCATCTCATCGTCGCAGCCATTCTTGGGCAGCTTGAAAAGTCAGCGGAGGCGGCCAGGGAGCGCCGATGGATCGAGGCCCATGCGCCGGACCTTCTGGAAAACATTCGCGGCGAGGTGGCGATGCGAATCCTCCGACCGGAAGACCAAACCCACTTCCTTGAAGGGCTGGCAAAGGCGGGTATCGCTGTTCCGTAAGCCCGCACCGCAAAGGGCGACTAATCGCGTTCGGGGTGGTCACATCGATAGACGTTACACGATGCTACATGTGCTCAGCCCCTCTTCATACTAAAAGTCGCTAAGAAAACGCGGTCCAGACGATGAAGAGGAGGTACGCATGAACAACTCGCGATCGAATGGCCCACCATCGACTGCCCGGCCGAAGAGGGCGCGGCTGGCATCATTGACATTCCTGGTCGCTCTTGCGGTCTCATCCCCTGCACTGGCCGAGGGCGAGGACGCAAAGCAAATCTTGAAGGCGATGTCGGACTACGTCACCAGCCAACAGCACATCCAATTGCAGTATGACGTCGATATCGAGGTGATCACGCCGCACGTGGAAAAGCTTCAGTTCGCCTCCTCGGGCCATCTGAAACTGAGCCGACCCGACAAACTGCGGGCGACACGGAGCGGGGGATATACGGACGTTGAAGTTGTTTTCGACGGAAAGACCGCGACCGTGCTCGGCAAGGACAGCAATACCTTCACCCAACTCGATGCAAGAGGGTCGATCGACCAGATGATCGATCGGCTGAGAACCGAACACTATATTGAATTGCCGGGAGCGGACCTGCTTCTATCCAACCTCTATGACGAACTCGTCGCCGGTGTGATCGAGGCCAAATATATCGGCCACGGTGTCGTGGATGGCGCCGAGTGCGAGCACCTTGCCTTCCGCAATCAGGAGACGGACTGGCAGCTCTGGGTGGAGCGCGGAAACGCACCCATCCCGCGGAAGTACGTCATCACCAGCAAGACCCTCGCCGCGGCGCCGCAATACACCTTGCGGATCAAGGCATGGGATACCGACACGCCGCTCGACGCAAAGGCATTCACCTTTGAACCACCTGCAGGCGCAAAGTCTGTCGACGTCACGGCACTGGCCGATATCGGCGAACTGCCGCCCCCGGCAGAAGTGATGAAGGAGCAATGACGATGGATATACACAAAACGGCAACGCTCGTGCTCACAACTGCTGCCGGCCTATTCGCGCTCTTCTGGGACGGGACGTTTCCCGCTGGGGCACCAAGCCGATTGATATCGCAAGCGGAGGCAAGAATCGGGAGGCCATTAACACCCGTCAGCTACGCCGGTGTCGCGCGCCGCACGACACGGCGCGCCGTCTACGCGGGCGCTGCAGCGTCGACCTACTATGCACCGGCATGCGTACCCGTCCGGGATGCTTACGGAAACGTCGTCGGGTATCGATGCCCTTAGTCGATGCCTCCTGCCGAAATTCGCTCGTCGGGCGTCGCCGCCATTTGCTGCGCCAAGGGTCTGGTCCGCTGAAGATACACGTAGTCGTAAATTACGGCGACCGCCACCGCCAACCCGGGATATCAAGATGACAGTTGGGCAGGTTTCAGCTTGCGCGTCTAACAAGAACGGACTTGTGCCCCTATGAAGCACAGGTCCACCATCCATCCCTTCTTTGGAAATTCTGCGGGACGCGGTTTTGGCGCGCTGGCCGTGGTTGTTCTCGTCACGTCCTTGTTGGCAGCTTGCGCCAGCCGCCCGACGGGCGTGCTTCAACCGGTAACCGCCTCACCGGCCGCCAGCCAGGTCGAGATGCTGGTTGCGACCACGCGAGATCGATCGGAAAATCCCGGCGAGATGTCAGCGGCGAGCGTGCGCTGGCGCCCGCCTTCGCCGAGATCACCGTATCGGTTCCACCCACCGGTGTGAGAAAGGCCGGCGAAGTCGCTTGGCCGCGCAGGCTTCCGCCCAATCCGTCAACGGATTTCGCAACGCTCAAGGCCGAGCAGATCGATCGGACGGCGGCCGAGCAGTGGTTGAGCAATTCCGTGCGCAAGAGCCCGGATCGCAGCGTCCTCGTCTTCATCCACGGCTTCAACAATCATTTCGAGGATGCCGTGTTCCGCTTCGCCCAGATTGTCCACGACTCAGGCGCGCACAGCACCCCGGTACTGGCGACATGGCCGTCGCGCGGCAGCCTGCTTGCCTATGGCTATGATCGAGAGAGCACGAACTATACGCGCAATGCGGTCGAAAGGCTGTTCCAATATCTGGCGCGCGACCCGGAGGTGAAGGAGGTCGCGATCCTCGCCCATTCGATGGGCAACTGGCTGGCGCTCGAATCCTTGCGCCAGATGGCCATCCGCAACGACGGGCTGCCGGCCAAGTTCAAGAATGTCATGCTGGCAGCGCCCGATGTCGATGTGGACGTCTTTCGCTCGCAGATCGCCGACATGGGCAAGCAACGTCCGCGCTTCACGCTCTTCGTCTCGCGCGACGATCGCGCGCTGGCCGTGTCGCGACGCGTCTGGGGCAATGTCTCGCGGCTCGGCGCGATCGATCCGGAGCAGTCTCCCTACTGGGAGGAACTGGCGGCGAACAACATCGCGGTCATCGACCTCACCAAGATCCAGGCGGGTGACAGGCTGCACCACAGCAAATTCGCGGAATCGCCCGAAATCGTCCAACTGATCGGCACGCGTCTGTCGGCCGGTCAGACATTGACCGACAGCCGGCTGGGGCTTGGCGATCACATCGTGGCGGCGACCGCCGGCGCCGCGCATGCGGTCGGGACCACAGCGGGCCTGGTCGTTGCCGCTCCGGCTGCGATCGTCGACCAGAATACCAGGCAAAACTATGCCCACCACGTCGAGGCGCTTGTCGGGCCCGCGGGTCAGGCAACGGGAATCACAACCGACGCCACGTGCAACGGCAGAAATCAGGCCAAGGCCGCAAGTTGCGCTCGGTAGTTAATTCTAACTACGCGTGTCAAAAAGTGTCTGGTCAAACGACGGCACTCGGTCATGATGAAATCAAGGTGAGTCAATGACGATGCAACAGATCTATCGGGGGAAAAGATGACGTCTCGCCTCATTAGAGCTCTGACATTCGTCGGAAGCCTTCTCGCCACTGGCGGGGCCATGGCCGCGGATATCCGTTCACCGCTGACGCCGGAGGTTCAAGAGACGACGACCGAGAGCGGTTGGACCTTCTTGTTTGCGCCTTACTTCTGGGCGGCGGGACTATCGGGGGACGTTGCGCAATTCGGGCTGCCGGAAGCCCATGTCGACGCCAGTTTCAGCGATATTTTCGATCACCTCGATTTCGGGGCGATGGCAATCGGCGAAGCTCGCTATGGTCCCTACAGCATTTTCGGCGATGTCATGTACACCAAGATTTCCGGTCAGACCGGCACACCGAGGGGCATTCTTGCAACCGATGTCGAACTGACGTCCGAGACCTTCGCCGGCCTGCTCGGGGTGGGTTACGCGATCTTTGAGGACAGTTCCGGGCGGCTCGATATCGTCGGTGGCCTGCGCCTGTGGTCGGTCGAAAGCGAACTCTCCTTCCGCGGCGGAATTCTCGACGGGCGTTCCAGAACGGATGACGCGATCTGGGTGGATGGGTTGGCCGGCTTTCGCGGCACCTACTCGATCACGCCGGAAATCTACCTGACAGGTTGGGGGCTTGTCGGTGCCGGTGGTGCCGACCTCGACTGGGATGTCGCCGCGGCGATCGGCTACCGATTCAGCGATACGGTCTCGGCTGTCGCCGGCTACCGCGCCCTCGCGGTTGACTACAGCGACGACGGTTTCGTGTTCGACGTCGTGCAGCAGGGGCCGATCCTGGGCCTGGTGGTGCGGTTTTAAGGGCCGCTGCCGTCGAGCGTTCGCGCCAAATCCAGTGGAACGCGCGCCGACCACTGGCGTGCTGCTTTCCTACCTGAGACGTCGTGCCGTTCCGCCATAATAATGAAGAGCACTCATGGAGCCGCCACCAATCATCAATGATCTTGCCTCCATAATCCAAACCTCTCGGGCGCCCGTGTTTCTCCTCGCCGGTACGGCGGGTTTCGTGAGCGTGTACGCGACTCGCCTTGGCAGGGTATCGGATCGGGTCAACGAGGTAGGGGAGAAGGACGAGCAGAGCGAGGCACGCCGCGCGCAACTGGGCTATCTTCGGCGACGGACTCTCGCCCTGGAAATAGCGGTCGCCTTGGGGACACTGGCTGCCATCTGCACCTGCTGTGCGATCCTGAATCTGCTTTCTGGTGCGCTCGCGCTCGGATTCCGCGAGGAAAATCTCTTTTGATTTTTCGGCGGTGCGATCCTCTCGCTCATCGGGTCCCTCGTGGCGTTTCTTTTCGAGATGATCGCCGCCGGTCGGAACATGTTGCGCCAGATGCGCATGAATAAGGCAACCCTCAGACCAGATTGACTGCCTTGCTACGAAAGTCGCCAGCGGACTTTCGTCAGTGTCAATCTGCTCAGCGCGTCAACGAGTGAGCTTCAGCCAACTCGCTGCGGCTGTCGCCATAGATCTTCCCGTTCCCGGTGACTGCTTATTGTCCGATCCCTGACATGACCGGCGCTACAGGCGAGCGGCGGCTTTGGGTCGACTCTGGCCCTCGGCGGGGCAGCGAGCGGCGCTTCGATGAGAAGCACCGCAATTCGGTAGTACAGTTCAACTTGTTCAGAGATGGCGAGCGCGTCGTCGACCTCGATGCCGAGATACTGTACGTTGCTCTCCAGCTTTTTGTGGCCGAGCAAGAGCTGGCGCGCAAGTTGCCGGTCTTCTTGTAAATGTGCGCCGCCTTCGTCCGCCTCATCGAGTGGGTGCCATAGCGTTTGGGGTCAAGTCCGATGCTCGACACCCACCGCTCGACGATCCTGCCATATTGCCGCGTCGAGAGATGCGGCAATGCGTGCACGCGGCTCGGAAACAGGTAGTCCCGTTCACCGAGCGACTGCCAATCCATGCAGCGACGGCCTCCCGCGTTTGGTCGGTCAGTTCGAATTGTACAGGTCGGCTGGTTTTCCTCTGGATGATGATCGCCCGGTCGCGAACCCTTCCAGAAATCGAAACATCACCAACTGAGATCGCGACGAGATCACAAGCGCGCAATTTGCTGTCGATCGCGAGGTTGAACAGCGCCAGATCGCGCACTGCGCTCAACATCTGAAGGCGGTACGGATGGCCCAGATCTCCTTCGGCTTCAATGGCGGCTTCTGACCGATGATGCGGCCCGAGTTCCAGCTAGATATAGCCTTCCTCCCGACAGCCACCCCCCACACCACAGCGCTCAACTTCAAGCGGATGGATCGTACTTCGAAAAGCAATTGTTCGGGTGGTAGGCAGTCGTTCGCTGCGGCCAGCGCGAACGACTAAGATGCGCGCCATTTGCGGCCATTGCTACCGCCGCGCCGCAAACCATTGGTGCTGGCCGGTGGCTGCAAACCCGGAAACCCGCTCATGGCGGCAAATCTGGCGCCCGCTGCGGCCGCCAGGCGAAGGATATGACGCCTGCGCGCCGGAGCACTGGAACAAAACCTGAAGCGTGCGGTTTGCGCCGGGGAAGGGACGTATAACGAGGAGATTCTGTGATGGAAGGTGTACTCATCAAGGGTGCAATTGTGTTGAGTCTTGGAATTGCCGGGGCAGCTTTTCCTGCTGCAGCACAGAACACATCGAAGAACAGCACGGTCACCGGAGCCGCTGGTGGTGCCGCCGCTGGTGCAGTCATAGGTGGACCAGTAGGTGCCGCTGTTGGAGGCGTCGCAGGCGCTGTCGCCGGAGCGGCAATCGATCCCCCGCCGCCAAAGGTGATCGAATATGTTGAGGCGCAGCCGCTTCCAACTCAGCCGATCGTGATTCAAGAGCAGGTCGTGGTCGGCAAACCACTGCCAGAGACGGTGGTTCTTACCCCGGTTCCCGAAGACAGCCGCTATGCCTATGCGGTAGTCAACGAGAAGCGGATCATCGCTGACCCAAAGACACGCACCGTAGTACAGGTCATTCAGTAAAAAAAACGGACACCCGGTGAGTTCGGCCGCGAACCGGCGGCGGTCCTTCAGGGTCACGACAACCTCGCCGGCGTCCGCGACGACGTGGTGATTGGTGAGGATATAGCCTTTGTCGGCATCAACGATGACGCCGGAACCAGCGCTCAGCCGCTGCCGCTGCTGCTCAGGCAAGTTGAAATATCGACGGAAAAACGATCGTTGTAGAGAGGGTTGGTTTCGGCCGGAGCTCGGGACCTCACCGCAATGTTGACGACTGCCGGCGTGATGTCCTCCAGGACATCAGCGAGGGAACGTTGAGTGCCTGTCGAGATGGCGGCCTACGGCTGTGCCGCCGGTGGCGGCCCAGGAACCATAACGAGGACGAGTGCGGCGAATACGCCAACATATTTCGACGAACGCGTGGTCACGTTTGGCCCCGATTTTTTTTTAAGATCCTCCTTCGGGAGCGGGCTGGCGGTTCCGCGTCCAGCCTGTCGGAGCTATGTCTCGGGCTCGTGCCGACCTGCTCCAAACCTGTTCGAACGCTTTACCCATCGATGGGCAAGGCATTGGTTCACGGGGTCCGCGCCCGTCGGGCGCGGACCCTTCGGTCAGAAGTCCATGCCCCCAGGCGGCATCGGTGGAACCGGTGCTTCCTTCTTCGGCTTCTCGGCGACCATTGCCTCGGTGGTAATCAGAAGCCCGGCGACCGAGGCGGCGTCCTGCAAGGCGGTTCGAACGACCTTGACCGGATCGATTACGCCCTGCTCAAAAAGGTCACCGAACTCGTTGGTCTGGGCGTTCCAGCCATAGCCAAATTCGGTCTTCTCGCGCAGCTTACCAACGATGATCGAACCTTCGGCACCCGCGTTCTCGGCGATCTGGCGCACCGGCGCTTCGATCGCCCGGCGGACAATCTCGATGCCGTGCCTCTGGTCGGGGTTCTCGGTCTGAACTCTATCAAGGGCTTTGACGGCTCTCAGCAACGCGACACCACCGCCAGGCAGCACGCCCTCTTCGACCGCCGCCCGCGTTGCATGCATCGCGTCATCGACGCGGTCCTTGCGTTCCTTCACCTCGACCTCGGTTGAGCCACCCACGCGAATCACCGCAACACCGCCGGCGAGCTTGGCGAGACGCTCCTGCAACTTCTCGCGATCATAGTCTGAGGTGGTTTCCTCGATCTGCGCCTTGATCTGGGCAACACGGCCCTCAATCTCGGTCTTCGAACCAGCCCCGTCGACAATCGTCGTGTTTTCCTTTTCGACGACCACCTTCTTGGCGCGGCCGAGCATGTCGAGCGTCACGTTCTCAAGCTTGATGCCGAGATCCTCGGAGATTGCCGTACCGCCCGTCAGGATGGCGATGTCCTCGAGCATGGCCTTGCGGCGGTCGCCAAAACCCGGCGCTTTCACGGCAGCGACCTTCAGGCCGCCACGCAGCTTGTTGACGACGAGGGTGGCAAGCGCCTCGCCCTCGACATCCTCGGCGATAATCAGCAGCGGTTTGCCGGATTGAACGACCGATTCGAGAACCGGAAGCAGCGCCTGCAGATTGGACAGCTTCTTCTCGTGGATGAGCACATACGGCTCCTCCAGCTCGACGCGCATCTTGTCGGGATTTGTGACGAAATAGGGCGAGAGATAGCCGCGGTCGAACTGCATGCCCTCAACGACCTCGAGTTCCGTCACCGCGGTTTTGGCTTCCTCGACCGTGATCACCCCTTCGTTGCCGACCTTTTCCATCGCTTCTGCCAGGAAGCGGCCGATTTCCGTGTCGCCATTGGCCGAGATCGTGCCGACCTGGGCGATTTCATCGTTTTTTGTGACCTTGCGGGCGTTCCTCCGCAACTCCTCGACCACAGCATCCACCGCCTTGTCGACGCCACGCTTGAGGTCCATTGGGTTCATGCCGGAGGCGACCGCTTTTGCTCCTTCCTTGACGATCGCCTGGGCGAGAACTGTTGCCGTGGTGGTGCCGTCGCCGGCGATGTCACTGGTCTTGGAGGCCACTTCGCGCACCATCTGGGCGCCCATGTTCTCGAACTTGTCCTCGAGCTCGATCTCCTTGGCGACGGTGACGCCGTCCTTGGTGATCCGCGGAGCGCCGAACGACTTGTCGAGCACCACGTTGCGGCCCTTTGGGCCCAACGTCACTTTCACAGCATTGGCGAGAATGTCGACGCCCCGCAGCATCTTCTCGCGGGCTTCGGTGTGGAATCTCACTTCCTTGGCAGCCATTTTTCTACTCCTTCAATCGGCCCGATCGCTCAGGCGACCTTCTTGGCCGAGGCTTCGCTCTCAATCACGCCCATCACGTCGGATTCCTTCATGATCAGCAGATCCTCGCCATTGAGCTTGATCTCTGTGCCGGACCATTTGCCGAACAGAATGCGGTCGCCGGCTTTGACGTCGAGTTCGACAAGCTTGCCGCCGTCATCGCGTGCGCCGGGGCCAACGGCGATGACCTCGCCTTCCTGCGGCTTTTCCTTCGCCGTGTCGGGGATGATGATGCCGCCGGCCGTCTTCTCCTCGGCTTCAATGCGGCGGACCAGGATACGGTCATGCAAGGGACGAAACGTCATGTCGCTCTCCTCGTGGACTGACAGATTTTCAGAGAGTCCTCCCCGCCGCATCCGAGACGAATCCGACGCGGGACGCACGATGTTTTGGCATCGCGCCAATCGATCTGGTTTCCGATTTTTTTAGTTTCAAGAGGGGCGATGAATTTTTTTAGCACTCCATCACATGGAGTGCTAAAGGCATGATTTCGCAGCATCGCCGTCTGCTCTAATCGTCTCGCCTCACCTCTTGACGCGAGGCTCTGTATTTCCCTACTCATTCCTGCCGATGCCAATTGGGTCGGCATGGTCAGGGAGCGCCACGCTTCTTGGCGCTTCCTCGTATCTATGTTGCTCTACGGAGGATGTAGCTATGAGAACAAGCTTCGACTTCAACCCTTTCTACAGGTTCAGCATCGGCTTCGACCGCATGTTCGATCTGCTGGAAAACGCCAGCCTCAATGCTGAGACCTGGCCGCCCTACAACATCGTCAAACTCGGCGAAGATGCCTACCGGATCGTCATCGCGGCAGCGGGTTTTGCCGAAGACGAACTGATGATCACCCATGAGGCGAATATGCTCGTGATCACCGGTGCCAAGTCCGAGGATGAGGAGGTGCAGTACCTCCATCAGGGCCTTGCCGTACGATCGTTCGCGCGCAGATTCGAACTCGCCGATCATGTCCTCGTCGAGGGCGCAAAGCTCGAAAACGGGCTGCTCGTCATTAATCTCAGGAGGGAGATACCTGAGGAGATGAAGCCGCGTCGGATCACCATCGAAACCCAGACGGCGATGACCGCTTCGAAGCAGATCGAAGGCGACAAGGCAGCGTAGACGGCGCACCGCTCGAACGTCGCCTGTCGCCGGGCAGGCGAGGGGAGGGAGACTGCACCGAACCAAGAGGAGAGAATGAAACGAAAGAAAGGATGAAGCCATGAATGTACGTGACCTGATCCCGTGGAACCGTGGCAGCAGCCAGGTCCCGAGCGTCTATCGCGGTGATGAGATGGATCCATTCCTGTCGTTGCACCCGTCTGTTTGACGACGTCTTCCGCGGTTTCGGTCAGCCATCGCCGTTCGGTGGCATGACGCCCCTTAATGGATCGTGGCCGACCGTGGAGGTCGAGGAGAACGACAATGAGATCCGCGTGATAGCGGAGGTTCCGGGCATCGATCCAGACGTATGAAGGTGCTGCTGGACGAGGGGGTGCTTACCCTTCGGGGCGAGAAGAAATCGGACACCGAGGACAAGGAGCGCCGGTTCACCGAGCGTTACTACGGGCGCTTCGAACGGCGGCTGGCTCTTGGTCGCCAGGTCGATGAGAACAAGGTTGCCGCGACGTTCAAAAACGGTGTGCTCGCAGTGCCGTTGCCGAAGACTGAGAAGGCGCGAGCCAACGTCAAGCGGATCAGCATCGATAGAGACAAATAGTGCCACCGCCCGCCGACCGGGCATCGATTGCCCGACCGGCTATTCTCGTTACGAAATCGACGTCATGATGGAATTCCGTTCTCGACAGGGAAAATCTGGTAGCGCTGATCGGAAGTTCGCAAAGCAGGTAAGCGACAACCAGCACCCCGCGGCTGACAAGGACCCTCCACGGCCGAGCATCGATGCGGGTAGCACGCATCTTTCGTCCCTCACGCTCCGTAATGACGTCGGCGCGCGTTTCTAGACGACCTTGGCTGCTGGTGTTCGAACGGAGAGTCCCGCCGACGATCGATCATCTCATCGGCTATACCGGCGGGAGTGACACGCTCACGCAGGTCGAACTGCGCTTCCCGTCTCGCGATACCGCGGTTGCCTACGCCTGGATGACAGGAGCCGCTAGTGTTTAGGGGAGCAGTAAATGGCTTTGGCCGAAGCGCTGCACCGTTCTTGACGGCGAATGTTAGGTTCCCATCGTCAATACGGAACCGCCCGCCGCTGCAGCGGCGGGCGGTACTCTCGGATCATACATGGGCGTGCGGGTTCTGCCGATAGTCCCAGAGCGCCCAAGCCGACACGGCTGCCACGAGCACACCGAGGACCACATGGGTCCACATCGCGTTGATGTTCGTCGCGAATTGCAACAGCCAGGGCGAGACGATCAGCCAGATCCCGAGCACCAGGTTGGCCCACTCTTCCCACTCCGCAAACGCCGCGAGCGCGGCAATTGCCAGAGCGCCGAGCACGATGCCAACGATCCATGCGTTCCACGCCGGCATGGTCTCAGGCGCGAACCCGATCACCCACGGTGAGACAAACAGGGCGACAGCGAGCACCAGATTGAGCCAATCCTGTGCTTTCTTGCCCTCCATCAGTCCGTTTTCCATGACAACCTCCACGAATGAAGCTTGTTGACGGTGTTTTTGCGTTCTGCGCACGCTGCGTCACACGATGTAATTTTAGGCGAATTTATATTCAAGAGGTGATTTTTGCTGGCAGGCGCCGGCGCCCTAAAAATAGCTGACACTCAGCGGGCCAACATATTCGATGCGGTATCCTTCGTCGCGCGCGTTTCTCATGAACCGGTTAGCCCCGGTGAGACAGGTTCTGAACGCGTCGTTTCGCACAGGAGAATCTGGCCGATACTCGGTATTCAGCCATTTCAGGGCGCGATCGGACAAGGCTGAGATCTCCCAAATTCGCTCGGCTTTCTTCTGGATGCGGAAGTCGGCTGCAGTGGTGAACTGAGTGGAAAAGTGCGTGCTACGTGAAGCTGTACGCGCCTGAAACGAAACGACTGAATGATTCATGTTTCTCCTCCCATGCATTCTGTCGGATTTCTTTTGGGATGTGGCATGCGCAGCCGCTAATTTAGAGGTCCTAACGCTGGCGTCCAGTCAACAGGCCTGTTTCGTACGGTGGCGGACACGGACGTCCGTTCGAATCCGTGCAGAAGGGAGTTCACGGATGGAGCATTGGGGCAGGCGCGAGCCCGACCAAAGCGTGGCTTGCATCGAACTTGGCCTCTCTCGCAAAGAGGGGCCTTTCTTCTGAGCAAGGGACACCTTCGGCGATCCCAGCAAGCGGGAGGGTATTGCGCCAAGGCCCTCAAAAGAGCCCGGACATGAGACGCTGATATTCTTTCTCGGGTTTGCCGTATGCGTCACGCGCGAACTCTTCGAGGTCCGCGCGGTTGCGGATGACAATCTGCCCTCTCAAGGAACGAATGAAGCCGTTGCCCTCAAGAATGTGGAGCGCTGTCGTGACACTCGGACGCCGGACCGCTAGCATCAGCGAGAGGAACTCGTGCGTGAGCGGGATTTGGTTTCCGGGAACGCGATCGTGACACATCAAGAGCCACCGGGCGAGCCGCTCGTCGACACCGTGAACGGCGTTCGAAATGGCTGTGTAAGTGAGTTGGATCGAAAAGGCCTCGATGCAGCGGATCATGACCCTGGCAAAATTCCGGTTCCGCTCCATCCAATACCGGAACAAAGAGAACTCCATCCGATGGGCATCCCCGTCGATCTGCATGACCACCTGGTGGACGCTCAGCTCCACGCCCATAGCTGCGGATGTCGGGACATAGCCTTCGCTGCCGAATATGCCCGCCTCCGCTCTGTTGCCCTCAGGCGTCGACGCGATAAGGGAGCCGATGCCGGACGTCAGAAAGTAAACGTGCTCGATTGGCTCGCCTGCGTTCGCTAGAAGCGCCCCCCTTTGTAGATCGACATATTCGAGCTCGCCCGCGATCTGCAGATAGTCGGCTTCAGGGAGAAGCGCCAGCAACTGGTTGCGCAGCGGGCTCTGAGAAGTAACTGCCATTTAGCTCCCCGGCGAATGAGGCTCGGGAGTAGCCCTCGCCACCTGGACCCCTGTTCACTCTATCACAGTAACACAGGCGCCGTTGGGCGCCTATTTCTCAGGTCGATCTGGATGGGCCGGCAGACAAATTGGTTCGAAATGCTTCAGAGAATTGGTGCGGGCTGTCGCCGCAGTAGTCCCCTTCCGTACGGTATCAGACCCTGGGCGTCTCGGCGTTCTATTGACTCGTTATTCGCCTTAACAAGCGTAGAGTCCACTTGACGCAAGGCCCGGCAGGTTGGGCGCATGAAGGAGAAATCATGAGAAGCGCTCTGGATTTCGGATTTGAACCGATCGGGCCCGACGAACTGGAACTCATCGACAAGGTCTTCAAAAGCGAGTTGCAAACAAGGGCATTGCCGAGCGACGGCGAACAGGCGGAGGTGCTCGCGGCGACGCTGATCCGTGCCTATCAATCGGGGATTCGTGATGCCAGCGGTCTCAGCGCAGTGGCGAAGTCCGCCCGGAGTCCATAGGCCGGCTCACTGCACGTTGATGTTTTGGTTGGTGGTAAGCGCCCGGTTTCCGGCGCGATCATGTCCGGAAAATAGCGACGCTGCGGTGAGCCTTCCGGTGGATACTTTAGCCTGAATATCTCAAAGTAAGAGGTGCATCGGGCCCGCGAATCTGAGAAACTTCTTTTGCTACAAAGGGTTATCAGATTCGTTGAGGGGGTCCGATGCAAACACACTGTATCGCCGAGCAGCTCGAATTTGAAGGCTTCGACGGTCACAAAGTGGTCGCTGGTTTCGACGGCGGAGCGATCACCTCGGATGCCGGCGCCCTGCTGCTTCGCCATGTCGATGGGGTCATCGGACTGTTCGACCGGGTGGCCGCTTGCTTCGTTGATGACCGCGATCCGACGTGCACGGTCCACAGCGTGCGCACGCTGGTCGGGCAGCGCGTTGCGGCGATCGCGCTGGGCTACGAGGATGTCGATGACCACGACAGGCTGCGCCACGACCCGGTGCTCGCGCTTCTGTCGGAGCGGCTGACGCCGAAGCGGCAAGACTGTGCGGTGCTTGCCGGCAAATCCACCTTGAACCGGCTGGAGCACGGCCGTCTCGGCCAGCCGACGCGCTATCACAAGATCGCTTACGACAGGCAAGCGCTGGAAGCGCTGTTCATCGAGCTGTTCCTGGACGCGCACGACAGCCCGCCTGAGGAAATCGTGCTCGATCTCGACGCCACCGATGATCCGCTGCACGGTCACCAGGAGGGTCGGTTCTTTCACGGCTATTACAACTGCTATTGCTATCTGCCGCTGTACATCTTCTGCGGCCGCCACCTGCTTTCGGCCAAGCTACGGCGTTCGAACATCGACGCCAGCGCAGGCTCGGTCGCCGAAATCGATCGTATCATCGGGCAGATCCGCCAAAGCTGGCCAAACGTGCGCATCATCCTGCGCGCCGATTCCGGCTTCGCCCGCGACGAACTGATGGACTGGTGCGAGACCAACAAGGTCGACTATGTCTTTGGCCTTGCTCGCAACCCGCGGCTGGAAAGGCAAATCGCGCCGGCCATGGAGGAAGCAAGCCTGTTATCCCAGGCAAGCGCCCAGGCGACCCGCGTCTTCCGCGACTTCCTGTGGTCGACCAAGGACAGCTGGACACGACGACGGCGGGTCGTTGGAAAAGCGGAATGGACGCTGCTGGGCGCCAATCCGCGCTTCATCGTCACCTCCCTTAAGTCAGAGCGCTGGGCGGCACAGACGCTTTACGAGGATCTCTACTGCGCCCGCGGTGACATGGAGAACCGCATCAAAGAATGCCAGCTCGATCTCTACGCCGACCGCACCAGCGCCCACACCATGCACGCCAATCAACTGCGCCTCTGGTTCGCCTCGTTGGCCTACGTGCTGATCTGCGCCCTGCGCCGCCTTGGCCTTGCCCATACGCGGCTCGCCGAGGCGACCTGCGGCACCATCCGGCTGAAGCTGTTAAAGATCGGCGCCCAGGTCCGCGTCTCGGTGCGTCGCATCAAAATCGCGATGGCATCCGCCTGTCCCTATGCCGACGAATTTGCACTGGCACACGCCCGAATACGTGCCGCGGCCCGCTGATGCCGCCGGCCTGAAACCCTTCCGCAACCAGAACAGGAGACATCGCCGAACCCAGACCCGCCGCTCACAGTGGCGCCGACTCCGTTCGTCTTCGAAGCCGGAGCGCCAAACAGGCGTCCCGGCGGGCCGAGTTGCGCCACCGGCGCTAAAGGCGGTGAGAGAAGCGGGTTAGGGCAGCACCAGACATCGCCGCGGCCATCAGAGAGCGGCTGCAACGGGTCGAGCGTTGGTCTTCAGCGGGGCGTCCGTGAGAGCCTCCTGTCGCTTCTGCTCATTCTCACATTCATCCGGAGCGCGGGTTTCGCCTCGGCTACGGCCGCAGTTTGCCTGCCAGAAACGAGACGAAGCGTCGGACCTTTACCGCAATATGGCGATTGGCCGGATAGACCGCTTGCAATTGTATCGTGCTGATATGCCAATCGGGGAGAAGACGTATCAACCGGCCCTGCCTGAGGTCTTCGCCAACGATAAAGTCGGGCAGGAGGACGATACCCACTCCCAGCAAGGCGGCGTCGCGCAGGCCAAGGCTGTGATTGAGTTCCAGCCGAGGCACGATTGGAATGCGAAACTCCTCACCGTTCCTGCTGAACGGCCAGATCCGCCCCCATCTTAGTTCGGCGAAGTGGAGACAGGAGTGGTGGGCGAGGTCGTGCGGCGACTCCGGCGCACCATGTTCGTCAATATAGGCGGGCGAAGCGCATATTACGATTTGCGATGTCGCCAGTTGCCGGGTGATGAGATTGATATCGACCTCGAGGCGACCTCGAATTGCAAGGTCGAAGCCATCCTCGACCAGGTTCACGGCCCGATGCGACAGGTCCAGCTCCAGGGACACAGCCGGGTTGAGCTTGAGGAACTCCGAAACTGCCGGCACGATCACCAGATGCCCGAGATCGGGCGGCGCGGACACCCGCAACCGCCCGACGGCTTCCTTCTGGAACGAGGTTGCCGCCCGTTCCGCCTCTCTTATCTGCGGCAGGATACCCGAAAGGGCTTCCCGGTAGGCGGCGCCCGCCTCGGTCAGAACGACCTTGCGCGTCGATCTCTGAAAGAGGCGGATGCCGAGGCGATCCTCGAGCTGCCTGACCTGGGCTCCCACCGTCGCACGCGACATGCCCAGTTCGTCTGCCGCCTTCGTGAAGCTGAGATGCGTGGAAACCGTTAGGAAGGCGGCAATCCCGTCAAGCGGATCCAGCGTTTTCATGAGAGCGATTATCCGTTCAATAATGTCAATTTATCGCTCTTATCATGAGACGGAGCACAAAGTAATCGATGGGTGTCCTCAAGCAGAAGGAGACCCGACATGAAGACATTCACCTATGCGGCGGTATCACCGCCCGACCATGGAACGCCGGCAGCGGCGTTCGGCAAACACGTCATACGCATGTTGGCGGCCAATACAGGCGGCGCGCTGGGCATGCTAGAGGCCATCGTGCCGCCCGGAGAAGGCCCGCCGCTTCATGTGCATGAGCGAGAGGACGAGTTCTTCCGCGTCCTGTCCGGCTGCTTCGGCTTCTGGTGTGCCGGCGACTATGTCGAACTGGCGGAGGGTGGCTGCATCGCGTTGCCACGCGGCGTGCCGCATCGATTCCGGAACATTGGAGAAACGGAAGGCCGTCTGATGGCCGTCGTTACCCCCGGCGGGTTCGAAGCCTTCTTTCCGATCATCGAGCTCTGCAAGCCCGAAACGCCCGAGCAAATCGCCTCCGTCGCAATGGCTTTCGGCCTTACGTTCCTGCCCAACGAAGATCGTAAGGTCGCCTGATCCGGCGACAGGCCGTCCTGAAACACAGCGTCGAGAGTCTCAACAACGGTCCATCGAAAGGAGCAAGAATGACACACGTGCCTTCAAACGAAAACGGAATGTCCCTGACAACCAGCCAGTTGGACACCTATCTCGCAAGGATCGGAGTCGACCGGCCGGTTTCTCTCGACCTTAACACCCTGTCGAGACTGCACCGTGCTCATCTCATGACATTCACCTGGGAGGCGCTGGATGCCTTCATGGGATGGCCGTCCTCGATGACCCCGGCGTCCGCCTTCGCCAAGATGGTGGAGGGCAGGCGTGGCGGCTGGTGCTACGAGATGAACGGTCTCTTTGGCGCAGCTCTTGATGCGCTCGGCTTCCGGGTCACCCGTCTTTGCGGTGGCGTTGATCGTGAAAAACTGGGCGACATTGCCATCGGCAATCATCTGACGCTGCGCGTCGATCTCGACCGCCCCTATCTCGCCGAGGTCGGCGTGGCCGACGCCATCATCGAACCCGTGCCGCTTGCTGTCGGACCGATCAGCCAGCGGGGTTTCGATTTTTCAATCATGCCGACGGAGGACGGCTGGCTGCGCTTCAATAATCATGTGCATGGAATCGCGCACAGTTTCGATTTCCGGGCCGATCACAGCCTCCATGGCCGCGACGCGTGCCTGGTTGATGCGAGATCCAGGATCGCCCTTCACAAACGCGCTGGCAGTCATGCGTCATACCGCGGACGGCTATGTCGCCCTGCAGAACGACCGCTTGCGCACCGTCACGCCCAACAGCGTTAGCGAACACCGCATCACAAGCGCGGACCATCTCGCGGACGTCTTTGAGACCATTTTCGAACTCGACATTCCCCGGCCCGGACGTATCTGGAACAAGGTCCAGGCAATTGGCCGCGACAAGGCGGCCTGAATAGGCGGCAGCCTTGCAACACTCTGGAACTCGAGGAAACATCAATGCTTCGCATAGCCGCATTCTGTATCGGTTTCGCACTGAGCACGGTTCTCACGGTTGCCGCAGGTTCGATGAGCAGGCCCCCGCCGGTGGCTCTCCGTTGAACTTGGCTATCGGGGTAGCTCAGGGTCAACATACCCTGATAGGTCGGTTTGATTGCCGAACGACTGAGGATCGGCGCAAAGCGGTTTTCCACGGTTCGATCTATGAAAGTCGCCTTTGGGTCGAAGCGAGTCGTCTTCACGAGCTCTGTGCGCCTTGTTGCGAGGATGTTCACGTTCTGGGCTCAGAAGATCGCATAATGTCGTCTGGAACCGGATGCGGGTGCAGGGGCGTCGTGCGAAAATCCGAATTTAGGGAGTAATAAGCAAACCGCTGCAATCTGCTAGCGGGTGGCGACGGCGCTCTCAGGCTGCTGTGATGAGACCCTCGTAATTTTTTCGCCGACCCACTCGGAAAGATCGGTCCAAAGCTGCTGATCCAGCCCCACTTGGCGAGCGATCTCGATGATCTCCTGATAGGAGATCGGCGTGATTGCGGCTTGGCCGCCGCCCAGCCTGGCATCAAACAGGCCCAGTTTTGCCTTCCGGGCCGTCGGGAAATTTGGGTGGTCGGCGAAGGCGGCAACTGCGGCGGCGTGAAGGTTGCGGTGCTTGCCTATGGCTGCCGCCAGCACCGCGTTGCGCATCCACTGATAGGCGTCGCCGGCGAAAGGACAGGGTGCATACTCGGCCGTCGGATCCAAATCGAAGAGCTTAGGGATGTAATCCCAGTAGCGAATTCCCTTGCCTGTCAGGGTGCAGCGGGACCGGACGCCGTTGCCGGGATTGATCTGGTCGCTGTAGCTCCCATTGCACTGGGGCTTTCCAGTGCGGGACGCGGCAGTTTGGTTACATTTCCCTCCCGTCTCGGTAAACTTGCATTCGATAATCAGTGCCGCCTTGGAGCCAACGGCAAGGGCGTCGACTTGTGTCGGTCGGAGCTCGCGCAGGAGGCGATCGCCATCAGTCCATTCGAGGTTTATCGACCAGGGACCGCCGGGCGGCACGCCAACTTGCCTGGCGATGGCGTCGAGGATCCGGTCGCGATCAGTGCTCATCTTGAGCGTGCCGAACACATCAATGGCAATGGCTTGCGACGAATGCGCCTTGTGCGCCTGAACCCGGTTTTCACGGTCACGATGCCAAGGGAATGACCGCCAGTCGCTGATTGCTCCGTGACTGGCCGAAAACAGGTTCTGCCGAACTGCCGCGAAATCAATATCAAGAGCAACTGGCCATTCAGGCATCAAGCAACCTTCCAATGCGGGGGAGCCACTCCGACCCCGCTGGTGGTCGTGGCTCGTGATGCGCAGAATTCGACGAGGCAGGGAGCTAGTTGACATTCGGCTTTTCCACTAGCTTTTCGATCAAGCGCCTCAGCTCCGCCGGGGTCGTTTGGCCAGCCACGACCTCGTGGTAGCCGATTCCGGCGCGACGGAGAGCCTCTTTCTTGATGGCGTCGCGCGCGGCCGCGGCGCCCTGGTGGTGCGCACCACCCTGATACTCAATGGCGTGCCGAGGCTGGCAGTTTCCGTCGACCAGGAGCAGGTCGACGCGTTTTGAATTGATGCAGCTATGCGCGACCGGATCCTTGCTGCGGATGATCTCGCCCATAGAAACTTGGGCCATCACCTGCCATGTCGGGTTGCAGCCCATAACGACTCGGTCGAGTTCCTTGAACACGCGCGCTTCGCTCTTGTTGAGGAGGGGCTGAATCGTGAAGTTTGCGCCCATCACGATGCGCAACTGTTCGGCAGCATCGGGCTTTTTCGGCGGCTCCGGAACGAGTGCTGGCAGCCACGGCCCAGTGACGATGCTCGCGCCGCCACGCTTTTCCTGCCAGCGTGTATTGGCCCGCCAAGCCTGCCGCCGCATCGCGGACAAACACTGCTCAACGGCCATGCCAACGATGACCCCGACGAACAGAGCGGCGACCAGCAGCTCGGGTTTCTCGAAGTCGCTGACGGTCATGCCGCCAGAGACGACCACCGCGACCAATCCAACAACGAGCCAAGGTGCCGCGAACAGCACCGACTTCTGGCGATAGTGCATGCGCTTCTCCGCTCTACGCGCCAAGATAGTAGAACGCTTCGTCAAACGGCGAAAAGCTACACAAAGTAGTTAGTCCGACCTGCGGGTGCCTACGCGGTGGGCACTTCAAAACTCCGCTGAGAAATCTGAGGCGTGTTTCGGTGTGGTCCGGGTCCATTTCACCGATGCGCGTCCGGGTGCAAATTCTGGTCAGCCGAATCTCGCTTTCATGACCTGCGATCGCCCCTGTCAGAACAAATCCTCGACAGCCACCTTTCGAACACCTGCCCACTCGGGCACCTGCTGGTCCTGCCGCAGGCGCAGACGCCTCCATTCAAGGGCAGCAAAAACGTCTTCAGTGGAAGCACCGGTGCCGACCGGTAGCGCGGCTACGATTTCTCGTTCGAACCGGAGCTGAAGCGCCCTCGTCAGGGAGCCAGGCTTGGTCCCACCAGGCGATGATACTCTCCCGCGCCGCAGCCAGAGCTGACGCCGAGGGCAGCCGATCACGCTTGAGGTGCTGATTGACCCGCGGTGAGGCGGGAAGCAGATTCCAGAGATCTCCACAGGGCCAGACCGACCAAGGCAGGCAGTGATCAATGTCCAGCATTCCTGGGCCGAGCTGCGCACCAGTCCACACGCAAGTAACTGGCCGTCCTTGCTCGAGCATGCGCTTAGCCGTCGATCGTGCGAGAAGAGTGTCTCGGGCCGGGTCGAGCCAAGCAAGGGCAGCCTCGACTTCGCCATGCAATACGGGACGACCCATTCGCTCGCCGTAAGCGCGGACAAGACGCGACCACTCATGAACCAGCACCGGCTCGATCCATGGGCCGAGTCGCTGAAGCGTCCGCCAGATGTGTCCCGGATCGGTAAGGCTCCCGTAGGCCGTGAGCACCTCTCGGTCTAACGTCAGGTCGCCCCTGATACGTGGAGCCTTGGATGTGGCCGCCCGAAAAACCCTCACCTCTGTGTTCGGGAACCGGGTGTAGTTGGCCGGCATGTCGGCAATGGTGCGTCGGGCTTCTGCTAATGCGCGCGCAACAGCGGCAGCTCGGTCGCCGATGAAACGCGCCCCGATACGCAGATCCTGGCCGACGACCTTGTGGGCTAACAATTCACGGAAGCCTGCCTTGGCGAAGCCCAAGCCGTCCGGCCCTGAGTTGCCGGGCGTCTGCGGCAGCCGGCGCTGACGAGCGGCAGGTACATGCGGATCCAATTCAGGGCGACCATTCCGAGGGGTATGTCGACCACGTCCTCATCGGCGTGCGGTACGGCGAGCGCGGGCGTCGCGTCGGCGACCCGCGCCACGGCCCGGAGAAGGCCGAGCTTGTAGGTGGAAGACTTCTCGTCATTCAGAACGATACCTCGCAGCAGCGGGAGAGCGCCAGCGCCATCGTCTGGCAGGCGCAGGCACATTCCAGTCCATCGCACTTCATTGCGGCCGAACTGGTCCTGGCTCGTTACGGCTCGCAGGACGGCAAGTCCGTGCGTGCGTGCGAGCGCTTCCACCTCGCCAACCGGTGCCGGCCACATCGGTCGGTTCGGCTCGGACGGACCCTCGCGCAGGCTGATGAGGACGACGCCGCCCGGTTTCAACAAGGTCGCAAGCTTGCGAAAAGCGCGCGCCCGCGCAGGTGGCGGCACATGCATCCATACGGCACTTAGCAGGATTAGGTCGAATGCGAGGCCGAGGCGATGCACAACGGCCAGATCCGGTAGCCGGTCGTCGAGCCACCGAATCCGCGGGTCAGGGTGGCGCCGCTGTGCTTCGATGCGCATACCAGCCGCCGGCTCGGCCGCGACGACTTCGTAACCGAGTGAGGCAAGCCACGCCGCATCGCGACCGGATCCAGCGCCCACATCCAGTGCAATCAGATTGTAATCACGGCGAATGTATTCGAGCAGGGCAGTGCACCGCTTCGGCGGAGCCGCTTTCGTATTGGGTCGCGAAGGCGCCGGCGTGAGCGTCATATGCACTGACGGTGTCGCTCATTTGGTTTTGCATCCCGCTACTCATCGAAATGCTCAAGCGGCCCAGTAGGGGACATATCTTGCGTTCCGCTTTCCCTGGTCGGGATCGGCAGGTGCAATGCGGCCGAGCTTAATTGAGTCAGCGATGACCGCGGACACAGCCTGATACTCTTCCGGTGCCAGAGAGAACCGCTCTCTGAGCGTGGCGTTGCTCATGTAATCATGGGTGAGCCAGCGCAGGACGCAGTGGAAGAAGCATGCCCGCAGCTTCTCAGCCTTCGACATTTGACCGAACGTCTTCGGTGCGAACAGCACGACCCGCATCGAACTCTCGGATGAGATGAAGTCAGGAGCGGGCAGGTGCTGTGCTTCGATTTCGATCAGTGTTTTGTCAAGCCCACCGCCGCGCTCCTCGCAAAGGCCGAACGACCGCATGGTCGCAGCGAGCTTCTCGTTTCTCGAGCGGCGCTCATCGAGAATGCGGTCAGTGCTGATCAGAGAGCTACCTGGATTGGTGACTTCGATGCGGTTCTCATAGATTTCGACGACGGGACCGACGCCGGTCGCCATGAAATCCTGGTGTATGAGAGCATTGGCGATCACTTCACGAACGGCCGTTTCCGGGAAATGCGGCACCATCCGCCGAACGCCATCGATGTATCGCTCCTCTTTCGGCAGCCGCTCCATCAGAAACCGCATCATTCCGGTAAAGCCGACGGCGTACCCTTTCTTGCCTTCCTGCTCGAAGTCGGAACGCGATTTGTCGCGGCCGGAGTATTTGACGATGCGAACGGTCTTGCCAGCTATCGATGGGAAAACGGTGACATCACGCGCCAACATGATGGCGCCCAGATTGGTGATATCGAAACGGCCTTCCAGATTGTCGAGAAGGAAGCCAGCATCGACCATCTTTCGAATGATCTCCTGAGGATTTTTCGGCTTGGGATCACCTGTCAGATCGTAGATGGGGTCCGGGTCGAGCATAGCGAAGACGCCGTCCGCGGTGACGTTCGATGACGCAACTGCGGTTTCAAAGCGTCGGCGCCCTGTTGCTATCCAGAGTGAACGCTCGTGCTCAGGGAACTCGGCGAGCTTCTTCTTGTTTTCGCCGATGCGAACAAATTCGGTGCCTGCAAATTTTACAGGCCGCTCATAAGACGGCTCGATGGCAACGACGGAATACGCCAGATCATCGCAAACAAAGTCCAGAACCTCAATGAGCACCCGCGGCTCGACCATGCGAGTTAGCCAGTTGGTGAAATCCTCGTTGCCTTGCTTTTGTTGCTGCAGACGAAGCTCCGTGCCTACCCGCCTCTTCGTACGATCCTCCACTCCAAAGACGAGAAAGGCGCGATCTCTGCCGGCGAGCATGGCCGAATTCGCAAGCGCGGACACATATTCCCCGATCTCGCGTGGATCCTTATTGTTGACCTTGAATTCCAACCATGCGCTTTCGGTGGGTTCTTCCAGCAGTCGGCTTAGAAGTGCGCAGGGATCGTGAATCGGCATGGTTATGTCCTCGTTTTATCCCCCTTATATCAGATTCGGATGTGTCAGAACCCTGCGCGCAACAGAAACCGCAGAAATTTTGCATTGAAAACAAAGGGATGCCGCTGAGCATTCCATGCGGATTTTTATCCACGTTTTGAATGCTCGGTTCGCGGTTATACATTTCGCCGGCGGGCAAATTTAGTCGTTAGGTTTTATCCTTGTTATGTCAGAGTCCGAAGCTTTTTCTCTATCCGGGCACAATGAAAACAATAGGATAGATGTCTCGACCGACGATGCGTCATATCATTGCCGTAGACTGACGTGGTCCCTTTACTCGGCCCCTAGCGTGGAGCTCATCACTAAGCGGCGGACTCCCATACCTGGTTCAGAATCTTGGCCGCAAGAGCGGCCTTGTCTTGCGGGAGGAAGCGGCCATAGTGGCTGGCGACCATCTCGGGGGTGTCCTGGATGGCGTAACTCGCCTGCTCGTAGGAGCCCGTCTGTTTGAGGATGTGCGTGGCGAGCACGTCACGGACATTGTGCGGCCCATGCGGTAGCAGGCCCTTGATCGCGCCGCGGCCGGTATAAGGATTGTAGATGCCATAGCGTTGGATCGTCAGCCGCCAGGCCTCATAGAAGGTCGTCTGGTTATAGGCGGCGTCCCTGCTGTTTGCCTTCACCGTCTTCACAAATAGAGTGCCGGGGTCGTCGGCGCCGGCCAACAGCACCCCGCGATGCCGCTCGATGTAGGCGTTTAGGTATTTGTAAAGGTCCAAAGAGGTCCGGCAGGACCAGGCGGAAGGGTTTTGAGCCGAAGAAGGAGGAGTTGGCGTTCTTGAAGGCGTTCGCCGGGACCAGTACTTCCCAGCCGCGGTCGCGATCGCTCCAGCGGATTTCTCCACGCTTCATATCCTCGAGCCGGCGCTCCGATGTCGGGAAATGCCCGCGCGGGCAGACAAGCAATTGCCGCAGGTTCTTCTGGCGAAGGCCGAGGTGCAAGCCGAGCCGCAACATCAGGAACGACCGGACAGCCTCGGCGGCGGCCCGCGGATAGCGATCCTCGTCCGGCATGCGCTTGAGGATGTCGTCGGTGATCTTGCGGTATTCGGCGAGGGGGCTGTCCGCCTCGAGCACGCACATGATCGGCTCGAATGGATCCCGGTGAACCCGCATCACCCGCTGAATTTCCTTCGAGCGATTCGAAGCGTGCTTGAAGCAGGCTTCGCAGACCGCGTGCCAATCCCGCTCGGCCGCTGCAATCGCTGCCGCGGAGATCAGCCCAGGTATCGGCGTCACATTTCGGACGAGCTCCGGGTGTTGCCAAAGCCAGCCCGTTTCGGCGCGCACCAGGTTGAGAAGAACGCTCAGCATGTCCTCTTCCCAGGTGGTGTAGAAGCCGCGTCGACGCTCGCGCCACTGCAGATACCAGTCCCAGACACCGGGAAAAACCAGGAGGTCGAAGGTCTACTGGCTGAGCGGAACGCCATAGCCTTTGACGGGGCCCTTCGGAGATGCAGCCAAGGCGCCGAACATCAGCCCGAGATGTTCGATCTTCTGCGCAGCCGTTTCCTCTCCCCAGACGCCGTTTCGCTGGAACCCGAGTGCCGTCAGCGTGGCCGTCTTGAAACGGATGAGATTGGCCATTTCCATGGCGAGGCGGGGAGGGGCGTCGACCACGCCGAAAGAAGGTCGGGATCCTCGATAGGCGTATGATCGTTTTCTTCCCAATCCAAGGCATCAGCCGACGCTCGTGATGACGGGGATCCGCCGTAGGAAATCGCCGGGAATCGGATGGCGTAGCGCTGTCTGGTCGCCATTGCTTGGAAACGGCGGTAGTCGGTGGAACCGGAGATAATCACGCGGCGAACCCATTCGAGGATTTCCTGGCGCTTACCAAACGGCAGGCTGTTGAAGTTGTCCGGCAGATGCCGAGCGAGCCGGCGCCGCTCCGCGGCACTGATATTGCTTCCGACCTCATGGCCAGACGCCGATCGCGCCTGGTGCGGCAGCTTGGCCTTGAAATAGCCGTCGGGCAGCCGGTACCGACGCTCGATACGGGACAGGATGTCAAAGCTCGCGATCGACCGCGGCGCTTTGGTGCCTTTCGCCCAGCTCAGCAGAGTCTTGCGGTCGAAGGCATGCTCGTCGCTGATCACGGCGCGATGCAGATGCCAATAGCTGTCGCCGTGCCGGCGCATGTGATAGATGAGCGCCTGCTGAAATTCTTCAGGCTCCTCGGTCCGGTCGAACAGCGGCGTCGGGAAGTCCTCGATCGGCCTTAGCTCAACGGCCTGCTTCGCTCGTGACTGCTCTGGTTTCACGGTGGCCGTGGCTGCCGCGGAACTCGGCCGAGCCGCCATTGCTTTGGCCGAATCGCCAGCAGGCTTCATTTTCCCTTCTGGGTTGCTCGACTGCCGGGCGGTCATCCTCCTCCGGTCGCTCCTTGTCCAACCACCGAAGGATGGCTTCAAGGCCAGGACGAAGGTTCTTCTTCAGCTCCGCCGTCATCTCGTCCTCGATGCCGCAGGTGTCGGCGACGGCCTGCCAATCGATGCGCCCGTTCCGCATGGGCGGCGTCTTTCGATAGATGACCAAGCTGATGAGGTAAGGCCTGATGTTCTCGAGCGCGCGCTTCGAGGCAAACGGAGCGACGCGGATATTGCAGAATTCGGAGATCTTTCGCTGAAAGTAAAGGGAGGAAGTAGACTGTTTTCTCATGGCGATAAGCAGTTCACATGGTCTTTGGCCGGTTGTTGCCGGGCGTGGCCTGCTAAGCCCTTATGTTTAATGAAAGTTGAATCTTTATTGGGACGCATGCCGCATCGCGCCGTGTTCCGATATGACTACAACTCTGTCGAGCAGGTGCGAGAATCTGCTATAGCGGCAATATGGGATTCGGGGTTTTCATTCATCGCTCAGATTCGATCTACGACGACAGCCCGGCGGAACGGTATCAGTTTCCGAGCCAATATCTGGGACGTGCCCAGGGCTGCATCGGAGATTGGATCATCTACTACGAGCCGAGGAAGGTAGCCGAGACGCGTGGTTATTTTGCCATCGCCAAGGTAGCTGAGGTCATTCCGGATCGCAAAGCGCCCGGCATGTACCTTGCGTTGATTGAGCCGGGGACCTATCTCGATTTCATCAACCCGGTTCCATTCAGCAATGCCGAAGGGGTGGTCGAACGGGGCCTGCTGAATGCCGACGGCCGCATCTCCGGAAGAGCGCAGTCCGCCGTCAGGCCGATCTCTCCGGGTGATTTCAATCGCATTCTCTCGCTGGGATTCGATGAACGGGAGCCGGAGTTGCCACGGGTCTGCGAGCCGGAGATCGTCGATCCGGCGCCCGGATTTGGGGAGCAGCTGCAGCCACCCTTCGCTTTTGAGCAGGAGCGTGATCGCGTCACTCAGCTCACTTCTAGAATTGTTCGCAATCGTCTTTTCCGCCGTCTTGTCCTCAAAAGCTTACGACAAGCGATGTGCAATCACCGGATTGAAGCTGATCAACGGCGGCGGCCGTGCCGAAGTCGATGCCGCGCACATTCGTCCGGTGGAAGCCAACGGCCCTGACATCTTGAGCAATGGCATAGCACTTTCCGGAACCGCCCACTGGATGTTCGATCTGGGCCTAATCAGTCTTTCCGACGACCTGAACATTCTTGTTTCGCGGCAGGTAAATGACCCGGAGAGTATCCAGTCACTCATCAACAAAACGGGAGACGCGATCGTTCCGCAGCGACCTTTCGAAAGGCCGCATCCGCACTTCCTCCGATGGCACCGGGATAATTGCTTTAAGCATTGAGCGCGCGGTGGTTCCGGAGCGGACAGCATGGGGCCCGCGGTTCGATTCCCTTCAAGGCGAGCACGTAAGGGCCGAGGCCCTCTCGTCGAGAGCCTTCAAGCCCGTCGATGGAGAAGTGCAGAAGCGCTCGCCGGCTCCTGGAAGGAGTCAATGAGCGCTTTTGGCCGCGCGTCTACTCTCTGACACTTGATGTGACAGCTTGGATCACCTGCGACGCCATGGCAAACTCGCGCTCCCGACTCGAAATTCGATGCCGTTTTGCGATCCAGTCGAAGTCAGTGTAGGCGGCGTAGACGGATCCGTCCTTCGCCTGATAGACGAGGACCCGGACGGGCCAGTCGAGTCCGGCGAGAGGATTGGCGGTGATGAACGTCGTGCCGAGTGCCGGATTGCCGAACATCACCAGGCGCGACGGTCGCACCTCGTTGCCGGCGGCATTGCCGAGCTTGGCCTGGTCGATGACGCCGAAGAGGGTAATCCCCTTATCCTCGACGCTGACCTTGATGCGGTTCACGGTCTCGCTGACCGAATAGCGGCTCTTGACCGTGACGATACCGTCCCAGTCTGCGGCCTCGGCCGTCGACACATGAGCCAGTGCCGTCATTGCGATGAGCAAGGCTGCCGATAGTATCGCATTGCTGATCTTCATCATTTCAAAGCTCCTCTCTCTACAGCTTTGCGCGTCCAACGGACGCGCAAAGGTCGCCGTAACACTTTGAGTTGCTGCATGAATTGTCCCTGAATCGATTTCGATCAAAGAAATCATGCAGTAGCCCCCGATGGGGCTCATTCAAGGATGAGGCTCGTCGTTGCGATTTGATAATGCCGTCTCTTGTCCATTTCGATAACCGGACCTTATGGCGCGCAGCGGCACGGCAAAGAACATAGCGAGCACAGCCATCGCGACGAGCGTCAGGACTGAAGTGCTCCATCCGAAACGATCGTAGATCTGGCCGATCACCAGGCTGCCGAAGAGCCCGCCCGTGTAATAGGAGGCGAGGTAGGCGCCGCTTGCCGTTGCCTTCTCCGTCTCGGCGATGTGGCCGACCTGGCTGGTGGCAAGCGCCTGCGCGAGAAACGTGCCGACGGCGACCATGGCGAGGCCGGCAAGCACAACGGCGCAACTACTGCTCAGAAGGGCGACGAGCCCGAGCGCAGCGCATAGGAGCGTCAGCACAATGCCGGCCCCGGCTCCGAGGCGACGCGAGATATACCCGCCGAGCGGCGTCGTGAACAGCGATGGCAGGAATACCAGATAGACGAGGCCGAGCTGCATCGGCGACAGCCCGAGCTCGACCAGCCGGAAGTTGACATAGGTGAATGTCCCTATGAAGACGAAGAGGATCAGGAAGCCGATGGCGAGCACGATCTGCAGGCGTCGATTGCCGAGCACCGAGCGCCCACTTAGGTTCCAGTTTTCGCTCCTGCTTCGCCTGTGTCGGTCCGGCATCATGCGTTCCGTCCGCTTCAACGTGGTCCAGACGAGGGCCGCGCCCGCCAGGTTGAGCAGCGCGAAGGTCTGGAAGTTGATCGACAAACCACCGAGATCGGCAACTGCCGCCGAGAGAATGCGGCCGAAGAGGTTGCTCGCGACATTTCCGGTGATATAGGCGGCAAGCGCGCCCGTCGCCCGCTCGGCCGGGAACCGCTCCGAAAGATAGGCCATGGTGAGCGTGAAGGCGGTCGCCATGCACAGGCCCTGCGCCACGCGCAGGCCAGTGAAGATCGCGATGTCCCGCGATGTTGAGAGCAAGGCGGTCGGTATGGCAAGCAGTGCGAGACTGATCCAGATGCCGTTTCGCCGATCCAGATTGCGCCCGAAGATGCCGACGGCAACGCCAGCGGCCGCCATGCCGAAGGTGCTGGCATTGACCGCGAGACCCATTGTAGCGCGGCTCACCCCGAACTCTCGCTGCAGCGATGGCAGGATCGCCTGGGCGGCGAAGAGATCGACGAGGGTTAGGAATGCGATGAGCGCAATGATGCCGAAATGCCAGCGGTCGGCTACGGGGTTTGCCAGCACGGATACGGACGCCGGCGGCAAGGCATGATCGAGGTCCGCCATCGCTGTCCTCCTATAAATGTGGACGTTTCCGCCAGCGGCCGGAAACGTCCGATGATTGTATTGCTGTCGCCTTGCGGCTCACATGGCGTGATCGTCTTTCGACATCGGCGGCAGGATATCGGCCGAATAGAGCACGGCGGGCTTTGAGCCGTTGTTCTTCCACCAGTGGGCAAGGCTGCCGAACTCGGCGGTGACTTCGCCAGCCTTGTGCTGGATCGGGACCTTGCAGGTGCTGCGATATTCGGTGATCGAACCTTCGACGATCAATATGTTGGCGGGTCGCGCCTCATGCGAGTGCCACGGCACGACACCGCCCGGCTGGATGACGAGCTTGCGAAACCTAAGTGCATTTCCCTTCCAGGTACTACCCTTCGATGACAGATCAATCGAGGCGAGGACGTCGTCCGTGACGCCTTCCGGGGCAGTCGCCCCCGGCTCCATGGCGCCTGCCATCACCTGATCGCTGGGGCATTCCCCAGCAAAAGCGGGCATCGCCACGCTAGTGGAGGCGAAGAGGGCGAGCGTCGCAGCGACTGTCATGGGCAGGCGGCCTGCAGTGAGCTTTCGAGGCATGTGGGGTTCTCCTTTGTCGATCACGCCGGAGAGATTCCGGCGGGCACAAGGAGATTGCGAGATATTCGGCCGGCAAAGAAATGCCGCTTGCTTTTGATTTCGATAGCCCAGAGCTATTGCGGCAGAGGGGGCGCATCCGCATGGGCGTCGGGCGTGCGCCGCATATCGACGCCGGCGTGCGGTGCCGCCCAGCCGTAGGACTTCACCGCGCCGACGAAGGTGGCGACGGCCGGGGAGAATCGCCGACCGGCGACGGTGACGAGACATACCTCCCGCGTGACCTCCGGTTCAGCAACGGGCCGCACCTGAAGTCCAGGAATGACTGCGCTGTATTCGGGAATGAAGCAGATTCCGAGGCCCCCGGCTACCATGTTCTGTATCCAGTCCTCACGCTCGCTCGAATAGGAAACCCGGGTCTTCACCCCGAACGAGTCGCAAAGGTCCGACAGATAGTCCCAGTATTCGCAGTTCACTCGCCTAAGGTAGATCTCGCCATCAATCGCCGTGATCGGTATGGCATCATACTGACAGAGGCGATGGCCGGCGGGAAACGCCAGCATGAACCGTTCGCGAAACAGCGGCGTCACGTCGAAACGCTCGGGGAACTGGTCACTGCTCGCCATGATGGCGACGTCGATCTCTCCGGCCTCGAGCAGTTCGGAAAGTTTGGTGGGCACGCCTTCGACGAGTTGGAGCTGAATGCCGCGGTGCCGCATGTTGAAGTCGCTGAGCAGGCCAGTGAAGCGGCGCGGCCCGATCGTGCACATGACGCCGACCTTCACATGCGCATCCTCGAGGCAGAGGAAGCGCGAGGCCTCCTGCCGGACGCCCGACAACTCGTCTACGATCGACTGAAAGCGAGGCCGCAGCAAGTTTCCAAGGTCGGTCAGGTGGGTAAGATTGCGCTCGCGCCGGAACAAAAGCCCACCGACTTCGTCCTCGAGTTGCTGAATAGCGCGGCTCAGCGCTGGCTGAGTCACGTGGCAGTTCTCGGCCGCCCGCGTGAAGTTGCGCGTTTCGCAGACTGCCAGGAAATAGCGAACATGGTGAATGTCCATACCTGTCCCCCCGGAAGGCTTCTACGCCAATTCCTTCGGATCGACCCGAAGCTAAAAGGAATCTTGCAAATCGTTGCTAGCGAGACGCCACCAACTCTGACGCCGCGGAGTGCCGAAATCGAGGCAGCGAACTTCCTACGCACGCGCCGCCATCGCCAATGCAATTCACCTATCGAATTCATAGCACAGTGGCATTTCAGTTGAAATGAATACAGCGCCATTCTCTCCCCGAAGAGGCCCTTCGGCCAAACGAGAGGAGACGCGGACATGCTGAAAAGTACTGACGTTGAAACCGATGCAATCCTCGGGCGCAGAACCCTCGAGGGGCGCAGCGCCATTGTGACCGGCTCCACCAGCGGCATTGGTCTCGGCATCGCCCAGGCGCTGGCGAAGGCGGGCGCGGCAGTGATGCTCAATGGTTTGGGTGACCCGGTCGAGATTGAGCGGCAGCGGGCCGAGATGGCGGACGAGAACGACGTCGACGTCGCCTATGACAGCGCCGATATGTCGAGTCCGGAGGCGATCCGGATGATGGTCGAGCGCGCCGGCGCCCGCTTCGGGCAGGTAGATATCGTCGTCAATAATGCCGGTATTCAGCATGTCGCCCCGATCACCGAATTCCCCGAGGCCAAGTGGGACGCGATCCTGTCTATCAATCTTTCCGCAGCCTTTCATCTCGTCCGCGCGACCTACCCTGCCATGCGGGCCCGCGGTTACGGGCGCATCATCAACGTTGCCTCGGCCCATGGTCTTGTCGCCTCACCCTACAAGGCCGCCTATGTAGCCGCCAAGCATGGGCTCGTTGGTCTCACCAAGGTTGTTGCCCTCGAAGGAGCGGAATTCGGCATCACAGCCAATGCGATCTGCCCCGGCTATGTCTGGACGCCGCTCGTCGAGGCGCAAATCGACGCGCAGGCAAAGTCGCACAGTATAGCCCGCGATGCGGTGATCCGCGATATTTTCCTGAAGGACCAGCCGACGAAACGCTTCGCGACCGTCGACGAATTGGGGGCGCTGAGCATCTTCCTTTGCGGCAGCGCTGCCGCCTCGATAACCGGCGCGGCCATTCCCGTCGACGGCGGATGGACGGCGCACTGATTGTGCGGCGAAAGAGGAGGAGAGCCATGAACAAGCACGCCAAAGTTGGCCCCGCGCCTGATGATCAGGAAAAGCCCGCATTCGTCGATCTGAGGTCGCCACGAACGATTAACCTCGCGCTCCAGGGAGGGGGGGCCCACGGCGCCTTCACCTGGGGGGTGCTCGACCGGCTTCTCGATGAGCCGAACCTGTCCTTCGAGGGCATTGTCGCGACCAGCGCTGGTGCGATGAATGCCGCTGTGTTGGCCTACGGGCTTGCGGAAGGTGGCCGCAGCGGCGCCCAAAAGGCACTCGCCAATTTCTGGCGTCGCATCAGCCACGCGGCCGCCTTCAGTCCGCTGCAGCCGAGCTTGCTGGATCGCATTACCGGGTCGAAATCTCTGGAGTTTTCGCCAGCCTTTATCATCTTCGACATGGTGACGCGACTGCTATCGCCCTATCAGTTCAATCCGCTGAACTATAATCCTTTACGTCAGGTGCTGGAGCAATCGATCGATCTCGATGCGATCCGCATGGCGCGTTGCCCCGTCAAGCTGAACATCTGCGCAACCAATGTGCGCTCCGGCAAGGTCAAGGTGTTTCCGAATGACGAGATTTCGATAGACGCGGTGATGGCCTCTGCCTGCCTGCCCTTCCTCTTTCAGGCAGTCGAGATCGACGGCGAAGCCTATTGGGACGGCGGTTACATGGGAAACCCCGCAATTTTCCCGTTGATCTACGGCTGCGAGACGCCGGATGTGCTGGTAGTACACATCAATCCGCTCGAGCGAACGGAATTGCCGAGGACTGCGGCCGAAATCCTCAACAGGATCAACGAGATCAGCTTCAACTCATCGCTGCTCAGGGAGATGCGTGCAATCGCCTTTGTGACGCAACTGATCGATTCCGAGGCAAGCAATTCCCTCGGACTCAAACGCATCTTCGTGCACGGCATCTCGGACGATGAGACGATGAGAAACCTCAGCGTCTCGAGCAAGCTCAATGCCGAGTGGGGAGCCCTGGTAGACCTCCGTGATCGCGGCCGACAATGCGCGGAGGACTGGCTGATGGCGAACTACGACGCGATAGGGAAGCGTTCGAGCGTCGATATCAGTACGCGTTACCTCTAGGGCGCTTGTCGCTTCCCGACCAATCGCAGCGCGTCGCCGCAGAGTGCGCGCAAGCCCTCGTTGCCATCTCCCTCCCGATGGCAGTCTTGCTCCCTCCCTCCCGATGGCAGTCTTGCCCCTCCCCAGGGGCCTTTTTTTCGTCTCGGGTGCGCCATCGCCGACGGATAGCTCGGCCTATCGAAACCATGCCTGAACAGCATTTCAAAGAGCGAGAGCGGTCTGCCAAGCTTCCTCCATCAGGCCGATATCCGGTCTGAGCAACGTCAGATCCAGGAGATGTTCAATGATCAACTCTCGTACGCTCATCGGTTCCGCGCTTGCGGCGATCGCCTCTGTCTCGGCTTCGACGGCCTCGGCAGGTCCGGCCGCCCAGCCCGAGTTCTCGTTCGAGAAGTGCTACGGCATCGTCAAGGCGGGGCAGAACGATTGCCAAACAGCAACCCATTCCTGCGCCGGCACCTCGACGATGGACGACCAGGTCGACGCCTGGATCTACGTGCCAGCCGGTACCTGCGGAAAGATCGCCGGCGGCAGCAACGCCCCGAAGGCCTGACGGGCCGCTCGACAACAAAGCAAAGGGAGTAGACCGATGCCCAAGACGTTCCCAACCCACCCGGTGCCATGCGCTGCGGGCATCGGCCTCCGTTCCATACACATTGCTGAGATGCTTTCCCGCAGGCCTGCTGCGGGTTGGCTGGAAATTCATGCCGAAAACTACATGGGCCAATCAGCGGCTGTGGACGCGCTCGAAAAGCTGC
Organism: Sinorhizobium fredii NGR234; assembly: GCF_000018545.1. NCBI lineage: Bacteria > Pseudomonadati > Pseudomonadota > Alphaproteobacteria > Hyphomicrobiales > Rhizobiaceae > Ensifer > Ensifer fredii. Next base: position 544,802 of record NC_012586.1, read on the forward strand.
GCGAGATTTATCCGCTTTCAGTGCACGGCGTCGGGCTGTCCCTAGGCAGCGCTTCAGGCCTCGATCGGGCGCATCTGGAGCGGCTTCGCCTCGTCTGCGAACGCTTCCAGCCGGCGATCGTCTCAGAGCACCTTGCCTGGAGTGTCGCAGACGGCGCCTACCTCAACGACCTCCTGCCGCTACGCTACGACAAAGAGGCGCTCGCCATCGTTTCCGGGAACATCGGTCGACTGCAGGACACACTCAAGCGCCAGGTGTTCATCGAAAACCTTTCCGCCTATCTGGCCTTCGCCAAATCCAGGATGACAGAGGCCGAGTTTCTGGCCGAGCTCGTCAGCCGCACCGGTTGCGGATTGTTGCTGGACGTAAACAATGTCCACGTCTCCGCATGCAACCTCGATTTCGATGCGCTGGCCTTCATCGACGCACTGCCTGCCGACGCGATCGGCGAAATCCACCTAGCCGGCCACGCGGTCAACGAAGTCGACGGTGACGTCATACTCATCGACGACCATGGGTCGCGCGTGCCACCGGCCGTCTGGTCTCTCTATGCCCACGCGCTCCGCAAAATTGGACCGCGACCGACACTGATCGAATGGGACACGGATGTTCCGCCGCTCGATGTGTTGTTGGGCGAAGCCATGTGGGCCGACATGCTCGCCAGCCGGATCGCCTTCGACGCGCGCCTTGACGAGCCGCCGGTTACTGCACCAGACGGTCGTTTCGAGACGATGAGGTTGCCCGGCCGCGATGGCACAAATGGCATCCGTTTCCCGGCGCTTGCCGCAATTGCGGCAGTCAAAGCCGTGTGCGGCAAGTGCGCATCGGCTCATTGCAGGAGGGACGGCCATGTCCTCCATTGAAACCCTACAGAGCGTCGTCGCTCGTGCGGTACTGACCACCGGCCCCGCAGATATCCTGCCGCTCCTGACGCAGGGCCGTTTCGACCCTGCAAGGCGGCTCAATATTTACCGCAATAATACGCTGGTATCGCTCACGACTACCTTGAAGGCCGTGTTCCCGGTGACGGTGCAGCTGCTCGACGAACGCTACTTCAGTTATGTGGCGAGCTGCTTCATCCGGAGCAATCCGCCACAAGAGCCACGCCTTTCGCGTTACGGCGCTGGACTTGCGTCATTTCTCGCGAACTTCGAGGGAACCGCGCACATGCCGTTCGTCTCCGAGGTCGCGCGTCTCGAGTGGAAGATTGCCGAAGCGCTCGACGCGCCGTTGGAGCGGCCGAGTACACTCATCGAGCTCTATGAGAGGCTTTCGAGCGGGTCCTTTGCGCTCTTCCTGCAGCCTTCGCTTCGACTTGTTCTCTGCCGCTGGCCCGCCCTCAGCATATGGGCGGCGCACCAGCATGGAGGCGAACCCGACAGACTCGCGGATTTCAACCGCGAACCGGAGCGCATCGCGCTCTGGAGACATGGCGACACTGTTCGCTTCCTGCGCCTCGACGCCGCGGAGTTTGCGTTTTGGCATGTATTGAGGCGGGGCAGGGGACTCGAGGCTGCGGTTGCCCGCGCCTGCCGCCACTCGCCTGAGTTCGATATCGCACGAGCGCTGACGGGCCTTTTCGTCAGCGAGCTCGTCATCGGCATCCATCACATGAAGGAATCTTCCAACCAGCCGGAGAGAGTGCCATGACCACAATGCGCGCAACACCGATCAGTTTTTCGAGAACGATATACAGGCTTCACGACACTGTCGTGGAGTGGGCGACCGCCCTGCCCCTATCGATCGTGCAATTGGCGTCCCGCGTGGCGATCGCAGAGGTTTTCTGGCAATCCGCCCAGACGAAGCTCGCATCCTGGCCGGTTACGCTCCAGCTGTTCGCCTTCGAATATCGCGTGCCGCTACTCGATTCCGGACTGGCCGCCGTCACGGCGACGACGGCGGAACTCAGTGGCGCGGCGATGCTCGCCTTGGGACTGCTCGCGCGGCTCGCCTCACTGATGCTGCTCGGCGTCGTCGCCACCATCCAGATCTTCGTCTACCCGGATCATTGGGTCGAGCATCTGATGTGGACGAGCCTGCTCCTGCTCATCCTATCGCGCGGCGCCGGAGTCATCTCCGTCGATCATCTGGTCTCCCGACGCATCCGTGCCGGAGGCTGATCGATGTCGGTGACGCCTGTTCAGAGCGGCTCCGTGCCGGGCAAGACTGCGGCCGGCACGGACCAGACAAAGCACCGGCCGCACGTGGTCATTCTCGGTGCCGGCTTCGGCGGCCTGAACGCGGCGGTGGCGCTCCATCGCGCGCCGGTCGAAGTCACCGTCATCGACCGGCGAAACTATCACCTGTTCCAGCCTCTGCTTTACCAGGTAGCGACCGCGGGGCTCTCGCCGGCGCAGATTGCCATGCCGATACGCCGCATTCTTTCGCGGCAATCGAATGCCACGGTCCTGATGGACAAGGTCGAGGCTCTCGACACCGCCGCGCGATGCGTCGTGACCGTCAGCCGGCGCATCCCCTATGACTACCTGATCGTCGCGACCGGCGCCCGCCATACTTATTTCGGCAACGACGACTGGGCGGACCACGCCCCGGGCCTGAAGACAATCACGGATGCGACGGCGATCCGCGCCCGCATCCTCTCAGCCTTCGAACGGGCGGAGGTGACCGATGACCCTTGTTTGCGTCACAAGTTGTTGACCTTCATTGTCGTCGGCGGCGGACCAACCGGCGTCGAACTCGCCGGTGCGATAGCCGAGCTCGCCCGAAGGACGATCGTTCGCGATTTTCGGCGCATTGACTCATCCTCTGCTCGCGTGGTGCTTGTCGAGGCGGGTGAGCGAATCTTGCCAGCTATGCCGTGCTGCCTTTCGAGGAAGGCCCAGAGGCAACTCGAAGGGCTTGGCGTCGAGGTCCTGCTCGGTAATGCCGTCGCTTCCTGCGACGATAGCGGTGTGCGGCTCGCTGACGGAACTGAAATCGGTTCCGCCTGCATTCTTTGGGCCGCCGGCGTCATGGCTTCACGTGCCGGCAAGTGGATCGGTGCGGCGGCCGACCGCGCGGGGCGGGTCATCGTCGACGAGCGCCTTAATCCGCCAGGCCACAGCGAAATATTCGTCATTGGTGATACGGCTTCGGTGACCGGTGCTGACGGACGTCCCGTACCGGGCGTGGCGCCGGCAGCCAAACAGATGGGGCGCTACGCGGCTCGCATGATTCTCGGCGACATCGCTGGGCGGCCATCGGCGCCTTTTCGCTACCGTGACTACGGGAATCTCGCCACCATCGGGCGCAAGGCAGCCGTTGCGGATTTCCGCCGGGCCAGACTTTCTGGCTATGCCGCGTGGCTCGTCTGGAACTTCGCCCACCTCTGGTTTCTCGTCGGCTTCCGTAATCGCCTCATGGTGTTTCTCGACTGGGCGGTCGCCTATCTCCGCAACGATCGCGCCGCGCGGCTGATTACCGGTCAACATGAGGCCTAGCGATGTATCGCCCGAAGCTCGCCCAGGTCGTCGTCGTTCTCGTCATGCTATCGGTGCTCTCCACTGCGGCGCTAATCCATCTCATCTGGCAGCGGGCTGCCGGCGAGAACATCGAGGAGATCGTCGCCAGCCTCGATGCACAGACAGCGGGGTCCGTCAGGAACGACCTGTCCCGGACGCTGACGCTCGTATCGAGCACTAGCGAAATTGTCCGCTCCATACTTTTCCAGGGTGCAATCAGCGCCAATGATGAGGTCAAACGCGAGTTCCTGTTCTTGTCACTGCTGCGCGAGCAGCCGGCGATCGCCTGGATCGGCTTCGGTTTTCCGGATGGCGGCTTTTTCGGGTCGCATGCGACCGCTGACGGCCGGATCGAAATGGTCGAAATCGGCGCTGCGAAAGCCGGCGAGGTCCGTCCGCTGCGGCGCGATCTCTACCGACCGATCCCGGGCGACATCTTTTTCGAGGAGCGCATCAAGGCGGAGAGCGCCTATGTGGCACTCGGCGCCCCCTGGTATCGGCTGGGCAAGGAAACCGGAGAGCCCGTCTGGACGGTCACCAATGTACTGCCGAACGGTTTCGAGCCCGCGATGGTGCTGTCGAAGCGAGTCGTGACCTTCGGGCGGTTCACTGGCGTGGTGATGGTGGCCGTGAGTCTCCGACGCCTTTCCGAGACCCTGCAGGCGCTCGAGCTACCGGCGCTCGGCAAAGCCTTCGTTCTTGACGAGCGCGGGCAGGTACTTGCGACATCGCAACCCTCCGACGGCGTGATGGCGGCGCATTTTTCCGACTTTCCGGCCTCCGATGCGGTGACGACGGCCGCCGCCAAGGCCGTCGCGGCCAATAAGGTCGACGCGTTCCGCGCCGTAGTGCCAAATGCTTTGCTCGGGCCCATCCTCGTGTCCTCGTCGCGCCTGCCATTCGAGAACTGGCGCTTGGTTACCGCCACCCCGCGCTCGACCTTCGCGGGCGGTATCGACAAGAATATCCGCCGCATAGCCGTAGTCGTGCTCGCCATGGCCGCGCTTGCCGCAGCCACTGCCGTCGGCTTTGCAAATTTCCTCTTCGCCCGGCCGCTCGCCCGGCTGGCGGAGCAACTGCGTGCGGTCGAGCGATTCTCGCTGGAAAGCATCCGCCATCACCCGACCTTCCTCGGCGAACTCAACGATTTGTCCCAGGCGTTGAAGCGGATGGCGGGGGGGCTTTCGGCCTTCGCCCGTTACATGCCGCTCGACGTCGTGCGACCGCTCATCGAAGGCGGCACCGAGCCGAAGCCCGGCGGCGAGCTCTGTGAAGTGACGGTCATGTTCGCCGACCTGCCCGGCTTCACCGAGTTGACGGAGAGGCTCGGGCCCGGCGTCGAGCCGCATCTTACGCGCTTCCTGACGATCGCGGTCGCAGCTATCCATGCCGAGGGAGGCACTGTCGACAAGTTCATAGGGGATGCCGTCATGGCGATCTGGAACGCTCCGGGCAAGCAGGCGGACCATGCCGCCCGCGCCTGCCGCGCGGCTGTCGCGATCCGGACGGCGATGCATGACGAGCCGCCAATTGCGGCCGGCGAGAATGCGATCCGCGTGCGCATCGGTATCAACACCGGCACGGCGCTGATCGGCAATATCGGCTCCGCTGAGAGACTGAGCTACACCGCCATCGGCGACATGGTCAATCTCGCGAGCCGGCTGGTGAACGTGGCCAAGGAGCGCGGCGTCGAAATCGTGATCAGCGACGCGACCATGCGCGAGCTGGGGGCAGAGCCGATAACGAGACCGCTCGGACTTGCGACGGTCCGCGGCAAGGTCAAGCCCGTTGGCGTACATACGATAGACCAGTTAAAAGTTCGGTCCGCGGGAGGAAGCGATGGAAATGGCGATTACGACGGTGGCGATGCTCGCGTGCCTGCAACTCAAGCACTTCGTCGCTGATTATGTGATACAGCCAGCCTGGATCCTGCGCGGCAAGGGCAATTTTCGCATGTTCGGCGGCTACGTGCATGCGGGAGGGCACGCGCTCGGAACCGTGCCGGCGCTGATGCTTGCCAACGCTGGCATGACGCGCATCACCATTCTTGTGCTCGCGGAATTCCTGGCTCACTATCTCATAGATTACGGTAAGGCACTGCTGTCACAGCATAGCCGCGCGGATGCTACGACCCGGGCCTATTGGGCCATGCACGGAGCCGATCAACTGCTGCACCAGCTCACCTACGCGGGGCTGATCCTTGCCGCGCTGCTGTAGGTGCTTTCGTTCCCGCGCTAAACATCACCGGCGGGGAATGGGCGTTGTTTGCGATGGCGTATCCGACGAAGAACCCTAGCTTATCCTCGTTCTGTGCTGAAAGGATCGCATAATGGATCGTCGGGAACCGGTTGAAACGAAGTTATAAGAATTTCACGATCGTCTTATAGTAGGCGGCTCCTGCCAGCGAACCGTTATGCACGTTATAAGAAGATTGCGTAAATCTTATAACTGGCTTTCTGATGAAGATGATCGACCTGATATACCGGACGATGTTCGCGGAGCTCGTTCAGCGTAGCCTTGATGCGTCGTTTGAGACAGATTTCTCCACGTCGGGCAATTTTGTCCGGGTTCCTGTGAAGGGAAGATATTACTGGTATTTCGAGGAGACCCAGCCAAAGAAAACACGCAAATATGTCGGTCCGGCAGATGATCCGGAGATTGCAAGACGTGTGGAGAGTTTCCAAAGCATCAAGGATGATCTGCGCGGTCGTCGAAAACTGGTGTCGACCTCTGACCCGGGAGGCAGGGCTGGCTGGGCCCGAGCGGTTCACGGGAGACGTGGTCGCAGCCATGGGCGCAGCCGGCATCTTTCGCCTACGCGGTGTTCTAGTCGGCACAGTCGCATTTCAGACCTATGCCGGACACCTGGGTGTCCGGCTGCCCGGAGCCTTGTTGCAGACCGGAGACGCCGATTTCGCTCAGCATTATTCGGTGTCCTCGACCGTCGAGGACAGCCTGCCGCCCGTCATCGACATTCTTAAGAGCGTTGATGCTACTTTCAGGGCGGTTCCACTTCGATCAGACCCGCACAGGATCACGCAGTTCGAGAATGCCGCCCGATACCGGGTCGAATTCCTCACACCCAATCGGGGTTCCGATGACTATGCCGATGCCAGCCCGATGCCCGCTCTTGGCGGGGCGTCGGCACAGCCATTGCGTTTTCTCGATTTTCTGATCCATGAGCCCGTACGGACTGTCATGCTGCATCGCTCGGGTGTTCCCGTGATGGTGCCATCGCCGGAGCGCTATGCAGTGCACAAACTGATAGTCGCCTTTCGCAGACAGTCGGATGCAAACGGCATCGCGAAACGGGAGAAGGACGTGTACCAGGCCAGCCTCCTGATCGAGGCACTGAAAGCCACCCGCCGACAAGAAGAACTCGCGGCGGTCTTTGCCGAAGCTTGGGGCAGAGGTCAGAGCTGGCGGGCCGCGATCAAGAAGGGCCTTAGCCTGCTTCCGGAAAAAAGAAAGGCGGCGGCCGAGCTAAGTCTTGGAGACTATAGCGCGGCGATCAGGATGAGACGGCGGCGACAATCTGGATGAGACTCTTATGTCGCGGTCGGCATGAAGGTATCATGTTGATTGTCGCTGGCAAGGGTCTCATCGTGTTCTGATTGTCGCTCCGCGACAATCAGGGAAGCACTTTTGGTTGTCGCGAAGGCGGCGGGTCTGCCGCGGTGGCGTTTGGCTTCCATGGCGGAACGTCGCCGATAGCTTTCGACGTTCATTTCGAAGATCGTTGCGTGATGAACAAGTCGGTCCACCGCGGCAAGCGTCATGGCCGGGTCCGGAAAGACGCGGTTCCATTCTCCGAAGGGCTGATTGGCGGTTATCATGATGGAACGCCGCTCATATCTTGCGGAGATGAGTTCGAACAGCACGCTGGTTTCGGCCTGGTCCTTGGTGACGTAGGCCAGATCGTCGAGGATGAGCAGATCGAACTTGTCGAGCTTTGCGATGGCGGATTCGAGCTGGAGTTCACGCCGTGCGACCTGAAGCTTCTGGACGAGGTCGGTCGTGCGCGTGAACAGCACCCGCCAACCATTCTCGATCAGCGCGAGGCCGATGGCGGCGGCGAGATGGCTCTTTCCGCCGCCCGGCGGACCGAACAGGAGGATATTGGCACCTTTGGCGAGCCAACTGTCGCCGGCGGCAATGGCCATGACCTGGGCCTTGGAGACCATGGGCACGGCGTCGAAAGCGAAGCTCTCGAGCGTCTTTCCGGGCGGCAGATGCGCCTCGGCGAGGTGACGTTCGATCCTGCGATGCGCCCGTTCAGCCAGTTCATGCTCGGCGATGGCCGAAAGGAAACGAGCCGCAGGCCACCCTTCACGATCGGCCTGTTCGGCAAATTGCGGCCACAGCGTTTTGATCGTCGGCAGCCTCAGGTCATTGAGCATGATGCCGAGGCGGGCTTCGTCGATGGTGTTGTGGACGTTTTTCATGCGGCCTCTCCCGCATAAGCAGACCCCATCAGGGCTTCATAGCTATTGAGCGATGCGAGCTGCACATGCACGGTCGGCAACTGATCCGGGTCCGGACCGAAGATGGCTCTCAAGGCCATCAGGTCGGGCAGTTTGCGGGCGTCGAGCGTTCTGGCAAGCTCCTCGGCCAGTTCACGCTCGCAACCGCGATCATGAGCCAGGGCCAGCAATTCGACGGTGATCTTGCAAGCCTGCCGGTCAGGCAGTTGCTCGATGAGAGCGTCGAAAGCCCTGCGATATTCCGGCCGGGGGAAGAGCTTGTCGCGATAGACCAGGTTGAGAAGCGCCATGGGCTTTTTGCGCAGAGAGTGGATGACGTGGTGATAGTTGACGACCTGGTCATGCTTGCCGCTCGCGTGGGCGCGACCTCGTGGCAACGTCAGCAGATGCGTGCCGCCGATGAAGACGTCGAGACGATCGTCAAACAAACGCACACGCAGCCGATGGCCGATCAAACGGGAGGGGACGGTGTAGAAGACTTTGCGCAAGGCGAAGCCGCCGGTGCGCGACACGGTGACGACTACCTCCTCGAAGTCGGTGGTGCGGCGCTCGGGAAGCACCTGCAGATGCGGGCGCTCGGCATCAATGCGCTTGCCATGCGCGGCATTGCGGCGGCTGACGATCTCGTCGATGAAGGCGCGGTAGGAGCGCAGATCGTCGAAGTCTCTGGTGCCGCGCATCAGGAGTGCATCGCGGACTGCGTTCTTGAGATGGCCGTGGGAGCTTTCGATTGAGCCGTTCTCGTGGGCGACGCCCTTGTTGTTGCGCGTCGGCGTCATCCGGTAGTGAGCGCACAGCTCCTCATAGCGGTTTGTCAGATCGACCTTGGCATCGGCATCGAGGTTGCGGAAGGCAGCCGACAGGCTGTCGCTGCGGTGATAGAGCGGCGAACCGCCGACCGACCACAGGGCGTTCTGCAGGCCCTCCGCCAAGGCGACGAAGCTTTCGCCGCCAAGGATGACATGGGCGTGCTCAAAACCCGACCAAACCAGCCGGAAGTGATAGAGCAGATGGTCGAGCGGTTGGCCGGCGATCGTCACGCTGAGGCTGCCCATGTCGGTAAAATCCGACAGCCCTAGTCGGCCGGGCTCGTGCGTCTGGCGGAAGATCACCTCCTGTGCTTCACCGTGAACCGCCCGCCATGACCGGATGCGCCGCTCAAGTGTGCGGCGAATGCCTTCGGGCAGTTCCGGATGACGCCGCAGCATCTCGTCGTAAACGGCGACCGCACGAATGCCGGGAGCGGCCTTGAGGAGCGGAACGACCTCCGCATCAAAGATATGCTCAAGCGGATCGGGTCGACGCCGACCGCGGGGCGGCTTGTTCTGCGACGGAAGGCGCTGCTCTTTCTCCATGCGGAACGCCGTCGCCCGGCTGATCGACGCCTTCGCGGCGGCGACCTCAACAGAATGCGTTTGTCGGTACTTCATGAATAATCTCATCTGATGATCGGTTACATGGCGACCCGGCACAAAGGTGGTTCTCCATTCCAGAAAACCGCCACCGTAGCGGGCCGACCGCGATCATGAGACGCCTAAAAATTGCGCCGCGGCGGGGGTGTAACTCCGGTCGGGCTACGCCCTCCCTTCGTCACACCCCCACCGCCGAGTCTCATCCTGATTGACGCTGAGTCTCACCTTGTTTGTCGCCGCGCATGGAGACGCTCTATCATCAATCGGAGCGGAACTCGAAGGCTTCACCGAAGCCGTCAAATAGCAGATAAGCTCGTTGGCGGGTTTTCGGCCCGTTCCCCCCTTGCATGAATGGCATTGCTGCGATTGTAGATGCCATGGTCTGCAGTTCGAATTGTGTCAAGGCGAGAGATAGGAGTCGACATCCCGGTCCGGTCGGCATGTTGGTCTGCATCGGTCGTAAGCCGCCGAGGTATCTCGGCGCGGTTCGCGCCAGAAGCGGAAGTTGCCCCAGTCGCAAGCCTCCCGCGGTCTTGAAGGCTGTAGCTTTAACTGAGGTTTCCGCGAAGCCAAAGTGTCAATCTGGAAGCTCGACTTTGGCCCTTAGTGGGCTCGCAAAGGGTCCAAATGCAGACCTGCCGCCAAGGAGCGAAAAGCCTCGACCGCCTTCGGCAGCACGCTCTGCGGGTTTTCGCTCGCGGCGATCCAGAGAGCAGCATTGAGAGCCGCGCCACTAAGCAATCGGGCCGCCGCTTCTGCGTCAAGCGGCTTGAGGATGCCTTGTGCGATTAGGCGCTCCACTGTTCTCTTGGTCACCTGTAGACAACTGTTCTGGCTAGGCCACTGCGAGGGATCACCTAACACCGCAGGTCCGTCGAGCAGAACGATGCGTTGGACTTCCGGATTTAGCGCCATCTCGATATAGGCCGCACCCTCGGCGAGCAGACGCTGCCAATCGTTATCCGCCCGAGCCCCAATCTCTTTAGCGCGCGCCGCCATTTCCATGTCAATCTGATCGACAACCGCTGCCAGGAGGCCGCGCTTGTCTCCAAAGTTGTGGTAAAGCGCGCCCCGTGTCAGACCGACGTCAGCCGTCAGCTCGTCCATAGACGCTGCCGCGTACCCCTTTTCCGCAAAAGCCTTTCGCGCAGCCGCTATCAACTTGACGCGGTTTTCCTGCATCGTTTCGCTGCGTGTTTTTGCCATCCGATCTCTCAATTTCACATACGAAGCGTATATGCGCTTGACGTACGGCACGTATGCCGGATATTCGACATACGTATCGTATATCAAATGGAGCGGCAGCTTGTGAAGCGTTGCTCCGCACTCATCGGTCGTTGCCAACAAAAAAGAGAGATCAGAATGCCCAAACGCGAAGCAATTTTTCCTGCTAACCGACACACTCTTTACGAGGAGCACGGCTATTCCGCCGCTATCCGATCCGGTGATCTGCTGTTTGTGTCCGGACAGGTCGGCAGCCGTTCCGATGGAACACCCGAACCCCATTTCGAACGCCAAGTACGGCTGGCCTTTGAAAACCTGACGGGCACGCTGAGCGCAGCGGGGTGCACGATGGATGATATCGTGGACGTAACCACCTTCCACACTGACCCTGAAAACCAGTTCGGAACTATCATGGCTGTCAAGCAACAGATTTTCAGCAAGCCACCCTACCCGAATTGGACTGCCCTCGGCGTAAACTGGCTCGCCGGCTTCGATTTTGAGATAAAGGTCATTGCCCGTGTTCCGGCAAGTACCTGACATCGTCACACCCCGGCTGCGCGGGAATCGCCTATTCTGTCGCACGCGCGCTCCAGAAGAAGGCTCATGCATTGGAGTTCGCGAAAGCTCGACGACCGCTTCGGCCGAACAGAGCCATTCATGTGCCGGATGTCGACGTCCGGATCGGGTCGACTATTGACCTTCAGCGGGGCCGAAGACGGGGAAGCTGCGCGCCGTCCAACTCTTGCTCGGCCACAAGAAGCTGGAGAGCACCGTACAATACTTCGGAAGGTTGACGACGCGCTCGCCATCTGTGAACAAGTTTGAATTGTAATAGTTTCGCGGCGCTCTTAGATGTGCCCCGCCTTGGTCCGTCTCATCGAGTGTGTGCCGTAGCGTTTGGTGGTCAAGCCCGATGCTGGACACCCACCTTTCGACGACCCTGCTATATTGCCGCGTCGACAGATGCGGCGAGGCGTGCACGCGGCGGGGTCACAGGCAGTACCGTTCACCGAGCCTGCCCCCGCCAATCCATGCACCACAGCGTCCCGCAAGGACGTTGTGGCAAGTGGTGCGGTTGATATTGTCGGTCTTGCGCGCGCTCGTCCTCGAGCCTTCACTTCCCGACCTCTGGAAAGCAGAACGAAGCCTGAACCGTTCTTTCCCAGGTTCTCCGACGTCCCGGAGGGCGGGATCACCGCGTGGTACACGATGCGGCTCACCGAGATCGGCGCTGATAAAGAAACACCGGTTTTCGGCGATCTCGGCCAGGCAATCCGAGACTATGAAGCGCGCAACCGATCTCGAACAAGAATTTGGTTGCGTCACTTTGCCGATGATGTCGTGAGGCAAACCTAAAGGGTCATCCGCAGCTATGTCATCTTGTCCGCATTCCCGACTTAGCTATAGGCGTCATGACCAGCCGTGGAGGTCATGTCGAACACAGTCATCGGCTTTCGAACGTTTGTCAGCCAACGCCAAAGTCTACTGGCGCAGCGCAATTTCAGCCGCAAGACCGCCGCCATCGCGGTTGCGCAAGGTGAGTGTGGCGCCGATCGCGGTTGCCAACTGAAGGGCAATGGCAAGGCCGAGACCCGTCCCCCCGGTGTCGCGGTTGCGGGATTGCTCCAGCCGGAAGAAGGGTTGCAGCACCACTTGCAACGGGCCGTCGAGGAAGACTAGAGTTGACGCAGTGGCCGGAAAGCGGCGCGCAACTCGGCGCTGAACAAGCCCGGCTCTTCCCAGGCGGCGAAATGGCCGCCCTTGTCCACGCGATTGTAGTAAATCAGGTTGCGGTAGGCGCGTCCCGCCCAGCTCTTCGGCGGCCTGTAAACTTCGCCGGGGAAAATTGTAACTGCCGCCGGGATCGCGATAGGCGCCAACTTGCTGTTGCCCGCGCTGTTCTCCCAGTAAATCCGGCCGCTCGAGGTCCCGGTGTTCGTCAGCCAGTAAAGTGTGATGTTGTCGAGGATCTCGTCACGGCTCAACGCGCGTTCCGGTTCGCCACGGGTGAATACCCAATCTGCGAGCTTGTCATAAAACCACGCCGCCAGTCCAACCGGCGAGTCGGCAAGGCCGTAACCGACGGTTTGCGGACGCGTCCCCATGATTGCCGCGTACCCGAAGCCTTTACCGAGGAATTCCCTGGCCTCATCAAACACAGCCCGTTCGTCGGCGTTCAAATACGCCGGCGCAGGATCACCGCTTCTCAACGCCCTGGCAACTTCCGGTGGAATGGTCGTCGAGCGCTCGATCCTGTTGACGTGGATTCCGAGCAAACCCGGAGGAGCCTGACGGCCCATCGCGTCAGAAATGATGGCACCCCAATCGCCGCCCTGTGACACGTATTTCTGGTACCCAAGGCGCTTCATAAGGAGGTCCCAGGCGCGGGCGATGCGGTCCGCATTCCAGCCAGTACCCTTCGGCTTCTCGGAAAAGCCGAAGCCGGGAATGGACGGTAGCACGAGATGGAATGTGTCCTCCGCGGTCCCACCATGCGCCGTCGGATCCGTTAGAGGACCGATGACTTTCAACAGCTCCAAGACCGAACCCGGCCAGCCGTGGGTCATGATGAGCGGCAATGCGTTTTCGTGACGCGAGCGAACATGGATAAAGTGGATGTCGAGGCCGTCGATATTCGTTTGAAACTGAGGCAAGGCATTGAGTTTCGCTTCGGCCTTACGCCAGTCATAGTGCGTTTCCCAGTAGCGGACAATTGACTGAAGCTTCGCAAGCTGCACCCCCTGGGTGCGGTCGTCGACCGTCTCCGGGTCGGGCCAGCGCGTGGCGGCAAGGCGCTGTCGGAGGTTGACGAGCTCTGCCGCCGGCACATCCACACGGAAGGGGCGTATGTCACCGGCTTCCAAAGGTGTCGCGGCCTCCACTTGGGCGAGGGCCGTCGCAGGGCGAAGCACCGCAAAGGCGGCCACCGCGGCTCCATTCAGGAGCAGAGCCCGGCGAGACGGCGCGGAAGCGCCGGTTGTTTCCTGTGCGATCATTTTCGCACTTCCTTCCACGTGGTTCTCAATGTCCTTGTTGAAGCGCTCACTTGACCGGGACGACGAGCGGGGTGCCCTTCTCGACGATGTATGTTGCAAGCTCGGACGCCCTGCCGTCGCCGACATTCTTCGCCAAGTGTGCCACTCCAGCCGGGATGAACAAAGTTTCTCCGGCATGAAGTGTGACCGGCGCTCTGCCCTCGAGCTGATATTGCAACGAGCCTTCGAGCACATAGGCCACCTCTTCGCCCGGATGAGAGTGCTTGATGGAGACTGCGCCCGGTTCGAAGTCGACGCGCACCTGGACCGCCTCACGACCAGGCACGCCGAGGTCGCGCTGCACGAGATCGGTACGCTGAATTCCCGCTTGCTGCGCCTTGGCCCCGTGCAGCGCCAATCCGCTCCCAACGATCAGCAGCGCAGCCGCCATGATTCGAGGCGTTCTCATATGCTCGTCCTTTCAGCATTTGGGTCGAGGCTCGTTTTCGAAGCCAGTGCCGCCATTTGAGCGCCTATGTGTATTGACGCTGTGTCCGCCGGGCCGGACTTTTGTAACGGCATGTATCGCGGAACAACGGAGCGAACGCGGCGCCCGATCGGCACGCATTGCTTTGAGGAAGAGGGCGCGCGACACATGAAGGCTCGCGGCCCCTGATGGCGGGAGGCGCAGGCTCCCACCCAGCGAGCGGGGCGCCCGGCGGGGTCAGCGAGGCGAGGTATCGCGGCAGCTATTTGGAGACAAAGCCCTATCCTTTGCGTCGGGACCAGTTTGCGAAGGGCCGCGGCAGCACCGGCATTGACAAAAAATACCGATCGGTATATTTCTGGATCATGAAGAAATCTGAGCGAACCAGACAGTTCATCGTGGAAAAGACAGCCCCTATCTTCAACGTGAAGGGCTACGCCGGGACGTCGATCGCCGACATGACGGAAGCCACGGGACTTACAAAAGGCAGCATCTATGGCAACTTCGCCAACAAGGACGAGGTCGCCTTGGCTGCCTTCGAGCATAACTGGCAACGGGTGAAAACGACGGTGCGCGCGGAAATGGACAAGCGCAGCACCAGCAAAGATAGACTGCTCGCCCTCGTGGGCGTGTATCAAGACCTCCAGTCCCACGACTTTCCTCAGGGGGGCTGCCCCCTGCTGAACACGGCAGTGGAGGCGGATGGCACTCACCCTGATCTCCGGGAAAAAGCGAGGGACGCCTTCAACGGCTGGCTGAAGAACATCGTCACGGTCGTTGAGACGGGTGTTGCGGCCGGGGAGTTCCGGGCGAGCGTTGATGCGGAACAGACCGCCCTTACGCTGATCGCCCTGATCGAGGGGGGGCTGATGATCTCCCAACTGACCGGCAATGTCGGTCACCGCACTGCCGTTATGCCTGCGGTGGAAAAAACGATCCTCGACCTCACGTGACGGCGGCCGAGTTCCTTGCGCGATTGGAGAAACCAATGAACATGCACCTGAAACGGAAAATTGCCTTTGCCCTGTTGATGGGCATCATGACGACCGGGATCATCTCGTTCGTACTTCTCGCCCTCAATATGGGTTTTTCTGAAACGTTCGCCGGGGCATGGCTGCGGTCCTGGGCTATCGGATACGTGATCGTCATTCCCGCGATCCTTCTGGTCGGACCTCGGCTGCAAGCCTTGGTCGATCGCGTGGTTCAATGAGCCAGCACACGGCACAAGCCGAGGAAGACTGCCATGATCAGACCATCGCTATCTGCGTTCTTTGCCCTCCTTTTCAGCTCTTCGATTGCCTGGGCGTGTGACCCCGCGCAAACGGAGAAACTGGACATCGATTACATCGAGACAAGTCCGGACATCACCCTCAGAAGGATGGTGGTGCAAAACTCCAACCCGAAGGGGACGGTGCTCTTCCTCCATGGTTTTCCAGAGACCCTGTGTGTCTGGAAGGATATCTCCCTTGCGCTCGCAGATGATTACGAAGTCCACGCTTTCGACTGGCCCGGCTACGGTCTTTCCTCGAGGCCTCCGGTCGACAAGTTTTCCTATGCGCCAAATGAATATGCCCGCGTCCTGCACGACTACATCGAGAAGGCGAACATCGACGAGTCCAAGCTCACGATCTACGCGACGGACATCGGAGCGTTGCCGGCACTTCTTCTGGCGCTGGAAAAGCCGGACATCGCCAAAAAGATCATCGTCGGCGATTTCGCGCCGTTCGACAGGCCGCAGTACATGTACGAGAGCTTACAAAACCTGAAGTCAGAGCCATCGGCAGGGAAGACACGCGCCTACATGAACCAGACACGCGCGGAAATCCTCGAAAATGCCTACAGGAGAGGTTTACCCGAAGAGGCACAATTCGATCTTTCCCCGGACGTCAAAGAAGACATGTCCAGAGGATGGGACCATGGCGGACTGACGTCAGCGGACGCCTTCTATTACTACTATTCCAACTTCACGCGTGACGAAAACTACTTCGAGGCCAACACCGACAAGCTGACGACCCCCGTTAAAGTGATTTGGGGCGAGAAAGACATTTACATCAAAAAAGAAATGGGCATCGAGTTAGCCGAAAAGATCAAGGCACAGCTTCGGCTTCTTCCGAACGTCGGTCACTACCCCCACCTGCAAAGTCCGAACCAGACCATAGAAGAGCTTCGTGACTCGTTCCGATGAGAAAGCACTGCCGCCTCTCTGTCACTTTTAAAGACGAGAAGCCGGGCGGCCAAGATTCTCACATTAGCTGCAATTGCGAGCGCGCTTTCGATCTGCACGTATGATCGCCTCGATAAGGCTGCTGAGCTGCGCTTTGGCCCCACCCGTCCCTTGGCCGAGCAGCGTTCGGGGCGGTTCCGATCCGGCGGGCCGGACGGTAATTGCTTGTACGGGACGACACAGTAACCACGCAGCGTCATCTCAGAACAGCGCGTAATCCGACAGCTCGATTGTGACGGCGTTGAAATCGCGGTCGAGAGTGCCATCCGGCTTGAGTGTGAACACGCTGCGGCGGGTCGGGTACTTCAGCCCGTCGACGTCGACGTAATCAGAAACAAAGTGCGCAGCCGGCGTGTCCGCCCACACATCAACCGTATAATCGTGTCGGCGCAGCAGCCCACCCGAGCCGAAGTAGAAGCGCTGTTCCCGCGTGTGGCTGTGGACGCCCCTCGGGAAAGCGCACCGCTACGCCGCGAAGCGTCTCACCGTCGTTCTCGATCGGAGCAACATCGCGAGCTTCATAGCCGGGCTCGCCGAACACAAACGGCGTCGCATGGTATGTCCACATCGCATAGCCGTTGAAGTAGGCGAGGTTCAGCGGGTCCCATTGTCCGTTAAAACTGCGATCGAACGCTTCACGTCCGTTGTCTCGCTCGGCGATAATCGAGCCGTCTCCGGCCCTGATCTCCACATGCTCGGGAGTCCAGCTCATCGTCCAATCTGGTTCTCCAAAGGGAGTAACTCGGGTCCATTGGCGGCGAAACTCGCTTGTTGCACGCCGCGGCACAGGAATCAAAGGAGCGCCTTTCAGCTCCCATAGCTTTCCACCGGTCCGTATGGTTGAGGCAATACCCTTAAACTTGCGCCAGCGGTCGTGCCCGCCATGCGCTTCCAGAGCCTCTTCCAGCAGCGGGTGCAACTTGCCACGCATCGATCTTCTCCTCAATTAGGATCCATGACGATCAAATTTAACGCTCCTGACCTTTGCCTCGTACCTCATATACCACCTTTAAGGACGCATCGCTTCAATCGCCGTTCCAAGCCAGGCGGCGGAGGCGACGATGTTGCGACCGCGCCGCAAGTCCACCTTGACTGGCAAGCCCTCCGGGTACGTTGCTCCAGGCATTTCATCGCCCACCTTGCGGGCCGGCGGACAAATCGGGTTCCAAGTGATGGCCCCGACATGGTTCACTGTCATTTTCGCCGGGGGAACAGCGTCATGACCAAGGTCTTGCCATTGAACCGAATTTGACAATGAGTGCGGCCAGCGTCGCAACGAATATCACGTAGGCGAGCGCCGCCTGCCAGGCCCCGGTGGGAAAACCAATCAGCAGCAGCGTGTCGTTCCCACCGGGAATGAGGAGCGCAGCCAATCCCATGAGGATGCCTGCGAGCGTTTTCTTGACTATGGTCGCCACTGTCGGCCATTTCAGCATGAATCCTTGCTTCCTAAGTCTTGCGGAGACAAGACTGCCGCCGAACATGCAGACAGGGATCAAGGCACCTGCGACCGGTATCGAAGCGATCGGTCCAAAGGATGCAGTGATCGAGAACCCAGGCGCAGGAACCGCCAGGATCGTAGAGGTGATGCCGATCGCCCCCATCACCAGCGTCAACTGCCGGAAATTTGATTCGGATCTGCGTGACACACCGAGCCTCAGAGCCACGATGGCCAACAATGCGAGCGCAAGCAGCGCCGCCTCTAGCGACGGGGGAGCACTTGTCGGTGGCTGATGCGAAAGCAGATCAAACAGGGAGTCAATGTATAGGACCGCATAGATGCCGAGAAACGTGAATGCGAATCCGATCTCCCCGTTTCCGATATGCCCAACAGACCCGAACACACAAGCGCCGTTTACATAGGTGCCGAGCCCAAGCAAAATGGCCGCAGGAACCAGGTAGCCGAGTGGCGACCAACCCTCCTGCATCATCGGTGCCGTTTCAAGGATTGCGTAGACGAGGGCCGCCCAGACGGCGCATTCGATCAAAGCGATGAAACGTGCCGGCCTCCTCTCCGATACCAACTGCCTCGTGGCGATGACGGTGCAGATCGATCCCCGGTTCATCGCGAAACCGAGAACAAATCCCAGCGCCGCGGCCAAAGCCATAATCGCCCAGGTTTCCAAGCTGGCGGCGACAGGTCCCATGCCTGATATGTCAATGAGAATTTCGCTCATTCGGCAAACGGCCTCGCGCACCGCTCGAGTTTCAGACACATCCAAGCATTCATTACTGATGGCCGTTTACTGATGGCCGTCGCTGCGATTTCGGACGCGCGACGAGCGCGCGTCCGCAAAGCGTTGCTACCATTATTTTTCGAGCGCAGCCTGTGGCGTGTTTCGGAAACTGATCGCCATGCGATTGTAGGCGTTCATCAGGCCGGTCGCGATCGTCAGATCGACGAGTTCGCGCTCATTGAAGACGGCGCGTGCGGCCTCGTAGGCTTCATCGGGAACGCCGGTCTCGGCCACGCGCGTCACCGTTTCGGCCCAGGCAAGGGCGGCTCTCTCACGTTCGTCGAATAGGTTGCCAGCTTCCCGCCACGCCTGCACCAGCGCGATCTTCTCGATCTGTTGCCCCTTCTTCAGCAGGTCGCGGGTGTGCATGTCGAGACAGTAGGCGCAATTATTGATCTGCGAGATGCGCAGATAAACCAGGTCGACCAGCACTCCAGGGAGGCCGCTCTGCAGGATGTAGCCGTAGACGCTACCAAGGGCTTTGGCGCCCGCCGGTGCGATCTGGTTGTAGTCGAGACGCTTGCTCATCGTTCTGTTCCTTAAAGGTCGGTTTTACTCAATGGGAGTGGTCAGGGCCTTTTCGTCGCTATTGAGGACGAATACGGCGAGGAGCTTTGCGGGCTTGGTGTTACTCGCATTGCGGCTGACGAGATGCTTGGACGCCGGCGGTTCGTGCCAGCTCTCGCCGGTGCGGTAGATCTGCCTCGGGCCGTCATTCACCTTCGACTCGATTTCTCCGGAGAGCACGTAGGCGAAGATGAACGACGAGCCCGCGTGCCGGTGCGGTACCGATGCCCCGCCCGGCGGATAGTCGACGATTACGGCCTTCAGCGTCTTGCCCGGAATGTTGGGAATGGCCTCTTCGAAATGTGGCGTGACAACTTCACCGGGGTCATGCGCTGCGGCAGGCATGGCGGTGGCGATGGCGATGCAGGCCGCGCCTATGATGAACCGTGCATTCATGATGACATTTCTCCTTTGTGACGTCTTCTTGGGAAAACGAGCCCGTATCCTCTCGGAAGGAGGAGTTGGGACAGGCTCGCTTGCGGCAGCCAGTGCAGCGCGGGGGATGCGTGCATTTGGCTGCCTGGAACGGTCGTTGGCTTTCCGGGACCAGATCTCACGATCAAGCGACGACGATGCGCAGAGGGTCTGCAGCCGCAAGCGCCGCTGCGCGTTCGGCACTCGGCGGATAGATCCATTCGGTGTTGATCCTGGTTTTCAGCCTTTTTGCTTCGGCACCGGAAAGCTTTATCTGACGGTCCCAGCCTTCGGTATAAACTGCGCCCCATGGGCCCAGATCGAGGCACGTGACGTACTTCTCCTGGCTGTAGGGTATCGGATCCACCCCGAGCAAATCCGCCGCGACGTTGTGTCCCGCGGAGCGCCCGAGATTCTGGGCGTGCTGGCAGCTCATCTTCGTGCGGTTGCCGTCATCATCGGTCGCGGCATAGGCAACGTCGCCGGTCGCATAGACGTTAGAGTGACCGATGACCTTAAGGTTCCGATCGACATGAAGACGTCCGAAAGCATCTTTTTCCGCGTCGATCTGCTTCGTTATGGGGTTGGCGCGGGCCCCTGCCGTCCAGACCACTGTGGCCGCGTCGATCCGTTCGCCGGACGCTAGCGTCACGCCCTCGGGATCGATGGCGATGATCCCTTCGCCGAGACGGGTCTCCACCCCGAGTTCCGCGAACGCCTGCTCGATGACCGGGCGAGGGCCTGGTCCGAGATCAGGTCCAATCGCATCGTTGCGCTCGACGACGACGACGCGGACGTCGGCGTCCTTTCCGAGTGCGGCACGAAGACGATGCGGCATCTCTGCGGCCGTCTCGATCCCGGTGAAGCCGCCGCCGGCGACGACCACCGTATTGCGGGAACGGCTTTCCGGAAGGCGCGCCAGTTCAGAGATATGTTCCTCGAGCACCGCGGCGTCGGCAAGCTGGTCGACATTGAAGGCGTGCGCCAGCCCCGGGATGTCGGGACGGAACAACACGCTGCCAGTCGCCAGAACAAGCTTGCTATAGCCGATTGTGGTCTCGCGGCCCTCCTCGTCCGAATAGGTCACGGAATTCTTTGCCGTTGAGACAGCCGTCGCATAGCCTTTGATGAAGCGCACGCCTGCATTGGCGAATATCTCCGACAAGGGTGCCTTCATCGTGGACGCGTTTTTCTCGTAGAGGCGTGGGCGGATGTGCAGTTCGGGCTGCGGGGCGATTACCGCAACCTCGACAGAACCGTCCGCCTTTCCCTGCTGGTCCAGCAGCCGCATCGCACCAAGTGCCGACCACATTCCGGCAAAGCCGGCGCCGATAATCAGAATTCGTTCGCTCATTTCTGTTCCTCTTAGACAAGGCTTGGCTTTCGGCGGGACGACGTCCAACCGGTCAGACGATTGCCGTTCAGCTAGCTGTCTCCGGAGCGGAGACGGGTTCCGCGACGATCTTCATAGCGCCGCGTTAACTACGACTAATCTAATCGTAGTTAACGCGCAACGATAATTCCGGCCGATTCCGGAGACGCATTGTCAATACGAGGGAGACGGGAGAGGCATTGCAGAAACGGATCACCAATAGTATCTACGACTGCATTTGTCGTTGTTTTAGCGGTGGTTCCATGGCGCATGTAAGCGCAGGCGTTGAATACGCTCTTCACTGTCTCCTTTACCTCATCGATGCGGAGGAGTTGGGCCAGCCGGCAAGCGCGCGCGATCTTGCCGAGTTGCAAAAGGTCCCTGCCGAATTTGTTGCGAAGCTTTTCACCAAACTCCAGAAGTCGGGCATCGTGGTCGCCCGTGAGGGAATTGGCGGTGGCTTTGCGCTCGCGCGTCCTGCGACAGACATCACCGCACTCGATGTCATCGAAGCTGTCGATGGGCGTAAAGCGCTGTTCGAATGCAAGGAGATCCGTGCTCAGTGCGCGCTTTTCGGAGACCGCACGCCCGTCTGGGCGATGGACGGCGTCTGCTCCATTCACGCGGTCATGATCGAGGCTGAGAAGCGGACAAGAGAAGTGTTGGCCGGTCACACGCTGGCAAGCATCGCCGGACGCGCAGCGGCGAAGGCACCCAAGGATCATGCGGACCGCGTAAAAGAATGGCTGGCGGCGCGCACGCCGCGGCGTCGCCGCCGCGGCATCCAGCAAAGGGTCGATTGATATACGGTCCTCTGCGGAGAGACGTGCGTTCAGTCTGAACGCGCTCCCCTGGCTGCACGCCTCGATGAGCAGGCATGAACGCGAGGACAGACGCCCGCGGCCAGAGATTAGCGCTGGCCGGCTATTCGGCCGCCGCGCGCCGGGGCAGCACCCAGTCGGGGCGCGGGAAGTGGCAGGTGTAGCCGGTGGGGTAGTTCTCCAGGTAATCCTGGTGCTCCGGCTCCGCGTCCCAAAAGTCTCCCACCGGCTCGACTTCGGTCACGACCTTGCCCGGCCACAGGCCCGAGGCCTCGACGTCTGCAATCGTGTCCTCGGCAATTCGCTTCTGCTCGTCGTCGACATAGTAGATCGCCGAGCGGTAGGAGGTGCCGATGTCGTTGCCCTGTCGGTTCTTCGTGGTCGGATCGTGGATCTGGAAGAAGAACTCCAGAATCCGCCTGTAGCTGATCTTCTCGGGATCGAAGATGATTTCGATGCCTTCGGCGTGGGTACCGTGATTGCGGTAGGTCGCATTCGGCACGTCGCCGCCGGTGTAGCCCACGCGGGTCTCGATGACGCCGGGGAGCTTGCGGATCAAGTCCTGCATCCCCCAGAAGCAGCCACCAGCCAAAACAGCTCTCTTGGTCATTCAGATATCCTCCACCTGGTTGATATAGGCGCCGTAGCCCTCTGCCTCCATTTCCTCGCGCGGAATGAAACGCAGTGCGGCGGAATTGATGCAGTAACGCAGGCCGCCCCGGTCCTCGGGGCCGTCGGGAAACACATGGCCGAGATGGCTGTCGCCATGCTTCGAGCGCACCTCGGTGCGGATCATACCATGCGAGGCATCCCTGAGTTCGTTGACATTTGCCGGTACGATCGGCTTGGTGAAGCTCGGCCAGCCGCAGCCGGAATCGAACTTGTCGGCCGAGGCGAACAGCGGTTCGCCAGAGACGATGTCGACATAGATCCCCGGCCTCTTGTTGTCAGTGTACTCCCCGGTGAAGGGGCGTTCGGTGCCATTCTGCTGGGTTACCCGATACTGTTCGGGAGTAAGCTTGCTGACCGCTTCGTCGGTCTTTCTATAGGTCATTTTCCTTGTCTCCGTTTTTAGATCCTGATCGAGCAGCGCCGATCATTCAGACAGGTGATGGGAGCGCCCCGACGGCCGCTTCCACAAGGCGTGCGAGTTCGAGGAGGCTTCTGTCACGCCCGTGCGCACCGTCGATTTCGAGCCCTATCGGGAGCCCATTCCTGGACAGGCCCGTAGGAATGCTGATGCCTGGCAAACCGGCTGCGCTCGCGGCGATGGTGTTTTTTGCCAGAACCAGATCACTGACCTCCTGATCCGCAATCGAGAACCTTGACTGATGCTCGATCAATGGCGCCGTGCAGGGAGTCGTTGGAAAGAGAAGTGCAACGGCTCCGCTGCGAGTAAAAGCTTCGCTGAATCGACGTTGAATTTCCGGACGATCCAGCGATAGCGCTGCCTCATATGTTTCGCGAGAATATCCAGGTCCGCTCGGCAAGACGACGTTCCCCCAAGCTTCTCTCAGGCCAGGTTTCAAGCCGTCATAGATTGCGTCGAATGAGGTCGGAACGCGGTTGTGATGAAGAAATCCTGAGATCGCTTCCATCGTCTCATGGAAAAAGATGTTCCACGTTGCCCTTTCGGTGATCGAGGAGAAGTCTTCTCCGAGGTCTATCGCGACAATCTCTGCGCCAGTCTCGCGTAGCCGCCGAACCGTCTCGTTGAAATGCACCTCGATCTCAGGGTCGACCAGATCGAGATATTGCCGAGGCGCATAGGCTAACCTGACACCCTTCAGGTCGGACCGATCGGAGCGTCCGGTTGCTTCAGCCTTCGTGACGATCTGATCGATCAGGGCGCAATCTTCGACATTGCGCGCAAGCACGCCTGTCGTATCGAGGGTATGAGAGATCGGGGCGACCCCGTTACCCGGCCACCGCCCCGTCGTCGGCTTGAAGCCAACCACGCCACATAGCGATGCGGGCACCCGGATCGAACCTACCGTATCGCCCCCTAGGGCCGCGGGCACGATGCGAGCCGCGACGGATGCGCCACCCCCGCTGGAGGAGCCCCCAGTGACATGATTGCGCTCATGCGGGTTTTTCACCTGACCATAGGGTTCGTTGTTGCCGGTCAAGCCATAGGACATCTCGACAAGGTTATTTTTGCCAAAGACAACGCCGCCAGCATCCTTGATCGCGCCAACCACCACGGCGTCCTCTTCCGGCACAAAACCTTCGAGGTTCCGCACCCCAAGCGTCGTTCGCAGTCCTTTAGTCAGATAGCTGTCCTTGACCGCCAACGGAACGCCGAGAAGGGAAGCGTTGGAACCAGCGGCGCGAGCCTTGTCAGCGTTTCTGGCCGCCGCCAGCGCAGCGGTTTCATCTATCGTGATGAAGGCATTCAGATCGGAGTGCGTCCGCGCGCGCTGGAGGAGCGCGGCCGTATATGACTCCGACGAGATGTCGCCATTACGAATGGCGGCAGCCGCAGCGGCGACGCCAAGCCCTGTGAGCCCGTCCGCCTCCAGTTCCAAGGCTGTTCTAACGAATGCTTCGTTCTCGTGCATGATAACCTCACTTTAGCACGGGACGATCAACGTCCCGTTGCCGGTTCAGGGGCGCGCAGTGCCAACTGTGCGGCAGCGCATCGGAGAGCGATCCTCAGTGGCTGTGAGGCGTCGCCGTGTCGGGGACAGTGAACGTATGCGTCACCTCCTGCCCGGGGATCACGTTGTGATTGGCGTCGACCAATCGGATATTCACCTTGTGCGGGCCGGGCGGGAAATTGGCTATGTCGACCGTGTTGTTGTCGCTCGCATCCGCCCACCACCACGGCAGGTCATCGACGATAACGTGGAGATGGCCGATGCGTGGAGACACGTCGACGGCGCCGGCTCCGAACACCGGCACGATGCGCAGGTTCTCCACGCGGTACTGGGCCCAGTAGACACCCTGGGCAATCCCTTCGGGAAGCGGGGGGTCCACGATCAGCTTGGGCTCGGGCTGGTTCTCGACGGCGACATAGGGCGAAGGGCCGCGGATCTCCCGTGCGCTCTGGGCGAAGGCTCCGGTTGCGAGCACGGTGGCGGCAGTGGCGGCGGCAAGCGTCTTGATGAACAGGATCATTTTCAATCGTTCCTTTGGTTCGGAGAGATCCATTTCCTCATCCCGGACATCAACATGAGCCCGGCAGGCGAAAGACCGAATAACCACGTCGCGGGAGGCTCTCTTTCACGTTGTGCGCGAACGATCCCAGCTCATGCCCCGGTCTCACGGCTCGCTCTCGGTCCGAACCGTTGGGCGAGACTGACGCAAGCTCGTATCTTGAATGTGTTCGGATGCCCGCAAACTGTATCGCTATGTAGGAGCAGGGGCGATCCACGCCACCGAGCACTGCGGCCGGAGTCCGCGCTTTCTCAGGGGACGGCTCCTGTCGCCGCCGTCCTTACGCTCCAACCATCTCCGCTTCGCGCGCCTCGACCGCCCGGGCGACCGGATCGGGTGAATGCTCGGCCAGAAATTTCTCGGCTTCCAGGGCCGCCATGCATCCCATGCCGGCGGCGCTGATGGCCTGACGGAATACCGGGTCGATGACATCGCCGGCGGCCAGCACCCCGGGGACGGTTGTTTTCGTCGACCAGGAGCCGACCTTGATGTAGCCGGCCTCATCCATGTCGAGCAGGCCGCGAAACAACGCCGTTGCCGGATCGTGTCCGATCGCGACGAAAAGGCCGTGCGCGGACAGCTCCTTCACGTCGCCCGTCTTCACGTCACGGATCCGGACGCCGGTTACCGATTTTCTCGGCTCGTGCTCGCCGATGACCTCGTCGATGACGTGGTTCCAGACGACTTCGACATTCGGTTTCGCCAGGAGACGGTCCTGCAGGATCGACTCCGCGCGGAAACGATCGCGGCGATGAACGACCGTGACCTTGGAGGCAAGGTTCGACAGGTAGAGCGCTTCCTGCACGGCTGTGTTACCGCCGCCGACAACGACTACTTCCTTGTTTCGGTAGAAGAAGCCGTCACAGGTCGCGCAAGCCGAGACGCCGAATCCATTGAATGTCTTCTCCGAGGGCAGGCCAAGCCAGCGGGCCTGGGCTCCAGTCGCGATGATGAGTGCATCGGCGATGTACGTGTCGCCGGAGTCACCTTTGAGACGGAACGGGCGCTCGGAGAGATCGACGGAGGTGATGATATCGTACACCACCTCGGTGCCGACATTCTCCGCCTGCTGCCGCATCTGCTCCATCAACCAGGGTCCTTGGACCGGTTCGGCAAAGCCGGGGTAGTTCTCGACATCCGTCGTGATGGTGAGTTGGCCGCCCGCCTGCAGCCCGGTCACAAGGAGCGGTTTCAGGTTGGCGCGGGCAGCGTAGATGGCGGCGGTATAACCGGCCGGTCCGGCCCCGATGATCAGGACCCTGGCATGGTGCGTGTTCATGAGGTGATCTCCTTCTGCGTCACGGTCTGGGATCAGCCGTGACGCAGTCTCAGGGTTCATTGATCGTATTGCCGGCGCGCGACTACGTCGATTTCGTTGCGGGTAATGCCGACATCCTCGAGCAAGTGGTCGTTCAATTGCGTGAACGCGCGAAGGGTCCGACGATAGCGCTGGTGGGCGCGGATCTTAGACAGAACAAAGGTCAAATACATGGGATGTTCCTTTCGTTGAACCGACCGGCACGGCTGATCTGGAATGGTGGTTTCGTTCATTGCAATTTCGGGATGCGGGCGGAGGCGGGGCTCCGCCCGTTGGTCAAGCGCTGGTTGAGCGGAGCGCCGCGAGCGAGTCGACGGCAATCCAGAGGGAGAGTGCGAGCAGGCCGATGTCCTTGAGCAGGAACTGACCGGCAGCGACCGAAATCGCCGGAAAGCCGAGCTCCGGCACAGTGACTCCCGGGGTCGTCACCATGAAGCTGAGCGTGGTTGCGAACAGCCCGGCCGAGAGCAAGCCGCCGACGAGCGAGTAAACCGGGTTGACGAGCCGTGCCGCGATCAGGGCGCCGATGCTGAGTTCGAGGAAGCCTAGAAGGCTTGAGAAGTCCCTTACGCTGAAGAGCGAGTAGGTCCAGCTCAACAACGGACTGTTGCCGACCAGGCCGGTTAGCCCTTCCGCTTCATAAGCGGTGAACTTCATACCGCCGAACCAGCCATAGATCACGACCAGCGAAATATAGAGGCCAGCCGCGCTTACGGTCCGGCCGTGGTGCTCGGCCAGATCGAGGGAAGCGGCGCGAGCCTGCGCACGCGAATGAGCCGCGGCGCTGCGGATAGGAACATGAGGCATTGTCTTCTCCTTGGGTTGTCCGCGGTGGGCGATCCGCCCGGCTGATGCGGAGTAAACGATACCGATCTGTATCGAACGAAAAGAAGAATTATACCGATCTGTATCGTTTTGCAAGGGCGATCTCTGAAGGGGTCCCGGCCTTGTTCCCCAGGGAACTCTTCTTGTTCGGGGCCACAGTGAGCAAAAAATGGCTGCTCGCTGCAGGGAAAGCCTCAGAAAGCCCCTTGTATTTGCCTCCCGCTACCAGTAAGAAACGATACAGATCTGTTACAGATTGAGAGGACGATAATGCGCCGTTCGGAAATCCGGGACCACCTGCTCGACATCGCACTCCGGCTGTTCAATCAGCACGGCTATCACGCGACGGGCATCGACCTGATCATCGCCGAGGCGAGGGTGGCCAAGACGACGCTATACCGGCACTTCGAAACCAAGGAAGACTTGATCCTCGCCGCGCTCGAACGGCGCGACGAGGAGGACCGCAGTGCCATGCGTGCCTTCGTGGAGCAGCATGCGAGCGATTCGGTCGAGCGCCTCCTGACGACGTTCGATTTCCTCGAGGCCTCGGTCCGCGACAAGCAGTTCCGCGGCTGCATGTTCGTGAGCGCCGCGGGGGAGCATAAGGACACGGTCAATCCCGTATTCCGCGCTGCAGTGATGCACAAGCGCCTGGTAATCGCCTATTTTGAGGAACTCGCCCATGCGGCGCAGTTTGCGGAGCCGAAGCGGATCGCGACCGAGATCAACCTGCTGCATGAAGGGGCGATGGCCGTCGCACAGATGACCCGGATGGCCGAGCCCGCGCGGCAGGCCAAACGCATGGCGCAGCAACTGCTCCCGGCGAAACAGCGTTCTCCTTTGACGTCAGGCGGGAGAGAGGACGCCGAGCAGCGAAAGCAGGCCTCCTGATTTCTCCATCTGGCACTGCATCGCCAAGTCGCATAGTGGATTAGGGATGGTACGGCTCTTCCGTGAGACGGGCAGCGCCGCCGCCGGCCAGATGGGCGGCCACAAGCCGCGGGCGATCGCCGGTGAGCACCGGGTCTGGCTGGTCGAGCGCTGCCGTGCGCAGGCGTTCACCTTGCGCGGGCTGGTCGCGGAATTGGCGGAGCGGGGCCTGCAGGTCGACTACCGCTCCGTCTGGATCTTCGTGCATGAGGAAGGGCTGAGTTATAAAAAAGACGTTGGTCGCCAGCGAGCGCAACCGGCCCGATGTCGCCGCCCGACGCAGCCGCTGGCTGAGACATCGCCATCGCATTGATCCGGCCCGCCTCGTCTTCATCGACAAGACCTGACGAAGACGAACATGGCGCCGCTGCGAGGCTGGGCACCGCGCGGCGAACGGCTGTTCGGCCACGCTCCCTTCGGCCACTGGAACACCATGACGTTCATTGCCGCCCTGCGTGTCGATCGCGTCAGCGCGCCATGGGTAATCGACGGGCCGATCAACGCGACGAGCTTCCTTGTCTATGTCGAAAAGGTGCTGGCGCCGGAGCTGAAGCCCGGCGACATCGTCGTAATGGACAATCTCGGCTCGCACAAGGCCGCGGCGATCCGCACCGCCATCCGCAAGGGCGGCGCGCGGCTGTTCTTCCTGCCGCAATATTCCCCCGGTCTCAATCCGATCGAAAAGCTATTCGCCAAGATCAAGCACCGGCTACGCGAGGCGCAGGCCAGAAGCCGCAACGCCATCCATGACGCGCTCGCAACCACCTCCAAACCGCTTCACCTAAAGAATGCCAGAACTATTTCAAAGAGGCCGGATATGAACGGATCTAAAATCATCCCGCTTTAGCGGCGGCGCCGGCAGCTCGCTCGGAGCTCGATTTCCTGAGGTTAGAGATCTCGCGGTCCCGACCCTCAGGTCTCGAGGCCAAAGGCTGGTAAACGCAAAAATCCGCCTCGGGACACAAGAGAGCGCCGGCGCCAAACCCGAACGGCGAAGACGCCCCTTAGCCTCGAGGGGCACGGCACGCTGCCGTGCGCACAGGATAGCGGCACTATTGCGCCGCCATGCCGCTCGCTGTCGGCGGACCTTCGTCGGCTCCGGCTTTGACAAGCCCTTCGCGGATGTGCTGGGTCTCGGATTCCTGAGCATAGTGCAAGGTAGCGAGGAAGGATTCGATGCCGAAGTCAGGAGCGAGCGCTCGAAGCTTCTTGATATGCGCAGAAGCAGCGATTTCATCGCCGAGCCAGCCATAGCAGGCGGCGACGAAAGCTTGTTGGACGTGGTCCATCGTCGAAAGATGCATGAATGCCTCGATCGCTTCGGCGTACTGCCGTGCCGCGAAGTGAGCCTTTCCGAGATGGCTCCAGAATCGTTCCGGGTGATGGGGGTTGAGCCGCATTGCCTTGCGGATCCATTCTACCCCTTCCTCCGGACGACCGAGCCACGTCAGCAGCTCGCCCTGCTGAACCACCACCAGGTCGTAATTGGGATTGAGCGATAGGGCGCGCTCCTGATGATAGCGTGCCGTCGTCAGCTCGTTGTTGTTTACGCTTACGGCCGCGAGGATGCGATGCACGTCGGCATCGTTGTCGTCGAGCGCCAGCGCCTGTTCAAGCTCGGCAACGATTTCGGCCCAGACCGCGTCCTTGTCCTCGCACCAGCCGTACACCCATGCCTGCCCGAGGATGCAGGCCCGCCAGGCATGGGCATGCGCGTATGCGGGGTCGAGCGCGATCGCCCTGTCTATCAGGGCCTGCGCCTGCTTGTTATCCGCGACAGTGGTGCGATGGTGCAGCACCTTGGCAGTGAGGGCGCACTCGTAGGCGGCCATGTTCGTCGGCGTCGTTCGGGCGAGCTGGTCTCGCTGGGCCGCTTCAAGCCGCCCTGGAAGAGTCGCTGAGATCGCCGCCGTCACCTCGTCCTGAATGGCGAAGATGTCGTTGAGTCTTCGGTCGTATTTATCGGCCCAGACGTGGGTATCGTTGGCAGCGTCGATGAGCTGGACTGTTACGCGCACCCTGTCGCCAATCTTACGGACGCTGCCTTCCACCAGATACTGGGCCCCAAGCTTCTCGGCCACTTCGCGGACGTTCACGGGCTGGTTCTTGTAGAAGAAGCTGGAGTTGCGCGAGATGACAAAGAGCTCGTGGCGGCGGGACAACTCGGTGATGATATCCTCGGTCAAGCCGTCGGTGAAAAACTCCTGCTCGGGATCGCCGCTCATGTTGTCGAACGGCAGCACGACGATCGATGGCTTGGAGACGGCCCGCTTTGCGTCCTTCTCGTCCGGCAGGACGGAGCCTTCGAGTCCAACCCGGTAAAGATGCACGGGACGGCTGATGTTCTTTAGCATCTTGTCGCCAAGGTCTTCAATGGAGACCTCGAGGCGATCGGCAATTTGCGTCGCAACCGCCGCCGTGACGCAGATGCCGCCCACATCGGCCAGTTGCTCGATGCGGGCGGCGATGTTCACGCCGTCGCCAAAGATGTCGTCATCATCGAAAATGATATCGCCGACATTGATCCCGATCCTGAACTCGATCCGCCGATCCTGGGGCACGTCGGAATTGCGACGTTTCATGCGCTGCTGGATTTCCAGGGCGCATCTTACGGCGTCAGTGACGCTCTGGAATTCAACGAGCATCCCGTCGCCCGTCGTTTTGATGATCCGGCCCTCGTTCTTTGCGATGGCGGGATCGATCAACTCTATGCGGTGCGTTCTGAGACGGGCGATCGTGCCTGCTTCGTCGGCCTCCATCAGCCGGCTATAGCCTGCCATATCGGCCGCCAGGATTGCGGCTAGTCTCTGTTTCATCGAGTCGCCACCGGACTGGCAGATTAGCGATCGATTCTAACCCAACACAGTGTTCTCGCCTATCTTAAATTAGCGCCTTCTTTCCAAAGGCGCTCAGGCCGCAAAGGGCGAAGGGCAATCACCGCCAAGGCAGTTCGCGGGCGGCGGCGGCCGTGGCGTCACGCTGTCGGGCAGGCTGAAGACGTCGAACGCTGAGGCTTGCCGTTCGTGCTTGTTCCCTCTGGAAAGGCAAACCGGCCGCCTTAAATTGCGGGGAGCCGCATTCAATTCCGCTCTCCGACGTGCCCGACCGCGTTTTCGCAGGAACTCTTTTGCCCATTTTGCCACTCTTATTCTTGCGTAGCATCGGCCGACGGTTCGGGGACACCTGAAGCGCGGAGCCACGATTGCTCCTGCCGGGCCGCTGAGAGGCGCGGTGCAGTGACGGAGACGTCTCCGCCGATCGATCTGCCCCGGCAAGTCTTTGTTGGAGAGGAAGGACGACAGATGGGCGGTCAAATAGCGCTTGTACTCCCGATTGCCATCTGCGCCTTCCGAGGCCTCGGAAGGCGACGAGAACGTCGAGCAGGCTTGAAGCCGTCAAAAGAATCCCAGAAAAGCAAAAGCTGAAGGTGGCAAGCTCACGACGCCGTCCATGGGTCTTTCGGATGCGGGCGATCGGGACATGGTGCGGGGGCGCAACCAGGAGAGCCGTAACAAGGGCTAGTCTTTGGGCGCTTGCAGCGACAGTGCGTAGCGGACAGGTCTGTACCATCGGCTCGAAAGATCAAAGCCCGAAAGGAAAAGTGTCCGGCACGTGCCCGGACCCTGCTGTGACGGGCAGCGGCGACACGGCCCGCGTTTCGTCGAACCACACGTATGCATCGAACTGCTTCGAAAGCTCGGCGCGGGCGTAGTGGCTAAGGAGTTCACTCTCTGGGCGGTAGATGACGCCGATGAAGCGTTCCAGCCGCTCGCTCGAAAGGCTCTGTGCCACATCGGGTTTGCGGACGAAATCGAGTAAAAATCGTTCCTTCCCGGAGAGGTGGCAACATCGCTCAACGGTCTCCTCAAGTGAAGGGCGTACGGCCTTGATCTCCATTTGGCCGTCCCATTCGCTCGCTGCGGCAACCGTTCCCCTGTGGGTGCCAAAGCCGACAAGAGCGACCTCGTCTCCGTACTTCTCCCGGCAGAGCTGGCCGAGATTGAGTTCCCCTCGCAGCTTGCCCATGTCGGTGTGGCGGGCATCCCCTATGTGAGAATTGTGCGCCCAGACGATTGCTTTGGACGTCGGGTCGGCTCGTTCGAGGAGGTGGTCAAGCGTCTCGAACATGTGCCGGTCGCGCAAGTTCCAGGCGTCCGCACCGCCATAATACATGATGCGGTAGTACTTTTCCGCCGTTGCTATGAGGCGGGCATTTTGCGCCGCATCGAACACCGCATCGTCTCCTGCCGTATCGAGAGCACGCGCTAGTAGCTCCTGGCATTGGCGGATGACCGCGTCCTCGCATCTGCGGTAGCCAGAGGTCAATACAGCGCGGCCGTAGGTGCCAGGCTCGTTCTGCCATGGAGTGAGACAACCATAGCGTTCGCGTGCCACGGTCGCGGCCTCGCGGTCGGACTCGTCGAGATAGGAGAGGACGGCCGCGATCGAGCCCCGCATGTTGTAGAGATCGAGCCCGTAAAAGCCGGCCTGCCGCTGCGTCGACTGTGTTCCGTTGTGAGTCTTCAGCCAGGAGACGAACGCCGCGAATTCGGCATTTCGCCACATCCACGCGGGAAAGCGCTGAAATGGTGGCTCCCCACTCGCTGCTTCCCGCGTGCGCACGACGGCGTTGACCGCGGCGGCATCGGGCCAGTCCGCCTCGACAGCGACGATGGCAAAACCGTGCCGCTCTATGAGGCGTTGGGTAATGACGGCGCGCGCCTGGTAAAACTCCGATGTCCCATGGGTTGCTTCACCCAGCAGAACGATACGATGACGGGCAAACCGCTCGAACGGGTCGGCAAAGCCTGGGTCTGTGACCAGTGGCAGATCATCTGCGGCCTCTGCAACCAAATCCGGCACACGCCTTCGTGCGTGTGCGTCTGGCTCGCTAGATTCGCTCCATCCTCCTTCGCCGATCAAAGGTACAAAAAGAACGCCGCCGAGATCCTCCTCCTCGTAGCGATTGGCGGCGGTCCGGGTGATGCGGAGTAGCCGTTGTGCCTGCTCTTGGCGACCCACTGGAATGATCAGCCGGCCGCCAATCTCCAGCTGCTCCTTTAATGCTCGCGGGACTACGGGCCCGCCAGCGGCGACAAGTATGGCATCGAATGGGGCTCGCTCCGGCCATCCCTTGGTCCCATCACTTGCACGGACGTCTACGTTGCTCCGCCGGAGCTTCAAAAGCCGTGCCGACGCCGTCTCGGCAAGCGTGCGGTGTCGCTCGATGGCAAAGACACGCTCGGCGAGATGGCTGAGTACGGCCGCGGCATAACCCGATCCGGCCCCGACCTCGAGGACGCTGTCGTCGGGCTCGATTTCGGCAGCCTCGGCCATGCGGGCGACGATGTAGGGCTGCGAGATCGTTTGACCTGCGGCGATCGGCAAAGCGGAATCCTCGTAGGCGAATTCCTGGAAGCCGTCTTCCACAAAAGCCTCCCGCGGCACGGCCCTCATCGCCGCAAGCACGCGTGCGTCAGTTATGCCGCGCCGAACGAGCTGCCGTTCAGCCATCTGGTGCCGGGCATGGGCGTAGTCGAGCATGACGATCTCTCCTGGCCAAAATGGGATTGTGTAAAGCGGCAAAATTTTTCCATATTCGGGAACCCAGTGGAGCGCGCATTGTTCCCGATGTTTGGGAGCCAGCAAGACACCATTCGTCGGGGCCGCGGGGCGGACGGGAATGCAGGAACTAGCGTGTGCGCGAGGATGTGGTGGACGGTGAAGCTAGCCGCATTGTCTGGGTAAGCCAACCGACCCCGGACGTAGCGGTAGCGACAATCGTCGCTTCGTGGAGGCGGTGTTGTGGATTGTGCGAACCGGCTCGCCGTGGCGCGATCTGCCCGCGCATTTCGGGAACTGGAGCACGGCGTTTCGCCGCTTCAGCGACTGGCGCAAGGCCGATGTCTTCGTGAAGTTCTTCCAGGCCTGCTCGGACGAGCCCGACATGGAATACGCCATGGTCGACGCCACCATCGTCAAGGTCCATCGCCACGGACAAGGCGCAAAAGGAGGACTCAGAGCCAGGCCATTGGCCGCTCCAAAGGTGGCATGACCACCAAGATCCTCGCGTTGACCGACGCGCTTGGTAATCTTGTGCGCTTCGAACTCCTGCTCGGCCATCGCTTCGACACGGTCGGAGTCGAGCCGCTGATCGAAGGCATCGATTTCGGTGGCCTCATCGCCGACAAGGCATTCGACAGCGATGCCATCATCGCCGATCTCAACGCGCGCGGTGCCAAGATCGTCATCTCTCAACACCCAAGACGCGATAAACCGAATGACGCCAGTCGCCATCGCGCGCGAGGCGTTCATTGACGCCTGCCGTGATGCGGGCATGTCGACGGTCGCGGATGGGCCGTTCGGGGCGACGACCGGCGCTGGCGGCCAACACTCGCTTGCTTAGAATGGCTGGGGCCGGCCACTTGCAGGAGCCGCATGCCATGTATCATCGAGAAAAGAGAAAGTGGGGTTTGACGATGTTGTGGGGCGGCCAGTTGTCAGCGTTGAGGCTGGCGTTCTCGAGCAGGTCGAAGATGCGGTCGAAGCCGATGCTTGATCTGTAGAAGGGGGCAAAGTCGAGGTTTGTTCTCATAGCTACATCGTCCGTAGAGCAACATAGATATGAGGGAGCGCCAAGAAGCTCGGCGCTCCCTGACCAGGCTGACGCCATTTTGGCGGTCGGCGAAAATGAGATGGGGATTGGGTTGTCTTCCGTCAAGAGGCCGCGAATGGGCATGGGCGAGAAA
This sequence comes from Sinorhizobium fredii NGR234, assembly GCF_000018545.1. NCBI lineage: Bacteria > Pseudomonadati > Pseudomonadota > Alphaproteobacteria > Hyphomicrobiales > Rhizobiaceae > Ensifer > Ensifer fredii. The sequence continues at coordinate 579,461 of NC_012586.1, forward strand.
TAGCTCCATGAATTCATGCCGGTAGCACTCTCAAGTGGCGAGTGCTAAAAAATTTGCGCCCCCTCTTGAAACTCGAAAAAACAAAAACCAGATCGATTTGCGGGCGAGGCCGAAAGGCTCGGCGCGCCCCGCGTCGGTTCGCTCCGAATGCGGCGCGGAGGACCTCTTGAAAAATCTGATTGTCCATGAGGAGAGCGATATGACGTTCCGTCCCTTGCATGATCGTATCCTGGTTCGCCGCATCGAGGCCGAGGAAAAAACGGCCGGCGGCATCATTATCCCAGACACGGCGAAGGAAAAACCACAGGAAGGCGAGGTCGTTGCCACCGGCCCTGGTGCGCGCGACGACAGCGGGCAGCTGCGACCGCCCGACGTGAAAGTGGCTGATCGCATTCTCTTCGGCAAATGGTCGGGCACCGAGATCAAGCTCGATGGCGAGGATCTGCTGATCATGAAGGAATCCGACGTGATGGGCGTGATCGAGGTCGACGCCGCAGCGAGAAACGCAGCCTAGGCTGATCCGGACCCATGTCAGAGAAGGAATGCTGCCTCAGGAAGGAGTAGAAAAATGGCTGCCAAGGAAGTGAGATTCCATACCGACGCCCGCGAGAAGATGCTGCGCGGCGTCGATATCCTCGCCAATGCCGTCAAGGTCACGCTGGGCCCGAAGGGACGCAACGTGGTGCTCGACAAATCGTTCGGCGCTCCGCGGATCACCAAGGACGGTGTCACTGTCGCCAAGGAGGTCGAACTCGAGGACAAGTTCGAGAACATGGGAGCGCAGATGGTGCGCGAAGTTGCCTCGAAAACCAGCGACATCGCTGGTGACGGCACCACCACCGCGACAGTGCTCGCCCAGGCGATCGTCAAGGAAGGTGCAAAAGCGGTCGCCTCCGGCATGAACCCGATGGACCTCAAGCGCGGCATCGACAAGGCGGTCGACGCTATCGTTGAGGAATTGAAGACAAACGCGCGGAGAGTCACCAAGAACGACGAGATCGCCCAGGTCGGCACGATCTCGGCCAACGGGGACATCGAGATTGGCCGCTTCCTCGCCGAGGCTGTCGAGAAAGTCGGCAATGAAGGCGTCATTACGGTCGAGGAAGCCAAGACCGCCGTGACGGAACTGGAAGTCGTCGAAGGCATGCAATTCGACCGCGGTTATCTCTCGCCGTATTTCGTCACCAACCCGGACAAGATGCGGGTTGAGCTCGAGGAACCTTACCTGCTCATCCATGAGAAGAAGTTGTCGAACCTGCAGGCGCTGCTTCCGGTTCTCGAATCGGTCGTTCAATCCGGCAAACCGCTGCTGATTATCGCCGAGGATGTCGAGGGCGAGGCGCTTGCCACCCCTGTCGTCAACAAGCTGCGCGGCGGCCTGAAGATCGCTGCTGTCAAAGCGCCAGGCTTCGGCGACCGCCGCAAGGCCATGCTGGAGGATATCGCGATCCTCACCGGCGGAACGGCGATCTCCGAAGATCTCGGCATCAAGCTCGAGAACGTCACCCTCAATATGCTTGGCCGCGCCAAGAAGGTCGTCGTCGAGAAGGAAAACACGACGATCGTCGATGGCGCAGGCTCGAAGAGCGAGATCCAGGGCCGCGTCGCTCAGATCAGGGCGCAGATTGAGGAAACCACGTCGGACTACGATCGCGAGAAGCTGCAGGAGCGGCTGGCCAAGCTTGCCGGCGGCGTTGCCGTCATCCGCGTTGGCGGCTCGACCGAGGTCGAGGTGAAGGAACGCAAGGACCGCGTTGACGACGCCATGCATGCGACGCGGGCGGCGGTGGAGGAGGGCGTGCTGCCCGGCGGTGGTGTCGCGTTGCTGAGAGCCGTGAAGGCACTGGACAGCATCCGGACCGAAAATGCCGACCAGAAACATGGCATCGAGATCGTCCGCCGTGCACTCGAGGCGCCGGTGCGCCAGATCGCCGAGAATGCGGGTGCCGAGGGTTCGATCATCGTCGGCAAGCTGCGCGAGAAGACCGAATTTGGTTTTGGTTGGAACGCCCAGACCAACGAGTTCGGCGATCTTTACGATCAAGGGGTAATAGATCCGGTCAAGGTTGTTCGTACCGCGTTGCAGGACGCCGCCTCGGTCGCCGGCCTGCTGATTACCACCGAGGCAATGGTCGCCGAGAAGCCGAAGAAGGACGCACCGCTCCCGCCGATGCCGGGAGGCGGCATGGACTTCTGACGGAAACGATCGGTCGGCGCCCCGACGCGGCGCCGACCGATCGATAGATTGTGAACCATGCGTTGCGCCGGATTGGGGCAGCGTTTGCGCAGGTGGCCGGAGCCAAACGGGGCTCCGATGAGGCTGGCCCGATGGCCCGCCCGCCTGCACGCAAGGAGGATCTGAAGAATTCGGGGCCAAAAATGACCGCGCGTTCGTCGAAATATGTTGGCGTATTCGCCGCACTCGTCCTCATCCTGGTTCCTGGGCCGCCACCGGCGGCGCAGCCGCCGTCGGCGATTTCGGCAAGCACTCAACCGTCGCTCGCTGATGTCCTGGAGGGCGTCACGCCGGCAGTCGTCAACATTGCGGTGAGGTCACGCGCTCCCGCCGAAACCAATCCTCTCTACAACGATCCTTTCTTCCGCCGCTATTTCAACCTGCCGGAGCAGCAGCAACAGCGGCTGAGCGCCGGTTCCGGCGTCATCGTCGACGCCGACAAAGGTTATATCCTCACCAATCACCACGTCGTCGCGGCCGCCGGCGAGATCGCCGTGACTCTAAAGGACCGCCGCCGCTTCACCGCCGAGCTGGTCGGCAGCGACGAGGCAACCGATATGGCGTTGCTGAAGATCGACGCTGACAAGCTGACGGCGCTTTCGTTCGGCGATTCCGGCGCGCTGCGTGTCGGCGACTCGGTTGTTGCGATCGGCAATCCGTTCGGGCTTGGTCAGACCGTCACCTCCGGCATCGTCAGCGCCCTTGGCCGTGGCGGCATCAATGTCGAGGGCTATGAGGACTTCATCCAGACGGATGCCTCGATCAATCCCGGCAACTCGGGAGGCGCGCTGGTGACGGCGGACGGGCGTTTGGTCGGCATCAACACCGCAATCATCGCGCCGGCTGGTGGCAATGTCGGCATCGGCTTTGCGGTTCCGATCGCGATGGCGTCGGCCGTGATGGAGCAACTGATCGAGCATGGCGAAGTGCGGCGCGGCCGGATCGGCATCTCCGCCCAGGACCTGACGCCCGACCTGGCCGAGGCGCTCGGCATCGAGCAAAGCTACGGCGCCGTCGTCGGCGGCGTTGAGCGGAATTCGCCGGCGGCACATGCGGGCCTTCGAGCTGGCGATGTCATCATCGCCGTCAACGATCGTAAAATCACGGGCTCGGCAGATCTCCGCAATCGCATCGGCCTGGCTCCGGTCGGATCGGAAGTCGAAATCGAATATCGGCGCGATCGGGTTCCTAAAACGGTAACAATGCGCGTCGAGCCGGACGAGACAATTGCCAATCCAGGCTCCATGCCCTCCCGCCTTGACGGCGCTGAGTTCCAGGACGCGGCCGGTAATGTGATCGTTTCCAGTGTTGAAGATGGAAGTGCTGCGGCCCGAGCCGGTCTGCGCATGGGCGACGTCATCGTTGCGGCCAATCGCCGGCCCGTCGCGACAGTGGCGGAGCTCGCGGCGGCCTTGAAGAACGCCGGCGGCACGATAGCGCTCGATCTGTTTCGCGGCGGGTCGAAACACTTGCTGGTGATCCGGTAGGTGGTTGCCCGACGCATGACGTTAAATGTCGCGTGAATGGAGGAGAACGATGAAACACGATTGCTTCCGACATCCAGTCACAATCCTTGTGGGGCTCGGATTTCCGGCTGAGATCCACGGCGTGAGAGACGCCTATGCCTGGCTGAATGAGTGGCCGCCATCGAAGCGAAATGCAACCCACGCCGTCGCGCTCAAGGCCTGCAGAGCAGCACTTGAAGGCGAAATTGAAGTCGAGACCGCTCGCGGAACGTTTGTCGCCTTCGCGCGACGGGCCAATCGTCTCGCGCCAGACACCGAGGCGATCGTCGCAGGTGGCGGAGCCGATGCGCGTGCGCAAGCCGGAAACAGTAAATCGGTGTGATCCCTGGGATCGAGTAGGTGATGAGCGATATTCAGTTTCCCGTTCCAGTGAGACTGCATCTGAACTCTGCTGGCGAGCGGGTTGTCGCCAATTCATGGGAAGCATTTGGAGTGTCTTCGCGACCAGTGGCCCGAAGGCGCGAGAGGGCCCCGTCGCAGCCTATCGGGCCTGCCGCGACGTCCTGGACGGCTGGAGACAGCCGCACGAAGCAAGGCGCGCATTCGTGAAGGCGGCACGCCGCGCCGGGCTGCTAGAGGACATAGCGTGGGGTTCCCCCGCCAAACAACGCAAGAACGAAGCCGGATTACCGTCACGCAGCGCGTCATTTTCGCCGACCAAAGGGAGGTAGCGTTATGTGCCCCAGCATAGACTTCTATTCCCTGCCGCTCTCGTCCGCTGACCTCGATATGCTCCAACGAATACTGGATCGAGAATTGGAAGCTAGACACGTCTCAGGCAGCAGCGATGAAGCGGGCATGCTTGCACGAACTCTTATAGAGCTTTTTCAGGCCGGCGTGAGAGCTGAAGAAGCCCTGCGCGAAATGGTGAAGGCGGCCTAAAGCGTGTCGCGTTCAATCGGCCTCATATCCGGCCGCATTGAAGTAGTTCCGGCATTCTGTGACGGAGAAGAGATTGCAGATATCGCCGAGTGCATCGGCGATGGCGTCGAAACTGCGGGCGGCCCGCTTGCGCAGCAGCGCCTTGAGCTTGGAGAAGGCCATTTCGATCGGGTTGAGGTCGGGCGAATAGGGTGGCAGGAAGAGCAGCCATGCGCCTTTCGCCTTGACCATTTGTTCGGCCCGCTCGCTCTTGTGGAAGCCGACATTGTCGAGAATGACGACGTCTCCGGGCGACAGCGTCGGGGCGAGTTGCGTTTCGATCCAGGTCTCGAAGATGCGCCGGTTCATCGGCGCGTTGACGATAAAGGGCGCGACCACGCCATGTGATCGCAGGCCGGCGATGAAGGTCTGCGTCTTCCACGAACCGAAGGGGGCGTGGGCGCGATAGCGTTGCCCTTTTGGTGCCCAGCCTGAGCGCTTGGTCAGCTTGGTATTGGTCGAGGTCTCGTCGATAAAGACCAGTCGCGCCAATGCCTTGTTGAAGAAGCGCCGGCGTCGCCGGGTCCAGAGCTCACGCGCCCGCGCGATCTCTGGGCGCTGCTGCTCACTTGCCTGCAGGCTTTTTTTTATGGCTGAGGTCGAGGCGGTGGAGAAGACGGCCAACATTGGAGCGGTGCACGATGACGCCGCGCCCGGCGAGTTCCAGGCACAGTTCGTCCAGCGTCAGGTCGCCATTCTGCGCCAGGCGCTCGCGGACCCACTCGCCATGCGCGTTCAGCTTGCCGCCACCCAGATGGCCTTGCCGCCGTGGCGCCAGCGATCCGGTCGCGCGTTTGAGCTTCACCAGATTGTTCACGAAACGCGGCGACACCCGGAAGTGCCGGGCCGCGGCCCGATGGCTGTGACCGTCCTCGACAAACGCAATGACACGACTACGCAAAGCAAGCGGATGTGATTTGCCCATGGTGTCCCTCCCGTCAAAGCGAGGGAATCACAGCCAACCCCGATTCGGGAATCTGGAGGGTTCTGTGAGGTCCGGCCGCTTTGGATGCAGCATTCGCTGATCGGACCTCATTGAAGCCGGATTGAGCGAAGGCGCGGGTTGTTTGGCACTATGGGGATTTAACCGAAGCGGTGGATGGCGTTTGGCTGGGGCGAGCCCAGGCGGGGCTGGAAGAGCGGCTGAGAAGAAGGTTCTTGTCGCCAATTGAGATGTGTCTGGCGGTGTTTTTGGTTGATCTGTGCCGAACGAGGCTTCGGCGATGCTGCGTTTTGTGTTGCGCCGGCATGCTTGGCCAAAGCCATTCGCTCGCGGCCCTTCGATCTGCCGACGTTGATTGTTGGAGTGATGCCAGGTCTGATAGGGTCATGAGCTATCGTTCCATGCTGGTCGACAGGCTGGTTGACGCGGCTTCCAGGTGCCGAGGATGTTCATCCTTCCGCCGCAACAGGGACAGCGGTGTGCAAATGGCGGGGCCTCGACCGTATCCAGGTCTTCGACCGGCTCTTCCGGCTGCGGGACATTGAGGAGATTGCGGCATGCCTCCAGCTTCTGCTGCCGCTGTCCGTTGGCAAGCAAGCCAAAGTGACGGATGCGATGGAAGCCGTCCGGAACCGTATGCAGCAGGAAGCGACGAATGAACTCGTGGGCATCGAGCGTCATCCGCTTCTGCCTGCCACCCCTGCGATAATCCTTCCAGCGGAATGTGACCTGACCACCATCCATGCTGACGAGGCGGGAATTGGAGATGGCGATGCGATGGGTGTAGCGGCCGAGATAGGCCAGCACCTGTTGGGGTCCGGCAAAGGGCGGCTTGGCATAGACGATCCAATTGACGCGCCGCGCTTCTCTGATCATGCGCGTGAATGCAGCTGGATCGGCCAGGCTCGCGATGCTGCCGAAGAACTGAAGCTGGCCTTCGTCATGAGCCTGCTTCAGGTATTCGAGAAACAGTCGCCGGAACAGGCGCGACAGCACCCGCACGGGCAGGAAGAAGTTCCTCCGACAAGCCACCCAGCGGGTTTGATCGAACGACAATCCGCCGCCCGGCACGATGCAGTGGATGTGTGGGTGATAATGGAGGTTCTGCCCCCAGGAATGCAGCACGGCGATAAAGCCGAGTTCAGCACCCAGATGTCTGGGGTCAGCGGCAAGTCTGCGGAGTGTCTCGGCGACGGCGCGAAACAGGACAGCATAGACCACCTGCTTGTTCTGGAAGGCAATCGCGGCGATCGCTTGCGGCACGGTGAAGACGACGTGGAAATAGCTGACCGGCAGCAGGTCGGCCTGCCGGGCGGCAAGCCAATCGCGGCTGGCCTGTCCCTGACACTTTGGGCAATGCCGGTTACGGCAGGAATTGTAGGCGATGCGGAGCGCCTCACAATCCCGGCATTGCTGGACATGGCCGCCCAGCCGCGCGGTCCGACACATCTCGACCGCGCTCATCACCCGGCGCTCAACCCGCCCGAGATGCGTGTCATGCGATTGACGATATCCTTCCCCGTGGCGGCGAAAAATGTCCGCCACCTCCAATCCCGCCGCCATGGCGGAATGTCCTCAGCCTGTCGGCACCACCTCCAGCGTCAGCCGGTCGAGCGGACTGGTCGTGGCGCGGATGAGTGTGTTGGACACTTTCGTGTAACGCGCCGTGGTCGACAGATTGTTGTGGCCGAGCAGGACCTGGATGATACGAATGTCGGTGCCGCTCTCCAAGAGATGGGTGGCAAAGCTGTGGCGCAACGTGTGCACCGATATCCGCTTGTCGATGCCGGCTGCGGCACGTGCCGAACGGCAGGCAGAATGCAGAACCTGGACATCGATGGGTTTGCTCTCGTCACGTCCCGGAAACAACCAGACCTGCGGTCGCACCAGCTTCCAATAGACCCGAAGGATATGAAGCAACTGCGCCGACAGCATCACGTTGCGGTCCTTGCCGCCTTTGCCATGCTCGATGCGGATGACGCCGCGCTCGCCGTCGATGTTGCTGACCTTGAGACTGACCGTCTCGGTGGCGCGCAAACCAGCCGCATAAGCCGTCGTCAGCGCCGTTCGTGTCTTCAGGCTCGGGACCGCTTCCAAAAACCGCACGATCTCATCGCCGTTCAATATCGTCGGCAACTTGGCGGGCGTTCGGGCATAGGCAATGCGCTCCGGTATCTCCGCATGTCCAAGCGTGACGCCGAAGAAGAAGCGAAGGGCGCAAACCGTCTGGTTCAAGGCCGGCCATGATAGCCCCGACGACACCAGATGCACCTGAAAGGCACGCACATCCTCCAGCCCCAACCGGTCCGGCGACCGACCGAAATAGCGCGAAAACTTCGTCACTGCATGCAAATACGATCGCTGCGTCGCCGGCGACAAATTGCGGATCGTCATGTCCTCGATCATCCGTCGCCGCAGCGGGCTCATCTCACTCATGATACTCTCCTGTTCAAAGGTTGGGCCAAACAGCCCAATCCTTCAAAACAGGGGCACACCATGCAAATCAGATGCCCCAAATGCCGCGTCAGCGGCTTCGTTCAATCCTGAATCCTAAAAATCGCGACCCGCTTTAGGCATACGAACAGCCTGGGCGTAGGCGCCGATCTGGCCCATTCTCGCGGTCGCCGCGGGGCGCGGCGAGGATTCCAATTGACTATTCGAGGATTTACGTGTCGTGCCCCCTCGACTTGGCTCCATCGCATGTCTCGCCGACTGCTTCAGTTGCCCGGCTTCCCAGCACTGCGATGCTGCTGGATGAAGTCCGACAGGAACGTTGAAGCGTGAACACACCTCCGATGCACAGCGATCGCCTGAGGCACTTTCGAGAATGTCCCCTCAACAATGCGGAAACCTGGATTCTCTTCGCAGAAACGTGACAGGGACTCGGTCAAGCCCGCAGCCGCATCGCATTGAGAGGATACAAGCATGTCCAGGGCGGAGGCGGGATTTTCGGTACGGAGGAGGATTGCATTTCTAACCTGTCGCTCAAGCTGCTTTGTATACGCAGCGGTTCTGGCGGCGGCGATGCGTACCCCTTCGACGTCGACATGCTCGACGCTGCCCAGCGGGCTGCTGTCTGACACCAGAAAGCTGCCGGTCACCGTGGTATAGGGGGGCGAGAAGGAGAACCTGCCGGCACGTGACGGATCGGAAGCAATGAATGCAACGTCCCACTCGTTGCCTTCGGCAGCCGCGAGAATGTCAGCGGCCGATCCGTATCCAATCAGCGACAAACTGCAGTCGAGTTCTGCCGCAAGTGCGATCGCGATCTGCGCGCTCCGCCCTGTGAGAGAGCCCGTCACCGGATCGAGTTGGACAAGTGCGGCATTCGACATGTTGACCGCCGCTCTGATGACTCCCGTCGGTGCGATTTCAGCGAGGATCTCATCACGTTCCGGCATCGTGGTCACGCTCTTTGCGATGCAAATCGTGCCGCCAGTGCCTCCGATCCCCTTGCCAGAACGGCGACATCGACGCCAACGGCAGTAAATAGTGTTCCCATTGCGATGCACCGTGCCGCGAACTTCTCATCCGGGGTAAGAATACCCGCAGGCTTGCCCAACGCTTTCAGGCGTTCAATCGCGTCGACAATTGCATCGACCACCTCCGGGTGGCTCGGTTGGCCCCTGTGTCCGAAACTCGCCGCGAGGTCTGCCGGTCCTACGAATACCCCATCCACTCCCTCTACCGACGCAATCGGCTCGAGGTTGCCAAGGGCTTCACGCGTCTCAACTTGCAGCAACAGGCAGATTTCCCGTTCCGCATTTTGCGCATAATTCGCAACTCGGCCGAAACGAGTGGCGCGCGTCAGGGCAGAAACGCCGCGAATTCCATCCGGAGGATATCGCACCGCCGCGACTGCGGCTTTCGCCTCTTCCGCGTTCTGAACGTAGGGAACGAGCAGGGTCTGGACACCAATATCCAGGAAACGTTTGATGAGAACGGGGTCGTTGATGGCCGGGCGGACGACTGGGGAAACGTCGTATGATGCGACCGCTTGCAATTGCGGCAGGACGGTCAGAACGTCACCCGGAGAATGTTCCGTGTCGAACAGGAGCCAGTCGAAACCCGAAAGCGCGACGATTTCCGCGGCGTAGCTTCCAGGCAAGCCACACCACAGGCCGATCTGGCTTTGACCGGCAAGAAGCTTCTGCTTGAACCGATTGACAGGATGTTCCATCCAGCACCTCACACGAACGACACGCCGATGGAGCCAACAGGGCCGTAGTCGGCCTGAATGACATCACCTTTCGCGATATCGACCGGACGCGTGAAGGAGCCGGCCAGGACTATCTGTCCTTTCTTCAGGCCACCGCCCACGGCATGAAGTTTGTTGACGAGCCACGCGATGCCGGCTGCCGGATGTCCCATGATCGCCGCCGACACGCCCGACTCCTCGATGATGCCGTTCTTGGAAAGAGTCGCTCCGACCCAACGGATATCAATGTCCATCGGGCGAACTATACGGCCGCCAACGACAAGGGCCCCGAATGCCGCGTTGTCCGCAATGGTATCGGTGATCGCTCGAGGGACTTCGGTCCGGTAGTCGATAATCTCGAGCGCCGGGACAACGAACTCGGTCGCACGCATGACGTCATAGATCCTGGTGCCGGGGCCGACGAGATCCTCACCCATGACAAAGGCCAGCTCGACCTCGAGGCGCGGCTTGATAAACAAGTCAGCCCTGATCTGCGCTCCGTCGTTGTAAAGCGCATCGTCAAGAATGCAGCCGTAGTCCGGCTCCGTCATCTTCGAAGCCATCTGCATTGCGCGTGATGTCAGGCCGATCTTATGCCCGACGATCCTTGCGCCCTTTGCCACCCTCGCCTCCGCCCATAAAGCCTGAATCCGGTAGGCGTCCTCGAGTTCGAGGTTTGGGTAGGTCTCGCTGGGCTGTATGATGGGCTTGCGATCGATTTCAGCTTTGAGCAGCGCGTCTGCCGCGGCCCGGCGTTCTTCTTCGGTGATCATGTCGTTTGCTCTGCTGATCGTGATTTATTTGATCGGGGGACGCGGCAAAACGGCTTCGCCGGGCTCCATGACGTAGGTGTAGTCGAGCGAGAACCACGGACCAGGAATATCCGCTTCGGTCGGATGGGGGTCCTCGTGACGAATGAAGTCGCCGGTCAGCGCTGCCGTGACACCAAACTGAACATCGGAGTCGATGTTCGGGTCGCTGGGGTCGAAGACTTGCGAAATCAGCGTTTTGTATCCGTGCTTGAAGATCAATGCGTGCAGGTGCGCTGGTCGGTACGGATGGCGTCCCTGAGCTTTGAGCAGGCGTCCGACCACGCCATCGACCGGTATCGGATACCCGACCATCTTGACGGTCCTGAACCAGAACCGACCTTGCTCGTCGGTCCTGAATTTGCCGCGCAAGTTCATCTCGGCCTGGTCCGGGTCCTGGTTTTCATAAAGACCGACGGGAGATGCATGCCACACATCCACTTCGGCGCCGGCAATCGGCTTACCGTCGCGGTCAACGACCTTGCCATGCACGAACAAGGGCGTGCCCGGCGTCTCGGACCGGATGATCGACCCGCCATTTTCGACTCGTGGAGAGTTGAGGCGCCAGAATGGGCCCAACAGCGACTGGGAGGTCTCAGTCTGTCCCCTGTCGCCATTGTTCAGCAGGCAGACAAGTGAAGACACGCCAAGAGAACCGGCCATCAGCACAAACTCGTTGTGTTGATCAGTATGCAGCTTCCCGATCTCGTTCAGCATGGCTGTCGCCTCCCGAAACTCAACCTCCGTCAGTCGAACCTCGCGCACGAAGGCATGAAGATGCTTGACCATCGCGACGAGGATTTCTCGCAAACGGGGCTCTTCAGTGCGATTCATCACAGCGAGGACGGCTGCCGTCAGATCGCTTTCCTTTTTGATCACCATGTGGGCTACCTCCCGATTTCCCGACTATCAAAATAATCGATTATTTGTCAAGGCCGCCGCACACTCTCGCGGCGCCAATTACACAAACAAAATACGATAACGACATCCATTAAGTTGATTTAATTACATTATCGTTTTTCGAAGGGAGGCCGAGGCTTATCTTTCTGCAGATTTCGGTGCGCTCACGTTGACACGAATAATCGTTTATTATATCGATCATCGACAATTAGTTCGGGGGAGCCTTGGGAGGAACAATGGTACCGCATGACGACGGCGCATTTGCTCCGACGACAGAAGATGCTCCATCGTCTTCTGGCTTTCTTGACGACGGCAAAATCACCATCGGAAGCCAGCTTGCATCCCGTCTTCGCGAAGCGATCATCTCCGGCGAGCTTCAGGCCGGCAGCAAGATCAATCTCGACAAGGCGCGCAAGACGTTCAACGTGAGCCTCAGTCCGCTGCGGGAAGCGTTGGCACGGCTGATATCGGACGGTTTAGTCGAGTTCGAGGACAATCGCGGCTACCGCGTTTCCTCAATTTCCTTGGCCAATCTGGAAGAGATCACCACCCTGCGCGAAGAGTTTGAAGTCTTTGCGCTTCGCGAGTCCATGCGGCTCGGCGATGTGAAGTGGGAGGGCAACGTCATGCGCGCGCTGCATCGCCTTAACCGCACCGAGCGCGACGCGGCTCGGTCGGAGACACTGGAGCGCTGGGAAGAGCTCCACCGCGAATTTCATCTGACGCTCATCTCTGGTTGCGGGAAGCCGATCCTGCTCCATTTCTGCAGGTTGCTTCTTAATCTCAACGACCGCTATCGCCGGGTGTTTCTGACCCGCACGTCGGGCGACCGCAACGTCAGCCAGGAGCACAGTGAGATTGCTCAGGGAGCCGTCGCGCGGGATCTGGACTATTCGTGCGACATGTTGCGTCAGCATATCCACCGCACGGGGACCAATCTGCGCAATCACCTCGCGACAAAGGGAATCTTGTGATGACCGTCGCGACGCCAGGACCGAGCCTTGAACTGGGCGTGGCGCATTTTTCATCCATCGCGCTGCCGCCCAGGGAATTCGCCGCGATAGCTGCTCGGGCGGGTTTTGCGTCGATAGGTCTGCGTCTGCACCCCGCCTTTCCGGGAGCTCCTTTCTACGAGTTGCCGGTGGGCAGCCACAGTGCCCAGGAATTCAAGACAGTTGCCGATGGCGAAGGCATCAAGGTGTTCGATATCGAGTTCTTCGTGATCGACGAGAGCTTCGACCCGGGCTCGCATGAGGCGACCGTGGCAGCCGCTGCGAACATAGGGGCGCGCCGGCTGAGTGTTTGCGGCGATGATCGAGAAGGCGGCCGTCTTGCCGCAAACCTTTCTGAGTTTTGCGCCCTCGGGGCGCGATATGGCATGTCGGTCGACATCGAAAACATGGGCTGGCGGACGGTAAGGACCTTTCGCGACAGCCTAGCGGTCGTGAAAGCCTGTGGAGCAGAGAACGCCGGTGCCCTCGTTGACGGGATTCACTTCTTCCGCAACGGCGCTTCGATCGACGAGCTTCACGGAAATGCAGGGACGATAAAACACGTCCAGCTTTGCGACGTCCGGGGGCCCGCTCCGAAAACATCGGACGCAATGATCGCCGAGGCGAGGAGCGGTAGGCTCGCTCCAGGAGAAGGCGAACTGCCATTGAAGGACCTCTTGGCTGCAACCGAATATGGTACTGCTATCTCGGTTGAAGTGCCACTCGTCGGGTCGGTGGACCCGGAGGCACATCTAAAGCATCTGCATGACAGCGCATCGGGGATCTTGAAGCCGGATCAGTGATCCGGCGCCGACGCGGCGTAAGCCGGTCGGAGGGAGGAAGTCTTACATGACTTATGGGTTTGATTTCGGCGCGGTCCTCGACCGCGCCCCGGAATTGCTGTGGGGTTCGCTTGGAACGCTTGGCCTTGCGTTGGCTGGGATGCTCCTCGCACTCGTCATCGGAATCCTGGGCGTTGTTGCAAGGACTTCCAAGAGCGAGATCGCGCGCACGCCCGTGATCGTCTTCGTCGAGGTCGTGCGCAATACGCCATTCCTGGTGCAGATCTTCTTCATATATTTTGCCCTTCCTCTCATGGGCATCCGCCTCAATCCGACCGTTACGGCGATCCTTGCCCTTGGCATCAATGGTGGGGCGTACGCAATCGAGATCATCCGAGGCGGGGTCGAGAGCGTGTCGCGCGGCCAGATCGAAGCAGGTTTCGCACTTGGTCTGCACAAGGCGGATGTCTTCCGGCTCATCGTGCTCAAGCCGGCGCTGCGGGCGATTTATCCCTCGCTCACTAGCCAGTTCATCATGCTGACACTGACAACGTCTGTCTGCACGTCAATCGCCGCCTACGAACTGACCTCGGCCGCTCAGCGCATTGAGTCTGACACCTTCCGCAGCTTCGAAGTCTATTTCACGGTGACCGCTATCTACCTGGTTATCTCGACGCTGATGATGGGCCTCTTTGCCCTCGTTTCTCGTCACTACTTCAACTACCCGACGCGATAGGAGGCAGCCATGGGTCCCATCGGCGAAAATGAATTCTTCTTTTTGATGCAGGGTTTGAAGTGGACCGTGCTGCTCGCGATCGTGGGTTTCATCGGTGGGGGGATATTCGGAATCCTGATCGCGCTGCTGCGCACCTCCAAGAAGAAGGTCGCCCGGACGATCACCGCAGGATATATAGGCGTCTTCCAGGGCACGCCCCTTCTGATGCAGCTCTTCGTTGTATATTACGGCGTTGCGCTATTGGGCATCGAGGTCAACGCGTGGATCGCGGTCGCAATCGCCTTCACGCTCCATGCCAGTGCTTTCCTGGGCGAGATCTGGCGCGGCTCCATCGAGGCTGTGCCGAAGGGCCAGACGGAAGCCGCCAACGCCCTCGGTCTGCATTATGTCTCGCGGATGAAAGACATCATCCTGCCGCAGGCCCTGAAAATCTCGATGCCGGCCACCATCGGCTTCCTTGTCCAGCTCATCAAGGGCACGTCGCTGGCAGCAATCGTCGGCTTCATTGAACTCACTCGCGCCGGCCAGATCATATCAAACCAGACCTATCGTCCGCTGCTCGTCTTCGGGATCGTCGGCGCAATCTACTTCATCATTTGCTGGCCGCTCTCCCATGCCGGAAGTGGCCTCGAAAAACGGATGGCGAAAGCTGCCCGCTAACCGCTTCGCTCGAAGCAAAACTCTTGAGGAGGAGAATAAGCATGCATAACAATCGTAGGAGTTTTCTCGGACTTGCACTGGCAACCGTTGCCTTCGCAACCGTTGGCGCTGCCGCCGCCTCTGCGGCAAGTGTGGAGGAAATCAAGGCAAAGGGCACGCTGGTGGTCGGCATCCAGGGCGACAATGCGCCATGGGGGTTCGTCAACACAAGCGGCGTTCAGGACGGCTTCGACGCTGACGTCGCCAACCTTTTTGCCAAGGAATTGGGCGTGAAGGTTCAATTCCAGCCGCTCGCCGTTGCCAACCGAATTCCGGCACTTACGACCGGCAAGGTCGACATCCTGTTCGCAACGATGGCGATGACGGAAGAACGCGCGAAATCAATTCAATACAGCAAGCCCTACGCCGCCAACACGATTTCGCTTTATGCCGCGAAGTCCGACACGGTTACGAAGCCTGAAGACGTTGCGGGATGGGAGATCGGCGTCCCGAAGTCCAGTTCGCAGGATAAGGCAGTAACGGACGCCGTGGGATCCACCGCAACGGTTCGCCGCTTCGATGACGACGCCGCAACCATCCAGGCTCTGATCTCCGGACAGGTCAAGGCGGTTGGCGGCAACCAGTTCTATGGTCAGCGTCTGGATGCGGCGAGTGCCGGCACCTACGAGCGCAAGATTGACTTTCTGACGACCTACAACGGCGTCGGAACCCGCCTCGGCGAGAAGGACTGGAACGAAGCCGTCAACGTCTTCATCGACAAGATCAAGGCCAATGGTGAGCTGGCCGCCATCACGAAGAAGTGGATGGAGATCGATCTGCCGCAGTTCCCGGAATCCATTCCGAACATCCCGTTCACCGTCAATTAGAGCGCGTGTCGATCTGACTGGATCAGATCGGCGCTCTAACGCTTTCTTTCTGACGCATGATCTTATCGATCCTCGTTTCACTCCGGTCGGATCATGCTCTAAAGCCCAAATGGAGGGTTCCGTGCTCAATTGCGCAAAAGATCAACCGACGCTGATTTCCCTTGAGGACGTGCAGAAGTGGTACGGCGCTTTCCATGCCTTGAAATCCATCAGTCTGTCGGTCCGCAAAGGCGAAAAGATCGTCCTCTGCGGGCCGTCAGGCTCGGGGAAATCAACGTTAATCCGCTGCATCAATGCCCTCGAAACGATCGAGGACGGCAAGATCGTCGTCGAGGGTCAGCTACTGGACGGAAGCACCAAATCCGTCGATGCGATACGTCGCGAAGTGGGAATGGTCTTCCAGAGCTTCAATCTCTTCCCGCACATGACCGTACTTCAGAACTGTACACTTGCCCCGATGCGTGTTCGCGGCACAAGCCGCACTGACGCAGAGCGACTGGCTCAAAAATATCTCGAGCGCGTTCGGATCCTTGACCAGGCGGAAAAGTATCCGGCACAGCTATCCGGCGGGCAACAACAACGCGTTGCCATCGCTCGCGCGCTCTGCATGGAGCCGAAGGTCATGCTCTTCGACGAACCGACCTCTGCCCTCGATCCAGAAATGGTGAAGGAGGTACTCGACACCATGATCGGGCTCGCCCGTGACGGCATGACGATGATCTGTGTCACGCACGAAATGGGGTTTGCCCGTCAGGTCGCTGATCGCGTCATCTTCATGGCCTCCGGAGAAATCGTCGAAGAGGCCGAACCGGACGTCTTCTTCAAGTCTCCCAAGCACCAACGCACGAAAACCTTCCTCGGCGAAATCCTCGCCCACCACTGACGTTCGAAAGCGATGCCAATGCACGACAAGAAATTCCTCGTGGGACTGATCGGCGCCGATATCCAAATGTCAAAGTCCCCGGCGCTCCACGAAACGGAGGCTCGACACCAGGGCGTCGACTATCGTTACGAGCTTCTCGACCTAGCCGAGCGAGGCCTTCCCCCTTCGGCGCTGCCGGACCTCCTAGACGAGCAGGAGCGGCGCGGTTTTGCCGGGAGCAACATTACACATCCGTGCAAGCAGACGGTGATCGCCCACCTCAATCGCCTTTCCGATGATGCAGAGATGCTCGGTGCGGTCAACACCGTGGTCTTTCGTGACGGCGAGAGGATCGGCCACAACACTGATTGGTACGGTTTTTACGAGAATTTCCAGCGCGGCCTTCCGCACGTCGCGAAGTCGCATGGCGTCCTGCTTGGCGCCGGCGGCGCCGGTGTCGCCGTGGCGCATGCCGCAATCAAGCTTGGTATTGAGACATTATCGATCTTTGACCAGGATTCGAAACGGGCAGAAACCTTGGCTCGGCAGTTGAACCATCGGTTCTCAAGGGATTGTGCTCGTGCCACGACGGATGTCGGCAGCACCCTGCGCTCCGCGGACGGCCTCATTCACGCGACGCCGACGGGTATGAAGAGCCATCCTGGTTTGCCGATCGACCCGGAATGGCTTCTGCCACGGCATTGGGTCGCCGACATCGTCTATATGCCGCTCGTCACAGAGCTCCTTGCTCTCGCTGAAGGAAAAGGCTGCCGGACCCTTCGTGGCGGCGGCATGACCGTCTACCAGGCAGCAGCGGCTTTCGAATTGTTCACCGGGATAGCACCCGACGCAGAGCGCATGTCCCGTCACTTTACGGATCTATGCCGCCTGTCGGCTTGATGGGGAGATCCCAAATGCCGCATATCATCATCGATTATAGCCGGGGCGCAGGCGAGCATGTAGCCATGGACCGGCTGACGCTGACCGTACATCGCTGCGTCCGCGATGGCGGTCTTGTGAAACCTTCCGCCGTGCGCACGCTTGCGCGGGAGGCGACATACTCCTGCGTGGGCGATGAGCATGTCGATAATCATTTCATCCAAATCATCGTGCGGATGGCACCGGGGCGTACTGCAGAGACCAAGCAGAAGCTTCTCACTGCCGTTCTCGACGCCGCGCGGGCGATCGCCGCGCCTGCTCTCGAAGCGGGAAGGCTCGGCTTGCGCGCAGATCTCTACGAGTCGGACCCTGATTTTGCTGTTCAAGCAATCGCGTTCGTCTGACCAGGACGAAGTGCTCAACAAGGACACTATGCTATGAGCCTGATCTACGTTCTCAATGGACCAAACCTCAACCTGCTTGGCAAACGCCAGCCGCATATCTACGGGCATGAAACGCTCGCAGACGTGGAGGCGGACTGCCGCAAGCTGGCAGCCGAACTCGGCCTTGAAATCCGCTTTCATCAGAGCAACCGGGAATACGAGATCATCGATTGGATTCATGAGGCGCGCGAGGACGGTGCGGGCATCGTCATCAACCCGGCGGCCTTCACCCACACCTCACTCGCCATCCTTGACGCTCTGAACACATTTGAAGGGCCTGTGATCGAGATCCACATCTCCAATGTGCACAAGCGCGAAAGCTTCCGACATCATTCGTACGTTTCGCACCGCGCGGACGGCGTGATTTGCGGCCTTGGAACAGAAGGATATCAGCTTGGCATCCGGCGTGCGGCGACAATGATCAGCGGCGCGAGCAAGGGCTGAGGTGGTCATGACCCAACGGGTTAAGCTGGCCGTACTTGGGGCAGGCCTCATCGGTAAGCGGCATATTCAGCACCTCCTGGCCGAGCCCTCGGCGCAACTCAGTGCCGTGGTCGATCCCACGCCCGCTGGCCAGACCATTGCCAAGAAAGCGGGTGTGAAGTGGTTTCCAAGCTTCGCAGACATGATTGCCGCAGACCGACCTGACGGGATCATCGTGGCTACGCCCAACCAGGCTCACGTCCAGAACGGGTTGGAAGCCGTTGAAGCCGGCGTTCCCGCACTCATCGAGAAGCCGATCGCCGACGACACTATATCCGGGGAAAAGCTGATCGCAGCGGCTGAGGCAAAAGGTGTTCCTCTTTTGACCGGCCATCACCGCCGGCACAATCCGGTGATTCAGAAGGCAAAGGAAATCATCGAAAGCGGGAAGCTCGGCCGCGTTCTTGTTGCCAATGTGATGTTCTGGCTGTTCAAGCCCGACGATTACTTTGACATCTCGTGGCGTCGTGAGCGCGGCGCGGGGCCGGTTTTCCTCAATCTCATCCACGATGTCGATAATCTGCGTTATCTTCTCGGCGATGTGGCTGCGGTTCAGGCACGCGAGTCCAACGCGGTGCGCGGCAACGCAGTTGAGGAAACTGCTGTGATCCTGATCGAGTTCAAGAATGGCGTTTTGGGAACTGCGACAGTCTCGGACGCGGTGGTCGCACCGTGGAGCTGGGAGATGACAAGCGGCGAGAATCCGGCTTACCCCAAAACCGAGCAATCCTGTTACATGATCGGAGGAACGCACGGGTCGCTGGCTGTTCCGTCGCTCGAGGTCTGGCGCAATCCTGGTAAACGGAGTTGGTGGGAACCATTTGACCAAACGCGCATCGAGGTCGACGACGAGGACCCGCTCGTTCTGCAGATCAGGCAATTCTGCAAGGTGATCCGCGGAGACGAACCGCCGCTTGTCAGCGGGCGCGAGGGGCTCGAAACCTTGAGGGTAGTCGATGCGGTAAAACGCGCGGCGGCAACGGGAGAGCGTATCGCTTTGAACTGAGGCCTGAGTAATGTAACCGCCTGCTCGCTCTTCGCGTCTCCTTGCATCCGATGCGATGAGAACGCCGGCTCAACACCGACGTTAGGATCGCGCCTCTGGCGGAGGAAATCGTCGCCGCCCTGTCTTCGCCGCCATAGAAACGCGCCGTCTTCCGGCAACGACCCAACGCTTCATCGAATTTCTGGGGTGACTGCTTGAAGCCGACTTAAGGCAGAAATCAACGTCCGCCTTGACGTACCTTTTTGTCATTCGGATGTCCGCAACGCGTCGAATTTGGCCTTCCGCGTAGCGAGATAGCGGCGCTTCTGTTCGAAGCGCCGCAATTCATCACTACAATTCAACTTGCTCAGAAATGGCCAGGGCGTCGTCGACCTCGATCCCGAGGTACTGCACGGTGCTCTCCAGCTTCTTGTGGCCGAGCAAGAGCTGGACGGCGCGCAGGTTGCCTGTCTTCTTGTAGATGTGTGCGGCCTTCGTCCGCCTCATTGAATGCGTGTCGTAGCGTTTGGGATCAAGCCCGATGCTCGACACCCACCGCTCGACAACCCTGCTATATTGCCGCGTCGACAGATGCGGCTTTGTGTGCACGCGGCTCGGAAACAGGTAATCCCGTTCCCCGAGTCTGCGATTTTCAATCCATGCGCCGAAAGCCTCCCGCGTTTGATCGGTCAATTCGAATTGCACGGGTCGGCCGGTCTTCTTCTGAATGATGATCGCCCGGTCACGAACCCTTCCGGAAGTCGAAACATCACCAACTGAGATCGCGACCAGATCACAAGCCCGCAATTTGCTGTCGATCGCGAGGTTGAATAGCGCCAGGTCGCGTACTGCGCTCAACATCTGAAGGCGGGTACGGATGGCCCAGGCCTCCTTCGGCTTCAATGGGGGCTTCTGACCGATGATGCGGCCGAGTTCCAGCTAGACATAGCCTTCCTCCCAGAAGCCACCCCCACACCGAAGCGCTCAACTATTTTTCGGGTGGAAGACGGCCCTTCGTCCTGCTCATCTGAACGGGCAAGTTGCGCCATTTGCCGTCATGAGATCGCGGATGGCATTTGGCAAGGCTACTCCTGCCCGAGCTACTTCCTGACCTCGACCACAAGGGGATAGCCTTCGTCTTCCCACTCCAAACATCCGCCGGCGAAATAGTATATGCGCGTGTAACCCCAGGCAATCGCCTTGGCCGAAGCATAGGCCGCGTAGGGGCCATGCTTGCCGTGAGAGTAGAACGCGACTTCGTCTTCCTTGCCCACCACCTTGGCGAGACTTTCCTTTGACAGGCCGGTGACCAGCGATAAGTTGATGGCTTTTGGAATGTGCCCATTGTCATAGTTGAGCGGGGCACGCACATCTATGAATGGTACGTCGCGTGCCAGCAGCGCCTTTGCTTCCGTGACATCGACTTTTATCGTCCTGTCGACGCTGAGATCGCCCTTCGTAAGGGTCATGAACTTGAAATAGTCGTCAAGAGCGAGGTCTGTGCCGGCCCCCTCGGGCACTCCGGCCTTACGGAGTCCTTCCTGCAGGCGCGCAATGTAAGGCCGATGGTACCTGAACGCATTGCCATACCAGTCAAACGCACTTTCCTGGACGGTGAGCGAATCGCCTAAGAAGGACGTAGCCAGTTTGTTGTACCTGTTGATCAGCGCCTGAATGCCGTCCGTCCGTCCGAGATAGCCGTAACTCGATATCAGCGTGGCGTAGTCCGCTTGGAGATCAGACTTCTTCTCGATCACGCGTTCGAGGGTGTCGGCGGCTTCGTTGTATTTTCCCTGAGAGAAGAGCGAGACTGCGAGCATGCGCAGCGTTGCCTTCGGGGGATGGGGATCGATTCTCATTGCCAGGCGCACTTGCTGTTCCGCCTCCGCCGCATGTCCCGTCGCATTGAGAACCCGCGCCATGCTGACATGGTTGTCGGGATCATTCGGCGCAAGCTTCATCGCCCGGTCGATGGCAGCGAATGCTTCATCATAGCGGCCCTGCTGAGCAAGCAATTGCGCCGATATCGCATAGGCAAGCGGCGTCGGCTTCTCCATGGCCTTCGCAAGATTTCTGTCCAGGTTCCTGGAAGCGGCCTCTCTACGAGAAAAATTCCAGGATAAGATGCTGGTCCTCCAGTTTGCCGCCGCGAGCGACGCATAGGCGCGACTATAGCTCGGATCGAGCACGATAGCCTTCTGGAAGAACGCGGCGGCCATTGCCATTTCCGCCTCGGTGTCCCGGCGAAGATGATCCCAACCCTGAAGCAAAGTATCGTAGGCCCGCGGATTTATTGTTTCCGGTACTGCTGCGACGCTTTTTTCGGCACTCGTCAGCTTCACGGAGAGCGTTGAAACGATCTGTCCGATCACCCTGTCCTGCAGCCCGAACACGCCGCTCATTTCACCATCATAGCGCTGAGCCCAGAGGTGGTGTCCGTCGAGAGCGTCAATCAATTGGGCATTGACCCGAACATGATTTCCCTCTCGACGTACGCTGCCCTCCAGGATGTAGTGCACGCCCAGTTCTTTGGCCACCTGCTGCACCTTGGTGGGTTTGCCCTTGTAGGCAAACGTCGAGTTGCGTGCGATGACGAAAATGCCAGATAGTTTCGAAAGTTCGGTGATCACGTCGTCGGTCATTCCATCGGCGAAATAGCTCTGCCCGGCATCAGAACTCAGGTTTTCGAATGGCAGGACGGCGATCGAGGGCTTCTGGGGAAGCGGAAGAGCCATCCGCGGAACGGACGCGGCGTCAGCGCTCTCGCGCCTCTGGGCCAGCCATACTGCGGGAACGCTGATCAGCAGTAGGAG
Organism: Sinorhizobium fredii NGR234; assembly: GCF_000018545.1. Lineage (NCBI taxonomy): Bacteria > Pseudomonadati > Pseudomonadota > Alphaproteobacteria > Hyphomicrobiales > Rhizobiaceae > Ensifer > Ensifer fredii. Next base: position 601,495 of record NC_012586.1, read on the forward strand.
GGCCAAAGCGGCTGGAATTATCCAACTCCGAAAGCTTCTGACCTGGAAGCGCCGATGCCGTGCATTTCCCTCGAACCTCACCCGGTAGACACGGACAGGCCGCTTGATATTCTTCACATGCTGCTCGCCGATGAATTCCAGCGGCAATTCGAGCGTGCCCTGCAAGTGATCGAAAGCAGTGCCAGATATGAAAAGGCCTCCTGGCTCACACATCTGCTCAAGGCGAGCCGCGACGTTCACGCCATCACCGAGCAAATCATCCCCGTCGACGACCACATCGCCGAGATTGATGCCCATGCGGAGGAGAAGTCGATGTTGGGATGCTACATCCGCCTGGCGTGCAGCGATCTTACTCTGTGACGCGACTGCGCAAGCAACCGCGTCGACGACGGAACCAAATTCCACAATCGCGCCGTCGCCCATGAGCTTCACGATGCGTCCGTGATAATCTTCCACAAAGGGGTCGAAGATTTCGGAACGCCACGCCTTCATTGCTGCCAGGGTCCGGGCCTCGTCGGCTTCGATGAGGCGCGAATAACCGACAATGTCGACGGCAAGAATTGCAACCAGCCGCCGCTCGGCGCGAGCTGCTTCCATAACCACCTCTCCCAAAAGGAGTAGAAGGCCTCGCTGTTGCGTTGGTCAGGGGCGGGAACTCTCAGCCTCCTAACTTGCGAAGCTACACTTGTTTCCTCGCTCGTTCCAGATTTATTGGGACTTGCCGGTATGGCCGCTTCAGGCCGCGTCACCGGAAATTCCGGCTTGTAACCACGAGCGGCAGCTCAGGGTCGACCTTTGGCCTTCAGCAGGGTCAGCACGCGGCATTTCAATAAGAAGGGCCGCAGTTCAGTGCTTCAGCTACGTGTTCGCGATCAATCCCCTCCACCTTCTGTCCCTCAAAGCGGTTTCGCAGATGCCTCGCTCAATGTTGGCACTTGGGAGCGGTTTCATGTGGCCCTTTGTTCTCGAGATTTATTACTCGTGCCGATAGCTTCTCGGCGATGTCCCGGTCGTGTGTAACCAACAGGACAGCGAGGCCGGTTTCCCTGACGATCTCCTGCAGGAATGAGATCACCTCTTTCTGGCTGACGGGATCGAGCCGTGAAGTCGCCTCGTCGGCGAAGAGAAAGGCCGGATTGAGCAGCAGCGCGCGCAACAACGCAAAACGCTGCAGCTCGCCGCCCGAAAGGTGGCCGGGCAGACGATCGAGAAGAATTTCCGGCAGGCGCAAGCGGTCCAGCAATCCCTTGACTGCCGTCCATTCCTTGGCATGGAGGCGCACCAGATCGGTGAGCCCTTTGCGGATCGTCTGATGCGACGCGAACGCGGCGGGCGGATCCTGGTAGAGCTTCTGGAAGCGGAGGGGCGACACTCCCGCCTTGCGCTCGACCACTCCTGCATCAGGCGGGGTCAGGCCAAGAAGGATATTGCCGACCGTCGTCTTGCCGCAGCCGCTCGGCCCGAAGATCGAGACGATATCGCCGGCAGCGACCGCAATATCCAGATCGGAGAAGAGGATCCTGTTAGCATATCGCTTCGCCAGCCCGCGACCGGCAAGGATGACCTCGCCGAAGGCCGATGACGCCCGCCGCCCCCAGCTTGCGGGCTCAGAGGCGAGAAGCGCCTTCGTATAGGCGTGCTCGGGCGCTTGGAGCAGTTTTTCCGCGGGCGCGTATTCGACCAGCCGGCCATCGAGCATGACGCCGATCATGCCGCCGAGCGCCCTGGCGACGGCGACGTCATGGGTGATGGTCAGCAGCAAACGACCCGCTTCGGCCTCCTGTTTCAGGCGTGCCGTCACCGAGTCCCGCAGCGCCGTGTCGAGACCCTTCGTCGGCTCATCCGCGATCAGAAGCTCGCTGTCGGCGGCGTGCGCCATCGCGATCGCCGCCCGCTGTCCCATGCCGCCTGACATCTGAAAGGGATAAAGCGCTTCCGTAGAGGCAAGGGAAACCCCCGCGAGATTCTCCTTGGCAAGCGCATCGCTCCGCGTGGCATCCTTGTCTTTGACGAAGCGATGTATTTCTGCCACCTGCGGCAGGACGCGCATGGTCGGATCAAGCGCCAGCCACGGCTCCTGCGGCAGCAGGCAAATGCTCCGGCCCCAGTGGCGGCGGCGCTGGGCAGGCGTCTCCGCAAAAAGGTCCGTCCCCTTGAAGATCACGCGCCCCGTCGTACGCAGCCCTGGCGGCAAATTGCCCATGATAGCCTGGGCGACAAGCGACTTGCCCGATCCACTTTCGCCAAGCAGCGTTAACGGGCGCCCCCTTGCTATCGCAAGGGACACGTCGGACACGATGCGGCCTTCCAGGGAGTCGATCGACAGAGCGGCAATCGACAGGTTCAGGTTTGCTTGAATGTTCATGGATGATCTCCCTGGGCGAGAAGCTGAAGGCCGAGGACGAGCAGGAAGATCAGCATGGCTGGAAGCAGCACATGCACCGGCGCCTCCGCGTAATACGGCAAGAGCTCCACGATCATGCTGCCGAGTTCCGGCGTCGGAGGCTGTAGCCCAACGCTGATGGCGCTCAAAGTCGACACCGCAATGATGGCCGTAGCCATGGCAAAGGTCGAAAGCGTTGCGATCATCGGTGCGACCACCGGCAGGACGTAGTTGACGAGGATATAGCGCGAGCCGAAGCCGAGCATGAGCGCCGCCTCGATATGCGGCTGCGCGAGGGCGGACTTCGTCGTCGCCTTAGTCACACGATAGAACTCGACCCACAGGGTCAACGACAGGCCCAGGAACAGCGGGCCGTAATTGCCGGGTGCGAAAGCCAGCAGCAGGAGCACCAGCATCAGACCGGGCAGTGCCAGCACAATTGTGGCCGTCAGTTCCAGGAACCGCTCTGTCCAGCCGCCTTTCCAGGCGGCGGCAAGACCGAGCAGAACGCCGGGGACCGCGGCCGCGAGCATGGTCAGGAAAGCGAGGCCGAACGAAAGGCGCGCGCCGTGGGCGAGACGGGCGAGGAGGCTACGCCCGTAGTGATCGGCCCCGAGCAAAAAGTCGCCACCGAAAGGCGCGAGGCTGGCGCTAAAATCCTGCGCCGCGGGATCGGCAGGAATGAGCACTGGCCCGATGGTCGCAAAACCACCGAGCAGGACGAGGAGCCCGGCGCCAAACATGCGCCCCGTGGTCAGCCGCCCTTTCGGCCGAGCAATGTCGCCAATCGTGCTCATGCCATTCTCCTCATACGCGGATCGAGCCAATGGGTTAGAAGGTCGACAATGGCGGCGATGACGACGAACATCAGCCCCATGGCCAAGGCTGTCCCCTGCACCATGGGAATGTCCCGCTCGACAACCGCATGGACCAGGGCGTGACCGATTCCCGGATAGGCAAAAAGCGATTCCACGACGACGACGCCTTCGACGAGGTAGACGGCCTGCAGTGCGATATAGGAAACGACAGGGATGGCGGCGTTCCGAAGCCCATGTCGGCGCACGACAACGGACTCCGGCAGACCCTTATACCGGGCGAAGGCGAAATAGGGTGCCCTCGCGACAGCAGCGACCGAATTGCGCATGACCCGGCTCGACATGGCGGCGAGCCCGAGAGCGAGCGTCAGCGCGGGAAGCAGCATCTCACGCGCCGAGCCAAAACCGGCTGGAGGCAACCAGCCGAGCTGCTTCGAAAAGACCAGCATCAGCATCAGGCCGAGCACGAACGGCGGGATGGCGCGGAAGATCACCGCACCCGCCAAACCCAGACGGTCAATGGCGCCTCCCGCCTTCAGTCCCGAGAAGAGACCTATGACCGGGCCGATGAGAAGCGATAGCGCGAGCGCCGATGCGGCGAGCCACACGGACGCGCCGAGCTGCACCTTCAGCTCATGAATGACGGGCGAGCCCGTGACGAGCGAATGTCCAAGATCAAGGCGCAAGAGGTTGCCAAGCCATTCCAGGAACTGGGCTACGAGTGGCCGGTCGAGGCCCAGCTCGAGCCTGACCATTTTTGCCGCTTCGGCAATCCGCGCATCCGGTCCATAGCGGCCGGCAGCAATGCGCATGGCGGCGTCGCCGGGCATCACGCGCATGAGGACGAAACAAAGGGCGCCGACCACGACGGCCACTAGCCCCGCCTGGAGCAGGCGCGCAAGGAGGAAGTTTCGCATTGTGGCTCCCCGTTAGTCTGCCCAGCGGATAGCCGACAGGCCGTAGTTCACCTCAAGGGGATCGACCTGGACGCCAGAGACCCTCTTGTTCGAGACGATGGCGAGCTCCGACCAGGTGACTGGTATGCTCGGCAGTTCTTGCTGCAGGATCTCGACGGCGCGGCCCTGAAGCGGAGCTCGGGCCGCCGCATCGCTCGTCGCAGCAAGTTGTTCGACAACGCTCTGGATTTCCTTGTTGTCCCAGCCCATCGAACCCCAGTCGCTTCCGCCGGGACCGTAGTCCTGGAGCAGCGTGCCGACGGGATCCGGCACGATGGAGTAGAGCCGCGATATCAGCCCCATCTCCAGTGTTCCGTCCTGGTGACGCGCCGGAATTTCCGAGCTATTGCCCACGGATACTTTTGCCTCGATCCCCACCTGTCTGAGCTGAGCCTGCAGTGCCGTCGCGATGGGCGGCAGTTCGGGCCAACTTGAATAGGTCAGCAGCGTCACGCTGAACCGCTTGCCATCCTTTTCCAGAATACCGTCGCTGCCGGCTCTCCAGCCCGCGGCAGCCAGGAGTTCTTTCGCCTTGTCTACGTCCCGCACGAGCGGCTGGACGTCGGGGGAATTCCAGCCCTTCATCGCAGGCGGGAATAGCTGGGTTGCAGCAAGATCGGGGTTGCGCAGGATCACCTTGGTAATCCCGGCGCGGTCGATCGCTGCACTGATCGCCTGCCGCTCCTCAATCTGGTCGAAAAATGGGGACGCCGCATTGAGCTTGAGAATGCGCGTGCGGGGGATGGTGGCAATCTGCACATCGAGTCTCGGATTGGCTTTGAGACGATCCACCGAGACCGGCAGCATCGAAAAGGCCAGATCGACTTCGCCGCTTTCCGCCATCAGCGCTCGGGTCTCGCCTTGTCCCACTGCGAGATAGCTGACTTCCTCGATCGCGGGCTTGCCGCCCCACCACCCGCCGGAGGCCTGCAACTCCAAGCGTGCCGGAGCGGTGAGGCTTTTCACCTTGTAGGGTCCGGACCCAACAATCTGCGTGACTTTGCCCGCCGCATCGAATGAAGACGGCGCCAGCACGATGGTGCTGAAATGCACGAGATAGGCGGGCAGAGCAGAGAATGGTTTCGTCAGCCTGATTACTACGTCACGACCGTCACTGGCGATGTCTTCAATCGGCGCCTGAGCCAGCACACCGACGCCTGCAAGGGCTCGCTGCAGACTGGCCGCTGCCGCTTCCCCCGTCACGGGCATGCCGTCGTGGAAACGCGCATTCTCACGGAGTGTAAAGCGCCATGTCAGACCATCGCCACTGACGCTCCACCGATTCGCCAGAGCGGGCACGATCTCGCCTTCGTGGTTGGCGGTCACGAGCGTTTCGGCGACTTGCAATCGGCTGAAGACATAACCGGTCTGGGCCGGATCAATGCCGGTAATCTCCCATGGGCCGGCAACCTTGAGCACCTCGGCATGGGCCGGGTTAAGCGACGCGGCGACGCTGAGTGCAACCGTAGTGAACAGCACGCGCAGTGTGCGCATTCAGACCTCCAATCATTTTTTCCGTGACGAAAATGGGTACGAGTGCATGTGCCCGCTCCCTCGATATGTTACGTTATTACGTTCGTCAATTGGAAAGTTACGTAATAACATTATGAGCCGTCACGGATGTCGACGCGTATAAGCCGGCAGGCAGCGGTGACTTTTCGCTGCAACTGTGCGATGGGCAATTCATGATCACCATGCGGGGCATAGTAGGGGACAGGATAACGGCGACGGCGATTGCGCTGCTGTTCGCGTATCTGTTGCTGCTGCAGGGGCTCTTGTCGGGCACGTCGCAAGGTGCGATGGCGGCCGCCGCTGTCGATCCTCTCCACGAAATCTGCTTCTCGTCGGGATCCATTGGCCAGGCACGGGACGATGGCACTCCGGCCAAAAAATCGAGCAATTGCCCTTGTGGTACTCTCTGTCGCCTCGCCTCGACCGACATGCCGGCGATCCTCGGCGGCGAGAACCCTGTCGCTCTTGCCGCCGTTGACATTCCAGTCGGGGTTGTGCCTTCTCCTGAAGAAGTCGCGTCAACCACGCTTCGGCGATTGATCGCCGAGCCTCGCGCGCCTCCCTTCTTCTCCTGACATCGCCGTTACCATCGCCGACCCGCCTTCGCGGATTGGCCGCGTTTTGATGTTTTGGAGTCACCAATGACCGACCTGACCATTGGGCAGGAGAGCACCGGCGCTGCCGTGCGATCCGCGTCCGACCTTTATCGCGCCGTCTGGCGCTGGCATTTCTATGCGGGGCTGCTTGTCCTGCCTTTCATGATTACCCTGGCGATCACCGGGGCGCTTTATCTCTTCCGCGACGAGATCGACGCGGTCGTCCACGCCAACCTGAAGCAGGTCGAAGTCCGAGAGGGCGAGGCGAAGGCGACCCCGTCGGCGATGGTGGCCGCGGCGCTGGCCGCCCATCCGGGCACAGCCGTCAAGTTCACCGACCCGGCGTCGCCAGTCTCCTCCGCGGAGATCACGGTCAGCACCGAGGCTGAGGGCAAGCTTGCCGTCTATGTCGATCCGTACAGCGGAAAAGTGCTGGGCGCGCTCCCGGATCGCGGCACGATCATGTGGACGATCCGCTATCTGCACAGCCTCAAATATTTCGGATCGTTCAGCCGCGCCCTGATCGAGATCGCCGGTGGCTGGTCCATCCTGCTGGTCGGCACGGGCATCTATCTCTGGTGGCCGCGCCGGCAGACGGGCGGCGTGCTCAGCGTCCGCGGCACCCCGAAGCGGCGGGTGTTCTGGCGCGATACCCATGCGGTCACCGGTATCTTCGTCGGCTTCTTCATCGCCTTCCTCGCCGTCACCGGCATGCCCTGGTCCGGCGTCTGGGGCGCCAAGGTCAACGAATGGGCGAACGGCAACAATTTCGGCTATCCGGCCGGGGTCCGTGTCGCCGTGCCGATGTCCGACGAACATCTCGACCACGTCGCCAAGACCTCCTGGTCGCTCGAGCAGGCGCAGGTGCCGCAGTCGCCCGGCGATCAGCATGGCGCAACGCCGATCGGCCTCGACGAAGCCGTCGCGACCTTCGATCGTCTGGGCCTGCATCACGGCTACACGGTTGCCATCCCCGCGACGCCGACCGGCGTCTATACCGGTTCCGTCTATCCCGACGATCTGTCGCAGCAGCGCGTCGTGCATCTCGATCAATATTCCGGAAAGCCGCTCCTCGACACGAGCTATTCGGACTACGGCCCGCTCGGCAAGTGGCTCGAATGGGGCATCAATGTGCACATGGGACAGGAGTTCGGGCGGGTGAACCAGATCGTGCTCCTTGTAGCCTGCATCGCCATTATCGCTCTCGCCGTATCTGCCGGCATCATGTGGTGGAAGCGCCGGCCGGCGGGGTCGCTTGGCGTGCCGCCGATGCCATCCGACAAACGGGTGTTTCGCGGGCTGCTGGCGATCCTGGTCGCTGGCGGTATTGTCTTTCCGCTGGTCGGAGTTTCGCTGGTGATTATGCTTGCCTTGGATTGGAGCTACTCGAAGCTTTCGAGGCAGCGAAGCGCGTAAGCGGGCCGACTGACCTGTATCAATGCAATTTGCCATGGCGCGAAGCAAACCTGCCTGCGACGACACGATCGGGCTTTCCGCTCGCGCCATACTGCAACACGACAATTGCAACGGAGAACACCATGTTGAAATCCCTCATAAGCGCCGCTGCCCTGACCGTCCTCGGCGCGACTGCCGCGTCCGCCCACTCCACCCTCGAAGTGACGGATGCCCATGTCGGGTCCTCCTACAAAGCGGTGATCCGCGTTCCGCATGGTTGCGAGGGCAAGCCGACGATCGCGGTCCGTGTCCAGGTTCCGGAAGGAATGATTGCGGCAAAGCCGATGCCGAAGACCGGCTGGACGCTGGAAAAGATCAAGGGTCCCTACGAGAAGTCCTATGACTACTTCGGCACGCCGATGAAAGAGGGCGTAAAGGAGATCGTCTGGAAAGGCGGCAGTCTCGCTGACGACGAATATGACGAGTTCGTGTTCCGCGCCTTCCTGACCGACAGCCTGCCCGTCGGCAAGACGATCTACGTGCCGGTGGTGCAGGAATGCCCGGAGGGTGCGGCCGAGCGCTGGATCGAGATTCCGAAAGAAGGGCAGTCGAGTGACGAGCTGGAATTTCCGGCGCCTGGGATCAAGCTGCTTGAAAAGCAGAGCGCGCACTGATCAAGGCTAAATGGCCGCACAGGTCCGCTAACCGGGGAGCACGCATGGCGCTCATGTCACCGATCGTCTCTCGCCTGGCGAGGCTGTTGGTGATCGCACTGTGCGGGCTTCTCGCGCAGGTTGCCGTGGCCTCAGCGCATGCGACGCTCAACTCGAGCGACCCAAAGGACGGCGCGGTTGTCGACGCCGCGCCATCTTTCTACGCGCTGACGTTTAGCGAGCCGGTGTCGCCGCTCTCTCTGAGGCTCGTTCGGCCGGACGGGTCGTCGATTCCGCTCGACCGGTTCGAGGTGAAGGATCGAACCGTCGAAATCGCCGCGCCGGCGGATCTCGGCCGCGGGACCCATGTGCTGAGCTGGCGGGTGACCTCCGCGGACGGGCACCCGATCGGCGGATCGGTCGTGTTTTCGATCGGTCTGGCAAGCTCTGCGCCGCCGCTGGTCGGCGACCAGATCGACTGGGCTGTGCGTGCCGGCGTGCTGGCAGGAAGGATCGCGCTGTACGTTGGCCTGTTCATCGGTGTCGGCGGCGCGTTTTCGTTGTGCTGGCTCTTCGGCGGCTCTCGATCCGGCCGCAATGTCGTTGCAGGCACTCTTGTCATCGGGGCTCTTGGCGCGCTCGGTTCTGTCGGCTTCCAGGGCCTCGATGCGCTGGCCGTCCCGGTAACGCGCATCGCCGAGCCAATGGTCTGGTCCACGGCGATGGGAACAAGCCTTGCGCACACGGTCATCGCCGCCTTCATCGCTTTTGCCGCGGCGGCATTGGCTCTTCTCAAAAAGGGACAGTTTTCGCGCGTGCCGTCGCTCGCCGCACTCATCCTTGCGGGTGCGGCATTGTCGCTCAGCGGCCACGCGGCTGCTGCCGAGCCGCAATGGCTGATGCGACCGGCAGTCTTCCTGCACGCCATGGCAATCAGCTTCTGGGTAGGATCGCTCGCACCTCTAGCCCTTGCACTGAGGCGCGGCGACCCGGCCGCCGTTCCCGGACTGCGTCGCTTCTCAACGGCCATCCCGCTCCTGCTCGTCGTGCTTATAGCTGCGGGAGCTGTGCTGGCCATCGTGCAGGTGGAGAAGCCCCAGGCCCTCGTCGATACCGCCTATGGCCGGGTGTTTCTGATCAAACTCGGCCTGCTTGTCGGATTGTCCCTGCTGGCTGCCGCCAATCGTTGGCGTTTGACCAAACCGGTTGTGGCCGGCGATGGCCGCGCCACCAAGCGGCTGGTTCGCTCGATCGCCGCGGAAACGGCGATCGTGCTCTTGATTTTTGCAGTCGTGGCCTGCTGGCGCTTCACGCCGCCGCCGCGCGCCCTGGCGGCCGCTGCGGCCCAGCCCGCGACCGTGCACATCCACGCCGACGAGGCGATGGCATTCGTTCAGGTCATGCCCGGACGTGCCGGCGACGTGACGGTGTCGATCGGCGTCCTCTCCGGCGAGTTCCAGCGGCTCGATGCGAAGGAGGTGACCCTTGTCCTTTCCAAGCCCGATTCCGGCGTCGAGCCGTTCAGACGGGCGGCCGGCCGTCGTGACGAAGCGACCTGGCGGATCGACCATATGACCATCCCGCTGCCGGGAACCTGGCGTGTCCGCGTCGACATCCTGATCAGCGACTTCGACAAGGTCAGCCTCGAAGATCAGATCAGCATCAGGCCGTGAATTGACTGCCCGTCCTCCGCAACACGATACCTTGACCCGGCGTCTGCCGGTAACGTCGCCTCCCGATGCCGCCGATGCGGTAGATTGTTCGCCTCTGCGCGCATGGCTGTGACACATGGGAAGACTGACAATCATCGCGGCTGCATTTTTATGGATCGTCGGGTCGTCCGCTTGGGCCCATGAAACGCGTGCGCCCAGGAACGACTCGGGAATTCCCATCCCCTTCGTGACGCATGGCGAGATGGCAGTGCTGTCCTCCTATCGCCATGACATCTTGGCGCTCGGTGCCGTTGCATGGAAATCGCTACGAAGCTTACGGGCAGACCTTAGCCGCCGCGCTTGACTACCTTGATGATGGCTCAAACCCACGGAATTACCACAGGACGGTGGTCGTCGAGCGAGTTTTCAGCAGCCTATTGATGTGCGACTTGGGAAGCCGCCGACATCAGTTCCTCGGGATTGGGGGCCGTGAACGTATAGCCAACCTCCAAAACTTCAGTGAAGCTCCAGCGTACGATTCCCGCCCGGTCCAGTAGGAACTGACCGACAAGTTGCGCCTGGCCGGAAGCCATCATCTGCTGATCGGCTTTCGTAATCTGATACCTTTCCTTCTTGTTGAGAAACTCGTTCATTGCCACTACGTCCATAGGCTCGGGCAACTCGCCCGGGAGATGAACCCGTATCGCCATGATCGTGTCCATCCCGACCTCACGCAAGCCGAAAGCACGATGCGAGGCTCGCTCCGGGTCGGACGCCGCGAGAAGATCTAGTGTCGGGTGGTACCGGAAATAGAGCCGCGCGCGTTCGACCGGCGTGTTGACCACCGCCAGGCATTCGACGCCTTTCTCATGTAGGGCCGGTTTGAGTTGCGCCATCGCCGCGACATGGCGCCGGCAGAACGGGCAGTGTAGGCCTCGAAACAAACCGATCAGTAACGGGCTACGGCCTCGAAAATCATTGAGCGCGACCTTGCCTTCGCGCGAGATGGCATCGAGTACAACATTTGGTGCCCGGTTGCCCGGCTGCAGCGGGCGGTCGACACTACCTGTGGACATGGACAACCTCCTCGCAAGAAAAGGCAACACGACAAGCGCTTCGGGGTTTGAGCCCGTGCTGGGCGCAAACTTCCCGCGTCAGAGTAAGTTAGCGTTTGGCTTCTGCCACATTGCCGAGGTCGAGATTAAGCGTTGCAAGCCCATCTTAACACTGAAAAAGCATCTGCGGTTCGCCTGTCTCCCGAGCCGTCATGAGCGCTCGCTGTATAACGGACGGCGAGTTCCGGCTTCCGTGGCATTGGTGGATTTGCGCCAGCGCCAGGACGATCAAAGGCACCGCCAGATGCTCACGTTGGTCGAGCGCACAGTGGATCTCGATTGCCTTCTCGGCGGTCGATACACCTCCCAGTGTCCAACGTCTTGAATCTCGGGCGGCCTCGATGTGACCGGATGCCAAATGAGGCGAATGACCTCACACGAGAGCACTCCCGAATGCTATTGCGGTGAAAGTCGGATTCCCGACCTCGTTTTGGACGCTCAAGTCTGCGACGAGCAAGTTCTTCAACGGGTCGATTACCTCAGAGCACTTCTTCGCGCTCCTGATCCGGCGTAGTCCCATCATGTGCTGGAACGGTCAAGGTATACTTCCACGATTGCGGTGTTCACCTAAACCAGACGCGTAAAGGGGCTCGCCTTCAATTACGGCCCCATGCGCCCATCAGCATCTCGAGAAATCTCTCCGCCGCGGGCGACAAGGTGCCGCCGCGACGGCGGACCACGCCGATGGTACGCGATATCTCGGGATCGCCAATCGGACGTGTGATCAAGAACGGATGGTCATCCTGCGGGGTAGCCATGCGCGGCAGGACCGAAATACCGAGGCCGGCCTCCACCAGACCGAGCGAGGTGGACAGATGGGTCACCTCGTAGAACCAACGCAGCTTGATATTCGATTTTGCCAGGGCCGCGTCAAGCAAGGTTCGGTTGCCGCTCGATCGATGAACGGTAATCAGATGGTAGGGCTCGAGCTCTGCCCAGCCGACCGCGGGCTTGGCGGCGAGGGGATGATCCCTGCGCGCTGCCAGCACGAAAGGGTCTTCCACAAGCCGGTCGAAGATCAAGTCCGGATCCGACGTGCCCATGATATTTATCCCGAATTCCACCTCACCGCGTGCCACGGCCTGGAGGCCGTCGGTCGCGGGCAGGTCGAGGATACGAAAGCGGATGTTGGGATACTCCTCGTTGAACTGGCGCACGACGGTCGGCAGAAAGTAGAATGCTGCGGTCGGGAGGCATGCGATTGTTACCAATCCGCCCCGATTGGCACCAATATCGCGCACGGCGAACAAGGAGCCGTCGAATTCCTCCAACATGCGTCGGACAAGTGGAATGAGCTCCGTCCCGAGGGCCGTCGCCGACACATGTCTCGTCGTGCGCTCCAGGAGCGGTGCTCCGATCGCCTGTTCGAGCTTCTGGATCCGCCGGCTCAGCGCCGGCTGCGACAGGTGCAGCGCATCTGCAGCGCGATGGAAGCTCTCCAACTCGACCACGCTCAAGAACGCCCGAAGATCAAGGATCTCGCAATTAATGCTCATCTTGCATCAATTTCCCGATTCTTAGCATTTCACAAATCAACCGTACTTCCGATAATTGGATCAAATAGGCCGATTGATACGGCGATGACATAATTCCAGTGGAAGCACAAGCGATGAACGACCTGTTGGCGATCCCTTGCGTCCTGATGAGAGGCGGCACCTCGAAAGGTCCGTTCTTCCTGGCAAGCGATCTTCCTGCGGATGCCAGCGAGCGGGACAAGATTCTGCTGTCCGTCATGGGTTCGGGTCACCCGTTGCAGATCGATGGCATCGGCGGCGGCAATCCGGTCACGAGCAAGGTGGCCATCGTCGGACCTGCCACCATCCGTGGCGCTGACGTGGATTACCTCTTTGCCCAGGTGCGGGTCGACCAACAGATCGTCGACACGTCACCGAACTGCGGCAACATGCTTGCTGCGGTCGGCCCTTTCGCCATCGAGGCGGGTCTCGTTCCAGCCCGAGGGGAAACGACGCTCGTCCGAATCCACAACGTCAATACCGGCAAGATGATCGAAGCCGACGTTCCCACGCCGAATGGCAACGTCTCCTATCTCGGCGAAGCGGCGATCGACGGTGTACCGGGCAGCGCAGCGCCGATCGCGCTGACCTTCATGGACGCAGCCGGCGCGCGTACCGGTCAGCTTTTTCCCACCGGCAAGCCTATCGATTCGATCGACGGTGTGGCTGTCACATGCATCGATTGCGCTATGCCGATGATGTTGGTCGAGGCTGGCGCGATTGGCGCAATCGGCTTCGAGACGGCGGTTCAGCTCAATGCTGATAAGACGCTGCTTGACCGGTTGGAGAGGCTGCGCATCGCTGCCGGAGAACGAATGGGCCTTGGCGACGTGCGGAGCCAAGTAACCCCGAAGCCCGTGCTCATTTCCCGGCCAAAGTCGGGAGGCGACATCAACGTGCGCTATTTCATGCCGCATCAATGTCACCCTTCGCTGGCGACGACCGGGGCCGTGGGGATTGCCACCGCCTGCATCAATGAAGGCACCGTCGCTTCCCTTCTCGTCGGCACGCGCAAACCGCCGGTGGTGCTCTCGATTGAGCAGCCGAGCGGCCACCTGGACGTCAAGCTTCATGAAAGGGACGGCAAGGTCGTTGCCGGCATCCTTCGCACCGCCAGGCGGCTGTTCGAAGGACATGTCTTCGCAAAACCTGTCACGCAACTGGGTTGCGCGGCATAATGATCGTGGTCGCCGGGAGGGCGTCACCAATAGGAGGAGAATATCATGCACAAGCTCATGCTCGCCCTCGCGGCAACCGTCGCCTTCGCCGGTTCGGCGTTGGCGGATCCCGTCCGCATCAGCGTCGGTTCTTATAATCTCAACAATCTTCCCTTTCCGGTCGCCCAGGGGCTTGGCCTCTATGAAAAGGAAGGTCTGGAGGTGACCGTCGAAAACTTCGCATCGGGCGGCTCGAAGACGCTCCAGGCGCTCGTTGCCGGCTCGACGGATATCGCCGTCGGCTTCTACGACCACACCATCCAGATGCAATCTCAGAAGAAGGCCGTCGTGGCCTTCGTGCAGCTCGCCCGCAATTCCGGGCTCGTGCTGGCTGGCGGCAAGAACAGCACTTTCGACCCGGCCAAACCGGAAACGATCAAAGGTGCAAAAGTCGGGATCACCTCGCCAGGCTCGTCTTCCGATTTCTTCGTCCGCTATTACCTGCAGCGCAACGGCTTGTCCGCGGACGACGTCTCGCTGATCGGTGTTGGCTCCGGGTCTGCCGCCGTCGCGGCCCTTGAACAGGGCAAGGTGGACCTCCTCGTCAACTACGACCCGGCGGCGACCTTCATCGAGGCCAAGGGCGTCGGCAAGATCCTGATCGACGGGCGTAGCGACGAGGGTGCCAAGGCGATCTATGGCGGGATCTATCCAACCTCCGTCCTCTATGCCACGCAGAGCTATATCGAGGACAACCCGGAAACCATCCAGAAGGTCACCAACGCGACAGTCAAAGCGCTCGAGTGGATGAATAGCCACTCCGCTGAAGAGATCGTCGAAAAGCTGCCGAAGGAATTTATTTCCGGCGATCGCGATACCTACATCAAGGCGGTCGAGAACGCGAAGGCGATCTTCTCGAAGGACGGCCATATCGACGAGGAGGATGTCAAGACTCCGCTCGCCGTCCTCAAGAGCTTCAACGAAAAAGTCGCTGCGGCTGAGATCGACCTTACGAAAACCTACACGAACGCGTTCGTCGGCAAGGTACCGAACGTCGCCGCCAACTGACAGGAGGAGGTCATGGCATTGGCCGTAGTAAAACCCGCATCCCCAACGGACAGTCCGCATCCAGCAAAGTCGATGGTTTCCATCGAATCGGTGACCATGTCCTTCGGCGCCTATGTGGCCGTGCAGGATGTGAACCTGAACGTCAACGATGGCGAGTTCCTCGCCATCGTTGGACCTACCGGATGCGGCAAGAGCACCATACTCAATGCGATTGCAGGCCTGCTGAAACCTGCGAGCGGCACCGTCTCGATCGATGGTCAGCCGGTGTGCAGGATCCAGAACGACATCGGTTACCTCTTCCAGCAGGATGCATTGCTTCCGTGGAAGACCGCGATCGAGAACGTGGAACTCGGTCCCATGTTCAAGGGTGTCGGCGGCTCCGAACGTCGCGAGCAGTCGATGAGATGGCTGGCCAAGGTCGGCCTCAAGGGCTTCGAACATCGCTATCCCCATCAGCTTTCCGGCGGTCAGCGCAAGCGGGTGCAGATGGCACAGGCGCTGATCACTGGCCCCAAGGTGATCCTGATGGACGAGCCTTTCTCCGCGCTCGATATCCACACCCGCCACCTGATGCAGAACGAGCTATTGCGGCTTTGGCAGGAGGAACGGCGCGCCGTGGTGATGATCACGCACGATCTCGAGGAGGCAATTGCTCTCGGTGATCGGGTCGTGGTGCTTGCCGCCGGACCGCGATCGCGGGTGATCGACAGCTTCCCCGTCGATCTCGAACGCCCGCGCGATGTCGCCGAAATCAAGCTCGATCCACGCTTCATGGATCTTTATCGCAACATCTGGTCGTCTCTGCGCGGCGAAGTGGAGAAAAGCTATGAACGCCATGACTGAACGCCTCATCCAAGTCGTGCTGCTGGTGGTAATTGTCGGCAGCTGGCAGCTCGGTGTCGCGGCAGGGGTTATCGACGTCTTCTTTTTCCCGGCGCCGGTCGACATCCTCAACCAGGTTGTTTCATGGGTAATGGACACCAGTTTCTATAGCCATGTGGCGATCACCCTGACGGAAACCGTGCTGGGCTATCTGGTCGGAACGGCACTTGGCGTGGCGGCAGGCGTCTGGCTCGGTCTTAGCCGTTCGGCCGCGCGCATCCTGGACCCCTTCATCAAGGGCCTGAACGCAATTCCCCGTGTCGTGCTTGCACCGATCTTCGTGCTGTGGCTTGGCCTCGGGCTGTGGTCGAAAGTGGCGCTGGCCGTGACGCTGGTGTTCTTCGTCACCTTCTTCAACGCGATGCAGGGCGTCCGTGAAGTGAACCCGGTGGTGCTGTCGAACGCCCGCATTCTCGGTGCCAAGCGATCGGACCTGCTTCGCCACGTCTACTTCCCGGCGGCAGCAAGCTGGATACTCTCCTCCCTGCGTACATCGGTCGGCTTTGCCGTCGTCGGGGCGATCATCGGCGAGTATCTCGGTTCTTCCGCCGGCCTCGGATACCTCATCGCACAGGCCGAAGGCAATTTCGATGCAGTGGGCGTCTTTGCAGGTATCTTTATTCTTGCGATCTTCGTCCTGATCATCGACAGCGTATTGGACGTGGCAGAGAGACGCTTGATCAAGTGGCGGCCGAGCGCATCCGAACGCCCGGCTTGAAGCAGATCTTTGACCCGGCACTAGGCAAACCCATTGACGCCGCGTTCTCCCCTTCGGTCATGAAGGGGAGAACGCTAGCGCCAGCGGAATTCGATGCACTACGTTCGCAACCGCTCGCGAACTCGGTCTGCCTGGTCAGCGTTGTCGTGCGCTGCTCGTGCTAATGTTCAATGGCCGCGTCGGGCGAATATCTGCTGCAGGGTCTGGGCCAGAATATCCTCGCGGCTGATCTTGTCGTACAGGGCGTAAAAGCGATAGTCGGCTTCCGCCTTGGCTTTCGCGCGTAACGCGGTCTGCAGTTTCTCGACACTTGTCGGAGTTGATAGGTTTCCCAAGCTCCGGCCCCTCTCCACTTGCCGCGTTCGATTTGAACAGCCTATCCACTAGAGGCACATCCGCCCCCCACCACCAAAGCCGTTGCAAAGCTTGGGGTCGTTTTCGCGTTTCCAGATTGTCAGGCGGAACCGGCATTTTCCGCCATATAGTCCAGATCCTTGAGCGTATCATCCGACAGATTGATTTTGGCCGCAGCGATGTTTTCACGCAGATGGGCGACGGACGACGTGCCGGGGATCAGAAGGATGTTAGGCGCGCGGCGAAGCAGCCATGCGAGCGCGACCTGCATCGGTGTTGCGGCAAGGCGTTGGGCGATCGCGGATAAGGTGGACGACTGCAATGGCGTGAACCCGCCGAGCGGAAAGAAGGGGACATAGGCAATGCCGTCGCGAGCGAGATCGTCGATCAGGGCGTCATCAGCGCGATGCGCCAGATTGTAGCGGTTCTGAACACAGACGATATCGCAGATCCGGCGTCCTTCGGTAACCTGCGCAGGCGTGACGTTGCTCAGGCCGATATGGCGCACCAGGCCTTGTTGCTGAAGCTCGGCCAGAGCCGCGAGTGGCGCCTCGATCGACCCTTCAGAAGGGCCGTGCGCATCGAACATGATGCGGAGGTTCACCACGTCCAACACGTCGAGCCCGAGGCTGCGCAGGTTCCCATGCACCGCCTGTGTCAGTTCTTCGGCCGAAAAGGCGGGGAGCCATCCGCCATTTTCGTCGCGTCGGGCGCCGATCTTCGTGACGATGACGAGATCGTCGGGATAAGGTGCGAGCGCCTGGCGGATCAGCTTGTTGGTGATATGCGGGCCGTAGAAATCGCTGGTATCGATGTGGTTCACGCCGGCAGCCACGGCCTGGCGCAGCACGGCGAGTGCCGCATCCTGATCCCTGGGCGGGCCGAACACGCCGGGCCCGGCGAGCTGCATGGCGCCGTAACCGAGACGTTTTACGGTGCAGTCGCCAAGCGTGAAGGTTCCTGACTGGTCGATGCTGGTCATGATCTCTCCTTATCTGACGGTGCACAGATAAGCGTTGCTGGAATGCGCGATAATCCGGTACAATCCGCACAGGCTGTACGGATTCGCGAACGATGAAGGTGGACCTAAGCGATCTGAACGCTTTTGTGGCGGTGGCGCGCGCCGGTTCCGCGACGCCGCACGCCCAAGCGGCGCAAGCGCGTAGGGTTCTTCAGCGAAACGGTGCGGCGTCTGGAAAGCCTGCTCGGGGTCAGGCTGCTGAACCGGACCACGCGCAGCGTCGTGGTGACCGAGGCGGCGTCCTCGAGCCCGTCCTCGAGCCCGTCCTCGAGCCCGTTCTCGAGCCCGTTCTCGAGCCATGGTGGGAGCGCTTCTCGGGGCCGTTCCTCTACTATCCCGGATGACGCCTGGTGCCCACTGCGCTTAGGGGCATTCATCGACTTCATTAAAGCGTCGGCCGGCCAATCCTGACGTTTGGTGGACGAGCAAGTTCGTCACCGCGGGTATCGTCGAATACAGACGATCATGGAACGGCTGACGACACGGATGTCGGCATCGAGATTCAGCTACGTCGTCTTGAAATCGCCGATTGTCAAATCGCACATGCCGCTGACGAGCCTGTTTCCGGTGTAATTTGGATTGTCGCGATCGATCGACGGTTGCCCTTGAATTAGCCTCAGTCCCTTCTCCCCGTTCTGACGGGGAGAAGGGACTGAGGCTAATGCGGCATCGTCCCATCGCCCCGTCTTCACGGGAAGAAGGTGCCGGCAGGCGGCTGAGGGGCTGCTGCAGCGCGAGACCGCAGCCCGCTATCCCGCCTTGCTGAAGGCCCGTGCTAGTTCCGGCTGATGGTCGAGAGTGTCGAGCCAGCCGGTGTCGAGTTTCGGCACCGAGGCGAAGAGCAGCTTGGAATAGGGGTGCCTGGCGCCGCTTGCAAGCTCGGCGGCGGCGAGCTGCTCGACCTTCTCGCCCGCATACATGACGACGACCTCGTCGCAGATCGCCTGCACGGTCGACAGGTCGTGGCTGATGAAGACGTAGGAGAGGCCGAGCTCGCGCTGCAGCTCCTTGAGCAGGTCGATGACCGCGGCGGCGACGACGGTGTCGAGCGCCGAGGTGATCTCGTCGCAGAGGATCAGCTTCGGCTCGGCGGCGAGCGCCCGGGCGAAATTGACGCGTTGCTTCTGCCCGCCGGAGAGCTCCGACGGCCGCCGATGGCGCAGGTTGCGCGGCAGGCGCACCATGTCGAGCAGCTCATCGATGCGGGCGCTGCGGGTGCTGCGACCCATGCCGTGATAGAAGGCGAGCGGCCGGTCGAGGATGTCCTCGACGGACTTTGCCGGGTTGAGCGCCGTGTCGGCATATTGGAAGACGATCTGCATCTCGCGCAGTTGTTCGCGTGAGCGCTCGCGGGCGCTGCGGCCGAGGTCGCGGCCGTCGAACCGGATGCTGCCCGAAACCGCAGGCAGGATGCCGGCAATCGCGCGGGCAAGGGTCGACTTGCCGCAGCCGGATTCGCCGATGATCCCGAGATTGCGGCCCTTCTCCACCTTGAGAGAGACCTGCTTGACGGCGCGCACGAGCGGCAATCCGTCCGCCTGGCGCGGCCCGTAGCCGGCGATGAGCGTATCAATCTCCAACAGCGGGGCCGGGTGCGGCGCGGCGGGACCGGCGGCGCCGCGCGGCTTCGGTTCGAACGCGTCGAGCAGTTCGCGCGTATAGGGATGCTTGGCATCGCTGAGGATTTCCTCGGTCGTGCCGACCTCCTGCACTTCGCCGCCCTTCAGGACGACGATGCGATCGGCGATCTGGGCGACGACCGCGAGGTCGTGCGAGACATAGACGCCGGCAATGCCGCCCTTCTTCATCACCGACTTGAAGGCACGCAGCACCTCGATCTGGGTCGTGACGTCGAGCGCGGTGGTCGGCTCGTCGAAGATGACGAGCCTGGGATCGCCGATCAGCGCCATGGCGGCGGAAAGGCGCTGCAGCTGCCCGCCCGAGACCTGGTGCGGATAGCGGCTGCCGATCGTCTCCGGCTCGGGCAGCGACAGCGCCCGGAAGAGCTCGACGGCCTTGGCGCGCGCCGCCTCGGGCGGCATCAGCTTGTGGATGCGGGTGATCTCGATCACCTGGTCCATGATGGTGGCAGCCGGGTTGAAGGCGGCGGCTGCCGATTGCGGCACATAGGCGACCTCGGTGCCGCGGATGCGGGCGCGTTCCTTTTCGCCGAGCGCCGCCATGTTCCGGCCGCCAACGGAGACGCTGCCGCCGGCAATGCGGCAGCCGGGACGGGCGTGGCCCATCAGCGTCAGCGCGATCGTCGTCTTGCCGGAGCCGCTCTCGCCGATCAGCGCGACGATCTCGCCATCGGCTATGTCCAGGCTTATCCCCTTGATGATCTCGACGCGGCGGCCGGAATCGGTGGTCGCTTCGACCTTCAGGTCACGGATTTCGACGAGCTTTGCCATTATGTGCGGTCCCGGATTTTCTGCGGCAGGTTGTCGATCAACAGGTTGACGCTGATCGTCAGGCTGGCGATCGCAAGCGAGGGGAACATGACCGCCGGTGCGCCGAAAGGCAGACCGCCGATGTTTTCGCGCACAAGCGCGCCCCAGTCGGCATACGGCGGCTGCACGCCGAGGCCGAGGAAGGAGAGGCCGGAGAGCAGCAGGACGATGAAGACGAAGCGGAGGCCGAGATCGGCGAGTACCGGCCCGACAATGTTCGGCAGGATCTCGGAGCGGATCAGGTACCAGGTGCTTTCGCCGCGGATGCGGGCAACGGTGATGAAGTCCATTGCGTTGATGTTGACGGCGAGCGCCCGGGCGAAGCGATAGGCTCCCGGGATGTAGATCACCGACAGCGTCAGAATCAGCACCGGAATGGAGGAACCAACGGCGGCTACGACCACGAGGCCGAAGAGCTTGCTCGGGATCGAGTTGAGCGCGTCGAGAAAGCGGCTCAGAAGCGTGTCGGGCCAGCCGCCGGCGACCGCCGCGATCATGCCGAGCACGACGCCGGAGAAGCAGGCGATCGTCACTGCGGCCAGCGAAATGCCGACGGTGTAGCGGGCGCCCGTCAGGATTCGCGAAAGCATGTCGCGGCCGAGATAGTCCGAACCGAGCCAGAAGTCGCTGCTCATCGGTCCGAAATAGTCGAGGTCGACGATCTCACCGACGGGGTAGGGGATGATCAGCGGCGCGAAGATCGCGACGAGCGCCCAGGCGATGATGATCGAAAAGCCGATAACGCCGACGAGGTTGAAACGATAGCCAAGGCGGCTTCCGGACTTCCGGATGGAGGTGGTCGATGTGCTCGAAGTGGTCATTGTCATCGAAGCCTCGGATTGGAAAGGATGGCGATGAGGTCGGCCGTGGTGGTCAGCAGCAGGTAGCCGAGACAGAAGATCATCGCGCAGCTTTGGATGAGCGGCAGGTCGCGCGTGGCGACAGCGTCGACCATCAGCTTGGCAACACCCGGATAGTTGAAGATCGTCTCGACGATGATCACGCCGCCGAGCAGGTAGGAGAGCGAAAGCGCAATCGCATTGACGATCGGGCCGAGAGCGTTCGGCAGCGCGTGGCGAAACACCATGCGCGGCCGAGAGGCGCCCTTGAGCAAGGCCATCTCCACATAGGACGTGTTGAGCGTCTCGATCACCGCTGCCCGCGTCATTCGGATCATCTGCGCCGAGACACCGAAGGTCAGCGTGATCACCGGCATGGCATAGATGCGCAGGAGATCGGCGAGCGAGGTGACTTCGTTGGCAAAGGAGAGCGCCGGCAGCCACTTCAGATAGACGGCGAAGACCAGCACGGCGGAGGTCGCGATCATGAATTCCGGCACCGAGATGACGCCGATCGTCAGCACGGTGACGGCGCGGTCATAGAGCGAGCCGCGCAGCATCGCCGCGGTGATCCCAAGGGTGAGCGCGATAGGCACGGAGAAGAGCGCCGTGACGCCCGCGAGCTTCAGCGTGTTGACGAAGCGCCCGGCGATCAGATCGGCGATCGGCATCTCGTTGGCATAGGAGGTGCCGAGGTCGCCCTGCAAAAGACCGACGATCCAGCGCAGGAAACGAAAGATGGCCGGTTCGTCGAGATGCATGGCCTTTCGCAAGCCTTCGACGGCTTCCGGCGTGGCGGCCTGGCCGAGCAGGATCGACGCGGTGTCCCCCGGCAGGAGCGTCGTCGCGAAGAAGACGGCGAAGGAGACAATCATCAAGGTGATGAAGGCGATGAGCAATCTGCTCAACGCAAGGGATAGGACCCGGTTGTTCACGCGCGCTCCCCTTTCGGCTTTCAAGATAGGTTTCAAACCACAATGCCGGGGGTCGCAGCGTTGCAGCTGCAGCCCCCGAGCGCAGTTGCTTCAATCAGGCTTCGAACCACACATGCTCAGCCATGCGGTAACCCATCATGCCGCCGAGCGGGTTGGTTTCCATGCCTTTGAGCTTGTCGGTGATGGCGTCGATACCTGTCAGGTAGGCGGGAATGATGGTGCCGGCCTCATCGGCGACCATCGCCTGCATTTCGCTGTAGATCGCTCTGCGCTTCTCCTGATCGAGCGAACCACGCGCTTCGATCAGCATCTTGTCGAATTTTTCCGATTTGTAGTGGCTCTCGTTCCAGGGAGCCCCGGAAGCGTAGAGCAGCGAGAACAGGATGTCGGGCGTCGGCCTGTAATTGATGTTGCCGAAATGGATCGGCGCCTTGAGCCAGTAATTGTCCCAGTAACCATCCGAGGGCACGCGCTGGACATCCAGCCTCAGACCGATCTCGGCAGCGGCAGCCTGGATGACCATCGCCATGTCGACCGAACCGGTAGCCGCGTCGGAAGCGACGACGGGAATCGTCTGGCCGAAAACGCCGGCCTTCTCGAAATGGAACTTCGCCTTTTCGGGATCGTACGCCTTCGCCTTGATATCGTCATTGCGGTAGACGTTGCCCGGAAAGACCGGCTGGTCGTTGCCGATTTCGCCGCGCCCGCGCAGAGCTGCCCTGAGGATCTGCTCGCGATTGATCAGGTGCTTCATGCCGGCCACGAAGTCCTTGTTCTGACCCGGGGCCGCGTCAAGGCGCATGTTGAGGTTGGTGTAGCTGTTGGCGCTCGACTTCGACAGGACGAAACCTGGCTGGCTTGCGACAAGGCGCTCCGAACGGGGGTTGATGGCGGCGGCGACATGGATGTCTCCGGACAGCAACGCATTGACGCGCGAGCTATCGTCGCTGATCGCCAGGAACTCAAAGGAGTCGACATAGGGCCCCTTAGACTTCCAGTAGTTCTCGTTCCTCCGCATGACCGAGCGTACGCCCGGCTCGAAATTTTCGAGAACGAACGGTCCCGTGCCGTTCCCCTTGGAGAAGTCGGTGGTGCCGTCGGCGACGATCATGAAGTGATGCAGCGCCAGGATTGTCGGCAGATCTGCGTTGGCATCGGCAAGTGTGATTTCGACCGTGAGATCGTCGACCGCCTTGAAACCGGTTATCTGCTTCGCGATGGCATTGACCTTGGAACCGACATCGGGATCCAGATGGCGCTTGAGCGAGAAGATCACGTCCGCAGATGTCAGCGGCTTGCCATCGTGGAACGTAACGCCCTTGCGCAATTTCACGGTCCACACCTTGGCGTCGGCACTCTCGATGCTTTCGGCCAGCTCCATCTGGGTGGTGCCGGATTTGTCGAGGTTGGAGAGGCGGTTATAAACCGCGCTGCAGCGTGAATAGTCCGTCGAGTTCGAAGCTTTGGCCGGATCGAGCGTGTCGGCGGTCGAAGACGTGAAGCCCGCCACCTTGAGGTGGCCGCCGGTGGCCGGCGTTGCGGCCAGCGCGTGCGAGGCGCGACCGAGAATGACCCCGCCTAAAGTCATCGCGACGCCGCCCGCGAGCAGCATCTGGAGAAGTTCTCGGCGCGTGGCGCCACGCCGGATGGCGCTTTCAACCACGACGTCGTCGGATCTGGTCCAATTGGTGATCTTGTCGTTCATCGCATTCCCCTTTTCTCAGTTAAACAACGGCGTGCGGCGCGGGATCTCTGTCCCGCTTTGATCTGAAGGCTGCATCTGCTGTTCAGTTTGGCAGCCGTGCCGCGCCGAAGCTTTCGAAGCGACGTCGTCGCGCGGCACAAAATTTCGAATATGATCCATCCGCGATATATCGCGAATGGCACTCTTCAATCGCTTAACCCGGAACGCACGGCCGGATCCTCCAGCGTCTCGTCCAGCACCTTGCGGGTGCGCTCGACGATGCCGTCTATTTCCGCTTCGGTGCAGCAGAGCGGCGGCGCATAGCCGAGTACGCCATTGGCAAAGGCGCGGATGACGAGGCCGTTTTCCCAGGCGCGGTCGAAGATACGGCGTGCCGGTTCGGCTTTGGCGGGCAAGGGCGTCTTCTTTTCCTTGTCGACGACGAGTTCGACGGCGGCGAGCATGCCCCGGCCGCGCACGTCGCCGACGAGGGGATGATCCTTGAGGCTTTCGAGGCCCGCCATGAGACGCGCGCCCGCCTTCCGGCCATTGTCCAACAACTCGTTCTCGTAGAGCTTCAGCACTTCGAGACCGACCGCTGCGCTGACGGGGTGGGCCGAATAGGTGTAGCCGTGGCCGACCGCCCCAGCACCGGCGCTGTCGGCGATCGTCTGGTAGATATGGTCGCCCATGAAAACCGCGCCCATCGGCACATAGCCGGAGGTCAGGCCCTTCGCCACGGTCATGAAGTCCGGCACGATCTCATCCTCGTGGCAGGCAAAGAGCGGACCGGTGCGGCCGAAGCCGGTGATCACCTCGTCGGCCACGAAGAGGATGCCGAGCTCCTGGCAGAGCTGGCGCATTGCCTTCATCCAGCCCTTGGGCGGTACCAGCACGCCGCCGGAGCCCTGGATCGGTTCGGCATAGAATGCGGCGACCCGCTCAGGCCCGATCTCCTCGACCTTCTGCCTCAGGGCGGCGAGCGAGGCGTCGATGATCGCCTGCGGATCGTCGCCGACCGGGTTTCGGTAGGCATAATGCGACGGAATCTTGTGCTGCCAGTCGAAGGGGATGCCGAAGCCGGCATGGAAGGCCGGCAGGGCCGTCAGGCCTGCGCCAACGGTGGATGAGCCGTGATAGCCCTGTTCGACGGAGATGAACTGGTCGCGCTGCGGCTCGCCGCGGCCGATCCAATAATAGCGGATGAAGCGGATTGTGCTGTCGACGGCATCGGAGCCCCCGAGCGTGAAGAACACATGGTCGAGGTTGCCGGGGGCTCGCTCGGCGAGTTCCGAGGCAAGACGGATCGCCGGCTCCGAGCCCAGCCCGAAATATCCGGTTGCATAGGGAAGCTCCCGCATCTGCCGGGTGGCGGCTTCGACAATGCTCTCGTGCCCGTAGCCGGCATTGACGCACCAGAGCCCGGCGAAGCCGTCGATCAGCTGTCTGCCGGAAGCGTCGGTTACCGTCGCGCCCTTGGCCGAGGCGAGCACACGCACGCCGAGCTTCTCGTGGCCGCGATAGGATGCGACCGGATGGATGAGGTGGGCGCGATCGAGTTCTATGAGGGAATTGCTGTACATGGGGATGTCTCCGGATCAGCCGAGTGCCTGGTTGGTGAGGGCGAAAGTCATGGCGACGGGATCGGCCGGTGGCGCGGTCGGAGGTTTCATCATGGCGACGCCGCCGCCGACATGGGCGAGACCCTGCGCCGCGAGCCACGGTGCGAGGCCGGAACTTTCGATCGTGTCGACGCGCAGAAACCGGGCAGGGCGACGGGCGATGAAATGGGCGACGAGCGCCTTGGCATCGTCGAGGTCGGCGGCGACGACCGGCCCGATGACCTCGCCACGGCCGAAGGCGCGCAACGCTGCGAAGCCGGCCACACGGCCGCCACGGCGGATGACGGCGAATTCACCGACCTTGGCGAGATAGGCGATCAGCGCCTGCCGGTCGGCGCCGAAGGCGAGCCGATCGAGTTCGGCGATCGCTTCGAGATCGGCCATCGCCGCAGCCTCCGTCTCAACCGGTGCGGCGATGTCTCCGGCAACACCCTGGTGCTGCAGGATGCGATCGGTCTCCTTGAAACCGAACTTTTCATAGAGGGGCAGGCCTTCGGTGGTTGCCACGAGCCGGAGCGACCGGTCGCCGGCGAGCCGCAATGCGGCGTCCATCAGCTTGCGACCGAGGCCACGGCCGCGCATCGCCTCGTCGACGATCACCATGTTGATCGTCGCGCAGTCGTTCCCGTAGGCGGTCACCAGCGTCGTTCCGACGACCCTGCCGGCTTCGAGGGCGACGACTCCCTGGCTCAGCGCTAGCGCCATCCGCCAGTCTTCCAGACGGTGCGGCCAGCCGGCCTGCCGGGAGAGATTGACGGATGCCTCCAGGTGTTCGGGGCCGAAGGCCGCAAGATCGATCTGATTTGTCTGCATGGGTCGTTCCTTCATGTCCTGGCTGGAAGTCTGAAGGATGGCGGGCCGGCAGATCGTCTGAAGGCCATGGTCCGCGCGGTATCTTATAGCTTTGCATTGATCGGCCGCCGCATCTTATGCTGGCGGGGATGGCACCGGAGGACATGGCAGGCCTCCAACAGAGCAGGGCGGCGGGAAGGCCCACAACCTTCTGCCGAAGCCGACTTTGTATACGATAGATTCTGCTTTCGACGGCCCCACAATCAGGCGAGCCGAGGGGCGGCCGCCGCCTATGCTTCTTCTGGAGATACCCGGATCGCGTCATTGAAGAGGAGAATGCGCATGGCGAGCTTCCGCCCGAAATACATCACCTTCGACTGCTACGGCACGCTGACCAACTTCCAGATGGCCGAAGCGGCGCGCGATCTTTACAGCGAGCAGCTCGACGAGCCGCGCATGCAGGAGTTCATCAGGAATTTCGCCGCCTATCGCCTCGACGAGATCCTGGGCGACTGGAAGCCCTATGCCGAGGTGGTGCACAATTCGCTGGAGCGCACCTGCAAGCGCAACGGCATAAAATTCCGCGATGAAGCCGCCCGCGTGGTCTACGAGCGCGTGCCGAACTGGGGCCCGCATGCAGACGTGCCGGCCGGGCTTGCCAAGGTCGCCAAGGAGATCCCGCTGGTCATCCTGTCGAATGCGATGAATTCGCAGATCATGTCGAATGTCGAGAAGCTCGGCGCGCCCTTCCACGCGGTCTACACGGCCGAGCAGGCGCAGGCCTACAAGCCGCGCTTCAAGGCGTTCGAATACATGCTCGACATGCTGGGCTGCGGCCCGGAGGACATTCTCCACTGCTCGTCCTCCTTCCGTTACGATCTGATGTCGGCGCACGATCTCGGTATCAAGAACAAGGTCTGGGTCAATCGCGGCCACGAGCCGGCAAATCCCTATTATGGATATACGGAGATAAAGGATATTTCCGGCCTGCCTGGCGTCGTCGGGCTCTGACGGGAGATCATCATGCAGTTCAAGTCCTACTGGCACGATACGGCCCGCCCCTTTGAGAGGGGCAGCCGCGCACCGGTTGAGGGCCATTATGACGTCGCCGTCATCGGGGGCGGGTTCACGGGGCTGGGGGCTGCACGCCAGCTCGCGATGGCCGGTGCGAAGGTGATCGTGCTGGAGGCGGGCGCGGTCGGCTCGGGTGCCTCCGGCCGCAACGGCGGCCATCTCAACAACGGCATCGCCCACAGCTTCGCCGCGGTCAAGGCGGAACTCGGGGCCGAGCGAGCGGCAGCGCTCTACCGTGCCTATGACGCCTCCGTCGACACGATTGAACGGATCGTTGCGGAAGAAAATATAGACTGCAGCTTCCGGCGCGCCGGCAAGCTGAAACTCGCGTCGAAACCGGCGCATTTCGACGCCATCGCCCGGAACTTCGAGATTGTGAATCGCGAGGTCGACCCGGACACGGCGCTTCTGACGAGAAACGACCTGAGGGACGAGGTCGGCTCGGACTGCTTCCATGGTGCGATGCTTTCGAAGAAGAGCGCCATGATGCACATGGGCCGCTTCGTCGTCGGCCTTGCCGATGCAGCCGTCCGCCATGGTGCCGTCGTCGTCGAGAACACGCCGGTGACGGGCCGGCGTCAGTTGGGCGGCAAGCAGGAACTGACGACGCCGCGCGGCAGCGTGACGGCGGATACGGTACTGCTGGCGACCGGCGCCTATACCACCGGCGCCTTCGGCTATTTCCGCCGCCGTATCATTCCGGTCGGCAGCTTCATTATCGCGACGCGGCCGCTGACTGGGGCGGAGGTCGCCGCGACCATGCCCGGCAACCGCACCTGCGTGACCTCGCTCAACATCGGCAACTATTTCCGGCTGTCGCCCGACAACCGCCTGATCTTCGGCGGCCGGGCGCGGTTTTCGGCGACGTCGGACCAGAGCTCCGATGAAAAGAGCGGCGCCATCCTGCGCGCCAGTCTCGCCGAGATCTTCCCGCATCTCGCCAAGGTCGAGCTCGACTATTGCTGGGGCGGTCTCGTCGACATGACCAAGGATCGTTTCCCGCGGGCGGGGTTCACCGACGGGCTTTGGTACGCCATGGGCTATTCCGGCCACGGCGCCCAGATGTCGACGCATATGGGGATGCTCATTGCCGACGCGATTCTCGGCAAGGCGGATCGCAACCCGGTCAAGGATCTCGCCTGGCCGGCGGTGCCCGGCCATTTCGGCAAGCCGTGGTTCCTGCCGCTGGTCGGCATGTACTACAAGATGCTCGACAGAATTCAGTAGCCGCAGTGGCCCGTTATGCTGCGGCTCTCATCCGCCTTCCAAGAATCCAACATGCATCCCAGGGTGACGGCGAAAGCGCTCGGCCGCGAAATCGACGAATGCACGTACGCGTGCCGAGACCATGCGCCCCTCCGCATGCACGATATGAATCGGCACCGGTTCGCGCTCGTAATCGGCTAGCACAACCTTGAGGCGACCCGCCTCGATCTCCGGCGCCACCTGGTAGGACTGGAACCGGGATAATCCCCATCCGGCCACTGCGGCGGCGATCGCCACGTCGTTGGTGTTGCAGATGAGGCGCGGACTGATCGGAACGCGAATGCTGTTGTCGCGCCCGAAAAGCCATTCCGAATGACCAAAAAGGCCGTCGCGCCCAATGATGCGGTGATGAATGAGGTCCTGCGGGATCTCCGGTTCGCCGAAGCGCGCGAAATAGCCCGGCGACGCACATAGCACTTGCCTGACCGAGCCGACCCGACGTGCGATCAATCCGGAGGCGGGCAGTGCCGCGATGCGGACGGCGACATCCAGGCCTTCCTCGACCAGATTGGTCACGCGGTCGACAAAAACGGTCTTGACCTGCATGGACGGATAGCGATCGAGAAATTCGAGAATGACAGGCAGCACATGGATGCGCCCGAAGAGCGCAGGCGCGGTCACCGTGAGCAAACCCGCCGGGTGAATGAAGCTGCCCGCCGCATTGGCTTCCGCTTCGGCGATCTCGGCGAGGATACGCCGGCAATCGGCGACATAACCCTCGCCGGCGGCCGTCAGCTTCAACGAACGGGTCGTGCGAACCAGAAGCCGCGTGCCGATCTGTTCCTCCAGCTTCGCGATGGCTCGAGTCACCGAGGGCGGGCTCATATGCAGCATCTTGGCGGCAGGCGCAAACCCGCCGCTTTCCACCACCTGCACGAAGACCTGCATCGCCTGCCAGCGATCCATTGCGCTTTTGTCCAACTATTTCACTTGATGAAATAGTCTAGTGTCACATGGAAGGCTTATCAACTCTGCGCTCAATAATCATTCTGTGCCTCCATTCTTCCAGGAGGCAAACATGAAACTTTACTATCATCCGCTGTCCGGCCATGCGCATCGCGCCCGGCTCCTACTCACGCTGCTCGGTCTCGAGCATGACCTCGTGCTCGTCGATCTCGCTGGAAGAGAACACAAGCAGGAGCCGTTCCTGAAGCTCAATCCGTTCGGCCAGGTTCCGGTGCTCGATGACGACGGCACGATCATCTGCGATTCCAACGCCATTCTCGTCTATCTAGCCAAGAAGGCAGGCCGCACGGACTGGTTGCCGGAAGACCCGCGAGCCGCGGCCGCCGTGCAACGCTGGCTGTCGGTCGCCGCCGGCCAGATCGCCCATGGTCCGGCGCAGGCGCGGCTCATCACCGTGTTCAAAGCCCCCTACAGGCCGGAAGAGGTCATCCCTCGCTCCCACGCCATCCTGACATTGATCGAGGATGCGCTCGAAGCCGGGGACTGGATTGCTGCCGACCGCCCGACCATCGCCGATGTGGCGCTTTACAGCTATGTGGCGCGAGCGCCCGAAGGCGACGTGGATCTTCAGCCCTATGCGAATATCCGCGGCTGGCTCGAGCGCATCGAAGCGTTGCCGGGCTTCGTCGACTTCCAGAAAACCCCGGTTGGTCTCGCCGCCTGAGGAGGCAATGTCATGGACGGTCGCATTCTGCCTGCCTCGCCCTGGCATGAAGGTGAGATCATGCTGCAGCGGCAATCGGGCGTTGAGACACGCATGGACGAGGTCGGCCGCCGCGTCGTGCGCGACCATCTGGTCGAGCAGCACCGCGAATTCTATCCGCTGCTGCCGATGGTGGTGCTGGGGGCGGTGGACCAGGACGGGAACGCTTGGGCGACGCTGCGGGCAGGGCGCCCCGGCTTTCTCCGCGCACCGGATGCCCACCGGCTTACCGTCGAACTCGTCAGGGAGCCGGCGGATCCCGCGGAGGGAGGCATGGAAGACGGCGCGTCGCTCGCCCTTCTCGGTATCGATCTTGGCACGAGGCGCCGCAACCGGCTGAACGGTCGGCTCAATCGCCACGCCGGGGGCTTCGATGTCAGCGTCGACCAGTCCTTCGGCAACTGTCCCAAATATATCCAGCTCCGGCAGGTCCGCTTCATTCGGGATCCGTCGGAGTTGCCATCGGCGCCGCCCACGATGAGCGCAGAGCTCGACGACGCTGGACGTGCTCTCGTCGGGCAGGCGGATACGTTCTTCGTCACCACCTATGCCGATCTTCCGGATGGGCGTCAGGTGGACGTCTCCCATCGCGGCGGCCGCGCGGGGTTCGTCCATGTCAGAGAAGACAGTAGCCTGATGATCCCGGATTTCGCCGGCAACCGCTTCTTCAACACGCTCGGCAATATCGCACTTAACCAGCGTGCCGGGCTTGTCTTCCCGGACTTCTCGACGGGTGGTCTGTTGCACATGACCGGCGAGGCCGAACTCTTTTCCGGGCAGCCGGCGGCCGGGCCTCTCGAAGGCGCCGAACGCCATTGGCGGTTTCGTCCGTGCCGGATCGTCTGGCGGGCCGACGCGCTGCCGATCCGCTACGAACTTGCCGAATGGCCGCCCTTCGCGCTGGCCACCGGTAGCTGCTCCTAGAGGCTTACGCCAGCCCGCCGATGTGGAAGCTCTTCAGTTCGAGATATTCCTCGATGCCGACCTGCGCCCCCTCGCGGCCGAGCCCGGATTGCTTGACGCCGCCGAAGGGCGCGACTTCGGTGGAAATGGCGCCGGTGTTGAGGCCGACCATGCCGAATTCCAGCGCCTCGGCGACGCGCCAGGAGCGCTTCAGGTTTTCGGTGTAGAAATAGGCGGCGAGGCCGAATGGCGTGCCGTTGGCAATAGTGATCGCCTCTTCTTCGGTCTCGAAGCAGAAGAGGGGGGCGACTGGACCGAAGGTCTCTTCGCTGGCGAGCAGCATTTCGGTGGTGGCGCCGGTGAGGACGAGCGGCGCCGTATATTGCCGTCCCACCGGCAGCGATCTGCCGCGCGCTGCGATCTTCGCACCCTTGGCGAGCGCATCCTCGACATGGCGGTCGATCTTGTCGATCGCCGCCGCGTTGATCATAGGGCCGATCGCGACGCCCGGCTCGGTCCCCGGGCCGACCTTCATGGCATTGACACGGGCGGCGAGCTTCTCGGCGAATGCGTCATAGACGCCCGATTGCACCAGGATCCGGTTGGCGCAGACGCAGGTCTGGCCGCCGTTGCGGAACTTCGATGCGATCGCGCCTTCGACGGCAAGGTCGAGATCGGCGTCGTCGAATACGATGAAAGGAGCATTGCCGCCAAGTTCGAGCGAGAGCCGCTTGACGCTGTCAGCGGCGCCGCGCATCAAGAGCGAGCCGACGCGGGTCGAACCGGTGAAGGAGATTTTCCGGACCGTCTCGTTTGCCATGATCTCGTTGCCGATCGCCGTCGGCATGCCCGTGACGATGTTGACGACGCCGGCCGGAATGCCGGCGCGCTCGGCGAGCACGCCGAGAGCGAGCGCCGAAAAAGGCGTGAATTCGGAAGGCTTGATGACAACGGTGCAGCCGGCGGCGAGCGCCGGCGCCACCTTGCGGGTGATCATCGCGTTAGGGAAATTCCACGGCGTCACGATGGCGCAGACGCCGACCGCTTCCTTGAGGACGACGATGCGGCGGTCCGGCGTCGGCGAGGGGATGGTGTGGCCGCCGATGCGGCGGGCTTCCTCGGCGAACCACTTGACGAAGGCCGCGCCGTAGCGGATCTCGCCGCGCGCCTCGTCGAGCGGCTTGCCCTGCTCCAGGGTCAGGATCAGCGCCAGATCCTCGAGATGTTCGATCATCAGCGCGTGCCAGCGTTCGAGGAGGGCGGCACGCTCGGCATGCGTCTTCTTCTTCCACGGGCCGAAGGCGGTCTCGGCCGCTTCGATGGCGGCCCTGGTTTCGGCCGTTCCCATGTCCGGGACGGTCCCGAGGACCGCCTGGCTCGCCGGATCGAAGACCTCGACGACGTCGCCCGATGCCGCCCCGATCCACTCACCGCCGATCACGCCCGCTTGCCGGAACAGTTCCTTGTCCTTCAACTTCATGTGTCGTCCCTCCTCAATCGAGTGCGGCGAGAACTGCCGCGGTGATGGTTTCGGTCCTGTTCTTGCCGGGCACGGTGCCGATGCCGCGGGCGGTCGTTCTTTCGAGCGCCTCGATCACCTTGCGTGCGGCCCTTGCCTGGCCCAGATGGTCCAGCATCATCGCGCCGGACCAGATGGCGGCGATCGGGTTGGCGATGCCGAGATGGGCGATGTCCGGTGCAGAACCGTGCACCGGCTCGAACATCGATGGGGCGCTCCTGTCGGGATTGATATTGGCGGAAGCCGCAAAGCCGAGGCCGCCCTGGATGGCGGCGCCGAGGTCGGTCAGGATGTCGCCGAAGAGGTTGGAGGCGACGACGACGTCGAGGCTTTCCGGCGCCATCACCATCCGCGCGGCCATGGCATCGATGTGATAGCTCGTCACCTCCACGTCCGGATATTCGGCAGCAAGCTCACGGGTGATCTCGTCCCAGAGCACCATCGAGTATTTTTGGGCATTCGACTTGGTCACCGAGGCGAGCTTGCGGCGACGCTGGCGTGCCTGGTCGAAGCCGAAGCGCAGGATTC
This sequence comes from Sinorhizobium fredii NGR234, assembly GCF_000018545.1. NCBI lineage: Bacteria > Pseudomonadati > Pseudomonadota > Alphaproteobacteria > Hyphomicrobiales > Rhizobiaceae > Ensifer > Ensifer fredii. The sequence goes on from NC_012586.1 coordinate 634,567, forward strand.
GCTCGACGCCCGTGCGGGTGAAAATCGAGGTCTCGACCGCGACCTCGTCCGCCGTGCCCTGATGCACGCGGCCGCCGGCGCCGGAATATTCGCCCTCGGTATTCTCGCGGATGCAAAGTATGTCGAAGCCCTCGGCCTTCAACGGCCCCTTCACACCCGAGAGCAGCCGGTGCGGGCGAATATTGGCATATTGCACGAAGGCCTTGCGGATCGGCAGCAGCAGGCCGTGCAGCGAAACGGAATCCGGCACTTCCGCCGGCCAGCCGACGGCGCCGAGCAGGATCGCGTCGAAGCGGCGGAGCGTTTCGATGCCGTCCGGCGGCATCATCGCGCCGGTCTCCTTGTAGAAGGCGCAGGACCAGGGGAAGGGCGTGGCGGTGAGGGTAAAACCGGAATGTCTGGCGACGGTCGAAAGAACCTGCCAGGCGGCGTCGGTCACGTCCTGGCCAATGCCGTCGCCGGGGATGAGTGCGATCGAATAGGATTTCATTGAGGCTCCCTGGTGCATTTTGCAGTCAGGTGGATTCACCTGACGCCGCACAAATGCGGCAAAAACAAACGGATAGAGCGGCAGCGCGAACGCATGTGAGCGCTCCGCTCTAAAGGCTGATGAGTACGCTCTTGCTCTTGCGGTTGGCGTGGTATGCCTCACGCCCCAGGTCCTTGCCGATGCCGGAGCGCTTGTAGCCGCCGGTCGGCAGGATGTGGTCGCGTGAGCGGCTGTAACGGTTGACCCAGACCGTGCCGGCCTGGAGGCGCCGCGTCAGCCGCAGTGCCCGCGACAGGTCGCGGGTGAAGAGGCCGGCGGCCAGGCCGTAGGTCGGATGGTCGGCGAGAGCGAGTGCTTCCTCCTCGTCGGCGAAGGTCTGCATGGTGAGGACCGGCCCGAAGATTTCTTCGGTGATCGCTGGCGAGGAGCTGTCACGCACCGCCATCAGCGTAGGCTGGTAGAAATAGCCCGGCGCATCCATTTGCTTGCCTCCGAACAGGCATTCGCCACCCGCCGCAACGGCGGCCTCGACGATGCCGTGGATGCGGTTCAACTGCCGCTTCGAAATGATCGGCGAATATTCGGTCGCCTCGTCCCAAGTCGGACCGGGCTTGGCGGCCTTCATACGGGTGACGATCGCCTCGGCAAGCGGCGCGGCGACGCTTTCCTCCACGATCAGACGGGAGCCGGCGACGCAGGCCTGGCCGGCATTGGAGAGCATGCTCTGGGCAATCGCCGCCGCCGCCTTGTCGAGATCGGCATCGGCGAAGACCAGTTGCGGGCTTTTGCCCCCGAGCTCCAGCGTCATCGGCTTGACGCCGGTGCGGGCGATATTGGCCATGATCGCAGCGCCGGCGCCGGTCGAGCCGGTGAAGCTCACCTTGGCGATGTCCGGGTGACCGGTGATGGCCGTCCCCGTGACGGTGCCGTCACCGAGAACGATGTTGATCAAGCCCGCCGGCATGCCGGCACGGATCGCGAGCTCGGCGAGATATACCGTCGAGAAGGGAGTCATCTCGGAGGGTTTCAGAACCACCGCATTACCCGCCGCGAGCGCAGGGCCGAGCTTCCAGGCGGCCATGGAAACAGGAAAGTTCCAAGGCGTGATGGCGGCGACGACTCCATAGGGCTCGGTCATGATCATCCCCAGGTTGCTGTCGTCGGTGGGGACGAGGTCGCTTCCCTCCTTGTCGGCGAACTCGGCGAAAAAGCGGATCTGTTCGGCACTGACGGCTATATCGCCCGCGACGAGGTGTCCGACGGGGCGGGTCGAGGAAAGCGCTTCGAGTTTGGCGAGAGTTTCAGCCTCGCTCTCGATCAGGTCCGCCCAGCGCTGCAGCGCCACCGTGCGCTCGCGCGGCCGGAGACCGCCCCAGTTACTCGCCTTCAAAGCTTTCTTGGCCGTCTCTACGGCTTGGTCTACGAGAGCTTCGTCGGCGATCGGGCAACCCGCATAGGCCTTGCCGTCGGACGGCCGATGCATGTCGATGAAGCCTTCGGCCGGAAGCAGCCGGTCGCCGATGAAGTGCCCAACGGGCAGGGGAAGACTGTCTGGATCAAAGCTGAGTGTCATCGCGCGTCCTCGGTATGGGCTCATGGCAAGGCTAGCGGAGGAAGGCGAGCAGCATGCATCGACTGAAGATGCAGGAACGGCGGAAAATTACGTTTTTCGCGGCGCGACAGTAAAATCTTCGGCGGTCGCGCAGGCCTGGGCAACCGGCGCGTCGGAAAAGGAATCGAAAAACCCTCCCGGCCGCATAGCGATACGGTGACGATCCGGGTCGCGCCGCAGGTAAGGGCGCGTGGTGCCGACGGCGGCCGCTGGGTGCAGTTGATGACTGAGCCTCCGGGCAGTTGGCCCGCCCCGGCCGCAGCGTACCGGCGTCGAGGAGCAGGCCGTTGTCCAGACACTCCGGGAGCTGACCGAATCCGCGCGCCGCGAAGCAGGGCTGGTGTCGATCACCTTCAACAGGGGCATGGCTTTCGTTTACTAATAGCCGCGGCCACGGTCGACCAGTCCGATGGGATCGCGACCCGACCGGTGGCGCCGGATGTTTTCGATGACAGCCTGGGTGGCGGTTCTCGGCTGTGTGACGCTCGCAACGTGCGGCGTCAGCAGGATTTTCGGGTGGTTCCAGAAGCGATGGCCCGCAGGCAGCGGCTCGGGATCCGTGACGTCGATTACGGCACCGGAGAGATGCCCGTTGTCAAGCGCCTCGAGAAGTGCGTCGTGATCAAGCTGCGGGCCGCGGCCGACATGGACAAGCGCGGCACCGGCGGGGAGTTTGGCGAAGAGCTCGGCATTGATGAAGGCGCGCGTTTCATCCGTCAGTGGCAGCAGGCAGATTAGGATGTCGGTCGAACCCAGCAGAGTATCGAGACCGTCACGGCCGTTCAGGCATCTGACACCTTCGATTTCGTGCGGGCTGCGGCTCCAGCCGGAGAGCGGAAAACCGAAGGGTTTCAGCCGTTCGAGCACCGCGGTGCCGAGCATGCCGAGGCCGAGCACGCCGATGCGGCGTTGCGAGGCCTGAACCGGTGAGATGGCCTGCCAATTTTGGCTGCGCTGCTGGCTGAGATAAGCCGGAAGATCGCGGTGGAGCGCGAGTACGCCGAGCGCCACATATTCCTGCATCATCCGGACGATGCCGTCTTCGACCATCCGCACCACTTTCACATGCGGCGGCACCGCATCAATACGGAACTGGTCGACGCCGGCGCCGATCGAGAAGAGGATTTCGAGGTTGCGATAGCGCGCGAGATCTTCCGGAACCGTCCAGGTGATGAGGTATCTGACCTCGTCTGGCTCGACCGTCGCGGGGTCCATCGAGAAGGGAATTTCGGGCAGTTCACGCGAAAAGGCTTCGGCAAAGATCTCACCGCGCTTCGCGTCGGAATTAAACAGGAAGGTCATCGCTGCTTCTCCTTGAGTTCTCAAGCGCGGCAGCGCTCGCCGAGCGCCTCGACCATGGCTTGGCAGGCCACGAGTTCGTCAGCGAGGATGAATTCGTCCGGCTTGTGGGCGCGGCCGATCTCCCCGGGACCGCAGATGATCGCGTCGATACCCGCCCGTTGAAAGAGTCCTGCCTCGGTCCCGTAGCTGACGGCGGGCAAAGGCTCGAGCCCGGTCAACTCCTCGAGAAGTGCCGCGAGCGGCGCATCGGGAGGGAGAGAAAGTGCCGGATAGGCGCTGAGTTGCTGCCATTCTACCTTGAAGCCCCGTCCCGACAGCGTCTCGGCAGCCTCTCGCACGGGCGCGAGCAGCGCGGTTGGATCGACGCCGGAAATCGCGCGCGCCTCGAATTCAGCCTCGCAGCTGTCCGGAATGATGTTGACCGCTTGACCGCCCTTCACAATGCCGACCTGCAGGGAGGAATAAGGCGGCTCGAAGACATGCTCGAAGGGACCCTGGGTCAGCCGGTCGGCTGCCGCGACGGCACGCGAAAGGACGTTCGCGATGGCGTGAATGGCATTCAGCCCCTCGTCGGGCCTTGAGGAATGGCCTGAGCGACCCCTGACCGTCAGCCGCGCAGCCGCCTTGCCCTTGTGGGCGCGGATCGCCCGCATGCCGCTTGGCTCGCCGATGATCGCGCCGAGCGGGCTTGCACAAAGCTCCGGCAGGCGCGCGATCATGTGCGGCACACCGCGGCAGCCAGCCTCCTCGTCATAGGAGAAGGCGAGGTGGATCGGACGGCGGAGCGGCGACGCCGTGAGCCTGGGAAGAGAGGCAAGAACCGCCGCAAGGAAGCCTTTCATGTCCGTGGCACCGCGGCCGAAGAGCGTGCCTGTCTCGGCGCGCAGGCGAAAAGGATCGCTCGTCCAGCCACTCTCGGCGGCGGGGACGACGTCCATGTGACCTGAGAGAATGTAGCCCGGCACCTCCTTCGGACCGATCGTCGCAAACAGGTTGGACCGGTCACCCTCTGGCCCCGGAAGGACGGCCACGGCGATGCCGTGGATTTGCAGATAGTCGCGGATCCAGGCCACGATGTCGGCATTGGACGTGCCGACGACGGTGGGGAAGCCAACAAGCTTTTCGAGGATTTTAATTACCTGCATAGGTTGTCCTCACAGCATGCACTCGCCGAGGTTAGGTGCCGTCGATGGTGCCGGATCGAAGAAGAGCGCATCACCGCGGAGAAGATCGACGGAGAGGCGACCTGCCGCGGGGCCGATGACGACGCCATCGGCATGGGGCGGGATTTTCGAGGCGCTTTCGATGGGACTGACGGGCGACGACATCTCTGGGCTCTTGCGGAGAATCGGCAGCGACTACCGGTTCGCTTCATGCCCGACTACTTTAGAAGCCCGTGCTGCCTTTACGTGCCGAATGTGCAGCTTGATTTGAATGAATGTTGTGTATGTGGCCGCCTCACAAGCGATTTCTATCGGCCACGCTGCTGTATCTTGAAGCAGACGCGAACCAGATGCGACGCCATTGGCATTGCGTGGCATGAAGTTAAAAGTCCGGGAGGAAGAAGGTGGTCGCCGGAGGATCGAGAGTTGTCGATAGCTTCGAAATGCGGATTGGCGATATCAACAATGCAGATATCGAGCAATTGCATGGATTGTCGCTTGCGGTCGGCTGGCCGCATCGCGCTGAGGATTGGCAACTTGCGCGAGAGGTCGGCAACGGCATCGTGGCGCTTGATGGAATCGGTCGCATACAAGGCTCTGCGATGTGGTTTCCATACGGTTCAGATTTTGCCACGATTGGCCTGGTCATAACCACACCCCGCCTGCAGGCCTATGGCGCGGGAAAATGGCTAATGGGCCATGTCCTGGACCGGGTCGGTGGGCGGAACCTGGGACTGAACGCAACGCGGGCAGCGCGGCGTCTCTATCGTTCTCTGAATTTCAGCGCTGAAGCGCTCGTCTTCCAATGCCAGGGCGAATCGACCCTCCCGCCTGATGTGGAATCTTCGTCCGGTAGGGTGCTCCGGGCGCTCGCGCAGACAGATCTTCAGGCAATCGCTGAATTGGACAGGGTCGCGTTCGGCGCAGACCGCGAGATGCTCCTGGCCCGGTTGCTTGGATGTTCCGAGAGCGTTGGACTGATTCGCGACGGTAGGATCGAAGCCTTTTCGCTTTGCCGGCGGTTTGGGCGCGGCCGGGTCATCGGCCCGGTGGTGGCAGCAAATGACGCCGACGCGATCGCGGTCGTTCGCCCATACGTCGCCAAACATGCAGGATCGTTCCTGCGCCTTGACACTCGTGAGCAGGGCGGAGCCTTTTCCGAATTTCTCTCCCGCTGCGGTCTTCCTGTTTACGACACCGTGACGACCATGTCGCGGGGTCACCCATGGCTAACTGCTCCGGGGCGTCAAGCTCCGCGCGAGCCGAGAACATATGCTCTTGTTGGTCATGCGCTCGGTTGACACAAGTCAACCCCGGCAATCAGGGAGGGATATCCATGGCGGTCGAACCGCTCGCCGAACGGACCCAAAGGATCGTTCATGAGGATCGAGCAAGTCTTCCTCGGGGACTTCGCCTTGCCGTCGCAACCACCCGAGGCGTCGCCTCCACGCAGGTATCGGCTCGAAACCCCTCTGTGGGGATGGGTGGGGATGGGAATCCGCAGCACAAACTCGGCACCTTCCAATACAAGAGTACGCATCCGAGGAGGGCCGCCCGATGGGGACAGCGGGCAAGGTCTGGCTCTCGACAGGGTTGACGGACATGCGCTTGGCTTTCCCTCCCTGGCGCTTCGGGTGCAGGAGGTTCTGAAGCATGATCTGTTGGCAGGCATCTCTTCGTCTTCAGGGGGCGCAGATCGGATATTTTAAAGATCTGGATGATGGTCTGGATGCCTGCCTCTTTACCCGGCGGCTGGAGAAGGGCCGTCGGAGCACTATTGGCGGACAGCATAGACGTGGAGCCCGATGAAAAAGTCTGTGCGGTGTTGTTGGCGGAAACTGGGATCTACGCGACCTTGCCGAGATCTACAAATCTGCTGAGTAGGCATATCTAGAACGGACTTGAACGCTCCCTAACGCTAGAAAAGTCGAACTGCTTGGGAGAGCATTTCAGCATCTGCAGGAGCTTACATGCCGGGCTGAATAAAAAAAACGTAAGGGATGGGGTAAAGAAATTTGCCGCTGTGTAAGCAAACTCGGCGGCATCTGTCACAGGGACGAGCAGGTTTCGCTGGTTTGCGGTGAATTTCTGTAATTATCTGCTTAGCCGACGCTCTATTTGGCAAGACCTACTCCTGCATCGACCTATTCTGGGTGACACCTAACGCAGGTCAGGGCGCACCGCGATATACTCAATGTAGCGGTTGCCGGCTGCTGCCGAAGGAATGCGCGTGTTCATCTGAAGGTACTGACAGTGCCGCCTCTCGCTGGCTCCACCGCGCAGGGCAGCATAGTCGGTCAAAATATCGGGCCGCGCCGGAAAAAGAATTTGGACGGCCTCATCGATCCGTCAATCCGCGAACCAAAGAAGGAACATGACATGTCACTGTTGCTTACTATCGACACCGATCCGGACTTCACACCAAAGGACGCGATTCCCGGACCCGAACGGCTCATTTCGGGCAATCCATTCTTCAAGACCTGGGCACAGGATGCCTCCAAAGGAGAGAAGGTGCTGACCGGCGTCTGGGAGGCGACACCTGGCGAGCACCATTCGATCAAGGGGACCACCTACGAATTTTGCCATATCGTCTCCGGTCTCGTGGAAATCGAGGAGATGGGCGGCGAGACGAAGACCTATCGCGCTGGCGACAGCTTCGTCATGAAGCCTGGTTTCGTCGGCGTTTGGCGCACGATCGAGACTGTACGCAAAATCTACGTTTGTGTTTACGAGTGACAGCGAAACTCAGGTGCGTCCGACTGCTGGCGCACCTGAATCCCAGATGACGCGAACTGAACCGACGCGGTTCGGCTCCAGTGGTCTCTGAAGACGGCGTTCACGGTGTCGTTCCGCGAACAACATCCCGCGCTGCCGCTGCCTCGAAATAGCGAAGCTGCATGGTGAGGTTGTTCATAATCTCAACTTATCGAGACGATCGGTATTTCAAACTTAAATTTATGAGGCGCTTCCGATAGGAAGAGAGAAGGGAAGGGTGCGCGCCGCGGAACAGCATGCAGCTGAAGCGAACAGTTTGCGGACAGGCTGCCTTTTTTGAAGGGTAGCCTCACACAAAGAAGCAGGAGATGACCATGGATCAGAAAAGTGACAACGCGGGCAAATGTCCCGTCGCACATACGGTACCGAAAGGCAGGTCGAACCGCGACTGGTGGCCGGATCAACTTGACGTCCAGGTTCTCCACCAGCATTCCGGTCTTTCCGACCCGATGGGCAAGGCGTTCAACTACGCCGAGGAGTTCAAGAAGCTCGACCTCGAGGAGCTGAAGAAAGATCTGCACGCGCTGATGACGGAGTCGCAAGATTGGTGGCCGGCCGACTTCGGTCACTACGGCGGACTCTTCATCCGCATGGCCTGGCACAGCGCCGGCACCTACCGCATCACTGACGGCCGCGGAGGCGCCGGTCAGGGCCAGCAGCGCTTCGCACCGCTCAACAGCTGGCCGGATAACGCCAATCTCGACAAGGCCCGCCGTCTGCTGTGGCCGATCAAGCAGAAATACGGCAACAGGATTTCTTGGGCGGATCTGATGATCCTCACCGGCAACGTCGCACTTGAATCCATGGGCTTCCAGACCTTCGGTTTTGCCGGCGGCCGTGCCGACGTGTGGGAACCTCAGGAACTGTTCTGGGGACCGGAGGGCACTTGGCTGGGCGACGAGCGCTATAGCGGCGAACGGCAATTGGACGAGCCGCTCGCCGCCGTGCAGATGGGTCTCATCTATGTCAATCCTGAAGGTCCGAACGGCAATCCCGATCCGGTTGCTGCCGCGCGTGAGATCCGCGAGACCTTCGCCCGCATGGCGATGAACGACGAAGAGACCGTGGCGCTGATCGCCGGTGGCCACACCTTCGGCAAGACCCATGGCGCCGGCGATCCGTCGTTCATCGGTCCGGACCCGGAAGGTGGTGCGATCGAGGATCAGGGTCTCGGCTGGAAGAGCACCTTCGGCACCGGTGTAGGCAAGGACGCGATCACGGGCGGGCCGGAGGTGACCTGGTCTCAGACGCCGACCCGGTGGAGCAACTATTTCTTCGAGAATCTTTTCAACTACGAATGGGAGCTGACCAAGAGCCCGGCTGGTGCCCATCAATGGAAGGCGAAGAATGCCGATGCCTCCATCCCGGACGCCTTTGACGCGTCCAAGAAACATGTTCCGACCATGCTGACCACCGATCTGTCGCTCCGCTTCGACCCGATTTACGAGAAGATCTCGCGCCGCTTCCTCGAAAACCCGGATCAGTTCGCCGACGCCTTCGCCCGCGCCTGGTTCAAGTTGACCCACCGCGACATGGGTCCGAAGGTCCGCTATCTCGGCCCGGAAGTTCCGGCGGAAGACCTGATCTGGCAGGACGTGATCCCGGCTGTCGACCACAAGCTGGTTGACGAGAATGACGTCGCCGACCTCAAGGGCAAGGTCCTTGCCTCCGGTCTTTCGGTGCAGGAACTGGTTTCCACGGCCTGGGCTTCGGCTTCGACCTTCCGCGGCTCCGACAAGCGCGGCGGTGCCAATGGTGCCCGCATCCGCCTCGCACCGCAGAAGGATTGGGAAGTCAACCAGCCGGCCCAACTCGCCAGGGTCCTCTCCGTTCTTGAGGGCATCCAGAAGGACTTCAACACTGCTCATACCGGCGGCAAGAAGATTTCGCTTGCCGACCTGATCGTGCTTGCTGGCGCGGCCGGCGTGGAGAAGGCGGCAAAGGCAGGCGGCCACGATATCACCGTGCCGTTCACGCCGGGTCGAGCGGATGCCTCGGAGGCGCAGACCGACGCTGCGTCTTTCGCGGCGCTCGAACCCCGTGCCGACGGCTTCCGCAATTATGTGAGCCGCCGCCGCCGGCAGTTCATGAAACCGGAAGAGGCTCTGGTGGATCGGGCGCAGCTGCTGACGCTGACCGCGCCGGAACTGACCGTGCTCGTCGGCGGCCTGCGTGTGCGTCTTCACCTCCCGTCCGGAGGTTCTGACGAACGACTTCTTCGTCAACCTTCTCGACATGGGCACGCAGTGGTCACCCATGGCCGAAAAAGAAGGCGTCTACGAAGGGCGCGACCGTAAGACACATGAAGTCAAGTGGACCGGGACCCGCGTGGACCTCATCTTCGGCTCGCACTCGCAACTGCGTGCCCTGGCGGAGGTCTATGCGTCGTCCGACGCCAAAGAGAAGTTTGTGGGGGACTTCGTTGCGGCCTGGACGAAAGTGATGAACGCCGATCGGTTTGATCTTGTCTAATCGGCAAAACCTTGGCTTGGACGTGGCTTCGAGCTGCGTCCAAGCCCGCGCTTTCTCGTGAAGTCAAATCTGCGCGAAACTTTCCAGAACGTTGACGTTGACGATCATCTCGAGAGGCGACTGTCAGATCTCTACCTGACCATATGTCGCATCTCAAAATGCCGCTACACGGCGAGGCAGATCGCTGTTGTCGCCCCCGCTGTTCCGGCTCGAGGATGCGGGTGCCCGCCTCTTTCGGCCATTCGGCTCGGTCGCAACTCCCACCTGGCGTCACGACCTTGCGGGGGAGCTACTTATGCGGCCAGAAGCAATATTAGGCGCGACGTGCGCCAGGCATCCGGCCGGGCTTTCGCACATTTCACTCGTTCAGGAACCCGACGATGCCCTTGATCTCGGTAAACTCGTGCAGCCCGAACTTGCCGTACTCCCGACCGTTGCCTGATTGCTTGTAGCCGCCGAAAGGGGCGGCGCTGTCCCAGCCGGAGCTGTTGAGGCGAACAGTGCCGCTGCGCAGCTTGCCTGCGAGCGCCCGTGTTTCCTTCGGATCGCCCTGAATGTAGGCTGCCAGGCCGTAAGGCGTGTCGTTGGCGACCGCGATCGCTTCATCCTCGCTGTCATAACCGATGATCGACAGCACCGGGCCGAAGATCTCCTCGCGCGCAATCGACATCTGGTTGGTGACGCGGGCAAACACCGTCGGGCGCACGTAATAGCCGGCATTGAGATGCGACGGGCGGCCGAGGCCACCGGCGACGAGCTCCGCTCCTTCGGCGATGCCGCGTTCGATCAGCGCCTGGATCTTGTCGAACTGGGCGGCGCTTGCGACCGGTCCGAGGTCGGTGCGCGAATCCGAGGGGGGACCGACGACGAGCGCATCCGCTTGCCTCGCGGCGATCGCGCCTGCCTCGTCCATTCGCTCAGCGGGCACCAGCATCCGCGTTGGCGCGGTACAGGTCTGGCCGGAATTGCCGAAGCAGCGGCGCACGCCGGCGGCGACTGCGGCGGGGAAGTCGGCGCTGCGCAAAATGATGTTCGGCGACTTGCCGCCGAGCTCCTGATGCACCCGCTTGACGGTCGGCGCAGCCGCCTGCGCCACGGCAATGCCGGCGCGGGTCGACCCGGTGAAGGACACCATGTCGACGTCCGGATGGCTGGCGAGGGCCGCACCCACCGTCGGCCCGTCGCCCTGGACGAGGTTGAAGACCCCCTTCGGCACGCCGGCCTCATCCATGATCTCTGCGAAGAGCACGGCGTTGAAGGGGGCGATCTCCGAAGGCTTGAGCACCATGGTGCATCCCGTGGCGAGCGCCGCAGCGACCTTGCAGGCGATCTGGTTGATCGGCCAGTTCCACGGCGTGATCATCGCGACGACCCCGACCGGCTCGTGGACGATGCGCGTGGTCCCCTGCATGTAGTCGAAGGCAAAGGTCTCGAAGGATTTGATCGCCTGCTCGAAATGCGCAGCGCCGATGCCGGCCTGCTCGGCCCGGGCCATGGCGAGCGGCGCGCCCATCTCCCGCGAGATGATGTCGCCGAGCTCGTCATTGCGGCGCTTCAGGATCGTTAGAATGCGCCTCAGCAGTTCGACGCGCTCTTGCTTCGACGTCTGCGAGTAGGAGGCAAAGGCCCGCCGCGCGGCCGCGACCGCCTTTTCCGCGTCGGCGGCACTGCCGAGTGCGATCGTCCCCATCGGCTGCTCCGTCGAGGGATCGATGACCTCAAGTGTCTTCGACACGGACGGCTCGACCCACTCACCGTCGATATAGAACTTGCGGGCATGTTTCATTGCTGGCTCCCATTTATGATGTCCTGCGCCCCATCGGCGGCGCGTTCCACGAATCCGGCGACAGCGACGATGGCTGCCTCGGTGTGCGGCAAAGCGGCGAGCTCGCCGAGCGTCACCGGTTTGATGGGTGGGCGTAGCCGGTAGTAGCCGACTTCGCCGGGCGCAACGCCGCGGCATTGCGCCAGCAGTTCAACCGCGGTCAGACCGCACAGCCGGCCCTGGCATGGTCCCATTCCGCATCGGGTGAACGCCTTCATCTGGTTAGGGCCCGGCACGCCGAGCGCCGCGACTTCACGCAACTTGCCGGCGGTAATTTCTTCGCAGCGGCAGACGATGGTGCCGTCGTCCTCGGGCACGCGAAACCTTTTGCCGGGCCGGAACCGATGCTCGATGAAAGCCCTGCCCCTCAGGGCCCGCGCGAGCTTTCGCGCGAGTTGGTTCCGGCGCTGTTGGTAGGCAGCCTGGCCAATGCGATTTAGGTCGAGCGCTGCAGACAGGCCAGCGAGCTCTCCCTGGTGAGCCGAGGCAACCGCCCCGACAATTCCCGCCGCATCACCGGCGATCGAAACCCCCGGAACCGAGCTTGCGCCGCGACCGTCGACGGTCGGCCGGAAGGCTGCCAGCCGCTCGTCCCAGACGTAGTCGCATCCGGCTGCCAGCGTGAGATTGAGATTCGGCGCGATCCCCTGGTGCAGGAGGAGCAGGTCGCCCTCAATGTGCATGGACTTGTTGCCGCGACGAACCCGCAAGGCGCTGAATTGTCCGGAACCGACCGCCTTGAGCGCGGTCACCCCGCGAATGACGCGGGTACGACGGTGAACGTCCAAAAGAAGCTTCAGGCCCTTGAGGGCATAGGGCGACGCGGCAAAGCCAAGCAGATGAGGCAGGGCCGAACGCCAGTTCCCGGCCGGCGTAGTATCGATAACCGCTGTTACGGACACGCCTGCCCGCAGGAGTTGGCTCGCCAGCAAGTACAAAAGCGGCCCGGCCCCGGCGAGGATGGTCCGTCCGGAGGGCACCAGGCCCGACGACTTCATCAAGATCTGCGCCGCGCCTGCCGTCATGACGCCGGGCATGGTCCACCCCGGGAACGGGAACGGACGCTCGAGCGCGCCGGTTGCGAGAATGACGCGATGGGCGGCGATCGGCCGAGCAGTGCCGCCCAGCGAGATCGTGACCTCGAGCGCATGTGCGCCATCGCCGGTTTCCTCGTCAGCGGGTCCGACGCTCCACACCGTCGCCCGGCGGGCATAGCTCAGGTCCGCGCGCCGGAAGCGCTCGATGAGCATCCGACCGGCAGCGTAGTCCGGCCCCATGCGCGCGCGATCGGCGTCCGAAGCGCGCTCGACCGCCCGATAGATCTGGCCGCCAGGCGCTTCGTTTTCGTCAGCCAGCAATACGGCGAGGCCGTGGGCCGAGGCTTCGATGGCTGCCGAGAGGCCGGCGGGCCCGGCGCCAACGACGACGAGGTCATAGGCAGGCGCGAGATCGGCGGCAGACTGCAGGTCTTTTATCATTCTTCCTGCCCCGGCATGGCTGCGCCATCCTGTGTTTCGACCCGCATGCCCTCCACGACGGTGGTCATGCAAGCCTGCCGGTTCGGCCGGCCATTGATCTTGACGAGGCATTCGAAGCACACACCCATCATGCAGTAAGGACCACGGGCGGCGCCGGAAACCGGGGTGCGCCGCGTACTGCAATGTCCCGCGGCCAACAGTGCAGTGGCAAGGCTGTCGCCCTGGCGGGCGATGGTCGGCACGCCGTTGAATGTGAATGAGACCGAACTCTCTTTTCTGTCAGACAGCCGCCGGAACATGGAACCTCCGGGAATGAAATACGGAAAGATCCTCAGAAAGCGCCCCGGCCGAGATTTGCCGCGGCAGGATCAGCGCATGGTTCGCCGCCAGCGTCACGCCGGAATGGCAGGCGACTGCAAACGCACCTGGGAACCGCTCCGATTGCTCGTAAATCGGGTAGCCGTCCGGCGTCACCACGCGGAATGCGGCCCAGATCCGCACCGCCCTGGCGTCCCTGAGCAGCGGGAAGGTGCGTTGCGCGCGTTCGGCCAGAACTGCGGTGATTGGTCCTCGCGGCCGCTGATGATCGATCGTCGCCTCCTTGCTCTCGCCGATCAGCACAGAGCCCTCGTCCGTCTGCCGCAGGTAGCCGGTGGCATGGCTGAGGAAAGGCTTCAGCCGCTCGGTGACGATGATCTGGCCACGGCTTGGGGCGAGCGGAACGTCCAGCCCAACCATCGGGGCGAGCGCGGTATTGCCGATGCCCGCCGCAAGCACGATCTTGCCGGCACCGAGCCTCCACCCTTCCCCGGCCACTTCGAAGCCGTCAGCGCGATGGCGGATCGCGGTCGTCTTGCGATGTGGCAGATAGTGAACGCCACGCTGCTGCAGCGCCTTGTGAAAGGCGGCGAACAGCCGCAGCGGGTTGGCATGTCCGTCGAGCGGGCTGAAAATCGCGCCTGCCACCGTCTCGCCGACGAGGGGCAAACGGCGGCGCGTCTCCGCCTGGTCGAGGATCTCATATTCGAGCGGCGGCGTTCCTTCCGCGTCCATTCCTGCTTGGCCGGCGAGCTTCGCCATCGATGCGATCCCGCGTTCCAGCTCCGTTGGCGTGAGCCGGATCGAGAAGCCGCCCGACTGGACAAAGCCGGTATCGATGCCGGTTTCGGCCTTGAGTTCGGCTGCCAGCCGGTGCCAGTTCGCCGTCGAGGTTCGCGACCACCGTGAATAGGCGGCGTTGCCGAGGCCCTTGCTGGAGCTCCATACCAGGCCGAAATTCGCCCGGGCGGCCCTGTTTGCCACATCGCCCTCGTCGACGATCGCAACCCTTTGTCCGCATCTCGCCAGCCCCCAGGCTATCGATACCCCGACCAGCCCGCCGCCGATGACGATTACGTCGTAATCCATCCCGCTAGCTTCCCTCGGCGCATCACCCCAACGGCTGTCTCCGGATCTGGCCTCACGATCAGATTGCTCCGACTTTGACTTTCGAACCATCAAGGAGACGCGACAGGCGGAAGGGGGCGGGGTCGACACAGGGTGTATCATTGGCCACCAGGTCGGCCGCCAGGCGGCCGATGCCCGGGCCAAGTCCGAAGCCATGGCCGGAGCAGCCCGCGGCCAAATAGAGACCTTTCACACCATCGGCCGGCGAGATGACCGGCACCGCGTCCGGCGTGAAATCCACGTAGGCTCCCCAACTGTCGGCGACTTCGACCCCCGCCAATGCAGGAAACTGCTCGGTGACCCGTTTCAAGATTGCCGCGATGGTGCGGCGGCTCGGCGGCGGGTCGAGAACCCGCATCCGCTCGAAGGCCGTCGGTTTGCTCTTGTTCAAGCCTCCCAATGCCTCCGGACCCTGGAGGAAGGATTTGCCGATGCCGAACTGCACCGCTTTCAGACGCTTCATGAACATCGGCATGAACCAGCGAGCGTAGCGAATGCCTTGCGGGGTGATGTCGAGCATCGCCCTGCCGCTGATGGCAAGCGTGTAGCTGCCATCCAACCGGCGGGTCAGCGCGCACTCCGGCGTATAGATCGCCTCGCCCAGATCCGCTGTCGGTCGCGTACGAAGCGCTGTCTGGCGCACGCTCGCTTGCGGAAACAGAACGCCGTGCTGGCGACAAAACATCGACGTCCAGGCACCGCCGGCGCAGAGAACGGCTTGTGTCCGGATGAGCCCCTTTTCGGTGATCACCCCGGCGACGGCCCCATTGACCAGATCGAGCCCTCGCGCAGCACACTCCTGGTGGATCGTCGCCCCGAATTTGCGAGCGCCGTTCGCGATCGTCGGTGCGGCGATGGCGGGTTCGCCCTTGCCGTCATCGATCGAATGCACTCCGCCGAGCCATCGGCGGCCGTTCGCCGGAATCGTGGCGGCCGCCTCCTTGGCGCTCAGCATCTTCGTATTGACGTTGAACTGCCGGGCCGTCTCGCGCCACGCCTCCCACTCCGCAAGTTGCCGCGGATTATCGGTAGCGTAGAGCAGGCCGCAGCGACGGAAGCCGACGTCCTCTCCGATTTTGGACTGAAACTCACCCCATAGCCGCAGCGCGACGCCCGAGAGCGGCAGTTCGCGCTCGTCCCGGTTCTGTTGGCGGCACCAACCCCAGTTGCGGCTCGACTGCTCGCAGCCGACATGACCTTTTTCGACCAGGGCGACGGACAGTCCCCGCTCCGCGAGAAAGAACGCTGCCGTTGCACCAATAATGCCGCCGCCGACGACGACGACATCCGCCTTGGCGGGAAGCTCTTGATCGCTGTGTATGCGCTTGACGATTGGAGACATGAGGGACTGACCTGTAATTATTGGCGGCTGATCTACAGCGCACTATTGTCTGCCCCTTCGACCGCGCACTCCCTCGCCGATGAAATTCCCCGACGGGGGAGACTGTCTCAAAGCTTGTCGTCGCGCGTCCTCGAAGTGAGCTCATTGGAGGCTACCCGAGGCAGGCGAGCAGCATGCATCGACTGAAGATAGAGGGACGGCCGAAAGTTCCGTTTTCGGCGGCGCGACGGTCAAATCTGCGGCTGTCGCGCCGGTAAGCTACAGAGCATCGTCAGACGACAGTGGTTTTGAATCGACTTCCGGTCGAGCATGACGAACGCCGCGATCGGTTCACGGCACCCCTGCTGCTACAGGCTCGAATTGTAGAGCGTGCACAATCAAGAACAGAGATGTAAGCCATGACTACAGGCACTCACGAGTCCCCCGCGCTTGCCATGATCCATACGGTCCCCGGGATCATCCCCGCGTTCAACGATCTCGTCGGCCGCCATCTGCCCGGTTGGCGCCCGTTCAACATGTTGGATGAGAGCCTGCTGGGGAACACGATCCGCGAAGGCACGCTGTCACGTCAGACCATGCGGCGGCTTGCGACTCACATCTGGTCGGCGGTGGATGCGGGGGCTTCGGCGGTCCTCGTCACCTGTTCCTCGCTCGGCCCTGCAGTGGATGCGGCAATGCCACTCTGCCCTGTCCCCCTCTTCCGTATCGATGACGGGATGGCGATCGAGGCGATCAACCGCGGAAATCGAATCGGTGTCCTCGCGACCCTGGCCACAACAATGGAGCCTACGACCCGGTTGATTGAACGCCATGCGCAAAGAATGAATCGCGACGTTTCCGTCACCGGTCGTCTTTGTGAAGGAGCCTTTGATAAATTGCGAAACGGGGACAGGGCGGCGCATGATGCGATGATACGTGAAGTCCTCGCTTCCCTCGTGAACAGCGTCGACGTGATTGTTCTCGCTCAAGCATCAATGGCAAATGCCCTGAACGATATAGGCGAGATATCGGTGCCGGTACTTACCAGCCCTGAACTCGGCGTGCTGCACATGTCCTCCGCACTGAATGTGCGCTCCCGCGTCCACGAAAGTGCGCAAAGTTAGAACAAGCCGTTGAATGACAGCAATGCGCGCGAGAGGTCGGTAGTTGCCACACCCCCCGGGGGCAAATGTGCACAGATCACATCTGAGCCTGAAAGTCGCATGCGGTTATCAGCACCCCCTGTGCACCGGACGACCACCTGTTGAGGCTTTGCCTCCGTCATGGTAGTCCGAAGGCACTATGGGCGCTTTGATGCAGATAACGGATCGCAATAGATCCTCGCTCAGGAAACACTTTGTGGCCGGCCTGCCGCGACAATATTGCCCTGCTGATGCACGAAAGGCCGTGACCTTACCCCGCTGCCTTGTATATCTCTGCAAGATCGCCTAGGTCCCAGTTGCCGCCAGACAACACCGCACAGACTTTTTCATCGGGCTTGACGTCTATGCTGCCCGCCAACAAGGCTCCAATGCCAATCGAGGCGGCTGGTTCAGCGATCAACTTCGCATCCCTGGCAAGCGCGCGCATCCCGGAGATGATGTGCTCGTCTTCAACAAGAACAATCTCGTCCACATATTTTTCGATAATCGGATACGGGTTTTTACCCGGAACACTTAACCTCAAGCCATCCGCAATGGTGTTCTTCAACGGAAGCGATGTGCGCTCCTTGTTGATCCGGCTGTGATAATACTTCGGTGTCAAGGCAGGCTCTGCCCCGATAACGCGCACCGATGGTTTCGTTTCTTTTATGGCGGTAGCGATTCCCGAGATTAGGCCTCCGCCGCCTAAGGGGACGATGACCGTGTCCACATCGTCCAAGTCTTCGAGTATCTCGCACCCGATCGTTCCCTGGCCAGCCATTACAATGGGGTCTTCAAAGCCGTGAATAACCGCATACTTGTTTCCTTCAGCGATTTCGTAGACCTTTTTCCATCTAGCAGCATTATCACCATCAAAAAGAATGACTTCCGCGCCAAGGGCTTTTGTATTTTCAATCTTGATTTTGGGTGTGGTCACCGGAAGTACCAATATCACCTTTACGCCGAGCATCTTGGCCGCGTAAGAAAGCCCCTGGGCATGGTTGCCCGACGACGTCGCGATGATGCCGTTTGCGATCTCTTCTCTCGAGAGCGAGAGAGCCTTGTTCAGGGCGCCGCGGATCTTGAAGGCGCCAGTAATCTGCAGGGTTTCGGGTTTGAGATAGAGCTGACAACCAGCAGCTTTCTCAATCTTGTCCGCGCGCAACAGCGGCGTGTGCCTGACGTGTGGTCTCAGCCGTTCCCGGGCTTCACGGATGTCCTGAATGGTGGGGTAATTGCGCATGGTCATTCCTCAAAGAACTGGAAGAAGGTGCCGACGTTATTGGCTATGGCGTTCTGGTAGATTTTGCCGGCTGTCGTATTGTCTTGTATGGCCATGCCGGTGGAATCGAAGATCGTGATTTCGTCATCCCTTTCTCGTCCGGGTTTCCTTCCCAGCAATATCTCGCCGATTTCGCCATGGATGGCGTTTCTGGTGATGATATTCTTATTCAGCGGGTGCCAGGTCTCGCCTTTTTCGGCGCACTGCGCAATTGAGTCGACGACTACTTTTGCGTTCCTGAATATCTCCGGATCCAGTTCTTGTTTGCCGCGTTGATCGGTGCCGATTGCAACGATGTGTGTGCCGGGCTTCACCCAATCCGCTTCCACAAGCGACCCTTTTCCGCGGGTCGTCGTGATCAGGATATCGGCCTGCTCAACGGCTTCTTTCTTGGAGTTGGCCACGATGACAGGAATGCCAAATTCGCTTTCGATATCCGTCTTGTATTTGGCAAGCGTGTCCGGGTGACGGTCCCATGCGTGGATCTCTTCGATCTTCATGATCTCGTTGATCGCCCGGATTTGCATTCTTGCTTGATTGCCAGTGCCTATCGATGCGATCGTCGAGGCGTTCTTCCTCGCCAGTGCTTTGACGGAAACGGCACCAGACGCACCGGTTCTGAGACCAAGGATCAAGCTTCCATCCATGACGCAAATCAACGCACCGCTCCTGCCATCAAACAGGAAAATAGTCGCCATGCCGTTGGGCACGCCATGTGCTGTCGGGTTGTCAACGAACCCTCCAGACGAGGCTTTCATGGAGATCACTTCATTGGCTTTGTAATACCCAAGCTTGAAGTCGATTTCCCCACGAGGCGACGGGAGATCTATTCCGATATAGTCGGGTTGTTCGACCTGATCGCTGTTAAAGGCCTTGTATGCCTCTTCCACCGCGCCGATGACTTCCGGCATGCCGATTAGCCGTCTTACTTCATCCTTCTTAAGCAGCAGCGTTTTCATGCATGACCTTTCTGTTTCTGGCATCGGCATAGCACGCCCAGCACCGCAATCACGATAGTGGGAGAGTCGGGAGATTAGTGGTCGGATTCGCCTCGACCGGAAGCAGATTGTTCTGTATCGCACAAAGGCTCTGGCAGAGAGTTGCAGCCGGCGCCTTTCCGAGTGCAGGCATTGGCGTATCGGTTCCGTTACGGTCGGCACAAGATGCGGCACAGTTGGTAAACCTTAGCGCTAACGCGTGGCGGATGTCGGTGGGTCGGGAGGAACTGCTGTCTTATGCGGGCTACCTTGAACCTTGAAGACACAGGCCGGAACCGCATCATGACCAACCAAGCGATCATTCTCGAGAAGATGACACCAAAGCATCTGGACAGGGCATTGGAACTGTCCCGCAAGGTCCAATGGCCGCATCGGCGCGAGGATTGGGAGCTGGTCCAGTCAATCAGCCAAGGAATCGTCGCACTCGAAGAGGATCGCCTCGTCGCGACCGTCATGATGACGCCCTATGGCGATGACGCCGCCACTATCAACATGGTCATCGTCGATGCCGCGATGCGCGGCCGCGGCCTCGGCCGGAAGATGTTGGAAGAGGCGCTTGTCAAAGCGGGAGAGCGCACCTGCTATCTGGTGGCGACGCAGGAAGGTCTTCCGCTCTACGAGAAGGTGGATTTTGTCGTGACCGGAGAGACCGTGAAGCACCAGGGCGAGCCGTTGCGGGTTGAGGCGCCGGCCCATGTAACATGGAGCGAGAGTGGCGACCATGCCTACCTGGTGGAGCTCGACCGCGCGGCAAGCGGCCATGACCGTTCGGCATTGATGGAGATTTTGCGCGAGCGAGCGAAGTTCGCTGTCATTCGCGATGACGGGGAGATCCAAGCCTTCGCGGCGATCCGGTCTTTCGGCCGTGGGCTGGTCATCGGACCGGTGGTAGCGAGGAACGATTCCGAAGCCAGGGCCCTGATCGATTTCCTGCTCGCCCATCACCAGGGCAGCTTCGTCCGTATCGACACGGATGTCTCCACGGATCTTGCAGGGTGGCTCACCGCGCGCGGGCTCAACCACGCGGGCTGTGGGATCAAGTTGCGACGTCGCGGGGCCGCGTGCGGGCAAAGCAAACCCACGTATCACCGCAACTACGCGCTGGTCAGTCAGGCACTCGGTTGATCTTGGTGGAAGAAATGCGTGGACTCGCTTGTCGAACTCGACGGTGCGATCTGTCTCATCCACTCGCCCTCCTATCGCGGCCATCGGCGGGCGGGTGGTGAAACGGCCAAAGGCGCGATTGTCACCGCGACCGGATATAAGCTGCTCGACGAGCTCGCGGGTCTGTGGAGTGTCAATGCGGATACGGGCAGCACAGCATCTCACCCTACATCCCGAACACCAACTGCCCTTATAGCGCTTGATACATAACGAAGGCGTCGACGTAGCCATGCGTCGGGTGCCTGAACGCGCCGGGCAATGTGCCCACGACTTCAAAACCCATTTTCTGCCATAGTGAAATAGCCCGCAGGTTGGTGCTCACGACGAAGTTGAACTGCATCGCCCGATAGCCGTGGGCGCGGGCGGTTGCGATTGAGTGTTCGCACAAACTACGTGCGACGCCTCTACCGGTCGCATAAGGCGCTGTGACGTATCCACAGTTGCAAACATGCTGACCACCGCCAGCCTGATTGGGGCGCAGGTAATAGGTGCCGAGGATGGCGCCCGCTTGCTCGGCAACGAAGACTTCCTTGTCTGCTCCCATCCAGTACGCGAGAGCCTCTGCCCGGCTCAGGTTGGGGTCAAGCGCATAGGTTTCTCCCGCTCGGATCACGGGCTCGATGATTGACCAGACGGCGGGAGCGTCCGCGGATGAGGCGGGGCGAATATGCATGGCAGCATCATTAGGCCTTGCGGCAGGTGCTGAGAAGCGGGTCATGGTGTTTTTAGCCTTTGCTGAGTTGCATCCCGCCGCGCGAAGTCGAAAGACCCAACCTGACCTTTAGTCCAGAATTCGTGCTGACGGGCCGAGGAATCCGGCCGGTACAGCGGCTGAGGCGCGGCCTACGATTGCTCATAACGGAAACAGATTCCGCCAATAAAGGGCGAAGCGCATGACCACTTTCCGCCCGAAAAACATCACCTTCGACTGCCACGGCAGGCTGATCAACTTTCAGATAGCGGAGGCGGCCCGCAATCTTTACGGCAATCGAATGAGGGAATCGAGGTCTGCCACGAGGTTACTGCTGGAACAGGTTTGCCAGCGGCAAATGCGCTTTGACCAGGGGCGATTTCAGCACGACGAAGCTGAAGTACTTGTCGATGCCGATTTCCAAACCGAGGAGCCGCTCCATCAGCATCTGATACTCTTCGATTCCTGCGGTGACGAATTTTACGAGATAATCGTAGCCTCCCGAAACCAGATGGCACTCGATGACCTGATCGACCTTCTCGATCGCAGCAAGAAATCTCGCGAAGTCGACTTGACGGTGGTTCTTCAGCGTGATTTCGGTGAACACCGTCAACGTCTGCCCCAGTTTTCCGATATTGATCTGCGCAGAATAGCCCTCGATATAGCCCTCCGCCTGCAGCTTTTTCACTCGCAGCAAACAGGGACTTGGCGAGAGATTGACCATTTCCGCAAGCTCGACATTCGTCATTCGGCCATTCTTCTGCAATGCGTTGAGTATCCTGACGTCGATCCGATCAAGTTTCATTGGCTTGCTCCCGCTGATGAGGATGGCGCGGATGTCATTGATGTTAGTGAGGGTTGGGCCGGTGAGCCCGAGATCCCCGATGGCCTGAAAGCCTTATAACTATTGTGGTGCGCGGCTTCAGCCCAAGGCTCGTCGGAGCTTCGGCAGCGGCTGCAAGCGCCAGAGCGGGCGCCGCCGCGGCACGTACTTCTGCTGGCGGCCCCAGGGCCTTCGGCGTTTCTTCCCCTTACTCGAGCACCCGAAGGGTTGCCGGCGAATGCCTTTCCGGCGCCGATCACAACACATCTGCCTTTCGGCAGGGGCGGCAGATGCCGCGGGACGATCAACATGGGGTCGGCGCTGCCGACAGAAGCGTCAAAGATCCGGCGCAATGCCTTCCTTGCTTTATGATCGTCCCACATCATCATCTGCCACGTGTCCCTAGACGTTGGATGAATGAATCGCGTCGCAGACGGCCTCGGTAACCTCCCGGGTCGTGGCGGTACCGCCTACGTCGGGGGTAAGGATTCTGGCGCCAGTCACCCGCTCGACAGCGCGCATGAGGCGGGCCGAAGCGTCCTGCTCGCCGAGGTGGTCGAGCATCTGGGCCGCCGTCCAGAACGTGGCGACGGGGTTGGCGATGCCCTTACCGGTAATGTCGAAGGCGGACCCGTGGATCGGCTCGAACATCGACGGAAAGCGGCGCTCCGGATCGATGTTCGCCGTCGGTGCAACCCCCAGGCTACCGGCAAGCGCGCCAGCGAGATCGGAGAGTATGTCGGCGTGCAGGTTGGTTGCCACGATGGTGTCGAGGCTCTGCGGCTTGAGCGTCATCCGGACTGTCATCGCATCGACCAGCATCTTGTCCCAGGTCACGTCCGGGAATTCCTCCGCCACTTCGGCGGCGATCTCGTCCCACATGACCATGCCATGCCGTTGGGCATTCGATTTCGTGACGACGGTGAGCAATTTGCGCGGTCGGGATTGGGCCAACTTGAAGGCGTAGCGCATAATGCGGGTGACGCCGACGCGGGTGAAGATGGCGACCTCAGTGCCGACCTCTTCAGGCAGGCCGCGGTGGGCGCGACCGCCATGGCCAGAATATTCGCCTTCGGAGTTCTCACGCACGATCACCCAGTCGAGGTCGCCGGGGCCGCAATTGCGCAGCGGGGAGGTTATGCCAGGCAGGATCTTGGTTGGCCGGACATTGGCATACTGGTCGAAACCCTGGCAGATCGGCAATCTGAGCCCCCAAAGGGTGATATGGTCCGGAACATCCGGTGCTCCGACCGCGCCGAAATAGATAGCGTCGAATTTCTTGAGCTGCTCCAGCCCATCCGACGGCATCATCACGCCATGTTTTCTGTAATAGTCAGATCCCCAGTCGAAATTTTCGACGGTGAATTTTACGTCGCCGAGTCGCTTCTCGAGGGTCGCAAGAACCGTCCGGCCGGCCGCGATCACCTCAGGTCCGATGCCGTCGGCGGGTATGGTTGCGATGGAGTATTCACGCATCAAACTTCTCCGTAGCGTTATTCACTCAAGCTGGCAGCGGCCGTTACTGCGCCTTCGGCGCCATGCGATTGGCGTCGACGCTGCGACTCCGCCGAAAAGCAGGCTCTGGCGGAGCCGGAGAGGAAGCATCCGAGATGGTGCTTGCATCGCAACCGGCGGCACCGGCATCCTGAGCGCCGCCTGGCAGGATATCCTTCGGAGCTGTCAAATTCCGCAGGGAGCGCTGGTCAGCGTTGATCGAGCAATTTGATCTGGAGATCTTCCCAGTGCTCCTGGAACGCCTCTCGCGCCGTATCGTAGTGGCGGCTTCTCAAGCTGTTGATGAGCCGCTCGTGTTCTTCCGCCATTTCTTCTGCAGTGGCGTAGAAATCCTGCCGCTGTGCGAGGAGAAGCTCGATCTCGCCCTCGAGGTCTGAATAGGTTCGCTTCAGCCGAGGGCTGCCGCTAGCGGCAATGATCGCGCGGTGGAAATCACGGTCCGCAGCAACCAGCAGGGATCTGTCGGAGGATAGAGTCGACCTGTGCATAACCTCGACCGCCTCCAGCGCCTGAGATGGGATGACGCCGGTCAGCACGATCAGACGAATGGCCTCGCCTTCGATGGCGCCGCGCACGCGTGTGATATCGACAATATCGTCGGGCCCGAATTCAGGCACCACAAAGCCTCTGTTCGGTATCTGACGCAGCAGGCCCTGCGTGACGAGCACCTGGGCTGCTGTACGGAATGTGTGCCGCGAGGTCGAATGCTCTTCGCACATCTTCACGTCGCGAAGGAACTCGCCCGGTCGGAAATCTCCCGACAAGATGCGCCGTCGCAAGGTGTGGGTCAGGGTTTCCACGGCGCTAGTGGGCAGGGGCTCGACATTCATCTCGAGGTCTTCGGCTTGATTCTTGGCGTGCAGCGGCGGCATGGCTTTGCTCGTTGATTTTGTTTGCATACCTACGCCACATGCGGTGGCGTAGGGCAAGGGAGATGATATTGTGCCGCTCAACTTCATGGTGGCGGTTCCTAGATCTGCACGGACCGAAGCGCCTCGTCGACGCCCTCGAGCAGCCGCGCGGCGTTGGCCGATGTGAAGATGAGCGGAGGCCTGATCTTCAGGATGTGCGCGTCCACTCCAGTGGCGGAAATGAGGATGCGCCGGTCGCGCAAGGCATTGACGGCTGCAAGCGCTCGGTCCATGTCCGGCGTTTTCCGGTCTCTATCCTTGACGAGTTCGACGGCGAAATAGAGGCCGGCCCCGCGAACGTCGCCGACGAATTCATATTTCGTCTGTAGGTCCCGGAGGCCGTCGAGGATCTCGCTGCCGACCTTGGCGGCGTTGTCCATCAGGCCCTCTTCGAGGATCGTGTCGAGCACGGCCCTTGCCGCGGCGATCGCGACGGAGTTGCCGCCAAACGTGTTGAAGTAGCGCATGCTGGATCCGAACTCGGCGACGAGTTCGGGCCGCAGGACGACGCCGGCAACGGGATAGCCGTTGCCCATCGGCTTGCCCATGGTGACAATGTCCGGATCGACCTTGTGCCGGGAGTGACCCCAAAGATGGGTGCCGGTCCGCCCGAATCCGGATTGCACCTCGTCGGCGATGAACAGGCCGCCCGCCTTTCGCACCACTTCCGCCACCGGTGCCAATACGTCCGTCGGATCGACGTAGAGACCATCGGAGGAGAAGACGGAGTCGGCGATGAAGGCCGCTAGGCCGCCGCCATGCCGCTCCATGTCGGCGATCTGCCGCGCGACATCCTCGGCCATCCGCCGGCCGATTTCCTCGACTGGCAGGCGGTAGGAATCCGGCGCGGCGACCGTGCGAAGATAGGGGTCCAGGGCCGACTTCTTGCCGAGCGAGGGCGAGATTGCCGCCACCGCCCCGCTGTTGCCGTGATAGGCTTCGGCCGTGACGATGACGCCGGTCTTGCGTGTGTGGTAACGCGCGATGCGCAAGGCGAGATCGTTGGCTTCCGAGCCCGTGCACGTAAACATCGCGCATCCGGTCCGGCCGAGTTCGCCACCGAACGTATTGATCAGGGCTTCGGCATAGTCCAGCAGGGGCTCCTGCATGTAACGCGTGTGGGTACACAGTACCTCGAGCTGCTTCTGGATCGCCTCGACGACACGCGGATGAGAGTGACCCAGCGATACCACGTTGTTGTAGGCGTCGAGATATTCGTTGCCGTGCCTGTCATAGAGGAAGACGCCCTTGGCGCGGGAGACCTCAACCGGCGACTTGTAGAAGAGCCGATAAGCCGGCCCGAGCAGCCTTTGCCGCCTGGTGATATGGGCCAGATCTTCACTTGTGAGATGAGACGTGTCCTGAGGATTGAAGCCATTTGGCATGTCGCCACGGAAGCCCTTGGGCAGGGTAGTCGCTTGCTTGGACATTGCGGTTCCTATCGTGTCAGAAGGTCGGAAATCTGTGCGGTCGAAATCGAGTGGAACCACTCGAGGTGGGCCCAGCCGGCTTCGGTATTTCGCAGGATATAGCGGCTATTCTCGGGGAAGATTTCGGCGCGCCAGCACGTCAGCAGCGCACGGACTGCAAGACGGCCCATTGACAGGAAGGGGATGAGCCGGAGTTCCTCGTCCGTCAGTTCGGCGTGGCGAAGATAGCCACGCAGTACGTCGCGCGGTTCGTCGAACAGGTCACGCCGGTTCCCATGGTCGAACGTTTTTGGCATCTGGTTCATCAACGCCGTGGAGACGTCGACGGCGATGGCGGTACGGACCGCATCGCCGAAATCGATGACGCCGGTCAGGAACTGCGGGCTGGCGTGATCGACGACCAGGTTCGACGTATTGAAGTCGTTGTGGAGCACCTGCCGCCGGCACCGGTCGAGGCTCGGCTTGACCTCGGAAAAGCGCTCGAGCGCGCGGACGGTCCAGGCCCGCTTGCCGCCGTCGGGGATAAAGCTCAACAGTTCGGTGAGATCGAGCAGATGGGTGACGTCCCATGCTACCGCCCGGCCGTCTGCGGGATGCGAAAAATCGGCCAGGGAATGACGCAGCTTCGCCAGGATCTCGCCGATTCTTTCGCGCTGCGGGGCTGTGGCAGATGTCCGATCGAGCGGAGTGCCGGGAAGGAAGGTAATGAGCCGCGCCACGCGCCGCTCGCCGGCACTGGTCGTGACGATGGGCAATTCCGCGCCGTCGAGGTCGCGAAGTGCACGGGGGATGGGTAGATCAGGGGCCCGCTGCTCGAGATGACGCATCAGCGCGACCTGGAAATCGAGCTCCTCCATCCGCTCGGAAGGGTGAGCGATCTTCAGCACGAACTTCCCGCGGGCCGCGCAATCGAGGAGAAACGTGTCGTCTTTCTCGGTCTCAAAACGCGTGGCCGAGCCACGCGCGCCATATAGCCGTGCGGCGATTTCTTCGGCTTCCGCAGCGCCCACGCGATGGCACGCCTCGGAAAGCTCAGGGACGCGGGCTGGCCCGCACTGATGCTTGTGACCCATCTTCAACTCATTCAGATCCTGCCTCGTGAATGGGCAGCTCGATGGCCTCACTATCGCACATCCCAACTTTTGTACAACAATTTATTTGTAGGGGGAGATTTCTTACCGTTGGAATGGATCTCTTTCTGATGAATGATCATTGACGATAGCGCGGGGGGCATGCCAGTGAAATTCCTACAGAACTTTGGAATTTTGGGGCGCTTTAGCTGTATACCGCGTCAGTTTGCTGTTGTTTGGATGCGGCGCACGCAAGCTGGGGCAAGTGCCAGGGCGGCCGGCCATCGGAAAAAATTGTTGGACAATCAGTTGCTATCGCCGCAAAGTTATGCCAGTGTGCTCGCACTGGCCAAAATGCAGTTACGATGACCTTGGATAGGCACACTGTGCCGTCAGAATTGGAAGGAATACACGCCATGACTCAATTTCGACCGAAGTACGTCACCTTCGACTGCTACGGAACGCTCACCAATTTCGATATGGCCGGCGCTGCGCGACGCGTCTACGGCGAGCGTCTCTCCCCAGAAGCGATGACCGGCTTTGTCGAGGCCTTTAGAGGCTATCGCCTTGACGAGGTGCTAGGGCCATGGAAGCCTTTCCTCGAAGTGGTGCACAATTCCATCGAGCGCAGCTGCAAGCGCATCGGTATCGCGTTCAAACCCGAAGACGCGCAACGCATCTATGACGAAGTGCCAACCTGGGGTCCGCACCCGGACGTCCCGGCTGGCCTGTCCAGGGTGGCCAAGGAAATTCCGCTGGTCATCCTGTCGAACTCCATGAACAACCTGATCATGTCGAATGTGGAAAAGCTAGGCGCGCCCATTCATATGGTTATCACGGCAGAAGAGGTCGGGGCGTACAAACCTCTGATGAAGGGCTTCGAATACATGCTCGACAAGCTCGGCTGCGGGCCAGAAGACATTACTCATGTGTCCTCATCCTTCCGCTACGACCTGATGACCGCCTATGACCTCGGTATCAAGAGCAAGGTCTGGGTCAACCGCGGGCATGAGCCGGCCAATCCCTATTACGAGTACACCGAGATCAAGGATATCGGCGGGTTAGCCGCTGCCGTTGGCCTGGAGACAGCCCTCAAGCGCGCCTGAAAAACTAGCGTTCAGGCGCTGTTGCTACGAAGAGACAGGGGCGGTTCATTCGCCCCTTCGCTTTATTGTTCGACAGGGGAGCAAAGCATGGCCTTTCCGGCGACGCCTTCCGCACGAGTGACCTGCTGGCGTTAGAGGATGGTGTGATCCGAACGTGACGCAACGGCACGTCGGGGCTCGGGAGGCGTTGTTACGCGGCCGCTATCGATGTCCGCTTTCGAGTAAGCGGGGCTGTTCCTCAACGACCGATTTGGTAAAGGTTTTTCGATGCGGGCTCCTGCATGACGGTGGCGGCTGGGGCTGTGTCGGCCTGCGTTGAAAAACCTCCCAAGGAGGAGGCCGCGGGGGCTGGGTGGAGCGCCTATGGGGAAAGCGTGCGGCGGCGGTTGTTCAAGGTGGCTATCGGTGGGAGCGTCGGGTGCAAAAGGAAAGCCCCGAAGGCTTGCAATGGGTGGATCGGGATCGGGATCACTGGTGTTTCGTAGGCTGGCATCGGCGGTTTTGCAGCGTGCTGGGTTGCTTGGGGCAGACCGGCGCCCTCCCGGAACGCATCGCGATCCCGGCCGGCCTTGGCTGATGTGACATGCGTTTCGTCATGCGGCGTCCTTTCGGGGTGGCGCGCGGGATCTGGGTTGCTGGCGACGGCGGAATATCTCAACGATGCGCATCGGACCGCCGCAGTGCGGGCATGGCTCTCTCAGGGTGAGCGGGGTAGCCTCGGCGTTTGGCGCTTTACCCTGCGCTTCATCGCCTCGCGGCCGCAGGTGGTGGCGAAAAAGAACCGCAGCGCCACGATGCGGGCGTTGAAGGTCGTCGGCGTGACGCCGGCGTTGGTCATGTGCAGTTGGTAGGCGCGCAGGTCATCGGCTGTCGCCGTATCCGGTGATCGCTTCAGAAACCCGGCGAAATCCTTGATGGCTCGAATATGCGCCTGCTGAGCTTTGTCGCCCATCCCACGGATGCGCATGTCTTCGATCATCCGCTCGCGCAGCGGGGTCGTCGTCTCCTCCGTCATGGCAACCTCCTGTCTGAAGATTGAGAACACCCCAATCGTCAGCCAGGATCACAGACCCGCAAATGCATAGCGTTCAAATCATTGCTGCACCCTCACCACGGGCGCCAGTGCCGCGCGAGCGGCTTCGTCCTTGGTTGCACAGCGGTCGCGGCTTTGGACGCCGGTCGGATCACCGTTCACGCGCAATCGAAAGGGCTAAGCCGACGCCGGGTGCAGAATTTTCTGCTGACAAACCGAGGAATCCGACCGATGCATCGGCTGGGACCGGCCTACGATTGCTCATAACCGAAACCGATCCGGTCAAAAAAGGACGAAGCGCATGACCACTTTCCGCCCGAAATATATCACCTTCGACTGCCACGGCACGCTGATCAACTTCCAGATGGCGGAGGCGGCACGCGATCTTTACGGCGACCGGATGAGCGAGCAGAAAATGCTGCAGTTCATCGCGGACTTCTCTGCGTACCGGCTCGATGAAGTCATGGCCGACTGGAAGCCCTATGCGGAGGTGGTCTATAACGCACTGGCGAGGACCTGCAAGCGCAACGGCGTCGACTTCAAGGACGAAGACGCCCAGATGGTATACGAACGCGTTCCCACCTGGGGGCCGCATCCGGACGTTCCGGCTGGTCTTGCCAAGGTCGCCAAGGAAATCCCGCTGGTCATCCTGTCAAATGCCATGAACTCGCAGATCATGTCCAACGTCGAGAAGCTCGGCGCGCCTTTCCACGCTGTTTACACCGCCGAAGAGGCTCAGGCCTACAAGCCGCATTTCCGGGCCTTCGAATATATGCTCGACATGCTTGGTTGCGGTCCGGAGGACATCCTGCATTGCTCCTCCTCGTTCCGCTACGATCTGATGTCCGCACATGATCTCGGGATCAAGAACAAGGTTTGGGTCAATCGCGGTCACGAGCCGGCCAATCCCTATTACGGCTATACCGAGATCGCCGGCATCTCGGAATTGCCAGGCGTCGTCGGGCTCTGAAAGTCTCTCTCCGGCAGTTCGATTACTCGGTTCGCAGGAATGTCGAGGACCGATGGAAAGCCATCGCGGTGCCGCCGTCTTCGGCGGTGGCATCACGATCCCGCGCGGGTAAGGTAATGCCCAAAGCGAACCGAGACGATCGTGCTGGAGGCGGGGACGGTAGTTCCGGCGCCCTCAGCAGCAAACGCCCGACCGTAATCGAGGCTGGGCGCAGCGAAACAGATGCCATCTCGACGGCCGCTTTTGGGATGAGCATGCCGCTGGCACCAAACAGTGCGAGGGTCTCTATCTTGGGTGCTTGTAACGATGCGGTTCCAGACGACGGCGAGGGTCATCTCGACGGCAACCAGTCGGTCTGCGCGCCTTTCACCGAAGCATATTTTCGAGCCGCTGCCGCTATTCTGGCGACAAAGCGAAGCGCTGCGGAAGCACGAGTGTCGGGTGGTGAGCTGCTACTACGCCATTACGGCTTGACGGGAACGATCATGGTCCTGTCCTCGGAAGTCGAGTGTACCTCGGACGTCACCCTGTTGAACGGCGATCGGTTGATCCTCAAAACGTCAGCGCGGCCGGAAGGACGAGACAGTTTCCGCTTCCAGGTTGCGGCCCTTGCAGGGCTGGAAGGCGCTTCCGGTTTCGCAGTACCTCAGATCGTGCGTACCAGCGGCGGCATGCTGATGTTCGAAGAGGACGAGATTTGCGGCTACCTGCAGACCCGACTTTCGGGGGTGCCGCTGCACCAGGCGAACGCAACTCCGGACGTCCTTTACCAGGTCGGCCAGGCGCTTGGTAGGCTCAGTTTGGCTCTCGAGCCTCTGAAGTTGCCCGACATTCACCGCCCAGTCCTTTGGCATGTCGGATGCTGGCCGAGGCTAATGGAACTGGAGAAGCACCTGCCTTCAGGGTCGGTTGCCGATTCCGTGCATCTTGCCATCAGCAACTATGTCGAGTTTACCAAGCCGCAGCTGCGCGAGGTAGCATGGCAGGTTACGCACAATGACCCTAATCCGTTCAACACATTCCTGATCGATGATGGTGTCGCGTTCATCGATTTCGGCGATGGTTGCTGGGGCCCACGGATCCAGGATCTCGCGATTGCGGCAAGCCATGTGGTGGCGGAGCCGCCTTTGGCTCTGGGCGGCGCAGAAAATCTCATCGCTGGTTATGCTTCGGTGCGCCCGCTTTCCGCTCTTGAGGCAAAACTGCTCGTCGGGCTGATAAAGGCGCGGCAGAGCGCCCTCATCCTGATCAACTACTGGCGAGCCGAGCTGTTTCCGGCCGAGGCAGCTTATATCAAGAAGAACGTGGCCCGAGCCGAACGCGGGCTCGCTATCCTATCGGCCCTGGACGAAGGGGAGGCGGAGATGGCTGTGCGTCGCTCGGTGACTTAGCCCGGCGTCGCTGGAGGCAATCGGAGTGTTGCATCCCTCACCTCGGTAATCACTACGGCAACTCGCGACCTTCTCGCGGATGGAAACTCTAAGCAGGATCAAAGCTATGTCCACCGATCTCATGCCCAACCGCTTTACCCCCGGGGAAGCTACAATTCCCCCGCGGGAATCTGAGTTGATCGCCCGGCGCGACAGCGTGCTGGGAGCCTCCTACAGGCTTCAATACCGCCGACCGGTCCTTTTCGTTCGCGGCGAGGGCATATGGCTCTACGATCCCGACGGACGTCGCTATCTGGATTTCTATAACAATGTGCCTTCTCTCGGGCATTGCAATCCAGAGATCAACGCTGCCGTGGCGGATCAAGCCAGCCGAATAAGCGCAAATACCCGCTATCTCGAACCGAGGCTTGTCGACTATGCCGAACGGCTCGTGGCCACCTTCCCTGGGGAGCTGAACCGCGTTGTCTTTACCTGTACGGGAAGCGAATCGAACGATCTGGCGCTTCGGATCGCCCGTTTGACCAGCGGCAATGAGGGCGTAATCGTCTCTTCCCACGCCTATCACGGCACCAGCGCGGCCACGGCGATGGTGTCGCCCAATCTGGGCGACGCCGTCAAGCTCAGTCCTGCCGTCCGCATGGTGTCTCTACCAGGCCCGGCAGGCATTTCGGAAGCGCAGGCAGCGGACTTCTTTGAAGCGCAAGTGCGAGCCGCCATTACAGACCTGAACCGGCGTGGCACTGGCATCGCGGCACTCCTCATCGACAGTATTTTTTCGAGCGACGGCGTCTGGGTCGACCCGCCTGGCTTCATCGTCGGCGGTGTTAGGGCAGTGCGGGAGGCGGGCGGCCTCGTCATCGCCGATGAAGTTCAGCCGGGATTCGGACGGACGGGCACGCACATGTGGGGTTTTGAGCGGCACGAAGTTGTTCCGGACCTCGTTACCCTCGGCAAGCCCATGGGCAATGGATTTCCAATCGGCGCGGTCGTCGGCCGTAAGGCGCCGATGGATCGCTTTGGCGCCACTGCCCGGTACTCGAACACCTTCGGCGGCAACACCGTCGGCATCGCGGCGGCTGACGCCGTCCTGACAATCTTGCAAAGGGATCAGATCCCCGAGCATGCGCACGCCATGAGTGAGCGCCTGAGGCTGGGGTTGGAGCATCTTGCCAAGCTGCACCCCGGCATTCGCGGTATCCGAAATGCCGGGCTGTTCTTCGGCATCGACATCGGGTTGGACGGAGCGGAAGAGGCCAGCCGGCGCGCCATGGCCTTGGATATCGTAAACCTGATGCGTGACGATGGCGTTTTGATCAGTACGACGGGCGCCAACGAGGATACGCTGAAGGTGCGCCCGCCGCTGATTTGCCAGGCGGCGCATGTGGACCGGTTCCTCGAAGCCATGGAATGCGCGCTCAAGAAGGCCGTCGCGCAGATGTAACATGGACTGCCTCGGCGGCCGAATTTACCGGATCGCGGGCTCGAGCGATCCTCATAAGCGAAAGTAAGTCATGAAACTCGATCGGATCGACGTCAAGATACTGCACGTGCTGCAGCAGAACGGCCGCATGACAAATGTGGAGCTTTCGGAGGTTGTGAACCTATCGCCGAGCCCGTGCCTCATGCGCGTGAAGAAGCTGCAGTCGGAGGGCTTTATTGAGGGCTATTCGGCGCAGATCAATGTCGCCAAGTTGGGGCAGACATTAACGGTGTTCACGGAGGTCACGCTCAAGAACCACCGGCAGACCGACTTTGCACGCTTCCTCGCCGCCGTTGAGAAGATCGATCAACTGATCGAGTGCCATGTGGTCTCCGGCGGCTATGACTACCTGTTGAAATTCGTGACCACCGGGATCGGCGAATATCAAGAGATCATGGAGCGGCTGGTCGAGTTGGACGTTGGCATCGACAAATATTTCAGCTTCGTCGTGCTGAAATCGCCGATCGTGAAGGGGCACCTACCGCTGACGGACCTGTTTCGGCCATAGAATCTTATCAACACTTCGCCCTTTGCTCCGATGGGA
The DNA here is from genome assembly GCF_000018545.1 of Sinorhizobium fredii NGR234. NCBI lineage: Bacteria > Pseudomonadati > Pseudomonadota > Alphaproteobacteria > Hyphomicrobiales > Rhizobiaceae > Ensifer > Ensifer fredii. The sequence goes on from NC_012586.1 coordinate 668,001, forward strand.
CAAAGGGCGTTTCGATCTCGAGCGAGAAGGCGCACCCCCATGAAATTCCTCCCCTACTGGCACGACAATGCCCCGGCCTTCGCAGGGGCGTCACAGGGTCCGGTCGATGGACACTATGACGTCGCAGTGATCGGCGGCGGCTTCACCGGTCTCGGCGCTGCCCGGCAGCTCGCCAAGGCAGGGGCCAAGGTCGTCGTGCTGGAGGCGGAAAAGGTCGGTTCGGGCGCCTCCGGCCGCAATGGCGGGCATTTGAACAACGGGCTCGCCCACAGCTATCTGGCCGCAAAGGCGGAGCTCGGCAAGGAACGGGCAATCGCCCTCTATAAGGCGCTCGACGATTCGATCGACACGATCGAGGCGCTGATCGCGGAGGAAGGCATCGACTGCAATTTCCGCCGTGCCGGAAAGCTGAAGCTCGCCTCCAAGCCCCAGCATTTCGACGCGATCGCGCGCAACTTCGAAGCCGTGCACACGGAGGTCGACCCCGACACGGCGTTGCTCAGCGCCGACGACCTGAAGCAGGAAATCGGCTCGCCCTTCCATGGCGCGATGCTCTCGAAAAAGAGCGCAATGATGCATATGGGCCGCTACGTCGTCGGGTTGGCCGAGGCAGCCAAGCGTCACGGCGCGACGATCTTCGAGAAGGCAGCCGTCACAGAACATCGGCAGGCGGGCAGCCGCCATCGTCTGAAAACGACCCGTGGCAGCGTCACCGCGGATGCGGTGCTTGTCGCCACCGGGGCCTATACGCCCTCGACCTTCGGCTATTTCCGCCGTCGGATCATCACGGTTGGCAGCTTCATCATCGCCACGCGGCCACTGACCGAAGCGGAGATCGCCACGACGATGCCGGGCAACCGCACCTGCGTCACGTCAATGAATATCGGCAACTACTTCCGGCTCTCGCCGGACAACCGGCTGATCTTCGGCGGCCGCGCTCGCTTCTCGGCAAGCTCCGACCAGCGTTCGGACGCGAAGATCGGCGCAATTCTCCAGGCACGCCTCGCAGAGATCTTCCCGCAACTCGCCAATGCCGAGATCGACTATTGTTGGGGCGGCCTTGTCGACATAACCAAGGACCGCTTCCCGCGCGCCGGCTATCATGACGGCGTATGGTACGCCATGGGCTATTCCGGCCATGGCGCCCAGCTTTCCACCCATCTCGGTATGATCATGGCGGATGCGATCCTTGACCGACCGGACCGCAACCCGCTGAAGGGCCTCGATTGGCCGGCGGTGCCGGGACATTTCGGCACGCCCTGGTTCCTGCCGCTGGTTGGCATGTATTATAAGATGCTGGACAGGTTCCAGTAGGATACTTCTTCTCTGCTTACGGAAACGTCAGGGCCGAGGTTACGGACGGTCGACGTAAGGCGAGTCGGAGGGCCTAGCCGATACACAGACGGCGTCCCCGTTCGTGCTCAATCAACTGGAGCTGAGCGCCGCTGATCGGAGACTCGCGCGACGCTCGAGGCAGTCGATTCTTCCATCGTAGATGAACGAGAGCGAAGTCCGGTGACCTTAACGAGCAGGGTCTGGACAACGCCGATCTCGACCTGTTCTTCGAGCCGACCGACATCAGCGGCGCCGACATGACCTTTATGCACCAATTTCCGGTTCGACGCAGAGGAGGAGGCTAGCGCCCTGACCAAGGCCGCATTTCCGTTACTGGTCGATTAACGCTTTCGCTTGGTTCTTCATGGAGGTGATCGCAAGAAGCTGATGCGTCAAGCCTGGACTGCTTGCAGGGAAGCGGCCCTCCAGGGCGGCGGTGCCTACCGTGAAGCCGGCTGCCCGGCCGCTGACGACGGCATGGATGCGTTCGGCGCGGTCGATCGAACCTGCGACGATGACGGGCTTGGCGACGGCGTCGCAGACGGCCCGGATGAGGTTTGCGACATCGACGTCGGCGCGATAGGCGAGGAGATCGAGGCCGTGGACGCCCTCGCGGGCCGCAAGGTCTTTTGCGCTTGCAACTATCTCCGTCGTGGACCCCTCCAGAACGCTGGGATGGCCCACAATGCGGCCGGGGAACGGGTAGTAGCGGATTCCACTTCCCTTAACGAGGGGAAGGACGTCGTCGACATGGGTGCCGCCGAGCAGATAGTCGACGCCGAGTGTGAGGGCGGCCCGCACCGAGGCGATTTCGCTGGCGCGGTCGAGTGAAACCACTTCGAGATAACTCTTCGCGCCCGCGGCCCGGATTTCCCGATTAAGCTGCGAAAGCACCTCGAAGGGGAGGCCGATATCCTTGAAGCCGATATGACGGACACCCGCAGAAAGCACCAAGGGAAGCTGCGCCAGAGCATCCGGGATCGTCCGGTCGTTGCGGGTCAGCATGAAGATGAAATCGATGGGGGTCATGTCAATCCTCCTGGTCGCACGATGCCTTCGCCAGTCGGCGGGCGTAGTCGATCGCTGTTTCGAGACTCCTCGGATCGGCAATGCCACGGCCGGCGATATCGAAGGCGGTGCCGTGGTCGGGGCTTGTGCGCACGAAGGGCAGGCCGAGCGTGATGTTCACGCCCTTTTCCAGTCCGAGATACTTGACCGGGATCAGCCCCTGGTCGTGATACTGCGCGACGACCACATCGAAGTGGCCGTTTCGCGCCTGCATGAAAACAGTATCGCCGGGCCAGGGGCCGCTGGCGTCTATGCCTTCCGCGCGGGCTGCCGCGATGGCGGGCGCGATGATGCGGATTTCCTCGTCTCCGAAGAGACCCCCTTCACCCGCATGCGGATTGAGCCCCGCAACGGCGATGCGCGGAAGGGCGATTCCCAACGCACGACCCCCCTGGTGGGCGAGGCGTATCGCGGACATCTGGGCCGGAAAATCGGCCTGGCGGATCGCGTCTGCCAGTGAACAGTGGATCGTCACCAGAACGGTTCGAATATCGTCATTGGCGAGCATCATCGCCACGCGTCCCGCACCACCTTTTTCCGCGAGGATTTCCGTGTGGCCGGGGTATGGAAGCCCCGCAGCGGAGAGCGCCTCCTTGTGGATCGGCGCCGTCACCATGCCGGCGACTTTGCCCGTCCTGGCGAGTTCGATCGCCGCAACGATAGCATCGTAGGCCATGCGGCCGCTGGCGGCGCTCACTTTGCCGATTGCAGGTGGGGTTTCGATGCGGGTCGCGGCGAGGATATTCAGGGCCCCATCCGGTTTCGCGTCGACGACGTCATGGATCTCGTTCAGGTGCAGACCGCCGCCGAGGCTGGCGATGGCCTTCGCCATCACGGCCGGATCGCCGACGACGACACTGCGACGGAGGTCGGTGCGGGCAAGCATCGTCTTTGCCACGATCTCCGGCCCGATGCCGGATGGATCGCCCATGGTGACGGCGAGCGGCAGGGAGGTGTTCATGCTGGCTCCTTTCCAATTCGGCGAATGGTGTCGGCGGCATTGCGCAGCGTCATGCCGGAACCGAAACCGCCTGCTTTCATGGCAAGGAGCATCATTCGGCCATCTGCAAGACGAGCGCAGCCGAGGGGAAAGCCGGGCTCGAGTTCGCGAATCAAATCGAAGGCGTGAATGGTGAGCCGTTCCAAAAGGGCTTGCATCGTTTCTCCACCCGTTGCGACGATGGCGTCGTATCGGTGCCGGGATAAAGCGATCTCTGCCTCGTCCACTAGAGTGGCGAGAGCCTTCGCGGGATCACTGGTTCGGATGTGCGGTGTACGGATGCAGACAACCGAAGCTGCCTCGTCGAGATCAGTCGCACGCATTGCGACCGAAGCGCCTGTCGCGGCCAACCTCTCGCACTGCGAGCGGCTGACATGGTTCGCGCTGCCGACAAGCACGAGTACACGGTTCGGCGTGACTTCGGGCGTGAAGATGTCCTGGCCTGTGCGCCGCTCGACTACCGTGGCCAACGCCTCCGCCATTCCTGGTGAGCCGACCCACAGCGCCGGGCCGTGCTTCTGAATTTCCGCAATCCGACGATTCAGCATCACCTGCTCGCATGCATCGACGATGACCACCGGAGCGTCGCCAATGGCGTTGCCGATCTCGCCGTCCTCGGTGTGCGCGGAAATTCTGGCGATCCGGCCGAGGCTGGGCTCGATCAAGTCTTCTATGCGAGACGTGCGGGCGGGATGGACAGGGTCGCGGCTGTACGCCGTTTGTGCAACCGGCTCGCCGTGCAGCAGTTGAATGCCGTCAATCGTCGTTCGCCCGGCAGCGGGAAAAGCAGGCGCGATGACCAGACGTGGCCGGCCGCTGGCTTGGAATGCGGCGGCAATTTCCACGCGGATATGACCACGTAGGGTCGAGTCAATCGTCTTATAGAGGAGCGGCCTGTCTGCAAGCGTGGTTACCGCCTGGCGCGTCACATGCGCTGCATCGGCTTCATCGAGTGTGCGGCTGCCGGTGTCGATTGAGACGAGACTGGCGTGGGTATCGTCGGATCCTACTCTGCAGATGCGAGGGATATAGCCGCGTTCCAGGAAAGCGATTGCCCCGTCCGCCGCGCTTGTCAGGTCGTCTGCAACGACGCCGATGTGTTTGATTTGGTCAATGGTTTCTGCCATGACCTCAAGCTATTCTTTAAATCTTGGGACGAAAATCGATATGATTTCACGGGTATTGGTGATACATTGTCACCAATGAAGCGTTCGGACTTTCCTTCTCTCGATGATCTGCGTGCCTTTGAGGTCGTTGCGCGCCTGGGTTCCGTACGTGCGGCCGCGTCTGAGTTGAACTTGACGCATGGTGCCGTCAGCCGGCGCGTTTCGAAACTCTCCGAACATCTCGATATCCGGTTGCTCGAACCGGATGGGCGCGGCCTAAGGCTGACGCACGAGGGAACGCGGCTCGCGCAGGCGACGACGAACGCGCTGTCGCTCGTTGCGTCGGCGTTGGAGGATATTCGCAAAGTCGACGTGTCACCGCCGATCGTCGTTTCCTGCGAACGGTCGGTCGCCATGCGCTGGCTGATCCCCCGGCTTTCGGAGTTCCAGGATCGCCAGCCTGAGATCGACCTTCACCTTTCCGTCGGTGGTGGGGGCTTCGACTTTGCGCGCGACCATATCACGCTCGCAATCCGCAGGCTCGATTTCGCGATCGATGCGAACTGGCAGGTCGAACGGTTGGTCGAAGAGGAAGTCGGTCCTGTCATGCATCCCGCCATGACGGAACGGTTCGCAGCCGGTGATTATATCGCGCTTGCAGCAAAGACCCGGCCCGATGCCTGGCAGACGTGGTCCGCCGCCCATCCGGAGGCGCCGAAGCCGCGCTCGACGCGCTTTCTTGACCATCATTTCCTGATGGTGGAGGCCGCAGCCGGCGGTCTGGGTGTGGCCATGTGCCCTAAGATCATTGCCATCGACGATATCCGCAAAGGCCGCCTCGTCGCGCCACTCGGCTTCCAGCCTGATGGCTCGCATTACGGCATCATTCGTTCGGCGCAGGCGAAGAAGTCGACCGGGATCGATCAATTTGTGTCTTGGCTTCTCGCCACCATTCACGCAGATTTCCATGCTGCGTCTTGAGTCGACACACCGTCGCGGTGCCCAACCTGACGTCAAACCGGTCTAGCATTGGAAGTGCAACAACACGCTTCAACACCAGACGCTATGAGGTGCTCAGGTATTCGGGCCAAGGATATTTGTTCTGGCCTCGACAATGTGGTCGTACATGTGTCGCTCGGCCTCTCTGCTGTCGCGATCTTTGATGGCGTCGAGGGTGGCCTGATGCTTGGCGATATAGGCCTTCATGCGCTCAGGGGTTAGTGACTGCTCCTTCATTTTCCCCCAGAGATTTCCTGCCCGTACCGTGTGAATGCCTTCATAGATCGAGGCGAGCAAACCATTACGGGCGGCTCCGACGATGATGCGGTGAAAGACAGCGTCCCATTTCTCGAATTCGACCAGGGTGTCTGCCGCGCTCCCCCGATCGATCGATTTCTGCATTTCGTCGATCTCCTGCCTGGTTGCCCGTAACGCCGCCAACGCCGCGATCTTGGGCTCCATGATCAGCCGAGCCTCAAAAACTTCGGCCGGATAGGTGCGCAACGCATCTCCCGTGCTGCCTGGCGGGCGACGCAGGGCCGTCGAGGTAACCCCGCTGCCAGCGATAAATGTTCCCCTGCCCACGTGCCTGATGAGCCGGCCCTCCTTCTCCAGAGACGCAAGCATTCGTCGAAGTGCGGTGCGGGGTAGCCCGAGTTTGAGCGCCAGGTCGCGCTCAGGCGGTAATCGATCCCCGGGCTCCAGACCTTCGGCTTCGATGAAATCTTTCAAGACTACGCTCATGAGCCCTCGCTAACTATTTTTCGCAACCAAATTGATCTATATTGACACCAATTGCAAGACCAATCTTATATTGATTGCAGGTCCAGCCCTGATTGGTAGCGAATGGCGCTGAAGTACAGGGAATGCATGTTGGGCACTGCCGGCAGAACGCTTGCCGGACGGCAGCGCGCATAGGAGCAGCGATTAAAATCGCAAGGTAACGGCTCCATTGAAAGGGAGGAATCTCGATGGCCGCTAGAACAGAGGCTGTTTCTGGAGACGACGCAGCGCTTTCGGTGCGCGGCCTGACGGTCGACCTGCCGAAAGGCATGGAACGGACCCACGCTGTCGAGAACATCTCGTTTGATCTCAAGCGGGGTCAGATCCTGTGCATTATCGGCGAGTCCGGTTCAGGCAAGTCAGTAACGGCCAACACGATCATGGGGCTCTTGCCGAAGCTGATCCCCGTTTCGTCCGGCGCTATTCATCTCGATGGTACGGCCATCATCGGCGCACCGGCGAAAAAACTGCGAGGACTGCGCGGCCGCGTCGTGTCCATGATTTTCCAGGATCCTCTTTCGGCGCTCAACCCGCTGATGACGGTCGGCGAGCAGATTACCGAAGTCCTGACGGCACATGGTGTGGGCACAAAGGCGTCGCGGCGCAGCCGCGCCATCGTGCTGCTGACGGAAGTGGGTCTGCCCGATCCGGAGCTCATGTACTACCAGTATCCGTTCCGGCTTTCGGGCGGGCAGCGTCAGCGCGTCATGATCGCCATGGCGCTGGCGCTCGAGCCCACGGTCCTGATCGCCGACGAACCGACCACGGCCCTCGACGTCACCACGCAGGCGCAGATCCTGAAACTGATCCGTGACATTCAGCGCCGCAAGGGCATGAGCGTGATGTTCATTACCCACGACTTCGGTGTTGTGGCTGAGATCGCCGACAGTGTCGTGGTGATGGAAAAGGGCCGCGTTGTCGAGCAAGGCAGCGCCGAGCAGGTTCTGAAATTCCCCACTCACCCCTATACCCAGCGCCTGATTGCCGCCGTACCCCACCTGACGGGAAAGGATCGAGCAGTTCAGGAGAAGGCGAGCAACGAGACGATCCTGAAGGTCGAAGGATTGTCCAAGACTTATCGCAGCGGCAGTGCCCTGTTCGGCAGCCAACGCATCGTGCCTGCGGTGAAGGACGTCTCATTCGATCTGGCTGCGGGACGCACCCTCGGCGTTGTCGGCGAAAGCGGTTCCGGCAAGTCATCGCTCGGAAGGCTTTTGATCAAACTGCAGGACAATGATGGCGGTCGGATTCTCTTCGAAGGCCGGGATATCGCAAAGCTTTCGGAATCGGAGTTCCGTCCACTGCGGCCTCGGATTCAAATGATCTTCCAGGATCCCTTCGCGTCGCTCAACCCGCGTTCGACCATTGGACAAATTCTTACCGTCGGTCCCGTCGCGCACGGCATGCCTTATCATCAGGCGCGTGAGGAGGCGCGAGCGTTGCTGGCCCATGTCGGTCTCGATGCCGGCGCCTTCGGCCGCTATCCGCACGAGTTTTCCGGGGGGCAACGCCAGCGTATCGGCATCGCCCGGGCTTTGATGTTCAAGCCCAAGCTGCTGATCGCCGACGAGGCGGTCTCTGCGCTCGACGTGTCCATCCAGGCGCAGATCCTCAAGCTGCTCGACCAGATCCAGCGGGAAACTGGCGTTTCGATGATCTTCATCACCCATGATCTGCGCGTCGCTAGCCAGATCTGCGACGAAATCGCCGTGATGCAGAAGGGGCAGATCGTCGAGCGCGGCCCGCCATCTCAAATCTTCCTGGACCCGCAATCGGCCTACACGCGAGAGCTGGTGGCCGCGATTCCCGGGGAGCGACCGAGGGACACTCGACCGATTGCCGTTAACTCTTGAGAGCTGCCGACGAAATACAAACTAGGGAGGAAATATCATGACGAAAGATTCTACACCGAAATCGGGCTATTCACGGCGCGACGCGCTCCGCTTGATGGCAGCGGGCGGAATTGCGTGCTTTGCCGCTCCCAACCTGCTCGGCAAGCCTGCCTTTGCCGATACTGCTAACCCAACCGGCCGCGTCGTCGTCGGGCTTTCGCAGGAACCCACCGTCTTCCATCCGCTGATGGCCCATATCGAGGTAGACGATGCGGTCCATTTTTCCCTATTCGACGCCCTCTTCCGCATGGATCCAAAGGGCGTTCTTCAGCCCAATCTTGCGGCGGAAGTGCCCACACAGCAGAACGGCGGCATTTCGGAGGACGGTCTGAAGTGGCGCGTCCGCCTGCGTGATGACGTTCGCTGGCACGATGGCGAGCCCTTCACCGCCGAGGATGTGAAGTTCACTCTCGAGCTCATAACCAACCCGAACTTCCGCGCCTGGCGCACGGGCGGGCATTCACTGGTAAGAGATATCACGGTGGTTTCGCCGACTGAGCTTACCTGGCGGATGGAGGAGGCTTTCGCCCCTTATCTGTCGTTCCTCACCGAAACCTTTATGGTGCCCAAGCACATTCTTGAGAAAGAGGCCGATCCCAACGCTGCCGCCTTCAATCAGGCGCCTGTCGGCACCGGTGCATTCAAATGGGCGCAGCGCGTCGCGGGCGATCATCTCGAGCTGGTCGCGAACCCTCAATATTTTGGGGATGGCCCCTATGTCGAGCGGCTCGTCTTCAAGTACATCCCTGACATGACGGTGCTCTACACCCAGTTCAAGAGCGGCGACATCGACCTTACCGACCAGGCATACATCACCGCCGACCACTACGAGGAAGCCAAGACATTGCCGGGCCGTGTGGTGACGCTGGTATCCGGGGCATCAGTCGAGTCGATCTATCTCAATCTCGAGAAGCCGCAATTCAAGGACCCGGCTGTCCGCAAGGCGCTCTATGCCGCGATGGACAGAAAAGCAATTATCGACGCGATCTATTACGGCGTCGGCACGCTCACCGAGACGTTCATGCCACGGACGTCCTACTATTACAATCCGAATCTGCCGGCGCAGGAGTTCAACCTTGACCGGGCGCGACAGATCCTCGACGAGGCGGGCTGGGTTCCGGGGCCGGACGGAATACGTGCCAAGGACGGGGTGCGGCTGTCGTTCGCCAATTCGACGACGTCGGGCAACAATCTGCGCGAACAAGTGCAGCAGTTCCTGCAGCAGACATTCGCGGAGATCGGCGTCGAGATGACGATATCCAATCTGCCGGCGGCCGTCATGTTTGGTGAGTTCTGGCTCAAGTCGCAATTCGACTCGGCCATCGCGGGTGTTACCCATCTCATTGCGGCGGATCCGGACGCCACTAACCGCCTCGCTACCAGCGCAATTGCTGCCAAGGGCGGAAAAGGCTCGAATGTCGGCCAGTACTCCAATCCGGAAGTTGACGCGCTGCTCAAGAAAGGTGCCCAAACCTTCGATCCGGAGGCGCGTCGCGAGATCTACTCCCGTATTCAGGAAATCGTTCGTGAGGACCTGCCGTTCCTGCCGTTGTTTGCGTCTACCTATGTCGTTGGTCGCAAGGAAGGTCTCGAGGGGTGGGAGCCCAATTCCAACACCCGCACGGCCTCCTGGCATGCCGCCGGATGGCGCTGGCAAAGCTGACATACGCTGCCGCCGTCGCGAGTTGCGGCGGCGGCCTATCCATTGATGCTGTCATGAAGGAGGAGAGCCAATGCGCGGCTTCCTGCTCAATCGCCTTTCACAAAGCCTCGTCCTGCTCCTGATCGTTTCGGTCATCGGGTTCGTCGTCCTGAATCTCATTCCGGGCGGCCCGTTGGCGCAATTCGGGCTTGATCCCAGCATGACACAGGATGATCTCAATCGTCTGAAGGAGCAGCTGGGGCTCAACCGCCCGCTGTGGATGCAATATCTGGACTGGGCCTGGCGCCTCGTACAGGGCGACTGGGGTCACTCCTTCCGCGACGGCGCGCCGGTCCTGGATGTGATCGGCCGTCACCTCGTTGCAACGCTGTTGTTGATGGGTTCATCCACAGTCATCGCGATCGCCATCGGCACGTGGATCGGCATTCGTGGCGCCACGCACCGCTACTCTGTCTTCGACTATCTGGCGACAGTCGGTGCGATGGTGGCGTTGTCGATCCCGACCTTCTGGTTTGGGCTTGTCGGCATCTACGTATTCTCGCTCAGGTTGGGCTGGCTGCCGGCTGGCAACATGTACACGATCGGCGACGGCTCGGCCCTGAATTACCTCCATCACCTAATCATGCCGAGTATTGTGCTGGCGCTGGTCCATGTCGCCATCTGGAGCCGCTACATGCGCACGGCGACGCTTGACGTCATCAGCCAGGAATTCGTCAAGACAGCCCGCGCCAAGGGGCTGAGCGAGCGCCGGATTTTGATGAAGCATGTCGTCGGCAATGCGCTGCTGCCAATGATCACACTTGCGGGAATGCAGCTTCCCAGCGTTCTCACTGGTGCTCTGGTCACCGAGACGGTGTTTACCTGGCCGGGGATGGGCCGGCTCTTCCTCGACAGTCTCGGCTACAGCGACTACCCGGTGGTGATGGGACTGCTCATGTTCTCGGCAATACTCGTCGTGCTTTGCAACCTGATCGCCGATATCGTCGTCGCCATCATCGATCCCCGTATTCGTCTGAGCTAAGCGCCTCATGGACGCTCAACAGGAGGCCACCATCATGACTGCAATTGTCGCAAATTCACCCCACGAGCGTTGGTGGAACAGCCGAACGGCACACCGCTTCATGAACCACCATCTGGCCCTCATCGGGATGGTAATGATCGCCGTCCTGACGCTGGCGTGCGTCCTGGGCCCGTACGTGCTGCCGTATGATTCACTCTACATCGATCTGCGCGCCCGCTTTGCTCCGCCGTTCACCGGCCACCATTATATGGGCACCGATCCACTGGGACGGGACCTGGCGGCGCGGCTGTTCATGGCGGGGCGGGTTTCCCTGCTGGTCGGCTTCTCCGCGATGCTGTTGTCGACGCTGATCGGCACCCTTGTCGGCGTGCTCGCGGGCTACCGGGGCGGCTGGATCGGCACGACGCTGATGCGGACGGTGGATGGGTTCCTGTCCTTCCCGTCGATCTTCCTGGTGCTGGCGCTTGCCGCAGCGCTGAAGCCAAGCCCGATGATGATTACGGTTGTCATCGCTGCCACGAGCTGGATGGAGGTTGCGCGGATCGTCGAGGCCGAGGTCCGCTCCCTTCGCGAGCGCGAATTCGTCCAGGCCGGTCGCATGCTGGGCTTGAGCGGAACCCATATCATGTTCCGCGAAATCCTTCCCAACGCCATCGGCCCGATCATCGTCGCGGCCACTTTGACCGTCGCCCGCGCGATCCTCATGGAGGCCTATATCAGCTTCCTCGGCTATGGAATTCAGCCGCCGCTGCCCAGTTGGGGAAACATGCTGAACGGCGCGCAACAGTATCTGGGTAGCGCCCCGTGGTTGGCGATCATTCCGGGTGCCGCCATTACCATCGCGGTAACCAGCTTCAACTTCATCGGCGACGGCCTCAGGGATGCGCTCGATGTTCGCGGTGATCACACCTGAGGGAAATGGGTCCGTCCGATGGCGGCAGCTTCGGGGAAAGGCTCGCTCTTCGCGGGGTTCGCAAAGGGGGAAGCGTAGCTGCCGCCACACTTGATCGAACCATATTGGGCGAACGCCCCTGTTTTCCCAGAAACCTCAGAAGGCTTTGGCCGAACGCAACGAGAAGTCAGTCTTATGGAAGACTCCAGAATCGCAGACAAGAATACGCCCTACTGGTGGGAAGAGGCGCCGGTCAAACCGCTGCCGCGGCAGCCGCTGGCCAAGAAGCTCGACGTCGCGATCATAGGCGCCGGATACGCCGGGTTATCGGCCGGGCTCGTTCTGGCGCGCGAGGGTCGGTCGGTCGCGGCCTTCGATGCGATGAACCCGGGCGAGGGCGCGTCGACGCGCAACGGCGGGATTACCAGCGGAAGCATTCGACCGGACTACGCCACGATTACGCGGCGCTTCGGCGAACAGAAGGCGATTGCAATCGAGGCGGAGGGCAAGATCGCCCGCGAATTCCTTTATGATTTCATCAGGACCGAAGGGCTCGATTGCGACTTCCAGCTGGTTGGCCAGTTCAAGGGCGTGATCGGATATGACGATTACGAGAAGACGGCCCGGAGCGCCGAAGTGCTGGCGAAGAGACTGGGGATCGAGGCCTTTGCAGTGCCGTACGCCGAACAGCGCAACTTCATCGGCACGGACTTCTATCGCGGCGGCATGGCGCGGATGGATATTGGCGGGCTGCACCCGGCCAAGTTCCACGCTGAGCTCCTGCGTGTGGCGCTGGCTTCGGGACTGACGGTCCATTCGCAGACCCACGTGCACTCTATAGAGAAAGACGGCTCAGGGTTCCGGGTCGTGACTTCGGCCGGAACGGTTCAGGCGCGGCAGGTCCTGGTCTGCACGAACGGCTATACTGACGGCGCGGTTCCCTTCTTGCGCCGCCGGCTTGTCCCGGTCCGCAGCCGGATCATTGTCACGGAGGAGCTTGCGCCAGAAGTGATGGCGCGGCTGATGCCGAAGCGAATGATGATGATTGAGGGCAGGCAGCTTGGGTTCTACTACCGCCCGACGCCCGACGGCAAACGCATTCTTCTAGGGGGGCGCGACAGTTCTCGCGCCGGCGATCCCGCCGCTCCGAAGCTGTTCCTGCGCCGGGGTCTCGTGAACCTATTCCCGGAACTGGAAAACGTCCGCCTTTCGCACACCTGGTTCGGCAATGTGGCCATGCACCGCGACATGCTGCCCCGCATCTTCGAAAAGGGCGGCGTGGTCTACGCGACCGGTTTCTGCGGCTCGGGCGTCGTCTGGGCGCCATGGATCGGAACGCGGGCAGCTCACAAGCTCATGGGACATGGCGAGCAGGCGCGCACGGCCTTCGACTTCCGGCCGCCTGCGTTCATTCCCCTTTACCGGGGCAATCCCTGGTTCATGCCGGCCATCATCCAGGGCTATCGGATGCAGGACCGCATCGCCCTGTTCCGCGCCCGCCGATAGAGCTTAATCGTTTGAGGAATTCAGCGCTCCTGCCGGGGGCGAGAATCTCATGCATTGTTGCAGAGGAATACAGATCATGCCGGTCGACGTTCAGAAAGTCCGTAACAGCGCCTCTTTCCCAACTCAGGTCGATGTCGTCGTCATCGGGGCAGGAATCGTCGGTACATGCACGGCCTATGAACTCTCCCGCCAAGGGGTCTCCGTTGCCCTGCTCGAAAAGGGCATCGTCGGCGGCGAGCAGTCAAGCCGCAACTGGGGGTGGGTCCGTCAGCAGAACCGCGACCTCCATGAGCTTGCCCTTGCGATGTACAGTCTGCGGCGCTGGGAGGAATTGGGAACCGAGATCGGCCGCGATCTCGGGTTCCGTCGAAGCGGGATACTCTACTGCTCCAAGAACGAGGCGGATGTCGCCCGTTGGGAAAAGTGGGGCCAGGCCGCACGCGTCCAGGGATTTCACAGCCAGATACTCACGGCTTCCGAGGCGAACGAGCGGGCCTCGGGCGGCACGTCCTCCTGGGTCGGCGGCGTGTGGTCTCCGAGCGACGGGAGAGCGGAACCGAGCCTTGCCGTGCCGGCCGTCGCCGAGGCAGCGAAGGAAAAGGGCGTGTCCCTCCACCAGAACTGCGCCGTTCGGGGCCTCGACATTACCAATGGCCGGGTAACGGGGGTATGGACCGAGCGGGGAATTGTGAAAGCGAGCACGGTTGTTTGCGCCGGCGGGGCATGGGCTTCCCGCTTTTCTCATCGTTATGGTATCGAACTGCCAGTCGCCAACATCGCCGGGACTGCGATCAAGACAACCCCGGCGCCCGAAATCGTTCAAGCAGGGTGCCTATCGGCTTCGAACTTCGTGTTGCGGCGTCGGATTGACGGCTCCTACACCATTGCCGTACCCGGTCATGGTACGCTCGACATCACGCCGCGAGGGATGCGATATGCGTTCAAATTCTACGAGATGTATCGCAGCAAGATCGGCAAGAAGCTCAAATACCGCCTCAACAGCAGCTTCTGGAATGGTCCCGACGCATTCGGCAGCTGGGAGAACGACGAGATCTCGCCGTTTGAAAAGAGCCGCATTCTGGATCCGGCGCCCGACGCGGAACTCGTCAAGCTCGCCGTGAAGAACCTTGAAAGCGAATACCCTACGCTTAAAGGGATCGGGGTCGAGCGCGCCTGGGGCGGGCTTATCGATACCTCTCCGGACCTCGTGCCGGTTATCTCGCGAGTGGAGGAACTTCCCGGCTACGTAATCGCAGCAGGCTTCAGCGGACACGGTTTTGCGATCGGACCGGGGGCTGGCCGGCTGGTGAGCGAGATCGTCTTGAATAAAGAGCCACTGACCGACATTTCGCCTTACAGGCTGAGCCGGTTCGGCGATGGCTCGGCGATCCGAAGACCGGAAATGATGTAGCCGTTAGATCGGCTGCCGTTTGGAATCCAAGGGATTATTGTCACCGGGTCCCGTCCACTGACGAGACTCCAACCGCTCATGCACAGGTCGTGGCAACAACCGGGTGGGCGCACATGAAACTGGACAGAATTGATATCAAGATCCTTTCCGAGCTCCAGAAGAACGGACGTATTACTTATGTCGAGCTCGCTGAGCTCGTCAACCTATCCGCGACCCCTTGTCTCGCGCGAGTAAAGAAGCTGCAGGCAGAAGGCTATATCGGCGGCTACTCTGCGCGGATCAACATGGGAAAGCTAGGCCAGGTTCTGACCGTCTTTACAGAGATAACCCTGAGGAACCATCGCCAGGCCGACATCGCCCGCTTCATGTCGGCCATCCAGAATATAGAGCAAATCATCGAATGCCACGTCGTCTCGGGCGATTACGACTATCTCGTCAAGTTCGTGGCGAGCAGCATAGGGGAATATCAGTCGCTGATGGAGCGGCTGATAGAAATGGACATCGGAATCGAGAAATACTTCAGTTTTGTCGTGCTCAAATCGCCGATCACGAAATACCATATGCCCCTGACGAATCTGTTCGACATTTAGTGAGCCGTGGATCGACCGGACAGCTCCCTTGATGGAGCCCGGTTTATCAAGCATTCGACGATAACGCCTCGCAAGGCGAAACAGCCGCAGTACCAAGCCAGCAACCGGGTTACCCTGATCGAAGCAGAACTCAGAAAGCAGTAAGGTCGATCGGCAATGCAAAGCCGACCTTCACTCTGTCCATGATCACCATTGTCTTGAATCCCTTGATATCCGGGTTCTCATAGAAGAACTTTCGCGTAAACACCTCATAATCCTCCATGCTTTGGGCTGTAACGATCAAGACAAAGTCCGACTCGCCGGTGATGTAATAGCCGTTCATCACCTCAGGTGTTTGGCGGATAGATTGCTTGAAGCGGTCCACTATGTCGGCGCGTTCCCGTTCCAAGGACACAAGCACCAGCATGGCGATCGGCCGGCCGATCATCTTCGGCTTCACGATCGAGACATCCGCCTCGATGACCCCCTGCTCCCTCAGGCGCCTTACACGTCTCTGCACGGCCGTCGGCGACAGCCCCACCATTTCACCAAGCGCCTCATAGTTGTGCCGGTTGTTTGTCTGCAAAACGCTCAGGAGGCGAGCGTCTAGCCTGTCGAGTTCCACCATACACTCCCTATGCAGTTTATCTTCGCTTGAGCGCCGCAAAAGCAGGATTCCTGCGCGCGGGGCCCTCAGTCCGTTAAAATCGATCGCTCGGATGCACATAAGCTCTCGCTCATTGGACACGCCAATCCGAGAGAAAATATGCTGAATAATGGGCTGTCGGCGCGGGATGCGCTGAAAACAAGGAGCAATCCGACGCTTCTCCGCACCCGAACTTTTGTGGCGGGGAGATGGTATGGATCGGGTGGCGCCGCGCTCGTCGATCCTGCAGGCGAACGGAAAATCTCCCATGTCGATGACGGAGACCTTAGCCGCTTTAGCGAGGCGATCGAGCGCGGCCCGATAGGCGGCGTCTCTGTACAGCATCACTAAACGCGCAATGGGCCTCTATTCGGCGAGGTCACAGCTCAACGCGGCGACGCGTGCACCGATCCCTTTTGGCGTTTGAAGCAATCGGCTCCCCAGAAGGCATCCATCAATTTTGAAACGTGTGTTTCGGCGGTTGTGCCGCCTGAGGAAGTTGCAATGAAAACTGTTGTTGAAATAGGCGAAATGGATAGGCGCTCTGTCCTGCATCCATTCACATATCTGAAGGACTACGCAGAAGGTGCGACCGCGCCGACCATTGTGGAAACCGGCAAGGGTGTTCGCATCAAGGATGCGAGTGGGCGCGAATATATCGATGGTTTTGCGGGTCTTTATTGCGTAAACGTCGGCTATGGCCGAACGGAGGTGGCCGAAGCCATCGCTCGTCAGGCGTACAAGCTGGCCTATTATCACTCCTACGCCGCTCATACCACGGAAGAACTCGCCCGGCTTTCCGATCGGCTTGTGAAAATGGCACCCGGGCACATGTCCAAGGTCTTCTTCGGCCTTTCCGGGTCGGACGCCAACGAGACGCAGGCTAAAATCGTTTGGTATTACAACAATCTTCGCGGCAAGCCCGCGAAGAAGAAGATCATTGCGCGCGAACGTGGCTATCACGGATGCTCCGTAGTGTCGGGCTCGATGACCGGCCTCAGCTTCTACCACGACCACATGGATCTGCCGGTAGCCGGCATACTGCGCACCGGCGTGCCCCATCATTATCGGGGCGCCTTACCGGGCGAGACCGAAGAGACGTTTTCCGAACGTCGCGCACGTGAGCTTGAAGCCCTTATCCTGGCCGAAGGCCCGGAAACGGTGGCCGCACTCATCGCTGAACCGGTGCTCGGCACCGGCGGTATTATCCCGCCGCCCTCAGGCTACTGGCCAAGAATCCAGGCGGTGCTGAAAAAGTACGACGTCCTGTTGATTGCTGACGAGGTGATCTGCGGTTTTGGCCGCACGGGAGCAATGTTCGGCTCCGATTTGTACGGCATGGTGCCTGACCTCGTCACGGTCGCGAAGGGGTTGACATCGGCATATGTGCCGCTTTCGGCCTCGATTGTGTCCGAACAGGTTTACGAGGTCATGCAGGAAGCTACGCCTCAAGTGGGCGCCTTCTCGCACGGCTACACCTATTCCGGCCACCCCCTCGGCGCAGCAGCCGCAAACGCAGTGCTCGATATCGTAGAGCGCGACGACCTTCCCGGACAGGCGGCGAAGAAGGGGGCCTATCTCATGGGCCGGCTCAAAGCCGAATTTGAACAGAACCCAATCGTCGGCGAAGTGCGCGGCGTGGGCATGATGGCGGCGGTCGAATTTGTCCCGGACCGCGGGGCGAACGTGCCATTCAGTCCTGCGTTGAAGGTCGGCGCGCGTATTTCTCAGGCGGCGCGCAACCGGAACCTCATCGCTCGCGCCATGCCCCATGGCGACATCCTGGGCTTCGCACCACCTCTCACCATGAGCGAAGCGGAGATCGACGAGATGGTCTTCATCGCAAAGGCTGCAGTGGATGAAGTCCTGCGCGAACTTTACGCGCAGGGTGCGGTGAAAGGCTGAGGATACGGCATTGGTGATGACGGCAAACGTGCTGAAGGTCCGTGAACTCTGCAAATCCTTTGGGCCAACCAAGGTTTTGAACGGCGTCAGCTTTCGAATGACAGAGGGCGAGGTCATTTCGCTGGTTGGATCGTCCGGTTCGGGCAAGAGCACGGCGCTACGCTGCGTGAATTTCCTTGAGACGCCCACCTCCGGTGAAATCGAGGTTATGGGGGACGCCGTTTCGGCGGTCGTGAACGAGCATGGCAAGACCGTGGTCCACGGTGCTCACAACATACATAACTTCCGCCGTCGCATCGGCATGGTGTTCCAGAATTTCAATCTGTGGCCGCACCAGACTGTCCTCGGCAACGTGACCCTGGCGCTGCTCTACGCCCTGGGAAAGAACAAGCGCGACGCGAAGGAGATCGCGCTCTCGGCACTTTCGAAGGTCGGCATGGCCGATTTTCGCGACCGATATCCTCATCAACTCTCCGGCGGCCAGCAACAGCGTGTCGCGATCGCCCGCGTGCTCGCGATGAGCCCGAAGATCATGCTTTTCGACGAACCCACCTCCGCCCTCGATCCGGAGCTGGTCGGGGAGGTTCTGAGGGCCATCAGAGGGCTTGCAGATGAGGGAGCCACCATCCTTCTCGTCACCCACGAGATGCGGTTCGCGCGAGACGTCTCGAACCGAATGATCTTCCTGCACAAAGGTGAAATTGAGCAGGACGGTACGCCGGAAGAATTGCTTCGCAATCCAGCGTCTGACGCTGTGGCGCGATTCCTTTCCAGCGTGATGCCACTGGCCGCCTGACGGCCGCTTTCAAACGAAAAGAGGGGTAACTCCATGTCGACAATCACGAAACTTCGCTCAGTTCTCGCATCCGGACTCTTCCTGGTCTCAGCCGCGGCATCGCAAGCCGAAGAAGGCGTGCTGCGGATCGGCACTGAAGGAGACGCACCGCTGTTCAGCATGGCCGACGCTGACGGTAACGTTACCGGCTTCGATGCCGACATAGCGAACGGCATCTGCGCTGAACTCAAGTTGAAGTGCAAGTTCGTTGTCCAATCCTTCAGCACGCTTGTGCCTTCCATGGACAGCGACCGGTTTGACGTCATCATCTCCGGTTTGGGCATCACGGCGGAACGCCAGAAGAAAATCGACTACTCCATTCCGTATGCCACCACGCCCCTCTATTTCGTGGTGGCGAAGGACTCTCCCCTTGCCGGTCTCAAGAGCCTGGATGAGATCGTAAAGGCGCTCGACGGCAAGAGCCTCGGCGTGGTCACCGGAACCACATACGCCAAGTTCATCCAAAAACATGTTCCCGGCGCAGATCTGAAAACCTACGACGCCACGACGCAGCAGACGGCTGACCTTGCTGCAGGCCGCCTTGATGCCGCCTTCGGCGACTCTCCGACCTGGGCGGATTTCCTCGCCACTCCGGACGGGGCGGGGTTCACCCGAGTGGACGTCAAGATCATGGCGATGGACGATCCAACGTCGCTCGGTCACGGCATGGGCGTCGGGATGCGCAAGGGCAATTCCGAGCTCAAGGCAAAACTGGATGCGGCGCTCTGTAAGATGGTCACCGAAGGCGAGGTGAAGAATGCCAGCCTTCATTGGTTCAAGGACGATTACACCATTCCCTGCACGAAGTGAGGCTGAGATCCACACGTCGTCGCGGCCGAAGTCGCGACGACGTCACGGGAGATATGTCCGATGTCTTTTGACCTATGGGTTCTATTGGTTGAGCGGGGGTGGGGATTTGCCCTTCTGCGCGGCGCGACGGTGACACTGGCTGTCGGCCTGCTCGGGATGCTCGCTGGGATCATCGTGGCAGTGCCGCTGGCCCTTTTGAGGTGGCGACGCCTTCCCATATTCTCGCAAGCGGTGGACGGCTACAGCATTCTTGTGCGCGGCGTTCCCGGACTGCTCGTCATCTACCTCTTGTTCTTCGGCTCGATCGAGTGGGTTCAGCGGCTGGCAACCGCTTTCGGTTATCAAAATAGCGCCGACGACGCTTATCCCTTCGTCATCGGCGTTGTTGCGATCGCGGCTATATCATGTGCCTATTCGATCGAAGTGTTCCGCGGCGCGCTCGAAGCCGTGCCGGTGGGCTTGCTAGAAGCGGCAAAATCCCTTGCTCTGCCGAACCACGTCACCTTCTTCCGCGTCACGCTGCCTATCGCTTTGCGACTGGCGCTCGGCGGCCTCAACAATGTTTGGCAGATGACCATTAAGGACACCTCGCTGGTGTCGGTCGTGGGTATGCAGGAATTGATGCGCTCCGCGGCGATCGCCGCCGGCATTACTCGCTCTCCACTTTTGTTCTACTGCGCTGCTGCCGGGATGTTTTTTGCGCTGACGGCAATCAGCCAGACGCTCTTCAGTCATACGGAGCGCTTCTTCAACCGTGGCTTCAGTCGGGGATAAGATGGAACTAGATCTTGTCACATACGCGGTTCCGTTCCTTCTGGTGGGCGCCAAGATAACCTTGCTGATCAGCGTCTTCGGCGTCGCTCTCGGATTACCGTTCGGCATTGCATTGGCTGTCATCCGCGCATCCAAGCACCGGATGTTGAGCAGGAGCGCGGATATCTACTGCGCGGTCTTTCGCGGCACGCCCATGCTGGTGCAGATCTTCGTGATCTACTATGGGCTAGGCCAGCTTAGCGCCATTCGAAGCAACCCGGTGATCTGGTGGATCGTCGGCGACAGCCTGCATGCGGCGATCCTGGCCGTCGTGCTCAACACCGGTGCCTATACCGCGGAAATCTTCCGGACGGCACTGCTTTCCCTTCCGCGGGGTCTGATCGAGGCGTCGCAAGCCTGCGGCCTGTCGGTGTGGTCCACTTTTCGCCACGTCAGGTTTCCGCTGGCGGTTAGGCAAGCCTTGCCTGCCTATAGCAGCGAAGTGGCCATCATCGTCAAGGAATCAAGCCTTGCATCGACGATCACGGTCCTCGAGATCACCGGCTATGCCAAACGGTTGATGAGCGAAACCTTCGCCATCATGGACATCTTCATCATCACCTCGGCGTTTTACCTGATGATGAATGTGATCAGCTTAACTTCGCTAAAGTTGATCGAAAGAAAATTGTCTTTCGACAAGTAATCCTCAACTAGAAAGGTGATTTATGTCCAAGCTAACCTTCATCGACCAGAACAATCTCCCGACGCCGCGCAAGGGCGCCCCGCCTCCCGAGCGGCTGGTCGACGGACAGCCGCAGTTTCTTGCCTGGGACATAGCCGCGACCGCAGACGGAAAGATGCGGACGGGCGTATGGGAGGCAACTCCAGGCGCCTACCGTTCGATCAAGGGCGAGACCTTTGAATTCTGCGTCATTCTTTCCGGAGTGTCCGAACTCACCGAGGATGGAGGCGAGCCCCGCAGGATCAGTGCTGGTGACGCATTTGTGATGCATCCCGGATTCGTCGGCACATGGCGGGTTATCGAGACCACACGAAAACTTTGGGTCGCGCGCGACTGAGGGCGCCAACATCCGCGCAAATCGGTGAAGTGCGCGCGACCGCCAGCTTTGTGAAATAGCGGCGCGCGCAATAACCTGAACCTGTTTCTGCGGCAGGCTCCTGATTGTGATTCACATAGCGTCTGGCTGTTCGACGGTGCCACCAACTCGGTGGCGTACGATGAACTGGGCGGTCGCGCCGAGTTGCTGCGTCAGCACCTCCGATGAGGAGCCGGGACCATTCCGCCGATCATGACCGGTTTAAGCAGGTGAAATATAACGCAATGATTAGCCATGACCTGATCAAGCAGGCACGTGAGCGCATCGCCAGTCACGTCCTCCGTACTCCTCTAACGATATCGACATCGCTCTCCGAACGCACCGGAGCGCAGGTCAGTTTGAAGCTCGAGCATCGCCAATCGACCGGTAGCTTTAAGCTCCGGGGTGCAACAAATGCAGTTCTTCAACTCAGCCAAGTGGAGCGCGATCGCGGCGTCATCGCAGCCTCAACCGGCAACCACGGAAGGGCATTGTCCTATGCTGCCCGGGCAGTCGGTTCCTGCGCGACCATCTGCATGTCACGTCTGGTGCCGGAGAACAAGGTCGCGGAAATCCGACGGCTGGGCGCAACAGTACGCATAGTCGGTTCTTCGCAGGACGATGCGCAAGCGGAAGTCGAGCGGCAGGTTGCAGAGGAAGGGCTCAGCATGATCCCGCCTTTTGATCATCCTCACGTCATCACCGGCCAGGGAACGGTCGGGCTTGAAATTGTCGAGGAGATGCCCGAGGTCGCGACCGTTCTTGTTCCTCTTTCTGGAGGTGGGTTGGCCGCAGGCGTCGCGGCAGCCGTAAAGACGATCCGACCCCAGGCCAAGGTAATCGGCGTCACTATGGACCGGGGGGCAGCCATGAAGGCTAGCATCGACGCCGGCCACCCGGTGCAAGTGAAGGAATATCGCAGTCTGGCCGACTCGCTCGGCGGCGGAATCGGCGTGAATAACACCTGGACTTTCCCGATGTGCAAAACCCTTCTCGACGACATCGTCCTCGTCAATGAAGGCGAGATAGCTGCCGGTGTGCGGCACGCGTACGAGCAAGAGCGTGAGATTGTCGAAGGCGCTGGCGCCGTTGGTATCGCGGCGCTGCTTTCCGGCAAGCTGGCTCATCTTAAAGGTCCGGCAGCAGTCATATTGTCGGGTCAGAATATCGACATGACGTTGCACCGAAAAATCGTCAACGGACGCATATAGCGACTGAGGTGGAGTGATGCCTATTATCAGAATACTTACTGAGCCTGAGCTCAGACAGATCATTCCGCTCGACGTCGATGCGGTTGAATGCACGGAACGCGCGTTTCGCGCGCTGGCCGTCGACAATCAGGTGGAGATGCCGCCCATTCTGCGTCTGGATGTGCCTGAGAGCAGGGGCGAAGTCGATGTGAAAACCGCCTATATTCCAGGCTTGAGCGGTTTCGCGATCAAGATCAGTCCCGGTTTCTTTGACAATCCAAAGCTCGGCCTTCCGAGTACAAACGGGATGATGGTTTTGCTCTCAAGTCAAACCGGACTGGTTCAGGCACTCCTCCTGGACAATGGTTACCTGACCGACGTCAGGACAGCTGCCGCTGGTGCAGTCGCGGCAAAACACCTGTCGCGAAACGATGCTTCGATCGCAACCGTCTTCGGCGCCGGTGTTCAGGCGAGACTGCAACTCCAAGCGCTCAGTCTGGTGAGACCAATCCAGGAAGTCCGTATCTGGGCGCGTGATCACTCCAAGGCGGAGGCGCTCGTCGGACAGTTAAAGCTCGAGCACAGCGTGCGGGTTACTGCATTCGCCGATCCGAAGGAGGCAGTCGCGGGTTCCCATGTCATTGTGACAACGACACCCGCAGACCGGCCGATCCTGAATGCCTCTTGGCTTGAACCCGGGCAGCACGTGACAGCCATGGGCTCCGACGCTGAACATAAAAACGAGATCGATCCGATGGCGATTGCGCGCGCAGACATTTATGTGGCGGACAGCCTGAAACAGACGCGGAGGCTGGGGGAACTTCATCATGCCATAGAGGCTGGGGTGGTTGCGAGCGACGCGGATTTTCCGGAACTCGGCCACATCATTGCAGGCGGGAAGGTCGGACGTACTCGCGATGCGGACATCACAATAGCCGATCTTACCGGTACAGGTGTTCAGGACACCGCAATTGCCACGTTGGCCTTTCAGCGCGCCGAGGAACTTAAGACCGGCAAAATGTTTGAGTGCTGAGCCGGTTTGTGTCTTTGCGTCGCGCTCAGGTTCGGGCACCCGCCGACTGCGGGCTCAAAGGTGACCACAAAGATCGCAGCAAGGAAGCATCGTCGCTGCGGAAAATCGTGCAGCTGAACTCGCGACATCGTTAAAGTCTAATACCAAGGTGCGCTGATGCCGACCTATGAGACCGTTTGCTGGCGAGCAGGAGTGGCGAAGGCGATGTCGTGCATCGTCGAGCCGCTCGAAGCCCAGCGGGCGGAATCGACAACCCTGCGGGCCAGCTTGCGGCGGCCCTCGGACTGCGTCGCGCCCTCGGTCCGATCAAGACATCACTCCTTCGGACGCGGCGCAGTCATGAGGCTATGACGACGCAGGGGCTGTTCGGTGCGTCAGTGGCGTTTGTTATTCTGACGATCAATTGTGGATTGGGGACGCCTCTCACGTCCGGCTCTCAGTGATGTCGCGCACTGCCGCGATGGCCTCGTCGACAGCGGCACGGTTCACATCGAGATGGGTGACCCAGCGCATTCGCCCACCGGGCCAGAAACTCGCCGCGATGCCGAGCTCGCGTAGCGCCTCGGACAGCCGGGTCGCCAGATCGGGCGCGAGCTCGACAAAGACCACGTTGGACTGCGGCGGGGTCACCTTCATCCCCTCGATTCCCGCAAATGCTTGCGCAAGCACCTGAGCATTGGCGTGGTCCTCGACCAGCCGGTCGACATGATGGTCGAGGGCGTACAGCCCCGCCGCTGCAATTATTCCTGCCTGCCGCATCCCTCCGCCGAGCATCTTGCGCCAACGGCGCGCGCGCGCGAGCAAGGGGGCATCCCCGACCAGCACCGATCCGAGCGGCGCACCGAGTCCCTTCGACAGGCACAGCGACACGGTGTCGTAGCCATCGGCCAGGCACCCGACGTCAACGCCGAGCGCCGCGGCCGCGTTGAACAGCCGCGCACCGTCGAGATGGGTGGCGAGCTTCCGCTCCCGCGCGAAGTCGGCAACCTCGGCCAGATGATCGCGCCGCAGGACCCGTCCGGCGAATGTGTTCTCGATGGTTACCAGTCGCGTGATCGCAAAATGCGGATCGTCGTCCTTCACCGCGGCGTGAAGGTCCTCGAGGGGGATCGTGCCGTCGGTGCGCACCGGCAAGGGCTGCGGCTGGACCGAGCCCAGCACCGCAGCGCCTCCGGCTTCCCACAGATAGGCATGAGCGCCGGTTGCGCAGAGAAATTCCTCGCCGCGCTGGCAATGGCTCATGATCGCAGCGAGATTGGACATGGTGCCGGTTGGCACGAACAGTCCCGCTTCCTTGCCGAGCAGTGAGGCAAGTCGGGCCTCGAGCGCCTTGACCGTGGGGTCGTCGCCCAGGACATCGTCGCCCACCTCGGCGGCAGCCATCGCCGCACGCATGCCAAGGGTCGGACGAGTGACCGTATCGGAACGGAAATCAAGGCGGATGACAGGGGTTTGCATAGTCCATATCCATCGTTGCGGCTGCCTGGTGATACACCCAAGCGACCGCACCGGACTATCGAATTTTGCTGACGGCTTTTGGTGATGCAGGGTCACCAATACGGCGATCAGTATTTCCTCGATTGATGAGTGTCGCGACGGATTATTGTGACCGAGAACCGGTACCAAGGCGCATTGATCAGCACCAGAGAGCGGCGGGGAAGTTAAAAGCGGCCGCTTCGAGATCGTTTTGCGCGTAGTGGCGTTAGTCGAAGAACCTGGTGCTTCGGGGGGGAGCGCGTTCATGAGCGTCGCAAATTATTTCCGCAACCAATTTGATCTATGTTGACACCAATTCGAAAACCAATCTTATATTGATCGCGTGTCGAACCTGATTGGTAGCGAAGGTGCTGAACGTGAAGCCAACTCCCGCGCAAAAAACAACCCCGCTTGTCTCTCCCGCCTCGGCTGCAGTAGTCCGCGATGCTCCTACGCGACTGTTCATCGGCGGCCAATGGGTTTCTGCAAAAGAAGACCGCACCTTTGAAGTGGTCGACCCCGCGACCGGAGATGTGATCGCCACCGTTTCCGATGGCGATATCGCCGATGGAATATCCGCGGTCGATGCAGCGGAAAAGGCCGCAGCGGCTTGGAAGGCGACCTCGCCGCGGCGTCGCTCGGACGTTTTGATGAAGTGTTTTCACCTTGTGCTCGAACAGGCTGAATGGCTGGCACAACTGATCACCGTGGAAAACGGCAAGGCACTCGCGGACGCCAGGTCGGAGGTCGCCTATGCCGCCGAATTTTTCCGCTGGTACGCGGAAGAAGCTGTACGGGCGCCGGGCGAATTCGGACCTGCGCCCTCCGGCGCCAACCATATCATCGTCAACCATGAGCCGATTGGTATCGCCGTATTGGTGACACCCTGGAACTTCCCCGCGGCAATGGCGACCCGAAAGATGGCACCCGCACTGGCCGCGGGCTGCACGTGCATCCTGAAGCCCGCAGCGGAGACCCCGCTGACGGCGCTGGCGATCGGCGAGATCATGCGTCAGGCCGGCGTTCCGGCCGGAGTGGTCAACATCGTGACAACGCGGAAGGCCGGCCCCGTGGTCAGCGCCATGCTGCATGACAAGCGGGTACGGAAACTGTCGTTTACCGGCTCGACAGGCGTCGGCCGGACATTGCTGCGCGAGGCTGCGGACCAGGTCGTCAGTTGTTCCATGGAACTCGGCGGCAATGCGCCCTTCGTTGTGTTCGACGATGCCGACCTCGAGACGGCTGTCGCCGGAGCAATGGTTGCCAAGATGCGCAACGGCGGCGAGGCATGCACTGCTGCGAACCGCTTCTATGTCCAGAAGGGGATTCTGGCGGACTTCACGCGGCGGTTCGCGGAAGAGATGGCCGTACTCAATGTCGGACCAGGGCTGGCTCCGGACACGCAACTCGGGCCACTGATCACCGAGGCCGCGGTCGCCAAGGTGGAACGCCTGGTGGACGACGCCATTGCCAAGGGAGCCCGCCTGATCACGGGTGGCAGCAGGTTGAACGGCGATGGATTCTATTATCTGCCTACCGTACTGGCAAACGTTTCTCCCGATGCCGAGATCCTTCGCGAAGAAATCTTCGGGCCGGTTGCGCCAGTCATTGCATTTGAAACCGAGGACGAGGTCGTCCAGATGGCCAACGACACCGAATACGGGCTGGTGTCCTATGTGTTCAGCAGTGACCTCAAACGTGCGCTTTCGGTCGCCGGACGGTTGGAAAGCGGCATGGTCGGAATCAACCGAGGCGTCGTCTCCGACGCTGCCGCGCCGTTTGGCGGCATGAAGCAGAGCGGCCTCGGCCGCGAGGGAAGCCACCACGGCATGCTCGAATATCTCGAAACGAAATACATCGCCGCAAGCTGGTAGGCACCCGGCGATTCTGACCGCTTCCTCTACCGTTTATTTGACAATCCCGTACCGAGGTCGGGGCCGACTCGCGTCCGTCTTGTCTGTCGATGACGCGGATTTGCTTTCACTCGGGTGAAAATGGAGAACCAGATGTCACTACTCAAATCGATCGACCCGAATCCTTCCTTCGAACCGAAGCACGCGACGCCCGCGCCGGATCGCCTTATTGCCGGGGCACCCGCCTTCAAAACCTGGGCGCAGGACAGCGACAAAGAGGGCAAGGTGAATACCGGCGTCTGGGAGGCCACTCCCGGCGAGACGCACTCCATCAAGGGCGAGACCTTTGAGTTCTGCCATATCCTGCAGGGAGTGGTGGAGCTGACAGAGAACGGTAAGGAGCCGGTCATTTATCGCGCCGGCGACAGCTTCGTGATGAAACCCGGTTATGTCGGGGTCTGGAAAACGATCGAGACGGTACGGAAAATCTACGTCACCGTCACTTGATCGTTGCCGCCGAGCGCCTGCCTTCTATTTCTAAGGCGAGGACGGAGGGACCTGGCAGGGGAGGCCCGCCGGTCGGCAATGCCCAAAACGGGCTGGGCGGATTATTCGCCCCAGCGTCTACTAAACCCAGTCCCGTGCTTCCAAGCAGTATGCCCTGGAGATATTCAGGTCAGCCAAGAGCCTGGCTGGCCAGGACGAAAGTTCGGACCTCCGGCGTTTGCGGCACGCCGGTAGCGCCTCGAGCCATCGCAACCACGCCGCCATCGTGAGGCAGCCCCCAACCTTCGAGCAAGGACGAAAGGCCGCTCTGTTCAGGGATGTCGATGCGCACGAAACGGCCTTCCTTACTGGAGAGGATGAAGGCGATCAAATCCCGCGCCTGTTCGGCGTTCTCTGCCACGACCGGCCCGACGACTTCGCCGATCCCGAAAGGCCGCGTGGCCGCGAAGGCGACGATATTGTCACCGTTGCGGACAACGGCGAACGGTCCCTCCTTCGCCAGCGCATCGTGGAGGGGGCCCCGATCGGCGCCAAAGGCCGTACGATCGAGCGCTTTGATTGCCGACAGGGCGTCGTCGGGCGCGATCCATCCGACATTTTCAGGTGTATCGACCCGACCCACAACACCCTGATGGCGAAGGATTTCATGCGTCGCAACGAACCCCAGCTTCTCGTAAAGAGGTAAGCCGTCACTCGTCGCCGTCAAACGGCATTCCCGATCCCCGGCGAGTTCGATCACGGCGGTGGTCAATTGTCGTCCCAGTCCCTGGCCACGCTGGCTTTCGTCGACAATAATCATGTTGATGGCTGAACAGGTGCTGCTGAAGGGGGTCATCAGCGCCGTGCCCACCACACGGTCACCCGCGAGCGCAACGCGTCCCTCGCTTATCGACCAAATCATTTTCCAGTCTTCTCTCCTGTGCGCCCAGCCCGCTGCCCGCGACAGCGCCAGTGCACCATCCAGATGGTGAGCCTCGAAAGGCGCGATAGTGACCGTTTCCGTTTGCATGGGTTTATCCATTTCGTTGGCCTCTAAGCTCACCTCGGCGGGTTGTCGCGATACGGGTGAAATATTGAAGTTTCAGGCTGTACCCGCGACGACAGCGATGGGCGAACCCTTCTTCGAAGGGGCTTCCGCTGCAAGCGCGAGCCGGGGTTGGAAGTCGGCATGGGCGGATAGACCGCCCATCCAATTTCGGGATGAAGCCGATCGAAAGGCCCTGCCTGCCGGATCGGTCCGTTCCCACCCTGAAATCAGGAGACAATGCACCTCGAAACGGCATCGCTCCTTCGAGTGATCAGGTGACTGTGACGAAGATTTTCCGCACCGTCTCGATCGTTTTCCAGACTCCGACATAGCCGGGTTTCATGACAAAACTGTCGCCCGCGCGATAAATGACCGGCTCCTTACCCTTCTCGGTCAATTCGATCACGCCATGGACAATATGGCAGAACTCAAACGTTTCGCCTTTGATGGAGTGCGTCTCGCCCGGGGTCGCCTCGAAAACACCGGTATTGACTCTGCCCTCCTTGGCGGTGTCCTGCAACCAGGTCTTGAAAGCGGGGCTGCCGGCGATCAGGCGATCCGGCTCGGCAGTCCTATGCTTTGGTTCAAACGATGGATTCGGGTCGATGGTTTTCAGTAGTGACATCTGGTTCTCCGTTTTTTACCTGAGTGAAAGTGATATCCGCGAATTGGCCCGCGTCGCGGGGGAACTGGGGACGCATCGGGGCTCCTCGCCCAGGCGAAACCTGTTGCGCCGACCTCACACGAGCTTCATCCACACCATCAGATTCCGCCCACCTTGATTCTGGAGCCGTCAAAGAAGCGCGACAGCCGGAAGGGCGCGGGGTCGACACAGGGTGTATCATTGGCAACCAGGTCGGCTGCCAGACGGCCGATGCCCGGCCCGAGCCCGAAGCCGTGGCCGGAACCGCCCGCGGCCAGGTAAAGGCCTTTCACACCATCGGCCTGCGAGATGACCGGTACCGCGTCCGGCGTACAATCCACATAGCCTCCCCAACTGTCGGCGACTTCGATGCCCGTTAGTGCAGGGAACTGGTTTGTGACACCTTTCAGAATAGCCGCGATCGTGCGGCGGCTCGGCGCCGGGTCAAGAACGCGCATCCGCTCGAACGGCGACGTCGTGTCGCTATTCCAGCTAGCGAATGCCTCCGGACCACGAAAGAAGGACCCGTTGATGCCTATTTGCACCGCTTTCAGACGCTTCATGAACATCGGCATGAACGAGCGGGCGTAGCGAAGGCCTTGTGGAGTGATATCCAATGTAGCCCTGCCGCTGATCGCAAGCGTGTAGCTGCCATCCAACCGGCGGGTCAACGCGCACTCCGGCGTATAGATCGCCTCACCCAGGTCCGTTGTGGGTCGGGTACGCAGCGCCGTCTGGCGCACGCTCGCCTGCGGGAACAGGACTCCGTACTGGTGACAAAACATCGACGTCCAGGCACCACCGGCGCAAAGAACGGCTTGCGTCCGGATGGTCCCCTTTTCCGTGATAACCCCCGCCACCGCTCCATTGACCATATCGAGGCCTCGGGCAGCGCATTCCTGGTGGATCGTCGCCCCAAATTTGCGAGCGCCGTTCGCGATCGTCGGCGCGGCGATCGCGGGCTCGGCCTTGCCGTCATTGATCGAATGGACCCCGCCAAGCCATTGGCGGCCTTTCGCCGGAATTGCGGCAGCCGCTTCCCTGGCGCTCAGCATCTTCGTATTGACGTTGAACGGGCGGGCCGTCTCACGCCATGCTTCCCATTCCGCCAGCTGCTTCGGATTGTCCGTGGCGTAAAGCAGACCGCATCGGCGGAAGCCGACGTCGTCACCGATCTTCGCCGCGAACTCATCCCAAGCTTGCAACGCGATGCCTGAGAGCGGCAACTCGCGCGCATCCCGCATCTGCCGCCGGCACCAACCAAAGTTGCGGCTCGACTGCTCGCAGCCGACATGGCCTTTTTCGACCAGAGCGACGGACAGCCCCCGCTCTGCGAGAAAGAAAGCTGCCGTTGCACCGACGATGCCGCCGCCGATGACGACGACATCCGCCTGGGCGGGAAGCTTTGGATCGTTCTGTATGCGTTTGACGATTGGAGACATGGGGGCTGACCTGAACTTTGGCGGCCGATCTAAACGGCACTGTTTCCTGCCCCTCCGGCAGGAGCATCTGAGGCAATGACGGCTATCGCATCGACTTCGACGAGATATCCATAGTGCAGTTCCGGCACCGGAACGACGGTGCGAGCCGGGCGGGAATCCCCTAGTCGCGCCGAATAAACCTGGTTGAAGCGGGGCCAATTGGCCACGCCGACGATGTAGGCGGTCACCCTGACGAGATCGGCCGGGGTTCCGCCTGCGGCTTCAAGGATCGCCAGCAGGTTGTCGAGGGCCTGTACCGCCTGGGTCTCGAAGCTGTCGTCCGGCAGGGCTTCTCCACCCGGTCGGATCGGCAGCTGGCCCGAAATGTAGAGGTGCTGACCGACGAGCTTCGCTTGTGAGTAGTGGCCCGCCGGGCTTGGCGCTCGATCGGTATTCACTGTCATGGATTTGGGCATCACCAGCCTCCAAAGCGGGTCCAACGGGCCTCGACAGCGTGCGAGCGGCCGCGGACCACGTGATACGTTTCGTGCTGCGCAGCGGTCGCACAGGCGTGATTCGGCAGGATCCGCACCCGGTCTCCGACCGCCAGATCCGGGAGTCGTGCATTCGATCCGGGGCGCACCGCTATGATTCCATGTTCCTGGTTCGCGTCGGCAACGATGATGTCATGATAGGGCGCGCCATCCATGTCACAGACCAGGCCATAGCCCTGGTCGGCGGCCTGCTTGCCAGTGCCGCGGTCCCGCGACAGAGACATCCATCCGCCATCGGTTATGATCCAGCCTTTCTCGCGCTGGTGTCCGATGACGGTTGCGAGCACGCTGAGCGCGATATCGTCGATTTGGCAAACACCAAGCCCAGCCATCACCAGGTCGAAGAAGACGAACACGCCCGCGCGGACTTCCGTCACTCCAGCAAGATCCGTTGCGTGATGGGCCGTCGGGGTCGAGCCGACGCTGACGACCGGGCAGGGCAGCCCCGCGTTCCGCAAAATGCGCGCGGCCTCCACGACGGCCAATCGTTCCGTTTCCGCGTAGAGCCGCAGCGCCTCGACACCTCCGCCCTTATAGCTGTCGCCGGCATGGGTGAGCACGCCACGCAGCTCGGCACCTGCCGTCAACGCCTGCCCGATTTCCACCAGCTGCGCCTGGTCAGTAGGTCGCACACCGGAGCGGTGGCCGTCGCAATCGATCTCGATTATGGCCGGGATGCGCGTCCCGCTCTGCCGAGACGCCTCGGCCACCGCTTGTGCCTGCAGAACAGTATCCAGAGTGACGACGAGATCGACGCCGCTCGCCCGCAGTTCCGCGACACGCGCGAGCTTCGCTGGGGCGATGCCGACCGCATAGATTATGTCCCGGACGCCTGCCGCCGCGAACTGTTCAGCCTCCTTCAGGGTAGAGACGGTCGCCGGCCCCTCCGGCGAGCTCATCACCCGCCGTGCGACTTCGATCGACTTAGCGGTCTTCAAATGGGGCCGGAGTGACACTCCCATGGCGTCAAGTCGGCTCCTGAGCCGCTGAACATTCCTGTCCATTCGGTCGGCGTGCAGGACCAAACAGGGTGTTTCCAGGTCCTCAAGGCTGGTCGAGGCGGCCAGCCGGGTGGTCGGGTCGATCGTCGCTAGGACCATGATCTGATCTCCAATTCGGGTTTTCACCTTGCGGTCAAATCATAAAGATGACAATTAATGACAAGTGAATGTTTGCTTCAGGTTTTCATTAATGTTGACGTCCGATGACCTTGCCTTCTTTTCGGTGCTGACAGGCTCGAAATCTCTCGCGGAAAGCGCGAGAAAGCTGAACGTTACGCCTCCGGCAGTGACACAGCGCCTGCGAGCGCTGGAAGAGAAAGTCGGGGTGCGGCTGATCGATCGGTCCGGACGGCGGCTGCGCCTCACGGAAGAGGGCTCGCTGGTTGCTTCTCACAGCGTTATCGTCAGCGAGACCATCGATTCGCTTGCCGAAGCCCTAGCTGATCGCAGAGGCGCGGTTCGCGGGCACCTCAGGGTCGCCGCACCACACGGCTTTGGACGGCTCTATGTGGCCCCGGTCGTGGAAGCGTTCGCACGAGAGCACGGCGGCGCGACCGCTACGCTGCAGTTGTCCGATCATCCGGCGGCTCTGCTCGTCGAAAGCTATGATGTCGTTGTTCACATTGGGGCGCCGGGGCATCTGGACCAGGTCGTCACGACACTGGCGCCGAACCCTCGAATACTCTGCGCAAGTCCGAGGTACCTCGACTCGGCATCACCGATTTCAACGCCCGCTGATCTTGCTCAGCATCGCTGTCTTGCCGTTCGGGAAAACGACGAGGACGTGACGCTGTGGCGCTTCAAGGGGCCGCGACAGGAGATGGCGACGGTGCGCGTCAATCCGGTCATGTCGAGCAACGATGGTGCCGTCATCCGCGAGTGGGCGCTTGCCGGTCAGGGCATCATGATCCGTTCCGAGTGGAACGTGGCAGAAGATCTCGCTGACGGACGGCTGCAGCAGGTGCTGCCCAACTGGAAGCTCCCACCGGCCGACATCGTCGCGATGCTCGGCTCGCGTCACGGGCGAAGCGCCCGGACTACTGCTTTCCTGACGATGCTTCGACAAGCGCTGAAGCCGCCGCCCTGGCAAGCGGCTTGTGCGGAACCGGGTGGTCAATAGCCCAGAATGGACTTCGTCTCGAGATACTCCTCAAGCCCGTGCACGCCATATTCGCGCCCATTGCCCGAGTGCTTGTAGCCACCGAACGCGGCCGTCCCGTCCCACGCCGGATAGTTGATGTGAACCTGCCCGGCGCGGATCCGCGCGGCGACTCGTCGAGCCCGCTCCGGATCCGGGGACTGGACATGGGCTCCCAGTCCATAGACCGTGTCGTTGGCGATCGTGATTGCCTCTTCTTCGTCCCGGTAGGGCATGATCGCAAGGACCGGCCCAAAGATCTCCTCGCGAGCAACGCGCATCTCTGGCCGAACCTCGGAAAAAATCGTCGGCTGCGTGAAGAAACCTCGATCGAGACCTGCCGGGCGTCCCAGTCCGCCGCACAGGAGCTTCGCGCCTTCGTCGATTCCCGCCCGGATCATGGTCTGCACCCGCTCATACTGGGCGCGATTGGCGATGGGCCCCATTGCGGTCGCCGGATCCCTCGGATCGCCGACGCGGATGGCATGTGCGGTTTTGCTGGCCAGATCCTCGACCTCGGCGAGCCGATGGGCGGGCACGAGCATGCGTGTCGGGGCGCTGCACGACTGGCCGACATTGCGCATTCCGGCAAGGACGCCTTTTGGTACCGCCTCGGCGAAATCAGCATCATTCAGCAGGATGTTGGGGGACTTGCCGCCAAGTTCCTGGACCACCCGCTTGACCGTCGGGGCCGCCGCCTGCGCGACGAGTACCCCCGCACGCGTCGAGCCGGTGATCGAGATCATGTCGACCTCTGGGTGGCTGGAGAGAGCTGCGCCGACACTCTCTCCAGTGCCATTGACCAGGTTGAACACGCCTGGCGGAGTGCCGGCATCATGCATCAGTTGGGCGAAGAGCAAGGCGCTGTAGGGGGACAGCTCACTGGGTTTGAGGACGACGGTGCAGCCCGCCGCGATCGCTGGGGCAAGCTTGGCGGTGATCTGGTAGAGTGGCCAGTTCCACGGGGTGATCAGGGCGCAAACGCCGATCGGCTCCTTGGCCGTTGCGGTGCGCCCATCGACCGTCACGAACCGGTAGTTCTCGAGCACCTCCATCTGGACACGAATGTGTTCCGCGGCAAAAGGAACCTGCGAGGCCCGCGCAAAGCTGATCGCCGCCCCCATCTCCATCACGAGCGCCTCGGCGAACAGCTCCGCTCTCTCCTTCAGGAGCGAATGCACCCTGCCGAGGAGCTCAAGCCTCTCGGGCACAGATGATTGAGAGAAGGCCGGGAAGGCCTTGCGCGCTGCCGCAACCGCGAGATCGACGTGGTTTGCCTCTCCGGCGGCGATATGGCCGATAACCCGTTCCGAGGCGGGATCAACGACGGGCAGACTTGTTGCGTCCGCGTGTTCTTGCCACTCCCCGCCAATATAGAACTGGGTTCCTCGTTCGGTTATCGTCATTTGAACCTCTTGGTAGTGCCATACGGCTGGGGCGGGCCTGCGTCAGAAGCATGCCTCATTTCACCTGAAGGCGACATTTAAGTCGCCTGAATGTCGGCTTAAGAAGGGAGTTAACAAACGCGTCTACGCTCGGTGTCGAGCGATCGCTGATCTGAACGCGTCTCCTTTTGCGGTAACGTCCAAACAAGATGTGCCCCTGTTTTGCGGCGCTCTATTTCCGGATTACAGAGGAGAGGGCAAACGCAGTCAGGGTATCGCGCACCCCCGGCATCTCGGCTATCTGCTGCCAAATCTGCCGGATGCGGTCGGCCTCGGGAGACTCGACCCTGACGAGGAGATCGAAGTCGCCGGTCATAACGTCGCAAGCCACGACTTCCGGGATTTTCCGCAGCGCTTGAATAACGTCGCCGCCCCTCATGCGATCGTGCCGATAGACGAAGATCAGTGCGGTCGTAACGTGCTGGCTACTCCCCCCATCGCCGGTGACGATCGTATATCCTTTAATGAAGCCTTCGCGCTCAAGTCGTTCGATCCGCACTCGCACGGCGTTACGCGAGAGATTCACCTTCGCCGACAACTCCGCGTGCGAGATCCGGGCGTTGGCCTTCAATTCGACAAGTATCTGTTCGTCGGTTCGATCGAGAAGATATTTCATGGGGTCGGTGCCGGGTCGATTAGCCTGTGATTTCGGGCGTTACCGATCGATACGCTACCACGGCGATTTCCGGTAGGAAGGCTCTTTCCTTCTGGCTCGCAAATCGCTTCGATGTCGAAGCCATTATGAAGCCTGGCAATGCCTCCCTTTCCGCGCCGGTCAGGCCTCGAACCTCTTCATAACCCTGCAGCAGGGCGCGCGCCCGCTCCTTGTTCAGTTCGCCGTTGGTTTCGTGCCGCAGCCTGAAATTAATGACCCCGCTTACGTCCTCTCCAAGAAAAAAGACATTCTCTCGGGCCAACGCGCCATGAACTGCCCCAGTTGGAAGATCCGCTGATGTGCGCTTTACCTTTCGTTCCAAGACAGTATGGATTTGAGCCATCACACGACCCAGGCTTCGGCATTTTGCCGCGCCTGCAATGGTGGATGAGGAACCCGGTACGAAGCTGACGACGGCAACCAATCGACCCGCGGCCCGGCACGTGGCGTGGCCATCGACGGTGCGCAGCGGTTTGGGGCAGGGGACGCCCTTTCGATGGAGCTCCTCCATGGTTTCGAAGGCTTTTTCGAGATCTAAGGGCTGGGCTCCGTTCTCGAAAAGCGTAACGATGAATTCGCCTTCCTGGGCGCGAAACAGGTAGGTGGTCTCAGTGTCGCCGTCAGCGATCCCAATCACTGACAAGAGCGACATAAAACCATAGGCTGCAGTGATCGATTGGCGATCTTCGTCAGAGAGCTCTGTAAAAACAGCCATTTTCCTACCCTATCAGACCGATGAACTCAGCGAAGTATTTGCGAAATCCGAGCTGCCTTCAAAGAGCTCGTCAATTTGGCCAGGCGCCAAAATTCCTTCCTCTTCCACGACCTGCCGCAATTCCCGCTTTTCAGTCAGCGCCTTTTTGGAAAGATACGCTGCCTTGCTATACCCGATAAGCATTGCCAACGGCGTCGCGAGCACGAGAGACTGGTCCAGGAGGGCTTTACAGCGGTCGACGTCGACTTCAATTCCGTCGATGCATCGCTGCTTAAAAATATCCATCCCCCGCGTCAGCATCCGCATGGATTGAAGGATGTTGAGAACCATCACTGGCTCCATTGCATTCAGTTGCAACTGCCCCGCGCTGGCCGCGAGCGTTACCGTGAGATCATTTCCGATAACCTGGAACCCGATCTGGTTCATCATTTCCGGAATGACGGGATTGACTTTGCCGGGCATGATTGAGGATCCCGCTTGCATAGGCGGCAGTCGGATTTCACCCAGGCCCCCGCGAGGTCCACTGCTCAGTAGACGTAAGTCATTGCAGATCTTAGTCAGCTTCACTGCGATTCGTTTCAGAACACCGGAGAACGAAACGAACCCGCCCGCATCAGATGTGGCCTCAATCAGGTTTCGGGCCGGAAAGACGTCGATTCCCGAGATCTGCGTAAGGTGCACGCAAGCTGCGCCGGAAAATCCGGGAGGGACGTTGATTGAGGTGCCGATTGCAGATCCACCGAGATTGACCTCTTTCAACAGCTTGGAAGCTGACTGCAGTTGGATGATATCTTCGTCGAGGAGCTCCGCGAACGCTTCAAATTCCTGCCCTACTGTCATCGGAACAGCATCCTGCAACTGAGTGCGGCCGACCTTCAACGCAGCCGCATACTGACTTGCCTTTGCACGGAATGCGCCGCGCAAGCCGACCTGGGACGCTATCAGCCCGTCACAAGCGCGAAGTATGGTCAGACGGAGCGCGGTGGGATAGACATCGTTGGTCGACTGGGAAAGGTTCACATCATCATTGGGATGCAGCTTTGCGTAATCGCCGACATCGGCCCCGAGCTTCAAGAGCGCCAGGTTCGTTACCACCTCATTAACATTCATATTCGTCGACGTCCCAGCGCCGCCCTGCATCATATCGATCGGGAAGTTCTCATCGACACCCTTCAATTCGATGAGATCATCGCAGGCTTCGGAGATCGCCCATGCTTTTTCCACCGGCAGAAGACCAAGCTCAGCGTTCGCGAGAGCGGCCGCTTTCTTGACCGTAGCCATAGATTGGATAAGTTCGGGAAAGTCTTTCAGCCGAAGGCCCGAAACGTCGAAGTTGAGCTCGGCTCGACGAGTGTGGACGCCGTACAGAACATTACGAGGGATCGGAAGAGACCCGATCAAGTCGGCCTCTATGCGTACAGTTCCCATTCTCTACTCCCCGTAGCCTGAATTCCGGCGTGTGCATTGCATCAGTGATTGCCTTTTGAGCACGTGGGCTCACCTAGACGCATTGATGAGCTGACCTGAAGGAAGCGGCGCCTGCTACCGCTTCAGCCGATTGATGCAGACGACCTTCGGCTGGGTCATGTCTTCGTAGGCAAACCGAACGCCTTCACGTCCCATGCTGCCGTATTTGAAGCCGCCAAAGGGCATCGCGTCGAACCGATAGTCGGACGAGTCATTGATCATGACACCCCCGGCGTCGATTTGATTGGCGGCATCGAGAGCCTCCTCCAGATCGTTGGTGAAGATACCAGCGTGGAGGCTGTATTCCGGGCTGTTTGCCAACCGGATTGCCTCCTCCAGTTCATCGAACGTCTGCAGGATGGCAATCGGTGCAAAGACCTCCTCATTCCACAGGTCGCACGTTGCTGGCACGTTCTCCAGCACTGTTGGAGGGTAAAGATTGCCGGAGGGCCTATGCCCGCAAAGGAGAGTGGCGCCAGCGGCGATTGCGCGCTCGACCATGGCAGCAGCTCGGCTGACCGCCTTTTCGGAAATCATCGGCCCCACGTCAGTGTCTGCTTCCAACGGATTGCCGGTCTTGAGCTTTGCAGTCTGAGCCACGAACTCTGCTTTGAACCGTTCATAGATCGGTCGCTGGACCAGAATCCGCTGCGTGCCGATGCAGTTCTGGCCCGCCGCCCAGTAGGCACCCGACACGCACCCTTGAACCGCCGCGTCAAAATCGCTGTCTTCCATGACGATAACCGGTGCATTTCCGCCGAGATCCATCGCGAGCTTCTTGATGCCGGCACTCTTTGCGATGGCCTCGCCGGTGGAAAAACCACCCGTGAAGGAGACCATCCGGACGTCCTTGGCCGAGACGAGGGCTTTGCCCAGATCCGCCCCGCCGACAGCTACCGTGATGACTTCCTCCGGCAACCCGCTTTCGAGCAGCACTTCCACCAGCTTGATGGCCGAGAGAGGCGTAAGCTCCGACGGCTTCAGGAGTATCGCATTGCCGCCGGCGATAGCCGGGCCGAGCTTGTGGGCCACGAGATTGAGCGGGTCATTGTAAGGTGTGATTGCAGTGATGATGCCGAGCGGCTCCCGTGTGTACCAGCCTTGACGGGATTCCGAGCCGCCATAGGAATCGAAGGGGATCACCTCGCCAGCATTCCGCTTGGCTTCGTCCGCCGAGAGCTTCAAAGTATTGACGCACCGCGTAGCTTCTTTGCGGGCCTGGGTGATTGTCTTCCCCGCCTCCCGCACGATAAGGAGTGCAAATTCTTCCTTGCGGGCTTCAACGGTCGCTGCCGACTTTTCCAGGATTGCGGAGCGCTTATGACGGGGCAGGAACCGCGCGATCTGCGCACCCCGATTGGCGCGCTGAAGCAGCAGGTACACACTGTCGGAATTGGTCTCAGAGACTGTTCCGACAAAGCTGCCGTCGAAGGGATTGCTGATAATGATCTCGTCCACGGATGTCTTCTTGCTGAAGGCGAGGCTCTGCATCAGGCGGCCTCCCTCTTAGCAGTGGCCTGGGCATTGTGGATGGCGATAATGTCGGAGAGCAGCGCATAAGCGGTCTCAATTCGGCCGGCGCCAGGGCCGGTGATGGTGACAGAGCCGAGTAGTTCGGTGTTAAGCGACACGGCATTGGTCGCGCCGTTTACACCAGCGAGTGGATGCTCGAAGGGAAGTTGCTTCGGAGAAACACTGCCTGTTACCGTCCCGTCTTCATTCCGAACCGCCGATCCGACCAACTTCCAACGGCTATTTGCTGCTGCCGCGTTTTCGATATCGGACGGAGAAAGCTTGGAGATCCCCTTGCACGTGACCTCTTCGGGCTTGAGGCTTGCCCCCAGCAGCTCGTTTGCCAGGATCACCACCTTGAGGCGAACGTCAAAACCTTCGACATCGGCGGTCGGATCGGCTTCCGCATAGCCGAGTATCTGCGCTTCCTTGACTGCAGTGGCGAAGTCAAGGCCTCCTTCCATACGGCCGAGGACGAAGTTCGAAGTCCCGTTCAAGATCCCCTCGAAACCCTTCACCTCCGCGCCCGCAAGCGTCCTTTCCGCCATGCGGATGACAGGGGTACCGCTCATGACGGAGCCCTCATATTCGAAATGAACGCCGTTCGCGTGCGCAACGGCCTTCAGTTCCTGGGCAGCGATCGCGACCGGCCCTTTGTTCGTGGTGACGACATGCTTGCCGGATTGGAGGGCCCAGCGGCAGTGCGAAACAGCCGGCTCGCCGTCCTTCGGGTTTGTAAATGTCGCTTCCACGATGAGGTCAGCAGGCGCCGTCTTGATGATTGTTTCGTTGTCTGCTTCCGCACTGCCTCCAGAGAGCTGGCCAAACCCGCCTTTCGCGAAGTTCGCTTCAACGAGGGTCTTGGCATCAAGCCCGTTGGGCGAAATAACGGACCCGAGATAGAGGTCGCTGACAGCTACGATGTTCAGGCGAAAGCCGAGGTCTCGTTCCCACAGCGGGTTCTTCGTCGCGATGAGCTCGGCCAAAGCGCGATTGACGCCACCAAACCCGATAAGTGCAATGTTGTAGGTTGTCATGTGGATCCTCCGGTGAAGCATTCTGCTCCGCAATGATGAGATGCGGATCGCTCAGTCGGAACGGCACAAACAGACCAATCTACCGAGCGTTTTGCTCATTCCACCGCCGTCGTGGCCGGTGACCCGGGTTGAGCCGACGGCAACCGTCGTCCAACATCCCACGTGCGGGCAGCTGGAACCCGGGTCAGGCGGTTCGAGAAGAAATCCGAGGGCGATTCGGATGAAATGTCAGCCCGTCCATGCGGATTGTTGCGGCTGCTCGCCGGGCTTAGGCGGCCGCTGTCCCGCCAGATCACACTCGATGGCAAGGATATAAGGCAGAGCGAGGACATACCGGCTCTTTCCACCCGCCCCACTCCGAGGTGCCGTGACGTGGATACTTAGGAGCCTACAAGAAAAGCGTAAGCTAATTTAGCTGTATCGCTGTCAATTAACGGATGAACATGCTTGCGAGCTTCGGAATGCGGCAGCCCATCCGCCGCTTCGCTGTTAGGATATAGATCGATGGTGGGGACCACGAAGCCTCTTTTATTCGCCGTGTCCACCGCGTCGCCCTTCCTCCCCAGGGCAAAATTTGGCTGCCGTCGCACAGGTCCCGACGGCAGCCGTGCTTTTTTCAGGCCAAATTCGGGACGATCAATGGTGCAGCGGCGCCGGTACACGTCGGCTCGATTGACTCGACTTCACCGTTGCCCCTTGATCCGGGTGGCCAAGACGTTACGAATTGAGAAGCTTGAATGAATTCTCAGGACGCCGGGCAGTGTCGAGAGAATCTCCTTATGGATCTTCTCGAACTCGCCCGCGCCCCCCACTTCCACCCTAAGCAGATAGTCCGAGCCGCCGGTCATCAGAAAGCACTCGCGGATTTCCGGGTGCTTGCGTACGGCAGCTTCAAAACGGTCGAGGTGTTCCTCGGTCTGCCGCTCGAGCGTGATGTTGATGATCACCGCAATCGTGTCCTCAGAACTCCCGCTGTCCACCAGGGCCGTGTAGCCGCGGATGACGCCGGCTTCCTCGAGCAATCGTATGCGACGCAGACAAGCCGAAGGTGAGAGGCCAACTTCCTCCGCAAGGCGCGCATTGCTCAACCGAGCATTCAGCCTCAGCAGACGCAGGATATTGCGGTCGATCGCATCAATGGCGGCCATGCATAATCTTCCATTTGTTCGCAGTTTATTCGACGAATGATCATACATCGAAACCATCGATTATAAGTAGGAGGGATATTCAACGAAAGTTTCAATATGTTCCGGTGCAACGAAAGGGTTGCACATGAACTGTCATGCTTCGCATATTCAAAGTTGGGATGCAGACGCTGTTACGGGCTCTTCAGGCCACCTGACCATTGATCTCGCCGCCTTACAGCGAAACTACCGCAAGCTTTCAGCCGCGGTCGCCCCCGCATCGGCCGCCGCTGTGGTCAAGGCCGACGCGTATGGGCTTGGCGCCGAGCAGGTCTCCAAAGCGCTTCATGCGCAGGGCTGCCGGCACTTCTTTGTTGCACATCTCCCTGAGGCGCTGAAACTCAGACCGCTTCTGCCGAACGACACGCACATATTCGTGCTCAATGGGCTGCAGCCGGGAGCAGAGATCACTTGCACCAATGCCGACGTCGTTCCGGTTCTCAACTCTCTCGAGCAGTTCCGGCGGTGGTCCTTCACCGCTGAGAAGCTCGGACGCGTTTTTCCTGCCGTTCTGCAGTTCGACACTGGCATGTCGCGTCTCGGCGTACCTCCACAGGAAAGAACCGCGCTCGCCGCCGAACTCAAGGGCTGCGGGAACCTCGAAATCCTCTTCATCATGAGTCATGTCGCCTGCGCCGACGAGGCCGACAAAAAGCAGAATGCCGATCAGCTCGCCGAGATGCGCGTTATCGCCGCCGAGTTCGCAGGGCTCGATGTCTGCTTTGCCAATTCGGGCGGCGTCTTTTTGGGCGGGGACTATCACGGCGTGCTGGCTCGTCCCGGTATCGCCCTCTACGGCGGCGCCCCCACTGCCGGCAGATACAACCCCATGGAGCCCGTCGTTCGGCTCGAGGTCGCTGTCATCCAAACAAGGACGGTCCCTGCCGGAACGCGTGTCGGATACGGCGGTGCGCACGTGACCTCCGCTAAGACCAGGCTCGCTACAATCGCTGCAGGTTACGCCGACGGTCTTCCCCGCAGTCTCAGTGATTGCGGCGCCGTTTTCTACGATGGCGTTCGCCTGCCAATCGTTGGCCGCGTCTCGATGGACAGCATCACGGTGGATATCACCGCCTTGCCCGAGGGCACGCTTTCCCTGGGCAGTCTCGTCGAGGTTCTCGGTCCCCATCAGACGCTTGAGGATGTCGCCGAAGCCGCCGGCACGATCTCCTACGAAATCCTGACCAGCCTCGGCCGGCGTTACGAACGTCGGTATCGCTGAGCAAACATCATCGAGGAAAGCATGAAAGTCATCGTTCTCGGCGCCGGCGTCATCGGCGTGACCAGCGCGTACCGGCTTGCCAAGGCAGGACACGAGGTCACAGTCATCGACCGCCAACGGGGGCCGGCTCTGGAAACCAGCTTCGCCAATGCAGGGGAGGTCTCTTTCGGTTACTGCTCGCCATGGGCCGCACCGGGCATCCCGATGAAGGCGCTGAAATGGCTGTTCATGGAGCACGCGCCGCTGATCCTGCGCCCGAAGCTCGATCGCGCCATGCTCACATGGATGTTCCAGATGCTGAGAAACTGCACCGCTGAACGCTACGCGATCAACAAGAGCCGAATGCTGCGTCTCGCGGGCTACAGTCGGACGTCTCTGGCGGAGGTGCGGGCGGAGACCGGCATTGCCTATGACGAGCGCATGCAAGGCACCCTGCAGCTCTTCAGGACGCAGCAGCAGCTCGACGCTTCGGCCAAGGACGTCAAGGCGCTCGCCGCCGACGGTGTGCCGTACAAGGTGCTCGATCGCGACGGCTGCATCCGGGTCGAGCCCGCGCTGAAGCATGTCCGCGACAAAATCGTCGGCGGGCTGCTGACGCCGAAGGACGAGACGGGTGACTGCTTCAAGTTCACCAACGCACTTGCCGCCAAGGCCGCGGCGCTTGGCGTTCGCTTTGTCTACGGCAGGCAAATCGCGGGACTGGACGTCGAGAGTGGCCGCGTGCGTGGCGTGCTGACTGACCGCGAACGGATGAGCGCGGACGCCGTCGTCGTCGCACTCGGCAG
Source organism: Sinorhizobium fredii NGR234 (assembly GCF_000018545.1). Classification (NCBI taxonomy): domain Bacteria; kingdom Pseudomonadati; phylum Pseudomonadota; class Alphaproteobacteria; order Hyphomicrobiales; family Rhizobiaceae; genus Ensifer; species Ensifer fredii. The sequence continues at coordinate 711,157 of NC_012586.1, forward strand.
CTATTCGCCGCTGCTCCTCAAGCCCCTCGGCATCAAGCTGGCGGTCTATCCCGTCAAGGGCTATTCCCTGACGATCCCGATCACCGACGCATCGCGCGCACCGGAGTCGACGGTAATGGACGAGACCTACAAGATTGCGATCACCAGGCTGGGCGATCGGATCCGCGTCGGCGGCATGGCGGAAATATCCGGCTACACCAATGACCTCGGCCACGCGCGGCGTCGCACGCTCGACCATTCGGTAACCGACCTGTTTCCCGGCGGGGATTTGCAAAAGGCATCATTCTGGTCGGGGCTGCGGCCGATGACCCCGGACGGGACCCCGGTGATCGGGCCGACAAAGGTTGCCGGCCTTTTCCTCAACACGGGCCACGGGACGCTGGGATGGACGATGAGCTGTGGCTCGGCGCGACTGATCAGCGATCTGGTCAGCGGGCGAAAGCCGGAAATCGACGCGGCCGATCTCGCGATCAGCCGCTACTGATCAATCACTCACCCAGAAACAACTTGGAGCCAGCAATGATCGAGGCGGTAACAACAACTGAGGCACCGGGCGCGATCGGCCCGTTCTCGCAGGCGATTAAAGGGGGCAATCTGCTTTTCGTCTCGGGGCAACTCCCGATCGATCCCGCAACCGGAGAGCTCGTTTCGAACGATCCCGTCGAGCAGGCGACGCAGTGTTTGAGAAACATCGCCGCGATCGCCGAAGCGGGGGGATCGGGAATCGAGAGGACCGTCAAGACGACCGTGTTGCTGACGGACCTTTCCCGTTTCGCCGACATCAACAGCGTATATGCGACATTCTTCCAGAAGCCATTCCCTGCCCGCGCGTGCTATGAGGTCAGCGCGCTGCCAAAAGGGGCACAAGTTGAAATCGAGGCGGTGATCGCGCTGGGATAAGTGCCGCCAAGCCGGCAGTCTCGCGCCGCCCCGACCACCGACGGGTGGCCGCCACGCAGCTGTCCGGCTCAACGCGATTTTCCCCACTCATGATGGGACGCGAGAATTGGCCGCCCATGGAAAGCCGGCAGCCGATAAACGAAACGCCGCATTTCATGACTCTGGTGAATACTTAAGCGAGTTAAAGAGCCGGATAGTTGCGGACCCGCATGCGCCACGCGAACCACCGCGATGCTCGGGCGTCGGTTCTTGACCGAGGACCGCTTTTGGTTACGTCAGCAGGCATTGGACCATCGCATGTTGAAGTTCAGCAACGGGTCGATCTTTCTGGTTCCCGGAGGGTGGCCGCACTGGGTGGTGAGCAGAAGTCCAACGTGAGGAAACCATACAGCGGCTTTGCAGGACTTAGCTGCCAATCAAACCCCGTCCGACACCGCATGCAACAAGCACGCTGGCGGTTAGGCTCACACGAATAATGCCGATTTCCTCGCGCCTCTGCCTCGTCGCCGATGCTTGGCATTGTACCGACGTACCGCCTTTAAGGGAGGTAGGGAGCGGGGGGTACGGTGACTATAGGGTCTCAGCGGAGCCTGTGCCGCTATATGGCACCCTGACACAGTCGTTTCTCATCCGAATACTATCGGCGATACCGTGACTTACTGCCCTCGATCCAACCTCGCGCGAATGGCATTCATCTGCTCGATTTCTTGCCGCTGTCCTTGCGAGATGTTTCTGCAAAGATCCTTAAGTTCTTCGTCCTCAAGACGGGCCTCGCGACACATTAGGATCGCCCCAGAGTGATGCGGGACCATCGAAGCAATGAACTGCCGGTCGCCGATTCCCGATTGGATACGGGTACCCGCGAAAGCAGCGCAGAAGAGCGCGAGCAATCCGATGTAAAGGAGGACGTTTAGCCGCCTGTTCTTGTACATGCCCGCCATCGTCGCGAGCATAATGATCCCCATCGGAGCCACCATGGTTAGCGCCATGTAGAACGTATTCAGGTTGTTGCGGAAATCACCCCATCCGTCGATCATCGAAAACATTACGAAGTACATGACGACAACGCTGAGGATCACGTTGACGGCGAACATCAGATAATGGTGCCCAATCGTGCCATGCTGCTCCGTTGGTTTGCCGTGCGTTACCATGACGACCTCCATCTTCCTACGCTCAACCATTCGCCATTCGATTTTAGGGTGCGGAACCGACAAGATCGTCGTTCGTTCCATCACAACCTTTCCGCCAATAACCAGCGAAGGTGCCCTCCTTTCCCTGCCCATCCATACGGGATAGAATTTGTTTGCTGGATATTGCTCAACCGCGAACCGCCTGCATCGTGAAGAGTGCTATCCAGAAAAGGGCAGCGTTTCTTGCGATGACGAAACAGCCGAACCTACCAAACGTGAATTTCTCTATCTGGTGACAGCCATGGCCGGGGTGATGGGTGTCGCAGCCGCCTCTTGGCCGTTCATTGACCAGATGCGTCCTGACGCGTCCACGCTCGCAATGGCCTCCATCGAGGTGGACGTATCGTCCCTGGTGGAAGGTGTGTCGCTGACCGTCCAATGGCGGGGCCGGCCTGTTTTCATTCGCAACCGGACCCAGCCTGCGACCGATCTCGCACGCTCTGCGGGGGAGGGGAGGGAGAACTGGATCGTGATGATTGGAGTGTGCACGCACCTCGGCTGCGTACCTCTCGGACAGGCCGGTGACTTCGGGGGCTGGCTCTGCCCTTGCCACGGATCGCATTATGACACCGCCGGGCGTATCCGGAAGGGACCCGCACCGGAGAACCTCGCGATTCCCCGCTTCGAATTCGTCTCGGAAGCCGTCGTTCGCATCGGATAAGCCGCGCACCAGGTGGAGCACTCGCAACGCGCCGCTATATGTCGCATCTTCTTCAATCGTGAAGCGCCCTCCTCCTCCGGCCCCGCTGGGGAATTTGGTGTGGGCACGTTTCTAGGATCGGTCAGGCCTGTTGTTCGACAGGTCCGTGACAAGGATCGGGGTTCCGTCCGCAACTCGGTCATAGAGATCGATGACATCCTGGTTGATCATCCGGACGCAACCGGACGAGACATGCTGGCCAATGGTCCACCATTCCGGCGAACCGTGAACGCGGTAGAGCGTGTCCTCGCCATTCTGGAAAATGTAGAGAGCGCGGGCTCCGAGCGGATTGTCTGGACCGGGCTCCATTCCGCCGCGCTCCAGACTGTATTTCTTAAGCTTCGGCTCCCGCTCGAGCATCTCATCCGCTGGTATCCAGCGGGGCCACTTGCGCTTGTACTGCACGACACCACGACCTGACCACTCGAAGCCGGCGCGGCCCAGAGCGACGCCGTACCGCAAAGCCTGACCCTTCACCTGCACGAGGTAGAGGAAGTGGTTGCCGACGTCGACTACAAGAGTTCCGGGCGGGTCGCCCGTCGGGTCTGCCACGACCTGTCGGTGAAACCGGGGGTCGATCTTTTGGTAGGGAACCGCCGGCACTGGGTAGGGTTCTGTCGGCCTTTCCCCGTACATCTGCGCCAGGATTGAGCCTGTGCCTGAAGCAGGCGGCGTGCGGCCCTCGTTCTTTGGGGCGCTTACGGCGGCGGTGCGGCCAGTCCAGCCCAGGGCCGCCATCATGGCAGCGAGTTTCAAGAACGAGCGGCGGCAGACCTCGTATCCATCCATCTTTCTCACCTGTCTCGATCTCCCGCAGCCGCGGACGAGAACGAGTACGCTTAGATGTTGATCCGTGAATTTTGAACGGGGAGCGGCGGCATCGGTTCCCGTGGGATCGCGGAAATGGTGATCGCAGGCGGGGCCTCGTCATGATACAATCTGATCAGCGCATGAACCATGGGAGGTGGGAATGCGTCACCTTGCATCCGCACTAGCGGCTGTGATGCTCGCCGCTCCGAACGCGGCAGCCGAGGAGCCCGTTGTTTTCCATACGGCGCAGTTCGACGACGCCACAGTCGTCAGCCTCGGGCTCGTCAGCAACATGATGACCGAACGCCCCGGATACGACTACGACGTCATCATATCGCTTTGGCAGACCGACTCCCGTAGCGGGGCGGTCTACAGCGATCCCGGAAAGCATCGGGCACTGGTAAAGTGCGGCGATCCGGCCATGGTGTCGGTCAGGGGCGTCGACTATACGGTACCTGCGTCCGGCGCAGGTGGAGAAGACTGGAAGACGGATCTCTGGCGAGCGGTCTGTGAGACGCCCGTTTCGTAAGCCGGCACATGCTCCACGGCTCGGGAATCCATCGCTCCGAGCAGATACCAGACATCTATGGGAAGCCGCCGACCTGGCAGGGCGGCTGATTTCAAGGACATCCATGTGGCGTCCGCGACCGGCATTCGCAGCCGCGCGACCAGGTCGGAAGAGATCACAAGCGAAGCGTCGAGGGATTTCGCCAGAATTTCAAGGCGCTGAGCGACGTTCACCGCGTCACCGATGACCGTGAACTCGCTGTGGCAGCCGCTGTCGAGAACGCCGCCGACCACCGTGCCGTAGTGCAGCCCAATTGCGACATCGAGGGCGGGATAGCCCTTCAGGAGGTTGTTGTTTTTCCAGTCGTTCAGTGCATCGACGAGATCGAGAGCGCATGCGAGCGCCCGATCCGCATCGTGGGCGGTCGGTTTGGGCTGCCCGAACACCGCCATGACGCCGTCGCCGATAAACTTGTCGACGGTTCCGCCATGGTCGAAGATCGTCTGGGAGACGAGCTGGCGATATTCCGCCAGCACGAAGGCAAGCTCCGGAGCGGGCGCGGTCTCGGCAAAGCTCGTGAAGTCGCGCAGGTCGACGAACATGATTGCGGCGTTCCGGCGCTCGAGACCGAGACCGACGCCTCCGTCCTGAAGCTCCGCCACCACCAGCGGCGAGAAGAAGTGTGAGAGATTGAGACGCCGCCGGTCCGCTTTCAGCGCCTCCTTGCGCGTCCGGTCGTGATCCCGCGCGAGCAGGTAGATGGCAAAGGCGGTAAAGGCGAAACTGACGGTCAGGCCCAGATCCTGGTTGAAGAACGCCGCGAGCAACGATGCCACGTCAGCGGTGTGATGTCTGACGGCGGTGATCGCCAGCATCGCCACCCAGGAGACGAGGACGATGCCGGAGAAGACCAGCACGAGCCGACGGTCCAGCTTGAGGCCCACATGGTTGAGCAGGATGAACGCCACCACCAGGCTCGTCGTCGTCAGGTTGTGATTTTCGGTGACGGGGCCTGCAAGAATATGGGCGTAGAGAAGCAGCGCTACCAGCAACGCATCGAGGACGACAAAGAGTGTCTTGAGCCAGGAGCGGTCAGGCAGGTGGGGCGCGGTTGCGACCGAGGCGATGCTGATGACGAGATAGCTGAGGACGACAATTGAATGCATGCCTTCGGCTCCCTCGTTGCCGCCGAGCAACAGGTTGGCGAGAAGAATCACGAAGGCGACAAAGCGCAGAAGGATCGAGCGCATTTCGCGCGCGGAATCCCAGTGGGGGTGGAGTGTAGACCTCATGTCTTTCGACTTGCAATAGCAGGGATTGAGAACAAACAGCACTCCGCGCCTATCAGACGCGGATGGGCCGCTGCTGCACTTTGGATTACTGCATAATTCCTCAGATCGTATTCGATCTGAGGAATTATGCAGGAGCCGCTCTATACGTCGTGAACGCGCGCGGCAAAGGACGCGGCCGGGTAGGGCCGCGTCCTGATCTGGATTACTTGACCTGCGTGACGGTCAGCTTGCCGCCGACGCGCTCGGCGACGAACTCGATATTCGCGCCTTCCTTCAGCTTCTCCATCAGCGCCTCGTCCTGGACGCGGAACACCATCGTCATCGCCGGCATTTCGAGGCTCTTCAGTTCCTCGTGGATCAGCGTGACCTTTTTGGCTTTGGCGTCGACCTTCTTGACGGTGCCCTTGGTGAACTCCTGCGCCAGCGCGCCGTAGGCAGTTCCGAGGGCAAGCGTAGCGGCGAGCGTGAGCTTGACGAGGCTTTTCATATTGGACTCCTTTCGATGATCACTTCTTGGCAACGGTGACGTCGCCGTGCATGCCTGCGTCGTAGTGGCCCGGCACGAGGCAGGCGATCTTGAACGTGCCGTCGTTGGTGAACTTCCAGATGATCTCACCGGATTCGCCGGCAGCGAGGCGGATGGCGTTCGGGTCGTCGTGCTCCATCTCCGGGAACTTCTCCATCACCGCCTTGTGCTCCATGATCTTGTCTTCCTGATCGAGCACGAACTCGTGGTCGAGTTCGCCGGCGTTCTTGATCGCGAAGCGGACGGTCTGGCCCTTGCGGACCTTGAACGTCGATGGCGTGAAGATCATCTTGCCGTCTTCCGTCTCCTTCATGGTGACGCGGATCGTCTGGGTGGCGTCGGCTTTCTTGCCGGGTTCGCCGACGGCCATGGCTTCGCCATGCCCGCCTGCGTGATTGCCGGTGGCGAGCGCCGGAGTGGCGAGCGCGGCGATGAGAAGTCCAAAGGTTTGAGCTTTCATTGTGTGGTCCTTAGGTTTGTTGAACATCGGCATGCGGGATCAGCCGTGGCTTGAGTGTTTCGGCGTGATCTGGGTCTTGGCGTCTTTGGACTTGGTCGCGTCGGGAACTTCGCCCGTCCACTCCCAGGCCTGGGTACCGGGTGGGTTTTCGTACCAGCCGGGATCGGCGTAATCGCCGGCCGAGATGCCTTCGCGCACCTTGACGACCGAGAACATGCCGCCCATCTCGATCGGGCCGTGCGGACCCCAGCCGGTCATCATCGGGATGGTGTTTTCGGGGATCTCCATCTCCATCTCGCCCATGTCGGCCATGCCCTTGGTGCCCATCGGCATGTATTCCGGGCGGATCTTCTTGATCTTCTCGGCGACCTTCGTCTTGTCGACGCCGATGAAGGTCGGGATGTCATGTCCCATGGCGTTCATGGTGTGGTGCGACTTATGGCAGTGGATCGCCCAGTCGCCGGCGTATTTGGCGTCGAACTCATAGGCCCGCATCGCTCCGACCGGAATGTCGATGCTGACCTCCGGCCAGCGCGCCTCCGGCCGCACCCAGCCGCCGTCGGTGCAGGTGACCTCGAAGTCGTAGCCGTGCATGTGGATCGGGTGGTTGGTCATCGTGAGATTGCCGACCCGGACCCGCACCCGGTCGTTCTTGGACACGACGAGCGGGCTGATGTCCGGGAACACCCGGCTGTTCCAGCACCACATGTTGAAGTCGGTCATCTCCATGACCTTCGGCACGTAGGAGCCGGGGTCGATGTCGTAGGCGTTGAGCAGGAAGACGAAATCGCGGTCGACCGACATGAACTTCGGGTCCTTCGGATGGACGACGAAGAAGCCCATCATTCCCATGGCCATCTGCACCATCTCGTCGGAATGCGGGTGGTACATGAAGGTGCCGGACTTCACGAGATCGAACTCGTAGACGAAGGTCTTGCCGACCGGGATGTGCGGCTGCGTCAGGCCGCCGACGCCGTCCATGCCGGAGGGAAGGATCATGCCGTGCCAGTGGATCGTCGTGTGCTCCGGCAGCTTGTTCGTGACGAAGATGCGCACCCGGTCGCCTTCGACCGCTTCGATGGTCGGACCCGGCGACTGGCCGTTATAGCCCCAGAGATAGGCGGTCATGCCCTCCGCCATTTCCCGCTCGACCGGTTCGGCGACGAGGTGGAATTCCTTGACGCCGTTGTTCATCCGGTAGGGCAGTGTCCAGCCGTTGAGGGTAACAACAGGGTTGTAGTCCGGACCGGACGTCGGCTTTACCGGCGGCTGCGTCTCCGCCTTCTCCATCACGGCGGCCTCCGGCAGACCCATGTTGGAAGTCTTCGCCCAGGCGGCGGTCGACACCAATGCGGCGCTCGCGCCGAGCAACTGTCTTCTGTTGAACATCGTCTGTTCCTTTCTCAATGGCCGCCACCGCCGCTTTCGGCGGCGGCCGCGACTTCCGTCCCGCCGGAGGTCGATCCCGCGCCACCGCCGTAGATCGCGGGGGCGAGATTGGCCTCGGCCAGCCAGAAGTCGCGCTTGGCGTTGACGGCAAGCAGGATCGAATTGACCTTCTCGCGGCTATCGGCGAGCAGTTCGAAGGTGTTGGTGATCATCGCGTTGTAGGTGAGGAGGGATTCCTCCTCGATCTTGGTGCGCAGCGGCACGACGCTGTTGCGGTAATGCCGGGCGATGTCGTAGTTGGCGCGATAAGCCTGGTATGCCGAGCGTGCTTCCGACCGCACATTGACGGCCTTTTCGGCAAGCAGGTTGGCCGACCGCATGTAGGCGAGCTCGGCCTTGCGCATGCGTGCCCTGCCGCTGTCGAAGATCGGGATGACGAATTCGACCTCGCCTTGCCCCGTTGTTTCGCTCTTGATGTCCCCGTCTTCAAGTTCCCTCTCGGTCTCGAATCCCGCCAGGAGTTCGAGGTCCGTCACGTAACGGGTCGCTTCGGTGAGCTTGTAGGATTTGGCCGTCGCCTCGAGATCGAGCTTCGCCATCTGCAGGTCGACGCGGCGCTGCAACGCTTCCGCCTCGATCAGGTCACGCTTCATTATTCCCGTAGGCAACTGCGGCAGACGGTTCGGAACCTGATAGTTAATGCCCGAACCCCAGAGCCCCATCAGCCGCGTCAGTTCTTCCTTGGCGAGCCTCGCCTCCAGCCGCGCCTTTGCCGTCTGTCCCGCCAGCTCGGCATAGAACACATGCTCGCGGGCCTGACCTTCTTTCGTCAGCGCGCCGCTCTTGCCGAGTTCCTGTGCAAGTTCCGAGGCCGCATCCGCCGCCGCCTGCGCCTGATTGAGCTGGGCCACCGTTTCCCAGGCAGCCACCGCATTGATCCAGGCACGGCGGGTATCCGAGGCAAGCTGCAGCGTGCGAAGCGCGGCATTCAACTGCGCCTTTCGGAATTCGGTATCGGCGATGGCGATGTTCCGGTCTCGCGTGGCGAGCGCCAGGATGTTGTTGGCGATCATGCCTTCGACGGTCTTGAACGCTTCGAGCCCCGGCGTGCCGATGCCCGTAAACCCGACAGAGACGGTCGGATTGACGAGCATGGTGGACTGCCAGGCCTCGGCGGCCGAGTCGCCGAGGTCCGCGTAGGCCGCCTGCAGACCCTTGTTGTTCAACAGCGCCACCTGAACGGCGGTCTCGACGTCGATGGTCTTCTTCGCCATCAGCGTCTTCACCCGGTCGGAGACGACACGTGCCTGCTGTTGGTTCTGGATCCAGACCGTCTGCTTGCCTGCGGCCTCGGAGGTCTTGGCCTCGACCGACGAGAAGCCAGCGTTCTTCGCTGCATATTCGCTGGCGGACACGCAGCCGCCGAGCACAAGCGGTAGGGCGAAGGCCGCAGCCAGTTTGACAGTGGCTCTCATCATGACGCGCCTCCTTCCGGAGTCTGCGCGCCGTTCTGGTTGCGCCATGGCTGGGGATCGACCGGTACGCGGTGGGTGTAGCCCGAAACCGGACTCGTATATCTGATTGGGCGGACCTCGGTCTGGGAGGCGGCGAGGTCGCCCGTAGCAATGACATCGGGAGGCAATGTGGCGGCGCATCCGCTGGCAAATAGCGGCAGGGCGGCCACGAAGAACAATGGTTTCATGGTTTTATCCGAATAGGAAATTGCAGCGGCGCTCGAGAGCGAAACTGCTCGCGAACACTCCCTAGACCCGTGAGAAGAACGGGTGAGATCCTATTCAGATGTTCGGGGGTCGGTGCAGAGGCGGAAGCTCGCCTGTGGTCCGGGCGTCGTCGATGAACTCGCGGATGGAGGCTACCCGCGGTCCACCAACAGGGTCGGTTTCCGCGACAATCGCCATGCTGGCGCAGAATCCCTTGCAGCACTCGGTCTTCGCGAGCTTCTGCGCATCGTCTGGGGAGGATTTCTGGTCACCGTGTGTATGTCCGCCGCTCGCCAGCTCATGATGATGGCCCTCGGACTGCGAAATTTCCGGAGTGGACCAAGCGTCGTGCATGGCAGCAGTGGCGGTCGGCAATGAGTACACCGTCAGCGACATGACCATCGCCAACCGGAGCAGAACCAACATCCTTTGCAATGTGATTCGAACCATACCCATGCCCGAGGACTACCATCGGTCCCGAAGTTGTCAATTGTCAGCTCGTATCAACACGCGATTCGCGTCGATAGTGTGGCACGGCTACAGCGGCAAACCCAACCTGCAGCCCGGTTCGAGTTCTAGGGCTTACAACAGTGGTAAGGTCAATTGGAAAAAAAATCAAACAACACTGTGAACTGCTGCTGCCGCTGGTGGCAGCAGCAGTGTGTGGCGATAGATTGGTGGTTCTCCTCCTGGCAAAGCTGATGACATCGTCAAACTTGGACGTGACCGGATGCTGGCATTGAGCGCCTACCTCGGATTGTTCACCGTCGCCTTCGGTGCGGCAACCCTGCTGCCGTTCCAGTCCGAACCGCTGCTGGTCGGCCTTCTTCTGTCCGGAGAGTTCTCAACCCTCGGGCTTGTCGCCGTTGCGAGCTTCGGAAATGTCCTCGGCGCTGTTTGCAACTGGATTGTCGGGCTTTTCATCGACCGCTTCCACGACAGGCCTTGGTTCCCGGTCAAGCCCTCCGCCTTGGAAAGGGCGAGCGGCTGGTATAGGCGCTATGGTCGGTGGTCGCTGCTTCTTTCCTGGATGCCGCTGTTCGGGGACGCCTTGACCGTGCTTGCCGGAGTGCTGCGGGAGCCGCTGTGGTCCTTTCTCATTCTGGTGACGGTCGCGAAGACGGGACGCTATCTTGTGCTGGCGGCCGCAACACTCGGAACGAAGGCGGCGATCGGCTTCTGATCCGGTTCCGCACAGCCCATACGGGAACTTTCGTCGACAAGGCGGGTTTGGCCGACGAAAGGGAATCCGGCCCGATGCCCGTCCTCAGAACAATATCCCGGTTCATCCGGTTCGCCGTCCTATGCTTCGCTTTGGTGAACCTCCATGGCTTTGCGGCGGCGGCATATTTCCAGGCGGACCATCAGTGCCCATCAATAGCCGCGTCAGATCACGACGGCTCCCAGAAGGCGATCCACCCCGGACCCTGTTGCCCAAAACTTCACTGCTGCCCGATCCTGCAGGTGCCGCCGTCCGAATCCATGCACGGGATTTCGCGAACCTGGCCGACGCTTCTTGCCGGAGCGCAGCCGTTCCTGCTCATACGGGCGCTCTATCCTCCCCCCAAACCTCGGTTCTCCTGACCAGATTACACAAGCAAGTTCAATCGTGAGATGACAGGAGAATGAAATGAACAGAATTCTCAGGACCGCGGTCGTGGCTGCGGGCGTGGCGGCCATCAGTCTTACTGCTGCGACCGCGGCGTTGGCCCAGATGACAATGCCGGAAGCCTGCAAAGCCAAGATGTCTGCGAGCGGCATGATGCAGATGCCGGATGCCGACATGGGCCAGATGGCCGAACACCAGAAGGCAATGATGGAAGGAATGCGGGAGACGGAACCCGCCATGATGCAGGGCATGATGGCGAAGAATCCGGACGTAGCGTTCGTCTGCGGCATGATCGCCCACCACACGGCCGCGATCAACATGTCGGAGGTCGAGTTGAAGTATGGCGGCGACCAGCAGGCGAAGTCGATGGCCGAGAAAATTATCGCGGCGCAGAAGAAGGAAATCGAAGAGATGACCGAGTGGGTGAAGCAACACGCCAAGTGAGCCCTTCAGTCTCTCGAAAGGAGGTTTGCCATGCATCATCATCAATCGCCGGAAATGAAAGCTTGCACTGCCGAGTGCCTGGCCTGCTATCAGGAATGTCTCTCTACGGCGATGCAACACTGCCTGGAGACCGGTGGCGAACATACCGGCCCCAAACACTCAGGTTGATTTCGGCTTGCGCGGAGATCTGCCGGACGGCGGCCCATTTCATGTTGATCGGCTCGGAACATCACAAGCATGTCTGCCGTGAATGCGCCGAAATCTGCACCGAGTGCGCGGCGGACCGCGAGCGGATCGGCGATATGCAGGGCTGCGTCGATGCGTGCCGCCGATGCGCCGAGAGCTGCCGCAAGATGGCGGCCTAGTTCAACGGCGCGCTGCCAGGAACGTCCGGCAGCGCAAGGTGTTGCGCTGCCGGACGAAGAAAGGACACATCATGCGCACAGTGATCGTCGGCGCGGGCATTGCCGGATTGACGGCGGCGCAGGGACTGCGTCTCATTGGATGGGATGCAGAGATCTACGAGCAGGCAGAGACGCTCGAGCCGCTCGGAGCAGGGCTCAGTCTAAGCGCCAACGCGCTTCGGGCCCTTCGCACGCTTGGTCTTTATGACGCGGTCACTGCCGCGGCGCAGCCGATTCAGCGGCTTGAGCTGCTGGACCAGGGCGGGGGAGTTCTGCAATCCACCGACTTCCAGGATTTCGGGAGCCGTTACGGACATCTGGGGATGGCCGTGCTTCATCGAGGCGACCTTCACAAAGCGCTTCTTTCGCAACTCCCTGAGAGGATGATCCGGACGGGCATGGAGTGCGTGGGCGCACGCAAGGCCGACGATCGTATCGTACTGGATTTCGCAAACGGCGAAGCAGTCGAGGCTGATTTCGTCCTCGCCTGCGACGGCATTCACTCTGCGGTGCGTAAGGCCCTCTTTCCGGAAGCGCGTGAGCATTTTGCCCGCTACACGTGCTGGCGGGCAATCTCGCCGGGCGTGCCTGGTGGCATGAATCCGGTTCGCCTTACCGAGAGTTGGGGTGCTGGCAATCGACTCGGCCTCGCCGCATTGCCAGGCGAGCGAGTGTATTGGTTTGCCTGTTGCGGGTCCGAGAGGACAGATGATCCTGCCTTGGCCCAGCTCGATCTGGAGGGTGTTAAGGACATCTTTGCGAACTTCCATGAGCCGATCCCGGAGGTGCTCGATTGCACGCCACCAGACTCGCTGATCTGGACCGACATTCTCGATCTCGATCCGATGCCCTCGTTCACCCGGGGCAAGATCGTGCTGCTAGGGGATGCTGCCCATGCGGTGACGCCGGACCTCGGGCAGGGGGCCAGCCTGGCGATCGAGGATGCCGCAGTTCTTCCAGCGTTGCTCGGAGGCCTACCCATTGAGAAAGCCTTAAGCGAATACGACGCGCGCCGGGTCAATCGTGCGCGCCGCATAGCGAAGGCGTCCCGACTTTATGCGCGGGTGGCGCAATGGAGCAATCCGCTGGTCGTTCCGATCCGCAATTTGCTGATCAGCAGCATTCCCCATGGCTTCATGGACCGGCAGCTCAATGCCGTTCTCGACATCGGTTTCGAGCCCATCCGGTCAGCCGCGTAGACCACAGTTTCATGGCTGTGAAGTCCTCAGCCTGAGCGAATTGCCGATCACGCTGACGGATGAGAGCGCCATCGCGGCGGCGGCGATAATCGGCGACAGGAGGAGTCCGAAGGCGGGGTAGAGGACGCCCGCGGCGACCGGCACGCCGGCGGCGTTGTAGATGAAGGCGAAGAACAGGTTCTGCCGGATGTTCCTCATCGTGGCGTGGCTGAGCTGCCGCGCCCGCACGATGCCCTGAAGATCGCCCTTCAGCAGTGTGACGCCGGCGCTCTCGATCGCCACGTCGGTTCCCGTTCCCATGGCGATGCCGACGTCGGCGGCGGCGAGGGCAGGGGCGTCGTTCACCCCGTCGCCTGCCATGGCGACGATGCGGCCTTCGCCCCGCAGGCGCGCGACGATCTCGCTCTTGTGCTCCGGCAGGACTTCCGCCTCGACCTCAGTGATGCCGAGCTTCCGTGCAACGGCGTTAGCGGTCGTCTTGTTGTCCCCGGTGAGCATCACGACGCGTATGCCGTCCTTCACCAGCGTCTCTACCGCGGCGGGCGTTGTCTTCTTGATCGGGTCGGAGATCGCGAATATCCCGCCGACGCGGCCATCGACCGCGGCAAAGATTACGGTCGCGCCTTCGCCGCGAAGAGTCTCCGCCTTGTCGGCGAGCGGGCTCAGATCCACTCCTTCCTCGGTCATGATGCGGTGGCTTCCGATAACGAGCCTGCGGCCGTCGACCGTGCCGGTGACGCCCTTGCCGACGGGGCTGTCGAAGTCCTTCGCCGCGCCGAGCGCCACGCCGCGTTCACTGGCAGCCTCGACAATTGCTGTTGCGAGCGGGTGCTCGCTGGACCGCTCAAGGGTGGCGGCCAGTCGCAGCAGTTCGTCTTCCGCGAGACCGTCGACGGCCACGATCGATGTGACCTTCGGCCTGCCCTCCGTCAGGGTGCCCGTCTTGTCGACGACGAGCGTGTCGACCTTCTCGAAGCGTTCAAGCGCCTCGGCGTTCTTGATGAGCACGCCCTGGCGCGCGCCCTGTCCAACGCCGACCATGATCGACATCGGAGTGGCGAGGCCGAGAGCGCAGGGGCAGGCGATGATGAGAACGGCGACGGCGCTGACAAGCGCATGTGCAAAACGCGGCTCCGGTCCGAGCGACATCCAGGTTGCGAAGGCGATGAGGGCGATGAGAATGACGGCGGGGACGAACCAGCCGGAGACATCGTCTGCGAGCCGCTGAATGGGGGCGCGCGAGCGTTGTGCCTCGGCGACCATGCGGACAATCTGCGACAACATGGTGTCGCGGCCGACCTTTCCAGCTTCCATGACGAAGCCGCCCGTCTTGTTCATAGTACCGCCAATCAGATTCGCGCCGACCTCCTTGGTCAGGGGCATCGGCTCCCCGGTGATCATCGATTCATCGACCGAACTGCGGCCTTCGACGAGCTTCCCGTCGACCGGAACCTTCTCACCCGGACGAACGCGCAGTCGGTCGCCGACGGCGACCGCCTCGAGCGGTACGTCTTCGTCGGTGCCATCACCGCGGACGCGACGAGCGGTCTTCGGCGCAAGGTCCAGCAGCGCGCGGATGGCACCACCAGTCTGCTCGCGGGCACGCAGTTCAAGCACCTGGCCGAGCAGGACGAGCACGGTGATGACGGCGGCCGCCTCGAAGTAGACCGGGACGGAGGCGTCGGCGGATCGGAGCGCTGCCGGAAACAGACCGGGAACGAGCGTTGCGAACACGCTGTAGACCCAGGCGGCACCAGTGCCCATGGCGATCAGTGTGAACATGTTCAGGTGTCTGGTGACGAGGGACCGCCAGGCCCGTTCGAAGAAGGGAGCGCCCGCCCAGAGCACAACCGGCGTCGCGAAGACCAGTTGCAGCCAGTTCGAGGTCTGAGGACTGAGCAGCATGTGGAGATCAATAAAATGGCCCCCCATCTCCAGGATGAGAACGGGGATGGTGAGCGCCAGTCCGATCCAGAACCTCCGCTGCATGTCGACAAGTTCCGGGCTTGGACCTGTTTCCGCTGTCACGAATTCGGGTTCGAGGGCCATACCGCAGATCGGGCAGTTGCCGGGGCCGATCTGCCGTACCTGCGGGTGCATCGGGCAGGTGTAGATGACGTCCTCACGCTCTTTCGTGCGCGCTGCCTGCGCGGACTCTGCAGCGATATTCCCGGTGGCGGAATGATGGTGATGGTGGTGCTCGTGCCCATCAGGCTGGTGTTTGTGTTCATCCATGGTCAACAGCTCCATGACGGGACCCGCTCGGAGCAAAGATAGAGCCGGAAGCCTCAGGGCCAATGCCACGCCCCAAAATGGCCAATATCCCTGACGATCTCGCTGCAGGCCTTTGTGCTCACATTGCGGCGAGGGTCGAAACGGTTACCTTGATCCTGGTCAACAGTCGACGTGTTAGGAAGGTTTGTGAATGGGCTCGACGGCGGTGAAGATGTTCGGTCTCATTCTGCTGGCGAACGCAGGCGCAGCGTTGTCCGTCACGGCGGCAGAGGGGCTGCAGTCGGACAATGTCGCGCAAAGACAGCAGGGCATGAAGGCAATGGCGGCAGCCGCCAAGACCATCAATGCCATGTTCAAGGGATCGTCGGCCTATGACTCGAAGGCGTTCAAGGCCGCCGCAGAAACGATCGGGTCTCATTCGGGGGAAGGCCTGTCGTCCCTCTTTACCGGTTCCGTCATTGCGCCGGGTTCCAAGGCCAGCGCGAGCATCGCAGCCGAGCGCGAGCAGTTCGACAAGCTCGCCGCCGACCTTTTAATCTATGCTTCCGCGCTCTCAGCCGCGGCGGATCGCAACCCGAATGTTCTCAGCCCTCAGATGCGCATGCAGGGCGGCGATGCGATGATGGGCGGACCGCTCGCGAAGAAACCGCAGGCGGCACGGGACGTCGCGTCGATGCCCGCCGAACACGCGTTTCACATGCTGCTGCAGACTTGCACCTCTTGCCACGCCAAGTTTCGCATGAAGGACGAATAGCCGGAGGCTTGAAGCTAACCCGTATCTCTACGGTCGCTCGCGGAGTTGGCTCTGCTGCTTTCGCCAACCGTATCGTGTCAGACCGCGCGGCTTGTAGATCGAAAGCACCGTCGTCATGAGCAAAACGACGATCCCGCCGGCGGCGTGGACTACGAGCGAGCGCCTCATGCCGAGAAGATCGCCTTCCGCCAAGCCTTTCGCGGCCGCCCCCGCGACGTAGCTTATCAAATCCAACTGTAGCAGCAGCACGACCGCGGTCAGCAGGGTCAGCAGCAATTTCGCGAGCACCCAATAGTGTCGGAACAGGCCCCAAGTGGTGCCGAGCGCCTGCACGAGGCCCGTAAGGAGCGACGCGAAGACCAGCGGGACGATGACGAGGCGTGCGATGGCGTCCATCGCGGCATACGGGCTTTGCGCCGTCTCAGCTCCCGTGCTGACCAGCCCGACTACGCCGAGCGCTAGGAAGCACGCCACCGCACCAAGTGAACTCACCGATGAAATGACATGAAGAACGAGGGTGAACTTGCGGAGAGCACCAGGCATTGTCATGGGCGGTCATTCGCGGGCGGCGTTTCGCTTGCGGGAGACATGTGGCGGCCCGGCCCATGGGGACCGCCGATGTCAAACGCGATGACAATCACCGCCAGCGATATGAGCATCGCGGCAACGACCCCGGAGATTTTCACCCAACGTGGCATGCCAGGGTAAGGGGACTGATCTGCCATCTTTGCTCGCCTCGTGGCCATTGCTTATCTCGATAGCGCAATTCTACATGAGTGATCACTAAAATTAGCTCCCAACTGTCGGAGTCTGGCGTAGAATCGGTTGGGCCAGGCAGCGCGTGAGGGGTCGAATGACATTCAAACCGTTCTCCGTGTCGGTGATCAGCTTAGCCGTCATGTCGATTGGCCTCGTTGTAGCGAGCGACGCCCATCAGGCCAGCAGTGGATGGAGCTATCCTCCGGCCTGCTGCAAGGGCAACGACGTCGGAGGGGACTGTCATGCGATCCCCGGCTCGGGCGTCAGCAAGGGCCGCCGAGGTTTCTCGGTTGTCCTCAACCCCGGCGACCATCACCTCGCAACCAAGCCACACAGTTTTTTCATTCCCTACAGGGGGCACGGCTCGCTTCTTCTGCTTCCTGTTGTCGCCGGCGGCGGAACTCTGTCTCGATCCTCATTTGGCTTGACCTTGCCACCGTTGTAAGCCGTAGCATTATCGGGTGGAGACTACTTATGACGAACCCTCGCCGCAAATTGGAGGAGGACATCCTCGCGCTGTTCGAACGGGCGTGTCGCCTGCGTGAGCTCGCTGTGGCCGAACACCTGTTGCGGGCATTGGAAGCGGCTACCGAAGCGAACGACCCTGACAGACTGGCTGATGGCAGCGGCGCGCTAGCGGATGCTTACCATGCCGTCGCAAGGATGCGGCCATATCGCCGGCGCTCGCGCTGACGCAGTGCCGGCAGGTCATGTCGGGGATATCAAGATGGTGCGTTTGGAAGTCTCCTTTGATCTGACTTGGCCGAAAATCGAGTTTCCGGTGTGCGCGAAAATCTTTGCCGATGTTGGCGCGCGCGGCGCACCATCTTCGCTGGTGTTGATGCTGCTGCCATTGCTTATGACCAGGTCGAGAGGGCCGGCCGAAGGCATCCCCCGGTTCGCGAGTTTCTAAGCTTTCAGCAGATGGGACGTCGAACGGAGTAGAGCTAGGCGTGTTTACCGAGGCCGTGAACAAGAGGATTCGCCATGCGCAGCACGAGACCGCCTGCACGTATGCTGTTTCTGCACTTCGGCTTCGTCGTTGCCGTCTGCATTGGAAGGGAGGCGTCGGCGCATAGCTCCCCGTCGGGATGGTATTATCCCTATCAGTGCTGTAGTGATCGGGACTGCCAACCGGTCCATGGTGCCGCCATCACGGAAGGACCGGAAGGATATGTGGTCGAGGAAACAGGCGAGGTCATACGTTACCGCGATTCGCGAGTGAAATCGTCTCCGGATGGCGAGTTTCATCTATGCATGCAACCGGGTAAGGTTGGCTCTCGAGCGATATGTCTCTTTGTGCCGCCGCGGTCTTTTTAGGCTGAATTCACCAGCGTCGGGCGCACGCTCGAGTGGAATGCGTTTGGAGCGGATCGGTCGTTTTTCGTCGCTGGGACCTCACCGAAACCTGGCATGGTAGCCCCCGCACAATCGCGGCTGCCCCCGTGGTCAGATGGCAGAGTACTCGGTCGGGATGATGCTACGTGTGACCGGAGGCATCATGCGGCCGGCGCGGGCATCCGGCCGCTCCTTCCTCCACCTCAAGAGTGAGCCCGTTCACTTCGAACATTTGAAACGAGAGTGCGTGCAAAACGACGCCTCATTGCTCGCGGTGATCGTCGCTGACGATAGCCGCTACGGCGGCATGATCGGCGGGCCAGACTAGCGCGGCGACGAACAGCCCGGCCGCGGACATGGCAGCGAGAATTGCGAACGTGAATGCGATGCCAACAGCCGCCCCCGCCATCCCGGCCGTCAGATAGGCAACGAACCAGCAAGCGTGGGTCAGGGCAAACTGGGCGGCAAAGAGAACGGACCAGTCCGACCTTCCCGCCGCCCGCGCGACTAACCGGCCAGCCGGCGTGAGGATCAGTGCGTAACCCGACCCAAGGACCAACCAGAGCAGCAGCATAGTTGCATAGCCGGTGACCGCAGCACCGGCGCCCAAGCCGCCCGAGCAGAGACACGCGCCCGCCAGCATTACGACACGTTCCGGAAAGCGGTCGAGCAGCCTCGGTATGAGCATGGCCGCTGACATGGATCCAACCCCGAAAACACCGACTGCAAGGACAGTGGCTTTCGGCCCCAGGCCCAGTTCCGACTGGACGATTACAACCGTGTTGACGAGCACCATGGCGCTGGCGGTGGCCGCGCAGAAGGTAAGAGCGAGAAGACATCGCAACCTCGGCGTGCCGACGTAAATCCGAAGACCTTTCACTGCGCGCGCGCCCACGCCGAGACCGACGGCAAGGTTCTGCGCCGGGAGAGACACGGACGCGATCAGGGCCGCCGAAACCAAAAACCCTGCGACAGCAACGATGAAAAGCCCGTCGAGCGGGACGAGGCTCAGCAGGAGGAGGGCGAGCAGGGGACTCGCCACCGTCTCCATGTCGTAGGAGAGCTGGGTGAGTACTAGGGCCCGGGTGTAATCCTTCTCGTCGGGCAGGATGTCGGGAATGGTGGCCCGCACGCTCGGCAC
Organism: Sinorhizobium fredii NGR234; assembly: GCF_000018545.1. Classification (NCBI taxonomy): domain Bacteria; kingdom Pseudomonadati; phylum Pseudomonadota; class Alphaproteobacteria; order Hyphomicrobiales; family Rhizobiaceae; genus Ensifer; species Ensifer fredii. Next base: position 730,536 of record NC_012586.1, read on the forward strand.
GAGACCGGCGGAAACCGAATGCAGCAGCACGATCAGGAGGTAGACCTGCCAGACTTCCGTGACGAATGGGAAGAGGAACATCACCGCCCCGCGGGCGATTTCGAGCCCGATCAGGACGCTGCGTCGGGAGAACCGCTCAAGCCCGGCGGTGACGAAGGGAGAAAGTCCGACCGTGGTCAGCGTCTTCAAGGCAAGCGCGGTGCCGAGCACAGCGCCGGCCGCACTGCCGGCCAGTTCGAAGGCCATGAGCCCGAGCGCGACGGTCGCCAGCCCCGATCCGACGAGCGAGGCGACCTGTGCAAGGTAGAAGGCACGGAAGGTCGGATTGGAGAGGACACTGAGCATCTGACGCGCCTGCAGGTTCTGGGATCCGGCGGTTCCGACGTGACTCACGCGCATGGCTGCGCCTGCCGACGCATGGACTGAAACGCGCGGGGAGAGATTGAGTCGGTGTGGGATCGCTCGGAGAAGCCCGCGCGATCCCGAGACGAAGTTATTCGACGGAAAGATCCTTGGTCATGAGGTAGTAGACTAGAGGATGCATGTCGTAGTTCTTCACCCGCTCACTGCGAGCGTCGAATGACGTCTCGTTCACCAGATAGACGGTAACCGCCTCATCGAACAATTTCTTGGCAAGCTGCGCATAGATCTCGTAACGCGCCTGCGGATCGATGAGCGAGGATGCCTTCTCGATCAGTGCATCGACGTCTTCCGAGCAGTAATGCGACATGTTGTAACTGCCGCCGCAGGAATAATCGGCCGTCAGAAAGCCGTAGGGATCGGCAATGTCGGTGAGGTATCCACGCGACATCAGCGCCATGTCATAGTCGCCGGAGATCATCTGGGGTTCGATCGCAGTATACTCGGCCACGCGCAGATTGACCTTGATGCCGATCTCGCCAAGTTGTGCCTGGATGATGGCACCAACGTCCCTTAGTTCAGTTCTTGACGTATAGGCCAGAAGTTCAAGCTGCAATTGCCCCGGCCGGATTCCGGCCTCCTCCAGCAGCGCCTTCGCTCGAGCCGGATCGTAGATCGGCTTGAGATCCTTCGGCGCCCAGGGATCGTCAGGCTTGAAGGCAGAAGCGGCCGCCGTCACCGTGCCTTCATAGACGCTTGCCGCAATCGCCGCGCCGTCGATTGCGGCCTGGATGGCCTGGCGGACGCGAACATCGTTGAGCGGTTCCTTCTTGTTGTTGAGCAGCAATTCGGTCACGCGCGGCGTTTTAAGCTGTATCAGGTCGATCCCCTGCGCCCCTTCCAGTTGCTTGACGCCATAGGCCGGGATCAGCCGTGCGATATCGGCCTCGCCGCTGCGAACCTGGGTCATGCGGGTATTGGCATCGGGAATGAAAACAACCATGCCTCCCTCGAGCACGGGCTTGCCGCCCCAGTAATTGTCATTGCGCTTGAATTTCAGATATTCCTTGGGCTTGACTTCAACGATCTCGAAGGGGCCGGTGCAACGGCCGACGGGATCGATCGTCGCGCCCTGATAGGCGGCGGGCGACAGGATCGTGGTGTTTGGCGCAGCGAGTTGCGCCGGCAGCAGAACCGAAGGGGTCTGGGTGATGATGCGAACCACCTTCTCCCCGACCGCCTCCACGGACTTGATCAGTTTGGGCGAGAAGGGCCGCGCCGGCATTTCTGCGGCCAACAAATGCTTCAGCGCGCCGACCACGGCTTCGGCCGTCAGAGGCGCACCGTCCTGGAATTTAACGCCATCGCGCAGCGTGAACTCCCACACCATCGGCTCGACCTGTTTCCACGACGTGGCGAGACCCGGTTCAAGCTGCAATTGCCAATTGAGACGCACAAGCGTCTCGAAACAGCCGGCGCGGCTACCAAGGTAGGAATCGTCGCTGGCCATCTGCCAGTTGGTCTGAACCGTCTGAAAATCAGCATAGGTCAGCGTTTTGCCTTCCTGGGCACTGGCGCTTGTAGCCAATGCCGTCGCGCAGACTGCCGCCATTGTGTATCGCTTCATCTTCTGTTCCTCCTCTTTTTGTTTCGTATCGACCTGTTCCACCATGCCGGGATGTGACCGACGGCCACGACCCTCTCTAGGCCGAGCTCGCCTCTGCCGACTTGTCAGGCTGCAACTCCCGCCAGAAGTGGCAGCGCACCTGATGGCTCTCGCTCGCCGACTCGAATTCCGGCTCGGCCTGTGAGCACTTCGCCTGTGCGTGGGCGCAGCGGGTGTGGAAACGACAGCCGCGGGGTGGGTTGAGCGGGCTCGGAAGGTCGCCGCGCAACTGGATCTCCGGCGCATAGAGCCCCGTCCGATCGAGCATGGAGGCGGCGATCAGCGCCCGCGTATAGGGGTGGCGCGGCGTCTTGAAGAGCGCATCACGGTCGGCGACCTCGACGATCCGCCCCAGATACATCACGGCGATGCGGTCGCAGATGTGGCGCACCACCCTGAGGTCGTGGGAGATCATCAGCATCGTCAGGCGGTGGCGGCGCTTCAGATCCGTCAACAGGTTGAGGATCTGCGTGCGCATCGAGGCGTCGAGCGCCGATGTCGGCTCGTCGCAGATCAGGAACCGCGGCTCGAGGAGCAGGGCCCGACCGATGACGACTCGCTGCAATTGTCCGCCCGAGCATTGCCGCGGGTAGCGTTCATAGAAGCTTTCGTCCAGGCCGACTTCCGCGAGCATGCGCATGACCTTGTCGCGGCGCTCCTCGCGCGTTCCGATGCGGTGCTGCGCCAGCGGTGCCTCCATGCTCGTGCCGATCCGCATACGCGGGTCGAGCGCCCCGAACGGGTCTTGGAAGACGAGTTGCACGGTGCGCCGGAGGCGCTTCAGATCCTCGCCGCAGACGTCGGCAATCTCCTGCCCGGCGATTCTCACCTGGCCGCTCGTCGGCGGTGTTTGCCGTGTCAGCAGCCGGGCGATCGTACTCTTACCGCACCCCGACTCGCCGACAAGGCCGAGCACTTCGCCTTGTCGAATGGCGAAAGAGACACCGTCGACCGATTTGATCGAGAACAACCGGCTGAGGAAGTAGTGCTTGGCAAGCTGCTCGACCTCGACGAGTGGCGATTGGACGGCCTGGCCGGCGGGCTCCGAGACATTCCTCGGAACGGTCTGCAAAAGCGTGTGGCTGTTCATGCGGCCGTCTCCTTTTCGGCTTCGACGGCCCAGCAGCGCGTCACGTGGCCATCCGGATCAGGTTTGAGCGCCGGTTCGGATCGCATGCACCGGCCGGCGACGCCGTGCTGCGACGCCGCACTGCAACGCGGATGGAAGCGGCAGCCGCAGGTCAGTTCTCGCGCATGCGTCCCCGAGCCGGGGATCGACAGCAATTGCCCTCTCGGATCAGGAACGAGCAGCGAGCAGCGCATCAGTGCCTGCGTATAGGGGTGTTGCGGCGATTGAAGCACCGCCTTCGCCGGTCCCTCCTCGACGATCCGCCCGGCATACATCACCGCTACCCGGTCGGCGAGCGCCGCGACGACGGCGAGGTCGTGGGTGATGAGCAGCGTCGCCAGGTTGCGCTTGCGCCTCTCCTCGTCGATAAGCCGCAGGATCTGCGCCTGCACGGTGACGTCGAGCGCGGTCGTTGGCTCGTCCGCGATCAGCATATCCGGATCCCCGCTCAGGGCCGCCGCCATCATAACGCGCTGCGCCATGCCGCCGGAGAGTTCGTGCGAGAAGCACCGCGCCCGCACCGCCGGATCCGGGATGCCAACGTCGCGCAGGAGATCGAGCACCCGGTCCATGGCCGCCCGTCGCCCGAGGCCACGATGCAGCCGCAGCGGTTCGGCAATCTGGGCGCCGACCCGCGAGGTCGGATCGAGCATCGCCTGTGGCTGCTGGAACAGCATCGCCATGCGGCCGCCGCGCAGCCGGTTCATCTGCCGGTCCGGCAGCGACAGGACGTCCTCGCCGTCGAAGCGGATGCGCCCGCCGGCAATCGCGCCGCCGGCCGGCAGCAGCCGCATGAGCGATAGCGCCGTCATGCTCTTGCCCGAGCCCGATTCGCCGACGAGCGCCAGGACCTCGCCCCGGTCGAGCATCAGGCTGAGCCCGTCGATCACCGGCGTCGGCTGGCCGGGGAAGGCGACCGTGAGATCCTCGATCACCAGCAATGGTTCGTTCGTCTTATTCATCGCCCGAGTCTCCATCTCTGGCTTCGATCTCCAGCCCATGGCCGATCCAGGTGACGCTGAGCGCGGCCACGAAGATCGCCAGACCCGGCGCGATCATCAGGATCGGCAGCCGCTCGACATAGGGCTGTGCATCGGCGAGCATCAGCGCCCAGTCGGCCGCTGGCGGCTGTACGCCGAGCCCGAGGAAGGAGAGCGCTCCGACCGTGATCAGCTTGTGGCCGAAGCGCAGGAAGCTCACCGCCGCGATCGGACGGATGATGTTCGGAATGACGTGGCGAAGGATGATGAAGGACCGGCTGCAGCCCAGCACCTCCGCCGCCCGGATGTAGCCCTGAGCGTTGATCGCCAGGGTCAGCCCGCGGGCGAGCCGCGCAAACGGCGTCCAGCCGATGACCGTGAGCGAGGCGATCAGCGTCGCATAGCCCGGGCCGAAAATGGCCACGAGGAAGATCGCCACCACGACGTCCGGGATCGAGATCAGCACGTCGATGATCCGCATCGTGATCTCGTCGAGCAGACTGCCTTGGACGCGTCCGGCGACGACGCCGGTCAGCGTGCCGATGGCAAAGGACAAGAGAACGGTGATCATGGCGATGGTGACGGTGAAGCGACCGCCAACAAGGAGGCGGCTGAAGAGGTCGCGCCCGAGATGGTCCGTGCCCAGCCAGTGCTCGGCGCTCGGCGCAGACAGCCGTGCAACCAGGTTCTGCACCGCCGGATCATGAGGAACGATCCACGGCGCCAGGATGAGCGTTATCACGAGCGCCACCAGGATCACGACCCCCGTGCGGAAGGTCCAATGGCGTCCGCGGAGGAACCGCCACAGCCGCAGCGCCGCCGGGTGCCTCGGCATCGGCAGAAGCGAGCTGGCAGCGACACCTTGTGAAGTGTTGTCAATGCGCATGGCCGGACCTCACTGCCGGGTTGAGCGCGACATAGAGCATGTCGGCGATTGTGTTGATCAGGATCGACAGCGCCACGATGGCGACGAAACCGCCTTGCAGCATCGGGACGTCGCGATTGATGACAGCCTCATAGAGCAGCCGCCCCATGCCGGGGATGGCGAAGATGACCTCGATCACGACCGAGCCGCCGAGGAGCCCGGCAAGCCACAGCGCGAAGAAGGTGACGACCGGCAATGAGCCGTTTCGCAGGCCGTGGCGCATCACCGTCTGGCGCATGCTGAGGCCGCGGCTGCGCGCTGCGGTGATGTAAGGGGCTTGGAGCACATCCATCATCGCGGCCCGCGTCACCTGCGTGAAATAGGCCATCGGGCGCAGCGACAGCACCGTGGCCGGCAGCACGAGCGCAGTCCAACTCGTCCAGCCGGCCGACGGCAGCCATCCGAGGTAAAGCGCGAAAACGAGAATGCCCATCGGCGCCAGCCAGTATTCCGGCGTCGCCACGAAGGTCTGGACCATCAGCGTCGTGGCGCTGTCGACCGTCCCGCCCGGCCGCGTTGCCGCCAAGGTGCCCAGCGGTATGGCGACGGCAGCGGCAATGCCGAGCGCCGTCAGCGCCAAGGTTATCGACACGCCGAGCGCCCGCCCGATCTCGGAGGCAACGGGCCTGCCGCTCGCGAACGAATAGCCGAGATCTCCCTGGAGCGCCTGCCACAGCCAGGCGCCATATTGCACCGGCAGCGGCCGGTCGAGGCCTAAATGGACGCGCATCGCCTCAACGGCGGCAGGATCGACATCAAGATCGCGAACCCGAGACATCAGGATCGTCCGCACCGGATCGCCACCGCTTACATACGGCACGAGGAAAGCCAGAAGCGAGACGCCAAGAAGCATCAGGCCTAAGATCAAGAAACGTTGAAGCCACGTCGTCCACATGCCCGTTCTCCCATTTTCGCGCCGCGGTTACGAGTCGCCTCGTCACTACAGGACGCCGTGCAGAGGGAGTCTAAGCTCCGCCGAGGCCCCACTCCTGCGGAGCTCGAACAAGATGCGGACATCTCAGTCCTCCCATTTCCGGCGAGCGCCTGCCCCCTCTGGCTTATTGCGCTCCCAACCCGGCTGGCTGTCGCAAAGGTCACACTGGACCTTCGCTTCCGTTCATTCCTTCATCGCTCGTCACTTCGGTCAAACAGAGTGTACTGCATTTCAAAAAGACGAATATGCTAAATTAGGACCACTAAAAGCATTTGTTATTGTTTCTAAGAACTTTTTCGAGAACTCCGGATATAGTCCAAATAAAAATGTCACAACGTCCCCGAGATATATTCACCGAGATACAAATTCTCATAACGTCACCTGACGAGCTGTAGAAGAATCTAGGTTTGATACTCGACCGCCGTCATCATTCCTCCGTTCATATGGTAGAGGTGGTGGCAGTGAAGCGCCCACTTGCCTGGGTTCACCGCATCGAAAGCGATTGTCACGCTACCCTGCGACGGCACGAGGACGGTGTCGCGCACCGCGCCCGGGAACCGCTTGCCGTTGATGGCAACCACCTGAAAGTGATGGCCGTGCAGATGCATCGGGTGCGCCATCGTGGTGTGGTCACGGAAGGTGATCTCGACGCGCTCGCCCTCGGCCACCGGGAGCGGCGCATCCTCACCGTGCCTCTTGCCGTTCAGCATCCAGACATAACCGGGTGCCTCGGTGATGGTGACCGTGTGCTCGCGGTCGGCCGGACGTCCCGCCAGCGGCTGCGCAGCCCGTAATTTTCCTTCAAGCGCGAGCCCTACGGCGGCGGCGGCTTCGTCTGCATCTCCGCCGACGCGCTCTACGGCACCGGAGGCGGTGGCCAGTATGAAACCGGTGCGCGCACGCTCTCCCTCGCGGATGGCAAAGATCGGCCATGCGCCTTCGTTCTTCGGCAGGTCCAGCGCGATATCGAGGCGTTGCGCGATGGCGAATTCGAAACGCCGTCCGCGGACCGGCTCGACCGGCATTCCGTCGACCGCGATCAGGCGCCCCTCGAGCCCGCCAAGATCGATCCAGAAGTTTGTCGCAGCAGCGCCGTTGATCAGCCGCAGGCGCACCCGCCCACCGCGCTCCACCCGGAAGATTTCGGGATCGTCAAGCGTACGGTCATTGGCGAGGAAGGCGTCGTATTCGACATCGTTCAGGTGCGCACCTGCGGGCGCAGCCACGCCCCTTCCGCCGGAATGCCCGCCTGCGGCGGGCGCCGGAGCACCATGACCCATCGCTGCGTGGCCCATTGCGGCATGGTCCGGCGCGGCCGGTGCCTGGGCAACCTGTTCAACACCCTGCAGGCCGGCCAGCACCTCAGCCGGATCGCGGAACGTGAAATCGTGGAAGAGGACGACCACTTCCTGCACGTCTTCGCGAGCTTCGGCAGGGCCGCGCACGACAAGCGGCGCCGCCAGCAGGCGCTGTTCCTGCAGACCGTGATGGGAGTGCATCCAGTTGGTGCCGGCCCGGTTCAGCAGGAAGTCGTAGTTGTGCGCGCCGCCGGGGGAAAGCAGCGCCTGAGAGACATTCGGAACACCGTCTTGCTTCCACGGAGGGGTAAGGCCGTGCCAATGAATCAGCGTCTCCTCGTCGAGCCCGTTTTCCAACCGCACTTGGAACGGACCGCCTGCCTCCGCGATAAGCCCGTGCGTGCCGTTAGCCTGCATCAGACCGTACACCGTGGCGGCCCGGCCGTTGACCTCTATCGTCCTGGTTCCGGCCCTGATCAAGGTTGCCGGCGTTGCGGAAGCGTGGCGCGCGGGGACCAGCAATGACGGACTGGCTACAGCCATACCGGCGGCGGCGCAGGAAGTGAGAAACTGACGACGTGAGAAGTCTGGCATTTTCGTCTCCAACTCTTTTCCCTAGCGGCCGCTCACAGGATTTCTTTCTTACGGCGCACGGGGTCGACACCGCCCGCCCCAAAGCGCGTAAGGTCCATGTGCCTGGCTTCAACCTCAATCGCGCCGGCCAAGTCCTCGAGGATCGGACACTCCGGGCGGTGGTCGCCATGACAATGTTCGGCCAGGTGTTTCAGTGCGTCTGTCATCGCCCGGAGTTCCTGGAGCTTGTGTTCCAGTTCCGCGATGTGCTGGCGGGCTATGCGCTTGACGTCTGCGCTGGCGCGATGGCCATCCGACCAAAGGGCCAGCAACTCGGTCAGTTGCGTCACGGAGAAGCCGAGATCCCGCGCCCGCCGGATAAAGCGCAGCTTGTGCACATCCTTCTCGCAGTAGATGCGGTAGCCCGCCTCAGTCCTATGAGCGGCCGGAATGAGCCCGATCTCTTCATAGTAGCGGATCATCTTTGTGGAAACGCCCGACTCTCGGGAAACATCACCAATATTCATTTCACATCCTCCAGTTCCTGCTCCGGCTCGGCCGGTGCTTCAGGTGTGAAAAACACATCGACATGCAGATTTTCCGGCCTGAGCCCGCACTCGAGAAGGATCGGCGTCGCGCTGTCGGTCATTGCCGGCGGACCCGCCATATAGGCTTGCCAGCCATCGAGATCCTGCAGATCCTCCGCGATCGCCCGGGTAACCATGCCCGTCCGGTAACCAGCACACTGCTGGATCTGCGAAAGGACCGGGATAAAGGACAGGTTTGGATGGTGCTGGCACAAGGTCCGGAAGTGGTCCACCAGGTAAAGGTCCCGCTCCTCGCGCACGCCGAAGTACAAGTGGATAGGCTGCCGGAATCCCTGGTTCAACGCCGTGTCCACGATAGCCTTCATCGGCGCCATGCCGGACCCGCCGGCAATGGCCAATATCGGCCCCGTATGGCGCTGGCGCAGGAAAGCGCTCCCGAAGGGGCCGCGCACCGTCACCTCGTCTCCGACGGCCAGCGTGCTGGCTACCCGTTCGCTTGCCGCTCCATTGGGGATGCGGCGTATGTGGAACTCGAGTTCCCTTTCGCCAGGCCGGTTTGCCATGGAATAGTCGCGCGTCGGCGCTCCCGGAAAGGAAAGCTGTGCATATTGCCCGGCGCTGAAGGAGAGCGGCAGGCCGCTTTCCGGCATAATCCTCACACGCTTTATATCATGCGTGGCGTCGTCCAGCGAAATGACCTGTGCCTGAAACGTCTCAACCGAATGGTCCGCCCGGTCTTCCTCTCTGCCCAGCCAGGCGACCGTCGCGTCCGTCTTCGGCTGCGCCCGGCAGGCAAGGATCAGCCCGATAGCCCGCTCTTCGGGCGTCAGAGCGAAGGGCGTGTGCGGCAACAAGTCAACCTCACCTGTTATCAGGCGCGACTTGCAAGAGCCGCAGCGACCTGAGCGGCAGCCGTGAGGATAGGCGATACCCTGCTCCAGGGCAGCCTCGAGGATGGTGCGCTCGTCCGCTACAGCAATCTCCCGGTCCGCCTGACGGATATGGACTGACTTTCCCACGAGTACCTCCTCCTCACCATTGCTATTGCGCTGCCGCCAGGCGGCCATTCAAGTCAGTCTGCACCGCATCAAATTTCATGGGAGCCCGGAAGCGCTTGAGCCGCAGCGCGTTGCCCAAGACAAAAACACTGGACAGCGCCATCGCGCCGGCTGCGATCATGGGCGAGAGCAGCAGCCCATAGGCGGGAAACAGCGCGCCGGCCGCAACGGGTACTAGTACCGTGTTATAGGCGAAGGCCCAGAACAGGTTCTCCTTGATATTGCGGATCGTCGCCTTCGAAAGGGCGATGGCATTCGGCACCCCGCGCAAATCGCCGGACATCAGCACGACGTTTGCACTTTCGATGGCCACGTCGGTCCCCGTGCCGATAGCAATGCCGACATCAGCGGCCGCCAAAGCAGGGGCATCGTTGATGCCGTCCCCCACGAACGCCACCTTGCGGTCACCGGCGCGCAAGTTTTCCAGAGCCTGAACTTTTCCGTCTGGAAGCACCTCGGCCACCACCTCGTCGATCTTCAGCCGGCGAGCAATCGCCTCGGCGGTCTTTCGGTTATCGCCGGTGATCATCGCAACTCTAAGCCCGAGCTTGTGCAGCGTGTTGACGGCCTCGATGGTTGTCTGCTTGATCGGGTCCGATACGGCGATCACCGCGGCGATCTTGCCGTCGATGGCTGCGAACAGCGGGCTCTTGCCCTCATCGCCAAGCCGATTCACTTCGCCTGCGAAGGCGGAGACATCGAGGCCGAGCTTTGTCATCAGCCGGTCAGCACCGACCTGGACAGTACGCCCCCCCACCTGCGCCTTGGCGCCGAATCCGGGGATAGCGTCGAACCCTTCCACTTCAGGCAGAGTAAGACCTGCACGGTTCGCCGCCGCGATGATGGCTTCTCCGATGGGGTGCTCCGACCGCGTTTCGACGGCGGCCACAGCGGCGAGCACCTCCTCCCTGTCGAACCCCCCGGCGGGGATGAGATCCGTGAGTTCGGGACGGCCCTTGGTCAGGGTGCCTGTCTTGTCCACGGCGATTACATCAGCGCTTTTAAGCGTTTGGAGCGCCTCGCCCTTGCGGAAGAGAATACCCATTTCGGCGGCACGACCCATACCGACCATGATCGAGGTTGGAGTAGCAAGGCCCATCGCGCACGGGCAGGCGATGATGAGGACGGCCACCGCGTTAACGAGTGCGAAACTGAGTGCCGGCGTCGGACCAAAGAAAAGCCAGACGACGAAGGTGGCGGCGGCTGCCAGCATCACTGCCGGAACGAACCATGCCGTGACCTTGTCGACAAGCGCCTGGATCGGCAACTTGGCGCCCTGTGCCTGCTCAACCATTCGGATGATCTGGGCGAGCACCGTATCGGCGCCGACCTTGGTGGCGCGGAAGGTGAAGGCGCCTGTCTTATTAATCGTGCCGCCGACCACGCTCGCCCCCAAGCCCTTTGCAACGGGCACGGGCTCTCCGGTGATCATCGATTCGTCGACATAGGACGAACCGTCCACCACCTCGCCATCGACTGGCACCTTGTCGCCCGGGCGCACGAGAATGAGGTCCCCCATCTGCACCTGATCGAGCGGGACCTCGACAGTCTCGCCATCGCGCACAACTCTGGCAGCCTTGGCCTGCAGGCCAACGAGGCGCTTGATCGCCTCGGACGTGCGGCCCTTGGCGCGGTTTTCCAGATAGCGGCCGAGCAGGATGAGGGTCACGATCACTGCAGCGGCCTCGTAATAAATATTGGCCGTGCCGTTGGGTAGGATCGACGATGCGAAGGTGGCGACGACGGAGTAGCTCCATGCCGCAGCCGTGCCGAGCGCCACGAGGCTGTTCATGTCGGGGGCCCCACGCAAGAGAGCGGGCACGCCCTTGCGGAAGAAGCGGAGGCCGGGTCCGAAGAGCACGATCGTCGCCAGCAGGAACTGCAAATACCAGCTCTCCTGCATGCCAATACTGGTCATGACGAAATCATGGATCGCCGGCACGAAATGCGAGCCCATTTCAAGCACGAAAACGGGAAGCGTCAACACGGCCGAGACGCTCAAGGCGCGCGCGAGACTGCGCGCCTCGCGCTCGCGAGCCTCTGCCTGTACATCCTCGGGGTTTTCGGCCGCGACTGCCCGGGCGGTGTAACCCGCCCGCTCAACGGCCGTCATCAGGTCGTGGACACTGGCAGCGCCGCTGACCACACGCAGGAAGGCCCTCTCGGTGGCAAGGTTCATCGCGGCGTCGAGGACACCCGGCACCCGTTTTAGCGCCGCTTCAATGCGATTGACGCAGGAGGCGCACGTAGCGCCCTCGACTGCGAGTTCTATGCTGTCCGTTCTCGTGGAATAGCCGGCGTTCTGAACCGCCTTTAAAATGGCACCCAAATCGGCCGGGCCTGTGAACGCCACATCGGCGCGCTCCGTCGCCAGGTTCACGGCGGCGGACTTCACGCCAGGTACGGTTCGAATAGCCTTCTCGATTCGATTGACGCAGGAAGCGCAGCTCATTCCTTCGACATAGATGCCGAGAAGAGCAGGATCTGTAGCAGTCGCCGGGCTCATATTGCTCCTCCGAAAAATCGACTGCATCTATTTGTGGGGCTTACAACGGTCGGAAGGTCAAGCCCCAAAACAAAATTTATTTCGGCCGCGTAAAGGCGAAAAAAGCTCTTGACCTTCCAACCGTTGGAGACGGCAGGATGCGCCTGCATCAATCATAACCAGGAGATGAATTTCATGTGCGGAGAACATCAGCATCATGCTTCCAGCTCTAGCGAACCTGCCGTTTCGGGGGTCCGCTTCAAGGTAGCGGACATGACCTGCGACCATTGCGCGGGTACCATACGCAAGGCCTTCGCGACGACCATGCCGGGGACCGAAATCTCTATTGATCTGGCCTCTCGGGAGGTCACTGTAGCAGGAGACGCGGCCGCAGCCGCAGAGACCCTTCGGACAGCCGGATACGAGCCCCAGCCGATCGGCTGATCCACGAGAGCAGCCGCTCGGCAGCGATCAAGGCAAACCTCTGAGGCTCCGACATCGACGGGCCTCGGAGGCGTGCCTGGGGAGCGGCGGCGTCTGAAAGATGTTTCCGCCATGTTCCAAGAAAGCTGCCGGCTGCCTTTGGCGCAGGTGCGCATAGCCATCGCACCAGGTTTTGGTTCGCGGCGCGTCCAGGGCCGCCGCAGATCCTGGGCCCCATGTCAAAAGTTGTCAGCCACTTGCGATTGGGCAGCCGAAGTGGCTCGGCCCAGATGCAGCCGTCACGATCGATCTCCTTGTGAGTCATGCCGTTCGGCCGCTAGCACCTTGACCCCTTGGCGGAGGCATCAAGCTGCTGCTGCGGAATGCTGCGAGGCCCTGAGTTCGGCGAACCGGCGCAGCCAATCATTCTTCCCGAAGACCGTTACGACCATGTCGAAAGGGCGCAAACCCGAACCGAGATATAACGTGGTCTTACGGCTTAGTCGGGCATGCTCGAAAAAAGTGGTTGACGGACTCCTGTGGTCGAACAGTGAAGCTCGTCCGTTACGTCCAAAAAGAAAAGTGGCTGCCATCGTCCCTTGGACGGCAGCCAATCTGGTTCACGAGGGGGAATATGAAGGATGGAAGGCTGTGATGCACTCGGCTTCGGAAGTCTCCATCCAACGATTGCTATTCTAACACCGGCGCCACCGGTGGGCTGCGGTATTTGAAGGATTACAAGGCATATCATTTGGTTTTCGGCCGCTCTACAGCTATTTTGGCTGGCGCTCCCTCGCTCTCAATCGTCGCCAGAATGGTGTCAAACCGGAACTCAGTCTAAGGACGCAGTTGCCCAATTTGGGGGAGAGGTGATCGCCGCTGAAAAAGCAGATTTTCGGGTCAATAGACGGAGGAAGTCTTCCCGTTCGGCAGATTAAAGAGAGATGGTGCACTTGTCTCCTTTTCATCTGAACCCGTCGACCCTAACCCGAGAGGTAGAATGGGATGGTTCCGGGCGCGCTTGTGCGCCTGCGCCATGCCACGCCTCAGCCTCCCCACGCCATAGACGGATGCCGGGGCTGATGCAGCCGCCGATCAGGCCCGGCAAGAGCTTCCTGTACGAGTTCATCCCGCCGAATGCTCCCCCCGCATGCCACTGTCTCGAGCTCGGCCGCGGACGCCTGAGCCCGAACCGATCGCTATCAACCGTGACGACAACACGCACTCAATAGACCGCTTAAATAGATGCTCAGGTATTTGGGCCAAGTATATTTGCTCTGGCTTCGACAATGTGGTCGTACATGTTTAGCTCGGCTGCCCCGCTGTCGCGATCTTTGATTGCGTCAAGAATGGCCTGATGCTTGGCGATATAGGCCTTCATGCGCTCAGGGGTTAGTGACTGCTCCTTCATTTTCCCCCAGAGGTTTCCTGCCCGTACCGTGTGAATGCCTTCATAGAGCGAGGCGAGCAAACCATTACGGGCGGCTCCGACAATGATGCGGTGAAAGACGGCGTCCCATTTTTCGAATTCGACCAGGGTTTCTGCCGCGCTCCCCCGATCGATCGATTTCTGCATTTCGTCGATCTGCTGGCTGGTCGCCCGTAACGCCGCCAACGCGGCGATCTTGGGTTCCATGATCAGCCGAGCCTCGAAAACCTCGGCCGGATAGGTGCGCAACGCGTCTCCGGTGCTGCCTGGCGAGCGACGCAGGGCCGTCGAGGTAACCCCGCTGCCAGCGATAAATGTTCCCCTGCCCACATGCCTGATGAGCCGGCCCTCCTTTTCCAGAGAAGCAAGCATCCGTCGAAGTGCGGTGCGGGGCAGTCCAAGTTTGAGCGCCAGATCGCGCTCGGGCGGCAACCGATCCCCCGGCTCCAGACCTTCCGCCTCGATGAAATTCTTCAAGACTACGCTCATGAGCCCTCGCTAATTATTTTCCGCAACCAAATTGATCTACATTGACACCAATTTCAAGACCAATCCTCTACTAATCGCGTGTCAAACCTGATTGGTAGCGAAGGGTGCTGAACCTGGACCCAACTCCCGCGCAACAAACCAATCCCCTTGCCTCTCGGCCTCGGCTAGCAGTAGTCGGCGATGCTCCTGCCCAGTTGTTCATCCCCGCCGTGATCGTGACCCAGACACTCGGGTAGCTGCTGAGCCAATTGTTCTATGTACGCTTTCCGCCCAGCTGGGAGCAATTGCCGCAGCATTCTCGCCGGCGGCTTGATCACACACCGACGACGGCATTCGTCACTGGTATTCTAAGCTTGCATTCAGCAGACAGGCGTTGCCCTCTGTCGTCCATTATAGTATACCCCCCTATGTCATTATCCGAGTAGTTTGGGAACTTCATGATGCCATCCCACAACCTGCATGGTCATTCCGACCCTCACAGCCAGGATCACGGACATCGCCACGAGTCCAGTCGGGCGCTCAACGCGGCTCATGATCATCTTTTCCTCGGCGACAGCCACGCTCGCAACGAGCGGCGGACCTGGCTCGTCATTGCCATCACCGCCACTATGATGGTGGTGGAGATCGTCGCAGGAAACCTGTTTGGGTCGATGGCGCTTGTGGCCGATGGTTGGCACATGTCGACACATGCCACCGCCCTGCTCATCACGGCGCTCGCCTACCTCTATGCTCGCAAACACGCCCATAACCGGCGTTTTTCTTTTGGCACCGGCAAGCTCGGTGACCTTGCCGGCTTTGCCAGCGCCGTCGTGCTCGCCCTGATTGCTCTGCTGATCGGCTGGGAAAGCCTCATGCGTCTCAGAAGTCCTGTCGCCATCGACTTCAATGAAGCGATTTCTGTTGCTGTCGTGGGCTTGGCTGTCAATCTCCTTTGCGCATGGCTTCTGAAAGACGATCATCACCACCACGGGCACGATCACGGTCATCACGCGCATCATGGCCATGCGGGCGAGGACAAGAACCTTCGGGCAGCCTATCTCCATGTCCTGGCCGATGCACTGACGTCGGTACTGGCGATCGCAGCGCTGGCCCTTGGCAGCCTTTATGGTTGGACCTGGCTGGACCCCGCCATGGGCATCGTCGGCGGCTTGGTCATCGCGCGCTGGTCATGGTGGCTCATTCGCGATGCCGGCTCGGTGCTGATCGACTACATTCCTGAAGGCGAGGACCTGCCGGACGAAATCGAGGAGATCATCACGCGCGAAGGTGCGGACATCGTTGATCTGCACGTATGGCAACTCGGACCGGGCCATCACGGCGCCATCGTTTCGATCGTAACGGACAAGCCCCGTGCGCCCTCCTATTATCGGGAAAAGCTTGCAGCTATTCAGGATTTGTCGCATGTGACCGTGGAGATTGAAGCTCGCGCGGCTTAAACCGGGGCGACAAGGAACTGCACATGAGCCACACCATCCGCGAAAAACAAAAGCTGATCAATCGCGTGCGCCGCATTCGCGGCCAGATGGAGGCTGTCGAGCGGATGCTCATCGACGAGAAGGACTGCGCCGAAGTCATGCAGGTGCTCGCCGGGGTGCGTGGCGCGGTCAACGGCCTCATGGGCGAGGTGATCGAGGACCATGTCCTGATGCACGTCGCCGCCGAGGGGCTATCCCAGAAGGAACGCGACGAGGGCGCTGCCGAACTGATCGATGTTCTGCGCGCCTACCTAAAGTAGCGGTCGGTTTTGCGGGCCTGCGGTACAGGGTTCGGCGCCCGTTCGACCGCGAGCTTCCGTCAGACTGACGTTCGTGGCCAAGTCGAAGGCGGCTCCGGCTAGAATGTCGCCTGTGGCCCCCGGTCGGTTCGCCGCGCGCAGCCTCGGATCTTCGCCTGTCGCGGCGAGAACTAAATTAAAGCGCGGGTGCAAATGTCCGCGAATTGCGCGGCCGCGGTCAATAGCCGTTTCCGGTTCGGGGACCGGCCGTTCTGACTGAATGCTAGCGAGGTCCGCAAAGGGTCGTTCTTTGCATTCCCGTGAAAGGTGTGAGGGCGCGTCACCACCGCCTTGTCATTGCAAGCGGCGAGCGAAAACCTATTCCTGCAGTTTGAATTCCGCAACGAACTCGGCACCGTCGGGATGCAGCGTCAATTCGGACGTGCCGTCCAGGGAATCGCTGAACACACCCTCACTTGCAAGCCGTAGCCCTTGCGAGCGGGAGCCGTATTGATCTCACGGCGGTTCTCTCGCCAGCGAAAACTGATATGTGTTGCATTGCCCTTTGGTCGGTGTGCTGTCCAAGTTACCTTCAGCCGGCCTTCGGGCGAGGCCCAGGCGCCATGCTTTATGGCATTGGTCGCCAGTTCATGAATCGCCATGGCAAATGCTTGCGTAGCCTCGCGCGACATGGTGATGTCGGGACCGTCAAGGTGGTAATTTTCCCCCTCATGGCCGCCCTGGCCTGCAACTCCAAGCGCAGAACTTCTGCCATGAGGACATCGCGCTCAGGTGCTCGCATCAGCAGGTCCTGAGTCCTGGAGAGAGCACCTAGGCGCGTTGCAAAGCTGTTGCGAAACTCATCAAGCGATCGGCTCTCATTCAGGCTGCGCATTGCCAGCGCGTTCACGCTCGCCAGATCGTTCTTCACCCGGTAATGGAGCTCGCCCATCATTGTCCGCTGCTGCGCCTCCATTCGCCGTGGTCGCGCACTGCACCCGCGGGTTCCTCTCGACGGAATGCCTAGAGTGTCGCCGCTCGGATTCAATTGTCGGAGTGGCCGCGACTCCAGGAACACAGCTTCGTCCTGACCCTTGCCATCCCCAAGCGTCTCGACATTGCGGAGGAGGTGACACTTCAAGGGTGTTTTTCGGTTCCTCTGTCTACTACGCCTACGTCGCACACCCAGTTTGACGTGAATATCGAAATGCCCAGCGAAGCATTCCTGAGCCGCGCAGGAGGAAGTAGGCTCGACTGTACGGTCCTCTCGTCCGGAGGCTGCCGCTTGCCGCATTGCTCCCGCTTGTCGAAGGGACCTTTTGATCGACGCTCGCCACATCGCTCTCGCTCGGCGTGCCGCTCTAGCGTGAATTAAAATTCATGCCGTGAATTATATTGACATAGAAGCCGCTTTGCGTTTAGCTGCCCATACCGGACTTCGAGGAGGAAATCCGGTCTTCACTCAGATCGGCGCCGGTTCGGCGCCCTCGGGTTTTTTGGGAGGGGCTCCGGCCTCGAGGAGGACACTTGCGCACTTTTTTCAACACCACCGCGATGGCGGTCCTTGCGGCAACGCTTTTTGCCGGTTCCGCGGCCGCCGAGGCGGAGAACCCGTTCCGCTGCAAGCCGGGCGAAAAATACGTCATGAACGTCATGGTCTCGGGCGTCGAATACTGGTTCCCGGTCTATGAAATGTTCAAGCAGGCGGGCCAGCAGTTCGGCTGCGAGACGGAATATACGGGCACGCCGGAATATGACGTCAACAAACAGATCGCCACATTCGACCAGGCACTGGCACAGAATCCGGCCGGCATTCTCGTCCATCCGATGAACTCCGACCCCTTCATCGAGCCGATCAACCGCGCGATCGAGCTGGGCACGGCGGTGGTGACCTTCGCGGCCGACTCGCCGCTCTCCAAGCGCGTGTCCTTCATCACCTCGGACAATACCCGCGAAGGCATCTATGCCGCCGACGCAATCGCCGAGAAGATGGGCGGCAAGGGTGAATATGCGGTTCTGGAAAATCCGGGCCAGGACAACCACGACAAGCGCATCGCGGCTTTCATAGGCCGCATGGAGGAGAAGTGGCCGGACATAAAGCTGGTCGGTCGTGCTGCCTCCAACCAGGATCCGACCAAGGCCTATCAGGGTCTCAACAGCATCATCCAGGCCAATCCGAACCTCGGCGCCGTCTTCATGCCGGAGGCGAATTCGGCGATCGGCGCTGCCCAGGCCAACAAGGAAAGCGGCGGCAAGGTCCTCGTCATGTGCGCGGACGTCAACGCCAATATCCTCGACATGATCAAGGCCGGCGAGGTCTTCGGTTCGATCAACCCGAACCAGGGCATGCAGGGCTATATGGGTTTCATGTTGCTTTGGCTCGCCAAGCATCCGGACCTGATCGATCCGATGAACGACGCCAAGCGCTCCGGCTTCAACCCGATGAGCATCCCGGTCGTCGACAATGGGCTCTCCATCGTGACGGCGGAAAATGCCGACGACTTCTATTGGGACAAATACCTGAAGCGTCGCGGCACGAAGGGTATTGAGGAATAAGTTCCGGATTTGCGCCATCCGCGCCTCATGGCGCGGATGGTCTCAGGGAGGGGAGGAACACGATGGCGGAGCCATTGCTTACAATTCATGGCGTCACCAAGCACTTCGGTCCGGTGAAGGCGCTGACGGACGTTGATTTCACACTTGAGCAAGGTGAGATCCATGCGCTCTGCGGCGAGAACGGCGCCGGAAAGTCGACGCTGATGAACATCATCGCCGGAGTACTGCAGCCGACCCAGGGCGAGATCCGCATGGACGGCAAAGCCGTGCGAATCTCCTCGCCTGCCGTCGCCCAATCGCTCGGCATCGGCCTCGTGCATCAGGAAATCGCGCTCTGCCCGGACGTGACGGTTGCGGAAAACATGTTCATGGCGGCGACCAACCGCCGCCGCGTTCCCTTCATGAACTACAGCGCGCTCGAACGCGATGCGCAGGCGGTAATGAACCGGCTTGCCGCAATCGACGTCGCCCGTAAGGTTGCGGAGCTGTCGATCTCCAGCCAGCAGCTCGTCGAGATCGCCAAGGCTCTGACGCTCGACTGCCGGGTACTGATCCTGGACGAGCCGACCGCAGCGCTGACCGAAAGCGAGGCACAGCAGCTCTTTTCGATTATCCGCGACCTCAAGGCGAACGGCATATCGATCATCTATATCAGTCATCGCATGGCCGAGATATTCAGCCTCTGCGACCGGGTCACCGTGTTGCGCGACGGCCGTTACGTCTGTACCGATCGCATTGCCGAGATCACGCCGGACGACGTGGTACGCCGCATGGTGGGGCGCGAGATCAGGCAGCTCTACCCCGAAAAGCTCAGGCCGGGTGAGGCGCCCGGGGAGACGATCTTTGAGGTGGACGACATCGGGGACGGCGAGCGGTTCCATGGCATCAGCTTCGCGCTGCGCAAGGGCGAGATTCTTGGCATCGGCGGCCTGATCGGATCCGGCCGCACGGAAATCGCCGAGGGCATCTGCGGGCTTCGAGCGCGCACGGCGGGCATGGTACGCGTGCGCGGCGAAGCGCAGAAGATCAATTCCTATTCCGATGCCGTGCACGCCGGGATCGTCTATCTGTCGGAGGACCGCAAGGGCTCTGGCGTGTTTCTGGAGATGTCGATCGCGCAGAATATTTCCGTGCTGGATCTGAAGCCGCTGACCAATTCCGCTGGCCTGATGAACACACGTGCGGAAGCTGCTCTTGCCGAGGGGTTCGCCCGGCGGCTTGCGGTGCGGATGGCCGGTATCGAGGCACCCGTAAAATCGCTCTCCGGTGGTAACCAGCAGAAGGTCGCGATCGCCAAGCAGCTCGCGGTGAAACCGAAAGTCATCCTGATGGACGAGCCGACACGCGGCATCGATGTCGGCGCGAAGGCGGAGATTCACCGCCTGCTGCGCGAGCTTGCGCGCTCGGGCATCGGCATCGTCGTCATCTCTTCGGAAATGCCGGAACTACTCGGGCTCTCGGACCGCGTACTCGTCGTCCGGGAGGGGCGCATCGCTGGGGAGCTCGGCGTCGACGAGATGACGGAGGAGGCTGTGATCCGCCTCGCCTCGGGGGTGGGAACGGCAAGGGCGGCAAGCCATGCAGCGTGACGAGAAAATGGGAGGGACGGGAATGGCAATCGACACGATGGTGGCAGGTGCGCCGAAGACATCGTCCTGGAAGCGCATAGGCAGGATGCGCGAGGCGGGGCTGATCGCGATCATCCTTGCACTCTGCGTGATGATGAGCTTTGCCTCGCCGCATTTTCTGACACTAGGCAACTTCCGCGCCATGCTGATGAGCTTTTCGGTCGAAGGAATCGTCGTTGTGGGCATGACGATCCTGCTCATCGTCGGCGGCATCGATCTCGCGGTTGGCTCCGTCGTCTGCTTTGCGATGGTGTTCTCGGGTTCGCTCTTTCTAGCCGGCGTTGACCCTTGGACGGCCTCTCTTGTAGGCATTGCCGCAAGCAGCGTGATCGGCGGCATCATGGGTTTCTTCGTGACGATCGTGGGCCTGAACCATTTCATTACGTCGCTCGCCGCCATGGTGATCGTGCGCGGGCTTTGTCTCATCATCACAAAGGGCACGCCGCTTTCGCTCTTCACACTGCCTTCGGGCTTCAAGGCGGTGGGGCAGGGCACGCTTTACGGCGTTCCCTATGTCATCCTGATCTTCATCGCCGTCGTCATCCTGTTTGACTTCCTGCTGCGCCAGGCAACCGCCTTCCGCAAGGTCTTCTACACCGGCAGCAACGAGAAGGCGGCGCTCTATTCCGGCATCAAGACCAATTGGGTGAAATTCTGGGTGACGGTGCTCTGCTCGACGCTCGCCGGTGTGGCGGGAGCCATCTACATGTCCCGTTTCGGTGCCGCGACTCCCACTTTCGGCGTCGGCATGGAACTGAACATCATTGCGGCGGCGGTAATTGGTGGCGCCTCGCTAAACGGCGGCTCCGGCACGATCCTCGGCGCCATCCTCGGCATAGCGCTTCTCTCTGTCGTCACCAGTTCGCTGATCCTGCTCGACGTGTCCGTCTATTGGCAGGACATGATCAAGGGGTGCATTCTGCTCGCTGCTGTTTCAATCGACCATTTTCTGCACAAGCGGAAGGCCGCCTGACATGCCGATCACAAAACTGAAACCCAGGACGACAGTACCGCGCGAGGAGATCGTCATTGCCCGCCAGATGCACCAGGCGCTCGTCCTGCACTATATGGAAGGCTTGACGCAGGCACAGATTGCCGACCAGCTCGGCATCTCGCAGGCCACCGTCAACCGCCTCATCAAGCGCGGGCGCCAGCTTGGTCTCGTCGAGATCAAGATCAAGTCTCCGGTCGAGCCGCTGGTCGACATGGAGGAACGCCTGCGCGGGCTCGGCGGGATCAGCCGAGCGGTCGTGGTTCCGGCGGTCTCCGACAATCCGCAGATCGCACTCCAGGCGGTCGGCGAGGCGGCGGCCCGCCTGCTGACCCAGGAGATCGGCGACGGCGACACAATCTGCATCACCGGCGGCAAGGGGGTGAGCGCCGTCGTCGCCGGCCTGCAGCCGCCGCGCCGCTTTGATGTCGAGGTGATTCCGGCAACGGGCTGCGTGCAGGGCAAGCACTATACCGATGTCAACCATGTTTCGACCCTGATGGCCGAGCGGCTCGGGGGGCGCTCCTACCAGATCCACGCGCCGCTCTTCGCGGACGATGCCGAGCAGCGGGAAATGCTGATCAACATGCGTTCCGTGGCCGACGTCTTCAAACGGGCGCGCGAGGCGAAGGTGGCGGTGGTCGGCATCGGCTCGATCCTGACGGACGACTCGAGCTACTACGATCTGCATCCGTCTTCCAGCACCGACCGGGCAACGATTGAACGCTCGGGCGCGACTTGCGAGCTGCTCGCCCACCTGCTCGACCGGCGGGGCCAGGTTTGCGAGTACAGCCTCAACCGATCGCTGGTATCGCTGACGCTTGAGGAATTCGCCTTGATCCCGACCAAGATCGGCGTTGCCAGCGGGCCGAACAAGGCGGGCCCAATTCTCAGCGTCATGCGGGGCAACCATCTCGACACGCTCGTCACCGACGAGGCGACCGGCGCGCGTATTCTTGAAATTGCGTCCGAGGAAGGATTTTCCGCATGAGCGGTGAGCAGCTAACCCGCGAGATCGGACGCTCCGGCGTCAGGGCATCGGCCGTCGGCCTCGGTACCTGGGCGATCGGCGGCTGGATGTGGGGCGGAACGGATGAGGCGGAATCCATTGCCGCCATTCACGCTTCGCTCGATGCCGGCGTTACCCTTATCGACACCGCGCCGGCCTATGGCCTCGGCCGGTCGGAAGAGATCGTCGGCAAGGCGATCGCGGGCCGCCGCGACAAGGCGGTGATCGCCACGAAATGCGGCCTCGTGTGGCACATGCAGGAAGGCAGCCACTTCTTCGACCAGGACGGCAAGCCGGTCCATCGTTATCTCGGTCGGGACTCGATCATCCATGAGGTTGAGCAAAGCCTGCGGCGGCTCGGCACAGATCATATCGACCTCTACATCACCCACTGGCAGGACGCGACGACGCCCATCGAGGAGACGGTCGCGGCGATGGAGGACCTGAAGCGGGCCGGCAAGATCCGCGCGATCGGCGCCAGCAACGTCAACCGCTCGGAACTGGAGCAGTACATCAACACCGGGTCGCTCGACGCGATCCAGGAGCGGTACAGCATGATCGATCGCCAGATCGAGGCGGACCTGCTGCCCCTCACCATTGCCAATCGGGTGTCTACG
Source organism: Sinorhizobium fredii NGR234 (assembly GCF_000018545.1). Taxonomy (NCBI): domain Bacteria; kingdom Pseudomonadati; phylum Pseudomonadota; class Alphaproteobacteria; order Hyphomicrobiales; family Rhizobiaceae; genus Ensifer; species Ensifer fredii. The sequence goes on from NC_012586.1 coordinate 753,348, forward strand.
CTCAGCTACTCTTCGCTGGCGCTCGGCCTGCTCTCCGGCACGATCAGGTCGGACCGGGTCTTTTCGGGCGACGACCAGCGCAAGGACAATCCGAGATTTTCCGTCGCCAACCGGCAGAAGGCGAAGGAATTCGCCGAGGCGATTCGGCCCGTCGCCGAGCGGCATGGTGCCAGTATCGCGCAGACGGTAATCGCGTGGACGCTCGGTCAGCCAGGCGTGACCTTCGCGCTGTGCGGCGCGCGAAATCCGTCGCAGGCGCTCGACAATGCGCGGGCCGGAACGCTGCGGCTTGCCGATGAAGACCTGGCAGCTATCGAAACGGCCGTTTCGGCGAAGCTGGCCCACATGGACGGATAACGGATCGTCATGATGAACCGGAAAGAGATATTGGACGGGCTCCGCCACAGCCCGACGGTAGACGTGTGCGTCCTCGGCGGCGGCATCAACGGGATCAGCGTCTTTCGCGAGCTTGCGCTGCAGGGCGTGAGCGTGCTGCTGGTCGAAAAGCGCGACTATTGCTCCGGCGCGAGCGCTGCCCTCTCGCGCATGGTCCATGGCGGTCTGCGCTATCTCGAGAATGGTGAGTTTAGTCTGGTGCAGGAGTCGCTCGTCGAGCGCGATCGGTTACTGCACAACGCCCCGCACTATGTCGCGCCGCTGCCGACCACCGTGCCAATCTTCGCTACCTTCTCCGGTCTCGCCAATGGCGTCGTCCGTTTTCTCGGCCTCACTCGCCGTCCCAGCCGTCGGGGTGCCGTCGCCATCAAGGCCGGTCTTGGCATCTACGATTTCCTGGCGCGCAAGCGGGCGCTGCTGCCGCGCCACCAGTTCCGCGGCCGCAAGTCGACGCAGAAAAAATGGCCGGCGCTCAATCCGGCGATCTGCGGCTCCGCGACCTATCATGATGCTTGGGTCAGCCATCCCGAACGGATCGGCATCGAGCTGTTGCGCGACGCTCTGTCTGCCGGGGCGAATGCCGGTGCCTTGAACTACGCGACGATCGAACGGGCCGATGCCGGGGAAATCCTGCTTCATGACAAGCTTTCTGGAGAAAAATTCCCGATACGGTCGCGGCTGGTCATCAATGCCACCGGCGGCTGGATTGATATGGCAAACGGCACGCTGTTTCCTGCAGATGACCGACCCGCTCCGCTGATGGGTGGCACGAAGGGCTCGCATCTGATCGTCGACAATCCGGCACTTCACGACCTGCTGGACGGGCACATGATCTACTACGAGAACGAGGACGGCCGCATCTGCATCCTGTTTCCCTATCTCGGAAAGGTACTGGTTGGCTCGACGGATATCCGCGTCGAAGATCCCGATGCGGTGCGGTGCGAGGCCGAAGAGCGGGACTATATCCTGCAATCGCTCGCCTTCGTGCTGCCGGGGGTGCGCATCCGCCCGGAAGAGATCGTCTTTCAGTTCGCCGGCGTACGACCGCTGCCGGCCAGCAAGGACAGCTTCACCGGCCGCATTCCGCGTGACCATTTCTGCACCCTGCTCGAGGGCCGCGACGGCGTGCCGCCGGTGCTCTGTATGATCGGCGGCAAGTGGACGACTTTCCGCTCCTTCGGTGAACTCGCCGCCGAGATCGCGCTGGAAGCGCTTGGCCGGGGCCGCCGCCTCGACACGGCGGATCGCGCTTTCGGCGGTGGACGCGCATTTCCGAAAGACCGGAGCGGCTGGATCCGGAACTTGTCGAAATCGACAGGCCTTTCCGTGGATCGCGCCGCAGCGCTTTTCAAGCGCTATGGCACGGACGCGAAGGACGTCGCCCGCTTCATTATGGCGGGGCCGGACCATCCCTTGCCTCACGCCAACTATAGTGCTCGGGAGCTTCTCTATCTCATCGGCAAGGAGGCGGTCGAGCATCTGGACGACCTGCTCATCCGGCGCACCACACTTGCCATCACCGGCGAGCTTTCCCTCGCTATGACCGAAGCCGCGCTCGACCTGCTTGCAGCCGAAAAGGATTGGCCGGAGCTGCGCAAGGCCGAGGAGCGCAGTCGCTTTCTCACCCTCATGCGCGACCGCCACGGCGTCGCGGAGGCAACCCTTTCCGCCAGGAACGAACAAAGGAGTGAATTATGCGAGACAACCGCAAGGTCCGGATGAACCGGCTGTTGGGGAGAGGCCGTTGCCTGGACGTGGCGATCGATCACGGTGTGTGCAACGAGCCGTCTTTCCTCGATGGGCTGGAGAATATGCCAGCCGTCGTAAAGGCGCTGGTCGATGCCAGACCTGACGCGATCCAGATGAACTACGGCCAGGCCGACCTGTTGCAAGACATTCCCGGTAAGGACAAGCCGGCGCTCGTCATGCGCATCGACATGGGCAATCCCTATAACCGCATCCGCCATCGCGACATGTGGGCGGTATTGCAGAACGAGGCAGAGCCGCTGGTCGGCGCATTGCAGATGGATGCCGCCTGCGTGGTGGTCAACCTCTTCATGCTGCCGGACGAACCCGATCTCTTCCGCCAATGCGTTCAGAACATTTCGCGCGTGCGGGCAGACTGCGAAAAATACGGCATGCCGCTGATGATCGAACCGCTCGTCATGCAGCCTGTGACGGAGCGCGGTGGCTACATGGTCGACGGCGATGCGGGAAAGATCGTCACGTTGACGCGGCTTGCCCGCGAGATGGGGGCCGACATCGTCAAGGCGGACCCGACGACGAATGTGGAGGATTTTCATCGCGTCGTGGAGGCGGCGCGCTGCCCTGTTCTGGTGCGCGGTGGCGGCAAGGAAGACTTGCGGGCCGTCTTCGACAAATCGGCCGCCTTGATGCGGCAGGGCGCTATGGGCATGGTCTACGGGCGCAACATCTACCAGCACGACAACCCGAGCGCCGTTGTGCGCGGCCTGATGGCGATCGTGCACGAGGATGCGCGCGGCGAGCACGCCTTCGCACTCTATCAGCAAGGGTGAGGCGCGACACGAACCTTGGGAGGGGTTCAGAATGCAACAGTATCTGCTGGGCCTCGACGCCGGCAACACCGTTATCAAGGCGGTGATCTTCGACCACACAGGCAGGGAAGTGGCGCATGCCGGGGAGGAGGGCCATAGCCGAATGCCCTTCCCCGGCCATGTCGAGCGTGATGTCGGCGAACTCTGGGCGAATGCCAAGCGCGTCATTCGTGCCTGCCTTGACAAAGCGCGGATTGCCCCGACCGACATCGCTGCGATTGGTTGCGCCGGTCACGGCAACGGGCTCTATGCGCTCGACCGGCAGGGCGAGCCGCTTCTCGGCATCCAGTCGCTAGACACGCGGGCGACCGCCCTCGTCGGGGAATGGTCAAGGGACGGCGTCGGTGACCGAACGTATCCGATCGCCCGCCAGCGCCCATGGTCCTCGCAGACGCCGACGCTGCTCGCCTGGCTGAAGCGCAATCGGCCCGACCTCTTCAAGCGCATCGGCACGGTGTTCTTTTCAAAGGATTTCGTCGTCAACCGCCTGACGGGAAGCCGCGTCAGCGAGGTCTCGGACATGTCCGGCGCCGGCCTCCTCGACCTCGCTAGCCGCCGCTACGATGAGACCCTGATGGACGCCTACGGGCTCGCCGATTGCATGGACCTGCTGCCGCCGCTCATCGAAAGCGCCGACATCGCCGGCACGGTCACGGAAAGGGTGGCGCAGGAAACCGGGCTTGCCACCGGCACACCGGTGATCGGGGGGCTCTTCGATGTCGTCGCCTCGGCGCTCGGTTCCGGCGTCTCGCGCACCGGCAGCGCCTCGATCATTGCGGGCACATGGAGCATCAACCAGGTCATCATCGACCGTCCCGACCTCGACGGCCCCGTATTCATGTCCTCGACCTTCGACCGCACCCGCTTCATGGCGATGGAAAACAGCGCCACCTCTGCTGTCAATCTCGAATGGCTGGTGCGGGAGTTCTTTGAGGGCGAGCATGCGGAGAGTGTGTCGCCCTTCGACGCCTGCTGCGCGCTGGCGGCTGGCGTCGAACCCGCCGCGGACGATCCGCTCTACCACCCTTATCTCTACGGCGCCCAGCAGGACGGCTACGCGAGGGCCGGTTTCTACGGAATTGCCGGCTGGCACGGAAAGGGGCATCTAATCCGTGCCCTGCTCGAAGGCGTCGCCTTCGGCCACCGCCAGCATATCGAGACGATCCGCAACGCGGGGGCCAGATTCGACGAGGCGGTGCTGTCCGGTGGAGGTTCGCGCAGCCGATTCTGGCCGCAGGTCTTTGCCGATGTGCTCGGCGTACCGGTGTCCGTCTCGGCCTCGCGGGAAACGGGGGCGCTGGGTGCCGCGATCGCCGCGGGAACGGGCGTCGGCCTCTTTGCCGATTTCGCGGAAGGCGCGGCTGCCATGGTGCGGGTCGACCGGCACTATGAACCGAACGGCGCGCTCGTCGCGCACTACGACCGCCGTTACGCGCTCTGCAAAGACATCACTGAAGCCATGGCGCCGCTTTGGCGGCGGCTTTCTGCACAGAAAAAGACGGCAACGGGGGTGGCGGCGTGACCATGCATGTAAACGAAACGCCGGTCGACGAGGGCAGTTACGATTTCATCATCGTCGGTGCCGGTTCCGCCGGCTGTGTGTTGGCAAACCGGCTCTCGGCCGATCCGAAGAACCGGGTTCTCCTGCTCGAAGCAGGCGGCTCTGACCGCTACCATTGGGTGCATGTGCCGATCGGCTATCTCTACTGCATGGGCAATCCGCGCACCGACTGGCTGATGAAGACGGCACCTGAGGCCGGCCTCAACGGCCGGAGATTGAATTATCCGCGCGGCAAGGTGCTCGGCGGCTGCTCGTCGATCAACGGCATGATCTACATGCGCGGCCAGGCTGCCGACTATGACGGCTGGCGACAGGCGGGCAATGGCGGTTGGGGCTGGGACGACGTGCTGCCCTATTTCCTGAAGTCGGAGAACAATTACCGCGGCAAGTCCGCCGTGCATGGGGCAGGAGGCGAGTGGCGCGTCGAGCGCCAGCGCCTCTCGTGGCCGATCCTAGACGCCTTCCGCGATGCGGCGGAAGAGCTCGGGATTCCGAAGACTGATGACTTCAACGATGGTGATAACGAGGGTTCCGGCTATTTCGAGGTCAACCAGCGCGGCGGCGTGCGCTGGAACACAACAAAAGCGTTCCTGCGGCCGGCAATGAAGCGCAAGAATCTGCGCGTCCTGACCGGGGCCGAGACCGAAAGGCTGATTTTCGACGGCATGATGGTCACCGGCGTGCGTTTCCGCATTGGCGGCCGCCTCTGCTTCGCTCATGCTTCGCGTGAAGTGGTGCTGTCTGCGGGTGCCATCAACTCGCCGAAAATCCTGGAGCTGTCGGGCATCGGTCGGCCGGACCTGCTCTCCGCCGTCGGCATTCCCGTCCATCACGAACTTCAGGGTGTCGGTGAGAACCTTCAGGACCACCTGCAGATCCGCACCGTCTTCAGGGTCGAGGGCGCGCGCACACTGAACCAGCTCTATCACAGCCTCTTCAGCCGCGCCGGCATGGGGCTGCAGTACGCCATCAGCCGATCCGGCCCGCTTTCCATGGCACCGAGCCAGCTCGGGATCTTCGCCAAGAGCGATCCGGCCGTCGCGACGGCCGATCTCGAATATCACGTTCAGCCGCTCAGCACGGACCGGCTCGGAGAGCCCTTGCATCGCTATCCCGCCGTCACCGTATCCGTCTGCAATCTCCGGCCGGAAAGCCGCGGCACCGTACACGTCACCGTGCGTGATGCGGCACCGCCACCTGAAATCCGCCCGAACTATCTCTCCACCGCCGGCGACCGATTGCTTGCGGCGAAGTCCATCCGCCACGCCCGCAGCCTCATGGAAACGAAGGCGCTCGCGCAATTCCGGCCGCAGGAAATGCTGCCCGGCCGAGAGCACGATAGCGATGAGGATCTTATCCGCCGCGCCGGCGACATTGCGACGACCATCTTTCACCCCGTCGGTACCTGCAAGATGGGAAGTGACCCTATGGCCGTGGTGGACGCGGAGCTGCGTGTGCACGGCATCGAACGATTGCGCGTCGTCGACGCCTCCATCATGCCGACGATTGTGTCCGGCAACACGAACTCGCCGGTGATCATGATCGCGGAGAAGGCATCAGAAGCCATTCTGAGGCGGTTATGAGAATTACTCGAGACGTGCTTGCTTGGAGGCGACTTGGAGCACAGCCACGGCGCTGGAGCCCGCACTCGGAAGTTATGGGGGCTACGTCGAAACCGGTCGCTTGACGAATAATAGAGCTTGGCTTGATAACCCGCTCGGCGATCGCCGGCGTCACCTTTGACCCGGTGGCAGTGCCATGACGGCACCCCGCAGCAAACGTTCGCCTTTTGCAATGGCAGGTCGGCGGTCATTCGACAAATCGGCGATTCACCTGCAAACGTCGTTATGCGAAGTAATGGGGGATAACAGCATATAGCAACAAACGCCGTTTGGAGTCCGGCCCTGAGGCCCCTGGGTTGAGGCGCGCGCTGGGCCGGTCAAGCAGATGACTCTTCCCGCGGCTTGCGACGAAATCCCCAGCCATCGACATATTTGTCGATCAGATCGCCGAGGACCCTGTCCGATTCCCATGGATCGCAGCCCTGGGCATTCAACCCCTCGAGGACCGCCTCTTCAATAAGGTTCATCCGACGAGGATTGCCTTACACGCCGTGCCGACGATCAGCAAGCGGAGTGCCACCCCGGCGATGTCGTCGCGCCTTCTTTTGCTGGTCGCGATAGGCCCGTTGCCGCTGGCGCTGTTCCCGCAGATGTACGCTCTTCGGCTTTGTCATTCCCGCCCCTCTGCAACGCCGTTCGCAGCTGAATCGCGAGTGTTGGGGTAGGAATCACGAGCAATCGCCCGAGAATCGAGGGCTGCAAGCGATGAATCGAAAGGGGAATGCAATATCGCGGCTTAGGGGGACGCGACCTCAACTACTCCCGCTCCATCCGCCGCAAAAAGCCGGATGGTCAGATGAATCTGAGGGGGTCAAAATTGGACGCCGATTACTCCGCCAAGACCCCGCCAAGGGGTCAAATTTGCGTGCCGAAACACACAGGCTGGCACCGCAATATCGCTGCATCGTGCCGTGGACGGCATTTTGCGAGTACGAGGACACAAAGCCGAAGAAGACGGCGCGGTGGTTCTCACTCGACCCGAGCGAGCCGGCTGCCTTCTTCGCGGGGATCTGGACTCCCTGGAACGGAGAGCGCGGTTCTATGAAAAACCCGCGCGCCGGCGAACACGAGCCATTCGACTTTCTGACCTGCGATGCCAACGAGATTGTGAAGCCGATTCATCCGAAGGCCCTGCCGGTCACCCCTGACGGCGCCTGCAGAAATCGAGCTCTGGCTCACTGCGGAGTGGAAGGAAGCAAAGCAACTGCAGAGACCATTCCCTACAGATGCTATGATGCTGCTGCCAGTTGGACGGGACGAGGAGGCGATCCTCATCTAACGTTCCATCGATGGTAGATTTCCGCGGTTGCGCCTGGCAAGGTTCATTTTGCAATCGCCGAAAGGAATATTTTCTCTAACGACGAAAGGGGCACACTCGTGGCTTCGGGAACGGTAAAGTGGTTCAACAGCACCAAAGGCTTCGGCTTCATAGCACCTGACGACGGCTCGCCGGATGTTTTCGTCCATATTTCGGCGGTAGAGCGTGCCGGGCTCTCGACTCTCAAGGAAGGTCAAAAGGTAAGTTTCGAAGCTACCCAGGATCGCCGATCGGGCAAGACGTCCGCGGATAATCTTCGCGCACTCTGATCGATGATGCGGCTCGAAGACCGGGCGAGGGCAATCACACGGGACGTGCACGCTCTCTGGCTCGCGGCCGCGATCTTCGTACGCCGTGGTACGCAAAGGCATTCGCCTTCGCCATAGCTGCCTATGCGCTCTCGCTCATCGATCTGATCCCCGATATTATTCCGCCCTGGATACCTCGACGATGCGATCCTCCTGCCTCTGGCAATTTGCTGGCGGTTCGGTTACCGGCAGGCGGAGCATCGGGAGACTGCTGCTGCCGACGCGGAAAAGCCCCTTAGTCGCGGTGGCGCCATTTTCATAGTGGCGCTTTGGGTCCTGGCTGCCGTGTCGATTCAATGGTCGTTCATGCCGACTGCTGCAAAATAGACTCCCTTCGAAGCTGGTACCTATAGCGGCAAATACCATCAGTACTGGACGCGCTTTGCGATGTTCGGATACGCTGCTCCCGGTCGGTAGCTTCGCCGCCGAATGCAGCGCCCGACAGTTCTGGTCAGCGGCGATAGCAACGCATAACGGTCCTCCGCGATGGGTTCCGCAGACGCTTGCCCTTCCTACAATTGGCTAGACTCTCGCGCAATAGGTGCCACATTATGAAGCATGATCGGCGGGAACGACAGCGTGGGGAATGCGGGTGACGCAAGGCAGCGCTTCGCTTTGGCCGGACTTGCTGAAGCGATCGTCGAAACGCTCGATCAGCCGCTGCTGATCCTCACGTCCAATCTCACCGTCGCGGACGTCAACTCCGCATATTGCCAAACTTTCGGTGTTACAGCCGAGGAGACCCGCGGCCAGCCGATATACCGGCTGGGCAATAGCCAATGGGACATTCCCGAGCTGCGCCGGCTTCTGGAACAGGTTCTGCCCGAGCGCACGATGGTGAAAGGCTACCGGATCGAGCACAAGTTTCCCAATATCGGAAGGCGAGTCATGATCCTGAACGCCCGAAGACTAACCGACGATGACGGGCGTCCGGAACTGATCCTGCTCACAGTCTCTGATCGAACGGAAGCCGAGCAGGCCCGGTTCGAACTCGAGGGACATCGGGAGTTTCTGGAAAAGCTGATCGATAGCGTTCGCGAAGGGCTTCTGGTGCTTGGCTGGGATCTGAAGGTCGTCAGGGCGAACCAGACCTTCTATGACCTGTTTCAGGTTTCCCCGGCCCACACCGAAGGCCGGCTGGTGTACGAGCTTGGGAACCGGCAATGGGACATTCCGAAACTGAGGGAGCTCCTGGAGGACGTTCTTCCCGACAACAATGCCTTTGATGATGTCGAGGTAGAGCACGACTTCGAAACGATCGGACGGCGCATCATGCTCCTCAATGGCCGTCGTCTCGATCATCTCGACCTGATCCTGCTGGCGATACGGGACGTCACCGAACAGCGCCGAATGGAGGCGCAGCAACAGACGTTGATGGGCGAGCTTCATCACCGGGTGAAGAACGCCCTATCGAGCGTGAACGCGCTGGCGAATCGCAGTTTGGACGAAAGTCAATCTCTTGATGAGTTTCGCGACAGGTTTGCAATTCGCCTGGGCTCCCTCTCGAGGACTCAGGATCTGCTGATGCGCGCACCTGAGCACGATGTCCTCATGGCTGAGGTTCTGCGCTTGGAGTTGGGGGCCCAGGGCGGCCATGAGGGAGAAAACTTCCACCTTGCGGGCCCGGACGTCGCCATGTCGCGCGAGGCCACGCAAGCATTTGCCATGGCAATCCATGAACTGACCACCAACGCCGTAAAGCATGGTGCCTGGGCCTCGCCCGAAGGGCGGGTGAACGTCACCTGGACAGCCCGCGCAGGTGAGGGCGACGTAACGCATGTCTCTTTCCGCTGGCGAGAGAGTTGCGTCGACATTGATACCGCCCCCGCTCGCGAGGGTTACGGCTCGCGTGTTCTGGAGGGAGTGTTCAGCCATTCCCTGGATGGCGCGGCGGAGTTGACGCTCCACCCCGACGGCGCCGAGTTTGCCGCGGAGTTCAAGCTGCGCGCTTAGTTTGGCCTGCTACGGGCTTCCCGACACGATGAACGGCGGCTGTTCGGACATAAAACCTGACTTCGACCCCTGCATCGGGCAGCACCGGAAATACCCATCGGCATTGACGGGCGATAACTATCAGGGTCGTCTCTGGCGGTGCGGCAAGCGGCACTTCAACGCCACGGTTGTTCTTTGGAAGTTCGCCCTACTCCTCCTCCTCGTCGTTTTCCTTCGTAGCCCGGTGCCAATGGCCCTCGTGATTTCCATAAGCCCGGCCTTCGCGCGCTCCCAAACCTCATGCTCATCAAGGGCGAAAGCCGCGCCAGCGCGCTGGCCATCTGCCTCGCGGCCGCGCCGGACTATCACCTGAAAGAAGCGGAAGCCGCCGCACTGATCACTGATCGAGCAGCAGGTCACGACCATCGCCGAACATCCGAAAGCGATCTGCGAGGAAGCCGAACTGAGCCCGGTCGATCGGAGGTTGTTCGCCGGGCGTCAGTTTCTCAATAGCTGTGCTCTTGAGAGGCTGGATGGTACAAGCCGCTGCAAGACGCGTTTCGTGCCGCACCGGGATGCGCTCAAGCGCAAACGCTTAAAAATGCCAGGGCCTACCCAGTTAAGGAACCAGATTGCGGGACCGCGGGCCGAGCGTTCGCAATGCGGAGGAAATGCGTGAACTTGGTGAAATTGGGCTGTGTCAAGCGCTGATGCTGTATAAGCTGCGGCAAATCACCGAGGCGAGGAAACAATGACGGAGCCACTGGACCAATTCGACCGGAAGATCCTCGAGATCGTGCAGCGCGACTGTCAGCTCAAGGCGGAGGCGATCGGCGATATCATCGGCCTTTCGGCGTCCGCCGTTCAGCGCCGCCTCAAGCGGATGCGCGAGGACGGGATCATTTCCGCCGAGATAGCCCTCGTCGACCGCAAGGTCGCCGGAAATCCGATGACCTTCATCGCCGGCATGGAGATCGAGCGTGAAAACTACGATGCTCTGGCGAGATTCCGCAGCTGGGTCGACAAGCAGGATCACATCCAGCAGGTCTATTACGTGACCGGCTCGGTGGATCTCGTGGCCATCATCACCGCCCAGGATGTCACCCAGTACGACGAGATCACCGCGCAGATCATGTCGCAAAATCCGCAGATCAAGCGCATCCACACGAATGTCGTGTTGAAAGATGTCAAGCTCGGAATGTTCGTCCCCGTGGCCTCCGATTAGCGTCGCATCCGATCGAATTGGAACGGTGAATAGGTGTGCCCCCCTCTGCCCTGCCGGGCATTTCCCCTACAAGGGTGGAGATCGGCAAGGGGCAATGTCCCGCTCATCAAATACCCAAACTCATGGCGTGTGCAGGGGCCTTGATTTCGGCATTCGCAGGCTGGCGTGGGGCAGAGCGGCGCCTCCCAGCCGATCTCCCTCCTTGGGGACTCCTTGGGGGGGATGCCCGGCAGGGCAGGGTGTACCCTCGATCTCAGCAATGATTCAAGCGGAAAGCCGCCAAGATGATCTACTTTACGAGTGACACCCATTTTGGCGAGGCGCGGGTCCTCAACATCGATCGTCGACCCTTCTCAACTCTGGCCGAGCATGACGCGGCCCTGATCGCCAACTGGAACGAGACGGTCTCGCCGGACGACGAGATCTGGCACCTCGGCGATTTCGCATCGAAGAAGAAGGGCCTTGCAGACGACCTGCTTTCCCGGCTGAACGGCAGGAAGCATCTGGTTGTCGGCAACAACGATCCGGTCGGAACGATCGAAGCGAGCGGCTGGCGGAGCGTGCAGCACTATGCGGAACTCACCGTCGAGGGGCATTTGCTCGTCCTCTGCCACTATCCGTTTCGAACCTGGAACCAGATGGGAAAGCGGTCGATCGATCTGCATGGCCACTCGCACGGTCGATTGAAGCCGATGCCGCGGCAGTTCGACGTTGGTGTCGATGCCAGAGGGCTGCGGCCGGTCAGCCTCGCTGATCTTCTGCCGCGGCCGCGTTAAAGGCATGGCGCCCGGCCCAATGCTCGGCGCGCTTCAGGCGAGCGCACCGTCCGCAACATCGCGCGGCGAGGGCGATCGTCCCGCGTCAATCAGTCTCTTGGCCGTCATGTAGGCGCGCGCATCGTTGATCGCGTCGACGGCGAGCAGTTTCTCGCCGGCAAAGTACCAATAGGAGCACGAGCCCGGCCTGGCGCCCTTTCTTTCGACGGTCCGGTCGTAGCCGCTGTTGAGGCCGGCGATCTGCAGCTTGACGTCGAACTGATCCGACCAGAACCATGGCCTCGGGCGATAATCGCGGTTCGCCCCGAGGATGTTGGCGGCGACCGTCTCCGCCTGATCGATCGCATGCGGCACGCTTTCGATGCGCAGCCGGCGGCCACTCCATAGGAGGGAAGCGCAGTCGCCCGCCGCCCAGATCCCGGTTCCGGACGTCCGTCCCTGAAGATCGACGCAGATGCCGTTCTCCACCGCCAGTCCGGCAGCTTCGGCAAGTGTCACGCTCGGGCGGACGCCGATGCCGACGATGACGAAATCCACGTCGACGCAGGAACCATCCGAAAGCCGCGCCCTCAGGACGCGATCTTCGCCCTCCAGAGAGACAAGTCCGACGCCTTCGAGGAGCCTGACGCCGCGCTCGGCATGGAGCGATCGGAAATAGGCGGAGGTCTCGGCGGCGGCGACGCGGCCGAGGATGCGCTCCTGAAGCTCGACCAGCGTGACGTCGACACCCGTCTGGTTGAGTGCCGCGGCAACCTCCAGCCCGATGTAACCGCCGCCGACGATCAAGGCGCGCTTTCCGGGGCCGACATGTGGGGCGATCTCTTCGACGTCGCCGATCGTGCGCAGCGTGAAGATATTGGCGAGCGCTCCGCCGACCTCGACCGGCAGAGAGATCGGTGTTGCGCCCGTCGCAAGCACCAGATCGTCATAGGCGAGGCTCTCCGAACCGAATTCGATGCGATTTTCGGCCGGCACGATCCGCGTGACCGTCGTTGCAAGTCTGAGATCGATGCCACGTTCGGCGTAGAAGGACGGGCCGCGAAGCGCGAGCCTGTCGGCGGCGAGCTTGCCGGTGAGATAGGCCTTGGAAAGGGGCGGGCGCTGATAGGGCGGATGGGGCTCGTCGCCGATCAGCGTGACGCGGCCGTCAAAGTCGAGTTCCCTGAGCTTTGCCGCAAGACTGCTGCCGGCCTGGCCCGCCCCGATGATCGCCACGTGGCGCATATTGCCCTCCCTTGCTTCCGCCAGCAGGTCCTACTGCATGGCAGGAATGCGCACGGTCATCCCGTCGAGCGTGTCGACGACGCGGACCTGACAGCTGAGCCGGCTCTCCGGACGGCGCGGCGCCGCGGTGAAATCGAGCATGTCGCTCTCGTGCTCGCCGACCGGGCCGATAGCCTCGGTAAAGGCCGGGTCGAAATAGCAGTGACAGGTGGCGCAAGCGGCCGATCCGTTGCACTCGGCGACGACGCCCGGGATGCTTTTCTCCAGCGCGATCTCCATGACCGATCTGCCGATCTCGGCGGTCACCGCGTGTTGCTTGCCCTCGGCGGTAATGAAGGTGATGGTCGGCATTGAACGTTCCTCCTGGTCAGGCGGGTAGGTTGAACATGGGGGCGGGCGTCATATGTCCCAGGCGACGGGCAGGGAAACAGGCCCGCGGAACACCCATCCGTGGATCCGTGCCGGCGCGTCGGGTCTGAGCCGCAGGTTCTTCAGGCGCGAGAACAGCATCGGCACGACGATCCGGCCTACCATCTGGCGAGCAACCCAGGCGCCGGCGCAGAAATGCGGCCCGGCGCCGAAGGCGAGATGCGGCTGCTTGGGGCGGAAGAGGTCGAAGCTATCAGGGTTGTCGAAACGGCGGTCGTCGCGATTGGCCGCGCCGACACAAAGGCCGATCTGGTCGCCGGCGCGCAGTTCTACGCCTGAGAGCTCGACATCGCGCGTCACGCGGCGCGGATACATGCCGATCGGCGAGATCCAACGTATCGCTTCCTCGAAAGCCAGCGGCCCGAGATCGGGATTGGCCATGACCTCGGCCCGTTGCGCCGGATTGGACAGAAGCCCGAGCGTCAGGGAGAGAATGGAGTCGCGCGGCTCGTTGAGACCGCCGCCGATGATTACCTTGATGTTCGCCCGGATCTGCTCGATGTTCATCGGGTTTTCGGCATTGACCATCGAGGACAGCACTGCCGGGTTGGGGTTCTCGCGATGCCAGGCGATGACCGCGTCGATCGCCGCATCGACGCCCGCGGCGGCTTCGGTCGCCCGGGCGGAAATCTCCGGATCGCCGGAATAGTTGCCGGCGCCATCCATCAGCGCCTGAGACCAGCACGCCAGCGTCTGCCAGGAAACATCCTTCAATCCGAGAAGCTCGATGAGGGCAAGCGATGCCATCGGCGCCGCCAGGGTATCGAACAGGTCCGCCGCGCCCTGGCTTTCGATATCCGCGATAAGCCGATCGCTGGTCGCCTCGAATTGCGCCGCCCAGTGGTTCTTGATCGTGCCCGGCCGGAAGCTGATCTCGACGGCACGGCGTTCCATGGCATGCGCTTCGCCGTCCTTGCGCATCATGGTGTGACCCATGACCTTGTTGACGAGCGAACCGGGATTGCTCGAGGCGAAGGTCTCGGAGTCGCGCTCGATCGCCATGATGTCGTCGAAGCGCGTCACCAAAGCGAGCCGGGCGGAATCCACATAGACGGCCGGAGCCATCTCGCGCAGGCGCTTGTAGATGGGATAGGGATCCGCAAGCAGATCCGAAACAGCGATGTCCGACACCACGGGAACGGCGTGCGCCATCTTGTCCCTCCCTGACAATCCGTTGCACTGAATGCCAGGACGTTACCGCAAACCGAGATCATCATTCAATTCGATGAGTTCTATTGATGATATGCAATAATTGCATAGCCTCTGGCTGGGACGTATTCTGGGTCAGACGATACGGGGGAGGGACGAATGGGCCAGAAGCAGCAGCTCGACGGGATCGATCTCGGCAGCCTCAAGGTGCTCGTGCTGGTTTGCGATCTCGGCTCGTTTTCTGCGGCTGCGAACCGCCTCGACGTCAATCAGTCGACGGTGAGCTACACGGTGGAGCGGCTGAGGGCGGTATTCCGCGACCCTTTGTTCCTCAGGCAGGGCAACCGCATGCTGCCGACGCAAAAGTGCTCGGAACTGACCGAGGCAGCCCGCCGCATGCTCGATCAACTTGCCGCCTTCACGGCCGAACAGGCTTTCGATCCGAGCTCGGCGACGGGGTCGGTCACGGTCGCCTGCAATTTCCACGAACGGCAGATCGTCCTGCCGGAATTCTGCGCCCGCCTCAGGCGGGCGGCGCCGAATGTTCGGCTCGTCGTGCTCGAGTCCGCCGTGCACGGCAAGCGGCAGTTGAAGCAGAACGAATGCGACATCGTGCTCGGCCCGATCGAGATATTCGGCGAGGCCTATTTCCGCACGCATCTCTTTACCGACCGCTATGTCTGCGTGATGGATCCCGGCAACGTGCTGGTACAGGCGCCGCTCAGCCTCCAGGCCTACCGATCAGCGCAGCACATCCAGGTGAATCACAATGGCGAATGGCAGGGCCTCTATATCGCGGCGCTGGAGGCAAAGGGCGTCCCCTTCGAGCCGGCCGTCGTTCTTCCGAGCCATGACAATCTCGATCGCATCATAGCCGGAAGCGATCTGGTCGCGACCATTCCCGGCCGGCTTGCGCACGGCTTGAAAGAGAAGCTGAGCGTGGTGGAATTTCCGCTCGACGTGCCGATCCATATCGACATGTACTGGACGGCGCGGACCGCCCAGTCCGGCCTGCATCGCTGGGCGAGACAATTGCTCGCCGAGGTCGCCCGGTCGAGGCCGGACGGAGATGGTCCGTCTTAGCAACAGCGCGCGTCTCGCTGTGCCGAGAAACGAGACTATTCGGCGGCCACGTCCGCGCCGCTACTCGGAAGGCCGCCGCTGAACAGGTGGCCGGCATGCTCAACCACGTTCTCGGTGGTTTCGCGGATATGGCGCTCGATCAGATCGCTGGCCCGTTTCGGATCGCGCGCCAGAACAGCTTCCATGATGGTGCGATGCTCGACGTCCTTCTCGCGCCATTTCGGCCGAAACTGCGAGGACATGCGCCGGTAACGGTGGGCGCGCTCGAAGAGTTTCTGGCGGATTTCCAAAAGGGTGGGCGAACCGCAAGCCGAAACGAGCGCATAGTGGAATTCGCCATGGACCTTGGACCAGTCCTCCGACAGGTAATATTCGTGGCCGAGACGGCCCTGCAGCCTGTCCATGCGGTGATAGGTACCGATGATCTCGGCCTCCCAGCGATCGTCGCCCTTATCGATGGCGAGGCGAAGCGCCTCGCGCTCGACCAGCACCCGCACGTCGGTCAGATCAACCAGGTCAGCCAGTGAGAGCGGCGCGACGATGAAGCCGCGCTGGCCTTCCGCAACGACCAGACCTTCCGCGACCAGACGGGACAGCGCTTCCCGCAAGGTCGAAAAACTGACCGCATACATGTCCTTCAACGATTCGAAGCGCAGCTTCGCCCCGGGTTTCAGAACGCAGGAGATGATGTCGAGGCGCATGCGCTGCAGCACGTCGCCGGCGCGGGTTTCTCCCGATGATTTCCGGCCGTTCATGTCTCTCGGGATCCTCTTCGAAGGTGCTGCGGGCGGTAGAGTCACAGGTGCATCGCATAAAATAACGATAATTTCGAAAAGATCAAATTGACCGAGCCCGACAGGCAGGCGCGGATCCACCCAGCAGTAGAACAGAGCGGTCCGCTAAAGGGAAACCGCTTTGTGAAGACCGTGCAGCGGAAAGCAATAATTTCGAAATCATCCTCAACTTCATGGTGCGGTTGTCATCTAGACGCGGTCATAGTTCCCTGCACGGGAAGGAGGGTCGTGGTCTGCCTTCGTCAGAAGCGGGATCCTTCGATGTCGGCAAGGCTTGCCGGAACCGGCACGACTGTCCGTCCATTATCGTTGGCGATGGAGGAACTGCAAGTGCCAAAGTACATTACCATCGGCTACGGCGACCAAGCTGGATATGATCGGACGCCGCAGGACACCAGGGAGGCAGCCCATCATCACGATGCGTCACTCAAGCAGCGTGGTGTGACGATGGGAATTGCCGGGACACCCGTTCAAGTGCGAAATCCGAACGGTGCAGGGGTCCTGACCCAAACCGGCCCCTACCTGTCTTCGGACCTGCCTATCGCCGGCTTTTCGATCATGGAAGCGAAGGACCTCAACGAAGCAATCGAACTTGCATCGAAATCGCCATGTGCCGTCACACATGGCGTGGTTGAGATTTGGCCACTCAAGGAACAGTAAAGGGCTGTCATGGATGGTCGCGGCTCTTCGGCCGTTACGCGGTGAAGACGTCCAAATGGGGGCGCTTGAAGAAATCGGGGAGGGCGGGGTCTCATTGTAAGGCGCATTCGAGAGGGGCTTTCATGCCGTCTCACTATTGCATTTTATAATTATTTAATGCAGATTGCTTGGCAACGGCTAAGGAGGCTCGCCGTTCGTTTTCCGTTTTGGGAGGAGCAATCGCATGCGACAATTTCTGAAAACCGCCATCTGCCTGGCTGCATTGGCGGGAACGGCCCTTTATCCCGGCGTCGCGCCCGCCAGTGATCTCGAATTGACCATCACGGCGCCGGCCGGCGCCGGCGGCGGCTGGGATTCGGCCGCGCGCTCGCTGCAGGAGGCAATGATGGCGACGGGCCAGGCGAAAAGCGTCCAGGTCGTCAACGTGCCTGGCGCCGGTGGCACGGTCGGCCTCGCCCAGTTCGTCGGCAGTGCAAAGGGGGCGGCCGATCAGCTACTTGTCGCCGGCATCACCCTCGTCGGTGCGAGCATTTCGAACAATTCGCCGGTCGACCTCACCCAGGTGACGCCGTTGGCGCGTCTGACGGGCGATCCTCTCGTCGTCGTGGTCCCGAAGGACTCGCCGATCAAGACGATCGACGACCTGCTCGCGACGATCAAGAAGGATGTCGCGACCACCATCTGGGTGGGTGGATCGGCCGGCGGGGCCGACCATATCCTGGCGGCGCTGATCACCAAGTCTGCCGGTGCCGATCCGAGCAAGATCAACTATGTCGCCTATTCCGGCGGCGGCGAGGCGCTCGCCGCCATGCTCGGCGGCCAGGCGACGGCCGGCGTCTCCGGCTACGGCGAATGGGAAGGGCAGATCAAGTCGGGCGATCTGCGGGCACTTGCGATTTCCTATCCGGAGCCGATTGCAGGCATCGAGGCAAAGCCGCTGAAGGCCCAGGGTCTCGACATCGAGCTCGTCAACTGGCGCGGCATCTTCGCTGCTCCCGGCGTCGAAGGCGAGGACCTCGAGGCGCTCAAAGCCGCCGTCGACAATACGGTCAAGTCGCAACAGTGGCAGGACATCGTCAAGGCGCGCGGCTGGACCGATTATTATGCCCCGTCCGACGAGTTCAAGGGCTTCATCGCCTCCGAAACCGACCGCGTCCGCACCATCCTGACGTCGATCGGCCTTGCACAGTGACGACTGCTAGAGGGGAGGCAATAGCCTCCCCCGACTGCCCGATGAGGATTTCATGACCGAGAGAAGCTTGAAGCTGGCAAACCGGCCGGCGGCGGCCGTTGCCATGGTGCTGTTTACAGTGGCAGCGGTGACCTATTGGGATGCGAGCCAGATGACCGCCCGCGCCACCTACGGCATGGGCGCCAGTGCCGCCTCCAATTTCATCTGTCTCTTCCTGGCCGTGCTGGGCGTCGGGCATCTGCTTACCGCCTTCCAAACGCCGGCCATTGAGGCTGAAGACTCCGACTGGAAAGCGATCGGCTGGATTGCGATCGCCCTGTCGGGGCTGATCGGCTCGATCTTTCTGGGAGCCGGCTTCATCCTCGGCTCGACCTTGCTGTTCGCGTTCACCGCGCGTGCCTTTGGCCGCAAGGCGCTGTTCGTCGATCTCGCCATCGGCGCCGTCATGGGCCTCATCATTTTTCTGCTGTTCAACAAGCTCCTGAGCCTCGCCTTGCCGCAAGGTCCATTCGAGCGGCTGTTCTAGGGGCGCGGCAATGGACGCAATCAATCTGCTTCTCGAAGGTTTCGCGCTGGCGATCCAGCCGGCCAACCTCATCTTCGCGGCCATCGGCGTATTCATCGGAACGGCCGTCGGCGTGCTGCCGGGCATCGGCCCGGCGCTGACCGTCGCGCTTCTGCTGCCGGTGACGTTCAAGCTCGATCCGGGCGGCTCGATCATCATGTTCGCCGGCATCTATTATGGCGGCATGTATGGCGGCTCCACCACGGCGATCCTGCTGAACACGCCGGGCGAAAGTGCTGCCGTCGTCACCGCGCTCGAAGGCAACAAGATGGCTCGCTCCGGGCGCGGCGGTCCGGCGCTGGCGACGGCCGCGATCGGTTCGTTCGTCGCCGCCTTGGTCGCCACCTTTGCCTTGGCCTTCCTGGCGCCGCCGCTCGTCAAGGTCGCGGTCAAATTCGCGCCGTGGGACTATTTCGGCCTGATGCTGATCGCCTTCGTCACTGTCTCGGCGACCTTCGGTTCGTCGCCGCTGCGCGGTCTTACGAGCCTTGCCTTCGGCCTGTGGCTCGGCCTGATGGGGCTCGACCAGCTGACCGGGCAGGCGCGCCTGACCTTCGGCCTGCCGCAACTGCTCGATGGCGTCGAGGTGACGACGCTCGCGGTCGGCCTGTTCGCAATCGGCGAAGCGCTGCATGTCGCCTCGCGGCACCTCTACAAGCCGGAAAAGCCCATACCCGTCAAAGGCTCGATCTGGATGACCCGGGAAGACTGGGGGCGTTCCTGGAAGGCCTGGCTGCGCGGCACGGCGGTCGGCTTCCCGATCGGCGCATTGCCGGCCGGTGGCACGGAAATTCCGACCTTCCTCAGCTACACGATGGAGAAAAGGCTGAGCCGCAAACCGCAGGAGTTCGGCTCCGGCGCGATCGAGGGCGTCGCCGGCCCGGAGGCGGCCAACAACGCCTCGGCGGCCGGAACGCTGGTTCCGCTCCTGACCCTCGGCCTGCCGACCTCGGCGACCGCCGCCGTCATGCTCGCCGGCTTCCAGCAGTACAACATCCAGCCGGGTCCGCTGCTCTTCACCCAGCACGCCGATCTCGTCTGGGGGCTTGTGGCCAGCCTGTTCATTGCCAATGTGATGCTGCTCGTGCTCAACCTGCCGCTTGTCGGCCTGTGGATAAAGCTCTTGCGCATCCCGCTGCCCTGGCTCTATGGCGGCATCCTGGTCTTCGCCTCGATGGGAACGATCGCCGCCAATCCTTCCGTCGTCGAACTGCTGCTGCTCAGCGCATTCGGCGTGGTCGGCTTCCTGATGCGGCGCTACGATTACCCGGTGGCGCCGGCGGTGGTCGGACTGATCCTTGGCCCCTTGGCCGACAACGCTCTCAGGCGTTCGCTGCAGATGAGCCTCGGCGACCCGATGATCTTCCTGCAGCATCCGAGCTCGGCGATCATGATCGCGATTGCGACCATGGCGCTGATCGCACCCTTCGTGTTCAAGGGACTGTCGCGCTTCCAGCAGGACGAGGATTGAGGCTTTGGATGAGAAAAACGCCTTTTGCAATCGCGATGCCGGATGCATAAATCGACGTTGAGCGCGCTCGTTACCGAGCCGAAACCGCACGGCGAACCATGGCAAGACAAAGCGTATCCCCGCAGATCACGGCAAATATCCTCGACTTCGTGAAAACGAACCAGATGCGCGCCGGCGAGCACCTGCCTTGCCAAATGCTCGCCGATGCGTTTCGTGTCTCCCGCGCGCCGGTCAACGCCGCATTGAAGAAGCTCGAAACGATGGGGATCGTCCGGGCGGAACCCAATCGCGGCTATTTCCTGACGATGGATGCGGCAAAGGTCGAGACGGCGAAACCCGACGGTGAGCCGCCGCACGAGGAGGAGGATCCGCTCTACTTTCGCATCGCCGAGGACCGCCTCGCCGGCAAGCTCGAGGAACGCGTCAGCGAGAACGAGCTGATGCGGCTCTATGATGTCGCCCGCAGCCGTCTGTTGAAGTCGCTGCATCGGATCGCCGAGGAGGGCTGGATGGAGCGACTGCCGGGCAACGGCTGGGCCTTCCGCGAGACCCTGACATCGCGCCAGAGCTACGAAGAGGGCTATGTCTTCCGTGCGGTCATCGAGCAGCAGGCGATGCTTTTGCCGACGTTCCGGCCGAATGAGGAAGAATTCAGGAAGGCGCGTGCCGTGCAGACGGCGCTTGGGCAGGGCGGTTACGAAATCTGGTCGCGCGCCGAGATCTTCAAGGCCAACAACGATTTTCACGAAATGCTCGTGGCCTGCTCGCAGAACGACTTCTTCCTCGATGCCATCAAGCGGATCAACCGGCTACGCCGCCTGATCGAGTACCACATCACGATCGACCGCAGCCGCCTGCCTCGGCAGACGAGCGAGCACCTGCATATCCTCGATCTGGTCGAGGCGGGACGCAGAACGGAAGCGGCAGCGTTTCTCTATACCCACATCCTGGGCGCGAGCCGGATCAAGACGCCGCAGGTTTAGTACGAAGGATGCGGAGTTGTCCCACTGCAGCGATTGAAAGTGCAGCAGCGACCTTTTCTGCGTCCAAAAAGGCGCACGGCGCTGCAGGGCTTGGTTTTCCCCGGAGGCTTCTCCGGCCGTGGACCTCCGATTGTGGCCTCGACGTACCTGCATTCAGTGATGCGCCCAGCGTGGGCCAATTGATAGCGTGGGTCTTGCTGATTAGCCCAGGCCAAAGAACGCCAATATAGCGAGCACGACCACGACCAATCCAACCAGGTAAATTATCTGATTCATCGTTCACTCCTTTCATGGGCAATGAACGGACTTCTTCGCGGGTATGTTCCAAACCGGCTATCCACATGCCGGCCGCGTCGCAAGGGAAGAGGCCGCAGCTTTCACAATCTGAATTGCATTTTATAACTACAATATGTAATTTGCTGCCGAAGGCTTACGGAGCCGCTGATATCTTGAGACGGAGGACACCAATGCCCGCGACAAAGCTGGCACATCTCGGCGTCAACGGCGTGGATCATACGATTATCGATCTTCCCGCGGAGGCCGGCGAGGCACTGGCGCGTCTTCCCTACATCCACCGCGTCCTGCTGGAAAACGCGCTGCGCACCGCCGGCGACGATGCCGCGCTGGCGAAAGAGGCGATCCTCGGCTGGCTCGACAGAGGAACCAGCGAGCAGGAGATCCCGTTTCTGCCCAATCGCGTCCTCATGCACGACACCACTTGCGGTCCCGCTCTCGTCGACATTGCCGGCATGCGCTCGGCGCTCGCGGAAGCCGGCGGCGATCCCGCGCTTCTCAATCCGGTGGTTCCGGTGGACGTCTCGACGGATCACTCGGTCGGCGTCGATTTCTTCGGACAGACAGGCTCGCTCGAAAAGAACATGGAGCGCGAGTTCGAGCGCAATGCCGAGCGCTACCGTTTCATGAAATGGGCGACCAACACGATGAGCGGCTTCACGGCGCATCCGCCCGGAACCGGGATCATGCACACGCTCAATCTCGAAAGGCTCGCGACGGTCGCGACGAGCAAGCTTATCGACGGTGTCCTGTGGGCAATGCCGGACACGCTGATCGGCACCGACAGCCACACGCCGATGATCAACGGCATCGGCGTGCTTGCCTGGGGCGTCGGTGGTCTCGAGGCGGAGAGCGTGTTCTTCGGCATGCCTGTGACGCTCCGGGTCCCGGACGTCGTCGGCGTGAAGCTCACCGGCGCGTTGAAGAGTGGCGTGCTGGCAACCGACCTGGCGCTCACCCTGACCGAACAGCTTCGCAAGATCGACCTGCAGGACCGCTATGTCGAATTCTTCGGCCCCGGTGTCTCGACGCTGACCGCCGGCGACCGTGGCGTCGTCGCCAATATGACCCCGGAGTTTGGTGGAAACAGCGGTTACTTCCCGATCGATGCGCAGACGCTCAAGTATCTCGAAGCCACGGGGCGCTCGCTCACGCAGGTCGCGTTCGTCGAAGCCTATGCCAGGCGCGCCGGGCTGTGGTTCGATCCGCAGACGGACCCGCGCTATACGTTGGTCGTCGAGCTCGATCTTTCGAGCGTCGAAGTCAGTCTCGCCGGACCGACACGACCGCAGGACCGCATCGCTGCCGGGGCCACCCTCCAGGCGATCAAGCCGATGATCGAAGCGCGCGACCAAGACGAACGGACGGGCAGGCCGGAGGGCGGCGCGGTGGCGATCGCGGCGATCACCAGCTGCACCAATACTTCCGATCCGCGACTCGTCGTGGCCGCGGGACTGATGGCCCGCAAGGCACGGGCGCTCGGACTGAAGCCGCCCCACTGGGTGAAAACGTCGCTCGCACCCGGCTCGCCGACGGCGGAACGCTACCTTCGCCGCGCCGGGCTACTCGAGGACTTGGAGGCGGTCGGCTTCGGCATCGTCGGCTATGGCTGTACGACCTGCATCGGAAATTCGGGGCCGCTTACCGCGCCGATTGCCGCTGCCATGGAGGAGCGCGGCATCGTGCCGGTCGCGGTGCTGTCGGGCAACCGGAACTTCCCGGGCCGCGTCCACCCGCAGCTCGAAGCAGGCTTTCTCGCCTCGCCGCCGCTGGTCGTCGCCTTCGCGCTCGCCGGTACGGTGAAGCTCGATATCCTGACCGATCCGATCGGAACCACCGCCGACGGCAGGAGTATCACCCTTTCGATGCTGTGGCCGACGAGCGCCGAGATCGACGAGGTGCTGGCGCTTGCATCGAGCGCGGACGATTTCAAGCCGGCCTATGACGCGGCGGAGGCAAGCCGTGTCTGGGGCGCACTCGACGCACCGACCACGACGCTTTTCCCGTGGGATCCGCGATCGACCTATATCCGCAGGCCGGCGTTCGCGGGTTTCGGCGACGGTACCCTGCTCGGCTGCTACGAGGCGCATCCCCTGCTTGTTCTTGGAGACGACATCACCACCGACCACATATCGCCGGCCGGCGCCATTCCGGCAAGCGGCGCGGCCGGCCGATATCTCATCGAGCACGGCGAGAACCCCACGGACCTCAATGTCTTTGCGTCCCGGCGCGGCAATTGGGAGGTGATGGTGCGCGGCCTGTTCACCAACAAGACAGTGACCAACATGCTCGGCGACGTCCCGCCGGGCTCGACCATCCACGCGCCGTCGGGCGATATACTGCCGCTTTTGGACGCGGCGCGGCGCTACCGCGCCGCAGGCCAGTCGGTCGTCGTCGTCGCCGGCGAACGCTACGGCATGGGTTCGTCGCGCGACTGGGCGGCAAAGGGCGTGTCGCTGCTCGGCACCCGTGCCGTGCTGGCCTTGAGCTTCGAGCGTATTCACCGCTCCAACCTGATCGGCATGGGCGTTCTGCCACTGCGTTTGCCGGCGCAGTTCGGTCCCGAGCGGCTGCACCTGGAGCCGGGGGACCTTATCGCTATCTCGGCAAGCCCGGAGGCAATCCTCCCGCGCTCTCCGGTGGCGGTGACGATCCGCAGGAAGGACGGCAGCAGCTTCTCCTTCGAGGCGAGCGCGGCCATCGAAACGAACGTTGAAATGCGCACCCTTCGGGCGGGCGGTATTCTTCCCTACATCCTCAATGACGTTCTGAATTCAAGCGGCAAGGCAAAGCGCGCCGACGGCGACTTCCAATAGCGCTTGCACCCGTATGCCATCAGCACCATGCCGGCTGCGCACGGTGCTGGAAATGGCGAACATCTCTTCTGCTTCCGGGAAGCAGACGGAACCCTATGCGGCAGCCTTTTCGATCAGGCCCCAGAGGAGTTCCTTTTCCTTGGGCTTCAGGTCCGTCAGCGGCGGACGCACCGGCCCCGGTGTCCGCCCGATCAGTTCGACGCCCGCCTTGATGATCGAAACCGGATAACCCTGCTCGCGGTCGCGCAACGCCGCGAAGGGGAAGAAGAAGAAGTGCAGGATCTCTTCCATCGTCGCGCGATCGCCCGCCCGCATGGCCTTGTAGAAGCGCTGCGCCAATTTGGGCACGAAGTTGAAGACTGCCGAGGAATAGGTCGTCACGCCGACGCCGTTGAAGCCCTCGGCAAAGAGTTCATGGGTGGGCATGCCGCCGATATAGCAGAGCCGGCTGCCGAGCTTTGCCGTCACGTGACGGACGAGATCGACCTTGCCGGTGCCGTCCTTGAATCCGATGAGGTTGGGGCAGGCTTCGGCGAGGCGCGCCACCGTATCGGCATTGGCGACCGAGTTCGCCCGGTTGTAGATGATCACCCCGAGGCCGGTCGATTCGCATACGGCCTTCACGTGGCGGTAGATGCCCTCCTGTGGCGCTTCCATCAGATAGTGGGGTAATAGCAGAAGTCCGTCGGCGCCGGCCGCTTCGGCCCGGCGGGCCGTCTCCCTGGCGAGCGCGGTGCCATAGCCGCAGCCGGCAATGATCGGCACATTCCCCGAGGCTTCCTTTGCGGCGCGGGTCACCTCGCCGACTTCCTCGGGCGACAGCGAAAAGAACTCGCCCGTGCCGCCGGCAGCGAACAGGGCCGCCGCGCCGAAGCCGGAAAGCCACTCCACATGGCTGCGATAGCTCTCGAGATTGAGGCTGAAATCTTCGTGGAAGTGGGTGACCGGAAACGACAATAGCCCCGAAGCGATACGGCCTTTGATCTCATCTGGCGACAAAGGAAACTCTCCCAAATTGATAATATGTCTTGACCAGTCATATGATGATGGATGACGGGTGTCAACCGTGGAGGTGCCCGCTTATCCCCGCCGAGACAGCGGAAACGTGAGGCGCGCCATATAGACCGGACGCGCCTTTGCATGAGGTCATCATATGTATTTGCTGGCCAGGAGCCTCTCTGTCCTCTCAGTTGAAGTAGAAGGCATAGGCGGCGAAATTCCCCTCGAAGATCGCCAAAATCTGGTTCCATTCATTGCCGGCCATCACCGGTCCTTCGGAGAGGTAGGGTAGCGCCGCCGGCCCGGTCACCCACAGGATGAGATCGAACGACTGCGGCTCATCGAAGAGCTTGGCGATGTCGATGCCTTTCGAGAAACGCCAATGCGGGATCAGCAGCCTGCCATCAAGAGCCGCTTCGAAACGCGAGAGCAAGCCGAGCCAGGCCTCGATCCGTTCTTCGGTGACGTTGAAGGACGGCAATACGCCCGACTTCTGCCGCGGGCCGGGCAGCCATTCATGGTCATCATCGGTTTCCTTGCCGATCAAAGTCCAGGTTTGGCGATTGAGGGCAATGACGGTCTTGAGATGGTTGCGCACTTCGGCCCAAAGCGCCTTGTCCTGAACCGGCCAGCGGATGGTATGCAAAAAAGTGACGAGATCGGCGAGATCGTCGGCCTGCTGCTTCTCTACCCCGAACAGGGTGTTGTCGTGCACGTCACCGCCCTCGGCGGCGGCAATCGTCGACACGGCCCGTGGAAAAAGCAGACGGAAGCTGAAATCCCAGGTTTCCGAAAAATCATGGGACAGCCAGGCCTTCGTCACCGCCATCAAGATGTTGCAATAGCCGCGCAGCCATTTGGCGTCTGCCGTGTCGAAGCTCACGAGAAAGGGCTTTGGGCTGCCGGCATCATTGATATCGGAGATGGCCATGCCGAACTGGTCCTCGGGACCAAGCATGCCATCGCCATTCCAATCGAAACGCGCGACGGAAAGGTCCACGCTCAGTTTTGCGGGTTTGTCGCCGACTGCCTGCAGCGCCTGGTCAGCCGATTCGAGGTCGGCGATGAAGGTCGCCAGCATGCCGCGGAACTCCTCATAGGTGACCGGCTGCGGGTCCGGATTGACGGGAATTGGAGCGTGCAAGCCGAAGAGCGCTTGATACCCCCCGACCTTGGAAGCGAAGCCGACGCGATAGAGCGCCTGCGACAGTTTCTCGAACGCACGCGCCGATCGCACCAGCCCGAGGCCGAGGTGTGCATCGGCATTGCCGCCGGTTGCGGCGGTCATGGCCAGCAGTTGCTCTTCGGCTTCGCCGATACGGCCATTACCAAGATGGGTTTGAACGAGAGCCGCGGCATTGGTTTTAGCATGCGCAGGCAAGCCGGAATAAATCAGGCCGACAGCCAGGAGGGGCGCGATGAAGGATTTCAGAATGCGGTACTGCATGCGCTTTCCTCCCATTGCGGGCAATCATGCAAGGCCGGGCGGATTGCAGGCGACCCGCATCGGCCCGCTCACTGCGTGAAGCCGGATTCACCATCGGCCATCGGCGGAGCCTTCAAATCGATCATCGGCAGCGCACCGTTCGGCAACATGGTGCTGGGTAGCCTTCCGTCCCAGCGTTCCGCCTGGGTCAGGGAAACGAGGCCGGGATTGTCCTTGAGCGCGTCGCCGCGCGCCTTGATCGCCGTTGCTTCGGCCTCACCCTTGAGCTTTATGGCCTCGGCATCCGCTTGCGCCTGGAGGCGAACCGCATCGGCCTGCGCCTGCGCCTCGGCGCGACGTGCGTCGGCAAGCGCGTTCGCCTGGGTGACGGTGATTTCGGCCTGCACCTTCTCGCGCTCGGCATTCTGGCGCAGCTTCTGGACCTCGACCTCGGCGAGCATTCGCTGTTCGATACTGGCTTCATAGGCATCGGAAAAATCGATGTTCTCGATCTGCACGCTGTCGATCATGACCGGGCCGCTCACACTTTTCTGAATGGCTGCCGCGACTTCCTGATTGAGCCTGGCGCGCTCTTGAATGGCGGTGACCGCATTGAAGCGACCGAAGACGGTCTTGGTCTCCTCGAACACCTTGCGCTCCACCAGACGGCTCAGCAAGCCGTCTTCCGAGCCATAGAGTTCATAGACGGTCGCGACCCGATCGATCGGGATGCGGTAGTTGACCGACAGCTTGACGGTGGCGGGCTGCTGGTCACGGCTATAGGCCTCCATGCTCTCGTAGACGGCGGCCTTCGACTGGACGGAAATACGCACGATGGAGTCGATCAGCGGCAGCTTGAGGCCGAGCCCCGGATCCGCGGTTCCGACGATTGCGCCATAGCGCAGAACCACGCCGCGTTCACCCTGATCGATCGTGTACCAGGAGCCGAAGATGACGCTCAATGCGCCAAGAGCGACAAGCCCAAAGATCACCGAGGGGATTGGGGCGAAGGTTCTCATGTTGCCTCTTCTGATTTCAGTGAAAAGTCCGCTGTGGACGTTTCGCGCATAGGACGCACCATCCGGGGTCCTGCATAGCAGAGAGGTTGCATGCGTACACTGATTTCTTTGGTGGTGAAGCTGCAGCCCATAGAAGAAAACCGTGAAAATCACTACCGCAAAACTTGCGAAGCCATCGCCGCCTGTCTACTTCGTGATTCCTTAAATCGGAATCGATTTAAGGACAAAATCATACAGCGCTTCAAAGTGCTGCAGCGACCTTAGCGCGTCCGATTGGACGCGCGGCGCTGTAGTCAACGCGCAGCAGTTTCAGCCATGCGGGTCGCGAAAGGATGAAGATCGTGGAGCAGTCAGGGAAGGAAACCGGCCAGGGCCGCGGCAGGGCGCTCTGGGCAGCCGTTGCAGTCATCGCGATCGCCGCAGCGGGTGTCGTCGGCGGCAAGATCGCCCTTAAAAGCAAAGTCAACGAATTGGTCGCCGAGCGTGGTGGCAAGGCGGGCGCCGTCGAGGTGGACTTTCTGGGACGAATTCACCTGCGTGACGTGACGCTGCCGCTTGGCGGTCGCTCCAATGCTCGCATCGCGGCGATCGACGGGCGACCCAAAATCCTCTTTCTGAATGGGACGCTCGAGATGACCGGTCTCGACATCGAACTGCCGACGGCCAGGATCTTAGTACCGCATGCAAGCGTCGAGGACGCCAATCTGGACCCAGCGACGCTGACGGAACTCATCAGCCGCAAAAGTGCTGCCCCGCTCGCGAAGCGCATCGACCGCTTCGCGGCAAAGCGCGTGTCCGCGACGGAGGTCGCCATCACCCAGGCCATTGCCGGCAGCGAGCAGAAGACCGTCTACAGACAAGTCAACCTCACCGACATCGCCAATGGCAGCGTTGCGCGCTATTCCGCCGACGGCGCCAGCTTCGAGTTCGCCATGGCCATCCCCGATGGAGCGGGTGGGTCGAAGCAGGAGGTGATGACCGGTTCGATCGGTCAAATGACGGGACAGGACTTCGACGCGGCCTACATGGCCCGACTTTACACGGAAAAGGCCGGTCCGGACGACAAGGAGCCAAGGCCGCTCTACGGTCCTCTTTCCGCCAAGGCGATCGCGTTTTCGAACGGCCAGGCGCGCTTCGCCTACGACGAAATGCGCAGCAGCGGATTCAGCATGCGCATGCCGGCCGAGCCGCTTCTCGAAACACTGGAGAAGTTGACGTCGGTCACGAATCCCGAAGAACTCGAGCCCGAGGAACGCCGCGCCTTCTTTGGTCGGCTCCTGTCGCTTGCCGACATTATCGGCAAGGGCGACATGGAGATGCTTGGCCTCAAGATCGACGCGCCGGCAAAGGCCGGCGAAGCCGAGGGCGAGAAGGTCAAGCTCGCCGTCGATCGCATGGCGCTTCAACTCGACGGACGGAGGCTCGACGCGGCCCTTCATGGCGTGTCGATGGGGGAGGGCGGGGACTACGTCAAGTTCTCCGAAGCGAGCATGACCGGCTTTTCGTGGGATTCCACCTTGGAAGCGCTGAAGAAGATGGCCGGCCTCGACGAGCAACAGCTTGAAACCTTCCCCTTCACCACGCTGCTGCCGGAATTCGGCACGTTCCGCGTCGCGGGCATCGATGTCAATCTCCCCAATCCGGATACCGGCGCAGACAGTACCGGTACAGAAGGCTACGCGGACGAAACGGGCGAGACGGATGCGCTTGCCGCCGAGGGGCTTATGCCCGATGCCGAACAGGAGGCCGGGGCGGATCAGCAGACGAATCAGCCGGTAACCTCCATGGAGAAGCCCGCTGCCGCCGTCCCGGAACGCATCCGCTTCACGCTGAAGAATTACGAGCTGGCGCTCACCAAGCCCTTTAACGGCATACCGACGGATATCCGCTTCAGCTATGAGGATCTGAGCGTGCCCGTGCCGGCGAAGGCGCAGGACGAAACCTCGGTGCAGCTTCGCAAATTGGGTTTCGATGAGCTGGTGGTTTCCTCGAACATTCAGGCGGCGTGGGATGAGCCCAGTCAGAACCTGGCGATCAAGGATATTTCGGTGAGCGGCAAGGATGTGGGCAGCTTCTCCGTCTCAGGCTTGATGGGGGGATTTACCAAAGACTTCTTCTCCGGCGACCCGGCCATGGCCCAGGTAGCGCTTCTCGGTCTCACCGC
Source organism: Sinorhizobium fredii NGR234 (assembly GCF_000018545.1). Taxonomy (NCBI): domain Bacteria; kingdom Pseudomonadati; phylum Pseudomonadota; class Alphaproteobacteria; order Hyphomicrobiales; family Rhizobiaceae; genus Ensifer; species Ensifer fredii. The sequence goes on from NC_012586.1 coordinate 783,330, forward strand.
GCGGGAAATGAAGCTCGAGATCGAGGACAAGGGGGGCATGGCCAAGGGTATCAAGTTCTACGCCGACCAGAACGGCATGACGGAGGATCAGGCGCGCGGAATGTTGACGATGATGGCCGCGGCGGTGTTGCAGCAACTCGCCGCCGACCAGCCGAAGCTCCAGGGTCCGGTCGACGCGCTCTCGCGCTTCATCGCCAAGCCCGGAACCTTCACTCTCACGGTCAGATCCAAGGCTGAAACCGGCATCGGCGCGTTTGATCTCATTGCGGCTTCCGAGAACCCAATGCTGCTTCTCGACAAGGTCGACCTCGAGGCGACAGCGCAGTAAGCCGATTTTCTCCAGGCCTTGCGCGGCAGGGCCTGGAGGTGAAGTCTTCACCCGACAACTGGTATGGCGATCTCAAACCGGGTGCCGCGTTCGTCGGCGTCCATGAGTCCGATTGTGCCGCCATGCGAGGCGAGCATTGTCCGGGTGATCGCCAGACCCATGCCGGTGCCGCCGCTTTCGCGGCGGGTCGAGAAGAACGGCTGAAATATGAGGGCGCGACTACCGTCGGGGATACCGGAACCGTCGTCGGCGACGAGGACCTTCAGCATGCGCTCTTCGGTGGTGGCAACAAGCGTCAGCCGAGACGCCCCATGCTGGTGGGCATTCTCAGCGATGTTTCCGATTGCGATCGCGAAGGCTTCCGGCGTCAGAGCAATGGGGGTCTCGATGTCGCCGGAGCTCGTAACCTCGAGTCCTGGAAATCGTCGGGTCAGTTCGGCAGCGACCTCCGCTATCGTCGTCCGGCCTTTCGCCGCCGGCAGTTCGGCATGCGCAAGCTCTCTCAGCCGCACGAGCAACCGGTCGAGCCTCTCAGCATCGGCCAGGATATTTTCAAGGAAACGTTGGCGGTCCGCTTTGGGCATGGGCGCCTCCGGATCGTCGTCAAGCAGCAGTTCGGCGGCACCCCGGATCGCGGTCAGCGGTGACTTCAGCTCATGGCATACGTGGGCGGCGAAAGAACGAACATAGTCGGTGCGATCGACCAATTCGCCGGCAAGATCCAGAAAGCTTTGCGAGAGCGTCGCGATCTCGCGTGTGCCGTAACGCTCCAGCGGACTAAGAGCGGCCTTTCCCTTTTGTGCGATTTCCTCAGTTCTGCCGATCAGCGCGTCGATCGGTCCGGTAATGCTGCGTGTCAACACATAGGCAACTACCAGCGTGAAGGCGAGGGCGATGACAAGGGCGCCGATTTCCGCGGCAGCGAGGTAGCCGGTCCCTCGTTCGACAGTACGAAACCAGATGAGAATGATGATCGGCAGGGCAAGGACCGCGAGAAGGACCGCATAGACGACCAGCGACAAGGTCGGTCGCCATTTCCGCTTGATCCGTGGTGCTCGCGTCATGCTCATGTCCCGAGGGCTGGGGCAAGCTTGAAACCGACGCCATGAACTGTGGCGATGACAGTCGTGCATCCGAGGTTGGAGAACTTCGCCCTGATGTTGCGGACATGGCTGTCTATGGTCCGGTCGGCCACGTGGATGCCGGCTCCATATGCCGCCGCCATAAGCTGCTCCCGCGTGTGTACTGTATTTGGACGAGCCAGCATGGTTGCAAGGATGGCGAATTCAACGGCAGTCAAACCGACATCCAAATCGTCATAAGTGACGGACCTGCTATCCCGATCGAGACGGATCGGCCCTCTCGTCAGATGCAATTGCTGTTCGCCCGCGGTCCCGTTCGCTCGCTTCAGGATGGCTTTGACACGCGCAATCAGCTCGCGCGGACTGAAAGGCTTGGTAACGTAATCGTCGCCGCCGATCTCGAGACCGACAACCCTGTCGATCTCGTCGTCGCGAGCGGAAGGAAAAAGGACAGGCAGTGCCGACTCGGTGCGAATGCGGCGGCACACTTCAAGGCCATCCATTTCGGGCATTCCGATATCCAGGATGGCAAGGTCTACGTTTCCGCGCCGGAACGCCATCATGGCTTCCGCGCCGTTTCTGGCGACGACCGAAGTCATGCCGGCTCGCTCGATGGCGAAGCAAATAACGTCGCGAATATGCGGCTCGTCGTCGACGACCAGGATGCGTAACACCGTGTCTGTCCTGTCAGAATTGTTCTCGATAGTTCTTATCGGCCTGCGCACGTGTTGCAACGTTTATGTGCCCCGAAAGGTAGGCCCGAAGACGATGGCGACGATAGCTCCAGGCCCGCCAATTGGAAGCCTGTCCAAAGTCGGCGGCAAGGCGGGCCCTGACGGAACGGGCCCGAAGGCTGCTTTCGATGGCATCTGACGGCAGCGCGGCGATGTAAGTGTCGAGTGCCGGAATGGCGGATGGCCCAAGCGAGAGCAAATAGTCGATGTCGAGCGGCATCGCGGTTCCGGTGAGCTCCCGGCTGTGCTCTACATTGAATCGCGCCACCAATGCCGGAATATCGACAAAAGCGCAGACATAGAGCGTCGACGCCAACGCCGTCAGGTTCGTCGCGATCAGCCACGCGTTGGAACGGCGCAACAAGATGCGCAAGAGGATCAGGGCGAGGCCGACTGCGACAAGGCCCATCCAGATGCCTGCGGCAATACGCAATTGGCTCAGTGAATAAACCTCCACATAGAGCTCGAGCCGGAGGATAGAAGACACGCAAAGCAGGATGTTCTGGCCGATCCACACGTGAACAAGACCACGGATCAACGGGTTGCTTTCTCCCGGCCCGTCACGGCGCATGGCAACAAGCACGAAACCGCCGGCGAGCAGAGCGGTGATGATCAGCGGATAGGCACCGCGATGGGCGTATTCCGCATGGGTCATGCCGGCCGGTAATTCCGCTCGGCCCCAGAGATAGGCGAGATCCAGCAAGGTCTGAACGGCGAACAGGGCGTTGAAGACAAGCAGCGATCGCAGAATGGTGGCCTCTGCGAGGAGCAGGCCCTCAATGGCGTTGCTGCTGGCTTGCGCCGGCGCGGACGATCTCTTGCGTCGCTTGAGCCGCGGCCGAAGCACCGGCCAGACCGTCGCAGCAACGAGAAGCCAGAGGCCAATGCGCCACGGATTGCAGAAGCGAAGAAGTGCGGCGAGATCAATGGCCGAGATCGCCTGCTCGATGAGGGGATTGGCGAGTGCGAAGAGCGACACGAAAATCAGGGCGAAGACCGCGGGGATGAGCCAAACGATCAGGCCGGCCATGACAGTGGCAGTCGTGTGCCGCGATGCGCGTTTGCCAAAGTGCCTGCGGCAATCCTGGACGAGCCGCATGGGAGCGGCAAGGGCGAAGCGGAACAGGACAGAGGGCAGGCGAGTGAGCCGCTCAGGGACAAGCTTCGATCGGATCAATGCCACCAGGATCAGACCGCAGGACGCGCTCACGGCTCCCAACAAGGTCGGCGCTTCCAGCAACGGGGCGGCGGCAATGAACGACAACCCTGACAGGCCGGCGACCGCCGACGCCTCCAGCCGCCTTGGTCCGGAAAGCAGGATACCGGTGGCGACAGCCATCGTAAATGCAAACGCGTTCACGCCGAGCGGTTGCTGGAAGAAGAGGACGTCGGCCAGTATCACGAGGGCAAGCCCGGCGGCTGCGCGGCCATTTCGGCGATCGATCCGGTTTGGTTCGATAGCGTTATCGGTCAATGTCATCAGCTGATTTCTCCTTGAAGCCGTCTGCGGCCATGACAAGAATTCGCGCGCGGTCGCGACCGGAGAGGACGCCTTTGCTGACGGCTTCCGGTTTCAGCCACCATCCGTCGTTGCGGAGGCGATCTGGAACGGGGCGTGGGGAGGAGGGACTATCGGTGCGGGCCATGACAACAGCATGCCGCCCGCTCTTGCAGATTCTGTGCAGGCGCTTGGGAATAATTCAGGAGCGTAGCGCCCGCTTGGCGCGAGATGTCGACGCGATTTTGCTCAGCCGCCGCAAACCTTGGCTGCACCGGCCTCGAGGATAAGCGGCGGTGGCAACTGCTTGTTCAGCTATTCCACGGCTGACCTTCGGGAGCGCCGCGGCCGAGCTTGTCGGGGAGCGGTTCTCCCTTGGGCGTGAATTCGAGCGATCCTGAGTTTATGCAGAAGCGCTCTCCGGTCGGTGGCGGGCCATCCGGGAAAACATGGCCCTGGTGCGCGCCGCAACGGGTGCAGACGATCTCGGTCCTGACCATGCCATAGCGAGTGTCGCGTATGCTCCGAAGATGAGCTTCGGTGAAGGGGGCAGTGAAGCTCGGCCAGCCGCTGCCGCTTTCAAATTTCGCACCGGCCTTGAACAATGGCAGGCCGCACAGGCGGCAACTATAGATTCCCTGCCGTTTCTCATGCAGGAAGATGCCGCAGAACGGCGCCTCCTCACCATGATCGAGCAGCAAGTGCCGCTCATCCTCGCTTAGGTCTGCCACCAGTGTCCGCATTTCGTCGCGGGTCGGAGGTGTGAGATCAAACAGCATTTCGAATGTGTCGCGCAATGTCTATCTCCCTGTCGATCGACGGGCCCTGCATCCCTTTCAGGGGCAGAGCCCGTAACGTTGCCATTCGGCCCGGCTATTTTGCCGGAGCGGTGGTGATCCAATCAGACGAGGTTGAGCGCAACGTCGATGTTGCCGCGGGTCGCCTTCGAATAAGGACAGATGTCGTGCGCCGCCTCGATCAGCTCCTCGGCAAGCTGGCGCTCGACGCCGGGCACGCTGACATTGAGGCGGGCCCGCAGGAAGTAGGAGCCGTCGTCGACATTGAGATCGATCTCCGCATCCACCTCCGCATCCGAAGGCAGCCTTACCTTTCTCCGGCTGGCCGCGACCTGGACGGCCGCGATGAAACAGGCCGACCAGGCAGCGCCGAAGAGCTGTTCGGCGGCGGGGTGGGGCTGCGAAAGGCGGAGCTCGAGCTGGCCGTCGCTGCTGCGCGTGCCGCCGTTGCGGCCGCCGGTGTTGTGGGTCTTGCCGGTGAAAAGGAGCTTCTCGGTCATCGGTCATTCCTTCTATTAGAGGTTTACATCGGATCCGTTTAAATCGGATGCGATTCTAATCCGCCTCGACAGCTCCCCTGTCAATACCATTGCGATTTAATCGCATCCGATTTATATAGGTATCAGAGGCAAACACCTGGATTGGATATGCAATGACCACTTTCCCCACGGCCAAGAATGCGGACACGCCTGCCCCTGCTGGCCCCCGGATAAGCAAGAAAAAGCCGAAGCTGTCGAATTTCCTGTGCTTCGCGATCTATTCGGCGAACCTCGCCTTTGGCCGCGCCTATAAGCCGATTCTCGATGAGCTTGGACTTACCTATACGCAGTACATTGCACTGGTCGCGCTCTCCGAACGGGACGATCAGACGGTTGGGGAACTCGGCGAAAAGCTGTTTCTCGAATCCAACACGCTGACGCCCATCCTCAAGAAACTCGAGCAGATAGGTCTCATCAGCCGCCGCCGCGATCCGCAAGACGAGCGGCAGGTTCGGGTAAGCCTGACACCGAAGGGCGAGGGCCTGATAGATGCGGATCCCGGCGCGTCGCTGACGGACGCCACCGGGCTCGGGGACGACTTTGACGCGGTACAACAGACCGTAGCGAGGCTGCGCGACAATCTCCTGCGCGCCACCCGGGACGAGCGAGAGAAGCCGGAATAACTTCTCGAGTCGCGCCCTACGACCAGCTTTACTGACTAACCGGTCTCGAACTTCCGTGTGTTCATAATTATGAGCACGAAGTACCCTTATGATCAATCTAATGAGCAAAGCTTGCCTCATGGTTAAGCCTCATGGCACAATGTGCAAGATTCTGGACGCAAGCGCCGTACAACCAAATGCACAAAACAGGTGACAGGTGCCCCGCACGAGAAGCTATTCCAGAGTAACCCGCGAAGCGCTCACCATGCTCGGCAAACTGATCCGCATCGGCCGGGCCGAGCGCGGCCTGACGGCGCAGGATCTCGCCGACCGCGCCGGCATCAGCCGCACGACGTTGTCCAGCATTGAAAAGGGCGCGGCAGGCCCAGAGATTGGCATCGTCCTCGAGGTCGCCTCCCTCGTTGGTGTGCGCCTGTTCGACCATGACGAGCGCACCCTGAAGATGCACAATGCCCGCCTTGATGAAAAACTGACCCTGCTGCCCAAGAGCGTCCGCCATACGGTGAAGGAGGTCGATGATGACTTCTAGGCCGGAGGCAACTGAAGGCTTTGTCTGGATGTGGCTGCCAGGTGCAACGGAACCGGTCGTGGCGGGCCGCCTCGACCAGAATGGCGAGCGCCTGCTCTTTATCTATGGCGCCAGCTACCGGCGCCGCGGGAACGCCATTCCTATCTATGAGCCGGAACTTCCCCTTCAGGAAGGCGTCATCGTGCCCATCAACGGCCTGTCGATGGCGAGCTGCATTCGCGATGGCTCGCCGGATGCCTGGGGCCGCCGGGTCATCATCAACAGGCTGACGGGCAAGAAGCCTGACGCAGCCGGCGTGCCGGAGATCAGCGAGCTTACCTATCTGCTTCAGTCAGGGTCCGACCGGATTGGCGCCCTCGACTTCCAGGCATCGGCTACGGAGTACGCCCCCCGCCTTGCAGCGCAAGCCTCGCTCGACGAACTCCTCGAAGCAGCCGCTTTCGTTGAAAAAGGCGTCCCCTTGACCCCGGCGCTCGACCAAGCCCTCAATCACGGCACTTCGATTGGCGGCGCGCGCCCCAAGGCGCTTATCGATGACGACACGAAGAAATGCATCGCCAAATTCTCGGCCAGCAACGACACCTACAGTGTCGTGAAGGCCGAATTCATCGCCATGAAGCTGGCATCAGCTTGCGGCCTGAACGCCGCAGCAGTCTCCATGACCCGCGCCGCCCACAAAGACGTCCTGCTGATCGAGCGCTTCGACCGCACGCACACAAAGGATGGCTGGACGAGACACGCTATGGTCTCAGCCCTCACCATGCTGGGCCTTGACGAGATGATGGCCCGCTATGCCTCATACGAGGATCTTGCCGAACTGATCCGCCACCGTTTCACTGATCCCAAGGATACGCTCAGGGAACTCTACGGGCGGATTTGCTTCAACGTACTGTGCGGCAACACGGACGACCATGCCCGTAACCATGCGGCGTTCTGGGATGGCAAGATGCTGACCCTGACGCCCGCCTATGACATCTGCCCGCAAAACCGGACAGGCAACGAAGCCACGCAGGCCATGCTGATCAAGGGCGATGGGCGCGCCAGCACGCTTGCAACCTGCCTTGCCGCCGCGGCGGATTATCACCTGAAAGAGGCCGAAGCCGCAGCGCTGATCGAACACCAAGTCACAACCATCGCCAAACACTGGCAAGCTGTATGCGAGGAAGCCGAGCTGACCCCGGTCGAACGCAAGCTGTTCGCCGGGCGTCAGTTTCTCAATAGCTACGCTCTTGACGGTCTGAATGGTCTCAAAGCGCTGCAGGACGCGTTTCGCGCTGCCCAGGATAACCTGATCGCAAGCGGAGGCGCCTGAGATGGCAGCGCCGAACCAGCTCAAGAGACGCGCATGGCCGAGCATTTCTCCGCTCCGTTGATCTTGCGTCATGGGCTGCAGAGCAGACAGCCCCAGGCATCACCTTCCTTGGCAGCCCTTCTCACTCCTGTCCCTGCGCGCGACCGCCATCATCGGTTCATTACCCGCAAAACATCCCTGACGGCGTCCTGTCAGAGGACCAGCAAAAGGCGGGGTTCCTGGTTGTCGCCATTCTGCCAGGTCTGGCGAGGGAGTCGGGGTCTGCCTGCCCGCCAGGCAGACCCGAGCGAAAGCTTTTGCTTTTAGAGAAGGCTGGTCGCAACGTCGATGTTGCCGCGGGTCGCCTTGGAGTAAGGGCAGATGCTGTGTGCCGCCTCGATGATCTCCTCGGCGAGCCCGCGCTCGATACCCGGCAGGCTGACGTTCAGCCGTGCCCTGAGGAAGTATGAGCCGTCGTCGGCATTGAGATCGATCTCGGCATCGACTGCGGCACCTGCGGGGAGCTTGATGTTTCTCTGCGAGGCGGCGAGCTCGACCGCTCCGATGTAACAGGCCGACCAGGCGGCACCGAAGAGGTTCTCTGCTGCCGGATGCGGCTGCGACAATCTGAGGTCCAGCTGGCCGTCGCTGCTGCGCGTGCCGCCGTTGCGACCGCCGGTGTTGTGAGTCTTGCCGGTGTAAAGAAGCTTCTCGGTCATGGCGAAATCCTTTCTAGATCTGCTTGTGTTGTAATCCGAGTTAATCGGATGCGAGCTAAATAGGCGTGGCAAAGCTCCATGTCAAGCGAGTCCGATTTAATCGGATCCGAATTATACGAAGGTCGAATGGCTTGCGGGTTGTCTGAAGGGTCTCTTCAGGGCAAGGGGTTGGGGGTGGCGGCTCGCGAGAGGCCGGTACGCGGGCCCTGCAAGTCTCGACAATGCTAAATTAGAGAGTGATAATGTGAATGGCGCGACCAAGGTCGGGGCAGGGTAGGCGCTATCGAGCCGAGCCGTTACCGATGGATGCGGCAGGGCCCGGCATATGGCCGCTGGCCCCGCTGGACCCGGGGCGGCCGTGGATCAGGACAGCAGGTCTGTTGGAGGGGGCGATGACTTCCACGTCACTAACGATGTCCGTGATCACCCTTGCTGGCATCTCGATGGTTCTTGTCGCGCCGAGCGACGCCCACCAGGCTCGCAGCGGCTGGATCTATCCTCCAGCGTGCTGCAAGGAGAAGGATGTCGGAGGAGACTGCGCCCCCATACCGAGCTCGGACGTCAGAAAAGGTGCCCACGGGTTCTCGGTGACCCTTCGTCCCGGGGACCATCACCTTGCCACGAAAAACCATCGGTTCTTCATCCCCTATGGCGACGAGATTCCGTCGGGAGACGGCGACTATCACATCTGCCTCCATCCGACTGAAGACAACGTCAACTGCTTCTTTGCGCCCCCTGAGGATGTTTGACGGCATGCCGCATCGCGTTGCGTACGGAGACGCGGCATCGAACCGGGCAGGTTGAAGTTAAATCTGCGTTCAACTTTTAGAGATACTGGTACCCGTAGAGTTGATTTTCATGAGTTTATATCGATGAGCGTATTTCAAAACAAAGCCGTTCGACTGATGGCGACCTGCGAAGAGGGTTCCCTGGGTGATCTCGCTGAGCGCCAGAGGAAGTTTTTGCTTTCGGCGCTCGAGCTCTACCGGGCGATAGGCGGATCGTTCGAGCAACTCGAGGCGGTCGTCATGCGCGATGAATCGGAAATTCCCCGGCGCGTCGACCTGGTCCTCGGCGAGCTGATGAGCGAACTGGCCGCCATCGGCTACCTATATGACCTGGACATCATGCAGGCCGCCCACAACACACTCGACAGGAGGCGCCAGGAGGAGGCGGCCATGGGCGTTGATCTGGCGGGGTGACAGCCGCTGGACTTCACCAATTCTTAAGCGGCCCGGTTTTACTTTGAGTTGTCTGATCGGATGCACTAGCGCCAATACAACCGCATGAACGCGGGTCGGACGCGACAATTCCTGCCGCCGCAAAATCCGATGCGAGGTCCTGACCTCACGCCTACCTGTTTCGACGTCGTCACGGGCGTGATTGCCTGCGACGCTTCTTTGAAAGGCGCTGCATGATGGCAATTGTGAATGCATCTTCCAAACAGCTTGCGCTCCAGAACCGCAAGGAGCTGTTCTACACGGTCTTTGCGACCCTGAGCCGGTTGGAGATCGACGCGTCTCCGGTGAACTACGAACTCATGTATGAGATCGTCAGCGGCAACAATCCGGAGCTTCGTGAGAAATTCGCGCGGCTTGGCAAGCCGATCTCCGACGAGGAACTCGAAGCCCTGGCGCGGACCTACCTGCCGCATCACTTCGGCAAGTCGATCCATGACCAGTCCGCAGGTCGCCTGCAGAGCGAATTGTCGACCCTGAAGGAGTCTCTGCTATCGGGTCAGAACTCGCTGTCCAACTACACGAGCATGCTCGGCCAGGCGACCGGCAAGATTTCCTCTGCCGATCCGCGCGACATGAATACGATCCAGTCCGAGCTTCAGGCGATCCGCCAGATGACGGAAGTGCAGCACTCGGCGAGCACGCAGATCCTCGAGCGCGTCTCGAACCAGATATCGGCCGTCGCGGCGATCACCAGCGATGTGGACGCGTTCGAGCGGACAAAGTTCACCCACCTCGTCACCAATCTCGCCAACCGGCGTGGCTTCAACAAGAAGCTCGCCGAACTCTATGGTGGCGAACACTATCCCGACGGGGTGTCGCTTCTTCTCTCTAATCTTCTGGTCCTCGAGCCCTTCGAGGGCAAGGATCTCATCAAGGTCAGGGAAGCCATCCTGGAGCGCCTCGGTTTTGCCGTGACGCGCGCCGTTCAGGCCACCGACTTCGCCGCCTGGCTCGAGCGGCCCCAGATCGGCATTCTCGTCTGGACGACGGCAGAAGCGGAAATTCAGAAAATGGCGGACCATCTTCGAAAAAGCTGCCTTGCGGCATTCGATAGCCGCCAGGCGAAGATGCCTGCCGTCGTCACTCGGTTCGGCTGCAGCACGACCTATGACGCCAGCACGGCCTCGGACCTTGTGGGGCAAGCGGAAAAGGCCCTGCAGACCGCCACGGAGACGACTAGCGACAAGGTAGTGTTCTCTTCTACGGGCGGGGCTGGCGGCGCCCGCAAGGATTGGATGCTCTATCGCGGCTGACCGGCAGGATCGGGCAGCGCCTTGAATTTATAATTTGCAGTAAAAGCATTCTTTGCAATCGGTTTTGGCGAATGGGTGAGTGGGGGCGAGCCTGTGTGCGCAAGCAATTTGATTCAGGATTTAATTCTATCCAGATCGGCCGAATACAAGGACGCGCTGCTTAGCAGGCTGCTGAAAATCGTGTTGCGTTACCGCAAGATACTGCGGTGGGCGCGGTTTTTTGGCGGGTATCGGCAGGAAACAGGCCGGTCAAGGCAGGTTTTCCGGTCATATTGGCCTATTTGCCTCCCTCAAGGCACACTTCTCCCGTCGAGCCGAGCAATTTCGGAAGACGAACGATGTTGTAGGCGGCAAGGGCGAAGGTGAAGGCCGCCTTCACCTTGTCCAGTCCGCGGACCTTGAGTTGGGTGAAGCCGGCCGTCGTCTTGATCCAGCCGAAGATTTCCTCGATCCGCTTGCGGCAGCGCAGGCTGATCGCATAGCCGGGACTTTGCGCGACCTGCGGCGGCACTGCCGTCTTGCGCACCTTGCCGGTCTTGCTCACCGTGCCGTTGATCGCCACATGCGGCACGATTTTGCGGTCCTTCAGCCCCTCGACGAACGCTTCCGCGTCGTAGCCCTTGTCGCCGCAAAGCGTCGCGCCTTCGGCAAGGTCCGCACTCAGTTCGGTGGCCGCTTCCCGCTCGGCGGTGCCGGTCGCATGCGTCACCATGCCGGCGACCGCCAGGCCGTTGCGGTTCTCCATCAGCGCGTGCCCCAGATAGGCCAGCCGGCTCTCCTGACCATTGCCCTTGCGGTAAAGCCGCGCGTCCGGGTCGGTCGTCGAGGCATGCGTCTCGTTCGAGCGCTTCTCCTTGCGGAAGTCGCGCTCGCCGTTGCGGCCGTCTTCCGGTGGCTGGTCATTGTCGCCCTTTGGGCCATCCTTGGCCCGGAAGCTCTTCATCGAGGCGAACGCCTTCAACATCGTGCCGTCGACCGAGAAATGCTCGGCGCTCAGGAGCTTCTTCACCGCCGGCTGCGAAAGCAGCGCCGACAGGAAGCCCTGCGCGATCTTAGTCGTCAGCAGCCGGTCCCGGTTCTTCGAAAACGTCGAGGCGTCCCACACCGCATCGTCGATCCCAAGGCCCACGAACCAGCGGAACAACAGGTCGAACTCCAGCCGTTCCATCAACTGACGCTCGGAGCGGATCGAATAGAGCATCTGCAACAGCACTGCCCGCAGCATCCGTTCCGGAGCAATCGATGGGCGACCCCTCTTCGCATAGAGCGCCGCGAACGACCCATCCAGCGCCACAAGCGAAGCGTTCACCAGCGCGCGCATCACCCGAAGCGGGTGACTGGCCGGAACCCGTGCCTCAAGGTCGACATAGGAAAACAGTGATCCCGTTTGGTCGTCCCCACCGCGCATGCAAATCAGTCCCCTCTGTTGCAACCGCAGGGAATCATTGATCCAACCCAAGCGCCAGGGCTTTTTCAGCAGCCTGTTAGAGCGCAGTGCAAGGTGATATCGAGGCAGGTTCCGCTGATGCATGTCCTGTGCATCGTGAATATCTGGGCGCTCTCCTTTACGACGTTCAGCGATGCGCCGCTCGCCCTGAGCCTGTATTGTCCCTTGATCCTGACAATGCTCTGCGCAAGCCAGGCCCTATGGTGGCTGAAGATTGGTGCGGGCGTTCCAGCGGTTGAAGACGCCGAGCTCGCCTTGGTTCGCACCGGCCGGTTCTCGGGCCTTATCACGCTTGCACTCTGCGCCTGGGCGCTGGCCGTTTTTGCGCATGTCGATGCGTATGGTCAGTCGCACGTCATGTTCTTCATGGCGATAACGATTATCGGCAGTGTTTCCTGTCTCACGCATCTGCTGCCCGCCGCCATTGTCGTCGGCCTCGCACGGCGGCAAGGCCATCTGGGTGGCGGCAAGCTGAACGCGCATGGCGAGTGGGTCCGCGAGCGCCTGGCGCAGAATGGCGACCTGACGCTGGACGAACTGTGCCTGGAACTCGCCGGGCGCGGCGTCATCGTGCACCGCTCCAATGTTGGCCGTCTTCTCCACCGCCTCGACCTCAGCCATAAAAAAAAGCCTGCAGGCAAGTGAGCAGCAGCGCCCAGAGATCGCGCGGGCGCGTGAACTCTGGACCCGGCGACGCCGGCGCTTCTTCAACAAGGCATTGGCGCGACTGGTCTTTATCGACGAGAGTGTGCTGCAGAGGCACGGAAGGAGTTCAACATGAACTAAGACCGTGGCGTAAAGCTGCGTGAATGATGGGGGACGGCCCTCCGGGATCGGCTTTCAGGAGCGGGTCTCAAACCAGTCCGAGCTGCTGCGGTAAAGAGCCGTGGTGGTGAGCGTCGGATGAAACGTTCGGACGAGATCCGAGCAGGTGCATGTCCAAAAGACGAACGAAAGTGAACCCTCCGAGGACGCGTCGTTATGAACGTAAGTGTCGTCGAAACCAGGACCGTTTCGTCATCCTGGGGCAAGTCCGCCAGATGCCTGATGACCGGGCGGTGCGGCGACCGGCGTAGAGGGGGCGTGAGTTGGACATAGGCTTTCACGCGGAACTGCAGGAACCAGGCTCCTGATGCAAAGGGAGAAGCTCAAGCGGAGCAAACCGCAAGGCGAGAGTACCGATGCAGGAGACTGGGGCGGACCGACCCGTACGAGCGTTGAGGGCCATGTAATACCAAGCCTCAATAATCCCGACTCTCGAGATTCCCAAAAGCCGACGAATCTGAATCGATGGCGCAAACAGGAGGTTTGCGATGGGTTCAGCGATTTCGTTGCGATCGGACTTTGATGGGAACAGGCTGCGACTACTGGCCCGACAGACAAAGGATGCCAGCCAGGCGCGGCGTTTAGAGGCGCTTGCGTCGATTTATGATGGCGGCTCTCGTGCGGATGCTGCTCGGCTCGGCAGCGTCACTGTGCAGATCGTGCGTGACTGGGTGGTGCGGTTCAACAGGCGCGGTCCCGACGGTTTGATCAACGGCAAGGCTCCAGGCAAGCCGACGCTGTTGAACGATGATCAACGCGCGGCCTTGGCGCAAGCCATCGAGCCGGCCCCACACCCTATCTGGATGGCGTCGTGCGCTGGCGTCTGTGTGACCTAGCCCAGTGGCTGTGGGCGGAATTCGGTGTCTCGGTGAGCGAGCAGACCTTGGGTCGCGAAGTGCGCTCGATGGGCTACCGCAAACTCTCAGCTCGCCCGAGGCATCATGCGCAGGATGCTGATGCGGCCGAGGCATTTAAAAAAACTTCCCCGCCGCAGTGGCAGAAATCGCCGTTGGCCCCGCCAAGGGTAAAATGATCGAAGTTTGGTTTCAGGACGAGGCGCGCATCGGCCAGAAGAACAAGATCACACGTCGCTGGGCCAAGCGTGGATCGAGGCCATCCGCGCCGCACGATATAGCGCGGCGATCAGGATGAGACGGCGGCGACAATCTGGATGAGACTCTTATGTCGCGGTCGGCATGAAGGTATCATGTTGATTGTCGCTGGCAAGGGTCTCATCGTGTTCTGATTGTCGCTCCGCGACAATCAGGGAAGCACTTTTGGTTGTCGCGAAGGCGGCGGGTCTGCCGCGGTGGCGTTTGGCTTCCATGGCGGAACGTCGCCGATAGCTTTCGACGTTCATTTCGAAGATCGTTGCGTGATGAACAAGTCGGTCCACCGCGGCAAGCGTCATGGCCGGGTCCGGAAAGACGCGGTTCCATTCTCCGAAGGGCTGATTGGCGGTTATCATGATGGAACGCCGCTCATATCTTGCGGAGATGAGTTCGAACAGCACGCTGGTTTCGGCCTGGTCCTTGGTGACGTAGGCCAGATCGTCGAGGATGAGCAGATCGAACTTGTCGAGCTTTGCGATGGCGGATTCGAGCTGGAGTTCACGCCGTGCGACCTGAAGCTTCTGGACGAGGTCGGTCGTGCGCGTGAACAGCACCCGCCAACCATTCTCGATCAGCGCGAGGCCGATGGCGGCGGCGAGATGGCTCTTTCCGCCGCCCGGCGGACCGAACAGGAGGATATTGGCACCTTTGGCGAGCCAACTGTCGCCGGCGGCAATGGCCATGACCTGGGCCTTGGAGACCATGGGCACGGCGTCGAAAGCGAAGCTCTCGAGCGTCTTTCCGGGCGGCAGATGCGCCTCGGCGAGGTGACGTTCGATCCTGCGATGCGCCCGTTCAGCCAGTTCATGCTCGGCGATGGCCGAAAGGAAACGAGCCGCAGGCCACCCTTCACGATCGGCCTGTTCGGCAAATTGCGGCCACAGCGTTTTGATCGTCGGCAGCCTCAGGTCATTGAGCATGATGCCGAGGCGGGCTTCGTCGATGGTGTTGTGGACGTTTTTCATGCGGCCTCTCCCGCATAAGCAGACCCCATCAGGGCTTCATAGCTATTGAGCGATGCGAGCTGCACATGCACGGTCGGCAACTGATCCGGGTCCGGACCGAAGATGGCTCTCAAGGCCATCAGGTCGGGCAGTTTGCGGGCGTCGAGCGTTCTGGCAAGCTCCTCGGCCAGTTCACGCTCGCAACCGCGATCATGAGCCAGGGCCAGCAATTCGACGGTGATCTTGCAAGCCTGCCGGTCAGGCAGTTGCTCGATGAGAGCGTCGAAAGCCCTGCGATATTCCGGCCGGGGGAAGAGCTTGTCGCGATAGACCAGGTTGAGAAGCGCCATGGGCTTTTTGCGCAGAGAGTGGATGACGTGGTGATAGTTGACGACCTGGTCATGCTTGCCGCTCGCGTGGGCGCGACCTCGTGGCAACGTCAGCAGATGCGTGCCGCCGATGAAGACGTCGAGACGATCGTCAAACAAACGCACACGCAGCCGATGGCCGATCAAACGGGAGGGGACGGTGTAGAAGACTTTGCGCAAGGCGAAGCCGCCGGTGCGCGACACGGTGACGACTACCTCCTCGAAGTCGGTGGTGCGGCGCTCGGGAAGCACCTGCAGATGCGGGCGCTCGGCATCAATGCGCTTGCCATGCGCGGCATTGCGGCGGCTGACGATCTCGTCGATGAAGGCGCGGTAGGAGCGCAGATCGTCGAAGTCTCTGGTGCCGCGCATCAGGAGTGCATCGCGGACTGCGTTCTTGAGATGGCCGTGGGAGCTTTCGATTGAGCCGTTCTCGTGGGCGACGCCCTTGTTGTTGCGCGTCGGCGTCATCCGGTAGTGAGCGCACAGCTCCTCATAGCGGTTTGTCAGATCGACCTTGGCATCGGCATCGAGGTTGCGGAAGGCAGCCGACAGGCTGTCGCTGCGGTGATAGAGCGGCGAACCGCCGACCGACCACAGGGCGTTCTGCAGGCCCTCCGCCAAGGCGACGAAGCTTTCGCCGCCAAGGATGACATGGGCGTGCTCAAAACCCGACCAAACCAGCCGGAAGTGATAGAGCAGATGGTCGAGCGGTTGGCCGGCGATCGTCACGCTGAGGCTGCCCATGTCGGTAAAATCCGACAGCCCTAGTCGGCCGGGCTCGTGCGTCTGGCGGAAGATCACCTCCTGTGCTTCACCGTGAACCGCCCGCCATGACCGGATGCGCCGCTCAAGTGTGCGGCGAATGCCTTCGGGCAGTTCCGGATGACGCCGCAGCATCTCGTCGTAAACGGCGACCGCACGAATGCCGGGAGCGGCCTTGAGGAGCGGAACGACCTCCGCATCAAAGATATGCTCAAGCGGATCGGGTCGACGCCGACCGCGGGGCGGCTTGTTCTGCGACGGAAGGCGCTGCTCTTTCTCCATGCGGAACGCCGTCGCCCGGCTGATCGACGCCTTCGCGGCGGCGACCTCAACAGAATGCGTTTGTCGGTACTTCATGAATAATCTCATCTGATGATCGGTTACATGGCGACCCGGCACAAAGGTGGTTCTCCATTCCAGAAAACCGCCACCGTAGCGGGCCGACCGCGATCATGAGACGCCTAAAAATTGCGCCGCGGCGGGGGTGTAACTCCGGTCGGGCTACGCCCTCCCTTCGTCACACCCCCACCGCCGAGTCTCATCCTGATTGACGCTGAGTCTCACCTTGTTTGTCGCCGCGCAGCACGACCAGAGAACCCGCTCGGCCTACATCTTCGGCGCGATCTGTCCCAGCCAAGGCAAGGCCGCAGCCCTGGTGATGCCTTGGTGTGACACTCATGCCATGAACCAGCATCTGATCGAGATATCGCGAAACGTCGCCGACGGTGCGCACGCCATCCTGATCATGGACCAGGCAGGGTGGCATATGTCCAACAATCTGATGGTTCCCGAGAACATCACCATTCTGCCCCTGCCGCCGAAATCGCCCGAACTCAATCCCGTCGAGAACATTTGGCAGTTCATGCGCGAAAACTGGCTCTCAAACCGCGTCTTCAAATCTTACGAGGACATCGTCGACCACTGCTGTCACGCATGGCGAACACTGCAGGACCGACCCTGGAAGATCATGTCCATCGGTCGCAGGCAATGGGCCCATGGGTTCTGATCAATGAGGGTTGGTATAATGGGGCCGGAGCAAAGGGGTCGGATCAGGTGGTCGTATTATTTGGAACAACTGGCGACAGGATGACTTCGACAGGTACGACAGACAAACCGTTTCGAATTGAGAAACGTCGAGTGTACGAAGCTTACAAAGCGGTCAAAGCCAACCATGGCGCAGCCGGAGTGGACGGGCAGACGCTGGAGATATTTGAGAAAGACCTTGCAGCAAACCTCTACAAGATCTGGAATCGGATGTCCTCGGGAACTTACTTTCCGCCGCCGGTGCGCGCCGTCTCCATTCCGAAGAAGGCTGGAGGCGAAAGGGTTTTGGGTGTGCCCACGGTCAGCGATCGGATCGCGCAGATGGTGGTCAAGCAGATGATCGAGCCGGATTTGGACTCCCTCTTTCTTCCGGACTCCTACGGTTACAGGCCGGGAAAATCGGCTCTGGATGCCGTCGGAGTGACGCGTCAGCGGTGCTGGAAGTATGATTGGGTTTTGGAATTCGACATCAAAGGGCTGTTTGACAATCTTCCGCACGATCTCCTGCTGAAGGCGGTCAGAAAGGACGTGAAGTGCAAGTGGGCTCTGCTCTACATCGAAAGATGGTTGACAGCGCCGATGGAAAAGAACGGAGAAGTCATCGAGCGGTCACGCGGTACCCCACAGGGAGGCGTGGTTAGCCCGATCTTGTCGAATCTCTTTCTGCACTATGCATT
Source organism: Sinorhizobium fredii NGR234 (assembly GCF_000018545.1). Taxonomy (NCBI): domain Bacteria; kingdom Pseudomonadati; phylum Pseudomonadota; class Alphaproteobacteria; order Hyphomicrobiales; family Rhizobiaceae; genus Ensifer; species Ensifer fredii. The sequence continues at coordinate 801,146 of NC_012586.1, forward strand.
TGATCTCTGGATGACGCGGACGCATGCCGACCTTCCATGGTGTCGATATGCCGACGATGGTCTTGTTCACTGCCGGAGCGAGCAACAAGCCGAAGCCCTCAAGGTGGAGCTGAGTTCTCGGCTGGCAGCGTGCGGACTTCAGATGCATCCGACAAAGACCAAGATTGTCTACTGCAAGGATCAACGGCGCAGGGAGGCGTATCCGAATGTCACGTTCGACTTTCTCGGGTATCAGTTCCGGCCGCGACGGGTGGCGAACACACAGCGGGACGAGTTCTTCTGTGGCTACACGCCTGCGGTCAGTCCGACGGCGCTCAAGTCGATGCGGGCAACGATCAAAAGTTTGAACATCCCGCGGCAGACGCCGGGGACGCTGGCCGAAATCGCCAAACAGCTCAATCCACTCCTTCGGGGATGGATTGCCTACTATGGACGGTACAGTCGTTCGGCCCTGTCCACTCTGGCTGATTACGTTAATCAGAAACTCAGGGCTTGGATCAGGCGCAAGTTCAAACGCTTTCAGTCCCATAAGACACGCGCCAGTCTCTTCTTGCGAAAGCTGGCGCGGGAAAATCCGGGGCTGTTCGTGCATTGGAAGGCGTTCGGAACGAACACGTTTACCTGATGGGAGCGGTGTGAATCGAGAGGTTCACGCACCGTTCTGCGAGAGGCCGGCTGGTGAAACTCCTCCGGCCTACTCACCCCTCGACCAATACCAAGCTGACCAAGCGCTCAGGCTGGGCACCAAAAGGGCAACGCTATCGCGCCCACGCCCCCTTCGGTTCGTGGAAGACGCAGACCTTCATCGCCGGCCTGCGATCACATGGCGTGGTCGCGCCCTTTATCGTCAACGCGCCGATGAACCGGCGCATCTTCGAGACCTGGATCGAAACGCAACTCGCCCCGACGCTGTCGCCCGGAGACGTCGTCATTCTCGACAATGTCGGCTTCCACAAGAGCGAGCGGGCCGAACAAATGGTCAAGGCGAAAGGCGCATGGCTGCTCTTCCTGCCACCCTATTCGCCCGACCTCAACCCGATCGAAATGGCCTTCTCCAAGCTCAAGGCGCTGCTGCGCAAGCGGGCCGCCCGCAGTTTCGACGCCATCGCCGATGCACTCGGCGATATCTGCAATCTCTTCTCCGTCACAGAATGCCGGAACTACTTCAATGCGGCCGGATATGAGGCCGATTGAACGCGACACGCTTTAGTTCTACAGTTGCAAATAACCTCGTTTTCTGTAGTGGGCGAGCATGGCTTGCGCCTGATGGGTTCGTCGCCAGAGAGACCAGGCGAGAATGAAAGCCCGTTTTGCGGGCTTTCGCATGATCAGCCGAGCGATGAGGGTGCGGATTTCGGCGACGGTGGGGATGAGTCTGAGCTTGCGCGTCAGGCAGCGATTGGCGGATTTGGACTCGTTTCGTTCGGTTTGCCGCAGGCCGAACGGCGTAGATCGGCGCCGAGCTTGGCGAGGAAGGCAGCGGCGGCCATGACGAGCGTCATGTGGCGATGCCAGCCGTGCCAGGAGCGGGCCTCGCAGTGGTCGAGGCCGAGATCGTCCTTGGCGCGCTGGAAGCATTCCTCGATCGTCCAGCGCAATCCTGCCGCGCCTGCCAGTTCCGCAAGCGTGGCCTCGGCGGGCGCAAAGACCAGATAATAGCTGAGGGCGTGCGGATCCGAGCGGCTTTTGCGGATGAGGACGTAGCGGGCATAGCCTTCCTCAACGACATAAGGCAGAGCAATGCGTGCCCAGTGATAGAGACGCAAACCCTTGGCGCCTTCACCGGCCGGACAGGCGGCCCAGGCCGCAGCGGGCAGTTCCTCGGCCATCTCTTTCGGGTCCGTCTGCAGCAGCCCCTGATCGGTCAGCAACCGTAAGGTATTGTTGGAGCGTACCGCGACACATAATCTGTCGGCGCTCCTCCAGCATGCGGCGCGTCTGGTAATCGCCACCATAGACCGCATCGGCCAGAACCCAGGCGCACGGCACGCCGCGATCAAGGGCTTGCGCCAACATGGCGCGCGCCATCGCCGGCTTGGTCAAGAATTCCGCCTCCTGGGGAATGCCGGCCGCCTTGCGCCGCGCCGGGTCTTTCGCCCAGGCTTCCGGCAGATAGAGCCGTCGGTCGATCAGCGTCTGGCCAAAGCGGCTGGCATAGGCGACGAACACGCCGATCTGGCAGTTCTCGATGCGGCCGGCGGTGCCCGAATATTGCCGCGCCACCCCCACCGAATGGGTCTTCAAGCCGGTTTCGTCCACCACCAGCACGCCCGATCGATCGCCGAGCGCCTCAATGGCGTAGTCGCAAACGATGTTGCGCAACCGGTCCGCATCCCATTGCGACCGCCCCAGCAGTGCCTGGATCCGCCACGGGCGCCCAAAGCCGGCCTGCTCGGAAAGAAGCCAGCCGGTCTTGCGTTCAATCCCCGACAAAAGCCCGTCGATAAACGCCCCGCAGCCCTCCCGCGCCTCGGAACGGCGGAACACCACGCCGAGACGCGCCTTCAGCGCCGACAGCTCCCCCTCCCAGGAAATCCCCGAACCCGACCATTCCGAAACAGACATGCCAAACCCTCTTCAAGAAATCCCTTGAAGAGAATCATGATTTGCCTTCATTTACAACTGTAGTATTAGGTATGTCGTTGCGAATTTTTTTACGCACATAGTACAGGTCCATCTATGCGATAGAATAGCTATGTCGTATGTAGAAATATTGAGCTGTTGTTGAGGTATTATAAGTTGATTCAGGTTTTTAAGCTAATTTCCAGGCGGTCAATGTAAATTCGCGAGGACGATATGCCATACAAGGACAGTGTTCAGCGTGTTTCTACGAGAACGCAAACCCAGATCACCGGGAACGTCAGTTGCAAGACAGGATCGAGCAACGGGATCGTCAAGGACCTTTCCGAAGAGGGTATCTGCTTTCAGCTCTTTTTCGACATCGGCGCCCGCACCGGCCAGGAGGTCACGATCCGCAGTGCCGAGCTCGGGCTGCTGACCGGCATTGTTCGGTGGAACAGGGGGGACCGCATCGGCATTAAGCTCAAGCTCTCATCCAATACCGCGGCGCAGATCGCCTCGTACTACAAGATCTTTCGCTGACAGAAGCACCGGTAGCAGGCGACCCAGGAGTTCACTATCGTCGGAACTGGATATTCATCGATAAAGGTCGATACGAAACTCACCTTGTCGTTGGTGACGACGCAAGCCCATGACTGCGCGGGGTGGGACGAAGAGACATGTCGTTAGTCGAGGATGGATGTCATCCGCGTCCAAACAGAGATGGATCTCACCATCTGGCGACGGCATTACTCGTGGATCGCGGTAGTCGATGGTCTCGCCTGTTCCTCTCACCACATACCCTTCAGGCCCTTCAACTACTGAGCCATCGTGGACCGGCCAGCAATCTCTCTCACCGCAGCACTGGGATGGATAGTCCCATCCTGATGGGGCGCTGTGCGCCTCCAGCTTTGCGGGAGGGGAAATGCCGATGAGCAGCCCCAGCGGCATCAGGAACAATCGTGCGGCATTCCACGCCTGCCGCGAGATCCAAAAATGAACCGGGTCAACAATCTCTTTGCTGGAATCGCGCATGACAATCCTCGGCATTTTCAGAATCGCGTGATATGGGCAGCGTCTTTACCAATTAAAGCGGCGAGCAGACAATTGTTCAAGTGGAAGGGTCTGCCGCGCACCTCATCCGTCGACCGACAGAATGGCCCGGGATCCGGGCGGGGATCACGGGAGTCCCCTCCAGAGGATACGTGATAAGACGCGACCGCCGATTAGGCGAGAGTGACTCTCTGAGAGAGAAGTAGTACTCTAAGAGATCGCTAGCGGGAAATTTTCCCAGGGCGTCGATCAACTTACCCCGCTTCGGCGGGGTTTTTGTTGCCTTCGGGTCAGGCAGCCAGGCGAGACCCGTCGGCTTTGCTGGCCTCTGGCCGCCCGACCTTTGGCGTGAAGGCGGCTAAGTCTGCTCGCGCCCTCTTTCGATCACCCCTGACGGCGAGGCGATACTGATCGACCGGGGAGCGTCCGCTGCGTCGATCTGGCTGTTCGCATGGCTCTCGCGCACGTCTTGTTCACCGATACTACCAACGGCTGTTGAAATCATTTCGGCCCGCGCCATTTCCACAGCGGAACGGATTTCATTTCGCCGCCGCGTTCGCACAAGGCGCCAAACTTTCCAGAATGGGTCATTGAAGCACTATGGAAAACACGCAACTCAGCTTATCGAAATCGCCTTTGCGTTTCGATGACGGCCTTGAAGCCATTCTCGATGCTATTCCTCAACCGATTATCGTCAAGGATGAGCAATCGCAGTTCCGCTTCCTGAACGATGCGGCATGCGCCCTTATCGGCAGAGGACGCGACGATCTCATCGGCCTCACAGATTTCGACGTCCTGCCGGCGAGCGAGGCCGATCGTATTCGCGAGATGGATAGAAGAGTCCTCAGCACCGGCGAGGAGTTTTTGTTTGAGCAGGAAATTACCTCCGCTGACGGAAGCGTGAGGAACCTGCTGACACAGAAGCGACGCGCCGAACTGACCAGCGGGCATTCGAAACAGCAGCTGGTCGTCGCAACGATTCTAGATGTCACCGCGCGTCGGAGGGCCGAATCGGAGCTGCGCGCCAGCGAAGAGCATTATCGCTCGCTCGTTGAACTCCACCCTCAGGTGCCTTGGACGGCCGATCCATCGGGAGACGTTCTCGAGGTTGGCCCACGCTGGAAGGAAATCACCGGCTTTGAACCCGCCGATGCGTTCGGGACGGGATGGGCGAAGGCGATGCAGCCTGATGACCTCGAGACTGTGGAGCGGCAATGGTCCAAATCAGTTGCAACCGGGAATCCGTTGGACGTCGAATTCCGTCTCGCGGACGGACAAGGAGGCTATCATTGGTTTCGCAGTCGTGCTGCCGCGCGAAGGGCCGAAGACGGCACGGTTACTCGCTGGTACGGTCTTGTGGAGAATATCGATGATCGCCGCAAGGCGTTGGAGGCGCTCAAGGAGAGCGAAGCTCGCTTTCGGGCAATTGCCGACGACGCACCGGTGATGATCTGGGTGGCCGATGAGAATGGGGCATCCGTCTACCAAAGCCGCGTCTGGCTGGAGACGACAGGGCAGATTGCAGAACAAGCTCAGGGCTTCGGTTGGCTCGATGCGATACATCCTGACGACCGGATCGACGCCGAGGCTGCCTTCAATGAGGCCCTTCGGCTCCGCACACCCGTCCGAACCGAGTATCGTCTTCGCCGCGTCGACGGCAGTTATGCCTGGGTGATAGATGTCGGGCAACCACGATTTGCAACGGACGGCGGCTTCCTCGGCTACGTCGGCGTTGGCCTCGATATTACAGAACGCCGGCAGGCCGAACTGGCCCTGGTGGAAAGCGAGGCTCTCATCCGCAGTGTCTTTGAGAGCACACCAGATTGCATACGCCTCCTCGACCTCGACGGGCGTCCGCTGCTTATGAACCGTGCGGGAAGGCAGCTTTTTGGACTCGGTGAGAGCACAAGGCTAGAAGACGTACGCTGGGAAAAGATGGTTCCCGCATCGGATGTGGCCAAGGCGGAAGCGGTTTATTCCGAGGTTCGCCAGGGCAGGACGACGCGTGTCGAAACCGCCATCCGCGACAATACGGGTGCGGAACGATACATGGACGTCATCACCGCTCCGGTGCTTGGAGCATTCGGTGAACCGATCCGCATGCTCGCAATCTGGCGCGACATCACAGAGGCGCGGAAAGCCAGAGACGACGCGGAGGCGGCCCGCCTTCATGCCGAGCGTCTCGCTGAACGCCTGTCTGGGGTGCTTGAGAGCACAATGGACAGCGTGGTGGTTGCCGACCGTGACTGGCGGATAGAGTATCTCAACTCCAAAGCCATGCGTCTCCTGCAAGTGGACGAACAGGCAGTCGGACTGGATCTTTGGCGTTTATTCCCGGTGAACGACAGTTCTGTGTTCGCCGTCGAATACCGGAAGGTAATGTCGGAGCACAGCAGCACAACGTTCGAGGCGTATTTGGAGGGGCTGGAGCGCTGGCTTGAAGTGCACGCCGCCCCGACTTTTGAGGGGATATCTCTGTTCTTCAGAGACATAACGGAGCGCCACAAGGCGGAACAGGAGCGGTTGCTTGCTCACAGGCAAATCCATCATATGGCGCGGCACGACGCCGTGACTGGGCTGCCAAACCGTCAATTCCTGCGCGAGGCCTTCGAACGCCTTTTTGAAGGGACCCGCGCAAGGTCGAAGACAGCGGTTCTCAGCCTGGATCTCGACGGCTTCAAGGCCGTCAACGATGCTTATGGTCATCCAACCGGCGACCTGTTGTTGCGAAGCGTGGCCGAGCGGCTGCGCAGATGTGTCGAGGGGGGCGACACTGTTGCTCGGTTGGGTGGTGACGAGTTTGTCATCCTGAGGACCGGCGTACGTCAGGAGGAGGAGGCGATCGACCTGTCGCAAAGGATCATAGATGCCCTTGGCGCGCCCTATGAGCTGGACGGCGTGCAAGCCGACATAGGCGTGAGGGTGGGTATAGCGTTTTCCCCAAGAGACGGGAGAGCGGCAGATCAGCTTATCAAGGCGGCCGACATTGCGCTCTATCGGGCAAAAGCGCGCGGCCGTGGCACTTACATCCAGTTTGAGCCCGGAATGGACGCGCATCTGCAGGCTCGACAGCAGATGAAGGTCGAGCTTCGACGGGCGCTGGCAAATGATGAGCTCGAACTGCACTATCAGCCACTGGTCAATCTCCGTACAGGCCTGATCGCGACTTGCGAGGCGCTCGTCCGGTGGAACCATCCGGAAAAGGGGGCCATCTCGCCCGTGGATTTCATTCCGCTCGCGGAAGAGACCGGATTGATCGTTCCCTTGGGAGAATGGATACTGCGCCGGGCGTGCGCCGAGGCGGTTCAATGGCCGCAACAGGTCAGCGTGGCGGTCAATCTATCGCCCTTGCAATTTCGTAGCCGGCGGCTGGTCTCTGTCGTTAGAGACACGCTGAAAGAATCGGGTCTGGATGCTTCCCGTTTGCAGATTGAAGTGACCGAGTCAGTTTTGCTCGATGAAAGCGACAACAATCTGCGTGTCCTTCAGGATATCCGACGGCTTGGGGTCAAGATCGCAATGGACGATTTCGGGACGGGGTATTCCTCCCTCGGCTATCTCAGAACCTTTGCCTTCGACAAGATCAAGGTCGATCGAGGCTTTATCAGCGATTTGCCAACGGGCAAGGAGTCTCTGGCGATTATCAGGGCGGTTGCCGGAATCGGGCGCACGCTCGGAATAACGACAGCCGTGGAAGGTGTGGAGACTCAGACGCAACTTGACGTCATTCATGCCGAGGGATTTGACGAGGCCCAAGGTTATCTGTTCGCGCGCCCTCTGACCGCTGCACGGGTGCTTGAGGCCATTCAAGTTTCACTGCTCTGTCGGGTCGACTTTGTCAATTCCCACACCACCGATCCACGGTCTCGCTCTGTTAAGGCGAGGGTTTCCTTCCCAAAGGGGAATGCCGGTCGATGACGAGATACTTTGATTGGCCCCAGCAATTCAGCGCTCGGAGCCAGACGCCCTCGTTCCCTCTCCGAGCTTCTCCAGCGACTGCATGGGCAACGGGCGCATCTGGAGAGTAGTCTTCCGCCCCCTTCCCAAGGGTGCTGGTCTCATTTCCGCCGCTAAGCTTTCCACCCAGGAGGTGCTAATGAACGGCCACCTCTTCCTTCCACCGCTCCCAATCTCCTTGTTGTCGCCGGCCTTAGCATCCATGCGTTTGCGGCTGCGGCGCTCGGGATCTGTTGTGCTGCTTAGCGGGGGGTCCGTTATCGAATCACGGGCTCGCCATGGTAGCGACGCTTTGATGGCTTTGACACGCCAAATCCGACTTCCATCATCAGGCGCGGAGTCTGGCGCGCCAAGGTTCCCATATGGAAGCCGAAAGGATCCTCGACGAAGCCTGAACCCGCCTTGCCTGTCAAAGTGATAGCATTTTCTTCACCGTAGAAATCCAGCACTTCTTCTGCCGGATGCCCGACGAGCAGCGTCAACTGATGCTTCAAGCGTCGGCGATTATGGCTGCCACGCATGTAGACATGCGGACCTGAATCGGGATCGACGTCTGAAAGATAGAAGAAGAACTTCAACATTCGCCAATCATCAAGATCAAAGTGGAATTTGAAGGAAGCTCGGCTGAGATCCGCGTCTGTGGCGGTCTTTGTCGGGAAGCTCCACCAGGTTCGCGTGGTGATCAGCTTCGCTTCACCGCCAAGGTAATGCTTGGCCACATTGAGGAGCAGCGGGTCTTGCTGTACGGCGACGGCCGCCTCGCATTGCAAGACTCGCTCGAAATGATGACCGCTCAGAATGGTTCGGCCGAAGCGTCGCTCGGCTTCGGTATGCTCGCCGGCCAAAAATTCGAGCTTCCGGTCGAAATTGCCGAAACAAGGGGTCTCTTGCGCAAACCGCGCGATCGCCTCATGAATTTCGGCGGGCAATGTGAAGCCGGAAAATATACCGGTTGATTTCAGTTTCGCCGCGATCATCCGCGCGTCGAGATCACCGAACATTGAGGGCGAAGAATTTGCTTCTCGCGGAACAGGCCTTGCGGTCAGCCAATGCGCCTTGCGAAACAGGATGGTCCGGGCCAGCAGGAACATCGGTAGCCAGGCCGGATTCTCCCTCGCGTCCGTCCAATAGGTCGGTATGCGTGCTGCCATGCGATGCAAAGCTCCGCCGCTGCGGGCTATTGATTCGAGGTCCTTCGTTTTGGACTCAGGTGAGCCAAGCATCCGATATCCTTTCGTGCATGCTACCATCCTCGTGATCTCTTGGGACATTACCAGCAGCTGCGGATGCTGCAATGCACAAAAATGGGGGTGGAAGCTGAAGATTGATCCGCCTGGACTCCCAAATGACCGTTTGCCTGCGGCAGCTTGGATGCGATACGCGTGACGGGAAACCATATCGCAGCTCGCATAACGCTGAATGACCGGGGACTTCGATGTGATCGTTAGGCCATGCCTCGCCACGCGAAACGCCTCCGCTATACAGTGCGTAGCCGTAGTCAAACAACCATCCAATAAATTGTCAGGCCGTCTTCGCGCTCGCCCTTGTCAACGAAGCGGCAGCCAAGAAATTCCGCTGCGGCGTACACTTCTTCCTCGCTAGGTGTCGAAATCTCATCCGTTGTCTCCGGTAAAGGCGAGTCGGGTGAGTGATGGGCCACCCATCCAAGCGTTAGGATGGCGGCGCCGTTCACAATTTCAACCTGCCGCCGTAGGCTCGGAGTCCACCCAATTGCGGCGTATTGAAAAAGGCGTCTTTTGACGGCCTCGGTAAGGGTCGGTAACTGCATCACACCTGTTTCCCTTATCGCATATTGCACAATACCAGCGGCAGGAATTCCTACCGGCTGCAGTAGCCATTGCAACGTTTCCGGGTTAATCGGCGGTTTCATTCAACTGCGCGTGAGGATAAAAGTTCCTTACTATGCTGATTTCTGGCCGTATAATTTCAACTCTAAGAAGCGCGAGAAGCGCCTGCTGGCTGGGTTAATGCATCGCAACGCAGGCGCGGAGGGTGCAACACCCACGTCGGGAAGTCTGGGGCATGACACCTTCACATCAGTTTATTGCATAAGTTGAAAAGTCGATTGAGCGGCCCGTTCGGCTGGTTCACAGCCGTTCCGAGATCCAGACTCATCAGCCAGCGATCCAGCGGCTCCGGTATCGGCGAGGAGTGCCGCGGCCGGCGCTGCGGTACGGCGCGAAAGCGCTTGGGCTGGGCCTCCCAGTCAAAAGGCAGCGGCAGCGGGACGACGCAACCGGTGAACAGGGTCTGCTCGCCGTTGGTCACCTCAAAGACTATGCCGGGACGCTCCATGCTCTTGCAGTCCGGCCAGCGTTCAAAATCGATCCATTCGCCCATCGCGTTTCGAGCCCCGTCAGAGGAAGAAGTCGGCTCCAGAAAGAACCGACAGGTTCAGGGCCTTCACCTGGAAGTCCGCGAGACCGTCGCCGTTGATGTCGCCGGCGATGACTCCGTTCTTCACGTTGAGCTCGCCTGCCCTGCCGTGGAATGCATTGCTGCCGATGAACAGGAATGCCTGGTCCCCACTGTTATTGCTGTTGGCATCAATGGAACGCAAATCGATCCGGTCCACGCCGGAGGCGAAGTCTTCGATGATATCCCTTGCGGCCGGTGCCGATTGAACCGTCGTCTGAAAAACAAAGGTGTCTGCGCCGCTTCCTCCGATCAGCCGATCAGCACCGCCACCGCCGATGAGCGTATCGTTGCCATCGCGTCCATGGAGCACGTCGTTACCGCCCAGTCCGTTCAAAAGGTTTGCGAGATTGTCTCCGCGCAGCGTGTCATTGAAGGCCGATCCGTAGAGCCGCTCGACAGACACATAGGTGTCGCCGGCCGCCTCGCCGCTGTTGGCGCCAGGCGAATGCAGATCGGCAACTATGCCGGCCGCGGCCCTATAGTAATTCGCTAGGTCGCTTCCATTGCCGCCGTCGAGCCGGTCGGCGCCTATGCCGCCGACAAGATTGTCGTTACCGTCGCCACCGATGAGCGTGTCTTTGCCGGCATTTCCCCACAAGGTATTCGCCGCGGCATTGCCGGTGATGGTGTCGTTGCCTGCGCCACCCTTGGCGTTTTCGATGAGCGAGCGGGCGTCGCCCTTGTATTGCAGTGCGTTGGCAATATTGCCGACCGCCACCTTCGAACCGTCATAGCGCAACCTTGCCAGTTGCGCCGACGAGGTCGTGGTCCATTCGCCCGGGCGCAGATCAACTTTCAGTGCGGTCGCATAGTTGGAGAAGTCGTAGGTATCGATTCCGCCACCATCCCACACCGTGAGAAGGATCTTGTTACCGCCCGGTGCACCCTGTGCGACGCCGTTGATCGACATCTCGCCCGTCGCCTGGTTCCAGCAATAGGTCGTGTTCTCGCTGTGCGTGGTGAAATCCGCCCCATACATGTGCTGTATGGCGGCAATGTCGTACATCATCAGCGACTGCGCAAAGCCCCAGGTCTCGTTGGTATAGCCGGTTGTCGTCGAGGCCCCGACATAAGAACGGTAGCTCATGACGGTGTATTCCATCGAGTCGCGGTTTGCCGGCATCACGTTCCCTTCATGGGCGTGCTCCAGTCCCAGCGCATGGCCGATCTCGTGAAGGAAAGTCGTGTAGGCGTAGTTTCCCTTCACCGGCCGGCTGTAATAGCCGGATGACTTGTCGAACCATGCATCGCCGCCTTCTGCCGCCGTCGAAGGGAAATACGCCCAGGCGGTACTCGGAGCGTCGGACGAGGCGAGGCGGAGATCGCCGTGCTTTGTTGCGCTCTCCGTTATTTCGGTGAGGGTCACGTTGGCGACCGAGGCGAACTGATCGAAGGCGGCCCGCGCGGCGGTCATCTGTGCGGCATTGAAGGTCGCGAAACCTTTGAGCGGCTCGCCACTTCCATAACCGTAACCGTAGAAGGAAGCACTGGCCGGAAAACTGAATGTGAAGTCACTGACGGCCCATTTCCAGTCGCCGAGGATCCCGTCGATATAAGCATTGCCGGTCAGTGCATAAGTCGTCGTTGCAGGCATTCTCGTTCCTGGTCAAAGTTGGGGTTATGTTAGCACCCGAACGACAGCAGTTCGGGGAGGAAGATGTTGGCGTGCTGTCTATTCAATCGCCTGATTTCTCAATTCAGCAGCCCGGCCCGGTGGATAGAGGATGGCGATTCTGCCTTCCGCTTCGCTTCGCGACTACTGTGTGCGAGGTCTGCTTAGAGTGCAGCCGCGATAGCGTCGAACGCGGCATCGATGTCTGTACCGACGGTCTGCACGGCAGTGATGACGGCGATGAGGCCTGTGATCAGGCCGTATTCGATGGCCGTGGCACCGGATTCGTGGCGGACGAAGCGGAGGAGAAGATTTTTCATGAGACGATCCTTCAAGTGGCCGGGTTGCGCGAACGCCAAGTTCGGTATCACAGGCCGGGGCCGCTTTTGCTTCCCGCTGCGGCGTGGCGCTCATATAGACTCCACGAATCCCTTTGATCCATTCAGCCTGTTGGCCTAGTCCAATCGTCCGGCCGAACACTGCCCTCTTGCTTTTGCCAGCTTGTTTGAACGGATTGGCTCGTCGCCCGTTCGGCATCGACAAGAACGGTATAAATTTGCCGTTCATGAGACTGACATGCTGCCGTGGCGCTGGAGGGCTAGGCCGAGTGGTCGAGTGGTAAGACGTTCCAAACCGGCATATCTGGGTCGTCTGCGGCATGAGGATTCAAGGAGATCCAAATGAACGAGAAACTCGGCACCACGAATTCGCGCCGTCGGAGCGGTCTTCCCCGTGGTTGGCTCAAAGACGAGAGCGGCACAGTTGCAGTTATCGCGGCGGTCACGCTACCCGTCCTGGTCGGCGCTATGGGACTGGGTGCGGAGACGGGGTATTGGTATCTGAAAGACCGTAAGCTGCAGCATGCGGCAGATGTCTCCGCACATGCGGCCGCAGTACGCTATCGGGCGGGTGATCAGAAGCCGGCCTTGGAGACCACAGCGAAGAGGATCGCCATGGCGTCGGGCTATTCTCCCGGTAGTCTCTCCGTCAGCACCGGGGCCGGCGCGGGAGGGAGTCACAAGGTAACGGTCGAACTGAGCGAAACGCATCCCCGCTTGTTTTCGTCCATCTTTTCCAGCGAGCCTGTCACGATGAGCGCGCGCGCGCCGTGGCCGAGATCAATGGTGGCTCCAAGGCTTGCGTGCTAGCTCTGTCCAACTCGGCCTCGGGCGCACGGTAACCGCGGGGGCGCGGCTCTCGGGCGAAGGCGTCACCTTGTTCTTCACCAATGGGGCCGCGACCAAGCTTCTCGGCAATGGCGACATCGATTTGACTGCTGCGACCAGCGGACCCTACGCCGGCCTGCTCTTTTTCGGCAGCCGCCATGATACAGGTGTCACCCATCAGGTTACGGGTAACTCCGAGTCGAGGTTGGAGGGGAACCTCTACATGCCCACGGCCGCATCGACTTTACCGGAAACTCAAACGTATCCGGAGGGTGCACACAAATCGTAGCGAACCAGATCACGTTCACCGGCAATTCAGCCATGGAAACCTGCGCTTCGCCAACGGACGAGATTCTCGTGGGTCAGACCGTGTCAATTATCGAATAGGCTGCAGATCCGAGCGCGCCGGAGACTTCAACCTCGCAGGCTGTCGCAATTTCGCAATCGCGACACGGTTCACCGCTGGAGCTTAGGACAGCGTGGCGCCTCATCGCGCCCGCTGCCCCAAGGAGTAGGGGCTAGGCCTCCTTGTTCACGCCTTGCTCTCGGTGTTTCCCTGACGCCGCAGGTGCTACCGCCGTGTTGCCCTGCTCGTCATGGCGTGAGGTCGAGCGCCGGCACGATCCTGTCATAGGGCAAGCCCGCATCGTCGTTCAGGCGCTTCACATCTGCGGCGGACTGCGCATCAAACAAACACATGCAGCGCCCATCTTCCGGTGCGAAGGTGGATCGCAGGTATTTGATATCCGTGCCTTGGGATGACATTTCTGCGGCTTTGTCGATGGCCGCCTTCTGCGCGCCGCCGAGGTCCTCCATAGTAATTCCCTTAAGATCTCGTTCCACCATGTAAACGGTCATCATCAGCCCTCCTCTAAACCGAAATTTACCGCCCGTGAATTTCAGCGCAGCAGTCCCAAAAAAGAACAATCATCTTATCATTGATCGATGGCCGACAATATCGACCAAAGGGCCAAAATTGTCGGAAGTTAGCCCTGAGCGCCCCTCGAGCTTCCTTGCCATTCTGCTCGTCCTTGCCCCCCGTACGCGAGTGCGGTGTCGGACAAACATCGCGACAGCCTCAGGTCGTTTCTCGGTCTACGGGTCAACATCGGCCTCATCTAAAACTGGCGCGGCCGTTCGCATCGCATGTTCCCGTGGATGGCGACCAATCTCACTACGGAGCGTGGCCAAATCGATGAAATGATCCGCCTGTCTGCGCAACTGGTCAGCAATCATCGGCGGCTGCGTCAAGATGGTCGAGACAACGGAAACCTTGCGTCCCTTGCGCTGAAGCGCCTCCACCAGCGGGGTGAAATCACCATCGCCCGAAAAGATCACGAAGTGGTCGACGGTTTGCGAATGTTCCATCGCATCGATCGCCAGTTCGATATCCATGCTTCCCTTGATCTTGCGTCGACCTTGGGAGTCGGTGAATTCCTTGGCCGGTTTGGTGACGACCGTGTAGCCGTTGTAGTCCAGCCAGTCGATCAGCGGCCGGATCGAGGAGAATTCAAGATCTTCGATGAGTGCCGTATAATAGTAGGCTCGCAAGAGGTAAGCGCGGCTGCGAAAAGCCTCGAGCAGCTTGCGGTAATCGATGTCGAAGCCCAAGGTTTTGGATGTGGCGAACAGATTGGCGCCGTCGATGAAAAGTGCGATTTTCTCGCGAGGATCGAACATAGTGAATCCCTTTTGTGTCGGCCTCTGTTGAGCCGCTCCGCACTCCTCACGCGCCGAACAGCGGCGCGTCATAAACAATATTGAGATGTAGGGCTTTTCCAGCTAGTGGCAATTTACGAGTGCATCTGAGCGATCGATTTTCAATCGAACGGTTAACCATCCTTGATCAGAATCGGTTCGGGATAAAAGTCGATGAAGTTAATCGGGAAAACGCGTCTGCGGTAGACCTCATCACCGACTTGCCGAAAGTCGCCGGTCCCCTGGTGATCGCCCGGCATTCTTCGTTCGCATACGAAGGCAAGCAGGCCGTCGATCAATCGTCATAAGGACGAGATAATGGCCAAGGTCCTGAGTGCCTGCTGCCGCCGGCACCCGCCGTTGCAAGTCAAAGGGCAGCAAATCTTGAAGCCTATGACCTTTTTGTGCGCGGGCGGGCGCTGGTCAACCAGTCGGTCAAAGCAAACATACGCGCTCGTCTTCTCATTGAGAGATCAATCGAACTCGATCCGGGTTTCGCGGACGCCCACGCCTGGCTCGCCGTGAGCGACCTATGCGACCTGGCTGCGGGTCAACGGGCCGTTTCGCTCGATCCATTCCTGGCAACCGCTCTGATCTGCGAAGGCAGACTGGAGGCGAGCGCGGCGGAATTGGCCTCGGCCCTCGAGATCAACCCCAACCACGCCGACGCCTGGTTATTATTCCGGGGTGAGTAGAACGCGTACCAAGAGCGACGCTGCCACGGGCATCGACCATGTCGAACAAGGCGTTTCGCCTTAAGGATACCCCATCAAAGCTTGGGATCAAACACCTAGCGTCACCCTTGAGGAACCGCGCGTCTCGGCATTTACAGCGATGTCATCCTGCCGAAGCTCTGCGATTTTTTCATGCGCAACGAGCGCCTGCATCCCTATCGCCAGCGCGTGATCGGCGCTGCGGAAGGTCGCGTCCTGGAGATAGGCAGCGGTTCCGGCCTGAACCTGCCCTTCTATCGTTCGGACGTCCGGGAAATTCTCGCCCTTGAACCTGACCCAGACCTCCTCGCGATGGCGCGCCGCGTCCCGCATTCGGGGATGCCGGCCAACTTCATCGAAGCGTCCGCGGAAGCCATTCCGCTTCACGAAAAAAGGGTCGACACGGTCGTGACGACTTGGACGCTGTGCTGCGACGGCACTGGCGGAAGAACGGCGGGTAGTCGTTGGAGCGTCCGCCAGATGTGCCCCGGAACAGTAAGGCTCACCCGGCCATATCCGCTCGGTGCTGCTTCAGACCCACACCTCGCCCGAGGTTCTTCTGCGCCTGCGGGCGGCCGCGAACAGTTTCGATGGCCGGGAGACGGTCTCCACGCTTTCGCTTCCCGTGCGCATGGGTCTGGACAATGTCTTTCAGGCGAACGGCGGGCTCCTGATCTCGGGGTGGCTGCTCGACCCCGACAGCCATGTCCAAAGCGTCAGGCTTTGCTGCCAGCGGGCCGCAATGCGGATCGACGATCGCTGGACGAGGATCGACCGGTCCGACGTAACGGATGCCTTTACGGACCAGCCGTCGTTCCGAAATGGGCTTGAAGGTGGAGGTCATGGCCACGGCTTCCTCATCTTTGCCGATCGCCTCGCCGGAGGCGCTCAAGCGCCCCTTCATCTGGAGCTGACGCTCAGGGACTCGCGTCGCGCCTTCCTGCCGCTGACGCCCCTCAGGATTCCGGCCCGTGCTGCCGTCCTTCGGCAGTTGAAGTCCATCAACCCGACCGATTGGGCTCTGCCGGAGATCATCGATCGCCAGATCGTGCCGTTCCTGTCCGGATCGGAAAGACCTCTACCGACGGTTGGCGCCACGCTCGAGGCAGGCTCGTTCGACCGGGCGGGCGGCCCGCCGATCGTCGTCGCCGTCGGCGATAGCGAAGAGGAAGACATCGCCCCGTTCCTCGGGCTCCTCGCCCTCGACCCGGAAACGCGGCGGGCGCCGATCGCCCTCGTCCTTACCGCCGCACGCTTTCGCCGGCAGGCCGCCCGCATACGGCGGCTTGCCGAATTCTACCAACTGTCGTTGCGGCTGATGTCGACCGACGCGGCTGGGGACGTCTTCGATCTCCTGGAAGCCGGGGCACGTGCACTCACCAGAGAAACGGTGGTTCTGCTTGCCGGCTCGTTGCTGCCGCATCGGAGGGGCTGGTACGGCAAGCTCGCCGCCGCCCATGCGGCGCGGAAGGGTTCGATCATCTCCCCGACACTTGCCTATGAGGACCACTCCGTGCGCTGGGCCGGAAGCTGGCCGACCGCCGAAGCAGAATGCCCGCCGTCGGCCCGCTATGCCGGCTATCCGCTGGGCGCACTGGCCGGTCTGAAGCTGACGCAGGTCGCGGCGGCGTCGCTCGACTGCTGCATCCTGCCGCGCGAGTCTCTCCTGCTCGCCGGAGGCTTTGCCGCCGGCTATCTCGGCTCCGGGCACAAGGGGCTTGATCTCGGCCTGAGACTCGGCCGATCCGGCACCGAGTCCTATTGGCTTCCATCGGTGCAGATGCTCGGTTCCGACGAGGCATCCGGCGTCACCACAGCCGCAACGGCTGCGCTCGTGGAACGGATCGACCAGAGGATGTTCAGCATTCGCTGGGCAGTCGCTCCAGCAGGCGAAACAGAGCCGACGGACAGGGCTTCCGCCAAGAGGATCTCCGCATGAACGAACTGCTCCGGGTCCTCGTTGTTTCGCATGGCCATCCGGCAATGTCGCTCGGCGGGGCGGAGATCGCGTCGCACAGCCTGCACAAGGGCCTGAATGCGCTGCCGGGGGTCGAGTCGATCTATCTCGCCCGGACCGGCCATCCGGTGCCGCGCCACGGCGCGTCAGCGCTGATGAGCCTGCGTCTAACCGTTGATGAGGTACTCTACCACGCCGACGACTAAGACCATTTCTTCCTGTCGAATGGAGATACCGATGCGATCCGCCGCGACCTGCTGCGGTTCGTCGGCGACCTCAAGCCCCATGTCGTTCATTTTCATCACATCATCGGCATGGGGCTGGAGGCGCTCTATGCGCTTCGCGAGGCCCTGCCGCACTCGGTCATCGTGGTGACCTTCCATGAATATCTGCCGATCTGCCACAACCACGGTCAGATGGTGAAGCGGGCCTCGGGGCAGCTCTGCAGCGAGGCGTCCCCGATCAGTTGTCACGGATGCTTTCCCGAGATCCCGGTCTCGCAATTCCTGAAGCGGGAACAGTTCGTCCGCGGCATGCTCGACCTTGCCGACGCCTTCGTTTCACCGAGCATGTTCCTCGCCACGCGCTATGTCGAATGGGGAATCGAGGCGGAGAAACTCTCGGTGATCGAGAACGGCATTGTCATGCGGGAACCGGCGCCGGCGCGCGATCTCCCCGCTCCGGCCGCACGCCGCAACCGCTTTGCCTACTTCGGTCAGATGACGCCCTTCAAGGGCATCGACGTGCTGATCGACGCGGTGTCGCGCGTGCGGGAGGAGATCTGGGGCGACGATTCCTGCCTGATGATCTATGGCGGCAATCTCGAGCGGCAGCCCCTGGAATTCCAGGACCGCGTGAAGAAGCGCATCGACGAGGCCGGTCGCCGCGTGCGCTTCTACGGAGCCTATCAGAATGGCGACCTGCCGCGGCTGATGCGCTCTGTCGACTGGGTGGTGCTGCCCTCCATCTGGTGGGAAAACTCGCCGATCGTCATCCAGGAGGCGCTGCATCACCGCAGGCCGATCGTCTGCTCCGACATCGGCGGCATGGCCGAGAAGGTGCAGGTCGGCAGAGACGGTCTGCATTTCCGCGCCGGCAGCGCCCAGGATCTCGCCGACCGGCTGGTCGAGGTGTTGAGCGAGCCGCAGGCCTGGGACCGGCTGCACGCAAGTCTCAGGCCGCCGATGAGCCATATCGACTCGGCCCGTCAACAGGCCGAACTCTATCGCCGGCTGCTGCGGGAAAAGCTCGGGCAAGCGAATGCCGCGAATCCCGCCGTGCTCGCGCGCGCCGGCTGACGCTCGAGAAGGATCGCCATGACACGCGTGCTTGTGATGATTCCCTCGGGGGAGGTATACGGCCACGACAATGTCCGCTGGTATGAACATCACGACGTGCAGCGCTACATCGATAGCTACCACAATATCGGCGACGCCTTCGTTTTCGATTCCTCGCTGAAGCTCCTGAGCTACGACAAGCTCGCAGTCCTCGATATATCCACATTCCGGCCGGACGTCATCGACCGGCTCCGCGGCGAATACGATTTTGTCTTCCTGCGCGGCTCCAACTACATCCACGCATCGATGAACTGGGAACAGGCCATCCCGATCCTGAAGCGGCTGGGGCTGCCGGTGATCGGCTTCGGCATTGGGGCGCAGGCGCCTGTGAACGGTAAGATCCAGCTTTCCGACGAGACGCGGACGCTTCTCCATCTGATCGCCGACTCCGCCGTCTCGGTCGGCATGCGCGGCGCCTATTCGGCACAGGTTCTATGGGATCTCGGCATCCGCAATGTCCGCATCGTCGGCTGTCCCACCGCCTTCCGGCGGAACGACCCCGAGCTCCGGGTCAAGCTGCCGCCGCTCGAAAGCGTGCGGAAGGTCGGCGTCACGATCCGACGCGAAGTCTCTCCCGACTATGCGCGGGATATCGAGCGCTACCTCACCTTCCAGCGCGACCTTGCCAAGTCCATGGCGGAGCGTTTCGATACGGTGCTGATGGCGCAAGGCGAGGTCGAGGAAAAAAAGCTCGTTCTGGGGACCGAAGCACAGCGGGCGGACGCGATGGCCGCCTTGCGATCCAATGGCTGGGCCGCATCCTGGTATCTCGATGACACGATGGAACGGCTTTATCGCGAGCGGCTGTTCTATTCCGACGTCGTCGCCGACTACGAAGCGCTGGTGCGCTCACAGGACCTTGTCCTCGGCTATCGGCTGCACGGCAACCTCATGGCGCTCGCCAACGGGACCCCTTCCATATATTTCACCTACGACAGCCGGACCGTCGAATTCGCCGAGACATTTCAGATCCCCAGTTTCGATCTCTTCGGCCGCGACGCGTTCCGGCTCGAGGACTATTGGGACCAGTCGCTGTTCGACAGGTACAACCGTGCCTGGTACCAGACCTACGGCGAGATGCACCGGCTCCTCACGGAAAACGGCGTCGCCCATAAGCTGATCGACACGACCAAGCCGCTGCCGAGCCCCGCTCGCTAGGTCGCATGACAAGGGGGTGCCCCATGCGCGGAATCTGGAAGCCTGTCGAGAACCAGGTGACGATTGTGTGTATCCATCTTCGCATCAGCGGACGAGGCCGGCGTGGCCGGCTGGGAGAGTTTGTCCCGCCTGTGAACCGCACCCAGCAGGAGATCGAGACGGCAAGGGCGACTGCACTCGATGATCTCAAGGACCCCTTGGCGCGGAATGCCAACCTTGCCGATGACCAACCGGCGACCGATCTTGCCCGCTCAGCAGGCGAGGGAAGGGAGAACTGGATCGTCATGATCGGGGTCTGCACGCATCTGGGCTGCGTTCCGCTCGGCCAAGCAGGCGATTACGGAGGCTGGTTCTGCCCGTGCCACGGTTCGCACTACGATACGGCCGGTCGTGTCCGCAAGGGTCCAGCGCCGGAGAACCTCGCCATCCCGAATTTCGCATTCGTATCCGACACCGTAGTTCGGATCGGCTGAGCTCGCTCCGCCACTGGAAACTCGGGGGGCACGAGCTGCCAGCGATTATGATATAGTCAGCTTTTCGCATGAGCCACGGGAGGGGTGAATGCGTGCCACTGTTTCATTCCTTGCGGCCCAGGTCCTGCTGCTGTCAGCTGCAATGGCCACAGAGCCCTTAGTCTTCCATACCGCGCACTTTGCAGACGATACGGTCGTGAGTCTAAGCCTTGTCGGAAACCAGGCCGCCGCGAGTGTCGAATACGACTATGATGTCTTCATTTCGCTCTCACAATCGAGGGCCGACGGAGACGCCGCTTATAGCGATCCCGGCAAACACAAGGCATCAGTGCGATGCCATCCACCGCAGGCGGTCTCCGTGAGGGGCGTCGATTACCCGATACCCACGTTAGAAGCGGGCGGGCCTGATTGGAAAGACGACCTCTGGAGAACTGTCTGCACGCCTTCGATATCGTAGCGCCGACCAAGCATTCGCTTCGCATCGGGTTCCCGACGCAGATACCAGACGTCTATAGGAATCCGTCGACCAGGTAGCGCAACGGCCGTTTGTGGCGTCCAGAGTGCAGGCGGAACTGGACCTTTCAGCCGCGCCAGCAGTTCTGATGACACCACCAGCGGTGTGTCGAGCGACTTCGCCAGGGTCTCGAGGCGTTGAGCCACGTTCACCGTGTCGCCGATGACGGTGAACTCGCTGTGGCAGCCGCTGTCCAGAACGCCGCCGACCACAGTGCCGTAGTGCAGCCCGATTGCGGCATCGAGGGCAGGATAGCCATTCCGAACGCCGTGGTTCCTCCAGTCGCTCAATGCGTCGACCAGATCGAGCGCGCATGCGAGTGCACGGTCCGCATCGTCCTCCTTCGGCTGCGGCTGTCCGAACACGGCCATGATCCCGTCTCCGATGAATTTGTCGACGGTTCCGCCATGGTCGAAGATCGTCTGGGTCACCAGTTGACGATACTCAGCCAGCACGAGCGCAAGCTCCCGGGCGGGCGCGGTCTCGGCGAAGCTCGTGAAGTCGCGCAGGTCGACGAACATGATCGCCGCGTTGCGATGCTCCAGACCGACGGCGTCGCCTCGTTCCTGCAATTCCGACACGATGAGCGGTGAGAAGAACCGCGAAAGGTTGAGACGTCGCTGATCCGCTTTCAGGGCCTCCCTGCGCGTCCGATCGTGGTCTCTGGCAAGCAGGTAGATGGCGAAGACGGCGAAGCCGAAGCTCACCGTCAGGCCGAGGTCCTGGTTGAAGAAGGATGCGAGCAGCGACACGGCGTCGGCGGTGTGATGCCGGACCGCAGTGGTCGCCAGCATGCTCACCCATGAGGTGAGCACGATCCCTGCGAAAACGAGAACGAGCCGCCGCTCGAGCTTCAGTCCGACGTGGACGAGCAGGATGAAGGCGACGACCAGACTCGTGGTCGTCAGATTATGGTTCTCGGTGATCGGTCCCGCGAGGATATGGGCGTAGAGGAGCAGGGTCACCAGCAGGGCATCGAGGACAACGAAAAGCGTCTTGAGCCAGGAGCCGCCCGGGAGATAGCGCGCGACCGCGACCGAAGCGATGCTGATCACGAAATAACTGACGACCACGGCAACGTGCGTGCCTTCCGCCCCCTCGCTGCCGCCGAGGAGGAAGTTTGCGACCAGGATCGCGAAGGCGACGAACCGCAAGAGGATCGAGCGGATTTCCCTTGCGAAGTCCCATTCTGGATGAAGCGAAGACGTCATTTCGGACCATGTGGGGCTTGGCTGCGTCGCCCCGGTTCACACTGGGCAGAGGTAGAAGGACGCGGCCGAGTACGGCCGCGTCCGCTGTCTTGATTACTTGACTTGCGTGACTGTCAGCTTGCCGTTCACGCGCTCGGCGACGAACTCGATGTTCGCGCCTTCCTTGAGCTTCTCCAGGATGGCGTCGTCCTGGACGCGGAACACCATCGTCATCGCGGGCATCTCGAGGCTCTTCAGTTCCTCGTGGATCAACGTGACCTTCTTAGTCTTAGCGTCGACCTTCTTGACGGTGCCCTTGGTAAACTCGGCGGCGAGAGCGCCGTAGGCGGTACCGAGGGCGAGCGCGGAGGCGAGGGTGAGCTTGATGAGGGTTTTCATGTCGTTCTCCTTTGCAGTGATTACTTTCCGGCGACGGTGACGTCGCCATGCATGCCAGCGTCGTAGTGGCCGGGGAGCAGGCAGGCGATCTTGAACGTTCCGCCATTGGTGAACTTCCAGATGATCTCCCCGGATTCGCCTGCGGTCAGACGGATGGCGTTCGGATCGTCGTGCTCCATCTCCGGGAACTTCTCCATCACCGCCTTGTGCTCCATGATCTTGTCTTCCTGGTCGAGCACGAACTCGTGATCGAGCTCGCCCACGTTCTTGATCGCGAAGCGGACGGTCTGGTCCTTGCGGACCTTGAAGGTCGATGGCGTGAAGATCATCTTGCCGTCTTCCGTCTCCTTCATCGTGACGCGGATCGTCTGGGTGGCGTCGGCTTTCTTGCCGGGCTCGCCGACGGCCATGGCCTCGCCGTGGCCGCCTGCGTGGTTGCCGCCTGCGAGTGCCGGCGTGGCGAGCGCGGCGACGAGAAGTCCGAAGATTGCAGCTTTCATCGTGTGTTCCTTTGGTTGGTTGAACATCGGCATGCGGGATCAGCCGTGATTTCCATGTTTCGGCGTGATCTGGGTCTTGGCGTCTTTGGCCTTGGTTGCGTCGGGGAGCTCGCCCGTCCACTCCCAGGCCTGGGTTCCGGGTGGGTTTTCGTACCAGCCGGGATCGGCGTAATCGCCGGCCGAGATGCCTTCGCGAACCTTGACGACCGAGAACATGCCGCCCATTTCGATCGGGCCGTGCGGTCCCCAGCCGGTCATCATCGGCACGGTGTTCTCTGGGATTTCCATTTCCATTTCGCCCATGTCGGCCATGCCTTTGGTCCCCATCGGCATGTATTCCGGGCGAAGCTTTTTGATCTTCTCGGCGACCGTCTTCTTGTCGACGCCGATGAAGGTCGGGATGTCGTGTCCCATGGCGTTCATCGTGTGGTGCGACTTGTGGCAGTGGATCGCCCAGTCGCCGACGTACTTGGCGTCGAACTCGTAGGCCCGCATCGCCCCGACCGGGATGTCGATGCTGACCTCTGGCCAGCGGGCCTCCGGCCGGACCCAACCGCCATCGGTGCAGGTGACCTCGAAGTCATAGCCATGCATGTGGATCGGATGGTTGGTCATGGTCAGGTTGCCGACCCGGACGCGCACCCGGTCGTTCTTCGAAACCACCAGCGGGCTGATGTCGGGAAACACGCGGCTGTTCCAGCACCACATGTTGAAGTCGGTCATCTCCATGATCTTCGGGACGTAGGAGCCGGGATCGATGTCGTAGGCGTTGAGCAGGAAGACGAAGTCCCGGTCGACCGGCATGAACTTCGGGTCCTTGGGATGGATGATGAACATTCCCATCATCCCCATCGCCATCTGCACCATCTCGTCGGAGTGCGGGTGGTACATGAAGGTGCCCGACTTCACGAGGTCGAACTCGTAGACGAAGGTCTTGCCGACCGGGATGTGCGGCTGCGTCAGGCCGCCGACGCCGTCCATGCCGGACGGCAGGATCATGCCGTGCCAGTGGATGGTCGTGTGCTCGGGCAGCTTGTTGGTGACGAAGATGCGCACCCGGTCGCCCTCGACGGCCTCGATCGTCGGTCCCGGCGACTGGCCGTTGTAGCCCCAGAGATAGGCGGTCATGCCTTCCGCCATCTCGCGCTCGACCGGCTCGGCGACGAGGTGGAATTCCTTGACGCCGTTGTTCATCCGGTGGGGCAGCGTCCAGCCGTTGAGCGTGACGACGGGGTTATAGTCCGGGCCATAGGTCGGCTTGAGCGGCGGCTGCGTCTCCGCAGTCTCCATCACCGCAGCCTCGGGCAGTCCCGTGTTGGAGGTCTTCGCCCAGGCGGCCGAGGACACAAGCGCCGCTCCTGCTCCCAGTATCTGTCTTCTGTTGAACATCTTGCGTTTCCTTTCTCAGTGGCCGCCGCCGCTTTCGGCGGCCGCCGCGACTTCCGTTTCGCCGGAGGCCGCTCCCGCGCCACCGCCGTAGATCGCCGGGGCGAGGTTCGCTTCGGCGAGCCAGAAGTCGCGCTTGGCGTTGACCGCGAGCAGGATAGAATTGACCTTGTCGCGGCTGTCGGCGAGCAGTTCGAAGGTGTTGGTGATCATCGCGTTGTAGGTGAGGAGCGACTCTTCCTCGATCTTGGTGCGCAGCGGCACGACGCTGTTCCGGTAATGCCGGGCGATGTCGTAGTTGGCGCGATAAGCCTGGTATGCCGAGCGTGCTTCCGACCGCACATTGACGGCCTTTTCGGCAAGCAGGTTGGCCGACCGCATGTAGGCGAGCTCGGCCTTGCGCATGCGCGCCTTGCCGCTGTCGAAGATCGGGATGACGAATTCGAGTTCGGCAATCCCGGTCGTCTCGGTCTCGACGTCACCATCCTCCTTCTCCCGCTCGGTCTCGAAGCCCGTGAGGAGTTCGAGGTCGGTGACGTAACGGGTTGCCTCGGTCAGATTGTAGGACTTCGCCGTCGCTTCGAGGTCGAGCTTGGCAACCTGGAGGTCGACACGGCGCTGCAGCGCTTCCGCCTCGATCAGGTCACGCTTCATTATTCCCGTAGGCAACTGCGGCAGACGGTTCGGAACCTGATAGTTAATGCCCGAACCCCAGAGCCCCATCAGCCGCGTCAGTTCTTCCTTGGCGAGCCTCGCCTCCAGCCGCGCCTTTGCCGTCTGTCCCGCCAGCTCGGCGTAGAAGACATGCTCGCGGGCCTGCGAGCCCTTGGTCATCGCCCCGGACTCGCCAAGTTTCTGGGCGAGTTCGGAGGCCGCGTCGGCGGCAGCCTGCGCCTGGTTGAGCTGGCCGACCGTTTCCCACGCCGCAACGGCGTTGATCCAGGCGCGGCGCGTGTCGGCTGCGAGCTGAAGTGTCCGCAGCGCCGCGTTCAACTGTGCCTGGCGGAACCGGGTGTCGGCGATGGCGACGTTCCGCTCACGGGTGGCGAGCGCGAGGATGTTGGAGGCAATTACTCCCTCTACCGACCTGAATGCCTCGATTCCTGGCGCTCCAATGCCGTTGAAGCCGATGGCGACGGTGGGATTGACCAGCATTGTCGACTGCCAGGCTTCGGCGGACGAATCCCCAAGGTCGGCGTAGGCGGCCTGGAGTCCCTTGTTGTTCAACAGCGCGACCTGCACCGCCGTCTCCACGTCGAGGGTCTTCTTTGCCATCAGCGTCTTCACGCGGTCGGAGACGATACGGGCCTGCTGCTGGTTCTGGACCCAGACTGTCTGTTTTCCGATCGCACCAGCGGTCTTCGCTTCGACTGAGGAAAACCCGGCGTTCTTCGCTGCGTAGTCGGTGGCCGAGACGCACCCGCCGAGGATGAGTGGAACTGCGACCGTCGCCGCCAGCTTCATCCTACTCCTGATCATGACGCATCTCCTTCCGGAGCCTGCGCATCGTTCTGGTTGCGCCACGGCTTGGGGTCGACCGGGGCGCGGTGGGTGTAGCCCGAAACTGGGCTGCTATAGCGAAGGGGGCGAACTTCGGCCTGGGAGGCGGCCAGATCGCCCGAAGCAATGACATCGGGAGGCAATGTAGCTGCGCATCCGCTCGCGAGAAGCGGCAGGGCGGCCACCAGAAATATGGGTTTCATGGCGTTGTCCGAATAGGAGATGGCGTCGGCGCTCCGAGCAGATCACGCTCGCAAACGCTCGGGTTCGACCCGCAAAAACGGGTGCGTCCTATTCAGATATTCGGGGGGCGGTGGAGCGCCGGGAGTTCGCCGATGATATGTGCGTCGTCGATGAATTCGCGGATTGAGGCCACACGCGGGCCGCTGACGGGCATGCTGCCGGTCACGATGGCCATGCTGACACAGAAGCTGTTGCAGCAGTCCTGTTTGGCGGCTTTCTTGGCAGCATCGTCCGGTGAGGATGCGTGATCACCGTGCGAATGGTGGCCGCTGTCCACCTGGTGATGATCATCCACCTGAACCTGGTGATCATGGGATTGCAGGAGTTCCGCCCCGGACCATGATCCGTGCATGGCGGCGGTGGCGGTCGGCAAGGAGTATCCCGCCAGTGACATGACGATCACCAGGCGAAGCAGAACCAGCATCTTCTGCAATGTGATTCGATACATCTTGCTCATGTCCGAGGACTACCAGCAGCCCCGTAGTTGTCAATTGTCAGCTCGTATAACACGCGATTCGCGATCATTATGTGGCAGCACAGCGGGTTATTCCGAAGTCCTATGAAGGCTTAATGTTTCCAACGATGGTAAGGTCAAGCAGGAAATGGCCGGACGTGCAACGAAGCAGCTGCAGCGCCCGTTCTTCTCGTTCCTGAACCCGCGCGAGGTTGGATGACCGGACTAACCGCGTATCTCGGATTGTTCCTCGTCGCGTTTGGCGCGGCCACTGTGCTGCCTTTCCAGTCCGAACCCTTGCTTGTCGGCTTGCTTGCGTCAGGAAAATTCTCGACGACTTGGCTCCTCGTCGTCGCAAGCATCGGCAACGTTCTGGGAGCAGTGTTCAACTGCGTGCTCGGGCGTTTCATCGATCGGTTTCACGATCGGTCCTGGTTCCCGGTGAAGGCGTCGTCATTGGACAAGGCCGCTGGATGGTACCGGCGCTATGGTCGGTGGTCGCTGCTGCTCTCGTGGATGCCAGTCTTCGGAGACGCACTGACTGTACTTGCCGGAGTCTTGCGGGAGCCTTGGTGGTCCTTCCTGCTGCTGGTCACAGTCGGAAAGACGGTGCGATACCTTGTCCTCGCCGCCGCAACGCTCGGGACGCGGGCGGCGATCGGAATCTGAGGTTTGGAAGGGCTGGCCCGCACGCGCGGAGCGAGGGCCCACTCGCAGAGCAACTGCACAACACTCATTTTCAGCCGGAGCTGTCCAATCTTACTCGGATCGAGTCCATCTGCTCGATTTCCCTGCGCTGCCCCTCAGAGATTCGATTACAAAGATCGACCAGCTCTGCATCCGTGATACGCGCTTCGCGACACATCAGAATTGCTCCGGAGTGGTGCGGGATCATCGACGCGATGAACTGATGATCATCGATAAGGGCCTGCGTGCGTGTGCCCGCAAACGCTGCAACAAAGAGGGCGGCCAGACCGAGGTAAAGGGCTACGTTCAGTCCCTTCTTCTTGTACATCCCACCCATGGTCGCCAGCATGATGATCCCCATCGGAGCAACCATCGTCAGCGCCATGTAGAGCATGTTGAGATTGTTACGGAAATCGCGCCAGCCGTCGATCATGGAGAACATCACGAAGTACATGACCACGAGGCTGACCACCATGTTGACGGCGAACATCAGGTAGTGGCGTCGTGACGTACTTTCGTGTTGGTTCGAGTGTTCGGGCTCTTTCATGGCGATCCTCCGCTCATTGGCCGTCGTCGACGGCTACAGCGCGTGAGATGAGCTTTGCGCAGCCTTAGGAACCGCCGGTTGGGTCGTTCGTTCCATCAAAAGCGGCATTGGGACGCGACTATGCAACCCAATTCAGCTCGAAGAACCACTGTCCTGAGACTTGGCGGGACCGCTTTAGGCTATGACACCTTTGCCGACGGGGCTATCGAAGTCCTCTGCCGTTCCAAGGGGAAGACCTCTTTCCGTGGCAGCGTCTACGATTGCGGTCGCAAGGGGATGCTCGCTGGCCCGTTCCAGCGTTGCCGCCAGTCGGAGCAGCTCGTTCTCGGTCAGTCCGTCTGTCGCGGCAATCGACGTCACCCTGGGCCTGCCTTCGGTCAGCGTCCCGGTCTTGTCGACGACGAGCGTGTCGACCTTCTCGAAGCGTTCCAGCGCCTCGGCGTTCTTGATGAGCACCCCAAGGCGTGCACCCCGTCCGACGCCAACCATGATCGACATCGGCGTGGCGAGACCAAGAGCGCAGGGGCAGGCGATGATCAGTACGGCGACCGCCGCAACAAGGCCGTGGGTGAAACGGGGTTCCGGTCCCAGCCACATCCAGACGACGAAGGCTATCACGGCAATCGCGATGACCGCCGGAACAAACCATCCTGACACCTCATCGGCCAGGCGCTGGATCGGAGCACGCGAGCGCTGGGCTTCCGCCACCATCTGCACGATCCGCGACAGCATGGTATCGCGGCCGACCTTGCCCGCCTCCATGACGAAGCCGCCCGTCTGGTTCATCGTTCCGCCGATGAGGTTCGCGCCGACCTCCTTGGTGACGGGCATCGACTCTCCGGTAATCATCGATTCATCGACCGAGCTGCGGCCTTCAATGAGGGTACCGTCGACAGGAATCTTCTCGCCTGGCCGAACGCGCAGGCGGTTGCCGACGATAACTGCTTCGAGCGGCACATCTTCGTCGGTGCCATCGCTGCGGATGCGCCGGGCGGTCTTCGGGGCAAGGTCGAGGAGGGCGCGTATTGCGCCGCCCGTTTGCTCGCGGGCCCGCAGCTCCAGAACCTGTCCGAGCAGAACAAGCACGGTGATGACGGCGGCCGCCTCGAAATAGATCGCGACCGCTCCGTCGGCGGATCGGAACGTGGCCGGAAAGAGACCAGGGAAGACAGTGGCGGCAACGCTGTAGACCCAGGCGACGCCGGTACCCATGGCAATCAGGGTGAACATGTTCAGATGCCTGGTGACGATTGAGCGCCATGCTCGTTCGAAGAACGGAGCGCCCGCCCACAGGACCACAGGCGTCGCGAAGACAAGCTGCAGCCAGTTCGAAGTCTGCGCACCGAGCAGCATGTGCAGGTTGGTCAGGTGGCCGCCCATTTCCAGGGCGAGAACCGGAATGGTCAGTACCAGCCCAATCCAGAACCTGCGCTGCATGTCGATCAATTCTGGGCTGGGACCCGTTTCGGCGGTCACCACTTCCGGCTCCAGCGCCATGCCGCAGATCGGGCAGTTTCCAGGGCCGATCTGCCTCACCTGCGGATGCATGGGGCAAGTGTAGATCACCCCTTCGGTCCGATCGGCAGCGGCTCGCTTTTCGGCTGGCGCTGCGACTACGGCATGGTGCTCATGATGATGGTGATGATGACCTTTATGGTCTTTCTGATCGTCCATTGGATTACTCCGTGATGGTCCGTCTCTTATTGGAAGGCCCAGCGCTCAATCGGCGCTAAGCCCGGCCGCACTAAGCTGTCGGCTCAGCTACCTTTCTCGTAGGCGACGAAGGACATCATCCCGGCCGCCATATGGTAGAGATGATGGCAGTGGAGCGGCCAGCGGCCGGGATTGCCCGCGTCGAAAGCGATGACAACGCTGCCCATCGGCGGCACCAGGACCGTATCGCGTACCGCTCCCTGAAGCGCCCTGCCGTTGATGCCGACCACCTGGAAGTGATGACCGTGCAGATGCATCGGATGAGCCATCATCGACATATTCTGCATGGCACCTCGACCCTGTCGCCGCGCTTCACGTTGAGCCTTTCGCCGCCGTCGATCTTCCAGGTGTAGCCCGCCATGTCGCCCTTCAACGTCAGCGCGACGTGGTTATCTGCGCGACGGGTCGGAAGCGGATCAATCGCTTTCAGCCCCTGTTCAAGATCAAGTCCGAGAACAGGCCCTTTCTCCGATCCGATGGGGGCGATCCTTCCGATGTCCGCCCCAGGCGAGGCGAGGATCACTCCAGT
Organism: Sinorhizobium fredii NGR234; assembly: GCF_000018545.1. NCBI lineage: Bacteria > Pseudomonadati > Pseudomonadota > Alphaproteobacteria > Hyphomicrobiales > Rhizobiaceae > Ensifer > Ensifer fredii. Next base: position 830,930 of record NC_012586.1, read on the forward strand.
CCGTTCCATCGAGCCTTCGCGCAAAGCGAGGATCGGATAGGTTCCGCCGGTCCTGGGAAGCTCCAGCAGGATATCGAGGCGCTGGCCCATCGAAATCGGAAAGCGGCTTCCCGAAACCGGTTCGATAGGCTGTCCATCGACGGCGACAAGCTGGCCGCTCAGGGCTCCCGTATCCATGGTAAATGCGGTGGCCGTTGCGCCGTTGATGACGCGCAGACGGACGGGGCCGCCTTTCTCCGTCGCAACGACTTGCGGGTCGTCAAGGGTACGGTCATTGGCGAGATAGGCATCGTACTCGATGTCGTTGAGGTCCATGGCTGCCATTCCCGGCATCGCCATCCCGGTCATGTGTCCGCCATGCGCCCCGCCTGCCATGCCTTGCATCATGGCCTCATGGTCCATGGCCATGCCGCCCTTGGACCCGGAGCCTTTGAGTTCGGCGAGCAGTTCCTCTGCAGGCGTGAACGAGAAATCATGCAGGAGAATGACGACTTCCTGCTCATCCCGTTTCGTGTCTTCGGCGGTTCTGACGATCAATGGTGCTGCCAGCAGGTTTTGTTCCTGCAGCGTATGACCGTGCATCCAGTGCGTGCCCCCGGCACCTACCGGGAACGAGTAGCGCCGGGTCTCGTTCGCCGCCAAAAGCGCGGCTGGATTGTCCGGCACGCCATCCATTTCCCACGGAGGCGTCAGGCCGTGCCAGTGGATGAGCGTGGGTTCGCCGCTGTTGTTGGAAAGGGCGACGTCGAATTGCCCACCGGCGTCCAGTACGAGGCCCGTAGTGCCGTCTGGCTGAACGAGTCCGAAGACATTCGCGGCCTTTCCGTTGACCTCGATGACCCGCTTTACGATCGAAAGCGACCGCGTTCCGGTGCCCGCTGACGATATGGGATTGTCGGGGGTCGTCTGGGACCAGCCGGTCGCAGGCGATATTGCGGAGCCGGAAGCAATGATCGCAGCACCCGTCGCCAAGTGCGCCAAGAACTCACGACGTTTCATGTATTTGACCCTCTTTTTCGTATCGGCGACTGCCGACGAGATCGTCGCCATGCGGAATCGACTGGCGACCGACGAACCCTCCGACGTAAAGGCGAAGGACGTTCAGATGACGGAACGGGGAGGGCCAACGGCGGGCGGAGAATCGAGCCCGGCTATGGATTGATCCGGATCGGGGTATAGGTGACCGCCGGATGCCAGGTGCAGAACGGCGAGATCAGGAGCCGGAACGACGGCGCTGCACCAACCGCACGCGGCGACACAGCAGACCTTCTGGGGATGGAGGCCCTTGTCTCCCGTATGATCTGAATTTTGCTGCGTTTCGGAGTGTTCAAATTGCGCGACGTGGCCATCGCATATTGCCGCAGCGGCCGCGATCGTCGGCGCGGCGAGGAACATAATTGCGACCAAAACGGCCAGCAATTCTCTCGCGCATCTTCTAAAGGTCTGGCTTGCGACGATCATGTTCTCGTTCGACCCTTCATCTCGTATTCAAGCACAGTGCCGTACCGTTGCAAGCGCTGCGTTGACCTTGATCAAATACGACGCTCGCGCCTGGAGACCACCGTCTGTCGGGCGGATCGAGTTGGAGACAACTATGCGAGTGAATGTAAATGTGACGAGAATGGCTGCTCTTATGCTCTCGATCGCGGCTTTCGTCATGGTGATCTCGGATGCGACGGCGCAATCGGTCCCGCCGAATGTTGCCCGGAGACAGCACGACATGAAGGCGATGGCAGACGCGGCCAAGAGCATCAACGCCATGTTCAAGGGCACGTCGCCCTATGATTCAAAGCTATTCAAGGCGGCCGCCGAAACCATTCGGTCCCAATCGGGAACTGCCCTGTCGACGTTGTTCGAGGGGTCGGTGACGGCGGCCGGATCGAAAGCCAGCTCGAACATCGAGATCGAACGCCAGGAGTTCGACAAATTGGCCCTCGATCTCGGTGCCTACGCAGCCGCCTTGTCGGGAGCAGCAGATCGAAATCCGGATACGCTCGGCCCCGGAATGCGGATGCACTCGGGGGATGCAGTCATCGGCGGCGGCCCCCTCGCGAAAAGGGTCGATGCGACAAGAGACGCAACATCGATGGCCGCAGAACATGCCTTTCATCTGATGCTGCAAACCTGCACGTCCTGCCACGCCAAGTTTCGTGTCGAGAGCAAATAGAGGTCTCCCTTCGATCCGGCCTGGACATTTCAAAGTTTACGAAAAATTTAGGTTAATTTTGTCTAAACTCGCCTATTCCGATCTATAGAAAGAACGCTACAACTTTCCGTGACGCGTCCCTGGGCGTGTGCCAACCCCTTCAGACAGAGCCACGGATCGTCGAAATGAATATCATTGCCAATTCGAATTCTGCATATTTTCCGGCAGCGCGAAGTCTCTCAGAGCAAACCACAGAGAAGGTCCAGTCGAGGGCGGTTGGCCCCGATGTTTTGCGATCCTTGGCGATCCTTCTCGTCATGCTCGTGCATCTCCCGGTCGAGGCGACACCATCCTTGCTGGTCGGCGTCCGTACCTATGCGTGGCTGGGCGTCGATATTTTCTTTGTCCTGAGCGGTTTTCTGATCGGAACCCAACTCTTCAAGGAGGTTGCTCGGAGGGGAGGCGTTGACTTGAAATGCTTCTATCTCCGCCGCGCCTTTCGTATTTTCCCGGCGTTTTTCGTTGTTCTCGGCCTTTACGCAATTTTCCCCATTCTCCGGGACGCGCCGACTATGCAACCGTTCTGGAGCTTCGCGACCTTCACCGTGAATTTCGACTTCGACCCGCGCGTAGGCAGAGCTTTTTCGCAGGCGTGGTCGCTTTGTGTCGAGGAGCATTTCTATCTGGTTCTGCCGCTAGTCGTTTTGCTTTTGAATCGGCAGATCAGCACGGGTTGGACGCTTCTCCTCGCAGGTTCGATAGTAATCGCAGGGATGATCCTTCGATACACGCTTTGGGAGAGCCAAGTCGGCGTGCTCGTTGATGCAGGCAAACTGAGAGATGCCTTCGCCGTATATCTGAGGGACGTATACTATCCGACATACACCCGCCTGGACGGTCTGATGTTCGGTGTGATCCTTGCGGCGGCGAGATTTTTCAAACCTGAACTTTGCAAGCGTTACGCACCTCCGCGTGTTGCTCTGCCCGTCGGCGTTGCTCTCGTCATAGCCGCACTTGCGCTGTTCTCAATTCGGGGTCCACTTGCGGGATCAAATCTCTTTCTCGTCTTTCAGGCTCAGCTCGGTGCGGTCGCCGGATTCCCGCTCATCTCGATCGGTATCGCTATTATTCTTGGCGCTATGCTCGACCTGGAGCAGGTTCTGCGACGGTGGCCGGTTCCGGGTGCCGCCCTCGTCGCCACCCTATCGTACAGCCTCTATCTCACTCACAAATCAGTTTTCCATGTCGACAGGCTCATCTTCGGGGAAGAGAACCTTCAGGGTGGTTTTGGCTTCGTGATTTATGTGGCGACCAGCTTTGCGGCAGCAGCGGTGCTCTGGTTTTGCGTAGAGAGAACCTTCCTCGATCTTCGAGATCACCTTCTCCCTTCCGACAAAGGACCGGGACTTGCAGAGCTTCGACCAGAACTCGAAGCTGCCTCACGGTGAGGAGTTGAAGCCTTCGCTCGCACCCCCTTCTACTGGCGCTGCAATTTCCGCCATCCGTATCGCGTCAGTCCGCGCGGCTTCAGCACTGACAGCGTCGTCGTCACGAGAAGCACGACGAGGCCGCCAGCGGCGTGCACCACGAGTGAGCGTCGCAGTCCGAGGAGATCGCCGCTGGAAAATGCTGTTTCGGCCGCCCTGGCTGCGACGTATGCAATCCCGTCCATCTGGAGCATCAGGACAGTCGCCGTGAAGATGGTCAGCAGGAGCTTGGTCAGGACCCAGTAGTGCCTGAACAGGCCCCACGTCGTACCCAGCGACTGGATCAGTCCTGTCGCCAATGACGCGAAAACCAGAGGGATGATAACGGTACGCGCGATCACTTCCATTGTGACATAGACGCTGCGGATCACCTGACCGTCCTCGCTGGAGAGCCCTGCGATGGCCAGAGCAAGGAAGGCAGCGACTGCGCCAAGCGAGCCTACCGAGGAAATGATATGCGCTATCAGCGCGATCTTGCGCAGCAGAGGTGCCATCGTCATTGGCGGTCACCCGCAGGAGGTGTCTGGTTCCCAGTATCTTCGGGCGAAAGGTGCCGACCTGGTCCATGTGGACCACCGATGCCGGACACCATCAGCATGGCGGCCAACATTATCAGCACTCCAAGGAGGATACCGGAGATTTTCACCCAACGTGGCGTTCCGGGATAAGGGGACTGATCTGCCATCTTCGCTCGCCTCGTGGCCATCCCTGCTTTGAAGTCTCGCTCGCTCTGCACTGATATCGCAATGCTGTATCTCACTAAAATTAGCTCCCAATCGTTGGCATTCGGCGTAGAGTCGTCTCGACAGGACGCGCGTTCGAAGCGGGGGCGTTCGGATGACCTTCAAACCGTCAGCAGCGTCGGTGTTCAGTTTTGCTGTAATATCGATCGGCCTGGTCGTACCGAGCGACGCTCATCAGGCCAGCACTGGTTGGACCTATCCTCCGGCCTGCTGCAGGGGCACGGACATCGGAGGCGACTGCGATGCGATCCCCAGTTCGGACGTCAGCAAGGGCCGCCGTGGGTTCTCGGTTATCCTCCGGCCCGGCGACCACCATCTCATCACCCGAAGGCACAATTTTTTCATTCCTTACGGAGACGAAATTCCCTCCGGCGACGGCAACTATCACATCTGCCTTCACCCGACCGAAGACAACGTGAACTGCTTCTTTGCGCCGCCAGACAACGTCTGACGCCCAGCGATATCCGGCGACAGGCTTCTGAACACCGGATCAACAACACGATCATTTCAGCGAGGCAACGCCGAACCGCGCACTGACGGCATCTATGCGGTCGATTTCGGCTCCGTTGGCGATTTCGTCTATGATCGGGCACGCCGGGCGGTCGTCGCCGTGGCAGTGGCTCGCGAGGTGCTTGAGCGTTTTCGTCATCTCCTGGATGGCGGCGATCTTTCGCTCCAGTTCGGCGACGTGTTCCAGGGCGACGGCCTTGACGTCCGAGCTGGCTCTGGCGCGGTCCCGCCATAGGGCAAGCAGTTCCTTGATCTGTTCCACCGAGAAACCGAGATCGCGGGCTCGGCGTACGAAGCGAAGGGTATGAATGTCGTTGTCGCCGTAAGTCCGATAGCTGGAAGCGGTCCGGAGAGCGGGTTTGATCAGCCCGATCTGCTCGTAGTAGCGGATCATTTTCGAGGAGACTCCGCTGGTCCTGGAGGCTTGGCCGATGTTCATGTCTTTCTCCTTCTTTGTCGTTTGGGCATCCGACCAGGGCCGGACGCCGATGCGCTCAGGCCGGGTTGACGGACTTCAGCCGCAGCGCGTTGCCGCTTGGCATCGGCTGCGAAACCGGAGAGATCGATCTTGCGCTTGACCAGCGCTCGGTCCGCACCGACGAGTACCTCCAGGCCGGAGACTACGCCGCGCACGCCGAAGCCAGGGGTGGCTTCGAAGTCCTTGGCGGGAACCAGCGCGACACCCTTCGACTTTGCTGCTGACACGATCGCTTCCGCGATCGGATGCTCGGAAAGGGCTTCAAGGCTTGCGACGAAGGACATAACCTCGTCCGCATTGAACCCATCGCTAACGATGATGTCCGTCAGTTCCGGGCGGCCCTTGGTGAGGGTCCCAGTCTTGTCGAGCGCGACGACATCCGCCTCGCGGAGGCTCTGCAAAGCTTCGCCCTTGCGGAACAGGATGCCGAGTTCGGCGGCGCGCCCCGTGCCGACCATGATCGAGGTCGGCGTTGCCAAGCCCATGGCGCAGGGGCAGGCGATAATCAGCACGGCGACTGCATTCACCAGCGCGAATGAGAGCGCGGGCGAGGGGCCGAACGCGTACCAGGCAACGAAGGTCAGCACGGCCGCAAGGATTACCGCGGGAACGAACCAGCCCGTCACCTTGTCGACAAGGGCCTGGATCGGCAACTTCGAACCCTGCGCAGCCTCCACCATCTTGATGATCTGAGCGAGCAGGGTGTCGCTGCCGACCTTGGTGGCCTTGAAGGTGAAGGACCCGGTTTTGTTGATGGTTCCGCCGACGACCTCGCTGTCCGCCGCCTTCTGAACGGGGACCGGTTCTCCGGTGATCATCGATTCGTCCACGTAGGAGCTGCCATCGAGGACCGTGCCGTCGACGGGAATTTTTTCGCCAGGCCTGATCCGGATGACGTCGCCGACCACGACATCGCTGATCTGAATCTCGACGAACTCTCCGCCATGCGAGACGAAGGCAGTCTTCGGCTGCAGGCCGATCAGCCGCTTGATCGCCTGGCTGGTCCGGCCCTTCGCACGGGCTTCCAGGTATCGTCCGAGCAGGATCAGGGTGACGATGACCGCTGCTGCCTCGTAGTAAACGTTCGCGGTTCCGGAAGGCAGAATGCCAGGAGCGAAGGTCGCCACGACGGAATAGCCCCAGGCTGCAGTCGTACCGAGGACCACCAGCGAGTTCATGTCGGGCGTCCATCGCAGGAGGTTCGGCACGCCCTTTTTGAAAAAGCGCAGCCCCGGTCCGAACAGGACAACAGTGGCTAACACGAACTGGATATGCAGGTGGTGGCGCATGCCGATGGTTTCCATGAGCAGCTCGTGGACACCCGGCAGGAAGTGAGAACCCATCTCGACCAGGAAAAGCGGGAGCGTCAGCAGGGCCGAGAATATCAGCAGGGTCTTGAGTGTTCGGATTTCCGCGGCGCGGTGGTCTTCAGCGTCCTCCGCTGTCTCGGTGGCGGCCGTCTTGCGGACCGCATATCCGGCCTCTCGAACCGAGGCTTCGAGAGCGGCGACGGCAACCGCACCGGAGACAAGGCGAACGGTGGCCTTCTCCGTTGCAAGATTTACCGATGCATCCGTCACGCCTGGAACGGTCTTCAAGGCCTTTTCGACACGCGAAACGCAGGAGGCGCAGGTCATGCCTTCGATATCGAGTTCCTGGGTTTCGACCTTGGGCTCATAGCCCACCTTCTCTATCGCGCGGAGGACTGCCTGTGTGTCCGGCGCGCCCGCGAACTGAACGGTCGCTCGTTCCGTAGCCAGGTTGACGTTTGCCGAGGCGACGCCGGGCACCGCCGCAATTGCCTTTTCGACGCGCCGCACGCAGGAGGCGCAGGTCATGCCGTCGATGCCAAAGTCGGTGGCAATCGAAAAAGAGGCGGACTTCTCAATCGGAGTTAATGCAGTCATCGGAGCGATCCCAATTGCAACTGCACTATCAGATAATCCTTCCAACAATGGTAAGGTCAAGAGAAGTCGTAAAATATTACGAGCAGCTAGTGGTCATCATCAAAATCTGACGCCTGGTACCGGAGCCGCAGGCCCGCTCAGGGTGGGGAGCGTCCCCCCGACCAACCAAGCTGCCACGGCTGGAACGCGGAGTTTGCGGAAGTTCGAGGCAAATTCGACGAACGGCCGCTGTCGATGCGACGCGGCCGTTCTGGCTGCGGTAATTCGTGCAACGGTTCTAACTCAAGCCGGTAGAAAAGTGAAAAGCCCCAGCATCGGTTTCGATTGCTGGCTGCAGTCGAAGGTGCGAGAATTGCAGCGCATAGCCTGGCGGACTGGCGCTGGAGGGCTTTCATGCCGAAAATTCGGGTGGAGCGGCGGCTCGCTGCAATCTTAGCGGCCGACATTGTGGCCTACTCACGTCTGATCGAGAAGGATGAGGCCCGCACCCTCACCGCAATCAGAGCGATCCGCTCGGAAGTACTGAACCCGCTTATCGGAGACCACAAGGGACGTGTCGTCAAGCTAATGGGCGATGGCGCGATCGTGGAGTTTGGCTCTGTCGTCGATGCCGTGACTTGTGCCGTCGCGGTCCAGGAAGCGGTGGCTACCCATCAGCGGGAGGTCCCGACCGACGGCCGCATCCTGTTTCGCATCGGGATCAATGTCGGCGACGTCGTAGTGGACGACAGCGACCTGCTCGGGGATGGCGTCAACATCGCGTCGCGGCTTGAGGCACTGGCGGAGCCGGGGGGAATTTGCGTCTCCGATGCCGTGCATAAGCAGCTTGCGGGCAAGACCGATTTCGCCTTTGAGGATACGGGCGAGCGCATGCTGAAAAATATCGCGCAGCCGGTTCGCGTGTGGCGCTGGGCCGGGGACCAGGCTCCGACTACCGCGGCTGCTCTGCTGCCGCTGCCAGGCAAGCCCTCCATCGCTGTGCTTCCCTTTGACAATCTGAGCAGCCAACCGGAGAAAACCTATTTCAGCGACGGCATAACCGAGGACATCATTACCGGATTGGCGCGCTTCCGTTCTCTCTTTGTCATCGCGCGCAACTCCTCCTTTGCCTTTCGCGGCAAGCCGATCGACCTTGCTGAGATCGGCCGACGGCTCGGCGTTTCCTATCTGCTGGAGGGCAGCGTACGGCGGTCCGGCGACCGCGTGCGCATCACCGCACAGCTGATTGAAGCGGCGACCGGGGCGCATCTCTGGGCTGAACGCTATGATCGAAGTCTCGACGACATCTTCGCAGTCCAGGAGGAGGTCGCCCAGATGATCGTCGCGGCCCTCTTCGGCCGCATCCAGGAAGCTGACTTCGAACGTTCATCACGCATGCCGACCGCGAGCCTCACCGCATACGACTGTCTGCTGCGCGGCCTCGCTCACTTCAGGGCCTATGCGGAGGACGCGAACCAGCGCGCCTGCGAGTTGTTCGAGAAAGCGGTCGCGCTCGATCCACGTTACGCCTTGGCACATTCGTATCTCGCTTTGGTGCGGATCACGTTCCATGGTTGGGCCACCGCGCCGACTGAGATTCTGGACACCGCATTTGCGGAGGCAAGACGCGCAACCGAACTCGATCCCCAAGAGAGCCGCTGCCATCGAATTCTATCGGAAATTTGCCTCCTCCGCCGTGAGTACGACATGGCCGAAGAACATGCCTGCCAGGCATTTGACCTGAACCCAAACGATGCAGACGCAATGATGGAGAAGGGCCGTGTATTGGCTTTGCGTGGCCGGCCGGAGGAAGCGCTGAATTGCCTGGAGGCGGCCGTCCGCCTGAACCCGCTACACCCCCCCTGGTACAATTCTTCTTTTGGCATTGCACTCTATTCACTTCGACGTTTCGGCGAGGCAGCGCGGGCTCTCAAACGGATACCGGACCCGGGCACATGGTCGCGGGCGCGGGTCGCGGCCTGCTATGCCCAGCTCGGAAAAAGTGCGGAGGCACAGGCAGTGGTAGCGGAGGTCCTGCGACTGCAGCCCGATTTCTCGACGGCCGAATACATGCGCAAAAGCGTGCTCCTTGAACGCGCAGAAGACCGGGAGCTACTTAGCGAAGGGCTCATCAAGGCGGGATTCCCCCCGTGAGTTGGTTCCGTGCTCGAATGACCGCGCAAATGTGCTCGTCAGGACGGCTGGAATGAATGACGGCTCGTCACTCCTGAGCCGCCCTTTGCAACGCTAGGGGCGAACGACGGCATCGGGTCGGAACAGGTAATCCGCATCGGGCACCAACCGTCAGATTTTTACCACGTGGTGAAAGCCTGACGGTTGATACCCGTCGTGGAAGACCGCTCTGGTAGGACTTTCCGTTCGTCTTTCGCAATTAGAACGAGCAAACAGTATACTATGCTGACTTCGATGATTGCGAGGAAACGGCCTGTCGATGGTATGGGGTTGCCTGCTGAACCGATCCCGTACCGGCCTGGGGAGTACTGGGGCGGGTTATGCAAAGAGATGCTGTTTCGGACCGAGGTTCAATCATGATCGACAACCGCCTCACCATCCTGAATCTATACGAGCTGAAGAAGACGCCGGGAGACTTCGAGATTGCGGTAGGCGCGCTGGCAAGGCGGGTCGAAGCCGAAGGTCATCCGGGAGTCCTGTCCTACAGGTTCTTCGTGAACGCCTCGGAGGGGACAGCGCGCGGCGTCATCGACTACAACGATCCTGACGCTGGATCGGGCATCATGACATCGCCATGAGCTGGCCCGAAATGACCGCGTTGCATGCGGCCGCGACATTGGCGGAAATCATCTTTCTCGGCCCGCTGACATCCGAAATCCAGGCCTGGATTGGAAGCTCGGCGCTGACCGCACGAGTTTGTAACGGGAATATATTCGGAGGCGGATTCCAGAGGCTGAGTGGCTGGTCGAACGAATGACTGGATTGGATCACGACTTTCCCCTTCGGACTCTTCGGCGGAAGGGTAGAAAAGGGGTCGTGAGTTGTATTCGCCTCGGGTACCAAGTGTTGGATTTTCACCACTAGGTTTCCATCCTTGTTTTGGAGATAGCACGCGCCGTTTCGACGCCGCGTGCTTGTGTTCGATGACATAAAAGCGCGAGCTGGATCAGGCGACGTGGCTGCAGCAGGATTTCCTGAATGACGCTTTGTATCCCGCGTCTTCGATAGCGACGATGAATGCGTCGGACCCCAGTTGGGAGTCGATGGATGCGGTCTTGGAATCAAGATCGACGGCGACCTTGGCATCCGGATCGACCGTTTTCACGGCCTTCTCGACCGCGCGCGCGCAGTGGCCGCAGGTCATGTCGGACACGTTGAGATGATACATTGAAGTCTCCTATTTGATTTCACTGCTGCAACATGGGGCTTCCAACGATGGCAGGGTCAAGAGGCTTTGCCGAGATTATCGCCGCTCGCAAGAAGAGGACAATTCGATCACTTGCTATGCGTCACAGCCGAGTGCGTCCCTCCGTCGCAACTTTCCGTGACGGGCTTCCAATGAACTTCTCCCTGTGCCAGCATATGCGAATGTTCTACCTTGTCGTGCTCCGGCGTCTCATGCTCGCGCTTGCATTGCTCGGGATCGTTCTCGGTCCCATGAGCGTCAGCACGGCTGTCAGCGCCATGGCGGCTTCGTCGGACATGCAGATGGCAGCCATGCCCGGCATGGACAGTGCCGATGAAATGCCCTGCTGCCCGGAAGAACAACCTCAAAAGAATACCTGCGGAAGCTCATGCCCGCTGGCGCTGATATGCTCCTCGACCATCCTGGTGCATGAACACAGCGCCGATGGCTGGCGCGTCGACCTGGCATCGCTCGGTTTGGCGCATCAGTTCCTCCAGGACAGCCAGCTGCCTTCCGCAATCGTTGAGCCGCCTGCGCGACCTCCCAAAGCCTGATCTCATCCGCTGATTAAGCCGAACGGCTGCTTTCCATACGGCGAGCACCCCACCGATCTTAGTTATTTCATGGACGCGGCCCGAAGTGCCTGTCCAGGGTGAGATTCACATGACCACAAGCTTTATTTCTCCGAGGACGATCCTCGGTTCGGTTGCCATCATTTTGGCTGCAACCACGACATCGTTCGCCGCTGCCACGGACTATGAGTTCCAGCTCGTCCAGCCGGAAGTAGCGCAGGGACCCGAAGCGACCGTTGCCGTTCGCCTGATCGACAAGAGGACGTCAAAGCCCGTGCCAGACGCCGTCATCTTCAGCACACGGCTGGATATGGCTCCGGAAGGCATGGAAGCCATGACGACGTCGGTCGAGGAGATGCCCTCGACGGAGCCCGGCGTCTACTCTTTCAAGACGAACCTGAGCATGGAGGGCGGCTGGCGCTTCAAGCTCGCCGCCAAGGTCCAGGGCGAGACCGACACTGTCCAGGCCGAACTGGTTCTGCAGGCGCAACCGTGAAGACCTTCAAATTTCTGCTGTTCGTCAGCTCCCTCGCCATTGCAGGCGGGGGAGGGTACGTGGCTGGCACTCGCGGCCTTGCCCCGGAACTGAGCCAATTTCTCTCCGAGCGTGCGTTCGGAGAGACGGTCACCGCGCGGCCGGTGCCGACGGGAAGGATTATCTATTATCAACACCCGGACGGGCTGCCGGAGTATTCCGCCAAACCCAAGTCGGCATCGGATGGACGCCCCTTCCGTGCCGTGCGGCAGAGCGAAGACGTGAGTTTCGAACCCATCAAGCCGAGCGCCGTGAAAACAAACGCCGCATCGGCCGGTGGCGGCCGCAAGATACTGTATTACCGCAACCCCATGGGCCTTCCCGACACCTCTAGGGTGCCGAAGAAGGACTCGATGGGCATGGACTATATCCCGGTCTACGAGGGCGACGAGGCGAACAGGTCCGTCGTCAAAGTCTCCCTGGGCAAGTTGCAGCGTACGGGAGTGAAAACCGCCACGGCAGAGCGAACCGTGATTGCACGTGAGGTGCGGGTCCCAGGGACAATCGCCTTCGACGAGCGGTTGACCCGCATCGTCTCGATGCGGGCGGACTCCTTCATCGAAGACGTCGCGAACGTCACTACGGGCGACCTCGTGAAGAAAGGCGACGACCTCTTCCGCTTTTATTCGAAGGATATTGCGAAGGCAGGAGCGGAATACGCAACCGAACTCCGGAGCGGCGGGAAGCCGAATCCAGATGTCGGAGGGGCGCTGCAATTGCGCAATCTCGGAGTGCCGGAAGAAGCGATCAGCTCGATCGCCAAGAGCCGCGCGGTTCCCCGGAGTATCGCCTATCTCTCGCCGAACGACGGTATCGTCCTCGAACGCAGTGCGACGACCGGAATGATGGCGGAGGCAGGCGACGTCCTGTTTCGCATTGCCGACACTTCGCGGATATGGGTGATCGCCGACGTTCCCGAATATGATGTCGCATCGATCCGGAAGGGCGTTCCGGCGACGGTCACGGTTCGGAACCTTCCCGGTAAGACCTTCAAAGGCGTCATCGATCTGATCTACCCGGAAGTCCAGACGCAGACCCGGACCGCAAAGGTCCGGATAGAGCTTCCCAATCCCGACGGGCTGCTGCTCGCCAACATGTATGCCGAGGTCGAGATCGAGTCCGGTGCAGCCGACCCCGTCGTCGCCGTCCCGAACAGCGCCGTCATCGATACGGGCGATCGGCAGATCGTGTTCGTCGACAAGGGGGACGGGCGGTTCGAGCCGAGGGATGTGTCGATCGGCATGCGTGGCGAAGACAAGACGGAGGTTACCAAAGGGGTCGACGTCGGGGAGAAAGTTGTCGTCTCTGCGAACTTCTTGCTCGACGCCGAAAGCAACCTCAACGCGGCGCTGGACGCGCTCGGCAACAGCGAGGCCCAGCCATGATAGCGAATGTCATCGCATGGTCGGCCCGCAATCTCGTGCTGATCGTCGTCGGGGCGGCGCTCGCCGTCGCGGCAGGCGTCTATTCCCTGCGCACGCTTCCCCTCGACGCCATTCCCGACCTCTCGGACGTCCAGGTCATCGTCTTCACCGACTATCCGGGGCAGGCACCGCAGGTCGTCGAGGACCAGGTCACGTATACGCTGACGACGTCGATGCTAACGGTACCGCGATCGCGGGTCGTCCGGGGCTTCTCCTTCTTCGGCGTCTCCTTTGTCTACGTGATCTTCGAAGACGGAACCGATCCCTATTGGGCGCGCAGCCGCGTGCTCGAATATCTGAACGCTGCGTCCAGCCGTCTTCCCGAAGGCGTGTCGCCGAGCCTCGGTCCAGACGCGACCGGGGTCGGCTGGGTCTACCAGTACGCCCTTGTCGCCAAGGAACTCTCGCTCGCCGAACTGCGCTCGCTCCAGGACTGGGTCGTCCGTTTCGCCGCCTCGAAGTCCGAAGGCGTCGCCGAGGTCGCGAGCGTCGGCGGCTTCGTGAAGCAATATTCCGTCGTCGTCGATCCGGCCCGGTTGAAGGCCCAGAACGTCACGCTGAAGCAGATCGCCGACGCCGTTCGAGCAAGCAACCGCGACGTCGGTGGCCGAACCGTCGAAATCTCTGAGTTCGAATTCATGGTCCGGGGCAAGGGCTACCTGCAGGGCGTTAAGGACATCGAGAGGATCGTCATGACGACCGAGAACGGCACGCCGCTGCGCCTCGGCGACGTCGCCCGGGTGGAGATAGTCCCCGACGAACGGCGTGGCATCACCGAGCTGAATGGCGAGGGAGAGGTCGCCAGCGGCATCGTGCTCCAGCGCTTCGGCGCGAACGCGTTGACCGTCATCGACAATGCGAAGAGAAGCCTGGCCGCAATCAAGGACAGCTTGCCTGCCGGGACGGAAATCCTGCCCGTCTATGACCGTTCCGAACTGATCAACGCTGCCATCGAGACGCTGAAGGGAACGCTGGTCGAGGAATCCATTGTCGTCGCCTTGGTGACGATCGCGTTCCTTCTCCATGTCCGCAGTGCCCTGGTGGCGATCATCATGCTGCCGATCGGCATCCTGATTTCCTTCGTCGCCATGCGGTCGCTCGGCATCGGGGCGAACATCATGAGTCTCGGCGGCATCGCCATCGCCATCGGCGCGATGATCGACGCCGCCATCGTGATGATCGAAAACGCCCACAAACATCTCGAACGTGCGCCGCCCGACAAGCCGCGGACGGAGATACTCATCAAGGCCGCGAGCGAGGTCGGGCCTGCGCTCTTCTTCAGCCTGCTGATCATCACGGTGTCGTTCCTGCCGATCTTCACGCTGGAATCCCAGGAAGGCCGGCTGTTCGGGCCGCTCGCCTTCACGAAGACCTTCGCCATGGCGGCGGCCGCCCTCCTTTCGGTGACGCTCGTGCCTGCGCTGATGGTGGTCTTCGTCCGGGGGCGGATCGTTCCGGAGCACAGGAACCCGCTCAACCGTTTCCTGATCTGGATTTATCGCCCGGTCATCTCCGGGGTGCTCCAGGCGAAGACGCTTACCATCCTTCTGGCAATCGTCGCCTTGGCGGTAACCGTCTGGCCCGCCCGTCAGATCGGCAGCGAGTTCATGCCCAGCCTGAACGAAGGCACGCTGATGTACATGCCGACGACCTTGCCCGGCCTTTCGGTAACGAAGGCAGCCGAACTGATGCAGACGCAGGATCGGATCATCAAATCCTTCCCGGAGGTCGAGACGGTCTTCGGCAAGGCGGGAAGGGCGCTGACCGCCACCGATCCCGCGCCCACGGAGATGTTCGAGACGATCATCACTTTGAAACCGAAGTCGGAATGGCGGCCCGGCGTCACAATTGACAGCCTGAAACAGGAGATGGACGCAGCGCTGCAGTTTCCCGGCGTCTCGAATGCCTGGACAATGCCGATCCGCGCCCGAATCGATATGCTGTCGACGGGCATCAGGACCCCCGTCGGCGTCAAGGTCTACGGGACGGACCTCAAGGAGATGGAGCGGATCGCCCGCGATGTCGAGACCGTCCTGAAGACGATCCCCGGGACGTCGAGCGCCTACGCGGAGCGGGTGATCGGCGGCTACTATCTCGACATCGTTCCGGACCGGATGGCGCTCGGGCGATACGGCTTGAGCGTCGATGACGTCCAGGAGGTCATCGGCACGGCGCTGGGTTCGGAGGTGGTGACCTCGACGGCCGAGGGCCGAGAGCGCTACGGGGTCGCCGTGCGTTATCCGCGCGCCTTCCGGAGCGATCCCCAGTCGATAGCCCGGGACGTCCAGGTCGCCCTTCCTGGCGGCGGCACGGTGCCGTTGGGGGAGGTCGCCGAGGTGAAGCTGACTCGGGGCGCGACGACGATCCGGACCGAGAACGGCCAGCTTGCCGTCTATGTCTTCGTCGACATAACGGGTCGCGATCTGGGCGGCTATGTCGCGGAAGCGCAGCATGCGGTCGCCAGCAGCGTGAAGATGCCGGCCGGGTATTCGGTCGCCTGGAGCGGCCAGTACGAATACCTCGAGCGGGCGAAGGCGCGTCTCGCGATCGTCGTGCCGCTGACGCTCGCCCTGATCTTCCTGCTGCTATACCTGAACTTCAAGGCGCTCACCGAGACGCTGATCGTCATGCTGTCGCTACCGTTCGCCTTGGTCGGCGGCATCTGGATGATGTGGTGGCTTGGCTTCAACGCCTCCGTCGCGGTGGTCGTCGGCTTCATTGCCTTGGCCGGGGTCGCGGCCGAGACGGGCGTGATCATGCTGATCTATCTCGACCAGGCTTGGAAAGAGCGGAGCTCTGCTTGCCAAGCCGACAATCGAGAACCGACCAGAACTGACCTTCATCAGGCGATCATGGTCGGCGCGGTCGAACGGGTTCGGCCGAAAATGATGACCGTCGTCGCGATCATGGCCGGGCTTGTGCCGATCCTCTGGAGCACGGGTGCAGGCTCGGAAATCATGCAGCGCATCGCCGTGCCGATGATCGGCGGGATGATCTCGTCCACGATCCTGACGCTGGCGGTCATCCCGGCGATCTACGGGCTGGTTAAGGGTTGGCGGCTGCAGGCAGGCGGGACCGTCGGGACGGCGCGAATCGAGGCAGAACAGGCGGCCCTGAAAGAGGCTGCCGAATGAAGGGAGGATGCCATGACGGACGATATGATGGGCGGCGGCATGATGTGGGGCATGGGGGGCATCGGCATTCTCGCGCTACTTATGATCGTGCTCGTAATTGCGGCCCTGATAAAATACGTGTTCTTCCGCTGAGACGTCCGCGGGCGTCGCATAACGCGATGTTGACCCGCCGGGCCGCCGTAGTGCCGCATAGTGGCTTGTATTCCCGAGTGTTCGGCGCGATTCTCTCTGGTGATATGAAACACCTGTCGGTCCGACAACTTGTCGTCTTGATCCTCGCGATATTCGTCGCCGCGGGAATGGGGCTGGCCGTCGGCCAGGCGAGTGGCATGGCTGCGAAGATGGCGGTGATGTCCGAAATGGCGGCGGCGGATCACGGCGACTGCCAGGACTGCCCTGAGCAGCCCGCCGATAGCGCCATGAAGGCGATGGCTTGCGGCAACGTCTGCGCCGCTCCGGTCGTCGCGCCGCTACCAATCGCGGCGCTCGTCCCGACCGGGGAGAAGGCGGCTCCCTTCGCGGTTGGCGATCTGCTCGTCGATGGCAGGGCGCTGCCGCCCGACCCCGATCCTCCACGAACCTCCTACATCGGCTGATTTCCGGCTGCCGCGACCAGTGGCCGAGCCGGGCAAGCGAACGCGTGCGCATTCAAGGCCCACGTGTCCTCTCATCCTCGATGATCGGAAAGATCGAACGTGACTGAAGTACCCAACAGCGTCGTGTCTCGTCGGAGCCTGCTCCAGGCCGGAGCGGGTCTTCTGCTGGCGACGGCATTGCCGCCGCTCCCGACGCGGGCCGCGTCGCCCGACGGGTACCGGATCGTCACCGCGCCGGCCCGCGCACGGCTTGTCGGTCCGGATCAGCCAAAGACGGATGTCTGGACCTATAATGGCACCGTGCCCGGTTCGCTTGTCCGGCTCCGCCAGGGTGAACCAGCCCGCCTCCTCGTAGAAAACCGTCTCGCCCAGGAGACGACGGTTCATTGGCACGGCATCAGGCTGTCCAATTCGATGGACGGCGTGCCTGGCCTGACGCAACCGCCGATCAAACCCGGGGGGAACTTCGTCTACGAATTCACCCCACCGGACGCGGGTACCTTTTGGTACCACCCGCATGCCAACAGCCTCGAGCAACTCGGTCGCGGCCTCGCCGGAGCGGTGATCGTCGAAGAGCGGGAACCCGTCGCCGTCGATCGGGCCCTTCTCTGGCTCCTTTCCGACGGGCGGCTGACCGGGGAAGGCGGCATCGCCTCCGGGTTCGGCAACCGCATGGAAGCGGGGATGTCCGGGCGGGTCGGCAATACCGTCACCTTGAACGGCCGGGTCTCTGCAGCGGAAACAGTCCGAGCAGGAGAGCGCGTCCGTCTGCGCCTCGTCAACGCTTCGCTGGCGCGGATCATGGCCCTGCGCTTCGAGGGACATCGGCCCCGGGTCGTGGCGGTCGACGGCCAGCCCTGCGATCCCCACGAGCCCGACGGCGGCCGCATCCTTCTCGGTCCGGCGATGCGGGCCGACGTCATGCTCGACATGCTGGGCGAACCTAGACGGCGCTACGATGTCATCGACGATTTTTACGATGGCCTGTCCTATCGGCTGACGCAGCTCGTCTATGATGGGAGGCAACCGATCCGCGGGCACGCTCCCGACGCGCCGCTGGAGTTGCCCCGCAATCCCTTGCCCGAACCCGATCTCGCCTCCGCCGAGCGCCACACGCTGACCCTCCAGGGCGGCATGATGATGGGCGGAGGTGGCATGCAGGGCGGGATGCTGGTGGTGGCGGCATGATGGGCATGGGCCATGGCGCTGTCTGGGCGATCAACGGTCAGTCGATGACCGGGGACGGTCATGCCGGAATGGAGCCCGTCCTCGCTTTCAAGCGCGGCCGCAGCATCGTGCTGGAACTGCGCAACGAGACTGCCTGGTGGCATCCGATGCATATCCACGGGCACAGCCTGCGGGTCCTGAGCCGCAACGGCAAGACCGTGCCGCATCGCCAGTGGCAGGACACGGTGTTGGTGGCTCCCAAGGATGTCGCCGAAGTCGCGTTCGTCGCCGACAATCCCGGCGACTGGATGCTCCACTGCCACGTCATGGACCACCAGATGACCGGAATGATGACCGTGCTGCGCATAGCCTGAACAAGCAAAGCCTGCTCAAGGAGAACAGAAATGAACCGAACAATCCGTTTCGCCAGCGTCGCCGCTCTCGTAGCCTTCGCCGCGCCGGCGCTCGCCGATCCGCTCCAGGCGACGCTCTACAAGAATCCGCAATGCGGCTGCTGCGAGGGCTATGCCGTCTATCTCCGCGAGAACGGCTTCAACGTCGATGTTAAGCCCACAAATGACCTTCTGGAGATCAGCCATAAGGCGGGCGTGGCGGAAGGAATGGAGGGCTGCCACACGATGTTCATCGACGGCTACGTTGTCGACGGGCATGTGCCCGTGAACGTCGTCCGAAAGCTCCTGAAGGAGCGGCCCCCGATCGCCGGCATCACGCTGCCGGGCATGCCGATGGGCTCGCCCGGAATGGCCGGGACGAAGACCGAGAAGTTCGTGATCTACACCGTGCCCAAGGACGGCAAGAAACCGGAGGTTTACGCGACTGAATGAATAAGACCGTCCGCGTCGTCACACCCCACCGATCCGGCGCATCCGGCCCGCGCCGACGGCTGCTGCTTCTGTTGGTGATCCTGGCCGTCACCGGGATTGGGACCATGCTCATGCTCCGCGCTCCCGTCGGCCCCACGCTTGATGGCACTCCAAAAGGCTTCGTGCTCAGCGATGACCCGAGGCCCGTCGCGGATGTCCGGTTTACAGAGGGCGATGGGCGGCCGCGCGCGCTCGCCGATTTCGGCGGCAAGATCGTGTTGCTCAACGTATGGGCGACTTGGTGCCTGCCATGCCGCAAGGAGATGCCCACGCTCGATCGGCTGCAGGCGACGCTGGGCGGCGACGGCTTCGAGGTTGTCGCGCTCTCGATCGACCGCCAGGGAGCCGAGGCAGTGAAGACGTTCTACTGGGAGATCGGCGTGCGGAACCTCGCCGTGCGAGTCGACGCCTCCGGTCAGGCGCTCTCCGCCCTTGCGGCGGTCGGGCTGCCGACGACGATCCTGATTGACGCCGAGGGGCGCGAGCTTGGTCGTCTGATTGGGCCTGCCGAATGGGACGCGCCGGACATGGTCTCGTTCCTCAAGTCGATCGTCGCGCGGAAAACGGAAAGCTCCGCTGCATCCGAAATCAAGGAGAATTCGCCGTGATCGTTTGTGCCTCCGGCTGGACCTTTGGCGTTTCCCCGATTCTCCGCCTGGCGACGCTGGCGATCGCCACGCTGATCGCGTTGATCACGTGCGCGGCGGCGCACTCGCTCGAGGAGGTGGGCCAGGACATGCGCGATAAGGAGCGGTACTTCCAGGCCGTCGACAGCGAAGCGCCCCGGTTCTCGTTGCAAGACGCGGGCGGCGGCATGGTCAGCCTCGACTCCCTGCGCGGCAAGGTCGTCGTCTTGAATTTCGTCTACACAAACTGTCCCGACGTCTGTCCGCTTCACGCCGAGCGGATCGCCGAACTTCAGAAGATGGTCAACCAGACGCCAATGAAGGAGATGGTCGAGTTCGTCACGATCACCACCGACCCGAAGCACGACGCCGGACCGGTTCTCCGCGACTATGGCGCGGCGCACGGGCTAAGTCCCGCAAACTGGGTCTTCCTGACGTCTGCGCCGGACAGGCCGGAGGACACAACCCGCAAGATCGCCGAGGCCTATGGACTCAAGTTCACCGAAGGCGATGACGGCATGCAGATGCATGGGATCGTCACCCACGTCATCGACCAGGACGGCCGCCTCCGCGCCCGGTTTCACGGGCTGAAGTTCGAACCGATCAACCTCGTCGTGTTCGTCAACGCGCTGACAAACCGGACCCAGAAGCCGCATCCTCACCCTGAGCCCGGCTTCTGGGACAAGCTCAAAGGATCGCTTCCATGGTAGCAGACGCGCCGAAAGATTTGCCATCGGTTTCCCCGGAGCCGAACGCCGACACTGGAAAGCGGTCGTGGGGCCTGAGGCCCTTGGTGTTCGCCTCGTTTGCCCTTGCCGGGCTGTCGGCTGTGTTCTCCGCCCTCGCGCTGCTGTTCGCGGCGGGAGTTCTTCCGCCGCTTCGCGGTACCGACGATCTGGAGCATCAACTGCGCGCTTACCTCCTCGACAATCCCGAGGTGATCGTCGAATCCGTGCAGGGCATGGAGGCCCGCCGGCAGGCCGCGGCAAACAGCGAAGCGACCGCCGTCATCGCGCAACGGCGAGATGAAATCTTCAACGATCCCGATGCCCCGGTCGGGACCAATCCTCGGGGCGACGCCGTCCTCGTGGAGTTCTTCGACTACAACTGCCCGTACTGCCGTCAGGCGACGCCGATGCTTGATCGGTTCGAGCGGGAGGACAAGGGACTGCGCCTCGTTTTCAAGGAATATCCGATCCTCGGTCCCGGCTCGGTCTTCGCCGCCCGAGCCGCCCTCGCAAGCCAGAAGCAGGGCAAATACCTCACCTTTCACAAGGCAATGATGGCCTACGAGGGCCGCATAACGGAAGCCTCCAGCCTCGAAGTCGCAGCCAATGTCGGTCTCGATGTCGAGAAATTGAAGCAAGACATGAAGGACCCGGCAATCGACGCGGCCATCAAGCGCAACATCGCGCTCGCACAGGCGTTGCAAATCTCGGGTACGCCGAGTTTCGTCGCAGGCCGGAAGATCGTGCGAGGTCTGACCGACGCGGACGGGTTCAAGCGACTGATCGCTCGGCTCGGGGGAGCTAGCCATCATGTCTGCGAGGACGGCTCTCTTCTCAGTGCTGGGAATTGCCGCGGCGGCCTTGGGAATCGTAGGCGCGTGGCCATGGCTGGCCGCTCGGATCACGGGCGGCGATCCCTCGTCCGAGACCATCGCGCTCGGCAAGACGCTCTACACCAGACATTGCGCCGCCTGTCACGGAGCGAACCTCGAGGGGCAGCGCGACTAGAAGAGCCCGCTGCCATCCGGGCGCATGCCCGCGCCGCCGCACGATGCATCCGGCCACACCTGGCATCATGCGGACCGCGTGCTCTTCCGCATTACCAGGGAAGGACCGGCGGGGGTTGTCGGCGGGGGTTACCAAAGCGATACGCGAGGCTTCGGGAATATCATGAGCGACGACGAAATCCGCGCCGTGATCGCCTTCATCAAAAACACATGGCCGGAGCAGGAGCGGCAATATCAGGCGGAGATGACCCGGCGGGAGCGGGAGACGCAGTGACAGAGGGCGTGCGCCACTCGGATCATGTTACTTCGGCCGTGCGCTGCCCTCGTACATGAACGTCATCGGCTTTGGCCCTTGCATGTAGCCGGTCTCGATCCGATCGCCAGATCGGCGTAAGGCTATCCTGCCACCAGCGCACACCATGATCGGGCGACAGGCCGTGCTCGACGAACAGCAGCCTGCCTTGAGGTTTGAGGACGCGGCGCATTTCCGAAAGTGCGACGGCCGATCCCGGAATGGTGCACAAGGTCCACGTCGTCACGACCGTGTCAACGCTGCGGTCGTCGAGCGGGATTGCTTTCGCGGACGCTTCGATGAAATTCATTTGCATCCCGGAATCCGGAGCATGACGGGCCATCGCGAGCAGGTTTGGGTCAGGCTCGGGCGCAAGTACTTCCCGCACCGCCGCACAGTAAATGGCAAATTTGGGCCTCCGCTAACGCGAGTTGCCCGAGTTGCAGGTCGATCAGAGCCGTTCTTGACCGACCTAGCCTGAATATCTCAAAGTAAGAGGTGCATCGGGCCCGCGAATCTGAGAAACTTCTTTTGCTACAAAGGGTTATCAGATTCGTTGAGGGGGTCCGATGCAAACACACTGTATCGCCGAGCAGCTCGAATTTGAAGGCTTCGACGGTCACAAAGTGGTAGCTGGTTTCGACGGCGGAGCGATCACCTCGGATGCCGGCGCCCTGCTGCTTCGCCATGTCGATGGGGTCATCGGACTGTTCGACCGGGTGGCCGCTTGCTTCGTTGATGACCGCGATCCGACGTGCACGGTCCACAGCGTGCGCACGCTGGTCGGGCAGCGCGTTGCGGCGATCGCGCTGGGCTACGAGGATGTCGATGACCACGACAGGCTGCGCCACGACCCGGTGCTCGCGCTTCTGTCGGAGCGGCTGACGCCGAAGCGGCAAGACTGTGCGGTGCTTGCCGGCAAATCCACCTTGAACCGGCTGGAGCACGGCCGTCTCGGCCAGCCGACGCGCTATCACAAGATCGCTTACGACAGGCAAGCGCTGGAAGCGCTGTTCATCGAGCTGTTCCTGGACGCGCACGACAGCCCGCCTGAGGAAATCGTGCTCGATCTCGACGCCACCGATGATCCGCTGCACGGTCACCAGGAGGGTCGGTTCTTTCACGGCTATTACAACTGCTATTGCTATCTGCCGCTGTACATCTTCTGCGGCCGCCACCTGCTTTCGGCCAAGCTACGGCGTTCGAACATCGACGCCAGCGCAGGCTCGGTCGCCGAAATCGATCGTATCATCGGGCAGATCCGCCAAAGCTGGCCAAACGTGCGCATCATCCTGCGCGCCGATTCCGGCTTCGCCCGCGACGAACTGATGGACTGGTGCGAGACCAACAAGGTCGACTATGTCTTTGGCCTTGCTCGCAACCCGCGGCTGGAAAGGCAAATCGCGCCGGCCATGGAGGAAGCAAGCCTGTTATCCCAGGCAAGCGCCCAGGCGACCCGCGTCTTCCGCGACTTCCTGTGGTCGACCAAGGACAGCTGGACACGACGACGGCGGGTCGTTGGAAAAGCGGAATGGACGCTGCTGGGCGCCAATCCGCGCTTCATCGTCACCTCCCTTAAGTCAGAGCGCTGGGCGGCACAGACGCTTTACGAGGATCTCTACTGCGCCCGCGGTGACATGGAGAACCGCATCAAAGAATGCCAGCTCGATCTCTACGCCGACCGCACCAGCGCCCACACCATGCACGCCAATCAACTGCGCCTCTGGTTCGCCTCGTTGGCCTACGTGCTGATCTGCGCCCTGCGCCGCCTTGGCCTTGCCCATACGCGGCTCGCCGAGGCGACCTGCGGCACCATCCGGCTGAAGCTGTTAAAGATCGGCGCCCAGGTCCGCGTCTCGGTGCGTCGCATCAAAATCGCGATGGCATCCGCCTGTCCCTATGCCGACGAATTTGCACTGGCACACGCCCGAATACGTGCCGCGGCCCGCTGATGCCGCCGGCCTGAAACCCTTCCGCAACCAGAACAGGAGACATCGCCGAACCCAGACCCGCCGCTCACAGTGGCGCCGACTCCGTTCGTCTTCGAAGCCGGAGCGCCAAACAGGCGTCCCGGCGGGCCGAGTTGCGCCACCGGCGCTAAAGGCGGTGAGAGAAGCGGGCTAGCCGGAAGGAGCGACTCGGATAGAGCTATTCACTCTGTTACAATTTGAGAGCCAATATAGGCGGAGGGTCGCGTGCTTGAGATTGGCTGCGGTTCGGGCCGTCCGCATACAGAACCTCCTAAACGTTATTGAAAGCGCCAGTTGAGCTCGCCGGGAAGGCGTGGCGTGAACCGCTCAGCAGGTGCTTCCAAGCTCCCGTGCGCAAATGCGGAGGCGATGCAAAGCTGCGCCAGGCTACGTTTCGCGTATCAAGTTTTCGATCTGTTGCCGATCCTCCGAGGACCACTTCTCGGGATTCTTCTGATGAGCAGTCGCTCCATGGAGTTCAATGTGCTTCCACAGCTCCGCTTCGGTCTCGGCCGCGAACGACGCCGGACAGGCTTCCATTCCTGGATAGTCCTTGCAACGGTATGAGTAAGCCATAGCTACTGCCATCACAGTAGCACGCGGAGTCTCGACTACGAACAGAGAAGCGGGGGCTGTGGGAGGCTTGCCGAAAATGTGCTCGCGCCAAGCCTTAAAATCACTGTGATCTTAGGCTTCCAGCCAGTCATCTCAAGCGAAGGCATTACTATCATCCCATTCGGTCTTGGTGTCCGATATGTCGCCAGGCACCAGGCGCCCACCATGGTCAAGCTTTTTCATCCTAAAGCGTGTCGCGTTCAATCGGCCTCATATCCGGCCGCATTGAAGTAGTTCCGGCATTCTGTGACGGAGAAGAGATTGCAGATATCGCCGAGTGCATCGGCGATGGCGTCGAAACTGCGGGCGGCCCGCTTGCGCAGCAGCGCCTTGAGCTTGGAGAAGGCCATTTCGATCGGGTTGAGGTCGGGCGAATAGGGTGGCAGGAAGAGCAGCCATGCGCCTTTCGCCTTGACCATTTGTTCGGCCCGCTCGCTCTTGTGGAAGCCGACATTGTCGAGAATGACGACGTCTCCGGGCGACAGCGCGGGGCGAGTTGCGTTTCGATCCAGGTCTCGAAGATGCGCCGGTTCATCGGCGCGTTGACGATAAAGGGCGCGACCACGCCATGTGATCGCAGGCCGGCGATGAAGGTCTGCGTCTTCCACGAACCGAAGGGGGCGTGGGCGCGATAGCGTTGCCCTTTTGGTGCCCAGCCTGAGCGCTTGGTCAGCTTGGTATTGGTCGAGGTCTCGTCGATAAAGACCAGTCGCGCCAATGCCTTGTTGAAGAAGCGCCGGCGTCGCCGGGTCCAGAGCTCACGCGCCCGCGCGATCTCTGGGCGCTGCTGCTCACTTGCCTGCAGGCTTTTTTTTATGGCTGAGGTCGAGGCGGTGGAGAAGACGGCCAACATTGGAGCGGTGCACGATGACGCCGCGCCCGGCGAGTTCCAGGCACAGTTCGTCCAGCGTCAGGTCGCCATTCTGCGCCAGGCGCTCGCGGACCCACTCGCCATGCGCGTTCAGCTTGCCGCCACCCAGATGGCCTTGCCGCCGTGGCGCCAGCGATCCGGTCGCGCGTTTGAGCTTCACCAGATTGTTCACGAAACGCGGCGACACCCGGAAGTGCCGGGCCGCGGCCCGATGGCTGTGACCGTCCTCGACAAACGCAATGACACGACTACGCAAAGCAAGCGGATGTGATTTGCCCATGGTGTCCCTCCCGTCAAAGCGAGGGAATCACAGCCAACCCCGATTCGGGAATCTGGAGGGTTCTGTGAGGTCCGGCCGCTTTGGATGCAGCATTCGCTGATCGGACCTCATTGAAGCCGGATTGAGCGAAGGCGCGGGTTGTTTGGCACTATGGGGATTTAACCGAAGCGGTGGATGGCGTTTGGCTGGGGCGAGCCCAGGCGGGGCTGGAAGAGCGGCTGAGAAGAAGGTTCTTGTCGCCAATTGAGATGTGTCTGGCGGTGTTTTTGGTTGATCTGTGCCGAACGAGGCTTCGGCGATGCTGCGTTTTGTGTTGCGCCGGCATGCTTGGCCAAAGCCATTCGCTCGCGGCCCTTCGATCTGCCGACGTTGATTGTTGGAGTGATGCCAGGTCTGATAGGGTCATGAGCTATCGTTCCATGCTGGTCGACAGGCTGGTTGACGCGGCTTCCAGGTGCCGAGGATGTTCATCCTTCCGCCGCAACAGGGACAGCGGTGTGCAAATGGCGGGGCCTCGACCGTATCCAGGTCTTCGACCGGCTCTTCCGGCTGCGGGACATTGAGGAGATTGCGGCATGCCTCCAGCTTCTGCTGCCGCTGTCCGTTGGCAAGCAAGCCAAAGTGACGGATGCGATGGAAGCCGTCCGGAACCGTATGCAGCAGGAAGCGACGAATGAACTCGTGGGCATCGAGCGTCATCCGCTTCTGCCTGCCACCCCTGCGATAATCCTTCCAGCGGAATGTGACCTGACCACCATCCATGCTGACGAGGCGGGAATTGGAGATGGCGATGCGATGGGTGTAGCGGCCGAGATAGGCCAGCACCTGTTGGGGTCCGGCAAAGGGCGGCTTGGCATAGACGATCCAATTGACGCGCCGCGCTTCTCTGATCATGCGCGTGAATGCAGCTGGATCGGCCAGGCTCGCGATGCTGCCGAAGAACTGAAGCTGGCCTTCGTCATGAGCCTGCTTCAGGTATTCGAGAAACAGTCGCCGGAACAGGCGCGACAGCACCCGCACGGGCAGGAAGAAGTTCCTCCGACAAGCCACCCAGCGGGTTTGATCGAACGACAATCCGCCGCCCGGCACGATGCAGTGGATGTGTGGGTGATAATGGAGGTTCTGCCCCCAGGAATGCAGCACGGCGATAAAGCCGAGTTCAGCACCCAGATGTCTGGGGTCAGCGGCAAGTCTGCGGAGTGTCTCGGCGACGGCGCGAAACAGGACAGCATAGACCACCTGCTTGTTCTGGAAGGCAATCGCGGCGATCGCTTGCGGCACGGTGAAGACGACGTGGAAATAGCTGACCGGCAGCAGGTCGGCCTGCCGGGCGGCAAGCCAATCGCGGCTGGCCTGTCCCTGACACTTTGGGCAATGCCGGTTACGGCAGGAATTGTAGGCGATGCGGAGCGCCTCACAATCCCGGCATTGCTGGACATGGCCGCCCAGCCGCGCGGTCCGACACATCTCGACCGCGCTCATCACCCGGCGCTCAACCCGCCCGAGATGCGTGTCATGCGATTGACGATATCCTTCCCCGTGGCGGCGAAAAATGTCCGCCACCTCCAATCCCGCCGCCATGGCGGAATGTCCTCAGCCTGTCGGCACCACCTCCAGCGTCAGCCGGTCGAGCGGACTGGTCGTGGCGCGGATGAGTGTGTTGGACACTTTCGTGTAACGCGCCGTGGTCGACAGATTGTTGTGGCCGAGCAGGACCTGGATGATACGAATGTCGGTGCCGCTCTCCAAGAGATGGGTGGCAAAGCTGTGGCGCAACGTGTGCACCGATATCCGCTTGTCGATGCCGGCTGCGGCACGTGCCGAACGGCAGGCAGAATGCAGAACCTGGACATCGATGGGTTTGCTCTCGTCACGTCCCGGAAACAACCAGACCTGCGGTCGCACCAGCTTCCAATAGACCCGAAGGATATGAAGCAACTGCGCCGACAGCATCACGTTGCGGTCCTTGCCGCCTTTGCCATGCTCGATGCGGATGACGCCGCGCTCGCCGTCGATGTTGCTGACCTTGAGACTGACCGTCTCGGTGGCGCGCAAACCAGCCGCATAAGCCGTCGTCAGCGCCGTTCGTGTCTTCAGGCTCGGGACCGCTTCCAAAAACCGCACGATCTCATCGCCGTTCAATATCGTCGGCAACTTGGCGGGCGTTCGGGCATAGGCAATGCGCTCCGGTATCTCCGCATGTCCAAGCGTGACGCCGAAGAAGAAGCGAAGGGCGCAAACCGTCTGGTTCAAGGCCGGCCATGATAGCCCCGACGACACCAGATGCACCTGAAAGGCACGCACATCCTCCAGCCCCAACCGGTCCGGCGACCGACCGAAATAGCGCGAAAACTTCGTCACTGCATGCAAATACGATCGCTGCGTCGCCGGCGACAAATTGCGGATCGTCATGTCCTCGATCATCCGTCGCCGCAGCGGGCTCATCTCACTCATGATACTCTCCTGTTCAAAGGTTGGGCCAAACAGCCCAATCCTTCAAAACAGGGGCACACCATGCAAATCAGATGCCCCAAATGCCGCGTCAGCGGCTTCGTTCAATCCTGAATCCTAAAAATCGCGACCCGCTTTAGCCTTGTGCCTTCACCTTTCGGACCTGTGGTTTAGGCCGGTCATTCGCTCCAACGCCGGAACAGGGCACTCGCATTCACGCCTCCGAACCCAAATCCATTGGTGATTGCATAGTCCATCTGCAGCGGCCGGGACTTGCTCGCGACGAAGTCGATTCCGTCGCCAGCGGGATCGGGCGCATTCAGGTTCAGCGTGGGCGGTGCGACCTGATCCCTGAGTGCCAGGATCGTGAAGATTGCCTCCAGCCCACCCGCGGCGCCAAGGAGGTGCCCGGTTGCGGACTTCGTGCCACTGACTGCGATCCCTGCTGTCGAACCGAACACTGTCTTGATAGCCTCGATTTCTCCGCGATCGCCGAGCGGGGTCGACGTGGCGTGAGCGTTGAGATGTTGGATCTCATGCGGGGAAATACCCGCCTGCCCGATGGCAATTTGCATCGCTCTTGCGGCGCCGGATCCGTCCTCGGGACCGGAGGTAACATGATAGGCATCCGCCGTTGTTCCATAGCCCACCAGTTCAGCCAGCGGCTCGGCCCCGCGAGCCAGCGCATGGCTCAGGGATTCGAGCACCAGGACTCCCGCGCCTTCACCCATTACGAAACCGTCACGCATCATGTCGAATGGTCTGGACGCGACGGCAGGGCTTTCATTGAACCCGGTTGAAAGAGCCCGGGCGGCGGCGAAGCCCCCGAGGCTTACGGTGTTCATGCACGCTTCCGTGCCGCCACAGACGGCAATGTCAGCCTCGTTCGCCCGGATCATGCGGGCCGCGTCACCGATTGCCTGGACGCCGGCCGCACATGCTGTCACAGGAGCTCCCAGCGGTCCCTTGAGACCATGTCGGATGGATACCTGGCCTGCCGCGAGGTTCACCAGGAACGATGGAATGGTGAAGGGTGAAAGGCGCCGCGGCCCTTTCTGATCGACGGTGCGCACCGCGTCCGTGATCGCCGGAAATCCTCCGATCCCTGACGCAATGATCGTCGCTGTTCTGAGGCGGTCCTCTTCCGAGACAGGTCTCCACCGGGCTTGCGCAAGGGCTTCGTCTGCCGCCGCCAGTGCGAAGAGGATGAATCGGTCGACCTTGCGCTGATCCTTCGGCGGCAAGACCCTGTCCGGATCGAAGCCAGCTTCGGCATCCTCTTCCAGGAAGGGGACAACGCCTCCGACCTTGGCGGGCAGATCGCCGACGACCTCGTCAGGAAGACGGTGGATGCCGGATTTGCCCGCCAGTAGGCGGCTCCAAGTGCTGCTGACGTTGGCACCGAGCGGACTGACTGCTCCCATTCCTGTTACAACGACACGACGCATGATGGCTCCAGAAATAAAACCTGCAAACTCGCGGACAGCGGATGCTGAACCGATTGAGAACTTGTCGTTCCGCTCGTTACTCGGCCGGCTCCATGGCCGCGACACGCTTTGCTTCGGCTGCTGCTGCTTTCAGAAGACGGTCTGCCAGGTTCTCATCAGTCACGATGCGCGACAGAGTTACCGCTCCGACCATGAGCGCGAGCATCGTCATGGCCTTGCGGGACGCATCGTCATGGTCGCTAGCCGGCATCAGTTCTTCGAGAACCTGCAGATGTGCTTTGATCCCATCTTGAAACGGTTTGCGGAGGTCTGCGCTCTGGCGAGCAGCATCGGATCCCAGGGCAACCAGCGGGCAGCCATCTCCGGTTTCCCCACGGTGTCCTGCTGAAAGATAAAGGTCGATGACGCCTTGGAGCGGATCCGGGCTCGAAGCGGCGACCGAGGACCACCTGCGGGTCGCGCTTTCCATCGCTCGCCGCGACGCAAGCGCTACCAGATCATCCTTGGATTCGAACTGCTTATAGAAGCCGCCCTGGGTAAGACCGGCACCTTTCATTAGATCCTTGAGGCCGATGCCATCAAAGCCACGCTCGCGAAAGAGCCTGCTGGCGACGTTGATGACCGTCTCCCGGTTCGCTTCGGCTTGGGCACGACTGACTCTCATGATCGTCTCCTTATTAGATTTCAATTGACATCTATATATCTTTTAGAGTTAAAATGCAATCTAAGAATTATGCCGCCCCCGTCAAGAAGGCCAGTGCGATGAAACGAAAAGTCCTCCTCTCAACTGTGGCAGTGGCCGCCCTGGTCGGTGTCGCCGCTGCGATTTTCCTACTCCCCTCGACGAGCAGGGATGCCGAGGCCGCGGATCCACGCAGTCTGGCTCCGCTCGTCAGCCTCACAAAGGCCAAGACCCCAGACGCAGCAAACCGAAGCTTCACCGGCACTGTTGCTGCCCGGGTGCAGAGCGATCTCGGCTTTCGGGTCCCGGGAAAGATCGTCGAGCGGCTGGTCGGCCTTGGCGAAGAAGTCAAAGCCGGGCAGCCATTGATGCGGGTTGACGACACCGATCTGCGCCTTGCCCTGTCGGCAAAGCGCAACGCCGTTGCGGCGGCCAGGGCAACATTCATCCAGGTGCAGGCCGACGAGCGGCGGTATGCTGCCCTCGTCAAGAACGGCTTGGCAGCGTCTCCGCAGAGATACGAACAGTCGAAGGCAGCGCTCGATACCGCGACAGCCCAGCTCGCCGCGGCCGAAGCAGAGGCGAAGGTCGCGGAAAATGAGGCCGCATATGCGGTTCTCGTGGCGGACGCGGACGGCACGATCGTTGAAACGCTCGGCGAGCCGGGACAGGTAGTCTCGGCGGGCCAGCCGGTCATCCGGCTCGCCAAAGCAGGTCCCCGCGAAGCGCTCGTTTGGCTGCCCGAAAATCTCAGACCCGAGATTGGCGCCGTCGCGAAGGCCACCATCTATGGCCGGAGCACGGCAGAAAAGGCGGCACTTAGGCAGATCTCCGATGCCGCCGATCCTCAAACTCGGACCTATGAAACGCGCTGGGTATTGCAGGGTTCTGCGGCGTCCGCGCCCTTGGGGGCAACGGTCACGATAAGCCTGCAGAACGAAGCGGCCAAATCACATGCCGAAGTCCCCGTTGGCGCGCTTCTCGATGACGGCGCCCGCACCGGTGTCTGGGTTTTGGATGGGCAGGGTTCCAGCGTTCATTTCCGGGAAGTGAAGGTCGAACGGATCGGCGAGGAGAAGGCCATAGTCTCGAACCTGACGGCCGGGGAAGCGATCGTTGCCCTTGGAGCGCATTTGCTTCGGGACGGAGCAAGCGTGCGCACCGGCGTGGAAAAAGCAGAGGCGGCCAACTGATGAGCTTCAACCTCTCCGCGCTTGCTGTCCGCGAGCGAGCTGTCACCCTGTTCTTCATCGTCCTGCTGGCCGCCGCCGGCGCCTATGCCTTTGTCAAGCTGGGCCGAGCAGAAGACCCGTCATTCACCATCAAGACGCTGACCGTCACAACCGTTTGGCCGGGCGCGACCGCGCGCGAGATGCAGGATCTTGTCGCCGAGCCGCTCGAAAAGCGCCTTCAGGAACTGACCTGGTATGATCGCGTGGAAACGACCACGCGGCCGGGCTACGCCTTCCTGACAGTGACGCTCAAGGACAATACTCCGGCGTCGGCAGTCGAGGGGGAATTCTACCAGGCGCGCAAAAAACTCGGCGA
This sequence comes from Sinorhizobium fredii NGR234, assembly GCF_000018545.1. Classification (NCBI taxonomy): domain Bacteria; kingdom Pseudomonadati; phylum Pseudomonadota; class Alphaproteobacteria; order Hyphomicrobiales; family Rhizobiaceae; genus Ensifer; species Ensifer fredii. Next base: position 862,389 of record NC_012586.1, read on the forward strand.
TGAAGCGCGAAATCTTCCTCCCGGTGTCATCGGTCCTTTCGTCAATGACGAATACTCCGATGTCAGCTTCGCCCTTTATGCCTTGAAAGCAAAGGGCATGGCGATGCGTGACCTTGTTCGTCAGGTCGAGACGATACGCCAGGACATGCTTCACGTCCCGGGCGTTAAAAAGATCAACATTCTCGGCGAGCAGCCGGAACAGATTTTCGTCGAGTTTTCCTATTCCAAGCTGGCAACCCTCGGGATCTCGGCGCAAGATATCGCTGCTGCCCTGCAACGGCGCAATACCGTCACACCGGCCGGATCGATCGATACGCAGGGGCCGCAAGTCTTCATTCGGTTCGATGGTGCCTATGACAGCATCGAGTCGATTGCCGAGACGCCGATCGTCGCGGCCGGACGCGTCCTGAAGCTGTCTGACTTCGCCGAGGTGCGCCGTGGATATCAGGACCCGGCTACCTATATCATTCGCCATGACGGCGAGCCCGCCATCATGCTTGGGGTGGTGATGCAGCAGGGCTGGAACGGGCTGGAACTCGGCAAGGCGCTGGAAGAACGATCCTCCAAAATTGCGGATAGTCTGCCGCTTGGCATCACGCTCGCAAAGGTGAGCGACCAGGCGGTGAACATTCAGGAAGCCGTCGGCGAATTCATGCTGAAGTTCGCCATGGCACTCGGCGTCGTCCTGTTCGTTAGCCTCGTTAGCCTTGGCTGGCGCGTCGGGATCGTCGTGGCGCTTGCCGTTCCGCTGACGCTTGGCGTCGTTTTCCTCATCATGCTGGAGACCGGGCGATTTTTCGACCGCATCACACTCGGTGCGCTGATCCTGGCGCTCGGTCTGCTCGTGGACGACGCGATCATCGCCATCGAGGTCATGGTGGTGAAGATGGAAGAAGGCATGGACCGTATCAAGGCGGCCGCCTATGCCTGGAGCCATACGGCCGCCCCGATGCTTTCGGGTACGCTTGTAACCATCATCGGGTTGATGCCGGTTGGCTTTGCCCGGTCTACCGCCGGCGAATATGCCGGCAACATCTTCTGGATCGTCGGTTTCGCGCTGATCGTCTCGTGGATCGTAGCTGTGATCTTCACGCCGTATCTCGGCGTCAAGATGCTGCCGGCGATCAAGCCGGTGGACGGCGGTCATCACGCCATCTACAACACCCCGAACTACCGGCGCCTTCGTGGGCTTATCGAGTTCGCAGTCCGTCACAAGTTTCTGACCTGCGGCCTCGTCGGCGTTATCATGGCTGTCTCCGTCGTCGGCATGGGGTCCGTAAAGCAGCAGTTCTTCCCGACGTCGGACCGCCCCGAGGTTCTGGTGGAAGTGCGCATGCCGGAAGGAACCAGCATCGAGACGACCACTGCAACGGTCGAGAAACTCGAAGGCTGGCTCAAAGAGCAACCCGAAACGAAGATTGCCACCAGCTACGTCGGCCAGGGTGCGCCGCGCTTCTTCTTTGCCATGGCGCCCGAATTGCCAGACCCGGCATTCGCCAAGATCGTCGTGCTGACACCCGATGCGCATGGACGCGAAGCCTTGAAGCATCGCCTGCGGGAGGCAATTGCGGGCGGGCTCGCTCCGGAAGCCTATGTGCGGGTAACACAGCTCGTATTCGGCCCTTATACGCCGTTCCCAGTCGAATTTCGCATCATGGGACCGGATCCGGACGAATTGTATAAAATCTCCGAACAAGCCCTCGCTCTCATGAAGACTGTGCCGGACGTTCGCCAGGCGAACCGCGACTGGGGTAACCGTACGCCCGTGCTGCGTTTTATTCCCGATCAGGACCGGTTAAATCTCATTGGCCTTTCTCCGGCGGAAGCTGCCCAGCAGATGCAGTTGTTGCTGAGCGGCGTGCCGATCACACAGGTCCGCGAAAACATCCGCAACGTCCCCGTGGTCGCGCGGAGCGCCGGTGAAAACAGGCTCGATCCTTCGAGGCTGGCGGATTTTTCGCTGATGAGCAGGAATGGGCGGCCGGTCCCGCTCGATCAGATCGGCCACTCCGAGATCCGCTTCGAAGAGCCGATCATGAAGCGCCGTGACCGCACTCCGGTCATCACCATCCGCTCGGACATCAACGAGGCGACGCAGCCGCCGGAAGTGTCGCAGCAGGTTCTGAAGGCGCTGCAGCCGCTGATTGCCTCTTTGCCTGTGGGCTACCGCATTGAAATGGGTGGCAACATCGAAGAGTCATTGAAAGCAAATGTGGCGCTTGTCCAGATCTTCCCGGCCATGATTGCCGCCATGCTCATCGTCATCATCCTCCAGGTTCGCAGCCTGTCGACCATGACAATGGTGATGCTGACGGGGCCGCTCGGGCTCGCCGGTGTGGTTCCGGTCTTGCTCATCTTCAACCAGCCCTTCGGCTTCAACGCTATCCTCGGGCTGATTGGTTTGGCGGGCATCCTCATGCGCAATACCTTGATCCTGACGGAACAGATCAAGGAAAACCAGGCGGCTGGTCTGGATGACTACCATGCGGTCATTGAGGCGACGGTCCAAAGAACAAGGCCCGTCATCCTGACCGCGCTCGCGGCAGTCCTGGCCTTCATTCCGCTGACGCATTCGGTCTTCTGGGGATCGATGGCCTATACGCTGATCGGCGGCACGGCCGTCGGAACGGTGATGATCCTACTGTTCCTGCCGGCGCTTTACGCGACATGGTTCCGGATCAAGCCGCCTAAGGGGGAGTCGCATCCGCAGTCGGAGGAGACGGCTCCGCGCCTAAAACTGGCGATGGCGGCGGAGTGACCCTCATGTCAAGTCTATGCACTCGCCTGGCCGACCCTGGCATGCAGGAAAAAGACAGCGGCTCAACATCGAATGTCCGGGACGCCGATTGGGCATCCCGTGGACATAAACCGGACGCTCAAGCGCTCGGGGTGTATTCCGCAGATTCGGATGGTGCGGTTTTGGCGCAGTGGCGCAAGCGTATCCTGGATGTCGCGGAAGAGCAGATTCGCCGTGTCGGTCATCGCAAGACAACAGTTGCTGACATAGCGTTCGATCTGGGTATAAGTCGAGCGAATGTGTACCGCTTCTTTCCCACGAGAGCGGCAATTAATCAGGGTGTCTGCGCTCGGATCGCCAACAGGATTCTCGACGTCGCGCGGGAAATCTCGCAAGGGGCCGTTCCGGCAACCATCAGGCTTGCTGAGATGTTTGCCGCTCTTCATCGACATATTCAGTTGCAACTGGCGGAAGAACGGCACGCTCACGAGCTTTTCGTCGCCGCCACAGACGGCAAGTGGGAGGTCGTGAAGTGGTACTTCGATGAAAGACGAGGGTATTTGAAGCGACCATTCGTGCGGGCTTGGAGGCCGGGGGGACTTAAAAGCGATGATGCGGGGAATGCTGCTGGGTGCATCATGGCAGCGATTATTTCGTTCGTTCACCCCGGCCTCGTAGAGCAACGGATTGGCGGTGGTGAGGATGTGGAGGATGAACTCGAAGCTGAGACCCGCTTCGTATTGCAGGCCCTGGGGAACGCGCCGGACTGAACATTTGGACGCCAACAAATGCGAAATCCATCGACATTTCGCGCCTTCTCGGTCGATATCACCTGATTTTAATATGACGAATGACATCTAATTCTGAAATCGATTTCATGAGAAATCTATCAAGTTCGGTACCGTCGCCGCGTGAACTCATCTGACGAGCCACCGGTCTAGCACAGAAGACAAATTTCAATAGAGGAGGCCGCTGTGCCCGAACAGAAAGTAGTAGTGGTAACAGGAGCGTCTTCAGGGATTGGCGAGGCTACAGCCCGCCTTCTCGCGCAGAACGGCTACCGCGTGTTTGGCGGTGCGCGCGACCCTAAGCGGACCAAATCGATTTCGGGCGTAAAGTTTGGGACGCTGGATGTGACTGATGATGCATCGGTTGCGAATTTCGTCGGGTGGGTCCTGTCCGAGGCGGGCAAGATCGACGTTCTGATCAACAATGCTGGTGTTTCGCTGGTGGGCCCGGTCGAAAATACCTCGATTGCTGAAGCAACAAAGGTTTTTGATGTCAGCGTCTTCGGCCCACTTCGCATGATCCGAGCGGTCCTGCCATCAATGCGGAGTGCACGCAATGGGCTGATCATAAACATCAGCTCGGTTCTGGGTTTCCTGCCCGCGCCTTTCATGGGAATCTATGCCAGCACCAAACACGCTCTTGAGGGCATGGCCGAATCTCTCGACCACGAGATCCGAGACTTTAACGTGCGCGTTATCTTGCTGGAGCCGACTTTCACGAACACCAATCTTGATGTGAATGCCGCGAATACGGAAGCGCCCTTGGGCGTCTACGCCGATCAGGCCGAAGCGACGATCAAGACGGTCTTGGCCCAAATCAAATCCGCACCTGCTCCAACCTTGGTTGCAGAAAGGATCCTCGTCGCCCTTAAAAGCCCGTACAAAATGCGTCAGCCCGTTGGAGGCCAAGCAACACTTCTGAGCCGTCTGCGCAGGTTTATGCCAGCAAAGGCGGTCGACGGGAGTCTGCGAAAAACATTCGGCTTCCGTAGGACTTAACTCCCCGAGAACGGGAGGCCAGCTCAAATCGGGTGCCACGCTATGCTTATGCTGCCGCTTGGGATGGTGGGCGCGGTGAATCCACCTCGCTTTCGACCGCGACATGCGGGAAGCACTGAAGGAATTGGATGTCGTCGAGATCGAGTGCCTGATTCTAGGCGCTCAAGTAGGACGCGGCCGCAGAGACTGAGAGTCAAGCGTCGGAAGAGGACTGAGTTTCTAGAACTGGCAGCGGTTGGTCGGTGGTGATCGTCGCATGCGTCGGGCGGCCGGTGTCGCGGCGCTGAGCAAGTTTGAGAGGTCGACGATTGGTCGGCGGTCCTTGGTCGCAACTGGTCGCCCCGTTTTGCGCACGAGCGCATCCGCAAGCTGCCGGATCAACGCGTTGTGGCCATCCGCCGGTGGAAGCATGAAGCGCTGCTGATCGACGACCTCACCATGGTCCTCCATCATCCAGTCGCTCGGGTGACCGACAAGCCGTTCGAAGCAGCGCGTCCGGGTGGATATCGACAGGCTGGTCAGGATTGTCCCCGGATAGATGCCGACGAGCCGGGGTATGTTCAGAAGACGCCGAACGAGCGCGCCGCCGACGGGCGAGCCGGCTATCGATTCCAGTCCGCAAAGGGGTCTTCCTCAATTTGTGTGGTTCACTCGCCGTTAGACATAATGCCGCTATAGGCGGGTATGCGAACGAAAATGAAATGGTCGCCCGGCCCAGGGGCAATAGTTCTGGGTGTTGCGCTCACAGATGATGGTGGTTGGGTTGTTTCCGCTGCCGGGCCAGCTTTCGGCATCTGCCCTGATTGCGGCCGGCGGACCCGAAAATCGGCACGGTTGTTCCGACCGAAGCCTTCAGGATCTGCCGGTCCAGGGCAAGACCAGTTAAGCTTCGGTTGAGCCGCTGGCGGTGCGCACACCAGCACTGTCAACGACAAACGTTCGCCGACCAACTGCCGACGATTGCTCCCCCTTATGCGCGCCGGACAAGGAGGGTCTCGGAGATTGTCAGTCTGCTCGGCCACAGTGCCGGCGGTCGTCCTGGCGAGCGCTTGATGCGTAGACTCGGCATGGCTGTCAGCGACGACACGATCCTGCGGCAGCTGAAGCGGGATGCCGCGCTCGTGCGTAGCGACCCCACGATCCGGGTCGTCGGCATAGATGACTGGAGCTGGCGGCGATCCTGGCGCTACGGCACGGTGATCGTCGACCTGGAGCGCCGTGCGGTTGTCGATATCCTTGAGGACCGGAGCGTGGCGAGTGCCGCGCAATGGCTGGAGCGGCACCCTTCTGTCGAAATCGTGAGCCGAGACCGATGCGGGCTTTACGCGCAAGCTGCTCGCGAGGGTGCGCCGCAAGCGCGTCAGGTGGCTGATCGGTTTCATCTCATGCAGAATCTGCGCGTCGCAATCGAGGAGCAGATGAGCCTTTCCGGCCGCGCCACGGGACGAGCTTTGCTGCCGAATAGAAATACCGGAAGCGCGCAAATGGATCTGATTGAGGAGGATCCGCAGGTTGATGCAACGCATCGGCGCCGAGTGCGCCACGCTCATCGACAATCACGGCAGGCGGTGTTCGATACCGTGCACGCCTTGCACAAGGAGGGCCTGTCCTGTTCGGAGATCGCACGGCGCACCGGCTACGGCCGGCGCAGCGTTGCGAAATGGCTGACTTTCGAGACATCACCCGACCGGCGAAGGTCGGCGTTGAAGCCGACATCCCCCTTATATTTCGAGGCGTTCTCGCCGAGTGCTGGAAAGATGGCAATCGCTGTGGACGGCATCTGTTTCACGATATCAAACAGCGCGGCTACACGGGCAGCTTTTCGAATCTCGAGCGGCTTCTCGCAACCTGGCGCCGCGCCGAGAGGTCGGTCAAGGACAGTGCGTCGCCGGCTCCTATCATACCCGATCAACCGGCTCGCGATGCTGTCCCGATACGGGATCCGGAGACCGGCCATGTGATCTCGCCGGTAGTCGCAGCTGCCCTCTGCATGAAGCCGCGAAGCATGGTGACGATCAATCAGGCTAGCAAGGTGGACGCGCTGAAGCAGGGATCACATAAGTTTGCCCTGATGCGCAGCCTTGCCATGCGATTTCGCGGCATTCTCCGGAGCGGTGAATCGAGCAAGCTCGACATTTGGATCGACGATACCATCAGCTCCGGGCTCGCCCCGATGGTCCGGTTCGCGCGGGTCTTGCACCGTGACATCGGCGCCGTCCGCAACGCCATCGAATTGCCCTGGAGCAACGGCCAGGCAGAAGGCCAGATAAACCGCCTGAAGACGATCAAACGCGCGATGTACGGCAGAGCAGGCCCGGAGCTGCTCAGGGCGCGCATGCTGCCGCTTGACCAAAATCGCCACCACACAAAGTGAGGAAGAACCGCTTTAAATGCCAAGCGACAACAACACCGAAAAAATCTTAGGATTCTTGCGCTCCACTTCCCGAAGACTGCGACGAATGCCCAGACGATCGGAAAAAGCGTTTCTCCCGAATTTGGGGAACGGCCGGAGCAACTCGGGCTCGGCGGTCGCCCGGCGCGAAGATGAGAGCAGCACCCGCGGGAGGTACGGACACTGCTCTCCAGGTGCACCCACATAGTCGCTCGGGAAGTAAGCGACGCACGCAAACTGATCAGCTGGTGAATTGTTCCGAGCAGATCGCAGCTAAATGAAGATCTCAGTCACGAGCTCGCCCCCGGACCCGATCCGCCAACGTCACGGTTGAAGCCGAAGCGCCAGTCGTTTTCCCTGTCTATCCTGGATTGCTTGCATGAGCAGGTCGAGCTCCCTGGCAGAAGGACCAAACTTGCCGAACAGCTCACTCGCCTTTTGTCGGGCGAGACTGTATCTTTCTGCAAATTCGTCCAGGCAATACTCGGGACCTGTTTGCCGCTTCACCTGGCGCTGTTTTACTATCTCCACCATGAAGACTGCTCCAATCTCCCCAAGTGCGGACACTGCGTTCCTCTGCCGACGACGACAAGTCTGGACATGGGATTTTGTTCCACGGTGAACCAAAAAATAGTTTACCCGAGGCTAGTGGTCGAGACCACGGCCCGACCGTGAACAACGTGGCGAATTTTCCCGAGGTTCTGGGCGACGGCTGCAAGTCAGCGTGGGCACCCGATATCGACAGGGCGTGCGATGTGTTGAAGGTGGTGTCGGGCGCGAAAAGGTGCGGAGAAACGCTGTGGTTGGAGGTTAAGTCTGTTTCCCAGTAATTCATGCTCTTTGCGAACATCACCGCGTCCGATGACAAAACGCTGTGCACTCGATGGAAAACGTCGGCAGACGCGGCCTCGCCTAATTCTCTTCGTCGGGGTGGCAGCTCCTCTTTACGGCTGTTTCTCAACAGCGTTTCACCAATTATTAATTGGGGCGGTTTTACCGTAAGTTGTCCGATGGGTTGCATCTAGCGCCAATACAACCGCATGAACACGGGTCGGACGCGACAATTCCTGCCGCCGCAAATCCGATGCGAGGTCCTGACCTCACGCTTACCTGTTCGACGTCGTCACGGGCGTGATTGCCTGCGACGCTTCTTTGAAAGGCGCTGCATGATGGCAATTGTGAATGCATCTTCCAAACAGCTTGCGCTGCAGAACCGCAAGGAGCTTTTCTACACGGTCTTTGCGACCCTGAACCGGTTGGAGATCGACGCGTCTCCAGTGAACTACGAGCTCATGTATGAGATCGTCAGCGGCAACAATCCGGAGCTTCGTGAGAAATTCGCGCGGCTTGGCAAGCCGATCTCCGACGAGGAACTCGAAGCCCTGGCGCGGACCTACCTGCCGCATCACTTCGGCAAGTCGATCCATGACCAGTCCGCAGGTCGCCTGCAGAGCGAATTGTCGACCCTGAAGGAGTCTCTGCTATCGGGTCAGAACTCGCTATCCAACTACACGAGCATGCTCGGCCAGGCGACCGGCAAGATTTCCTCTGCCGATCCGCGCGACATGAATACGATCCAGTCCGAGCTTCAGGCGATCCGCCAGATGACGGAAGTGCAGCACTCGGCGAGCACGCAGATCCTCGAGCGCGTCTCGAACCAGATATCGGCCGTCGCGGCGATCACCAGCGATGTGGACGCGTTCGAGCGGACAAAGTTCACCCACCTCGTCACCAATCTCGCCAACCGGCGTGGCTTCAACAAGAAGCTCGCCGAACTCTATGGTGGCGAACACTATCCCGACGGGGTGTCGCTTCTTCTCTCTAATCTTCTGGTCCTCGAGCCCTTCGAGGGCAAGGATCTCATCAAGGTCAGGGAAGCCATCCTGGAGCGCCTCGGTTTTGCCGTGACGCGCGCCGTTCAGGCCACCGACTTCGCCGCCTGGCTCGAGCGGCCCCAGATCGGCATTCTCGTCTGGACGACGGCAGAAGCGGAAATTCAGAAAATGGCGGACCATCTTCGAAAAAGCTGCCTTGCGGCATTCGATAGCCGCCAGGCGAAGATGCCTGCCGTCGTCACTCGGTTCGGCTGCAGCACGACCTATGACGCCAGCACGGCCTCGGACCTTGTGGGGCAAGCGGAAAAGGCCCTGCAGACCGCCACGGAGACGACTAGCGACAAGGTAGTGTTCTCTTCTACGGGCGGGGCTGGCGGCGCCCGCAAGGATTGGATGCTCTATCGCGGCTGACCGGCAGGATCGGGCAGCGCCTTGAATTTATAATTTGCAGTAAAAGCATTCTTTGCAATCGGTTTTGGCGAATGGGTGAGTGGGGGCGAGCCTGTGTGCGCAAGCAATTTGATTCAGAATTTAATTCTATCCAGATCGGCCGAATACAAGGACGCGCTGCTTAGAGCGCAGTGCAAGGTGATATCGAGGCAGGTTCCGCTGATGCATGTCCTGTGCATCGTGAATATCTGGGCGCTCTCCTTTACGACGTTCAGCGATGCGCCGCTCGCCCTGAGCCTGTATTGTCCCTTGATCCTGACAATGCTCTGCGCAAGCCAGGCCCTATGGTGGCTGAAGATTGGTGCGGGCGTTCCAGCGGTTGAAGACGCCGAGCTCGCCTTGGTTCGCACCGGCCGGTTCTCGGGCCTTATCACGCTTGCACTCTGCGCCTGGGCGCTGGCCGTTTTTGCGCATGTCGATGCGTATGGTCAGTCGCACGTCGTGTTCTTCATGGCGATAACGATCATCGGCAGTGTTTCCTGTCTCACGTATCTGCTGCCCGCCGCCATTGTCGTCGGCCTCGTCGCCAACGCAGTCTTCCTCGCCTTTCTGGTGCCGAGTGGAAATACCGTCTTCCTGACGATGTCGCTCAATGTCGTCGTCGTATCCGGCGCCTTTCTGCTTGTTCTCGCGGGCAATTACAGGGAGTTTACCGCACAGGTCGAAGCGCAACTGAGAACGGAGGCGCTCGGCCGCGAAAACCAGCGCCTGGCGAACATCGACAGCCTCACGCACCTGCCGAACCGGCGGAGCTTCTTTGCGCGATTGTCGGCGGAATGCGCCGCCGCGTCGTCGAACCAATCGCGGCTGGCCGTTGCCATGCTCGATCTCGATGGGTTCAAGGCCGTCAACGATCTGTACGGCCACCCCACGGGGGACTGCCTTTTGGTCGAGGTCGGGCGCCGCTTGGAGCAGGCTTGTCCAGGTGACGCCTTTCTTGCCAGGCTGGGCGGGGACGAGTACGCCATCATTGTCGCAAGCGCCGACGAGGCCGATCTGCTGAGGCTCGGCGACCGGATATGCGAAGAAGTCGCGGCCCCTTATGTGCTCGACGGCATCAGCGTGCTGATTTCGGCCTCTGTCGGTTTCGCCGTCTATCCGGACCATGCGGCCGAGCCGGATCTGGTTTTTGAATATGCCGACTATGCGCTCTACGAGGCGAAGCAGAACAAGACGGGGCGGCCCGTATTGTTCTGCAGGGAGCACAGCTTTGCGATCCTCAGAAACGCCAAGATCGAACAGGCGCTCCGCGATGCGGATTTGCGCTCGGAGATCGCCGTCGCCTTCCAGCCAATCATCGACCTGGAAACGGGTCGCGTCGCGGCTTTCGAAGCGTTGTCTCGCTGGGAAAGTCGCGAGCTCGGCGATGTTTCGCCCGCACAGTTCATCCCGATTGCCGAGAAGGCGGGCCTCGTCAGCGAACTGACGCGCGTTCTTCTCGAGCAGTCGCTTTGCGCCGCGCAACAATGGCCGGAACCGTTGCGGCTCTCATTCAATCTCTCGCCGAAGGACATATGCGCGGCCGGGGGTGCGTTGCGGATCGCCAATATCGTCCTGAAGAGCGGCTTCGACCCGAGGCGGATCGACTTCGAAATCACCGAGACCGCGATGATGCACGACTTTCCGCATGCCAGGCAGGCCGTCGAGGCCCTCAGGGCGCTTGGATGCGGCATTTCGCTTGATGATTTCGGTACCGGATATTCGAGCCTTACCCAGCTTCAGACGCTGCCGATCACGAAGCTCAAGATCGATCGTTGCTTTGTCACCGACCTCCAGGAGCAAACGACGGGCTACAGGATCGTCAAGTCGATGCTTTCGCTGGCAAGGGAAATGGGCATTGATTGCATTGTCGAAGGCGTGGAAACCGAGGAGGAGTTGCGTACTTTGCGTCAGCTGGGCTGCCGGCTGGTACAGGGATTTCACATGTCGAAGCCGCTCGATCAGCAGGCCGCTCGGCGATATGTGGGAGCGGTCTTGATCGAACCGGGCAGGCTCTCGGCCTGATGGCGCCGCTCGATCGATGCATCGGGGAGTTTGCGGCACCTGTCTATCGCGATGCCGCCTGGCTAAGGAGGACTTTCCAACCCGAAGTGTGCGTCGCGCCCGAAATGTTGGCGTAGAATACGCGGGGAATGTCTTGCGCATTTTCTGGTTTCCACGAGTAAAGGTCTATCTATGCGCTTGAATATCTTATGTCGTATCTTAAAATGCAGAGATATTGCGGAGATTATAAGTTGATTCAGGATTTTAAGCTAGTTTCCAGGCGGTCAAGGTAATTTCGCGAGGACGATATGCCATACAAGGACAGTGTTCAGCGTGTTTCTACGAGAACGCAGACCCAGATCACCGGGAACGTCAGTTGCAAGACAGGATCGAGCAACGGGATCGTCAAGGATCTTTCCGAAGAGGGTATCTGCTTTCAGCTCCTATTCGATATCGGCGCCCGCACCGGCCAGGAGGTCACGATCCGCAGCGCGGAGCTCGGCCTTCTGACCGGCATCGTTCGGTGGAACAGGGGCGACCGTATCGGAATCAAGCTCAAGCTCTCATCCAACACCGCGGCGCAGATCGCGTCGTACTACAAATTCTTCCAGGCCTGACTGCCTGTCTCCTTAAATCGACGTCGATTTAAGGACAAAGACATGCAGCAATTCAAAGTGCCACAGCGGCCTTTGCGCGCCTGATAAGGCGCGCGGCGCTGTAGGTCCCGTTCGCCCGGCTGACCAGCGAGCTCGGGAAATGCCGGGAGGTATGTGAGGATCAGAGGCGCAGCGCCGCCGTGTAGGCTCTTGGCGGTGTCCGTCACGTGGATGCGCATCAGCCGGTCGAATTCTTCGAAGTCGCCCTTTTCGAGGAGCGCGACGAGCGCGGGTGCTGGCGGTCCATGGCGGCGTGGAGCTTTCCGCCGAACAGATCTTCGAAGGAGACCACCTGCACGGCGGCGTAGCCGAACTCGTCTTTTACGGCCGCGGATACGGCGCGTTCCTCTAGATCGTGGACGACGCCCCGTGTGACGGGCGAGGTTTCGACTTTGACTTCGGCGCCGCCGAGGCGGGCGCGGATGCGGGTTGCGCCGCCGCCGCCGCCGTCGATGCGGCGGGCATCGAGTCCGGCGATGCCGCGACTGGCGGCGATCATGATCCGGTCGAGTGTTTCGTTGATGTCGGCCAAGCTTTCGGCTCGGTCGCGCACGGGCAGGTAGGTCAGGTCGATGTCGACCTACAGGCGCGGCATATCGCGGTAGAACAGGTTGATGGCCGTGCCGCCTTTGAGGGCGAAACCCTTCTCCAGCGCAATGAACGATAGGAGGCGCATCAGCAGGGATACCTGCGCGGCGTAAGGTTCACGGGCCATCGGTCTCTCCTATTGGCTGGACGAATTCCGGAGGGACCGTGATCCGGTACCGGGGATGTAACTTGCCCCCCTTCACCAGCGCGCGGTCGCCGGTGCCGAGGTCGAATTCCTCTGCCTGGAGGCGTTCGCGCCAGGAATGCTTGTGGCGGTCCGCGAAGACGAAGAACAGGCGGCGGACCTTGATCTTGCGGCAGCTGTTCAGGAGTGCTGCGAGGCGGCGCGGGCTAAGAGTGGCGAGCCCTTCGAACACCATGTCGAGATTATGGAAGCTCTCATGTTCCGGCAGTTCGTCGAGAGCTTCGAGGATCGCGCGTTCCGGGGAGGATATCCGCATGGCCCATCCCCAGGGCAACGTAGTCGCGCTCGCCGACTTGTTTTCGGTGAGGCCGAGATCGGGTTCGCTGAACAGGGAGAGGGTGCGCGTGGTTATCGGTGCGTCGAGCTGAAGGCGGGCCAGCCATGACGGAATGTCATCGCCATAGAGCCAGGCGGGCCTAGATGCGCCAAGCGGCAGGTGGTGGATGTAGCCCAGCAGGCCGAGAGCGGTGCTGCCGCCGGCATGGACCGGATAGTTCATGATATGCTGGAGTGAAAGCAGGCAGGTCTGCCAATCAAGCGGGACCGGCTGCGGGGCTGGACGGCGGAAGACCCCGCGCTCAAGGCGATCCAGCCAGCCGCTCTCTATATATTTGCGGGTCAGGAACCGGCTGACGCCGTGTGACTCCAGCCATGGCGCATCGACAACGAAGCCAGCCGGGACGGCTTCGAGAACGCTCTTTAGCTTGTCTTCTTTAAGTGCACCCATGGTACACATAATAACAAATTTATAAAGAGATGTGCAAGGGACTCTTTGAGAGCCGCCTAATTTGGGTATCCAAGGTACACGAAAATGGCAATTTTCGAAGAGAGGCTCGCTCCGCCATAGGCTAGCCAGGCTCTGGGCTGGCGCCCGAACCACTTAAGGGCAAAGGCATGCAGCAATTCAAAGTGCACAGCGGCCTTTGCGCGCCTGATAAGGCGCGCGGCGCGGTAGGTCCCGGTCGCCCGGCTGACCAGCGATCTCGGGAGGAGCGCGGAGGCGTGCGCGGATCAGAGGCGCAGCGCCGCCGTGTAGGTCTTCGCGGTGTCCGTCACATGGATGCGCATCAGCCGGTCGAATTCTTCGAAGTCGCCCTTTTCGAAGAGCGCGACGAAGGCGCGGTGTTCCTTGAAGGAGCGGGGCGTCTGCACGTCGATCGGCGCGCTGTAATTGGTCCTGAGCGCCGCAACCCGCCCGGCGACCAGCCGGTAGGAGTCCTCAACGTAGCGATTGCCGCAGTGGTTGACGAAGGCGTCATGAAAGGCCGTATCGGCCCGTCCGTAGGCAACCTTGTCCTTTGCCTCCACGGCCATCTCCATCTCGCCGATTACCCGTCTGAGCTCGACGAGCGTGCCGTCCCGGTCATTGCGGTAGGCAAGCCTGGCCGCCTGCGGTTCCAGAATGGCGCGGAATTCGCAGAGCATGGCGATATCCTCGGCGTCCGGGCTGAACACGAAGCTGCCGACCTGCGGGCGGATCACCACCAGTCCCTGCAACTGGAGCTGGTTCAGGGCTTCCCGAACGGGGGTCCGGCTGATCCCGAAGGATTGCGCCAGCATCTCCTCGGCGATGACGGCGCCCGGCGGAAACTCGCCTTCGATGATCGCCTGTCTGAGACGCGACGCCACCTTCTGGGCCAGAGATTGTGACGGCTCGAGCTTCAATGACGGCATGGCGGGATCCATTTGCAGGCGACTGCCGCCGTTGAGGAAAGACCCGTTACGGCGGCTGCCAGAGATATATACACGGGCGCCGGATGGCGACAAGCCGGTCCGGCGCCGAGCGATCTTGCTGCTTCGAAGTGTCAATCGGCCCGGATGCGCTTGAGCTCGCCGAAGACGAGATCGAGCGTTTCGGGTCCGATCGCCGCCGCATGGCGCTCGGAGATCACCTTGAGCTTGTCGCGCAGCCGCTCCATCTCCTCGGGCGTGATCTCGTTGACCTCCATTCCCTGGGTCTTCAGGTTGGCCAGGCTCACCTCGGACTTCTCCCGGTTGACCTTGCGCTGTTCCTTCTGCCCGACGAGGGCGCAGTCCTTGAGGACCGTCTGCTCCTCCGGCGAGAGCCCGTCCCATATCTTCTTGGAGAACAGCACCAGCGTCGGGCTGTAGGCGTGCTTGGTGAGCGTCAGGTATTTCTGAACCTCGTAGAACTTCATGTTCTCGATGTTGTTGAACGGGTTTTCCTGACCGTCGACGGTTCCGGTCTCGAGCGCAGAATAGATCTCCGAAAAGGCGAGAGGCACGGCGTTGGAGCCGAGCTCCTTGAAGGTGTCGATGAAGATGTTGTTCTGCATGACGCGCATCTTGACGCCCTCGAAATCCTCGGCCTTGGCGATCGGGTGGCGCGAGTTGGTGGTGTGGCGGAAGCCGTTCTCCCACCAAGCGAGGTTGACGGCGCCGACCGCCGGCAGCTTGTCGGAGAACCATTGGCCGACCTTGCCGTCGAGCACCTGGTCGGCTTCCCTCTCGTCGTTGAACAGGAAGGGCAGATCGAAGACACCGAAGGACGGGACGATCGAGGTCAGCGGCGCCGTCGAGGTCAGCACCATCTCGAGCGAGCCGGTGCGAACGCTTTGCGTCGCGGTCAGGTCATTGCCGAGAGCGCCGTCCCAATAGGGCTGCATCTTCATCTTGCCGCCGGTTTTTTCGAGCGTGCAGGCGCCCATGGCGGCAAGGCCGTTGCCCATTGGGTGTTCCTTGCTGACGCCGTTCGAGACGCGGATCGTTCGTTCCTGGAACTCGGCGTTGGCCGATCCGGCAGTGAAGAGTGCGGTGGCGGCGATGGCCGCCGCCATGCCGGTTCGTGTGAAGAGCATGCGCATTTTCAATCCTCCCTTGGATTTCTTATCGATGCGTGAGCCAGTCGAGTGGTACCATGACGAGATCGGGGAAAAGGACGAGCAGGAAGAGAACGATGAGCTCGGCCCAGAGGAAGGGCCACAGGCCCTTCATCAGATCGCCCATGGAGATGTTGGCGACCCGGCACATGACGTTGAGCACGATGCCGACGGGGGGCGTTATCAGCCCGATCGCGTTGTTCATGATGAAGAGGACGCCGAAATAGACCGGGTCGATGCCTGCCTGCTTGATCACCGGCATCAGCACGGGGGTCAGGATCATCAGGGTCGGCGCGAAGTCGAGCGCCGTGCCGACGATCACCACGATGACCATGATGACAGCCATCAGCAGGATCTTGTTGTCCATGAAGGGGCTGAGCATCGCCTCGACCTGGGAGGGCAGCTCCGACAGGGTGATGAGCCAGGCCGAAATCAGCGCTGTCGCGATCAGGAAGACGATCACGGCGGTGCTCTTTGCCGCGGCGACGATGATCGGGTGAAGTTGGCGGAGCGGCAGTTCCCGGTAGACGAAGGCGCCGACCAGGAACGCATAGACGCAGGCGACGACTCCGGCCTCCGTCGGTGTGAAGATGCCGAATTTGAGCCCGCCGATGATGCCGGCCGGCATGACGAGCGCCCATATACCGTCGATGCCGGCGCGCAACCGGGCGCCCCAGTCTTGACGCGGCAGAACCTTGGCCTTGTCGCGCCGAGCCACCCACAGCCAGGCGAAGAGAAGAGAGATCCCCATCATCAAGCCCGGAACGATCCCGGCCAGGAACAGCTTGCCGATCGAGACATTGGCGATGACGCCGAAGACGATGAGGCCGATCGAAGGCGGGATCACCGGCGCGATCACGCCGCCGGCGGCGATGAGGCCCGCGGACCGCGGCACGTCGTAGCCGGCCCGGCGCATCATCGGGATCAGCAGCGCGCCGATCGCCGCCGCGTCGGCTGCTGCACTCCCCGAGATCGCGGCCATCAACACGGAAGCGAAAATCGCCACGAAGCCGAGGCCGCCGCGAAGATGCCCGACGAAAGTCAGCGCGAAGGTAACGATACGCTTCGAAATGCCGCCGGCATTCATGAGTTCGCCGGCCAGCATGAAGAACGGAATGGCGAGCAGCGGAAAGCTGTCGGCACCCTCGATGATCTTCTGCGACAGGATCGTCGTGTCGATATTGCCTTGCAGCACCATCAGCGCGACGGCGCAGATCAGCAGGGCGAAGGCGATCGGCACGCCAAGGGCAATGGCGCCGATCAGCGAACCGGTGAAAATCGCGATGGTCATCGCTCAGCCCTCTCAGTTGCGGGAACCGGCGGGATCTCTTCGCTCTCGCTGATTTCGAGAAGTTCGTCGTCGCGGATCTGGCCCGTTACCGCGCGCCAGAGCTTGGCGAGCGCGTGCAGGCCGATGCCCGTCGCCGATAAATAGACGACGCCATAGACCCAGATCATCGGAATTTCCGTCACCGGTGCCAGGGTGCTGGCATTGACCTCGTGCTGAAGCCATGTGCCGCGCAAGAGCATCGCGCAACAGATCAGGATGAGGCTCTGGCCGAGCACGCAACAGGCAATCCTGCCGCGCCGGGAAAGGGCGCGCACGAAGGTGTCCATCCCGAGATGGGAGCCGTCGCGCATTGCCACGACCGCTCCGATGAAGGTGATCCAGACGAAGAAGATGCGCGAGAGCTCCTCGGAGATCACGATGCCGGAATTGAAGGCATAGCGCAGCACCACATTGCCGAAGACCATGACGACCATGGCGGCGAGCAGAAAAGCGAGCAGCGCCTCGATCGCCTGGAACAACCGGTTCATAGCGAAACGACCTTGCCGGGGTTGAGCAGGTTTTCGGGGTCGAGCGCCCCCTTCAGGACCCGCATCAGCGCGATCTCGGCGTCACTGCGGGCATGGCCGAGCCATTTCTTCTTCGTCGTGCCGATGCCGTGTTCCGCCGAAATGCTGCCGCCCATTTCGCGCACGAGCCCGTAGATGATCGCGTCCATCGCTTCCTTCGGCTGCTGCTCCATCGGCAGTCCGGCGACCCAGGCGACGAGATGCAGGTTCCCGTCGCCGATATGCCCGTAATAGACGCTGTCACAGCCGGGAATGCCCGCTTCGAGGGCCGCCTTGCATCGGCTTGCGAAGCTGTCCATCCGGTCGACCTGGAGGCCGATATCGTAGGAGATGTGCGGCCCCAGCCCGGTTCCGAATTCGGCGCAGGCATCGCGCACCGCCCAGAAGTCCTTCACCTGGGCATGGGACTGGGCGACCGCGGCATCGGCCAGAATGCCGCTCTCCGCCATCTCCTCCAGCCAGGATTGGAACCGCGCCGCATCGGTTGCCTCGTCCGAGCCGTGCGTCTCGACCAGCACGTAGAAGCCATGGCCGGAGGCGACCGGCGAACGAACCTTCAACCGTTCGGTGACGACCTGCCAATAATCGGGCCACATCACCTCGAACGCGGAGAGGATGGGTCCGAGCCCGCTGCGGGCGCCGGCCAGGAGTGCCGCAACATCCGCATAACTCGAAAGCGCGCAGAGCGCCGCCGCGGTGGAGCGTGGCCTGGGGAACAGCCGCAGCACCACCCGGGTGATGATGCCAAGCGTGCCTTCCGACCCGATGAAGAGGTGCTTGAGATCGTAGCCGGCATTGTTCTTCAAGAGCTTGTTGAGGTTGGTCAGCACCGTTCCGTCCGGCAGGACCACTTCGAGGCCAAGGACGAGATCGCGGGTCATTCCATAGCGGATGACGCGATTTCCGCCGGCGTTGGTCGAGAGATTGCCTCCGATCGCGCAGGATCCGCGCGAGCCGAGGTCCAACGGAAACAGAAACCCCGCCTCGTCGGCCGCCCTCTGCACGACCTCGAGCGGCGTACCGGCCTTGACGGTCATCGTCGCGCTGACGGGATCGATTTCCTCGATGCCGACCATGCGTTCGAGCGAAATAGCGATCCAGCCGGGCTCCGGCGTCGCGCCGCCGCAGAGGCCGGTCAGTCCGCCCTGCGGCACGAAGGGCAGCCGCGCCGCCCGGCAGGCGGCCACGGCGCGCGCCGCTTCCTGGGCATTGCCAGGCCGCAATACCGCCAGCGGTTCGCCAGGAGGTTTGCTGCTCCAGTCGTTGCGGTTGCGCAGAGGAATGTCGTTGCCGGTCAGGACCGCCTGGGTCCCGAGCTCCGCCCTCAATTCATCGAGCAAACCTTCGCTCGAACGATCCCGTTCCCTTGCATCCATTCGCTGGCTTCTTTCTTGTATGTAAGGTACTGTACCTTAGCAGTGGCGGGTGATATGTCAAGCTCCGCTAACGCACACAGAACTTCGCCCAGCACGGGGGGAGCCAGAACGAGGGAATATCGCGATGCCAGAGAGATCCAGCCGGTTCGGCCTGTCCGCAGCAATGGTGACGCCATTTCGCCAGGACGGCAGCATCGACTTTGCCCGCTTTGCCCGGCATGCCCGAGCCTGCCTGGACAACGGTTGCACCAGCGTGACAGCCTTCGGCACGACCGGGGAAGGCGCCTCGATCGACATCTGCGATCGCGAGCGGGCGCTCGGTGCGCTGGCCGGCGTGGGGATCGAGGGTAGGGACGTCGTCGTCTGCGTCGCTGCCGCCTCGGTGGGAGAGGCGCTCGCGCAGGCGCGCATGGCTGCGGATTTCGGCAGT
Organism: Sinorhizobium fredii NGR234; assembly: GCF_000018545.1. Classification (NCBI taxonomy): domain Bacteria; kingdom Pseudomonadati; phylum Pseudomonadota; class Alphaproteobacteria; order Hyphomicrobiales; family Rhizobiaceae; genus Ensifer; species Ensifer fredii. The sequence continues at coordinate 881,525 of NC_012586.1, forward strand.
CGAAATCTTCTTCTGCCGCCGCCCTTCTACTTCAAGGGTGTGAGCGACGAGGGCCTGTTTGTCTGGTTCTGCGAAGTGCTCGAAAGGCTCGGAACGGCAGCGGGCGGCGTCATCCTCTACAACATCCCTTCGGTCACCCAGGTGCCCCTCTCTGTCGAATTGATCGCCCGGTTGAAGCAGGCCCTTCCGGGCGTCGTGACCGGCGTCAAGGATTCCTCCGGCGACTGGGCCTATACGCAGAAGCTGATCGCGGCGCACAACGACCTCGCCATCCTGATCGGCGACGAACGTTATCTGGCTGAAGGCGTGCGCCTGGGAGGAGAGGGGGCGATCTCGGGTCTCGCCAATGTCTGCCCGCAGGTGCTGCTTGCTCTGGCGCAGGACGGGCGAGGGGACGCGCGGATCAACGGTCTGGTGGACGAGGTGCTCAAATACCCGGTGGTGCCGGCCGTGAAAGCGCTCGTCGCTCACCGCAGTGGCGACCGCGCCTGGCTGAATGTTCGCGCGCCGCTGGTGGGCCTGGGCGAACTCGAAGCGGACCGGCTCGGTTCGTTTTTCGACCGCCTGTTCGAGACCGGGGCGGATTGACGCCAGACCGGCCTACTTCCTGTCGACCCTCAGTCCCTCAAGCAAGGCCCGGAAGCCGTCCACCGCTCTTCGCGATGTTTCCTCGGCCGCGTCGGAATTGGCGATCCACAAGGCGGCATGGCTGCTGGCGCCGTTGATCAGGCGCGCCGCCACTTCAATGTCGACGTCGATGATAACGCCGTCGGCCTTCAGCTGGCGCAGGCTTTCGCTCAAGGCAGCGATGCAGCCGTTGGTGCTCGGCCATTGCGAGATGTCTCCGAGCACGGCCGGCCCATCGCGAAACATGATGCGCTGGATTTCCGGCTCGAGCGCCATCTGGATATAGGCGACGCACTCCTCCACGAAGCCTTCCCAGCGGTTCGGCGCGGCTGCCGAGACGCGATTGAGCCGAGCCGTCATCTCTGCGTCGATCTCGTGGATGACCGCCTGCAGCAGTCCCTTCTTGTCCCCGAAGTGGTGATAGAGCGCGCCTCTCGTCAGTCCCGCCCCTGCGGTGAAATCGTCCATCGAAGCCTCGGCATATCCAGCCGCCCCGAAGGCTTGTCGGGCGGCGGCAATCAGCTTTGCGCGTGTTTCGGCAATCATCTCCTGGCGCTGTCTGCGCATGTACTCTCCTGTTCACATACGTCGCGTATTTTATTTGACATACGGGACGTATGCAACTAACTAAGGCATACGCCACGTATGTAAGTGGTGAGCTCGGGTCCTTACAAGGAACGTCCCATGTCCAATCCTTACGCAGAGATATTCAGGGCGCCTGGCGCTAAAAGCTTTTCGGCCGCCGGCTTTCTCGCCCGCCTGCCGATCGCCATGGCCCCGATCGGCATCGTTGCGATGCTCTCTCAGACGCACGGGGAATACTGGTTGGCGGGTGCGGTGTCGGCGACCTTCGCGCTGACCAATGCGCTGATTTCTCCGCACATATCGCGATTGGTGGACCGTTACGGCCAGACGGCGGTGGTGATCCCCACCACGACGATTTCGGTCTCTGCCTTCCTCGCCCTCATTGCGGCGACCCATCAGAACTGGCCCGTTTGGACGCTCTTCGTTTCGGCCTTACTGGCCGCAGCCATGCCCAGCATGCCGGCGCTGGTGCGCGCCCGCTGGACCGAGATCTTCCGCAACCGGCCGGAACTGAACACCGCGTTTGCCTTTGAATCGGCCGCGGACGAACTGGTCTATATCGCCGGCGCTTCGTTCTCGGTGGGCCTGGGGGTCGCTCTCTTCCCGGAGGCCGGCATGCTTGCCAGCACGATTTTCCTGGCGCTTGGAACGCTGGCATTCATCCTGCAGCGCGCGAGCGAACCGAGGCTGCGCCATGAGGACGTCGACGCCCAGCAGGGTTCGGCGATCCGCCTGCGCGCCGTGCAGATCATCACGCTTGCCCTCGTCTTCGTCGGTTCCACGTTCGCGACGGCTGAAGTGAGTGCCGTGGCGATCACCAGGGAACTCGGACAGCCGAATGCGGCAACCCTCGTCATCGGCGTCTACGCGATCGGCTCCTTCATACTTGGCCTGGTGCTGGGCGCCATCAACCCGGCCGTGCCCTTGCACCGGCAGCTCCTGATCGCCGTCAGCGTCCTTGCCATCACCGCCTGGCCGCTACTGGTGGCCGATACGGTGCCGCTGCTGGCGCTTGCCGTCTTTGTCAGCGGTATCGCCATCTCGCCGACCTTCATCACAGCCTTCGGCCTGATCGAGCGGCGCGTGCCCGCCGCGATGCTGACCGAAGGGGTGACGTGGGTGACGACCGGGATTGGCATCGGCATGGCACTCGGTGCCTTCGTCGCCGGCTGGGTCGTCGATATCTTCGGTGCTGAGAACGGCTTCTGGGTTTCGGTGATCGCAAGTGCTGCCGCCGTGGCGACTATCGGTCTAGGTCAGCGCAGCCTTGCCGGAACCACAATGGAATGCCCGGCGGGTTCGCTTGCCCAACCCGCCGAATAGCCACGGCGCAGGTGTATGATAGCCGGATGGAATTGGCGCTGGATGCCGAATTCCGTGGGAACATGTCGCGCTCCCTCAGTGCGGCATGTTCTTGCGCGTTCATTCCCGTTATCAACGTCGACGCACTACGATCGGCATATCGCGACAGGAGAGCATCATGAAGGCGCGCATCAAATGGGTCGAAGGGCGAACCTTCGTCGGCCAGTCCGGCAGCGGCCATAATGTCGTGCTCGGCACGGCTTACGGGCCGGAGGGAAGCACCCCGGGGCCGAGTCCCATGGAGTTGGTGCTGATCGGCACCGGCGGCTGCTCGGCCTTCGATGTGGTCCACATCCTCGAAAAGGGCCGCCAGCCGGTCGAGGATTGCATCGTCGAGCTCAGCGCCGAGCGGGCCGACCTGGAACCGAAAGTGTTCACCCGCATCCACATGCACTTCGTGGTCAAGGGGCGCGGGCTTGCGGCCAGCAAGGTCGAACGCGCCGTCGCGTTGTCGATCGAGAAATATTGCTCCGCATCGGCAATGCTCGCCAAGACCGCGACGATCACCCACGACTTCGAGGTCGTCGATACCGCTTCGCCGGTCTGATTTTGAGCGGCGTGCCGGTTGGTCCTGGTGCAGCCGCTCGGGCCTGGACAGCTCAGTGCATCGAACAAAAGCGCAAGCAAGTTCTTCAAGAAGAATTGCGACTATGGCGGCACATTTACCAGCGAGATGAAGATTAACGGAATTTCATGAACGAAATTTAATCCGGCGAATTTGGAAAATTTCACATTTTTACTTTCGTCGTGGCGCTATCTGGTGCTGACGACGCGGTGAATTGCCGAAATGCTATCGTTTATTCTAGCCGGAATGTAGTTCACCGTGGTCGCGTGCACCAACCTCCAATTTCGAGAAGGAGACACGCCATGGCCAATTTACCAGAACAGAAGAGCTCGCGGGCGCGCCGCTTGACCGCCGCCCTGGCGGCTCTGTCCTCCGTTTCCGCACTCAGCCTTGCCGCTCTCGTCGCGGAACCCGTCGCCATGCACACAACGACGGGTACCGGTTCGACGGTGCGGGCGGCCACAAACGCTGTGCAGCCGCCATCGGCGGCGGAGCCCGGCGACTTTGCCGACATCGTCGCCCGGGTGAAGCCGGCGGTCATCTCGGTGCGCGTGGAACTCGACGGAGCACAGCAGCAGGCCTCGTCCGACGAAGATGACGGCACTCCCGATCCCGACGCCGGGCAGGGCGTCATGATGGGCGAAGGCTCGGGCTTCTTCATCTCGGCGGACGGCTATGCCGTGACAAACAATCACGTCGTCGACCATGCAAAGACCCTCGAGGTGATGACAAGCGACGGCCGGAGCTACGACGCGACAGTCGTCGGCACCGATCCGAAGACCGATCTCGCCTTGATCAAGGTCGATGGCCGGGATCTGCCGCATGTCCGTTTCGCCGACCGGCGGCCGCGCGTCGGCAATTGGGTGATCGCCATCGGCAACCCCTATGGGCTGGGCGGTACCGTCACCGCCGGCATCGTTTCGGCCGAAGGCCGCGACATCGGCGCCGGACCCTATGACGACTTCATTCAGATCGATGCGCCGATCAATCGCGGTAATTCCGGCGGCCCGGCCTTCGACGTCAACGGCGACGTGATCGGCGTCAACACGGCGATTTTCTCGCCCTCCGGCGGCTCGGTCGGCATCGGCTTCGACATTCCGGCCGACACGGCGAAAGCCGTCATCGCCGAGTTGAAGGACAAGGGCCATGTGACGCGCGGCTGGCTCGGCATCAAGGAGCAGCAGGTCACCGCCGACATCGCCGAGGGCCTCGGCCTGAAGGAAGCCAAGGGCGCCCTCGTCGACGAGGCGGATCCGGCCGGCCCGGCCGGCAGGGCCGGCATCCGGTCCGGCGATCTCATCATCGCGCTCGACGGCGCAACGATCAACGACCCGCGTGAACTGGCCCAGAGGGTCGGCGCGATGGCACCGGGCACGTCCGTCACGGTGAGCATCCTGCGCAATGGCGCACCAAAGGACCTCAGCTTCAGTCTCGCAACGATGCCGGAGGAAAGCCCGGCTCCGGTCGAGACGGCCAGCGACGCCAGTGCAGCGCCGACCAGCGAGCAAGGCTTCGGGCTTCTGCTTGCGCCGGCAACCAAGGTGGCAGGCTCCGGTGGCAAAGGCATGGTAGTTGTGGCCATCAATCCGAAGGGAGCAGCGGCGCAACATGGCCTGGAGGCGGGCGACGTCATTCTCGACGTCGGCGGCAAAGCGGTTTCGAGCGCCAGGGACTTCCGCCGTGATCTTGCGTCGCTTCGCAAGGAAGGCAGGGCGGCCGCGCTGCTCCGGATCCAGTCGGGCGACACGACGCGCTTCGTCGCCTTGCCGCTCGGCCACGCCTAGCGAGGGGACGGGCGGCCGGAGAGCGGAAAGACGGTCTTAGGCCATTCCGGCCGGGTCGCCGATCGGCAGAAGCGCGGGATCCGTCGGGCTCTTGCTGTCCTCCGGCTTTTTGACCGGCGGCTCCGCGGGCTTCTCCTGGCCGCGGTCCGGCTGGCCGAGCGTGTGCCGTGGTTCTCTCCGGTTTTCAGTGGGGGCGGGATTGGGATATAGCTTCGGCATGGCGTTTTCCTTTGCGAGGACAACCGCCATGGGAGGCTATGATTCCTCTACGTTGCTTCCTCAAGGTCCGCCTGCGCCACTTCGGCGAGCCGGTATGTTCGCGTCCTCCACTTCCGGCATCCCTCTTGCCGACAGGCAGAGAAAAGGCCCGCGCGCCAAAAGTGGTCGTTGCGGACGGATCGGATCTCCAAACGCAGAGGAAATGGACAATTGTGAGTCCTAAGACTGTAACATGATATATGATTATATATAAGATGTCGCGTCGATACGGTTTTATATATCAGTATTGCATCGCTCTCTAACTCCCTATATATTATCCTGTATGTTTCGCATCGTGCGATGCAGGATAATGATATGGCATATAAAACGGAGCATATAACGCAGCAGCTGCGGGCTGCGCGCGAAGCGCGGAAAATGAGCCAGCGCGAGTTGAGCGCACGATCGGGCCTGACGCAAAGCCATATTTCTCAGATAGAACGGGGCACCATGGAGCCCGGACTTGGCAGCCTAGTGGATGTGGCGCGCGCGCTCGACCTCGAGATCGTCCTTGCCCCGAAAAAACTGATGCCGGCGATCCGCAACATCCTCTATAGCGCGCCGGCATCGACTGATGCCCTAACATCCGCCCAGCGCAAACTGGTGGGCCGCCTTGAGCGGTGGTTTGCGCAGCACAGGGGCGCGTTCGGTAGTGCTTCCGAGGCAGATACATTCAAAGATAGCCTCGCGCTCTTAAGGCATCTTCCTCTGTCAGCCGAGGACATGGACACATTCAAAGAGGCGACTGCACGCCTCGACCGGTCGCAGGCCGATCCACCGTCCCGTCAGGAACTGAGCAGGATCGCACATGCCGTAAGACACCTACGCAACGCCGCGGTGCACCGCGACCGTGACGACGGGGTCCCTCGCTCGGCCTATGCGCTGGATGAGGAAGACGATAATGCCTAAGGTCACGGTACTCGATGTCAGGCTGTATGGGGAACCGGTTGCGACCCTTACGAATCTGCAGGACCGGCGCACCATCTTCGCTTTCAACGATTCTTATGTCGAAGACCAAAAGCGGCCGACGCTTAGCCTGTCCCTGAAAGACGCGTTCGGGGCGCTCATCACGAAGTTCAGGCCGTACAACATGGTGGTCCCGCCCTTCTTCTCGAACCTACTGCCGGAAGGACCGCTACGCAAATACCTCGCTCATCGTGCGGGTGTGAAGCCGTCGCGGGAATACTGCCTGCTCTGGATGCTCGGCCGCGACCTGCCTGGGGCTGTGACGGTGCATCCCTCCGAAGGGGATGACGCGCCTCAGGATGACGAGCAGGCGATCGTCGAGGCGCGGCCGAACGCGCTACGCTTTTCGCTGGCGGGTGTGCAGCTGAAATTCTCGGCCTTTAAGAACGACAATAAGGGCGGCGGCTTGACCATTCCGGCCGAGGGCACGGGTGGCTCGTGGATCGTGAAGCTGCCGTCCCAGCAATATAGCGGCGTGCCCGAGAACGAGTTTGCGATGATGACCATCGCCCGCATGATGGGCATGGACGTGCCCGAGATCCAGCTGGTTGATCTCGATGCCGTGAGCGGCCTGCCGCAGGGGGTGGGCGAACTGCACGGGCAGGCGCTGGCGATCAAGCGTTTTGACCGCACGTCGGAGGGGCCGGTGCATATCGAGGATTTTGCGCAGGTCTTCGGCGTCTTTCCCGACCATAAATACGATAAGGGCAATTACCGGATGATCGGCCGCGTACTGGGGATCGAAACCAGCACGGCCGATGTGGCGGAATTCATCCGGCGGCTAGTCTTCAGCACGCTGATCGGCAATGGTGACATGCACCTGAAGAACTGGTCGCTCATTTATCCTGATCGCCGCACCCCTGCGCTCTCGCCAGCGTATGACCTGTTGTCGACTATCCCTTACATCGAGGGGGAAGATACCGCGGCGCTCAATTTCTCCCGCACCAGAAAGATGGCGGCACTGTCGAAGGACGAGCTGGCGCATCTGGCTGCGAAAGCGGAGCTTTCCGAAAAGCTGGCGATCGACACCGCACGCGAGACCGTTGAACGTTTTAGGGCCGTATGGGAGGCGGAAAAGAAGAACCTGCCGATGGCAGCCAAGGTCGCCGACACGATCGATACGCACGCACCGACGGTCGAGCTGTATCGCGAGTTCGCGAAGTAGTGCCTTGCCGCTTGGATGGCTCGGCTGCCCTCCTCAGCCGCTCGTCTGGCGTCGGCTGACAGCCAACACCGCAGCGTGGCGGCGATGGGCAATGGCGTTGAGGGACATGTTCAGGCTGCAGAAGTCGACGGTAGACACGGCAGACCGGCGGCCGAAAAGGCCGCGGGAAGATCAAAGCTGTATGCGCATCATCCTGAACATGACGCAGGCTCTTACCTGGACTTTCCGCAGAAGTCGATCGGAGGACGGGCATATGGTTAACTGGCGAGTGTGTGAGGCAACTATCATGGCGGCCCAGTTCAATCGCCCTATTACGCAGCTTGAATATGTTGCTCAGTTGGGCTACATACTTATCAAAGTCGATTGGAGGCAAAAATGGCTGCAAACGCATATGTGCGCGCCCGCATTGAACCTTCGGTGAAGGATAGCGCCGCCTTGGTGCTCGATAGTCTCGGACTGACCACCTCGGATATCATCCGGATCGTTTTGACCAGGATCGCCCGAGATAAAGCTCTTCCCGTCGAGTTGACTCGACCGAACGCCAAAACAATCGCTGCGATGGAGGAAGCAAGAGCCATCAAGGCGGGTCACGGCAAGCATTTTGATACTGCTGGTGAGTTGTTTGAGTCACTCGAGGGACACAAGGTTGTCAAGTGATAAGAAACGAGCAAAGTCCGCTTCCAGCAAGCGGGCTTCGCTGCCGCGGCAATCAAGTCATACCAAGCAGTTTCAAAAAGATTGGGAGCGCCTTTCCAGGTCTGGCCGATATGACATGGTCGCACTGAAGAAAGTCCTGGGTTTGATCGTAGACAACGATGACCCTCTGCCGGCTGAGCTGAAAGACCACGAGCTGACGGGTGATTGGAAAGATCATCGAGAATGTCATATCGGCGGTGATTTTCTCCTCATCTACACGTTGGACGAAAGAAAGAACCTGGTTGTGTTCGTGGCCGCTGGGACACACGCCGAACTTTTTGAATGAAGCATTCGCTCAGACGGTCCCACGGACCTACCTCGGCCTAAACTCCAATCGTTCAGCCAGACGTCGCCTGTGCCGCAGCCGCCAACCGACGTATCAGGGCTATCGATGCCAATCCGATTCGATGCTAGAAATTGTGTTTTGATTCAGTAATTTAATTGGAGTTTGGTGGTTTTTTGCTGCCTAATGCCGTTCCATTGCACGTCCTCGAGAAGCTCCACATAGATCGGCGCCTCACCCCCGCTATGGGCCCTTGCCAGCCGGAAGGCGGCTTCCGGTTCCATTTCCTCGCCGGGAAAGATAACGTCATCCTTCGGCGGGTCGATGACCTGCCGTACATACCCCCGGATTTCATCGCCGTAGCGGTAGAGCTTGACAATGATTTGCGCCCGGAACCGGCTTGTCGCGCAGCAGTTGGATCAGCATGCGCATCTCTCCTCTCAAGGAGGCGGCGCTCTGTATCGCAACCCAAATGGGGAATAGATGTTCCCCCCCCGGGCTGCGATGTCTCGCGCTTGTCTATCGGTTAGGCCATTCCGGCCGGATCGCCGATCGGCAGAAGCGCCGGATCCGTCGGATCCTTGGTGTCCTCCGGCTTCTTGATCGGCGGATCGGGGGACTTCTCGAGGCCTCGATCCGGTCGGCCGGGGATTCCTTGCGGCTCTCTCGGCGTTTCGGCAGGGGCGGGGATCGGATCTTGCTTCGGCATTGGCGAACTCCTTTCGAAGAGACAACGACCATGGGAGACGATGGTTCCTGACCTTGCTTTCCTCGAATTGCGCGGGAAACCTTGGTCGGCGACCACGAGTATGCGCCGCATTGCCAGCGACCGGTCGGCTGACTCAGCCGACAGTCCGACTTCCCCAAATCCTATCCGAGCGAACTTCCCTAGAAGGCGCTGTTCGCCCAATCCTCGTGTCCGCAACGCACGCGGACAATGAAAATATCTTCGTCGGACTCGGTCTGGTAGATAACGAGTTGCGCCTTGAAGGTGGATGCGCATCGGCGCGATAACTCTTGGCGCTCACATGCGATGCGGGGGTTGGCCGCGATCAGAGCGGAGATACTGAAAAGCTCGTCATGACACCGTCTCGCCTGCGCGGCACCTAAAGAGGCGGACGCCTTCCTCGGCGATCACGATAATGTCTTCTTCTGCCGCGAGGGAAAGCCGAAATCCCATTATCGGGGGTTGCGCGGGGGTTCAGCCCGCGCTAGCGCCGCAGAGAAAAGTTCGTCCTTTGAGCGATTTCCAGCACCGCTTTTCAGTCCATCATCGACAAAGCGCTGCATTATGACAATCTTGTCATTCCGCTCTTGGTCCCTGCGGATGAGATCGCGCACATAGTCGCTGGCGTTCGCATAGCGGCCTGTTCGCGTCTGTGCTTCCACCCAATCCTTCATGGGGTCGGGCAAAGATACGTTCACCGTGGCCATGTCGGTCTCCATACCTACGACCAGAATGGCACGCTTTGGCAAAACTTTGTCAAATTCAGGCGTGTTCAGAAACCCACGAGCGTCCTTTCCGTTTCGGGAAGGAACTCCCTGACGCCCCATGATTGATCGAGGGTCTTAAAGCATGGCAACGCTATTCAGACTCCGCCTTCTTCCTGGCGGTCGCGGGCGGCTCCGTTGTCAGCTTGAACTTGGCCATTTCCGCCGATGTCAGATAGTGGAGCCGGTCCGGCGGCGTTTCGAGTGCGTTGATCCAGAGCCCGGCGCCTACCCCCATCGTGTCGAGATGGCGGGTCACTCGGGCCGTGGTGGATTGTGCTGCCGACATCGCTTGATCCGCCGTTTGCCGGCCGCTGCCGCCATTGAAGACCTGGTGCACGCCGACGATCGCATCCTTTTCGGCGACACGGCTCACGCCGCCCGCAAAGATGATCGGGCAGGAGGACGCGCAGAGCGCTCGCGAGGCCACCTTGGTCCCAAGCTTCCTTTCGCGGATCAGGCTCGAAATCGCCAAGGCGTCGTCCACCGAGCCGCCGGGAGAATTGAGCGCCACCGTCTTCACATATTCGCCACGCGCGGCAATCTCCTCTGCGAAGCGTGCGCTTGCGCCGGGATCGATCGTGCCTTCGGCGAGCAAGACGCCGCCGGATGCGAGTTCGAATGTCATCGGCCGCCGCAGCACTTCCTCCGGGCTTGCGGGCTGGACGCGCGGAGTGGTCGGCCCGCCTTCGGTCAGCGCCGGCGGCAGGAGGGGCCGGTTCTCATGGAATGGATCGAACGCTGGCAACTCGGCATTCATCGCCGTCAAGTCGCGCACGTCGACCAGCAGGAAGACCGTCGCAGCCGATAGCAGTGCGTAGAAGGCGCCGCGCATCAGCACGCCGTCGTCGAGCCGCATCAGCGCCTTGAAAGTGTCATCGATCCTCATGCGAGCGATCCTTTGCACGCGTTCTCGGGTCGAGATTGGTGATGTTGTTCAGTTCCTCCGCTTTGCTCTCGGCTTCCGCTTGCGTGACCATCTCTCCGAGATTGGCGCCATTCGCGGTTACCGCTCGCTGCACGTCCAGCGCTTGCAGAAGTTCGGCAGCCGTGATGCGCTCGGCAAAGGGCAGCTTCTCCTCCTGTTTGCGGATCGCCCCATGCACGGCAGCAAGAATGAAGACGAGCACGCCCGGCAGCAGATCGATGGAAATCGCTCCGGCCCAGGCCGGAATGAAATCGGCCGCATAGCGCAACACGGCCTCGGCGGAGGAAAGCGGGACGAAGCGCCGCTCCGCCACCGGCGTCCGGGCCAGGATTTCGTCGGCCGCTTCGGAGAGCACCTTGGACTGCGCCGCCACGGAGGCCCGCACCGTCTCCATCACCTGGTCCTGGCGGTTGACGAGGTCGGCATCGCCGCCATCGGCCACCGGTGCGATAAAGCCGAGCGACAGGTCGTCCGCGGCGCGGCGGATCGAAGGTGCAATCGAGGTCTGGCCCAACGAGGCGATGACGCCTGTGAGCGCCACAACTTCCGAGGAGAACTGGTCGGCACGCGGTTCGATCGCACCTGGTGCGGATACGAGCGTGCGCATCGTTTCGAGCCGCTTCTGCCCTTGGCCGAACAGCGTCGTCACCTGTTCGCGGGAGGCGTTGATGCCATTTTCGAGCTCCTTCGTCTGCGCTGACATTTGCGTCAGAAGCTGCACGACGCTTCCCGCTCCCGTAGTCCCGGTGAGCGCACCCGTCTGCCGCTCCGAAGCCGCAAGCTGGGCGAAGCGTTCGGAGGCACGCTGGATGTCGGGCAGCAGGCTCTGGGCGGCAAGGGCGTTCTGGTGCGCCTGATCGAGGTCGGCAGTATAGTCCTCCACCGTTTGCGCCAGATGTTGTTCGAGCGCGGCCGAACCGGCCAGCGCCGCCGCATTGAGCCAGCTTGACATGGCGATGATCATGGCGGCGCCCAAAGCCATTACGCCAAGCATCGCAGCCCGACCCGTATGGGTAATCACATGCGGATAGAAGCGGGCCATATAGGTCCAGAAGGCATAGATTCCGACGGAGACCGAGGCTGAATAGATCATCGCCGCGAAGAAGACCGCGGTCGCCGAGCCGTCGAGAATGCTGCGCACGCCGAGATAGGTATAGACGCCGGAGGCGAGCGCCAGCGCCGCAAGCGCAAAGCGCGTCATGGTTTCGACAGCCGCGACGCCGTCGTGCAAACGTTGGGATGCGCCGACTGCCATGGGGAAGATCTCCGCGAAGGAATGTATTCCTTAACTGAGAATTAAGAAGCGGGCGGAATAAAGGCCGCGGCCTACCACCAATGGCGTAACAGGTGTGGGACGTTACGTTCCGCTGGCGCCACTTCGGCGAGCCGGTATGTTCGCTTCTTCCACCTCCGGCATCCCTCGGATTGCCGACAAGCAGCCGGTCGCCTCGGAATAGCTCGTCAAACGGGCAAAATGAATCCGCCGCAACGCCTCACTGCTGCTGTCGCGCTTGACCGGGGCTGCCAGCTCGACACCTGGAATTGCCTGAATCCTTATCAACAGGCGTTCTCGCTCCTCGACGCTGACGTCGGCCCGGATCGTAAACAGGATGTCAGTCATCGTCCGAGTTCCCGGTGCGTAGGCCGCCAATCAGCTGCTTCAAGTTCAAACGACCATAGCCGAAGTCGGGCGTAAAGTCTTGGCCACCCATGGCCGGCACCTTGTCGGCACTCGAAGCCAGGGCGCTGCGGATCACCGCGGGATCTCTGGAGCCGCCATTTGCAATATAGAGTGCAGCAGCCGCAGCGACATGGGGAGACGCCATCGATGTTCCGGGCCATGCGTCATAATCCGTCTCGCGTATGTCTGGCTTTCCCTGCCGCCAGCGCCCGTCTGGACCTCTTTCCGCCCTCCAGCTCGTTTGACCCGGATAGGTCGGCAGCGTCGACCAGATAGCCTCGCCGGGAGCCGCGATCGTGATGTGGTTGCCTCGGTTGGAAAAGGTCGTGATCCGGTCCTGCAGGTTTGTCGCACCGACAGCGATGACGCCGGGTATCGCTGCGGGATAGGATACTGGGCTGCCTTCGCGCCGCTCGTTTCCCATCGCCGCAACGATGGTCGTTCCGTTCGCAAGCAATTCCTCGAATGCTGCACTCTCCGTCGGGTCGGGCGCGCCTGCGCCGCCGATCGACAGATTGATAATGTCGATACCCGCGTCCGCGCAATCGAGCAGTGCGCGCAGATACATCACGGGGTCGACGAAATAGGCAAATTCCGCAGTTCCATCCGGATAAGTCAAAAGGTCGGGGCGGTCGTCGAAAATCTTCCAGGCGTGAATCCTGCCCCTCGATATGCCGTTGATGCCGAGATCGTTGTTGATCGTCGCCGCAACGGTGCCTGCCACATGGGTGCCATGACCGACAAGATCCTGAGCGGAGCTTGCGGCAGGAAGGTCAGGGTGCTCATAGATAAATCCGCCAATCTGGTCCTTGAGGTCGGGATGCTCGGCGTCAATACCCGTATCGAGCACCGCGACCTTGACCCTGCTGGCGTCATCGAAGCCGGTTAAACGGCGCGCTTCATCCCATTTGATCTTGCGGAGGTTCCACATTGTATGGGCAGGTGGCGGCACGGCGGCAATTCGGCCAGGACCGGCGGGTGACGGTTTCCTGGACGAGGACCCGGCCGATTTTCGCGGAGACCTTGCCACGAGGTAACGCAGCGGCACCCGGGACACGGATGCAACTGTCGGATCGCCGGCGAGAGCCAGCTGAAGCTGCCGCAGATCGACGTCATTGGCCAACTCGACCAGGCTGGTGGCTCCGCCCGGTGTTCGTTCGTCCATGGCGGCGTTCATGTTCAGAGCAGGCGCCGACCATCCTTCTACGTCACTGCCAGGAACCCCAAGCACCTCGGGTTTTGCGCCGGCACCACGGGTCGGCCGTACCAGCATCCGGCTGGCATAGTGGGGCGCTTCCCGGGACAGAGGTGTAACGCGCTTCACCAGGCCGGCTCGCTCGTAATAGCACAAGGCCTGAAGGCCGCTGCTCAACGGCGTGCGCGCGGCCGCAAAGGTGGCTTCAAAGCTTGCCTGGCGCGGCTGGGGCCGCATGCGGACAAACAACGTTGCTGCATGGTAGGTAGCAAGCCCGGCGTTCCTGAACAACGGTCCCATCAGTCAAACCCTCCCGGCAACCTCGGAATTTTTCGACTTTCCGCATTCTCCGCGTGCCGGATGTCCCTTCGAATTCCGTACCTAAGAGGGCGCTGAATATTTACGCAATGCAGGGTGGTTTTCAACCGGGCACCGCAAGCGGGCTCACGGAAGCGTTTCAGATTGCGTTCGCGGTAGAGCCGCTTGCTGAAGCAGGGCTTCCACTTTCGATTGGATTTTGCCGGGATGTTGGGCCTGGCACCTTGCTCCTCGATCAGCGCGCGGATGCGGTCGGCATCGTATGCCTTGTCCGCGAGCACGATCATGTGCGGTCCAAGATGGTTGAGCAAGGTCCTCGGCGACCTGACCATCGTGCGCCTGACCAGCAGTCAAGGCGAGCCGGATCGGGAGCCCTTGCGCGTCAACGACGGCATGGATTTTTGTGGTGAGCCCACCGCGTGATCGGCCGAGACAATGATCTCGATCCCCCCTTTTTGCCGTCGCAGCCTGTTGATGCGCCCGTACGGAAGTGCTGTCTATCATCTGGATTTCGCCATCGTGTGCGGCGGTGATGGCATCCATCATCCTGTCCCACACACCCGCCTTTCGCCCTCGTACGAAGCGATTGTAGCAGGTCGTGCGCGGTCCGTAGCGCTCGGGCAGATCGCGCCACGGTGCGCCTGATCGCGCGATCCGGAAAAGTGCGCCGATGTCGCGCTTCTGACGCCGCTTTGCTTCGCCCGGCCGCAACCGCTCGAACGCCAGACCTGGCGCATCCGCCTATCCACCTCGGGGGTTCAGGCGCTCTGCGATTTTCCGAACCAACGTATTGGCTTTGCTGGAAAGATTTCTCCGCCGATCCGCCTATAGCGAATATGGCCTGGCGACGTTAGTCGAGTCGCTGATCGTCGCGCAAATTACTGAGAGCGGACGCACTCACACCGCTCCTGCCTTCCCTGACACGATCTCAAAATTTGCCGATTTTTGCTCGCATGCGCCTGGTAGGCTGGCTGTCAGCTCCCGATGCAACCCGCTTCGTGGCGATTGCGTTTGGCGCGGGCGACCACCGCACGCGCACCGAAGACCGGCTGCCACCGCCTGCGCTGTCAACAGCCGACGGAGTCCGGCTCGGCCTGCTTGAAGCCGTCGTCTGGCAAGGATCGCCGCATGCGCCATCACGCAAGCCATCCGCCCGCATATTCACAGAGCCTGCCACCGCAGCCCACCCACACTCGTCGAACGCCAAACAATCTCTTGCAGGAAGCACATGATTGAATCTCGCGCGGGACCGCTGGATCGATTCCCATCAAAGGAGATTTCTAACGGCTATTAAAATGACACGGTAACATGTCATTTTCACGTAAATGAAACGCAAACAGATCTATCACATTGACAAAATGCCGAGAAAAAGATATCTATACGTTTCAATACAAGGTCAAATGAAGCGCTTAGGTATCATTATGAGGCCGGAGTCGGAGATTTTATTTGAAATAGGGCACCTGTTGAAGAAGGCACGACTGGCCTCGGCGATGACGCAGGAACAGGTCTCCGACTTGGCAGGCATATCGCGCCCCCGTTATCGCGACATCGAGACGGGGATTGCTGCTGCGCGCGCAACAACACTGATGAATATCGCCCGCGCGCTGGGCCTCGAGATGATGCTGATCCCACAATCAATGGTTCCAGCAGTCGAGGCTTTGCTGCGCCCGCATGACGACGACGATCTCCCCGCGTTTATCTCCCGTCCCGACGATGACGATCATGGCTAAAATATTTCAGGCTCCCAAGGCCATCCCTTCGCTCGAGGTACTGCTGAACGATCTGAAGGTCGGCACGCTCGTCAGAACGCCCGGCGATTTCAATGCGTTCAACTTCGCCGACGCCTATCGCGCGACGGGTGGTTTCCCCGTGCTCAGCCTCTCGTTCCGGGCGGCGGCGGGAGGGTTGCGCAAGAATCCTAAGCCTCTTGCCAGCGCCCTGCCAGCCTTCTTCGCCAACCTTCTTCCCGAAGACAAACTGCGCGAGGCGATGGAAAAGCACCACGCAGGCAATGTACGCGCAGGCAACGATTTTGATCTGCTGGCCGCGCTCGGCGCGGACCTGCCGGGCGCTGTCCGCGTCGTGCCGAGCGATGGCAAGACGGCGATTAGCGAGGATGCCTCAAAGGACAAGCCGAAAGCGCGGTTTTCGCTAGCAGGCGTGCAGATGAAGCTCTCAGTCATGAAGAACACCGGCAAGGGTGGTGGTTTGACTTTGCCGATGGGAGACGAACATGGTCAGTACATCGCCAAGTTCCCTTCGACAGCGTTTCCTGGTGTTTCCGAAAACGAGTACGCCAACCTTGCACTGGCGGCAGCGATCGGCATGGAAGTGCCCGAACGAGAGCTTGTCGAGAAATCCGATTTCGACGGGATTCCCGAGGAATTCAACACGCTGTCGGAAGGCAAGGTCCTCCTGGTCAAACGCTTCGATCGTGGCGCCGGCGGCGAACGCATCCATATCGAGGATTTCGCCCAAGTCTTCGGCATCTATCCCTCGCGCAAATATGAGGCCGCCGCATACCACGATATAGCCTCCGCTCTGGTCGCTGCCGTCTCGCCCGCGGCCGCCCTCGAATTCGTGCGCCGACTGGCCCTGACGGTAATCACCGGCAATGGCGACATGCACCTCAAGAACTGGTCATTGATCTACCATGGCAATGGCGACAAGCCGGAGCTCGCGCCGATCTACGATGTCTTGTCGACCGTGCCCTATATTCCCGCTGACGCAATGGCGCTGTCGCTCGGAGGTGAGCGCTCCTTCAAGGCGCTCACCGCGCAGCGATGGAAGGTCTTTGCCAATCGTGCGAGGCTGCCGGAGCCTGCTGTACTCAAGGCGGTTACCGATATCGTTGAAAGCGTTAACGAGCATTGGTGGAGCCTTCCAGAACGGGCTGTCGTTCCGGAAAAGGTGCTTGAGCGGATCGACGAGCATTTGAGGGTGATGACGCCGATACTCAGCACTTGCGCCGACAAGTGAGATTGGAGTCCGAAGCGGCCGAAAAATTTGTCCCAGCTTACGCAGACCGACTTCCGGAACGAAGTCTTCGCGGCATAGTTCAGATGTCTAAAAAGATAAATAAAAGATTGACCGCCTCTTTTTAAGTAAGTTTTGATGGAGAAGAATCACCGTATCATGCGATGGAATTTATAATTGAATGCAAGAGAGTGAGCGACATTCTTGGTGCAGACGGGATGTTTCCTTTAGGAAGGAAGTCTTACTTTAGATTTAGAGCAAGTCGTGAAGGCTGCGACTTGCCTCATTGAAGTGATCTCGCCCCACTTCGTCGAGCCGGTATGTTTGCTTCTTCTACCTCGGGCATCTCTCTGATCACCGACAGGCAGTCAATCGCCTCGGAATGTCTCCTCAAACGTGCGAAATGGATCCATAGCAAAGCCTCGCTGCGGCTGTCACGTTTCACCGGGGCCGCCAGCTCGACACCTGGGATTGCTTGAAACCTGGTCAACAGGCGTTATCGCTCCTCGACGCTGACATCGGCCCGGCAGCTGCCGTAAACCGACGTCATTGGCCAACTCGACCAGGCTGGTGGCTCCGCCCGGCGTTCGCTCGTCGATGCGGCGTTCATGTTCAGAGCGGGCGCCGACTATCCTTCTATGTCACTGCCGGAGACCCCAAGCACCTCGGGTTTTGCGCCGGCGTTGCGGGTTGGCCGTACCAGCATCCGGCTGGAGGAATGGGGCGCTTCCCGCGACACAGGTGTAACGCGCTTCACCAGGCCGGCTCGCTCGTAATAGCACAGGGCCTGAAGACCGCTGCTCAGCGGCGTGCGTGCGGCCGCAAACGTGGCTTCGAGGCTTGCCTGGCGCGGCTGCGGCTTCATGCGGACAAACAACATTGCCTCATGATAAGTCGGTAGCCCGGCGTTCCTGAACAACGGCCCCATCGGCGCAATCCTCCCAATGAGTGTCTCAGACAATCTTTCTGAGATGTGGGTTTCCAGTTTTGCACCGAGCTCGGCGTCTGCCGCTATCTGATGCTTCCTACTTCGCAGTACCAGTTTCAGGTGCGAGCAATGAACCAGCTACGCTTAGCCAGCACCCACTCACCAGTGGAACTGGGTCGATCAGCGCCCATTCGCGGCATGGAATGCTGGGAAGTCGTTACTTTAAATAGCGTCTATTGGTTTACGCAATTCAGAGTGGATTTCAACCGAACTGCAAAACAGCTACTTAAGCGGCCGCGGGGCCCCGACAGCTTGCTGGTTCGAGATTCTCCAAAAGAAAAGGCTCGGTGTCTACCGTCTAAGGGCTGGTGGGCCAAGTACCCCGCATCCGGCCGTTCGTGCCTGTCACACTTGTTGGAGGTGGGGCTTAGTGAAGCGCCCAACGGAGCTTTCGAGGCGAGCAAGACACTTCTTGGCGCGCCCGGCACCGCCAGGCATTCATTGCCTCCGCCTCGGCAGTTGGCGAGAATAGGTATTCCAGAGATTCGCCGCTTTCAGCCTTGATCTCGACTTTGGCGGCCATGTCGACTTTGGCGCGTGTCGCGCCCGCGACGGCGATCTTCATCTGGTCCATGGTGCACATCCGCTAGAGATTTACGTGAATCGACCAACGATGCGGTGTCCCCAGTGAGGACACGGAAAAGAAGTTCTCCATTGAATGCTGCGGCCTCTGGAGCGATATTCCGCGTTTTTTCTATTATAGTGCGGAATTCCGCTTGCAAAGAATTCGCTGCTGTTGTCGTAGTGGCGACGATGCGCTTGCCGCGCGGTCGCTTGGCCGCCTAGGTGACACCGCAACAGCGCGGTTTCGTGGACCGTATGGGTGGTCTGTGGCGCGTCTGGATGGGGCGTCCAAATGGAGGCGACTGTCGCCCGCTGTGCTATCCTCTCTCATTGAGCGAGGGGCAAGATGAATTTCCGACGTGGCCTCTTTCGATTGTGACTGACCGTCTCTGCACTTTGGGTGCTGACACTGGTCGTCTACGTCGAAATTGAAGGACGTCGGCGAGACGTGACAGATGGAGGCTCCATCTTCGTCAGGGGCTGGGTAGCGATCACAGATGGCTGGAAAGCCGAGAAAGAGGTAGCAGCCACGAGGGAAAAGGCGGCTGCATCTGGAAGCCCGAGCGTTGTCGTGCCAGACGAGATTGGGAGCCGACTTCGAACTGGCTGGAATGCGGAGAAAGCGGCTTTGCTTTTCGGCGGTATCCTGCTAAAGCGGGTCGCGATTTTTAGGATTCAGGATTGAACGAAGCCGCTGACGCGGCATTTGGGGCATCTGATTTGCATGGTGTGCCCCTGTTTTGAAGGATTGGGCTGTTTGGCCCAACCTTTGAACAGGAGAGTATCATGAGTGAGATGAGCCCGCTGCGGCGACGGATGATCGAGGACATGACGATCCGCAATTTGTCGCCGGCGACGCAGCGATCGTATTTGCATGCAGTGACGAAGTTTTCGCGCTATTTCGGTCGGTCGCCGGACCGGTTGGGGCTGGAGGATGTGCGTGCCTTTCAGGTGCATCTGGTGTCGTCGGGGCTATCATGGCCGGCCTTGAACCAGACGGTTTGCGCCCTTCGCTTCTTCTTCGGCGTCACGCTTGGACATGCGGAGATACCGGAGCGCATTGCCTATGCCCGAACGCCCGCCAAGTTGCCGACGATATTGAACGGCGATGAGATCGTGCGGTTTTTGGAAGCGGTCCCGAGCCTGAAGACACGAACGGCGCTGACGACGGCTTATGCGGCTGGTTTGCGCGCCACCGAGACGGTCAGTCTCAAGGTCAGCAACATCGACGGCGAGCGCGGCGTCATCCGCATCGAGCATGGCAAAGGCGGCAAGGACCGCAACGTGATGCTGTCGGCGCAGTTGCTTCATATCCTTCGGGTCTATTGGAAGCTGGTGCGACCGCAGGTCTGGTTGTTTCCGGGACGTGACGAGAGCAAACCCATCGATGTCCAGGTTCTGCATTCTGCCTGCCGTTCGGCACGTGCCGCAGCCGGCATCGACAAGCGGATATCGGTGCACACGTTGCGCCACAGCTTTGCCACCCATCTCTTGGAGAGCGGCACCGACATTCGTATCATCCAGGTCCTGCTCGGCCACAACAATCTGTCGACCACGGCGCGTTACACGAAAGTGTCCAACACACTCATCCGCGCCACGACCAGTCCGCTCGACCGGCTGACGCTGGAGGTGGTGCCGACAGGCTGAGGACATTCCGCCATGGCGGCGGGATTGGAGGTGGCGGACATTTTTCGCCGCCACGGGGAAGGATATCGTCAATCGCATGACACGCATCTCGGGCGGGTTGAGCGCCGGGTGATGAGCGCGGTCGAGATGTGTCGGACCGCGCGGCTGGGCGGCCATGTCCAGCAATGCCGGGATTGTGAGGCGCTCCGCATCGCCTACAATTCCTGCCGTAACCGGCATTGCCCAAAGTGTCAGGGACAGGCCAGCCGCGATTGGCTTGCCGCCCGGCAGGCCGACCTGCTGCCGGTCAGCTATTTCCACGTCGTCTTCACCGTGCCGCAAGCGATCGCCGCGATTGCCTTCCAGAACAAGCAGGTGGTCTATGCTGTCCTGTTTCGCGCCGTCGCCGAGACACTCCGCAGACTTGCCGCTGACCCCAGACATCTGGGTGCTGAACTCGGCTTTATCGCCGTGCTGCATTCCTGGGGGCAGAACCTCCATTATCACCCACACATCCACTGCATCGTGCCGGGCGGCGGATTGTCGTTCGATCAAACCCGCTGGGTGGCTTGTCGGAGGAACTTCTTCCTGCCCGTGCGGGTGCTGTCGCGCCTGTTCCGGCGACTGTTTCTCGAATACCTGAAGCAGGCTCATGACGAAGGCCAGCTTCAGTTCTTCGGCAGCATCGCGAGCCTGGCCGATCCAGCTGCATTCACGCGCATGATCAGAGAAGCGCGGCGCGTCAATTGGATCGTCTATGCCAAGCCGCCCTTTGCCGGACCCCAACAGGTGCTGGCCTATCTCGGCCGCTACACCCATCGCATCGCCATCTCCAATTCCCGCCTCGTCAGCATGGATGGTGGTCAGGTCACATTCCGCTGGAAGGATTATCGCAGGGGTGGCAGGCAGAAGCGGATGACGCTCGATGCCCACGAGTTCATTCGTCGCTTCCTGCTGCATACGGTTCCGGACGGCTTCCATCGCATCCGTCACTTTGGCTTGCTTGCCAACGGACAGCGGCAGCAGAAGCTGGAGGCATGCCGCAATCTCCTCAATGTCCCGCAGCCGGAAGAGCCGGTCGAAGACCTGGATACGGTCGAGGCCCCGCCATTTGCACACCGCTGTCCCTGTTGCGGCGGAAGGATGAACATCCTCGGCACCTGGAAGCCGCGTCAACCAGCCTGTCGACCAGCATGGAACGATAGCTCATGACCCTATCAGACCTGGCATCACTCCAACAATCAACGTCGGCAGATCGAAGGGCCGCGAGCGAATGGCTTTGGCCAAGCATGCCGGCGCAACACAAAACGCAGCATCGCCGAAGCCTCGTTCGGCACAGATCAACCAAAAACACCGCCAGACACATCTCAATTGGCGACAAGAACCTTCTTCTCAGCCGCTCTTCCAGCCCCGCCTGGGCTCGCCCCAGCCAAACGCCATCCACCGCTTCGGTTAAATCCCCATAGTGCCAAACAACCCGCGCCTTCGCTCAATCCGGCTTCAATGAGGTCCGATCAGCGAATGCTGCATCCAAAGCGGCCGGACCTCACAGAACCCTCCAGATTCCCGAATCGGGGTTGGCTGTGATTCCCTCGCTTTGACGGGAGGGACACCATGGGCAAATCACATCCGCTTGCTTTGCGTAGTCGTGTCATTGCGTTTGTCGAGGACGGTCACAGCCATCGGGCCGCGGCCCGGCACTTCCGGGTGTCGCCGCGTTTCGTGAACAATCTGGTGAAGCTCAAACGCGCGACCGGATCGCTGGCGCCACGGCGGCAAGGCCATCTGGGTGGCGGCAAGCTGAACGCGCATGGCGAGTGGGTCCGCGAGCGCCTGGCGCAGAATGGCGACCTGACGCTGGACGAACTGTGCCTGGAACTCGCCGGGCGCGGCGTCATCGTGCACCGCTCCAATGTTGGCCGTCTTCTCCACCGCCTCGACCTCAGCCATAAAAAAAAGCCTGCAGGCAAGTGAGCAGCAGCGCCCAGAGATCGCGCGGGCGCGTGAGCTCTGGACCCGGCGACGCCGGCGCTTCTTCAACAAGGCATTGGCGCGACTGGTCTTTATCGACGAGACCTCGACCAATACCAAGCTGACCAAGCGCTCAGGCTGGGCACCAAAAGGGCAACGCTATCGCGCCCACGCCCCCTTCGGTTCGTGGAAGACGCAGACCTTCATCGCCGGCCTGCGATCACATGGCGTGGTCGCGCCCTTTATCGTCAACGCGCCGATGAACCGGCGCATCTTCGAGACCTGGATCGAAACGCAACTCGCCCCGACGCTGTCGCCCGGAGACGTCGTCATTCTCGACAATGTCGGCTTCCACAAGAGCGAGCGGGCCGAACAAATGGTCAAGGCGAAAGGCGCATGGCTGCTCTTCCTGCCACCCTATTCGCCCGACCTCAACCCGATCGAAATGGCCTTCTCCAAGCTCAAGGCGCTGCTGCGCAAGCGGGCCGCCCGCAGTTTCGACGCCATCGCCGATGCACTCGGCGATATCTGCAATCTCTTCTCCGTCACAGAATGCCGGAACTACTTCAATGCGGCCGGATATGAGGCCGATTGAACGCGACACGCTTTAGGCCCGCCACTTGTCCTGCTTGCGCTGGGCGCCTGGGTTATTCGCGGTTAGGGCGCACTGCGAACGCCTTAAAGTAGACTACCCCCGCGGAGCCGGATGTGGCGTCTGAAGCTTCGACTGAGGCGGATGTGCGATGAAAAGCCGGATTTGCAGCGCACAAGCGCAATCATTTGCAGTTTTTTCTTTGCAGGACAGAAAAACCCTGCCTTTTCGCGCTCCGCGTGGAGGTTTGTTCAGCGTAAGTGTTGTTTTCGGTTTCGAAGAAACCGCCGTGAAACCATCTACCTTGGTACACATGGCATAGCTCGCTCCGCGCGGCGCAGACTGCGCTACTTACGGTGGAGGCGAAGCATGCGAGGACCGTCACGCGTCGTCCGGCGCGTCGTCCGCTACAACAATATAGCGGCGTCTTGGGTCCTCCTCCTGAAGGGCCACCCATGCTTGGCGTAGCTGCTCCATTGCGGGCGTCCGCACACCGTTACCAGGCCAAAGAATGCGATATGCCATATGGACCATAGCTGTGGCAAAACGCTCGCGTCCAACGTTGTCGTCTAGCTCCTCCCATGCATGTGCACTGCACATCCTGAGGATGTTGGTTTCTTCGGCCTGCATCGGTCAACTCCTTCCGCTAATTTCTGGCCTTATTGCTCGAAATTGCCGCTCGGGCGGCATGTTCTCTAGCGTGCGGCATGAGCGAACTAAGGACAAGCAGATTTGCGTGAACTTGCGTTCGCTAAACGCTTCGCTAGGGCGATTGTGATACATTCTCACTTCGATGTCAGAAGTGCCAGAGTGAGATCCCCCAGGCCTTGCATAGGCGCTCTAACCCAGATCCCCAGGGGCAATCGCAGGCAATGGCTGCTGCGTTGCACGGTATGCGTGTGGCGCCTCATGGAGACGGCGTGAGTCGCCATGCGCGGCGTGCAAAAAGTTAATGAAAACAATGGCTGCGGCAGCATGCCCCGTCTCGCCCATCTCATTTCGTCTCATGCTTGAGACAGTCTAGACCCCATGAAACCCCATCCGTCACGTGTCTCACCCCCATTTTTGTATGGGTGAGCCGAGACAGGCCTTTTTTTTGAAATACAAGTTTTGGTTGCGGAGGACAGCCGCTTGTTGCCGATGCACAAGCGCAGCAGCCTGCTGATAGACAAAACCTCGCAGCATGGCCGAACCGCGCCAACGAGCCTGGAGTGAGGACAAGGCACACCAAAAGGAGACCTCAACGGTTCCCATGCCGAAGTATTAGCTATCTTGCCGAAAACCCGCGAACCGTTCCTAGCGGACATACTATGATTTCCAGAGGTGCCCAGACGGCGAGGACGCGTGCTAGGGTGGTTGCCCAGATCACTAATTGTCGGGGCGCACCACCTTTGATCTCTTAACCGCGACCAATTCGCGCGCGTATGATCTGATGCGTTCCATATTTTCTCTGATCTCCTCCGACAACATATCAGCTGTAGCTGGATCATTTAATTGAAGGGCTGAAGCAAGGGCCTCACCACTTTGCTTTTCAATCGCTTCCAACTGCTCCTCAGGCGTCCCTAACATCAAATATAACCTGCTAAGGGTGTGGCCAATCATGTACTCGATGGCGGCCAATCTGGCTTCAAACTTCGATTCCTGTTCGGTCATAGCGGTTTCCCCAGACAGTCCAACCTTTAGGCCAGAGGTTTCGCGCGCCTTTGCCTGAAAGGCAACCTTCATCTTAGACGCAGTGGAAAAAAACCGAGAGAACAGCCGTTCCGTCGCCATTTCGGAAACTTCCAGCGACTCGCGCATTGCCACTCAATGGCGCTACATATCCCTGTAGTTGGATATCGACTTCATCATCGATGCGGCCGCGGCCGGATGAGAATCTTTATGAGGCACGTGTCCCGCGGGCGATTCACGGTTGACTCTCGAATTTCACGACCATTATGTCATTTGCCCTAGGATCCGATTTACGATGGCGATCATGACTATACTTTAAACCCGTTAAACGAACGCGGTACGCCTAACGAGCAAGGGTTCGAATACAACTCAGGAAGGAACGAGCGCTTCTTGAAACTCGACGAAATAAGCACATTCAATGCAGATGCGATGAGAGGGGTCGAGTAGGGCGTCGTCGCCTGCTCTTTGAACGGTGGCTGCCTTCAGGAATAACAGATGGACTTTTCCGCCTATCGCGCCTTTGACGACGAATTTCGGGCAAAGTATGCCGACCTCCTTGAGGGCCACCCGTTCGCGGCTATGTTGATCGAGAAGCAGCTGCGAAATCACGAATCGGGCGCGGCAGCCATCGCAGGCGCAAATATCCGCAAGCTCACCAGATCAAATTACGGGCGCCGCTTTCGCGCGCAGCTTGCCTTTCGTCTGGGTGGGCTCCTGTCTCGAGAATCTGAACCACGCTACTATCTGAAACTCGAGCGATTCGACACATTCAAGAGCAATCTGTCTTCGCCGCTGTCTGGCTTGGGGATGAAACCTCTACGAGAGGTAGGTGCGGGACTCATGCCCGAGATGAGGGTCTTGCACCAACTCGCCACGCTGGGCGGCGCATTTCGAACTTTCATGCGTACGGCCGAGGCCGAGGGAATTGAAAAGGCGATCGCTAACCGAAGACTCATGAACCGGCTCGACAAGCAGGCACGCAAGAACTTTGCGCTAGTCAAAGCAATGATCGAGAAGCAGCGGATCCAGCTTTTTATCGCCGATGGGGATACTCTACCGTTCTCCCGAATGATTTGCGCTGCCGCGAAGGAACTTGCAGTGCCCTACGTGGTCATTGCTCACGGCTACATACAGAGCCCAAAGCTCGTGGGTATCGCGCCAATTTACGGAGACTATCTGGTAACTTGGACGGAGCAGCAGGCGGCAGATCTGCGTCAAACACTCAGAGAGGAAGAGAAAGCCAAAGTTTTGTGCTTCGGCTATCCAAAGGACACGTACCGTTGCGATGTGACGGGCAACCAGGCTCTGATCGTCTGGCATCCCTTGCATGACGGAGACCTCGCTCCGCAGGTCGAAGAGATTCGCGGTATCATCGCTGCCTTGCAAGCGGCCGGATACGACAGCCGCTTGCGCCTCCATCCAAGGGATACTAAGGCCCATGCACTTCGACGATTTCTTTCAGACACTGGCATTGAGATTTCGAAAGATTCCCTTGCGGATGATCTTGAAAGGTCGGTCGTCGTCATAGGCTCGCGTTCGAGCGTGCTTGTCGAAGCGGCGGTGAGCGGCAAGCGAGTATTTCAGTTGGCGGCCTACAACACGACGCCGTTGGAATGCGTCGTTCCAATAGAACTCGGGCACTCATTCGAGGCCTCTCTCAATATCGATGCACAGCACGGCAACTGGCGACCATTCGACTACGAGGCGTTCCTCGGTTTCTTGCAAAGAATTCGACGGCCTCACTAACAGGACGGCATGTTTTCTCATCGGATAATGTCCGGGCGGTAGGGGCCAGAGCTTCCAGGTTACTCAGCTGAGGGCCATAGTCTCTCACGCGCAGGAACTGTTGCGGAGGCGAATGGTCAGCGCTTTGGTTGTCGCATGTCTTCCAATCCGGTTGGGAGACAGGGATTGAACGAGGTACGCCGAAGCGTACTAGAAGTGCCACTTACACCACACGCCAACTTTGATTGAAGTTCAGGAAGAATATCATGAAGTTCGCCGGCACTGATCTTGCTTATCGAAACAAGGATTACGATGTCTGTATCGTCGGCAGTGGGCCCGCTGGCTTTACGGCTGCCCTTGAGCTCAAAGACTCCGGCCTGACCGTTTGCATACTCGAGAGCGGCGGCGAGATAGCTACTCCGACGGATGACGACCTGAAAGTCGTGGAAAGTGATGGACTGAGGATTCGTGAGGATTCGCGCGAGCGCGTTCTAGGGGGGACGTCTCTCACGTGGTCTGGGTTCATTGCACCGCTGGACGCGATCGATTTTGAGTCGCGACCCGGAATTCATGAAGGGTGGCCGATTTCGCGGAGCGAGATTCAGTCACATATCGATAATCTTGGCTATCGCTACATGATGCCCTCGGCCGATGCATTCGAATATGAGCGGGAGACCGTCGGCGAGAGCTGCCGCATTCCTTCTCTGCCGTCTTTAGATTTTAAGGTCTTCAGGACGCAAATTCCACCGTTTCGCTATGGAAAAACGTTTCGTCATACCTTCCTGCCGGAGAACTTTGATCTGTTTCTTGGCGCGACCGTCGTGAAACTCGCGTGGCATCACGAAGGGGCGCGTGAAGTGGTGAATGCCGCGGTTGTGGCGGATGCGTCAGGACGGCATTATGAGGTGAGGGCGAAAACCTTCGTGCTCGCTGCTTCCGCGATTGAATCTGTCCGCATACTGCTGAATTCCGGGAGGCTCGGGAATGCCCACGATCAGGTTGGGCGATATTTCATGAACCACCCCAAGGGCAACGTTGGGAGCGTAACCTTCTCCAAGGCGATTGCTCCTTCCCACGAGCTCTTCGAGCGCAAACATCAGAGCTTCAATGGATACGTCGGCCTGCGGCTCAACGAGAGCGTTCAACGGGAGCAAGGCGACCTCAATTCCTATATTCGCCTTGAGGTTACGCGCGACGAAGGCGACTATCCAAAGGCCAAGGAGCTCTCCAAGGCGTTCCGCTCGACCTTGAAAGCAATCGGTCGAGGTGATTATCGTGGTGCAGGTTCATCGGGCATAAGCATGGTGCGACGTGCAGGTGGCTTGGGCCAAATCATCGCCAGGGCAGCGAAGCGGATGAGGAACCGGAATGCCGGCCTTGTGAAAACCGCCCGGCTGCGCTGCTTCGTCGAGATGGAACCGGCACCCGATCACAGGATCACCTTGACGGATAGGCGAGACCGGTTTGGCGTGCCCTTGCCAAAGGTATCTCACGCTATTTCGGAGCTTGCCCTCCGTTCGGTCGAACGATTGATTTCGAAGATAGAAAGTGAATTCGCGCAGACAAACTTCGGGAGGGTTTACCGCGCTCAAGGGTCCCTAGCTGATATACTGGGCGTGGATTCGAGCCACCACTTGGGCGGGGCTAGAATGGGAGAGGATCCGAAATCGTCTGTCGTGGATCCTTCTTTGCGTGTGCATTCGTCGGACAATCTCTTCATCGCGGGCGGGGCAGTGTTTCCCACCGGCGGAAACGCAAATCCAACACTTACAATCGTCGGTCTTTCCATACGGCTCGCCAAGTTCATCAGGGACAGGATGGGACATCACGTTGCTGCTGCAGCGCAGCCGCATGGCGCGGGCGTTCTTATCATTGGGGCGGGCAGGCGTGTCTCGGAAGATGTCGTTCCCGCTGTCGAGAGCCTCGCTCCGAGCGCTCATATCAAAGGTATATACGCCACCAAGCGAAATGTCGTGTTTGGACCGACCGCCGCTCACGAGGTGCTTCCTCTCAATGAACTTTCTGAGGAGGCAATCAAATCGTCGCGCCTTGTTTACGTCGCAGTACCACCTCAAAAGCTGCAATCGGTTTTGGCAAAGTTCCTGGATCACAATTGCGAGCATCTTTCGCTCGTGGTGGAAACGCCCGCGGTCGATGCGAAAGCCGTTCGAGGAGCCTATGCCCATTTTGGAAAAGTCGTGGTGGCGGAGGACTCGGCATATCTTCCGTGGCTGGATCTTCTCACTGACGAGAACAAGGTAATCCGGGCGGATTTTGACAGATCTGGATACAGATATCATGCGACTGCTATTGCGCGCGCACTAGCTGGTGACAGCGGCCAGGAGAGGCCACGGATCGCATCCACGCGTGGTAAGAAGAATGACATCGAAGTTCGTTTCGATAGCGGTCTCGCTGTTCGCATTCGGGGACCGAGGGACTACGACAATGGCCGTATGTCCTTTCAGACACTTTCAGGACCGACCGTTTCGTCCCATCCCGGCGACAACCATACTCAGATCCGCCCAATGATTTCCGGCAATCTCTGCGTGGGATTCGGATTGGGAGATGACGTGGTTCATCTCTCCGAAACGGAGTCTCGTCTTATTGGGCGGTTTACTGAGAGAGATACGATCGTATCGCGAATGTTGGATATCAAACGCGCGGCTCTTTATCGCCTCCTCCAAGGAGCGCTTGCCGGCCAACCCGGCTACACGCTTGCGGAGGGGTTGGAAGACGCTTCTTTACGTTGGTAGGGAAACAGACGCCATCGAACTGAAGTTTGGTGCGTGGTGGATTATTCGCACATCATTTCGTTGTTGTGCCGCTATGGGGAGCGCCCTCCGTCGACCAGCAAGAACATGGTACTCCGGCCGGGCCCGTACCATAAGCGCACACCAGTTTCGGTGTGGTGCACTGTCTGGGTGTCTCCTGCTTTACTGCCATCTCATTGCCGTGTGGCTTGCTTACGGCAGCAGGACCGTTTGACGACGCAATGCCGACACCGGTTTCACTGCATGCGGAAACTATCGAAAGGAGCACTAAGAGAGAGATTCGATTGAGATACTGCATGCGCATGGCGTATTCCGTATGAGTCGAACTTTCAAGTCCGTTGCAACTGAATTGGGCCGTAAGGCCGCCTGTGAGGTCATAGAGGCCTGTCTTCGATCGAGTTGATGTTTGACGCGCATGACATGCGCTGTCCTACCTCGTTTCCCCAAAGCGGCGTTGGATATCGAGATCGCAAACCGCCCCTTCGTTGGAGCGCACCAGACCTATAGCCCTCCCTGGCGTTCGGTGACGGTACCAAGATCGCGCGCATCTCTTGAATTCTGTCCCGCCACACTGCTCTGTTATAAAACTGTCACAATCCAGGGGAGGGATATGTTCGACGGGAAAATCGAGCTGTCGGATTGGGACCAATGCGCTGCGGGACATCAACGCAGCATCTTCGCCCATCAACTCTATCCCAATGTTCTGATCAAGGTGCTGAAACCGGAATCGAGAGGCGAGGGCGGCACGCGCCGATCGAAGACGGTCCGTTTCCTCATCCGGTTCAAACGGTTCGGGGCGTATCGGACGTTTCAACGAGAGGTAGATGAGTTCCTTGAGCAGGCAAGAAAGTTTTCACTTGCCGATGATGAGGAACTTCCCATCCCGAGGATATTCGGTTTCGCCTATACCGACCATGGCCTCGGCCTGGTTGTGGAAAAGATAACCAAAGGCGATGGGGAGCTGGCTCCCACTCTGGGCGAATTGGCGTTTTCGGGCCGCTTGACCGCACGGCATCTTAGGATGATTGACGAGCTCTTTGAACGCTTTTGTCGACTGCACATCGTCATGATGGATGTAAATCCCGGCAATTTCGTCGTCACCGATCGCCGAGGTTTTGAGGAAGTCATGTGCGTCGATGGTACTGGAGAAAAGAGCTTTCTGCGCGTATTCGCGTTGAGCCGCCGCGCGAACAACGCGAAACTCGGGCGGATGCGCGCGAAACTGCTTACGAAGCTTGCCCGAATCTTGATTCATCCCGCTGCAGTGTGTGGAGATGAAAGTGTCCGCGCCGCACTCGAACCATACCAACGGCAGACGGGTCAGCGAGTTCGCTTGAGAGCTCTTTCGCCGCAACGCGCCCTCTGACTTCGCCTTTCGCGCCAATGCTGACGCGAATCCCTAGACACGATGGGTGCTTACAATGGTTGGCAGGCCCATAGAGCCGCTGGCGGATGCGGCCACGCGTATCCAGGGTTGGCGGAATCGGCTACTACCCCGCGAGATTTCGGTGTTGCAATGGAGGGACGGCGCTGGAGAAGCTGAACGCGCCTGCCGACGCAAAGACTCGCCAAAATGGCTTCAAACCACTATAGAGCGCCCGACACGTTGGTCGGTAGCCACCATGGGCCAGGGAAGACGGGCTTTTTGAACGCCAGGGACAGACAACAGCGCGCAGTCGACTCCGAGACGATCACCGGAATCCTGCGACGCGTCATCGCCGAAAACGGCCGCGACCATATTCGCGGCTATGCTTTTGCCATCGCCTGTCTCATCGTCGTGGCGGCAACGACGGGCTTCACGGCCTGGATCATGGAGACCGTGATCAATGAGGCCTTCGCCAACCGGCGGGCCGACATCGTCCTTGTGATCTGCGTTGCCATCTTCGGCGCGTTCGTGCTGCGCGGTCTTGCGACTTACGGGCAGGCGGTCGCGCTCTCGAAGATCGGCAACAACATCGTGGCGCGCTACCAGCGCCGCCTTTACGCCCACCTGATGGCGCTCAGCGTCGGCTATTTCCACGAGCATCGTTCGGCGCAGCTCGCCGCCAAGATCAGCCAGAACGTCAGCGGCATCCGCAACGTGCTCAACATGACGGTGACCTCGATCGCCCGGGACTTCCTGACCCTGGTCGGCCTGGTCGGCGTCATGTTCAGCAAGGACTGGCTGCTTTCGCTGATCGTGTTCTTCGTCGCGCCGCCTCTGTTCCTTGGCCTGCGCTACATTTCCAAGCGCCTGCGGCTGGCGACCCGCGAGGCCGTCGAGGTGAACAGCCGCGTTCTCGGGGCGATGCAGGAGACGATCCCGGGGATCACCATCGTCAAGGCCTTCACGATGGAGAACGAACTGCGCCGCAAGGTGGAGACGATCATCGATCGGGCCGAAAACCGGGCGAACCGGATCGCGCGGCTGAGCGAGCGCACCGCGCCGATGACCGAGACCTTTGCCGGCCTGGCGATCTCCAGCGTGCTCGCCTATGCCGCCTTCCGAACGATCTACAGCAATATCCCTCCGGGCGCCTTCTTCGCCTTCGTCACGGCGCTGCTCATGGCCTACGACCCGGCGCGGCGCCTGGCGCGGCTGCAGGTGTCGCTGGAGCGCGCCGCCGTCAACGCCCGGATGATCTACGAGATCCTCGACACGGTTCCGCATCAGCGCGACCGTCCCGACGCGACCGAGCTGAAGCTCGGCGAAGCGACCGTGGAACTGCGCGACGTGCGATTTGCCTACGGCAATGGCGAGGAAATCCTCAAGGGCGTCAGCTTCCGCGCCGAGGGCGGCAAGACGACGGCGCTGGTCGGCCCTTCCGGAGCCGGCAAGTCGACCATCATCAGCCTCATCCCGCGCTTCTACGATCCGGCGGCCGGCGAGATTTTGATCGATGGCCAGGACATCGCCGGCGTCACCAAGCAGTCGCTGCGCAACGGCCTCGCCTATGTCTCGCAGCAGCCCTATCTCTTCGAAGGCTCGATCCGCGACAACATCCGCTATGGCCGGCCGGACGCCACCGATGCGGAGATTGAGGAGGCGGCGCGCCTCGCCTATGCGCATGATTTCATCCTGGCGCAGCCCGAGGGCTACGACACGCCGGTGGGCGAACACGGCGTCACCCTTTCCGGCGGCCAGCGGCAGCGCCTGTCGATCGCCCGGGCGCTGGTGCGCAATGCTCCCATTCTCCTTCTCGACGAGGCGACCTCGGCTCTCGACACCGAATCCGAGGCGGCCGTGCAGAAGGCCCTCGAACAGGCGATGAGCGGGCGTACCGTGATCGTCATCGCCCACCGGCTCTCGACCGTCGTCAACGCTGACAAGATCGTCGTGATGAAGGACGGCACGGTCGTCGAAGAGGGGTCGCATGAGGAGCTTGCGCGGCGGACGGACGGTCTCTACGCTCGTCTCCACAAACTTCAAGTTACGGTTTCGGAAACAACCGCGGGTGCGCCGGCTTATAGATCCGAGATAACCTGACAGGTAACATCTTTAGGCGCCGCCGAATCGCAAAAGAGGGAAAGCAGCCGTATCTCCGGTAGGGTGTGTCGCTTGGCAGCTAAAAGCGGTCTTCTGTCGCTTGCAGGAAATCGCGGCAAGCAGGACACGAATCTTCAAGAACTTCAGCTCAGGTTGTCACCGCCGCTGACGATCGCCTGAAGGAGCTCGGGGTCTTCGTCGAGCAATTTGCGACCTAGTCGATGCGGAACACATGGGTCACGGTTGCCATCAGGCGGCCTCGCGCAAAGAGTCGCGTCAGGTGCATCGCATACCTCGCCCAAGACACGTCGCTAACGACGTCGTTAAACACGTGTCTTAGGCCATCAAGGCCCTATCCGGCAGGCGGTACCAATCGGACGGTTACGCTGAGGCATGAGGTGTCCACCAAAAATAGGTGGACGCTAGGTCGTGGAAGAAGGTCTACCTGCATCGCGAACCAATCGACTTTCGGGCTGGCATTAACAGTCTTGCTGTATTGGTTCAGGAGACAATACACTCGACCCGTTCGCGCCAGCGGTTTTTGCGTTCTGCAATCGCCGTCGCGACCGGATGAAGCTCTTGTTCTTCGATCGGTCGGGCTTTGTGCTGGTCCTGAAGCGGTTACCGAGGACAGGTTCCGATGGCCCCGTCGCCAGGAGGTGGTCGTCACGCTTGTGGTTTTCAACCTCGAAGTTCGACAGAGCCGCGCGGATCGTTGACAAATCTGCTCATTCACCCGTCTTCGGCCGATTTGACCGCGTTTGCTCTTTGACATTCGCATTTCTCTAGAAGTGTAACTCCGTTGTGTCTGCATGCTTCAGATAAGTACAGCGTTCCATCATTAAGAAATGATATAGTATTTGTAGAACTAAATAAAAGTATCGGAAAGATATCGTCTCTCCGCCGCTGGAGGGGCAGTCATGAAAAAGTTTCTTGTGAAAACCGCGTTTGTCTCGCTGAGCTTGATCCCAGAGGTCGCCGATGCAGCTTTTCTCATGAGGCTGGGTGGAAATGCTTTTTCTCCACCTGCCTTTTACGTGTTCTGTTCATGTGAAGCGTGGGTGTGCAGAACAGGCGGAGGAACGGCGGCAGTCGCCCTCGGCCTAGGGAGGCCAGTGAACTCAGCCAAGTCAATGTCGCGGTCAACGCCCGTATAAAGGAGCATAGCGACCGTGCGAATGTCGGCAAGGACGACGACTGGCGCGTACCGGCCAGATACGAAGATTGCGAGGACTATGCCATTGCCAAGAAGCGCGAACTGCTAAAGTGTGGTTGGCCGGCCTCTGCCTTGTTGCTCACAGTCGCCCGTTTCCCCGGCGGCGGCCATACGGTTCTGACGGTGCGGACCAGCGAAGGTGATCTGGTGCTCGACAATCAGACCAATGCGGTCAGAGACTGGTCGAGAACCACCCCCTACGTCTATCTGGCACGCCAGTCGCAGTTGGACGGCAGCCGCTGGGAACTGATTGAGGGGAGGAGCTGGTTCGGCGTTGAAGCGGCGCTCGACACTGCGGCGAATGCAAATATTCTCGCGTCGCGGGCGTACAAATAGCGCGCTGTCGGCTGCACATTATCGTCTTCGGTGCCGATTCCGATGAAGCCGCCCCTTTGTTCCGAGATGATTGCGCCCCCGGATTCCGGGATGATCTCGCCCCCTTGAGGCTGGGGTCCTGCTGGCTGTAGTTGTTGTCAGTTGATCGTGGTCGCGTGTCAAGATTTCCGGCGCTGGTTTCGCCGTAAGCTTTCGCCGGATAGGTCGATGCGGTGGGCATTGTGAACGAGGCGGTCGAGGATGGCATCGGCATAGGTTGGATTGCCGATGATCTCGTGCCAGGCTGAGACCGGAAGCTGGCTGGTGATGATCGTCGAGCGGCGTCCGTAACGATCTTCGAGGATCTCCAGAAGATCGTGGCGCGCTTGCTCATTGAGCGGTTCCAGACCCCAATCGTCAAGGATCAAGAGCTGGACGTGCCCGAGGGTTCGCTGCAGTCTTGCGTATCGACCGTCGCCGCGAGCCAAGGCAAGATTGGCAAACAGCCGCGGCACACGCTGGTAGAGAACCGAGCGATCGTCGCGACAGGCTTTGTGCCCAAGCGCACAGGCCAACCAGCTCTTGCCGACGCCGGACGGCCCGCAGATCGCCAGGTTGTCGTGGGCATCGATCCAGTCGCCGCCGATCAGCTTCATGAACAGCGCGCGATCGAGGCCGCGTTCACTGCGATAATCAACATCCTCCGGCACGGCCTGATGGCGCAGCTTGGCGAACCTCAGACGTGCGGCAAGCTTGCGATCGTAGCGCCAGCTCCATTCTCGCTCGAGCAGCAGCCCCAGCCACTCGGCATGGGACAATTGTTCGCTCTCGCCGTTGCTGATCAGTTCGTTGAACGCCTTGGCCATGCCGGTCAGGCCCATGGCGTTCAATTTATCAAGGGTCGGGTGGGCAAGCATAGGTCTTCTCCTCAGTGGTAATAGCGGGGACCGCGGATGTTGGAGTGGTGGATGGGTTCAGGTGAGGCTGTGCCGGCTGACGCTGGCGATCGGTCGAGATTGTTGTCGAGAATGGAGCGCACCGATCCATAGGTTCGCGCGCCGATTTCCAATGCCCGGCCGCACGCCGCATTGACCCTCTCGCGCTCGAAGGCTTTGACGAGGCGGATAATGCCCAGACAGGCTCTGTAGCCCTGTTCCGGATGCGGCCGATCAGCGAGAATACGTTCGCAGAGCAAGGTAACGTCCGATCCGATTGCCGATGCTTCGCGGCTAATGCGCTCGATCGTCCAGTCGGCAAAGCGGCGATGCGATGATGGCATGTGTTCGGGTGTTGTCGTGTGCTTGCCATTGCCACTCGAGCGTCGGTGGGCAGCGATGCGCTCACCTTTGTGGAAGATCTCGATGGTATTGGCGGTGATGCGCGCCTCGACCTGCTCACGGGCAAATCGGTAGGGCACCGAGTAATAATGTTTGTCGATATCGACATGATAATCGAGCCCGGCCCGGCGTATGCGCCATTCCGCAAAGACGTAGCGTTCGGCGGGCAGCGGCCGCAGAGCAGGATGGTCGATCTCTTCAAACAACTGCCGTCGCGTGCGCCCGACCCGGCGCAGAACACGGGTGTCGTTGAGATCGACGAGCAATTCACCAATCGCAGCATTGACGTCGGCAAGGCTGTAGAAGACGCGGTGGCGTAGCCGGCCCAGCAGCCAGCGCTCGACAATGCGAACCGCGGCTTCGACTTTTGCCTTCTTTCAAGTCCAGGACTGCAGTTCGTACTGACACTCAAGTGCGTATAGAGTTCGAGGTCACGCACCCGTTCCATCCGTGGCGCGGCCAGCGCTTCGTGTTGTCGACACGCAAGCAGAACTGGGGCGAGGATCGCGTCATGTTCTACGACGCGGATGGGCGGCTTCGCTCGCTGCTTGCGTCATGGACGGACGTCGCTGCACCCGATGTTTTCATTCAGATCGCGGCCGGTAGGTCGTTCGTGCGTCCAGATGATCTGGCAACCCTAGCCGCATTGATCGAGCAAATCGAGCGCAGCCATGGCGGCTGAATGCGTGTCAGGCAATTTATGCCGATTATGTAAATCTAATTATGCCGAATCATACGGGCGCTCACAGCGATAATTGCCTCTACATTGTAGTTATATGCAGCATAAACAGCCATATCGCCCGGCGTCGTTAGGTTGACACGTTCTCTATCGAGGCGTAATTTGATTTACACCACTAGGAAGAGGTTATGCCATGCCCAACGAGACCAAACGTGAGCGACTGCGCGAGCTCGGAGCACTCAATGCGCGGCCCGAAGCCGTCCGTGCACCCTGGTTTCGTGAGTCCACCTTCTTCGATCCTCTCGATCTCGTGCAGGTGAAGTACGAGATGCTGCGTCACGTCCAGGAGGATGGCGTCAACAAGGCCGATGCCGCCGCGCTTTTCGGTCTGTCGCGGCCAACCTACTATCAGGCCGAGGCCGCGTTCGAACGCGACGGCATTGCCGGCCTGCTGCCGCGCACCCGAGGGCCAAAGTCGGCCCACAAACTCACCGACGAGGTCATGCAGCTCATCGAGCAGAACCAGCATGCGGGCGCCCCGCTGCAGGCGCGCTCCCTGGCAGAACTGCTGCATTCGACGCTCGGCATCAGTGTCCATCCCCGCAGCATCGAACGCGCGATCGCCCGTAAAAAAAAAACGGTGAGCCCCATGCACGCACCCCGGTGCTACCGCGCAGCTGCAAGGATTTCTACGAGACGCTGCGCACCGCCGTCCTTTGCGGTCAGGCCTGCGCCAAGGACATGGGCGCCATCGTTTTCCACGGCCTTTGGCAAGGGCTGGCGGTGCTGATCGCGCAGCCTCCCCCGCCGACGCATCGGCGGCTGGAATCACGGCCTACGGCTTCGGTCGCAGTGCACGATCGCCAGCTCGTGCACATGCTCGCCAACATGGTGCTGGCAGCAGAGACCCGAGGGAACCATGTCTACTGACATCGCCATAAAGGTTGACGCCGACCATCTGCGGCGTGATGCATTCCTCTACGTGCGTCAGTCCTCGCTTCGTCAGGTGTTCGAGAACACCGAGAGCACCAAGCGGCAATACGCCCTGCGCGATCGCGCCGTGGCGCTGGGCTGGCCGATCGAACGTGTCCACGTCATCGATAGCGACCTCGGCCTCTCCGGCGCGCAGTCGCAGGACCGCGACGGCTTCCAGCACCTGGTGAGCGAAGTGGCGATGGGACATGCAGGGATCGTGCTGGGGCTGGAAGTGTCGCGCCTGGCACGCAACAATGCCGACTGGCACCGTCTCCTTGAGCTGGCCGCCTTGTCGCGCACGCTCATCATGGACGAGGACGGCGTCTATGATCCGGCCTATTTCAACGACCGCATGCTGCTCGGCCTGAAGGGCACGATGAGCGAGGCCGAACTGCACATCCTGAAGTCGCGGCTGCAAGGCGGCATTCTCAACAAGGCGCGCCGCGGCGAACTCGAGATGCCGCTGCCGATCGGGTTGGTCTACACCCCTGACGCGCGGGTCGTGCTCGATCCCGACCGACAGATCCAGGACACGGTGCGGCTCCTGTTCGATACTTTCCGCCAGACCGGCTCGGCCTGCGCCGTCGTGCGCCGCCTGCGGGGCGAGAAGATCCTCTTTCCGCGGCGTATCCGTCGCGGCATCGGCAAGGGCGACGTCCTGTGGAACGAGATCGACCATTCCCGCGTGCTCCAGATCTTGCACAACCCGCGCTATGCCGGCGCCTTCGCCTATGGACGCACGCGCACCGCCTACAATGCCAAGCTGAAGCCCGTGCAACTGCGCGTGGCGAGATCCGACTGGCAGGTACTGATTCCCGACGCCCACGACGGCTACATTTCCTGGGCCGAATACGAACGCAATCAGGCAGCCCTGGAACAGAACGCCACCGGTTTTTCACCCGGCCTGCGTGGACGCATGCCCCGCCAGGGCAGCGGCCTGTTGCAGGGACGGCTGCTGTGCGGCCGCTGCGGTGCACGCATGCGGGTCCATTACGAGCCGT
Organism: Sinorhizobium fredii NGR234; assembly: GCF_000018545.1. Lineage (NCBI taxonomy): Bacteria > Pseudomonadati > Pseudomonadota > Alphaproteobacteria > Hyphomicrobiales > Rhizobiaceae > Ensifer > Ensifer fredii. Next base: position 919,299 of record NC_012586.1, read on the forward strand.
TCGAGGGGCGGCTGCGCCCATATTACGTCTGCAACGAAGCCGTCGTGCGACACGCCGGCAAACACTGCCAATGGGTGCGCGGTGCTCCGGTCGACGAGGCGGTGAGCGCGCTACTGCTGGAGGTAATGGCGCCGGCAGCGATCGATGTCGCGCTTGCCGTGCAGCAGGAGATCACCCAGCGCGTGGAGCAGGCCGCGGCGCTGCGCGGCACGCAGCTGCAACGCGCCCGCTATGAGGCTGAACTGGCCCGCCGGCGCTACCTGAAGGTCGATCCGGACAACCGCCTGGTCGCCGACGCGCTGGAAGCCGACTGGAACGCACGGCTGCGCGACCTCGACGCACTCCAGCGCGAGCACGAGCGCCAGAACGAGGCCGACCACTCGCTGCTGGACGAGCCAGCGCAGCAGCGCATCAGGGCGCTGACCGCCGATTTCCCGCGCATCTGGAACGACGAGCGCACCGGTGCCGTCGAACGCAAGCGCATGCTCGGCCTTCTCATCGAAGACGTGACGCTGCTCGTCGACGATGAGGTCAACATCAACATCCGTTGGCGCGGCGGGCGCACGCAGAGCCTGTCGGTGGCCAGACCTCGGCCTATGTCGGTGATACGCAAGACGCCGGCACAGGTCGTGGCGTTGATCAACGAGCTGCTGGAGGCCACCAACGACCGGCAGATCGCCGCTCGTCTCAACGAACTCGGGCATCGCAACTGGCGCGGCGAACCCTTCACGCCGAAGAAGGTCATGCTCGTGCGCCGCACCTATGGTTTGAAGAGCCGGTACGAACGGCTGCGCGAGGGCGGCATGCTCACCGGCGAGGAAGTAGCCCAGCAGCTCGGCGTATGCGAATCGACCGTTCACCAACTCGGGCGCAAAGGCACTCTCAAGCGTCATCGATACGCCAGCAACCATCGATACTTGTACGAACCGCCGGGCAACGTCAGACTCGAAAAAGGCGCCGGCAGTCGATATGGTGGCCGTCAACCCAGATTAATTGTCGCTCAACCACTCCAACAAGGTGCATCGTGATGTCCGCTCCTTATCGCGCGGCCGGCGCGGTCGCGTCGGAAGAACAGCGCTTCCGTAATGCGCTGCCATGCCGGCATAGGTGCGATTGACCTGCGGATCAAAATGGCAGGCCTTGATGACGGCGACCTTGGCATTATCGGGCACCAGCAGCGCCGGCGCACCACCGAACGCCTCAAGCGCCAGCAGGTGGCATTCAATCCAGTCGGGAAGTGTTTCGCTCCAGCGAGCATGTGCGAATGACAGGCTCGATGCCCCGAGCACTGCCACGAACAGGTGCGCTTGCCGCGTCTTTCCCGACAATCGGTCGATGACCACTGTGACCGTGTCGCCGGCATAGTCGACGAACAGCTTTTCGCCGGCCGCATGGTCCTGGCGCATCGTCACCGGCAGCTTCAGGGCCCAAGCGCGATACAAATCGCAGTAGCGGCTGTAGCGATATCCATCGGGATGAAGGCCGATATACTCGTCCCACAGGATCTGCAGCGTCACATGCTTGCGTTTCAGTTCGCGATGAACATGCGCCCAATCCGGTTCAACGCTGCGCCGGTGACCGGTCTTCGTGCCGGCAGCTTTATAGAGAGCCGCTTCCAACACCGCATCGCTGACATCGTCGCCCAACGGCCAGGAAAGTCTGGCACGCTCCAAACGGCGCAACGTCTCGCGCACGGTCGAGGGGGCCGCGCCAACGCGCACCGCAATCGACTTGTGGCCAAGCCCTTCCTCAAATCTGTATCTCAGAATCTCGCGGACACGCCGCATCTTTAGTCTCTCCGCTGGCATCCCGTTCCTTCCCCTCTGACACTGAAAGGAGGAACGTCTCACCAGCAGGACACCCCGACAAACGACCCCGTTCAGGGGGCGGCATCATCTCGGAATCAGGGGGCAACTAATGTAACCGGCAAGGAGACCCCGTCTGGCGTAGGGGGTTGGCGGTCGGATATCGATAGCGCACGTTGTGAGCCGATGTGAGCTTCTATGTCTGCACCTAGTTCTGGAACTAGAACCTTCCACATGATCGAAGCTGTCGCTGAGCGCCTCGAGGGTGCGCCACGGCAGCTTCGCCGGCGGTGGTCGGATGAGTTCAAATCGCAGGTGGTGGCCGAGGCGCTGGAGCCGGGCGCGAGCGTGTCGGCGATCGCCCATCGGATAGGCATTCGTCCGTCGCAGCTGTTCGCCTGGCGTCGTGACGCTCTGGACCATGCCGCCTCGCAGCGTTCGGCTGGCGAAGTCGCCTCGGCGCGCCCGGCTGCCCCGGTGATAGAGGTTGTCATTGGCGACATTGTCGTGCGCGCCGGCGCAGATGTCGACGAGGCGCACTTGCAGCGGGTGATCCGGGCGGTGCGTTCGGCATGATCCCGTCCGGCGTGAAGGTGTTCCTGGCCAGTCATCCGGTCGACTTCCGCAAGGGCCCGGACAGCTTGCTGTCGCTGGTGCGGGATGCCGGCAGTGATCCGTTCAACGGCGCGCTATACGTCTTCCGGGCCAAACGGGCGGATAGAGTGAAGATCGTCTGGTGGGACGGCTCCGGGGTCTGCCTTTATGCCAAGCGGCTGGAAAAGTCGCAGTTCTGCTGGCCGCGGATCGGCCATAACCGGGTTCAGCTCAACCATGCCCAGCTTCTGGCGCTGGTCGATGGCATGGACTGGAAGCGGGTTCGAGCCGTGCCGGTCAAGCCGCCGGAGATTGTTGGGTAAAAGCCCTGCGGCGAAGTGAATCAGTAGCCTGAAAGGGCAGGAAAACCGGAGCAAAATGTGCTCTGGTCGAACCGATGACGCCGCCCGATCTTGACCTCCCAGACGACGTTGAAGCGCTGAAAGCCATGGTGTTTGCCATGGCCGAAAAGGCGGCACGGGCCGACGCGCTGGAGAGCGAGGTCGCAGATCTCAAGGCGCGCAACGCCGATGCCGATGAGCGTATCGAACGGTTGACGCAGATCCTGAAGGCCTTCGATCGGGCCCGCTTCGGCCGGCGATCGGAAAAGCTCGGCTCCCCCTCCACCGACGACGAGCAGCAGGCCTTTGTCTTCGAGGAAATCGAGACCGGCATCGCCGCGATCAGGGCACAGGTCAACAAGGGCCGCGAGCGCCCGGAAGGCAAGCGTCCACCGCGGCCACGCAAGGGCTTCGCACCCCACCTCGAGCGGGTCGAAGTGGTGATGGAGCCGGAGGAGCTGCCGGAGCATGCCGGCAAGCAGAAGGTGCTGATCGGCGAGGACGTGTCGGAGCGGCTGGATGTCGTGCCGGCGAAGTTCCGCGTCATCGTTACCCGCCGGCCGAAGTATGCCTTCAAAAACGAGGACGGCGTCGTCCAGGCACCGGCGCCGGCACACATCGTCGAAGGCGGCATTCCGACGGAAGCGCTTCTGGCCCAGATCGCCGTCTCCAAATATGCCGATGGCCTGCCGCTCTACCGGCAGGAGGCGATCTACGCCCGCGACAAGGTCGAGCTCGACCGCAAGCTGATGGCGCAATGGATGGGCAAGCTCGGGTTCGAGCTGGAGATCCTCGCCGACTACCTCTTCGATGAGATCAAGAAGGGCGAGCGGATCTTCGCCGACGAGACCACCTTGCCGACGCTCGCTCCCGGCTCCGGATCGACGAAGACAGCCTATCTATGGGCCTATGCCAGGGATGACCGACCATTTGGCGGCAGCGGTCCGCCGATGGTCGTCTACCGCTTTGAGGACAGTCGGGCCGGCGAGTGCGTCGCCCGGCATCTCAAGGGCTACCGCGGAATCCTGCAAGTCGACGGCTATGCCGCCTACAACAAGCTGGTCCGCTCCGATCGTGGCAATGACGGTGTCACATTGGCTGGCTGCTGGTCACACAGTCGGCGCAAGTTCTATGAGCTGCATGTCGCGGAAAGCTCGAAGGTCGCAACGGAGACGGTCGAGCGGATGGCGAAGCTCTGGCAGGTCGAGGAGACCGTGCGCGGGCAAAGCCCTGACGCCCGTGTCGCGGTGCGTCAGCAAACCTCCGCCGCGATCGTCACCGAGCTCTTCGCTCTCTGGCAGAAGACCCTGCCGCGGATCTCCGGCAAATCGAAGCTCGCCGAGGCGATCCGCTACGCCATCTCGCGTCGCGCCATCTTCGAGCGCTTCCTGGCCGACGGCCGCATCGAGCTCGACTCCAACATCGTCGAGCGAGCAATCAGGCCCCAGGCAATCACATGCGCGCTTCGCAAAAACTGGACATTGATTCCGCTAAATCCCGGACAGCAATTTCATTAAAGTCCGGACAGTTTGATGCGGTTGGTCCTCGGCAGCCTGGTTAGCATCAGGGCTGATTGATTTCGCCGTTTTCTGCCCCAGTCAAGAGGGGTGCGCTTTTTTGCTTTCGCATGCTCTCGCCCCGGAGGGTGATGCGGTGAGCATTGTGGACGATACGGTCGAGTATGGCGTCGGCGACCGTGCTGTCGGCAATAAGGTCGTGCCAGCTTGCCACGGGAACCTGAGCTGTGATCAGGGTGGACTTTCGCTGATAACGCTCCTCGACGATTTCGAAGAGGTGAAAGCGCTGCTGATCGGAGAGCGTATGGGTTCCAAAGTCATCGAGGATGAGGAGCTGGACGCGGGTGAGCCTGTCGATGAGGCGGGGGAAGGAGCCGTCGAGGCGGGCAAGCGCGAGCTCCTCGAACATTCGGGGCACGCGCACATAGAGCACGGAGTGACCGAGCCTGGCCGCTTGCCTGCCGAAGGCACAGGCCAGCCATGACTTGCCGGTGCCGGTGTGGCCGGTGATGATCAGGCCCTCGTGGGCGGTGAGCCATTGCCCCTGGGCGAGCGCCATGGTGTTGCGCCGGTCGAGACCGCGGGCGGCGGCGAAGTCGATATCTTCGATACAGGCCTGGGCAAAGCGTAGCTTGGCGGAGGCGAGCCGGTTACGGATGCGCTTGTCGGCGCGCAGGGTGACTTCGCGGTCGAGCATCAGTCCGAGCCACTCATCGCGGCTGAGCTCATTGGTGCCGGACTGCTCGGTCAATTCGCGCCAGGCGGCGGCCATGCCCGTCAGCCCGAGGGCCTGCATCTGGTCGAGGGTGGGGTTCGTCAGCATTCTTGCTTCCTTCACTGGTAGTAGGATCGGCCACGGATATTGGTATGCGCAGGCGTGGGGGCCGCGTGTTCAGCCTGCGGTCTTTCCCGGTCGAGGCCGGATTTGAGGATGGAGGCGACGGAGGAATAGGTGATGGCATTAATGGTGAGCGCCCGCTCACAGGCCGCCTCGAGGCGCTGGGATCCATAGCGCGGCGCCAGCGACAGAATGCCCATGGCCGAGCGGTATCCCTGTTCCGGATGCGGCCTGTCGCGCATCATGCGTTCGACCAGGATGGCGGCATTGGGGCCGATCTGGGTCGCACGGCCGATCAGATTGGCCGGCGTGGTGTTGGCATAGCGCTGATGCGCCTTGGGCATATGGTCGTTGACGGTGACGTGGCCGGAACGCTGGGAGCGGCGAACATGGCTGGCGACACGCTGGTGGTCGTGGAAGATCTCGACCACCCGGTGGGTGAGCCGCACCTGGAGGGTGCATCCGATCAGCCGATGCGGCACCGAGTAGAAGGTCTTGTCGACCTCGACATGATAGTCCGGATGGACCTTCGCCGACTTCCATTCCGCATATTCGAACGGTATCGCCGGCAAGGGCTTCAAGGCTGGCCGCTCGATCTCCTCGAACAGCTCGCGGCGGCTTTTGCCGACATGGCGCATCGTCCGGTTGTTCAGGTCCTCGAGCAATTCGGCAATCGCCGTGTTGAGGGCGGCAAGCGAGAAGAAGGTACGGTTCCTGAGCCGGGCCAGAATCCAGCGTTCCACGATCAATACCGCGCCTTCGACCCGGCCTTTGTCGCGCGGTTTCCTGCTGCGGGTCGGCAGGATCGTGGTGTCGTAATGCTCCGCCATGGCGGCGAACGTCGCAGTCAATGTCGGCTCGAACCAAAGGGCCTTGGCCACCCCCGATTTGAGGTTGTCGCACACGATTGCCTTGGTGACCCCACCATAGAAGGTCAGAGCACGCACCTGACCGTCGATCCAATCCGGCAACTGCTGGCTAAAGCTGGCATGGGCGAAGGTCAGGTTGGAGGCGCCCAGCACCGCGACAAAGATTTGGGCCGGATGGATGACACCGGTTGCCGGATCGATCACCGGCACCGTCGGCCCGGCATAGTCGGTCTGCATCACGGCGCCCGCCGCGTGCCGATTGCGGAACGCTACACTGGTGCGCTGCCGAAAGGCGGCAACCTGCTCGCAGAACCAGGTGAAGCCGTAACCATCAGGATGGCTGGCGCGGTATTCCTGCCATAGAAGCGTCAGCGTCACGCCTTTGCGCTTCAGCTCCCGAACCACCAGCGCCCAGTCCGGCTCGCTGAGATCGCGCGGCGGTCGACCGGCTCGGCCGAACAGCCGCCGCTCCAGCTTTGCATCCTCGTCCGCGCCGATTGGCAACGGCCACGAAAGCCCGGCTTCCCGAGATCGCAGCAAATAGGTCGATACCGAGCTCTTGCCGATCTTCAGCCGCTCGGCAATCTCGCGCACCGAAAGACCCTCTTCATGGGTCAGGCGCAGAATAGTCCGGATATCCCTCACTGTCGTTCGTCTTGCTTGCTTCCGTCTCGGCATCGGCCCCTCTCAACGTTGTCGTGAGAGGCCTAACCAACAAGACGGCGCAGCCGCGAACCAACCCGTCAAACCGCCGCCGGAAACTGTCCGGGATTTAGCGGAATCGCTGTCCGGGAATTACTGAAAACTGTGTCCGGAGATTACCGGAAATCCTGTCCGGACTTTGCCGAAACCCGCAATCACACGCAAGAACTCGCTCTTCGCCGGCAGCGACGGCGGCGGAAGGAGCTGGGCGACCATCGCGACACTCTTGCAGACCGCAAAAATGAACAACGTCGATCCGCTCGCCTGGCTCACTCAGACACTCGAGCGCATTGCCAACGGATGGCCGAGTTCAGAAATCGACGCGCTGATGCCGTGGAACTACGCCGACTGAATGGCCTCAGCTTGCCGCTTACCAACTAATTCTCGGAATTGGGGGGCGGAATGATTTCGGAATGCGGGGGCGGCTTGCCTCGGAATCCGCATCTTCGGTGGGGGGCGCGTCGTTGCGCGTAGGAGAAACTCGGGTTAGCTGCGGTTGCGCAAAGGACGTGCGGTGTGTCAAAAATTGGCCAGCAAGAGCGGATTGTGAAATATGCGCGGCGAAGCGACGAACTCGCCGCCCGCAATCCGCATCACGGTGATCCGCACGAGGCCCAAGTGAAACCCATCGAATAGCACTTCAGAGTGACCGCGGCGCTCATGGTGCCGCAAATGTCAACGCGCTACGGCTCCAAGCCTGGCGGCTATCTCTGGGCGGTTTTCGACCCGGTCGCCCACGTTGCCATGATGACGCTGATCTTCCAGGTCTTCGCCCGCATGCCGGCGCTTGGTTTGAGCTTTCCGCTGTTTTTCGCGAGCGGCTATCTGCCTTTCACCTTCTATGTCCTCTTTCATGGCTGGCACGATGAAGGCCAACAAGGCGCTGCTTTCCTATCCCGTCGTCTCGCCCTTCGACGCGATCGTCTCGCGCTTCACCCTGCAGCTGATGACCGACTCGCTAGTGTCGGTGCTCATCCTCTTCCTCATCATCGAACTCGGCGGGGTCAGCCAGTCGATGGATGTCGCTGGCATGGTCGTGGCGGCCGGCGCCGCCGCCGTGCTGGGCTTGGGCATCGGCACGATCAACATCGTGATGTTCGCCCGCTTTCCGCTCTACGAGCAGATTTTCGACATCATCAACCGCCCGCTCTTCATGATCTCCGGCGTTTTCTTCCTGCCGGAAAGCCTGCCGAATCCTTTCCGCGACTATCTTCTCTACAATCCGCTCGTGCACATCATCATGTGGGTTCAGGAGTTCGATCTACGCCGAGTATCGGGCTGACGGGCTGGACGAAGGCTATGTGCTCGAGTTCGCGCTGATCTGCTTCACGCTGGGATTGCTCCTCCTGACGACTCTATGCGGGAGATCAGGGAGGAACGGCTCTGAGGTGGGGCCTTCCGGCCTCCATCTGCTCAGCGCGCATCCTGGCGAGAACCTCGAGCGCCTGCTCGATCTCAATCGGCGTCTTGGTGACCGGATCGAGATACTTCGCGTAGAGTATATAGGCGGCGGCGAAGATCTCGTCGATCGACAGTGCCCGGCCGCGCCGCGGGTGTGGCTGGCGATCATCCGTCAAGCCCCAGCCGGAATAAAAGGGGCAGCCGACGGTCGTCACCGTGATGCCGCGCAGCAGCGCCTCGAAACCCGAAAGCGATGTAATCGTATAGATGTGATCGACGGTTTCCAGCGCATCGGCGAGACTGATATCCTGCTTGAGGATCATCGCGATGTCGCGCACGTGTTCCGGGTTGGACTTCGCCTCGGCCGTGCCCTTCAGCACTTCCGGGTGCGGCTTGTAGATCACTTGCGCGTCCGGGTTCTCCATCCGGGCCAACCGCACCAGATCGTTGTTCGTGATTTTGGTGGCACAGCCATAGGCAATCGAGGCGTCGCGCTCGACCTGCCCGATAACGAGCACGCGCCTTCTCATTTTCTCGCCATAGACGGAGGCGATGTCGAGCGAATGGCCGGAGTTGTACTTGCTGAGGCGCCTTGCGAGCAGTTGCTCTCGCGCAGTCCTCGCTCTTTGCACCAAAGAGGGGTCGTTCTCGAAATCGTAGTTTCGCAGAATGTCTTCGAGATCGGTCGGGGCTCGCGCGTTGAAGTACATGTCCTGCGTATCGAAGGTAAGCGACAGCGGCGGCACTCTGAGCGCCCCGAGCGCGACCGAACGGAGAAAGCCGTCTTCGACATATTGGAACGGGATGCCGTGGCGCGCGCAGAACTCTTTGAGCTGAGGCGGCCCTTTATACTGCCATGCTAGAACGCTCGTGCGGGGGTCGCGGAGAATTCGGCGTTTCCAGTAGAGGTCGAATTCGAGCGGCCAGGCGTTTACGCAGCCAAAGATCACGTCGTTTTCGGGAAACCAGTCGCGAATAAAGGTTTTCCATTTGCTGAAGCCAAATAGAAGAAGTGGGGCTGGTCGCGACGCGTGCTGTTTTTTCATGGCACAGCTCGCTGGCATGGTATTGCCGACGATGCGACAACCCTTGCCAAAAACCGACGTTGGTCCTGTGTGCGGTAATGCGATGTCATCGAAATCGAACTCTGCCTGTGCCGAATGGAAGAATCCAGGTTCACACTGCTTACTTTAAGAGGAGACCTCACTGAGGTAGCCTCGATAACTCCCTCTCATGAAATCAGTGCAAGGAATGGATTCCAGCTTCAAGCCATTCATCCATCACGCTGCCCAGGTCTAGTGCGACTCCTCCGGCCTCCTTGGCGGTTCCGATGAATATTTTGCCTACGATGCCGCCGGCAATGAGAACAAGTGTGCCGGGCGATGTCTTTCTCCGTATTTCCTCATTGATCGCTTCATAAACGAGGGGCAGGGGTTGATCAGAGGCGTGATACTTTTCATTGCGCGACGTCCGAAAGTGCGTCGGGATCGTCACATGGCTCATGGACGTGAGGCCGCGCATCCAATCGGGGAGCTGGCTAATGTTTGCGCTGCTTACCAGGACGCAGTGCTGTGAGGCAATCAACATCTCTCTCACTGCTTCATGCGACCGAAACAGCGGAACATTCATTTTCTCCTCTCCAAAAAGCGCCGATGACGGACGATTCGAGAAATAATGGAGAACTTGCAGCAGGCCGCGGCCCTGAACGCTCGCCTTGAAGGTGGTGCTCTTCTGGTGGATATCTCGTACAAACCGATGGATTGCCGGAATGCCTAGAATGTCGGCGTGATCGACGGCGGCTCGAATACGAGCCGTAATGGATGATCTCAACTCCGTCTCGAGCTCAATGCCCCACCAATGCCGTTCTCGGTTGAGCTGGTCGTCAAGAGTAAAAAACTCCTGATGCTCCGCAAATGCATACCCTTCGCCGTCACTGAGACGGATCATGGACAAGGGTTTCTTCTCCTGAATGGCATCCACTACAACCTGCTGGAAGTGCTTCCGTTCTTCAGCATTCGACCTGACATCCATGAAGCGCATGCCGTGTCGGAGACGGGTGTAGACCGGTTTAATGTTCGCCTTAAACTCTGCGGCGATGGCTGAGGGCGCCTCGTTTTCGAAAGCGAGCTCTGTCTGCTCGTGGGTCGAACCGCAATGTCTTGTGCCGAAAACATTGTCCACATCGGCGATTTTGAGCCGGTGGAACGGTGTCTCTGCCTCCCAGAACTCTTTACGAGCTTTCTCATACTTTTCGATATTCCCCGTCCGGATCAAGTGCCGAAGAAGCGCGATGCGGCGCGTGGTTGACAGCGTTTCGTGGCGGACACGCAGCGCTTTCTCGAATAGGAGATCGAGCAAATCCAGGCGGTTCTCCCTGAGGCAAGCGTTGAACGCCAGCCCCTCCAACGTCAACCGGACAAATCGGCGGTTCGGAACGTCAAGTATCGCGTCGATCATCCCGTCGAGTGGATAAGGGAGGGCTACCCCGGTTACTTCAAATCGTTTGAAGGAAAGCCAAAGGTAGACGGCCAGATGCTCCTCAAGGTCGTCGACGTGGTCGAAAAGCGTGAATACCACCGGGTGCCGGCTCAAGTAGAGCTGGTCAATCGCCTTGATGGCGTCCTCGTGGTCCACGATTCCGATGGCAAGAGTGCTACACAGCCATTCGCTGGGATTGCGCGCCCCACCTATGGACGCTTGTAGCCACGGGAGCTTCTTAGGGTCTGCAGCCGTTGAGGACGTGTGTCCCGACACGCACAGTTCTTGAATCGCTTGCCTAGCCTTTAAAGGCGACTCATAGGCTATGTACTTTACCGTTTCCAGGACCATCCGAGACGATATTTTGGCTACTATGTTCACGATGGCTTTCCCGTAGGACGGCAACTTGGTCTTGGGACTACGAACCGGGTTCGGCGGCGGGTATTTCATGGCAACACCCGCGCGGGGGCGAAAGCGGTGGCCGAGAATCGGGGAGATCTTTTCCAAGAACCTGGCCTTGTCGCTTTCGGACGCTGACTCCGGGGGAGCGTAGAGGTCCGCATAACGCGAATACCATTGCTCATCGAAGTCGAATTGATTCCAAAATGCGCCGCTCAGCGCGTCCATAGACGCAGAACCGGCGACACCGCTTCTGACAAAACCATAGTAGTCGGGCTCGACAGGATCGAAATCGAAGTTCTGGAAGACGGGTATGCCTCGGTGCAGCAATTCGATAACGACTGAGGAATTCGCTACCACGGCGATGTGGGGAAAAACGGGAAAGTCGTTGAGAGCGGAAAGTCCGCGCGGCCATTCAACGGCTGCCTGATTCGGGTGCGGTTTAACATGTACCGACGAGACATGCGGATTGGTCCTCAGGCGCTCAAACACAAGCCGGAGACCGTCGACGTCAACACGCCCGGTTGTATACAAGACAACGCTCTGTTTTCCCAACTCGTCACGGTTGCATTGCGGATAGCGGAAAGGCTCGGGGAAACGGGAAATAATGAAAGCGTCACCATTGATGGGACCGATCTCTTCGTAAATCCGGCGAGAAACAGCGTTCCGAAGAATGCTGAACTCAAAGTCAAGGGGGGGGAAGCTGGTCGAAACCTCGGCGTGTTGTACATAGAGCCGTCTGATGTTGAAGGTTTTCATCGCCAATGAAAACGCAACGGGATTTGGCGAATGATCGTTGGCGACAATGGCCAAGAACGGATGCTTGCTGTCGCTTCGTGCCAGCGAGAACAGATACCGGATAAAATGGACGGCGAATTGTCCGAGCTGATACACGAGTTCCGGCCCGAGCGTCGCTCTGCTGTCGATGTAATCGACCATGACCGGCGTCAGGTGCTCGACAAGCTGGTCGAGATCAGCCTGGCTGTGCCGTCTCTTGGAAAACTTCAAGTCGACGGCGTTGAAGTGGCTAAATTTTCTGTCGATCCGCCCGAGAACGTCAAGAAGGAATGAAAACTCACGGAGGTTGTTTTCCGTCCGGCCAAGAAACAGGATATCAACGTCGGGCAACGCATAGGTGGCTTGCTTCGACATCCTGATGGCCGCCTGCAATTCCGAGATGGCGGAACGCCGTCGATCCTCGATCGGTGCCGACGGGCTGAATCGATCACGGAAGTCACTGGTGAGCTTGTGACCAATGATTGCGTCGTAGTCGGGATTCCCGTCGATTACCCGCGCTACTCTGTCTAGACCGGCCAAAAAGTGGGTCCGCACCGTCTCTGAAACGAGGATTTTACCGATGGAGGCGGGGTCGCTGGATAGCATGGAACGGGCCCTTTTATTCTCTGCTGAACCTAATGACGCGTCGGCGTTTAACACGCCTGCAGGGGGCTGTCAGCAGCGCGATGGGGTCAATCAAGGTCAAATACTGTTCGTAGGGCCTCTCTCCCAGCCGACGAAGACAATGCGCCACTTAGTCAGCGTCGACGCTGCGTCCGGAGGACAGAACCGGTGCATTACGCCGGCTTAGTATTCACTCGGATGACTTGATCCCCGCCAGATCAAAGAGAAACCGCAACACATCGATGCCATATGCACTGTTCATATGATACGGGTCTCCGTCATTGGTCGGCCGCGTCCATCTTGCTTTCAGGAGCCGCGCCTCCTTCGCGTAATGCGACTTTGTTAAATATGTGCTGGCCAACGTCGCTTCTGGCTGCGGAATGTAGTTGACGCCCGTCAATCTGGAAATCGCTCGATCGAGATACCGATTGCAGTCGTCGAGCAAGTTCTCGTCCAGCCAATAAGACGTCGATTGCCTTTCCGTAATATCTGCACTCGGAAAAGGGTTTGGGACCATGAAGATTGGTGTGTCACCGGCAATTTTTTTTACCAAGTCAAGACACTTGATGGCTGGCGAGCCCTCAATGAGGGTTTGCCGCGCTTCATCCAGCAGGGTATCTGAGATTAAGTGTGTATCGCCAGCCGCGGAATAAAAATGAAGAGGCCTGTGTTTGGCAAATAAGGCCATGAGCGGGACTAGGCCGAATCCCATGCCAACCAGAACATAGATGTCATAGTCGGACGCGATCGACTCTTGACCGCCATAAGCGACGAACATTTCGCGCACTGCCTCCGTGGTCGGGAAGATGCGCCCTTGCCTGACCTCGAGCTGCTTCATGGCGTTCGCTGCGCCAGAGAAGAAGTCTATTGTGACGTTCGGGTAAGAGGACTTGATCTCATCCCAACCGAGTTTGAAAGCTGCATTGTGGGAATTGCCAAGGCACGCTATTCTAATCATTGAGGTGCAAAAGCCTCCAACAAAGCGTCTTCGCATACGACTTCCTCAGAAGTCTTGGTTCCAAAGACTTCCGGTTTGGTCTTCGTCTCTACGCCTTCGTGCGCTGCAAAGAATGAACGCATGACGGCTTCGACACCTGCGCGCTGGACTGTCCTCTTGTTTTGTTCGAATAGCGCCTCACCTAGGAAGGGAGTGCTCAAAAGCTCGTAAGATGGAAAATAGTCGATATCGTCGAATGTCTCAGAAAGTTCGCCGGCGACCGCCCTCAGAGTTGATTTAGAGCGCACGGTGGAAACAAGAACATGGCGAGACTCAGCGGTTGCTGTCAGCGGGACAGGAGAAACAGTTAGAAGGAAGCGCATCTCGGGGTTCATACGCCTGGCGATGTTTCTAAAAGAAAGCATGTCCTGAAGGATTTCAACAAACGTTAGGTTCCTGAAGACATGTACATCATCGGAAAACTTGCCAGCGGAGACGCCGGGAGCGGTCTGATAAACGAGGCCGGTAGCCTTGTGAAACCAGGCTTCGGTGAGGCCAAGCGTGAAAATGAAAAGGTCGCATTGCGACAATAGCGATCTGAACCTGGACAGATGATCACGACGCTGAAGCACTACTTCTTCACTGGTTGGCAGTCCGCTGGGTTCGACGGTCGGGCGGAAGGCATCATAAAAGCGGCCATCCTTTTGCCAAAGGTAATGCTGCGGCTGAATTTCAAGTTCGCCTGTAGCTTCCCTCGTCAGCTGCAGGAGGTGTCTAGACGTATAGATGTTGCCGTGTCGCGCAGAGTAGAGCCCAAATCCAAAACGATTGGCTAGCTTACCAGATACACCGGACGGTGGGGGTTCAACGTCAAGGACATTGTATTTTCTGTCGCGGAGCGCGCGGGCGATTTCTTGAGCGAAACAACTGCCAGCGGTGGCTATACGGAGGCCCTCGATGGGCCATTTAGGCGAGTATATCTCTTCAATGGTGCAAGACGTGAAAGGCGTCACGCCAGTTTTCCAGAACTGGCGTGACGGCAATGTACTATATGGCGTCATGCGTCCTCCAAGAGCTATTGCAAGAGTTTCACGACACGAAAACACATTCGGCAACAGCGAAGTTGCACATGTCCGGTCATTCTGGAATGTCTTCGCTTAGGCAGCGGAGTGCAGCGACACAAAGCGCCAGCGCTGGCGTTGCTGCCTGGGCATATTCTCCACCGCCGATTACAGCAGTTCCATTTCCACCCACCCAACTGCAGCCACCAGTGTGACCGGGACGTATTGCATGCGCTAACTCGAATGCATCTTGGAGATTTGATGTGTACAAGGGAACTCTGCCGAAATCATCCCCGGCCGGGACAAGCCAAAGAGTTCGAACTCGCGTTTCACCTGTTTTGGGGTCGGTGGAGAATTGCTCACGCCGCCTCCAGCCGATGACCTCCGCTATCAAGGCGTCTAAGCCTCGAGTTGGGGAGGATGCATTCTCAAGGCGGGTTATAACTACTTGCAAGTCCATCTCAGTGCTCAACGACGAGATCGCTTCTTAATCGACGAATTTGACGATGTGCCCAGCGCGCTCCGCTGCTTTCATGGATGCGATGTTTTCACGCTTCACCTCAGCCACCTTCTGGCCGAACGCTCTCTTTGCTTCGACAAGCATTGCCTCGCCGACTCCCTTTTGGCGTTGCTCCGGGGCGACTGTATAGCTGATCTCATCGCGGTCAATTCGAACAGTGCCAACTGGAATTCCGTCAACCTCGGCTATGTAAAGGCCGTGGTCTTCGCACTGCAGGCGTCTGGTGAGCCAGCCGACATGGCTATCCCAAACTAATTCAGATGTGTCGCGTGACACTTGCCTGGTCTCGGGGTCGTTTCTCCAGTCGAACAGCAACTTGGCATCGTCCATTGTCGCTTTGCGAAGTTCCATGTGTCCTCTCCGGTTAGTGGCTGTTTGTCTGCTACGAAATGCACGTGAGTCAATAGGCAAGCCCCTATTAGATGTGTAGAGTCCGCGCCGCGCATCGCTCGGGGGCGGTGAGACGACGAAACAAAATTGGAATAAGGTCCATTGTATGTCTGGGGAAAACGAAAAGGTTGAAAAGCTAAGCCTGGAAGAGGCGCATAACTATTGGATGCACCCAGACGATGGTGCAAACAATCCGCTAGAATATCTTGTCGACAGCGAGAGACTCAGAGCGCGAAACGCCTCACTCTTGTCTATATTCGAAAAACACGTGGACCCTTCAGATTCGATCCTCGAAATCGGGTGCAATGCCGGCAGAAATTTGCATGCACTTTGGAATGCCGGTTATCAGAATTTGTCGGCCGTCGAGATCAGCACCAATGCGATCGACATCATGAGTAGATTTCTGCCCGAAGTGCGGAAGAACACGAAGATCACCATTGGCGCGATAGAGGACATCATTAAAGGGATCCCAAGCACGCGGCATGATGTGATCTTTACAATGGCTGTACTCGTGCATTTGCCCTACGAGAGCGATTGGATCTTCAAAGAGATCGCCAGACGCGCGAAAAAGAAGATAATAATCTTTGAATGCGAAGCACAGAGTGAGCACTCGCCGCGCCATTTTCCTCGAAAGTACAAGCGGCTGTTCCAACTCTGCAAGAGGCCACAGATTGACCAAGTCTGGCCAGTCCCGGGCCTTCCTAAATCATATGTCTGTCGTGTCTTTGGGCCACGCCCTGGTGACGATTAATCGCGAGCCAGCCCCGCCATTCAGAGGGTTTAGTGCGATCGGGGCAGAGAATGCATTCCCAGAAAAAAGGCGGAAGCGATAGATGAAACCGGACCTCATGCGGGAGCCCGCTTGACTACCGGCCAAATCGGCCTCGTTGAATTTGAGAGAACCTAGCGCTGACCGGGCTTTCCTGCCGGTGCTGACCGCGCAAGGCGCGAAGTGGCAGATTCGACACGGATGGGCTTAGCAAGGCGCAGAACTGCTGGCCAACCGCGGATTCATGCGCGTGAATGAACTGGTCCAGCAAGTCAGCACCCTCGAAGGGCCGACAGCGGCGAGGCGGGGAGAGATCGCGGAGATGAAGTCGATCACCGAAATGTGAAACGGTGGACGCTGAAGGGCGGCGGACTTCAGGTGTTCGGTATTGAAGCGGCGGCGCCCCCGCGTGATCTTTGCCGGCGTGGTCAATCGCGCTCTTGGGCTGCTGTTGCGCGATGGGTAAAGCCGCCTTGCTCGCCCAGGTATTGCTACGGGTTGTCCAATGCTGATATGAGGCGTCGGCTCACGATATCGGAGACGATCGCTCTATGGAGTGGCTGAAGAAACATATTCGCGTGACGATATCCCTGATGATCCGGGAGATGTCGACGCGATACGGCGGTAAGCCCGGGGGATACCTATGGGCCTTCATCGACCCGATTGCGCATGTCGGTTTCATGACCTTCATCTTTCATGCGATCGCGCGCGTTCCGGCGCTCGGCTCCAGTTTCGCGCTGTTCTTTGCGTCCGGATATCTGCCGTACATGTTCTACTCATCCATGGCCGGCTTCATAAATGGCTCGATTAAGGCAAACCGCTCGCTCCTCAGCTATCCGATCGTTGCGCCGGCCGATGTGGTGGTATCGAGATATTTCGTTCAGATTCTGACGTCGTCCTTCGTTGGCTTTCTTGTGCTGTTTCTCGTCGCTGCCGAGGATAACCTCTCTGTTTTCCGGGCGATCCAACTCGACAGGGTTGTGACTGCCTCTCTAATGGCCACATTGCTGGGATTGGGTGTAGGGACGGCCAACATCGCGCTTTTTGCAAGGTCGTCGCTCTACGAAAAGGTCTTCGGGGTCATCATGCGGCCGCTGGTATTAGTGTCCGGCGTGTTCTTCATTCCGGACTCTCTTCCGCATCCATTCCGCGACGTTGTTTTGTACAATCCGCTAGCCCACGTGATCATGTGGTTCCGGAGTGGCATCTACCCGGAATACCGGGCCGCCGCCCTCGATATCCATTACCTCGTCGAATGTACGGCATCCGCACTCTTCATCGGAGCCCTGCTTTTCACGATGTCCGCTCAAGAGCTTCGAGAAGGATAGCTTGTGAACGACACCGAATCATCGGTCGTATCGGTTGGCATTTCCACAATCTGGTAGACCCAATTGCTGTAGATATCCCCAGGACTGATCTGTAGTTGGGTCGTTTTGCTTGCCACAGGCGCCTCCCCTCGGCTATTAGGTCGCCAGTTTTCCAGCGTTCATCGGGCGGTATGCGACAGGCACGAAGAAATATCCAGGTGAATGAGAGCTTAGATGAAGCCTCACAGGCGCCCAGGAGCGTTGGCATTCCGTGTCCAGGCATTCGACTTGGCGTGGGACGAGAAGTTGTTAGGTGCTTGTGTGAAGTGTTTCTTATAAGTCGCCTTAGAAATTCTTCGCATAAACATTAAGGAGATGGTAATGATTTCTGGCAGCACAATACTTGTTACTGGCGGCACGGGCTCGTTTGGAAATGCGTTTGTTCCCATGACGCTCGCCAAGTATAACCCTGCAAAGATTATTATCTACTCCCGAGATGAGATGAAACAGTGGGAGATGGCGAAGAAATACGGGGACGATTCGCGTGTCCGCTTCTTCATCGGCGATGTTCGCGACCGTGAAAGATTGTACCGCGCACTCGACGGGGTGGACTATGTCGTTCATGCGGCCGCAACCAAGATTGTGCCCACCGCCGAATACAATCCATTTGAATGCGTGAAGACGAACATCAATGGCGCCATGAATCTCATCGATGCCTGCATCGACAAGAAGGTGAAGCGGGTCGTTGCTCTCTCCACGGACAAGGCGAGCAGCCCGATCAATCTCTATGGCGCGACGAAGCTGGCTTCCGATAAGATGTTCGTTGCCGGAAATTCCTACGCGGGTGGTCACGACACACGATTTGCCGTCGTTCGGTACGGCAATGTCATGGGGTCCCGCGGATCGGTCATTCCCTTCTTCCTGTCGATCAAGGGCAAGGGTGTTCTGCCGATCACCGATGAGCGCATGACACGTTTCATGATCTCGCTCGAGCAGGGCGTCGAACTGGTCTGGCACGCATTCGACGACATGGAGGGAGGGGAGATATACGTCAAAAAGATCCCCTCGATGAAAGTCACCGATTTGGCCCACACGATTGCGCCGGAAGCGAAGCTCGAAATCGTCGGCATCAGGCCCGGTGAGAAGCTTCATGAGCAGATGATTGGCGAGGAGGATGCCTTCCATACCTATGAGTATGAAGAGCATTTCAAGATCTTGCCGGCTATTCACAACTGGACAGCGTCGGAGGCCCGCATCAAGGACGGCAAGAAGGTGCCGCCCGGCTTCAGCTACACAAGCGACAACAATAGGGCTTGGATGACGCAAGAGGAACTGCAGGATTGGATCGCTGCGAACGCCGAAAAGATCGGGAGCCTTTAAGCGATGATCCCCTACGGGCGCCAAGAGATCACGCAGGCTGATATCGACGCGGTTGCGGAGGTGCTCCGCTCCGATTTCCTGACGCAGGGGCCAATGGTGCCTCGTTTTGAAGAGGCGCTTGCTGCGTATAGCGACGCCAAGTTCGCCTTGGCGGCAAGCAGCGCGACGTCGGCACTCCACATCGCCTGCATGGCCTTGGGGCTCGGACCGGGCGACTGGCTGTGGACGTCTCCGTTGACCTTCGTGGCATCTGCCAATTGCGCGCTCTATTGCGGAGCCAAGGTAGACTTCGTGGATGTCGATCCGCGAACCTATAATCTCTCCCCGGTAGAGCTCGAGCGCAAACTGGTGAAGGCAGAACGCGACGGCGTGCTCCCCAAGGTCGTCGTCCCCGTGCATCTCACCGGACAGCCTTGCGCGATGGCGGAAATCCATGAGCTTGCAAAGCGCTATGGATTCAGGGTCATTGAGGATGCTTCCCATGCTATCGGCGGCAAATACCGGGGTGAACCGATCGGCAACTGCCGCTACAGCGACATCACCGTCTTCAGCTTTCATCCGGTGAAGATTGTCACGACAGCGGAAGGCGGCGCTGCCCTGACGAACGACAAGGAGCTTGCAGACCGGATGGCGCTGCTTCGCAGCCACGGGATTACGCGCGATCCCGCGGTCATGACGCGCGAACCGGATGGTCCATGGTACTACCAGCAGGTGGATCTCGGATACAATTATCGCATGACTGACATGCAAGCCGCTCTGGGGTTAAGCCAGATGGCTCGCCTCAACGACTACGTCGAGAGACGCCACGTACTGGCGAAGCGGTACGACGAAATGTTGGCGCATCTCCCACTCATCACGCCGTGGCAGCATCCTGACAGCTACTCCGGCCTGCATCTATACGTCATCCGTTTGAATCGCGCGAAGATGAAGAAAACCCACCGCACGGTTTTCGAGGGACTGCGCGCGCGGGGCATTGGTGTGAACCTGCACTATATTCCAGTCCACACGCAGCCTCATTATTCGCGGATGGGCTTTAGCAGCGGCGACTTTCCCGAGGCGGAACGGTACTATCAGGAGGCGATAACGTTGCCGATATACCCGACGATGAGCGAAGCGCAGCAGGATGAGGTCGTATCTGCACTGACGGCGGAACTGACGACATGAATTTGGCCGTCATTCCAGCTCGGGGAGGAAGTAAGCGGATACCTCGCAAGAATATCAAGTCCTTCTTGGGACGGCCGATGATCGCTTGGTCGATCGGTGCGGCCGTCGATAGCGGCTGCTTTGACCGCCTCATCGTATCTACCGATGACGAGGAGATCGCCGAGATCTCGCGGCAGTTGGGGGCGGAGGTCCCGTTCCTGCGACCTGCTGAGTTGGCCGATGACTACGCCACGACCAGCGACGTGATCCGCCATGCGATCAGCTGGTCGGCCCAAAATAACAGGGTGCCGGAACGAGTTTGCTGCATTTATGCAACCGCGCCCTTCCTGCGAGCAGACGACATAACTCGGGGGTTTGACCTGCTCGAGGACGGCGGAGCGGATTTCGTCTTCTCGGCGACCAGCTACGCTTTCCCGATCCAGCGCGCGATCAGGTTGACGCCAGCGGGGCGGGTCGAAATGCTGATGCCTGAGCAATTCAACACTCGTTCGCAGGATCTCGACGAGGTCTATCATGACGCCGGCCAGTTCTATTGGGGACGGTCTGAGGCCTGGCTTTCGGGGAAGCCTATCTTTTCATCAGCTGCAACCGCCCTGATTCTGCCCCGTTATCGCGTGCAGGATATCGATACGCCCGACGACTGGTTGCGGGCGGAACTCATGTTTAAGGTCCTGCATGAATTCGATGCCGCCCGCTCATAGACATAACGTCGTTTTTCGCGTCGATGCGTCGATTGACATCGGCACCGGCCACGTCATGCGTTGCCTTACCCTTGCGGACATGCTGTCCCAGGCAGGCTTCGAATGCCTTTTTGTTTGTCGTCCCGGGCCAGGCAACTTGATAGGTCTCATTCGCAGCAGGGGCTTTGCCGTGGCGGAGCTACCTTCCGCTGTGGCAGGGGTTAAAGCTGGCGACCGGGATCTCGCGCATTCCCATTGGCTGGGTGTCGACTGGAAGACGGATGCACGCCAAACAATGATGGCGATCGCCGATGCTTCTCCGAGCTGGTTGATCGTCGATCACTACGCGCTCGATATCCGCTGGCAGCAGTTTCTGCGCCCGTCCTGCGGATACCTGATGGTGGTAGATGACCTGGCAGATCGCGAGCATGACTGTGATCTGCTGCTTGATCAGAACGTCGGCAGAACTGTGGGCGACTATCGACTGCTCGTTCCGGCCCCTTGTCAGATGCTGGTGGGGGCACGATTTGCGCTTCTTCGGCCACAATTTGCACGCGAGCGGCCCCATAGCCTTCTCCGGCGTCGGCACGCCGCCCCCCGTCGCCTGTTGGTGACGCTTGGAGGCGTAGACAAAGACAATGTTACCGAACGGGTGCTGCATACTCTCGAAAGATGCGAACTCCCGAATGATGCTGAAGTGACTGTTGTGATGGGGCAGCATGCTCCTTGGCTCAGCTCCGTGCGCGAAAGCGCCGCTCAGATGCGGTGGAAAACACGCGTGCTGTCCAACGTTGACGATATGGCGAGTTTGATGTCGGAAGCCGACCTCGCCATCGGTGCTGCCGGAGGTACGTCCTGGGAGCGGTGTGCGCTCGGTGTGCCGACCATCCTGATGGTTCTCGCCGAGAATCAGCGTGAAGTTGCGCAGAAACTAACTGTTGAGGGTGCGGCACAGGCGGTTGAGCTCGGAGCTGATTTCGATTCGACTCTCGAGAGCCTTATTGAAAGCCTTATCTTCGACAAATTGGCACTGGCCGCGATGTCCGAGCGAGCGGCAGCTATCTGCGACGGTGAGGGAGGTTTGGAGGTGGCGCGAAGGATTGCGGACGGCCTCCGTCGTAGTGTCTAATCCGAGGTTCATGAAACGACGAACAGTGCACATCGTCACCTTCGCCCGGGAAGGGATGGCGGGTACACGCAACGGACAGTTTTACAAACATATATCGACGTGGCGGCCTGGCGAGTGACAAAGCGCGGCCATACACTTGCGTCCCACCATCTACGAGGAGGGTAAATTGAGCAGAGTTTTGACCATCGCTGGAAGACAGATTGGCCCGGGTTTCCCGCCGTACGTCATTGCCGAGATGTCTGCCAACCATAACGGTCGAATTGAGACCGCGCTGTCGCTCATCGATCGAGCGAAGGAGGCGGGAGCCGATGCCGTCAAGCTCCAGACTTACCGGCCGGACACGATAACTTTGGACAGTGACGGGGAAGACTTCCGCATCGAGAGTGGGCTTTGGGGCGGAAAGACGCTCTATCAGCTCTACAGTGAGGCCTATATGCCGTGGGAATGGCACACGGCGCTTTTCGAACACGCCCGCAAAATTGGCATCACGATCTTCAGTTCCCCCTTCGACACCACCGCGATTGACCTTCTGGAAGATCTGAATGCTCCTGCTTACAAAATCGCGTCCTTTGAGGCAGTGGATCTTCCCCTAATCCGCTATGCCGCTGCCACCGGTAAACCAATGATCATTTCTACGGGGATGGCGGATGACGAGGAAATCGCGGAGGCGATCGAGGCTGCGCGCGAAGGCGGATGTAAGGATCTCGCTATTCTTCATTGCGTGAGCGGCTACCCAGCCCCCCCCAGCGACTACAATTTGCGCACGATACCCGACATGATCGAGCGCTTCGGATTGGCGACCGGGCTTTCGGATCATACGCTGGACAATACGACTGCCATCGCAAGCGTGGCCTTAGGAAGCTCGTTGATCGAGAAGCATTTTACTCTCGACAGGAGCGGTGGCGGTCCCGATGATAGTTTTTCTCTTGAGCCGCAAGAATTGGCAGCGCTTTGCCGTGATACAAGCACTGCTTGGGAAGCCCTTGGCAAAATCGATTATGGCCGCAAATCGAGTGAGACCGGTAACATCCGATTCCGGCGATCGCTTTATTTCGTGAAGGCTCTCAAGGCCGGTGACGTCGTGACCGCGGACGCCGTTAGAAGCGTGAGGCCCGGCTTCGGGCTAGCGCCAAAATATCTTGATCGGGTCCTAGGCAAGAAATTGCACAGAGACGTCGAGATCAACACACCGGTTACAAAGGATTCGGTCGAATTTTGAGAAATCTCCTGCCGTTTGACTTTTCCGTCCGGCGGCAGGAGATGTTTCTGTCTAAGGCAAAACGCGGCGGCGATCGCCAAAGTTCTTGGCCAGGGAAATGGGCTGTGGCTCAAATACGCCTAGGCCCGATCCCGAATGTTGTAATACCCCATCACACCGATTCCCCAGGCAAACAATAGCCCTAGGGTCACTAGCAGCGCACTCAACAGCCGGTGCGGATACTGCGCCAGCTGTGAAAGCGTAGGCTCGATGAACAGGGCTAGATAGCGCTGGCGGTTGTTCGCCTCGATACGGGCCTTCTCAAGGGAGCTCAAAGCGGCCGCATAGGCACGTTCGGCGAATTCCCTCTGGGTTTCCAGCTCCTCGAACTCGGCAATGCGTCCCGCGACGTCCGGCGAATTGGGATCATTCGTAGCCGTTTCCCTTTCGCCGGTGCCGAGGCGCTGGCGCTCGACGCTGAGCTGTTGCTCCAGGCTTTCGATTCGCGTCTTGAGCACGCGAATGCGCGGCGTGTCTTCGCTCATCTGGCTCTTCGCGGTGGCGAGGTCCGCGTTGAGTTTTGTCAGCTCTGCCTCAAGGCCGCCAATTAGCTGCACGGCTAGCTTTGCCCCTTCCTCGGGGCTGATCTCCTGCGACTTGTCGCGATAGTCGCGCAGCGCCGCGCGCGCCTTGGAAAGCCGCGCTTCGCCCGCCAGCACTTCGTCCTGGGCGGCCCTCAGCACGTCGTTACGCGCCGAAAGCGAAAGGCTGTTCACGAGGCTGTCGCTCTGGTCAACGATGAACTGCGCGATTGCCTGCGCCTGTTTCGGATCGAAGGCTTTGACGGTCACCTGCATGATGCCGGAGGCGTAGTCGAAATTGACGCTCACCATGTCCTGCCAATAGGCGAGCTTGTCCTCGATCGACAGATCGGAGCCGATGCCATAAAAATAGTCGAGCCCGCGAGTGGCGTAGACCTCCTCGAGCCTAAACCTGCGGTCGGCGTCGCCAGCCATGCGCTCGCTTAGGATATATTCCATGAGAATATAGCTGTCGGAAACCGTACTGCCACCCGAGGCCTGGGTGAACATGCCCAGGATGTCGCCAGAAACGCCGCCTTCGATGCTGCGCACGGCGAAGGATGTCGTGCTGTGATATTGATCGGCGGCGATGAAGGCCATGTAGAGCGAAGCGAGCGTTGCCGGCACGGCGACGAGCCCAAGGAACGAGGCGCCGATGATGGCGTGGCGCCAGCGCAGCTTCGTCAGCCATTTCGGTTGCCAGCCGGCTTTCTTGACCGGCTCGAGCTTGGTGCGCCCCGGAAGCGGAATGACCGGCGCGCTCTCCTTGCCGAGCAGCCCTTCAAGAACCGCGATCCCCTTGCTTTTGGCGGCCGCCTTGACGGTCTCCTTCTTGTAGGCGGCCTGCACGGAGTCAGGCTTGTTCACTGCCGCGTCTTTGCTTGCCGCCATTCAATTTTCCCTCATGTTCTTGTCGTGCGCGCGGATCGCGTCCTCGACGTCTTCATAATATGTCAGCTTGCCTTTTTCCAGCACGACGCCGCAGTCGCAGTAGTCGCGGATCGTACCGGTGCTGTGCGAGACCATGATCACGTCGGAGTCCTGGAGCTTGGTCTGGAAAACAGCTTGGCACTTCTTCTTAAAATTTGAGTCACCAACGGCGGTGATTTCGTCGACGAGATAATAGTCGAAGTTGACGCCCATGCTCAAGCCGAAGGCAAGCCGTGCCTTCATGCCGGAGGAATAGGTGCCGACGGGTGCCTTGAAGAAGGGCCCGAGTTCGGCGAAATCCTCAACATAGGCGATGAGTTCCTCCGTATCGACGCCGTAGATGCGGGCGACGAAGCGCACATTCTGTTCGCCAGTCATCGAACCCTGAAAGCTGCCGGCGAAGCCGAGCGGCCAGGAGATCTTGCCGAGGCGGATGATCCGGCCGCTGTCGAGCTTGAGCGCGCCGGCAATCAGTCGAAGCAGCGTAGACTTGCCGGCGCCGTTGCGGCCGAGCAGCCCGACGCTCTTGCCGCGGTTAAGGGTCAAGGAGGCATCCTCGATGATCGGCTTCTTGATGCCCTTGGTGCGGGCATATTTCGTCGCCTGCTCGAACCGGATCATTCGTTTCTCAGCGTCTTTCGGGAAAGGGTGAACACAAGCATTCCGGCAAACAATGTCAGAAATGCGATTCCGTAAAGATAGGTCATGTCGAGGCCGATGGCGCGGTATTCCGGATAGAAGCCCTTGCGGAAGCCCATGATGACGTGGACGAGCGGATTCATGAGCACGAGATCGCGGTAGGGGACGGGGATGGAATCCGGCAGGAAGAAGACGCCGGAGATCAGGAAAAGCGGCCGGTTGACGATGTTGAAGACCTGCTCGTACAGCGGATATTTGAGGAACAGCACGCAATTGACCATCGCCACGCCGAGACCGAAGAGGCAGGCCATCGCCCCTGCCTCGAGGATCGCCGGCCAGTGTAGGCTGGTTTTGACCCGCATGGTTGCGACGATCGTGCCGAGCACGATGAAGGCGACGAGCGAGGTGGTGCCGGCCTGCAGGACGAAACGGGCGACGACCGTATCTATTGGTGCGACATTCGGGTAACTGAGCAGCGCCTTATTGGCGCGCACCGCGCTGTTCAGGTAGCTCGACATCGTCTGGTAGAACTGGAAGGCGATATAGCCGGTGGCGAAGAACAGGGCAAAACTGGTGCCGAGCGCCGGCGCCCGGGCGATCGCCTGGAAGATCACCGTCATCAGCAGGATATGGGCGGCTGGGTCGAGCAGTGCCCAGACATAGCCGCCGGGCTTCGAGCCGAAACGCGTCCCCATTTCCCGGACGAGAAGAGCGCCGACGACGCGGAGATGGGTGGCGAGATGGCTCACGGCTTCACCCGGACGGATAGACGATGCGTCCGATCAGCCTCAGCCGCCGGTCGGAAAGGCCGCGGAAGAAGCCGATGGGGTCGGACTGGAAATCTTCGACGTCGCGGTCGTTGCCCGCATGGCGGATGGCCGGCGCGACGATTGCGGTCAGCAAATGTCGCCAGCCGAGCACGCCGTAAGGACCCAACGGACGCCAGGCCGGGCGGGAAGGGTGTTGGGCTTCGGGCTCTTCGAGTTGCCGCTTGATCGCGGCGACGGTCGCTTCGAATGGCGTTTGCTCTCCGGTGACGGGGTCGAAGTAGTAAGGATAGAGGAGATAGGCGCCGGCGAAAAGCGCCTCCAGCGAAAGCTTCCTGCCGCGGCGCGGATTCGGCTGCCGGTCACTGGTCAGCCCCCACCCGGCATAGAAGGGCGAACCGGCCGTCGTCACGCGGATGCCGCGCATCAGCGCCTCGAGGCCGGCCAGCGATGTGATCGTATAGACATGATCGACCGTCCGCAGCGCTTCGGCGAGCGGCAGGTTTTCGGTTATGAGTTCGCAGAAATGCGCCACTTCGGCCGGGTCGGAGCGCGCCGGCCGAACACGGCTCAACACATCCGGGTGCGGCCTGTAGAGAATCTGGGCCTCCGGTTGCTCCGATGCGGCAAGGCGCACGAGGTCGTTGTTGGTCACCGCGCTTGGGCAGCCATAGCGGATCGAGGCATCGCCCTCGACCTGGCCGACGACCAGCACGCGCTTGCGCGTCTTTGCTCCATAGACTTCCTCAGCTGCGCGCTGAAGGCCGCCATTGTATTTGCTAATGCCGCTTCCAGAAGAAGCGAGATGCCCGCTCGGGCGCGTCTATCAACGCCGCGTCCGCCTCGAAGTCATGGGTCGAGAGCAGCACTTCGAGATCGGACGGCCGGCGGCAATAGGGCGTCCTGTTGTCGAGCGTCAGCGAAAGCGGCGGCGTGTGGCTGGCGCTCGGGCGTGCCGAGCGAAGGAAGCCGTCTTCCACGAACCAGACGGGGATGTTTTGCGCCGTGGCAATTTCGGCGAGCGCCGGCGGCAAGGCGGCGCCCCACACGAAGAGTTCGCATGGCCCCACCGCGAGAATGCGACGCTTCCAGATCCTCTCCAAATCCCGCCCACTCGGGTCCTTCGGCAGAAAATGAAAGCGTCGGTCGGGAAACGAGCGCTCGAGAAAGGCCCTCTTCCACTCGGTCACGTGGACGGCAAATGTCGAAATCCGCCCCGCCGTACCGACGCGAACGGTTTTGTCCGACTCTCTCTTGGCTTCTACCGTATCTGTGTTCATCTCTTGCACAAGCTGCGGGAATATGATGGTCGCGCTGCATGTACATCTTTCGCCACTTATCTGCCAGTCTCTAGCGACATCCAGGCGCTTCCTCTCACCCGGATTGTCAACTGCCGTCGCGCGTCGCCCGCTCCAACTCTGCCAATCGCTCTTTGCAGATCAGCATGACCATTCGGTGCAGATGTTCTGTCTGCTCGAGCAGCCAAGCAAGCGCTTCGTCCGTGATTTCGAAGTGCTTCGAGTAGCGCGCCTTCACATAGGCCTCGTTGAGAATGTTGTACCAGGCCGTGAAGCGATGCTGGTCGCGCGGCCATGCGTCGACGAGCCGGCGGTCCCGGTCTTCGGCAAGCCCCCGCAAGAACTTCAAATTGTGCGAAGGTGGACTGTAGTTGGAAAGCGTAAGCAGCAGGCACGAATAGGCGGTCTCTATCGACTGGTGCAGTTCAAATGCCGAATGTTTGAGTTGACCCTTCCTGAAAAGATATTGCGCTGTATCGAGAAAACTGAGCGCCGACGGAAATTTGTTGTCGAGATGCTCGCTTACTACTCGAAGCGCATCGGCGGGAGACAACCGCTTCGGTTCTGCCAGCGGTCGGTCGTCGAGTTCGTAAAGCACGATGCCTTCGCGCACGATGTCGACGAAGAAATATTGTCCGTCGGCCAGGAAGTTATTTACCTCGCGGGCGCCATGAACGATAGGGCTGACCGGCGTCGAGATCGCCTTGTCCCACATCAGTCGGTCGGTCGCCTTGTCCCAGTATTCCGGTTCGGCGAGTTTCTTCGAATTGACGATGACGAGGATGTCGTAGTCGGAGCGGTAACCCTTCATCGTGTGCGGCTCGTCGACGAAGGTGCCGCGGGCATAGGAACCGAACAGGATGATCTTCAGGATCCGCCCGCGCTTTTTGAAGGCGGCCGAGGTTCCCTCGAGCGCGTCGGAAAACTCCTCATGGATGATCTCGACGACGCGGGAAAGCTCGCGCTGCTTCTTCTCCGGCAAATGTTCGAGGCTCGATCTCATACTCAACCGATAGGGCAAACATGACTCATCGTCTACTGTCTGTTTTCATTGGGTTTTGAGCTTGCGAGGTATTCCAATCGACGTCGGAGGCAAACATCGGCAAAACTGTCGGCCGCATGTGGGTTTCCGATGGCGCCCTGCGATCCGAAAGCAAGAGTGTGATCGAGAGCCTGCACTGCAGAAGTTAGCCGGTCTCATTCTTCATGCCGGATTGCAGGTCGAGGCGTTCATCCAGGCCGGCGAGCGCACGGCGCTCTCCTATCTTGTCAAGCCGCTCGCTGATCAGAGCGCTCGGACAATGCGGGAGGAATGAGCTTCAGGCAAGCCTGGTCACACTGAAGAAGGAGCTTCTGGGTTATTCTGTGAGTGCTGTGGGAAATCGAGGCGATAACGACAGACGTCGCCAGTTGTTTCCACGGGGTCAGCGCTTCGTTCGAGCGGCGTCGACCTTTTCGGACAGCCATGTCTTGATAAGGGACTGATAAGGAACGTCGCACTTGGCGGCTGCGACTCCTCGACGGGCTGCCAGTGGCGTATGTTTGCGCCGCTCCCTCGCACGCGCCAACATCGCGGTCTTGCGCTGCTCCTCATGTGAGGCTATATTTCGCCTCAATCGGAACTGAGAAACGATGTTGGCGTTTGAGCATGTTGCCGATGTCCTCGGACTGCCGGCCAAGGAGACAGCCGCACGGTCACCGCTTGGGCTAATTAGCCGCATCGAGGGCGGGCTCCCGATTGCGGCGTTGGAGCGTGTGGTTCACCTTCTCGCGCCACATGACAGCCAGTTCAAGTATCGCCTTGTACCCAAGGCTACATATGAACGGCGAAAGGCAGCGCTTCGCCTCTCGCCCGAGGAGGGGATGCGCATTGCGCGTGTCGCGAGAGTCTGGAATCTGGCCCTGGATGTTTGGCAGAGCGAGGACGAGGCCCGCGAATTCCTGTTTCGGTCGCATCCGATGCTCGAGGACAAACGTCCGATCGATGTGGTCATTCAGAGCGAAATCGGTGCTGAACTGGTCTTGGAAATTCTCGCCAGCCTGAAATACGGCAGCGCTGCGTGACGGCCCAAATACTTGACCGCACGCTGTCGGCTTATCGAATAGGCGACCCGAACGGCGCCTATCCGATATTCGACGGGACCGGAT
The DNA here is from genome assembly GCF_000018545.1 of Sinorhizobium fredii NGR234. NCBI lineage: Bacteria > Pseudomonadati > Pseudomonadota > Alphaproteobacteria > Hyphomicrobiales > Rhizobiaceae > Ensifer > Ensifer fredii. The sequence continues at coordinate 948,542 of NC_012586.1, forward strand.
CGACAATTGCACCAGGTCGCTGGAACACGTCGATAAGTCCGATCATCTATAGCAGTGAACACTATTCGACCGCTGTGCTAGAAAAACTGGTTCATGGCAGCGGACGATTGCCGCCTAACCGGCACTATGTCGAGATCGCGTTTCCACGTGGGCTGAGCTATGAGGTCTTTTCGCCGCCTGTTCTCCCAGGCTGGGATCGGATGCCGCCGACGGTGAGCAAGAGGTTCGGCGAGCAATGGTGCCTCGAGAAACGAAGCGCTATTTTGCTGGTCCCGAGCGTCGTCGCGCGTCTCGACAGGAACGTCCTGATCAATCCGGCTCATCCAGCGTTCCCCGAGATCCAGGCCAGCCTTCATCAGCCGGTCTATTGGGATCGCCGCCTCTTTGGTGTGTAGCCGGATGGTTGCTTTACATACGCGCTCCGGCTCAGAAGCCTTGGAAGCTTCAGGAATTCTACTAGACGACGTCGTCCAGTAGCGCGAACTTGGTCGATTATGCTATCAAAAATAACGCAGTACGCGGCGATCATGCGCTGTTCGCCGAGAAAGATAAAACCGACATCGAGGTGTTTCTCGACATGATCGTAAGCCGTGCCTGAGATGACCATCCCGCCGGGTTCGGCCAAGCTCTGCAGGCGCTCGTCGATGTTGACGCCATCGCCCTCGATGTCGTCCCCCTCGACGATCACGTCGCCGAGATTGATGCCGATACGAAATTCTAGACGGTGTTCATCCGCCCGGCGGTTCTCGGACAACGGACCGCCTCTACAACACTGTGAAACGCGACTAGTAAGCCGTCGCCCATGGTCTTGATCAACCGTCGACGATGCGCGGCGATCCTTTGTTCGAACAGTTCGTGTAAATGGGCCTGAAAGCGCGCGCAGGTGCCTTCCTCGTCGGCTTGGCTGAGTAGTCCATAGCTGCACACGTCGGCAATCATCACGGCGGCAAGCCTACGCTCCATTTTGCCTTCCGAATGGACAAAGTCATTCCGTCGGCATTCTATCCCAATACCTTCGATTGCTAAATTAGAGCCTCATCTCGCGGCAGGCGGGGCCGCGTGTTTCGCAAGTGATCGCCCCATCTCTCGACTTTGCCAAAATCAATCCAGAGATGCGGTGTCGAGGCATCGGTTGCGATGCCCGCGCGCCCTCGAAGTGGTAGGATAAAGCTGGCCATCGGAAGGGTGGATAGGGAAATGGAAAGGCGGCTCACCGCGATCCTTTCTGCCGATGTAGTCGGCTATAGCCGCCTCATGGGAGAGGATGAGGTCGGCACGCTCGCCCGGCTGAAAGCCTGCCGCCGGGAACTGGTCGATCCCGCTATAGCGGAATTCCATGGTCGCATCATCAAGCTCATGGGCGATGGTGCGCTCGTCGAGTTCGCGAGCGTTGTCGACGCGGTCCAGTGTGCCGCCGTGATCCAGCGGAAAATGGCCAGCCGCGATCAGGGCGTCTCCGAGAACCAGCGAATTCAGTTTCGCATCGGCATCAACCTCGGCGACGTCATTGTCGAAGGCGATGATATCTACGGCGACGGCGTCAACATAGCCGCGCGACTGGAGGGACTGGCCGAACCCGGCGGCATTTGCATCTCCGGCACAGCGTTCGACCAAACCGTGCACAAGGCCGATGTCGGCTTCTTGGCTCTCGGTGAGCAGCACCTGAAGAACATAACCGACCCGGTTCGCATGTACCGCGTTCTGCTCGACCCCTCCAAGGCGGGGAAGGTGGTCGCCGCGACCCGCCGGCCCGGCCAACGGGCTTTGATTTTGGCAACGGGCGCAACGCTGCTGATCGCGCTCACGGCGATTGCCTTCGCATGGCAATGGCCGTTTGCGCCGCAACGTCCATCCATCGCGGTGCTTCCATTCCTCAATTTGAGTGGCGACCCCGACCAGGACTATTTCACCGATGGCATCACCGACAACCTGATCACCGATCTCGCCAGGCTTTCGGACCTTGACGTCGTCTCCCGCAATTCGGTCTTTGCCTACAAAGGCAAGCCCGTCGTTTTGGCAGACATCGAACGCGATCTCGGTGTGCGCTTTGTCGTTGAGGGCAGCGTGCAGCGGACCGGCGATCAAATCCGCGTCAACGCGCAACTGATCGATGCGGCAAGCGGCGACCATCTGTGGGCCAACCGGTTCGGCCGTGGCGGGGCGGATGTGTTTGCCGTGCAGGACGAGCTCAGCAGGCAGATCGCCGAAGCGCTCGGCCTGAAGCTGACTCCGTCCGAGGCCGAGCGGATCGCTCGGCCGCCGACCGCCAATCTCGAAGCGTACGACTACTACCTGCGGGCCGCGCAGGAGACGCGGACTGGTCGCCGTTCCCGGATGCTGGAGGCACTGGCGCTCTTTGACAAGGCGGAGACGCTCGACCCCGGTTTTGCCGAGGCCTTCGCCGCCGACGCGCACGCTACCGCCTATGTCTGGCGAAGCGCCTACGACGACGTTCTCCAGAGCGCGTTGGCGCGAAAAAGGGCCTACGACAAGGCAAGTCGCGCGCTGGCCCTCGACCCCGAGCTTTCATCGCCGTACGCCGTTCTCGCCGTAATGCAGGTCGTGGAGCGCCGTCACGAGCAGGCGATCACCTCGGCGCGGAAGGCCGTGTCTCTTGGACCTGCCGATGCAGACGCTCATATGGCCTTCGCATACGTTCAACTGGTCTCCGGTAATCATGCCGAAGCCGCTGCGGCCGTAGCGACGGCGCTCAAGCACGATCCGAACCTCTCCGCCATCGGCAGATACACTGCTGGCCTGGTCTTTTATCTGCAGCGCGATTACGCGAAGGCCATCGACAATTTCGAACGTGCCCGAGATGGTTCGCCGGGGAACGGCGAGTTCGTTACCCCTCTCGCCATGGCCTATGTCCGTGCCGGCCGCCTTGATGACGCCCGCGCGGCTGTCGCAGATGGAATCCGCCTTCAGGACGGGCGCGATTGTCTAGCAGGCTGGCGGCTCAGCCACGCCCACTTCCGCAAGCAGGACCTTGCGTTTATCCTCGAAGGCTTGCGCGAGGCCGGCCTGCCAGAGTGGCCATTCGGCTTCAAAGGCGACGAGCGTGAGCGGCTGAACGGGGACGAAATCGCAAGCACCGTCATAGGCAAACTGCTGCGGGGTAAGACCGAGCCCTCGGGAAGCCCGGCACTCATGCAAATCGGCCTCAATGGCAGCGCGGCATTCCGCTCGGCGACGCAGTTGATGACCGAAACGGTTTCCATCAAAGGAGACATGCTCTGCGAGCAAAGCGAGAATGCATTCGGTCAAGCAGATTGCGGTCCAGTCTACAGACGTGCCAACTCGCCCGACGAGACCATCTTTGCCTATGTGAACTCTACCAAGGTCTTCTATTTCTCGCCCGCGAAATAGGTGACGGCCGATCTTCCGTCAGTGATACTGATCCATTTCGAGGTCGGCCGCGACCTTCGGCCAGTTGCCGTCTGCCTTTGCCACGACGTCCTCCGTGTCGGCGGCGAACCCCTCCGCATGCTTCTTGTCGTAGATCAGGTAAAGCTTGCCGTCGATGATCTTGAATGCCTCCGGATCGATGTTCACCGTAACTGAGCCGAAGGCGACCTCGCCCGCGCAGTAGCCGCCGTACTGAGGCGCGTATTTGGTCGGCTCGCTGATGAACATTTCGCGGTGTTTGGCATTGGCGAAATGCCACGGCGTACCCAGCCATTCGTAGGAAAATTTCTCTGATCCCTTCGTCGCTTTGCCTTCGGTGAAGTAGGCGACTGTGTCGTATCCCATGATCGCCACGCCGCCGAAGTAACCCGTGTTTACCGAGTCGTCGGCGAGAGCCGGCGACCCGCCGCCAGCCGCTGCCACAACCAGGACGAACGCCGCCACATAGCGACCTGTCCCTCGTGCACCGATTCTGGTCACCGCATCCATCCGTGCCTCCTGTTCAATCGTGGAGTTCCATGCATTTTGCGTAATCTCCCTCGCCGAGGAGGCTGGCCGGAGGGCAGGTCGCACCGTGCCGCTTGAACATCCGGACAATGTCCGTATTGCCCTTCCAGAATGCCCGTGTGATTGGCGTGTAGCCGTGAACCTCGGCGTGACCGACATCGGCCCCTTTGGCGAGCAGAAACTGCGCGAGGGCAACGTGGTTTTCCTCACCGGCTACCATCAGCGGCGTCACACCCGCCTTGTTGGCCGCGTCGTCAAGCGCCGCTCCGTGGTCGAGCAGCAGCTTGATAATCGGCAAGCTGCCGGAAAAGGCCGCGGCATGAACTGGTGTAAAGCCGCCGGCGTTGCGCGCCATGACGTCGGCATCTTTGCCGATCAGCAATTCGGCTATGGCGAGCTGGCCTGCCAGGGCGGCGTTGATGAGAGGCGTTGCCTGGTCGCGTGCCCGGCTGTCCACAATGGCACCCGCGGCAAGGACCCGCTCGACGGCGGCGGCATCTCCGGCCGCAACTGCATCGAACAAGGGATCACCCGCGGCCGCCATTGTCGCGGCGAAAAACAACGCTACCGATGCAAGCAATCGGCGCATGGCTCCGCCTTGGTCGTTTCTGATGAAAAATAGCACAGCTCCCCGATTTTGGGTAGGCAACGCGTGCCGATAGAGGCGCTGCCCGCCATCAGGAGTTGGCCTGACGCGAAGGCACGAGGCGACTGTCAAACGGCCCGACTCCCCATAGCGGCATGGACGTTTCTTGTCGCCTTGGGGAGCTTCTTCTTTGCTTGAAGGCAGAACTGGCGCGGCGTAACCTCCTCCAATGCCGGACGACGACGAACCAACCCTGGTATCTGCCGCACCTCAAAGGAAGCTGGCAGTCATCCTTGCGGCTGTTGTCGCCGGCTACAGTCGCTTGATGGAGCGCGATGAGGAGGGCACCCACCAGCGGCTGCAGGGACTGCTGCGCGAAGTCGTCCGGGCAGCGGCCGAAACACACCGGGGGCGCATCTTCAAGACGGCAGGGGGCCGGATTCATGGCAGAATTCGCGAGCGCCATCGAAGCGGTGCGCTGCCCCGTTGACCTCCAGCGGGCGATAGCCGAGCGGTGCAAGGATGTTGCCGAAGATCGCCGACTGGATTGAAGACGAAGAGATGCCCTGACAGGGGATCATGCTGTCTTGACCTCAAACTCCTCATGTGAGCGCCAGGAGGGAAACCCGCAGCGCATGTCCGTGAACCCCGTCGAAAGCCGTCGACGGGGAAGCCCGAGAGTTGATTTGCACGCCAAGCCACCACTTCCTAGACCAGTTCGGGAGCTTCCCACCGATCAGCGAGATGGTGGTGCGCGTGCGACGGGTGATGACGCCGACGGGTGCTTTGACCGAAGTCGCGGTCGAAAGAATCGTCTACTCCGCAGAAACGGTGGATCTTTTCGCGCGGGCGGTTGTCGCGGGCATGAGTGCTGGTGGCGCGGCACTTCAGCCTGTCGAGGTCGATGGTTGGCAGACCTACAATTTCGAGGTCGAGGACGTGCACACCTATGTGGCAGGCGGCGTGCGCGTTCACAACACGTCGTATGGCTGGGCCCATGAAGCTGACCTCGGTCTCGGCGAGAAGGTCAGGCATGACGCGGTCAGGCGGGGCGTTCCGGGCGACTACGCCGCGAGCCTTGGACGTGCTCTAGTGGCCGAGAAACTGAATAGTCACAAGGTAAATCAGTGCCAGGGCCAATATTCCTGCACCTTGCCCCCGGGGGGGCAGGGACGCTAATGCCTATCACAGGCATTGTTGAATCCTACAATTGACCGGGAGCGACCACTTTTGCGAGTGGGGGCTGGGTGGAATGCAGACCATGTCCAGTGCAACAGCTACGAAAAGTCCCGCAAAACGCTTGGAGGTAAGGTATGTGCCAAGGCGAGTCGCTCACCTTCTACACTTACGCACGTGTCGACGAAGGCCGTGACGATCGGTGGGCCTACACAGGTATTCCCGACTTTTTCTTTTGCGACGAAGACGGCGCACGTGAGGCGCTTTGTGAGCTGCGCGGAGATGTCGAGAGCGAGGATGACGAGTGGCTGCCGATGCAGCTTGAGAAGATCGAAACCCTCCCCATCTCCACGGAAAGCATCCTGGCGCTTCTAAATGACGGTGTAGGTGCATTTGTGAAGAGCTACGAGATTGTCGAGGTTATCGGTTGAAAACTGCTACGAGCGGGCGGGAGGAGAGCGCGGGGGGAGGGCCACAAGGGCGTTTCCTCGTCCTGGCGCGGCACGGGGCCAACGACAGGGTGCCCGGGCCGTCACAGTCATATTGGATTTCCGGTCATGTGCCAACTATGTCGGCTTACCGAGGCGGCGAAGCTCCACGGCGCCACGCACTAAGCCGTGGTTCCAGTTCATCACACCTAAACGCATGCCGAAGATCAAGGCGGGCCGCAATCAGATCGTCTTCAACTGCCGCAAAGACATTGCAGCAGTAGAGCCGGGGGCATCGAGGCCGCAAGACGGATACAGGGAGAATGAAGCTATCATCCCTGCCGAAATGCTGCTGTCGGAACGCCAGCGATTTCGCCTTCAGGCCCGGTCAGAATGCCGAGCCGCTCCACCTTCGCCGCCGTCGCCGGCCATACCCGCTTTGAGCGAAGGGGATGCAGTGCCCGCGCGCTTCGGCGACATACTTGTTCAACAGCGCCTCCACGCCGTCGGCGCTGAGCCTGCCGCCGTTCATATTCGGAAAGAAAGCCGTTGTTTCGCTTCCCTGGTTCCTTGAGCCCGAAGTGAAGGCAGCCGGCGGCGCGTTGGTGCTTGGCAAGGCCGGCGATCCGGCCCGGAATGGCGCCATTCGGGCGTATGCAATTTTCAGCGCCGGCCGGTTCGAGACGAGGAATAAGGAAAGTCGTGACTCTTGGCGCGGAGTCTCGCTTTCGCTGTGGAACCATTGGCTCAAGCGCTTCCTACGATCTCGCTCTCGTCGCAAGGAATACGATAAAGCAGCCAAGCACCAGGGCGACCGGTCAGAAATCGGTGCTCTGGTCCCAGGTCCACCTCCACATTTCATAACCTTCGAGATCCGGAGGCGGCAGGTTTGCGGTGATCTCAAAGTCACGCTTCTCGCGACCGTGGAAGTGCCCGGCTGCGAATGCGAGATCTAAAATAATTGCAAATGCCCTGGGAGCAATCATAAGGAACAACACGGCGACTACGGCGGCGATCCCGAACCCCTCGACCACATGGCCAAGCCAATCGAGGTGAGTGTGGATATAGTCCCACGAGATGTCCATTTTCGTAAGCGTCCCGACCTACTCGACGTTCTAATTTGGCTAGCTCGTCATCGATAGTTTACAAATCGGGAGACTTTTGGGGCTCGGAAACCTTTTGCGGCGCCACCGCCGGCTGTGTTTCATCGGGCCGCCTCGTCCGCGCGAAGATTGTGTGTAGATGACGCTTGGAATCTGGTCAGACGCCGAGCCGCGTCGACCCTTGGCAGACGCTCCCGGAAGAGAAATGATAACTTTGAAGGTATCCGGATCCCGTGGCGACCGTATCTGGCGAAAAAGCTGCTGTCCCAATTTTCGAGTGCTTTGCCTCGGGCGCCGTTTCTTAGCCAACCAGCGAACCACTCCGAAATCGAAGGCGAGGGCCACACGACCAGCGTCAACGTCAGCACTAGCACGCCGAGCGGGGAAGTCTGGGACACGGCAAGGACTCGGATTTCGAGAGCGGGCTGCAGAAGCTCGGCAGACTGGCCCTTCACCCTGGAATACCGGCGGGAGGCGTTCATCCAGACCGGCGAACGTACGGCGCCCCGGATGCCGCCACGCGCGGGCAGGATCCAGGAGTCTTACGGAAGGCTGAAGCACGGACGTTGTGCCTGCTGATGGGTTCTTCTAAACGGAGCAGCTTGCCGGGGGCAGTCGGTCCCGGGTTCCGCCCTTCGGGCGGCGCTCACGCTAACCCTCCTGCGGCTGCCCTCTTAACCGGTCAAGCTGCGCGCGAACGGGCTTCGGCGCTAAAGCGCCTGCGCCTGGTACGCTCTTTTTTTGGTGGGCATTCATAACGGTGGCATTGTCGGTCGCGATGCCGAGATCGCAATTGGGCTCGCCGTACGGTTGGAATCTTCAAGGAAATCCGTCCACCGCTCGGCTCTGTCGAGCGCCTAGCGAATTCAAGCCGGTTCGTCGCTCAAGAAATCGGACTTCAACGTCCTGTGCAGCGTAAGGCAAAGAAGATCGCCAGGCCGGTCTTGTCGAATGTCGAGCGTCTGTCGATCGAGAGGTTGCGGTCTTTTGCAAAGGGAGCCCCTTCGCAGGGTTCAGCCCGGTATAGCATCACCGGTGCAAAGGTGCCGCGCACCAGCATTCCGAACGTCGGGTGGATGTCTCAAAGATTCAGGCAAGATCACGCAGGAGCTTTCCAGCCGCCGAAAGAGGCATTGCCTCGACACCGTCCCTTAGAGGAAATATTTCCGAACCTGGATAAACGACGAGGCGTTTTTCAGGGTCAATCGCTTCGCAGGCAAGGTAAAACCCCTTTCCCACTTTCGGAGCGAGGCTGCGTTTGATCTCAATTGCTGAAGGGCGAGCCCCAGGGGGCGTTATGAGTAGATCGATTTCGGCTCCCGCCGCTGTCCGATAGAAGCTCAGGTGACTCGCATAGGGCGCCGCAGCGGATAATGTCTCGATAACGAAACCTTCCCAGCTTGCGCCGGCGACGGGGTGACCAAGGACCTGCTCAAGAGTTGCCAGCCCCAGAAGGGTGTGAGTTATCCCGCTATCGCGAACGTAAACGCGTGGTGACTTAACCAGGCGCTTGCCTGCATTCGAATGCCAGGGCTCCAGGCGCCGAACAAATAGAAGCTCAACGAGCAGGTCGAGGTAAGTCGCTACAGTCTTACCGTCGACACCGAGAGAGCGAGCAAATTCTGCGGCGTTGAGAAGTCCCGCTTGATGATGGGCGAGCATCGTCCAGAAGCGCCTGAGCGTCTCGGCTGGAATGCGGGGGCCGAACTGCGGGATGTCCCGCTCAAGGTATGTTCGGATGAAGTCCTGCCTCCAGCGCTGGCTTAACCGGTCATTGGCGGCAAGGAAGCTGTCTGGAAACCCGCCTCGTACCCAGAGAGGGATGATATCTTTATCGGCGACCTCGAGACCGTCGATTGGGTGCATCTTCAGATAGGCGATGCGGCCCGCAAGGGTTTCCCCGGATTGTTTCAGCAGGTCGACGGAGGCCGATCCAAGCAAGAGGAACTGTCCGGTCCTTCTACCCGATCGCCGCGCGCGATCGATCAGTCCACGCAGGTTTTGAAAGAGGTTCGGGAGGCGATGGACTTCATCGACGATGACGAGCTTATCCCCGTGTTGCTCGAGGTAAAGCTCCGGTTCACTGAGCTTGGCGCGATCAGCATCGGACTCGAGATCGAGGTAGACCGAGGGACGCCGCTCAGCGATAGCGAGTGCAAGAGTCGTTTTCCCCACCTGTCGCGGCCCGATAAGCGCGACGGCGGGGTTTGTTTGCCTCGACAAGTTCTGTCAGCGTGGTGGTTATATGGCGCTCAATCATCCTTGCATTTATGGAGTGTGATTCCGGAATTGCAAGGTTGAATCTGCTATTGTTAGCCGGTCCAAGGCTTGAAAGTGTGTCCGACGAGTTATTAGGTGTCGTCCACCATCAAACACCTTGAATTGGACTACGATCGATTGTCCGGCGTTCATCCGGGACGTGACAAATAAAATGGGAGCGAGGCGCGGGTCCACTGCAGAGGGACGATGATGATCCTTTTCACGTAATACTTATATTGCAGGTGTGCTAACCATAGTAAGCTCCTGCATCCTTCCGGTCTTGCCTTTCGTCTTTTCTCGCGCCGGGCAGCCGTTCACGAGCAGCATTCTTCCGATGCTCAACGGCAAGATTGTGACATTCGTGGGGTTGCAACACTCGCCGCGATCGGCGGCGACTGGGCGGTGCATGCAAATGAGGCCGGCCGATACGCGGTCATCGCGGTGCTTAAGGACCACCCCCTGCCTCATGCTGGCGCTGCGAAACTCGAGGACGGAACAACGGCGGTGCCGGTGCTGCCGATCACCATACGCCACTACCCGCACAGACGAGACGATTAAGATCCGAGCAGCACCGTGTTATCGCTCTTCACGCGTATGCCAAAGCCGCAGCACGTAGATCGTCGACTGCCTGATCTCATAGCGCATTTCGTAATGGCCAATGAGGATTCGGCGGACCTCCCGGGGATCGAACTCGTCCAGGCGCTCGCCGATCCGCGGTTGTTCAAGCAGGCGGGTTGGAGCGCTTGTCAATGATTGGACGGTTCGGACAGCAGCTTGCCGATTTACTGGCGCCAGGAAATCGTAGAGGCGCCCGATATCGGACACCGCTTTACTCGTCCACTCAAGCTTCATGATATCGGTAGCGGTCGCGGGTTATCGCTGTCGAGACTGTCGGCCCACGCCTGCACGGACTGGTGGTGGATTACCCGGCCGCTGTCCACGTCAGCGAGCGCCTCCAGAGTCAAACGCCGGCGTTCCTCTTCCTGGTCGATCCAGGCCGCCAACGCTTGCTTCACGATCCAACCGCGCGAACGCTCAAGTCGAGCCGCGATTTGATCGACTTTCTCGGCGAGCGGCAGCGGCACGTGCGCTGTCAGTACCTTCGTTTCCATGTTTTGGCTCCACCGATTCTTTCGCAATCACAATGATTAGTATTGATTAACGCCAGAGAGAAATCAAGGACCGAAAGGGTTCATTCGTCCCGTGGCCGTTCACTGGCAGCACCAGTCATTCTAGCTTGCTACGCTTGCGGGACTCGGACATTGCTCGGGGCGGGCTCGATCTTGAGGATCCACCTCAGAGTAGCGCCAGAGGCGCCGCAAATGGCGAGAAAACTGGCTCACAAGCATCCCTATATACGGCGTCGCTCGACGCTCGTCACCATCCACTGATCTGAACCACGAGCGATCGAACGCGTTCAGTATCCCTCCGGCGGGGACCGTCTTGCGAAGTTCCGCGTCTCCCGTGAGTCTGCGCTCTTAAGAGTGGACTTAAGAGCGCACTGAGCAATTCATGGGACATGCAGTTTTGCTGACGGGGCCAGAGCGGCGCCGGCGATGGTCGTTGGAAGATCGCGCGCAGATACTGGCGGAGGCCTTCGCGCCGGGCGCGGTGGTTTCCGAAGTTGCGCGCCGCTTCGAGGTTTCGACCGGCCTGCTCTACACGTGGCGGCGGCAAGCTTTGGTCCAGCAGGCCGAGCCCGCCTTTGTCCAAGCCAAGCTTGTTGGCTTCGCCAGCAGTGATGCGGTGGAACTGGCCATGACCGTGGACTTCCCGAACGGCGTGAAGGTGAGAATTGGCTCAGCAGCGCCATGCGACCTGGCAGCCGCAATTATGCGAGCGCTCCAATGATCCCGATCAGTTCCGGGGTGCGGGTGTGGATCGCGAGCGGTCACTGCGACATGCGCAAGGGCATGCAGGGTCTGGCGCTGCTGGTGCAGGAAGGCCTCGGTCGCGATCCGTTTAGGGGCGACGTCTTCGTCTTTCGGGGGCGCAGCGGCCGACTGATAAAAGCTCTTTGGCATGATGGGATCGGCCTATCGCTATATGCGAAACGGCTCGAGCGCGGCCGCTTCATCTGGCCGGCGACGGAGGGTGGCGCGATCGCGCTGACCGCCGGTCAGATGTCCTATCTGCTGGAAGGGATCGATTGGCGAAACCCGCAGCAGAGCTGGCGTCCGACCAGCGCGGGGTGAGCCATCTGAAGGCGAATATTCCGGGACAAGTCCTTTGAAACACTAGGCAAATCAGGGCTTCTGTGATTCACTTCGGACATGGAAAACAGCCCTGATCTGCTTCCCGACGATGTTGCTGCCCTACGGGCAGAGCTCATCGCGGCACGCGCCAAGGGCGCCCAGATCGAGGCTGAACTTGCCGTTGCCAAGGCCAAGGCGTCCGACGATCTTGCCGTCATTGCCCGACAAAAGTTGCGCATCGAAAAGCTCGAGCGGCAGCTTTATGGCCCGAAGGCGGAGCGTCGTGCCCGGCTGATCGACCAGATGGAGTTCCAGCTGGCAGAGTTGGAGATGGCGGCGACCGAGGACGAGCTCGCTGCCGAATTGGCGGTGGCGGCCACCGTCAATGTCGCCGGCTTTACCCGCAGCCGGCCGGCGAAGAAGGCTTTCCCCGAGCATCTTCCGCGCGAACGCGTCGTCGTGCCCGGTCCCATGAGCTGCCAGTGCTGTGGCGGCGACCGGCTGCGCAAGCTGGGTGAGGACATTACCGAGACCCTCGAGGTCGTTCCGCGCCAATGGAAGGTGATCCAGACGGTGCGCGAGAAGTTCACCTGCCGCGATTGCGAAAAGATCAGCCAGGCTCCGGCCCCCTTCCACGCCATCCCGCGCGGATGGGCCGGCCCCAATCTTCTGGCGATGATCCTGTTCGACAAGTTCGGCCAGCATCTGCCGCTCAACCGTCAGGTCGAGCGCTTCGAACGCGAAGGCGTTCCGCTCAGCCTGTCGACGGTGGCCGATAGCATCGGCGCTTGCTGTGCCGTACTCGATCCGATCCTCAAACGGATCGAAGCCCATACATTTGCGGCAGAGCGGTTGCACGGCGACGACACGACGGTTCCGGTCCTGGCGGCAGGAAAGACCGATATCGCCCGAAGTTGGGTCTATGTGCGCGACGATCGACCGTTCGGCGGCACAGCCGCACCGTCGGCGATGTTCTACTATTCCCGCGATCGCGCGGGCGAGCACCCGCAGGCGCATCTCGCCGGCTATAGCGGCATTCTGCAGGCGGACGCCTATACCGGCTACACCAAACTCTATCTTCCGGATCGACGGCCAGGCCCGATAACTGAAGCAGCCTGCTGGGTCCATGCGAGGCGGCCCTTTTTTGCGATGGCCGACGTCGAGGCGAATGCGCGCCGAAGAGCGCAGGGCAAGAAGCCGGCTGTCATATCGCCGATCGCGCTGGATATGGTGCAGCGGATCGATGCCCTGTTCGACATCGAGCGCGAGATCAACGGTCAAAGCGCAGAGATCCGCAAGGCCGTTCGTCAGGAGCGCAGCAAACCCTTGGTCCTTGACCTGGAAGCGTGGATGAAGGGTCAACGTGCCAAGCTGTCTCGCAACGATGATCTCGCCAAGGCCTTCGATTACCTGCTGAACCGCTGGTCTTCCTTCACCCTCTTCCTCGACGACGGGCGTGTCTGTCTCTCGAACAATGCCGCCGAACGCGCCCTGCGCGGCATAGCGCTGGGCAGGAAATCGTGGTTATTCGCCGGGTCGGACCGCGGTGGCCAGCGCGCCGCCGCCATGTACAGTTTGATTGTCTCGGCCAAGATGAATGACGTCGACCCGCAAGCCTGGCTCGCCGACGTGCTTCACCGCATTGCCGGTTACCCGGCGCATCGGATCGATGAGCTCTTGCCCTGGAACTGGAAGAGCGCGTCGCCAGCGGCACAGATGCTGGCGGCCTGAGAATGCCGGCTTCCCTGGTCCGCCTTAAGGTCACCCTCGACCATGTTGAACCGACGGTGATGCGGCGCGTTGTGGTGCCGTTCCGCATCAAGCTCCATCGCCTTCACGAGGTGCTGCAGGCGGCGATGGGCTGGACCAACAGCCATCTTTACGAATTCCGCATCCGTGACGTCGGCTTTGGTCTGCCTGATCAGGACTGGGGAGATGGCCCGCTCGATGCGCGGAAGACCTCGCTGCTGGCGGCAATCGAAGATATCGGCGCGAAATCGTTCAAGTACCTTTACGACTTCGGCGATGGCTGGACGCACAGCATCAAGATCGAGCGCACATTCCCCGTCATCGGCCTTGCAGAGCCAATGCTCCTCGAAGCAATCGGGCGCTGCCCTCCCGAGGATATCGGCGGACCTTGGGGCTATCAGGAGTTCCGCGAGGCTCTCGCCGATCCGGCCCACGAGCGGCACGCCGAGTTCGTCGAGTGGTGGGGCGGCAAGGATTACGATCCGGATCAGGCCAACTTCGCCGAGCTCAACAAAGCCGTCGATGATCTGGCCGCAAAGTGGGACCGCAAATCACGCCGAAAAATCTGAAAGCCTTCCGGCGGCGGTCCTCGCCGGATGCTTACCGCGTTCATCCAGACGGGCTGACATAAGATGAAATGGGAGCGCGACGAAGGTTGACGCGGCTCCCGATGCACCACTTATATTATGAAGAAGTCTGCCGCGGTCAGGCCTAAATTCGTGCCGACCGTCGCGAAATGTACTGAGCCGCCTGCGGCATTTCCGTTGCCGTCGTAGAACAGTTTGCCGGTGTCGCTCTCAAAGATGATCCGGTCGCTGGCATCGAACGCCAGGCCGGTGGTGTTCTTGACGAACCCCGTCGGTAAAGGGGTTACCTCAGACTACATGTTCGATGCGCAACAACTCCGCAAGACAGAATTTTACAACGACTACCTGCGTAAAATCGGCCTGAGGGTGGTGCAGGCATAACAATCTTCCGCGACAAGGGGCGTTCCCTTGTCCTCACATCGTTGATGTCGGCGCGGGACCACGAGGCGAGTGCGGACCTAGCCAAAATGTTTACCGAGCTGTCGCCTCACATTGCTCGCGCGTTCTCCTATTACCGAAAAGGCACTAAGACCAGTGATGAAGCAAATTCGCAATGCACGCTCCTCGACCTAGTGGGGACCGGCCTGATCCTGGTTGATGAAGACGCCCAACTGAAAGCCCTCAACAAGACCGCAGAGCAGTTTGTTGATCAACGTTGCGGACTACGCATTACGCCAACGAACCGGATCGCGTTCGAGAAGCAGCGGCTCCAGGAGATGCTCTCCTATCTTGTCAAGCCGCTCGCTGATCAGAGCGCTCGGACAATGCGGGAGGAATGAGCTTCAGGCAAGCCTGGTCACACTGAAGAAGGAGCTTCTGGGGTATTTCTGTGAGTGCTGTGCGAAATCGAGGCGATAACGACAGACGTCGCCAGTTGTTTCTACGGGGTCAGCGCTTCGTTCCAACGGCGCCGACCTTTTCGGACAGCCATACCTTGATAAGGGACTGATAAGGAACGTCACGCTTGGCGGCTGCGACCTTTATTCTTTCCAATAGTGTGTTTGGCAGTCTCAGCGAAATCGACGTCGATGAGGGCCTGAGGTTCGGAAGACGTACACTAGCTGCTTTACTCCAGTCGACATAGTCGGAGGAGTCGTGTGTTTCCCAGTATGCCCGCTCCTCCGCTTCAGTCTCGAAGGAGGGAATCGGCTTACGCGCTTTGATCATAGTAACTCCGCTCCTTGCGGCTCATGTCCCGGGCCGAGATGACCCGGATCTTGGTTTCGCTATCCCGAAGCATGAAAGTGACGTGAAGCAATCTCTCGTCATCAGTCCGCCCGAGAGCGTGGACACGTTGCTCTACAACACTATGTGCGATGTCAGGCAGCATAAGCAGCGGCTCGTTGAAAAAGATCTGCTCGGCTTCGGCTTGGCTAACATCATGCTGGTCGGCGTTCTTTCGGGCGTTTCCCTCGGCCCAATCGAAGCCGGCAATCTGTTCCCAATCGATCATGGACGTATATTTTCATAATATACACTGAATTCAAGAGTGTCTTAAACGTCGGGCGAGTCCAGTGACGCGAAAATTTGCCAGCTGACGAACAGGCACGTCGACTGGCGAACTCGATGTCGTTGTCGCTAACGATCAGCCTGGGCTTACCGTGTGCCTGGATAATCCGGTCAGGCTTAAGTGCAACACGCAGGCCGGACTGCGAAGTATCGGCGACGCGGCCAAGTATTCTCTGGAGCAATCGTCGACCACTTTCTGACCCCTGAGCCTTTCGTCCTCCGCAGGTTGTCCCGGTCAACCACAGCCTCGTCATCGATGCGAACGCTCCAGTCGGCCGATATCGATTAGCTGCATGTCGGCCAGGAGGCGACCTTGCGGTCTTCCGCGTTTAACCAGCGTACCACGCCCGAGATCGGACGCGAGTCCAGACGCCAACTTGAGCACCAAACCGCAGACCGGTGAAGCGTGGGGCACCGCGCGCATCCGCATCTCAAACCGCAGAACTTAACCGGCAAGCCGGGATGCGCGTGTAGGGCGTCTATCCAGATCGGCGATCGCACGTACCAGTCGTTCCCCGTCAAGCCACTCGCCGACTCTCGCCGACTGGATCGATTGGCGATGCGGAAGGAATGGGACGGGGTGGAGTGCGCGTAATGCCGAAACCGATGGGACACCATACCCCATCGGCCGAGCAGTCGGACAAACTCCCTTCTTGTCCGAACGAGACTACAGGCCCATTACCTGACGGATTGCAGCCCCGATGAGCTTCAATCGACTCTCGTCAAGCTGTCCAATTTGTCTCCCCAAGTTGCCTTTGGGGATCGCAGTTATCTTTTCCGACATAGCATAGGCACGTTCGGAAAGACCGTTCTCGCCAGTCGGATCAATTTGTTGCGCCTCGGTGCGGGCCTGCCTGCTGCAATTCGCCAAGGCAAGCGGGGGAAGCCTCGATCTGGTTCTGACGCGTTTTGCCCTTGAGCGGTTACTGTTCCGGCTTAGCCAGCCGCCCGATGCCGGTCGCTTCGTGCTGAAGAGCGCCATGCTGATGATGAACTGGTTCGACGACTCGCACCGCGGCACGCGCGACCTCGACCTTATGGGCTTTGGTAATCCCGAACCGGACCCGATGCTGGAGACATTTCGGGAAATTCCGGCGCCGCCTTGCACTTGATGTATATTCCATCTACTATATGCGCATATTCAGCGACGCATATACGCGAGGAAAAGTCATGTCTCTCTACATTCGCGACGACGATGTTGATGCGCTGGCAAAGAAGGTCCAGCAGGTCACTCGGGCCCCGACAAAGACTGAAGCGGTCCGCCGCGCCCTGCAAAACGAACTGGCGCGAGCGGAACAAGCTGTACCACTAAAAGAGCGCGTCAAAAAGATTCAGGACAGTGTGCGAGCCAAGATGGGACCCAACACCCCAGGTTTTGACATGAAGAAGTTCACAGACGAGATGTGGGAAGTTTGATGTTCTTGGATGCGTCAGCAATCGTTGCCATCTTGGCTGGCGAGGAAGATGCGGGTTACCTTCTCGCCAAAATCGAAATGTCACAAAAGCCTAAATTTTATTCGCCGCTCTCGATGTTCGAGGCCGTGATCAGCTTAGCCCGGATAATCTCGATCTCGCAGTTTGGCGATCGAGCCCCGACCCCGCCCGAGTTGATCGATCGGGTACAAGAGGACGTAGCAATGTTCATGGAAACGATCGGAGCGCGCGAAATGTCCATGAACGGCTCCTTGCATCGCAAGGCAATTGAGGCGGCTCGCAACTATGGCCGCTTTGTCGCCCATCCGGCGCGACTGAATTTTGCTGACTGCTTCTCCTATGCCTGCGCCAAGGAGCACCGTCTCCCCCTACTCTTCAAAGGCGATGACTTTTCACAGACTGACATAGAGGCAGCGTAGATCGTTCCCAGGCGGCTTGGGACGGGGGACCGCTCCCTCGAACACCTGGATTATCTGCAGCAGGCGGCGGCACAGTTGCCGCTGGCGGCAGGTCCGGCGGAACTCCGGAGGCCATGGTCTGCTACTATCGGCCGCTAATCGCGCGGATCATCGGTCAAACGGGTCGCTCGCGAAGCGGGAGCCGCTCAGCGAGCGCCAACGCGAAGCCCGCGATGAGGTCGCCGGCGGCCTGAGCGGCGCAGCAGGGTTGATCGGTCTATCGTCTCCGCCGAAGGGCTTGCCCTCCGGTAAATTCTGTTTCAAGAAATCCGAAAATCCGGCCGACCTAGCAATCACATCATGATGCAAATAATGAACCTTTTGTACAGTCCAAGGCGGGTGCAAGGGAGAAGGAGGGGTGAGTTCCGATGCCGCACGTTCCTCTATCTCCGCACCACCGGGAGGCGCCAAAATCAACCTGAGGCTCATCACCGGGCGGCCGGTTTTGCGCCGGTCCGCGGCAAGCGTGGCGTAGGCGTGCGCAGCCTCGCTGTCGAATGGCAGAATGCGCCCGGCTAGATCCTCACGGAAAATTGGGACAATCGCCGCCTCAAGGTCACGTCGGCGCCGCCCGTCCGGCAGAAGCCGCAGTCCGTAAAATATCTCGGCTTCGGTGACCGTCGTGGTGAATACCGCGGTCGGCGGCTGCTCGGCGAGCCATGCCTCGACGGCGGCGGACGGCGCCGGTGTCAGCAAACTCCGACAGGACATTGGTGTCGAGAATGATCACCCGGAAAAGTCCGGCGCCTCGCGGATAGCCTCCCGCGGGGGGCTTCGAGCGCGATACCGCCCGTCGGTGCGATGCGGGCGCGGATGGCGGCGGCAAGATTGCCCGGCCGCCGTTCACTCGTCGACAGTGCCGCACGCAGAATGTCGCGGGCCTCGTCCTCCATCGAGCGTCCGTGTGCGGCGGCCCGCTGTCGCAGCCGCTGCTTCAGGCCGTCGTCAAGATTGCGGATCGTCATCCTGGCCAACGGCATCATTGATTGCAACCGGGCAAGGCCGTGCGCTTGGTGGGCGCGAATTGCAAGTAATTGCGCGAGACCATGCGGTCAAGCGTCAGTACAACTTTTGGACCGGCTCGTCGAGAAAGCTGCGGATCCCGTCACGCTGAACGGTGGCGAGAAATTCTTCGAATGCCTCTCGATCGGTATCGAAGGGGTAATTCCAGACGGTGGTATTTCCTTCCTCGTCGCATACTTTGAGCACCCAATCGTGGTTGGTGCCGGCAGGGCGGTAAATGCGCAAAATGACCGTAACATCATCATCGATGAACTCGCCGGAGAATTCTGAGTATTCAAACTGCGGATCGTTGTCGGTCATCGTCATTACACTGATGAAGAGCTCGTCGATCTGGCGGCTCGTAATGCGGTCGTCTCCGAGCAGGGAAGCAGAATTTCAATCTAAAGTCGATTAGCCCTTCTTGCGTAGTCGAACGCCGGGGCCTTCGCCGTTCTCGTCGATGAAATTGCCCCCCGCGGCTTCGAACGCTGATCGAATCGCTTGCATGGGGCTCATTCGCGAATCCGTTACGCCGCGCACAATGTTCTTCACGCTCATTTCGGACAGGCCAGCAGCTTGGGCGAGATCCGTTTGCTTCCAGCCGATTAATGCCCTGGAAGAGTTCAAGCCGAACAGAACTGCATTGCCCCGCCGGTTGGTCGGCAGAAGGCATGCCGTTTTGCAATTGGCCAACTGGTGTCCAGCGGCGACATGCTCGCTGTAGTAACAGATAGAAGAAGAAGAAGAAGAAGAAGAAGAAGCGGCGGGACGAGAACTATGACGTGCAGGTGTTGGGCGCCGACTACGGCAGACCGCGCCGAACTTTTCTGGGCGACGTACTGGTCGCCGCAGACTGAATTCCACCAGTTGCCTATGGCTGGCGCCGCCACCACCGTCGCCCACATCAGACGCGCGCCAGCCGGTATTCTCCCCCACGCACCGCGATCGTGTTTCCCGGGTTATCAAATCTCCCACCACAGCACTGGCCGTCGACCTCACCAGTCGGCGGCTTTTGGCGTGGCAATGTTGTGTGCGCCCGGTGTTGGTCGGTACAACTCCCGACGGGCGCGATCACCACCCGAACGGACACAAGCGGCGCGGCGGCCGGGTAGGACTAATCCAATTGGCCAGCTTTTGCTTGCCATCACTCTTATCTACGATTTCGGCGTGAGCCCGTAGGAGAGAGGTATGCGCTATCACTCGAGCTATCAGCGTCCACGAAGACGATCCATTCTGTTCACCGCGCCTGGATTGGTGATCGGAGCGATTACCGTTGGTGCAGCCGGTGGCATGACGGCATCGGACCTGATTGCCTCATTGAGCGGCGGCGCAGGCGAAACTTGCAGGATCAAGGGCAACATCAGCATTACTGGGGAGCGCATCTTCCACGCGCCAGGGCAGCGGTATTACTCGCAGACGAAGATTAGTTCCCAATATGGGGAACGCTGGTTCTGCTCGGAGTTTGAGGCCTGGGCAGCGGGCTGGCGGAAGTCGACGGTTTAGATAGCCTAGGTCACGATGATTTTGGGTCTGATCGATCCAAAACGTGATCGCTAAGTGCCGGGCGCCGTAGTGTCTTCCAGATGGCCGGAAAACCGCTATTAACGAACACCGGCCATTCAGGAACCGGATGGAGCTCATGACGACATTCGACGTACTGACGATCGGCAATGCGATCGTCGATATCATTGCGCGCTGCGATGACGGCTTTCTCGTACACAACGGCATCATCAAGGGCGCGATGAACCTCATCGATGCGGAACGGGCGGAACTCCTCTATTCGCGCATGGGGCCGGCGGTCGAAGCGTCCGGCGGCAGCGCCGGCAACACCGCCGCGGGTGTGGCGAGCCTCGGCGGCCGGGCCGCCTATTTCGGCAAGATCGCCAACGACCAGCTCGGCCAGATCTTCACCCACGACATCCGCGCTCAAGGCGTGCATTTCCAGACGAGGCCGCTCGACAGCCTGCCGCCGACAGCCCGCTCGATGATCTTCGTCACCGAGGACGGCGAGCGCTCGATGAACACCTATCTCGGCGCCTGCGTCGAGCTTGGTCCGGAGGATGTCGAGGCCGACGTCGTCGCCCAATCCAAGGTCACCTATTTCGAGGGCTATCTCTGGGATCCGCCGCGCGCCAAGGACGCGATCCGCGAGGCGGCGCGAATTGCCCATACGCATGGTCGCGAGACGGCGATGACGCTGTCGGATAGTTTCTGCGTGCATCGCTACCGGGACGAATTTCTCGAACTGATGCGTTCCGGCGCCGTCGACATCGTTTTCGCCAACAGGCAGGAGGCGCTGGCGCTCTACGAAACGGAGGATTTCGCTGTTGCGCTCGCCTCGCTTGCCAAGGACTGCAAGCTCGCCGCCGTGACCCTCAGCGAGGAAGGCTCGATCGTCGTTCGCGGCGAGGAACGGGTGCGGGTCGGCGCGACCGCGATCGAGCAGGTGGTCGACACGACCGGCGCCGGCGACCTCTATGCGGCCGGCTTCCTCTATGGCTACACGACCGGCAGATCGCTGGAAGATTGCAGCAAGCTCGGCAACCTGGCGGCCGGCATCGTCATCGGCCAGATCGGCCCGCGCCCGATGGTATCGCTCGCCGGCGCTGCCCGGCAGGCCGCCCTCGTCTAGCGTATCCTTCCATTATACATGGAAGATAAGCCTATCACTGGGAGTGCGCAGTAGCTTGGCCAACCTCAAGCGCCAGCATGGATTTGATCCCGGCGCCGTGGTGGGCAAGCAAGTCGTCCTCTGATGCGCTATGCTCTGCGGCCAACGCGGCGACGTGAGCGCGTATGCTCTTTTCAAAGCCTTCGTTGGTCCGAGTCATCACCGGGCCGCGTCAGAATGGCGGCATCTAGGTCCAGCATTTCACCCGCTGCGCTCAGGACGAAGTTGCCGATGGGCATTCGCAACTTGCCAGGAATTCGAAGTCGGGCGATTTGTTCGCCCGGGCGGACTGTTTTCGCGTGCTGGGTAACTACGAAGACACCGACGCCAGGTGAATCTATAGCCGCGCCGAGGACAAAGTAGGAAAGGCTCGCAGTTGTCTCGAGGCAGGTGAGACGATACTCCGGGCGTGGAGAAGTCTGGCGGACGGAGCGGCCAAGCGGGAACAATCGTTCGAGATCGCTTCCCTCGAAGTTCAAGACGCGTCTGCCGATAGCACGTAAGCGCCCGATTGGTACCGCCTGCCGACTAGCGGCTCGATTGCCTAATACCAACCTGCAAATTCCGAAGCAATCCGCCCCTTGATTCCGAAATGATCTCGCCCCTCAATTCCGAGAAATAGTCGCCCCCTGATTCCGAGATGATGCCGCCCCCTTCGGAAGGCGTCTGGCATGGGTGTTCTGCTGGTGTGAAGTTTCTTCCTTCGATTGTGACGAGGAAGGAACGGGATGCCTGCGGAGAGACTGGAGATGCGGCGTGTCCGCGAGATATTGAGATATCGCTTTGAGCAAGGGCTTGGGCACAAGTCGATTGCGGTGCGGGTTGGAGCTGCGCCATCGACGGTGCGCGAGACGCTGCGGCGTGCGGCCATTGCGGAGCTATCGTGGCCGTTGAGCGACGGTGTCAGCGATGCAGTCCTGGAGGCGGCGCTTTACAAGGCGGCCGGGACGAAGACGGGTCATCGTCGGAGCCCTGAGCCGGACTGGGCACATGTCCATCGCGAGCTGAAGCGCAAGCACATGACGCTGCAGATCCTCTGGGACGAATACATCAGCCGTTATCCGGACGGCTATCGCTACAGCCGGTACTGTGACCTTTACCGCGGCTGGGCGATGAAGCTGCCTGTGACGATGCGGCAGGATCACGCTGCCGGCGACAAGCTGTTCGTCGACTACGCCGGCGACACGGTCACGGTTGTCGTTGATAGGCGGTCGGGCAAGACACGGCAGGCGCATCTGTTCGTGGCGGTTCTGGGGGCATCGAGCCTTTCCTATGCGCAGGCGCGCTGGAGCGAGACGCTTCCCGACTGGATCGAATGCCATATCCTGGCGCTGGAGTTTTTTGGCGGTGCGCCAGCCTTGCTGGTTCCCGACAATGCCAAGGTGGCGATCATCAAGGCCTGCCACTTCGATCCCCAGGTCAACCGCACGTATTGCGGGATGGCTGCTCACTATGGGAGCGCGGTCCTGCCGACGCGGCCGCGACGCCCGCGCGACAAGGAGCGGACATCACGATGCACCTTGTTGGAGTGGTTGAGCGACAATTAATCTGGGTTGACGGCCACCATATCGACTGCCGGCGCCTTTTTCGAGTCTGACGTTGCCCGGCGGTTCGTACAAGTATCGATGGTTGCTGGCGTATCGATGACGCTTGAGAGTGCCTTTGCGCCCGAGTTGGTGAACGGTCGATTCGCATACGCCGAGCTGCTGGGCTACTTCCTCGCCGGTGAGCATGCCGCCCTCGCGCAGCCGTTCGTACCGGCTCTTCAAACCATAGGTGCGGCGCACGAGCATGACCTTCTTCGGCGTGAAGGGTTCGCCGCGCCAGTTGCGATGCCCGAGTTCGTTGAGACGAGCGGCGATCTGCCGGTCGTTGGTGGCCTCCAGCAGCTCGTTGATCAACGCCACGACCTGTGCCGGCGTCTTGCGTATCACCGACATAGGCCGAGGTCTGGCCACCGACAGGCTCTGCGTGCGCCCGCCGCGCCAACGGATGTTGATGTTGACCTCATCGTCGACGAGCAGCGTCACGTCTTCGATGAGAAGGCCGAGCATGCGCTTGCGTTCGACGGCACCGGTGCGCTCGTCGTTCCAGATGCGCGGGAAATCGGCGGTCAGCGCCCTGATGCGCTGCTGCGCTGGCTCGTCCAGCAGCGAGTGGTCGGCCTCGTTCTGGCGCTCGTGCTCGCGCTGGAGTGCGTCGAGGTCGCGCAGCCGTGCGTTCCAGTCGGCTTCCAGCGCGTCGGCGACCAGGCGGTTGTCCGGATCGACCTTCAGGTAGCGCCGGCGGGCCAGTTCAGCCTCATAGCGGGCGCGTTGCAGCTGCGTGCCGCGCAGCGCCGCGGCCTGCTCCACGCGCTGGGTGATCTCCTGCTGCACGGCAAGCGCGACATCGATCGCTGCCGGCGCCATTACCTCCAGCAGTAGCGCGCTCACCGCCTCGTCGACCGGAGCACCGCGCACCCATTGGCAGTGTTTGCCGGCGTGTCGCACGACGGCTTCGTTGCAGACGTAATATGGGCGCAGCCGCCCCTCGAACGGCTCGTAATGGACCCGCATGCGTGCACCGCAGCGGCCGCACAGCAGCCGTCCCTGCAACAGGCCGCTGCCCTGGCGGGGCATGCGTCCACGCAGGCCGGGTGAAAAACCGGTGGCGTTCTGTTCCAGGGCTGCCTGATTGCGTTCGTATTCGGCCCAGGAAATGTAGCCGTCGTGGGCGTCGGGAATCAGTACCTGCCAGTCGGATCTCGCCACGCGCAGTTGCACGGGCTTCAGCTTGGCATTGTAGGCGGTGCGCGTGCGTCCATAGGCGAAGGCGCCGGCATAGCGCGGGTTGTGCAAGATCTGGAGCACGCGGGAATGGTCGATCTCGTTCCACAGGACGTCGCCCTTGCCGATGCCGCGACGGATACGCCGCGGAAAGAGGATCTTCTCGCCCCGCAGGCGGCGCACGACGGCGCAGGCCGAGCCGGTCTGGCGGAAAGTATCGAACAGGAGCCGCACCGTGTCCTGGATCTGTCGGTCGGGATCGAGCACGACCCGCGCGTCAGGGGTGTAGACCAACCCGATCGGCAGCGGCATCTCGAGTTCGCCGCGGCGCGCCTTGTTGAGAATGCCGCCTTGCAGCCGCGACTTCAGGATGTGCAGTTCGGCCTCGCTCATCGTGCCCTTCAGGCCGAGCAGCATGCGGTCGTTGAAATAGGCCGGATCATAGACGCCGTCCTCGTCCATGATGAGCGTGCGCGACAAGGCGGCCAGCTCAAGGAGACGGTGCCAGTCGGCATTGTTGCGTGCCAGGCGCGACACTTCCAGCCCCAGCACGATCCCTGCATGTCCCATCGCCACTTCGCTCACCAGGTGCTGGAAGCCGTCGCGGTCCTGCGACTGCGCGCCGGAGAGGCCGAGGTCGCTATCGATGACGTGGACACGTTCGATCGGCCAGCCCAGCGCCACGGCGCGATCGCGCAGGGCGTATTGCCGCTTGGTGCTCTCGGTGTTCTCGAACACCTGACGAAGCGAGGACTGACGCACGTAGAGGAATGCATCACGCCGCAGATGGTCGGCGTCAACCTTTATGGCGATGTCAGTAGACATGGTTCCCTCGGGTCTCTGCTGCCAGCACCATGTTGGCGAGCATGTGCACGAGCTGGCGATCGTGCACTGCGACCGAAGCCGTAGGCCGTGATTCCAGCCGCCGATGCGTCGGCGGGGGAGGCTGCGCGATCAGCACCGCCAGCCCTTGCCAAAGGCCGTGGAAAACGATGGCGCCCATGTCCTTGGCGCAGGCCTGACCGCAAAGGACGGCGGTGCGCAGCGTCTCGTAGAAATCCTTGCAGCTGCGCGGTAGCACCGGGGTGCGTGCATGGGGCTCACCGTTTTTTTTTACGGGCGATCGCGCGTTCGATGCTGCGGGGATGGACACTGATGCCGAGCGTCGAATGCAGCAGTTCTGCCAGGGAGCGCGCCTGCAGCGGGGCGCCCGCATGCTGGTTCTGCTCGATGAGCTGCATGACCTCGTCGGTGAGTTTGTGGGCCGACTTTGGCCCTCGGGTGCGCGGCAGCAGGCCGGCAATGCCGTCGCGTTCGAACGCGGCCTCGGCCTGATAGTAGGTTGGCCGCGACAGACCGAAAAGCGCGGCGGCATCGGCCTTGTTGACGCCATCCTCCTGGACGTGACGCAGCATCTCGTACTTCACCTGCACGAGATCGAGAGGATCGAAGAAGGTGGACTCACGAAACCAGGGTGCACGGACGGCTTCGGGCCGCGCATTGAGTGCTCCGAGCTCGCGCAGTCGCTCACGTTTGGTCTCGTTGGGCATGGCATAACCTCTTCCTAGTGGTGTAAATCAAATTACGCCTCGATAGAGAACGTGTCAACCTAACGACGCCGGGCGATATGGCTGTTTATGCTGCATATAACTACAATGTAGAGGCAATTATCGCTGTGAGCGCCCGTATGATTCGGCATAATTAGATTTACATAATCGGCATAAATTGCCTGACACGCATTCAGCCGCCATGGCTGCGCTCGATTTGCTCGATCAATGCGGCTAGGGTTGCCAGATCATCTGGACGCACGAACGACCTACCGGCCGCGATCTGAATGAAAACATCGGGTGCAGCGACGTCCGTCCATGACGCAAGCAGCGAGCGAAGCCGCCCATCCGCGTCGTAGAACATGACGCGATCCTCGCCCCAGTTCTGCTTGCGTGTCGACAACACGAAGCGCTGGCCGCGCCACGGATGGAACGGGTGCGTGACCTCGAACTCTATACGCACTTGAGTGTCAGTACGAACTGCAGTCCTGGACTTGAAAGAAGGCGAAAGTGGAAGCTGCGGTTCGCATTGTCGAACGCTGGCTACTGGGCCGCCTGCGCCATCGCATCTTCTACAGCCTGGCCGAGGTCAATGCGGCGATCGGCGAATTGCTCCATGATCTCAACGATAAGCGGGTCCTGCGCCGCGTCGGTGCCACCCGCCGCCAACTGTTCGAAGAGCTTGATCGCCCAGCTTTGCGACCACTGCCTGTCGAACGCTATGTCTTTGCCGAATGGCGTATCCGGCGTGCCGGGCTGGATTATCACGTCGAGATCGAGCGGCACTATTATTCCGTTCCCTATCGCTTCGCCCGTGAGCAGGTCGAGGCTCGTATCACCGCCAATACGATCGAGATCTTCCACAAGGGCGAGCGTATTGCCGCCCATCGCCGCTCCAGCGGCAATGGCAAGCACACGACGATCCCTGATCATATGCCCTCGGCGCATCGCCGCTTTGCCGATTGGACGATCGAACGGATTCAACGCGAAGCCTCTGCCATGGGGCCGGATGTTGCGCTGTTGTGCGAGCGCATCCTTGCCGACAGGCCGCATCCCGAGCAGGGCTTCCGCGCTTGTCTCGGGATCATCCGCCTTAACAAGAGCTTTGGCCGCGACAGGGTCAATGCCGCTTGTAGCCGTGCGTTGGAGATCGGGGCCCGGACCTATGGCTCGGTGCGCTCCATCCTCGACAATCACCTTGACCGAACAGCTGCCTCAAATGGAGCGGCGTCGCATGAACCGATCCATCACGCCAACATCCGCGGACCCCGCTATTATCACTAAGGAGAACGAAAGATGCTTGCTCATCCAACACTGGATAAATTGAATGCCATGGGCCTGGCCGGCATGGCAAAGGCCTTCAGTGAACTCGTTGGCAACGGCGAAGCCGAACATCTCTCGCACGCCGAATGGCTCGGATTACTGCTCGAACGGGAATGGAGCTCCCGTTACGATCGCAAGCTTGCGGCACGCCTCCGGTTTGCCAAGCTTCGCCACCAGGCTACCCCGGAAGATGTCGATTATCGCGCCGAACGCGGCCTTGACCGCGCCCTCTTCATGAAACTGCTCGCTGGCGACTGGATCAACGCGCATGACAATCTGGCCATCTGCGGACCCTCAGGTGTCGGAAAGAGTTGGTTGGCTTGCGCTCTTGGCCACAAGGCTTGCCGCGACGATCGCTCAGTGCTCTATCAGCGTGTCCCGAGGCTGTTTGCTCAGCTTGCGCTCGCTCGTGGTGACGGCAGGTATGCCCGGCTGCAACGGACCTTGGGCCATGTTCAGCTCCTGATCCTCGATGATTGGGGACTCGAGCCGCTCAACGAACAGGCCCGTCACGATCTGCTCGAAATCCTCGAAGATCGCTACGGCCGTCGATCGACGATCATTACCAGCCAACTTCCCGTATCCGCATGGCACGGCGTCATCGGCGACCCAACCTATGCCGATGCCATACTCGACAGGTTGGTCCACAATGCTCACCGCATTGAACTGAGCGGCGAAAGCCTACGCCGAAATCTGCCGCGCAAAGCTTGACACCTCGCCTGAATGAACTGACAACAATCATCGCCTGCAGACCCCACTAAACAGGGGGCGAGATCATCCCGGAAACCGGGGGCGCAATCATCTCGGAACAAAGGGGCGGCTTCATCGGAATCGGCAACCAACCCTCATTGATCAGAACCCATGGGCCCATTGCCTGCGACCGATGGACATGATCTTCCAGGGTCGGTCCTGCAGTGTTCGCCATGCGTGACAGCAGTGGTCGACGATGTCCTGGTAGGATTTGAAGACGCGGTTTGAGAGCCAGTTTTCGCGCATGAACTGCCAAATGTTCTCGACGGGATTGAGTTCGGGCGATTTCGGCGGCAGGGGCAAAATGGTGATGTTCTCGGGAACCATCAGATTGTTGGACATATGCCACCCTGCCTGGTCCATGATCAGGATGGCGTGCGCACCGTCGGCGACGTTTCGCGATATCTCGATCAGATGCTGGTTCATGGCATGAGTGTCACACCAAGGCATCACCAGGGCTGCGGCCTTGCCTTGGCTGGGACAGATCGCGCCGAAGATGTAGGCCGAGCGGGTTCTCTGGTCGTGCGGCGCGGATGGCCTCGATCCACGCGTGGCCCAGCGACGTGTGATCTTGTTCTTCTGGCCTATGCGCGCCTCGTCCTGAAACCAAACTTCGATCATTTTACCCTTGGCGGGGCCAACGGCGATTTCTGCCACTGCGGCGGGGAAGTTTTTTTAAATGCCTCGGCCGCATCAGCATCCTGCGCATGATGCCTCGGCCGAGCGGAGAGTTTGCGGTAGCCCATCGAGCGTACTTCGCGACCCAAGGTCTGCTCGCTCACCGAGACACCGAATTCCGCCCACAGCCATCGGGCCAGGTCACACAGACGCCAGCGCACGACGCCATCGAGATAGGGTGTGGGGCCGCGCTCGATGGCTTGCGCCAAGGCCGCGCGTTGATCATCGTTCAACAGCGACGGCTTGCCTGGAGCCTTGCCGTTGATCAAACCGTCGGGACCGCGCGCGTTGAACCGCACCACCCAGTCACGCACGATCTGCACAGTGACGCTGCCGAGCCGAGCAGCATCCGCACGAGAGCCGCCATCATAAATCGACGCAAGCGCCAGAAAACGCCGCGCCTGGCTGGCATCTTTTGTCTGTCGGGCCAGTAGTCGCAGCCTGTTCCCATCAAAGTCCGATCGCAAAGAAATCGCTGAACCCATCGCAAACCTCCTGTTTGCGCCATCGATTCAGATTCGTCGGCTTTTGGGAATCTCAAGAGTCGGGATTATTGAGGCTTGGTATAAGACACGTCACTAACGACGTCGTTATCCCGCGATCGTCGCGAACCATGATCCTCGACTCCCCTTAGCTTTTTTGGCCGACATGTTCGCCTTGCCTTCAGGTTATGATAACCAGCCAATTTGCGCAAAGAAGCCGTGAAAAGTTCAATGAAATCAATAGGTGTTGGGCGGACCGGGTGGATAGCCGTACGGCGAATTTCTGATTTATCATGGCCGCTATCGACACTATGCCGATATGCGTGCCTCGGCAAAGTGGTCGGCTGCTTCTTGCAACACCTCTTCTGCCCACTGGTTGAGACTCTTTCCCGAAAGCTCAGCAGCAAGAGCTGCTCGGCGATGGACGTCGGGAGCGACACGAAACATGATCTTGCCTGAATAGGCTCTCTGAGACTCTTTGCCTATTTTCCTGCAGGTCTCGAGGTAATCATCAACTGCCTCATGGAAGGCCTTCTTGATTTCAGCGACACTGTCGCCCTGAAAACCGATTACATCGGAGATACCTGCAATCTTGCCGAAAAACACTTCGTTCTCGGCGTCGAATTCGATGCGAGCGTGATAGCCGTTGTAAGTCATAGTGTTCATGGCGTTACTCCAATCTGCATCAGGAACTCGCGAGCATCGCGCACCTGATAACGCTTTGCTTCCTTGTCTGGATGAGGTCGATGGAAGCTCGCAATGATGCCGTCTTTTTCGAATTTAAACCGGGAGCCGTTTCCTTCGATTGCGTTCGCGCCAGCAGCCACAAGCAGGTTCTCTATGGCGACCCATTCAATGGTTCCAGAAACCGGGTCCTTGAACACGGCCGCGAGGGTCTTTCTCTGCTTGCTGTTCACGCCAGCAAATAAGACGCTTGCTGATTATGCAAGCAGAGACTCGACGGTCTTTCTGTTGGTGCGACAGGCATGAAGCGGACCCGCTGAACCGTAAGCCTGTAAGAAGGCCAAATCGGGAGCGATCGGACCTTGGTCCAACGCGCGCCGCTAAAGGTCTGAGACAGGTTGCCCAATGGCTAGCGCGACACATAATTGTGGCGAATGCCGGAGTGCAATCGGAGCTATAGCGATGCCGGACCGTAAATGGAAAGATCGGCTTGCGGAACTGGGTTGGAGGGTCGCATCCGGCCCCGGAGCGACAGCGATTTACATCACAGCGGCCATGTTGATCGCTGCGCTTGCGAACGCGACGACCGGTATTCCGGCATATGTACTCGTTGCGGTCGCGGTTGTTCTGATGTTGCTCGTTGACCCACCGCTGAAGATTCGAAAGTTCCGACAGCAACAGCGCCGGCGGCATAATGGACTGCGGTCCCGGTCGGCCGGCCACGAGCCCGCAATGGGTCCCAGGGCAAAGGCTCGATAGTCGCTTCACGCCATTCGGTCCGGGCCTCAGTGGAAGGAAAATCGTTTGTCCAGCAACTTGTCGGCACGAAGGAGGCCAGATCCGATAGACTCGCACGTGGGGCAAAAAATCCGTATGCAGCGCCTCCTGTTGCACATGTCACAGACGGAACTGGCCAAAGCACTTGGCGTGACGTACCAGCAGGTGCAGAAATATGAAAACGGCCGCACCAGGGTCAGCGCGAGCCGGCTTCAAGCGATTGCGAATGTGCTCGAAGTACCGCTTACTTTCTTCTTTGAGAGCTCCGCGAGCGACCACAGCGACGACGCTGGGCTGGCCGCGAGCAGATCGACGGTAGAGTTTGTCTCAAGCCCGATGGGACTTGCTCTCAATCGGGCCTTTTCCCGTATCGCAGACGTGAGGGTAAGACGTTCGTTCCTCGGATTGGTGCAACGGCTTGCTGAGGATGATGGGACGCACGCAGGAAGCTTTGCTTCATCGCCGCCGGGTCAGTAGGGCGAGGAAAACGCCAAACGCCAGCGACAACATGATCCACAGGATCGTCCAATAGTCGGCGCTGCTCATCGGGGGGTACTTTCCACGGTTGTGGCGCTCCGTAGGAACGAGCCCCAGAGCTGACGAGGGATTCGTGGGCATGCTCTGGAGCCCCCCGTCCACCCACGCCGACTGGGGCGGCCAGCCGGCGTGATTCGCAGTGGCATTTAGCCGAGCTCCTCTCCACGAGCGGCAAGTCGCTCGTAGGTGTACTGGAGCGGAGAGGCACGAACGAGCCGACCCGAAGCCAGGCGCAACAGCGCCTTCAGGTGCTCCCTGCCTCCATAGCCGACGAGCGGCGCGAAGGGCGTCATCTTAGAGGAGTGGTCTGCCGGATAAAGGCGTGAGAACTCGACGAAGTTCGTAAAGCCCTCGTAGTTGCAGTCCTCCAGCAGACAGGTCTCAACCGGCGCTCCTTCGGCCAGCACCACCTCATGGGTGTCGAGCACGATGTGGAAATACTCGATGGTATCGCGGGCATCCGGAAGCGCCGGCGTGATCGAGGTTCCATTGACAAGGTCCGTGGCTCGGATGAGAACCCCATCAAGGTAGAGGGCATGGCCGGCGGAGAGGTAAAGGTCCTTATGTGGTCTCTGTCCGTCGATGGCCAAGCGGGCGATGCGAACCGGCACTACGTTCTTGTGCCACATTGGCCCGCTACGACGATAGACATGGCGACCGATCCATTTGATCGGCATGGCTGGGCCCCGCACCGTTGCGACCAGGTCGCCGATACGAAGCGCCTCGATTCTGACTTCGCCTGACGGCGTCATGATCGATGTACCGCGCAACAGGCACATCGGTCCGCCGCCGTTACCCCCTTTTCCATTTCCATTACCGTGGCCCTTGCCCGGGTTCGACCCTCCAATCTTCCACCAGGCCTTGCCTCCGGCCTTGGCCGGCGAGGAAAGGAATGTACCGGCAAGCGAACCCATTGCCGCCATTCTGGCGCCGATCGCTATAGTCAGGCCGAGGATGTGGCGCCTTGTCTCGTTGATCGGCGGGCCGCCTTTTTGGCTCGACATCGTGGCTTCTCCCAAGTTTTTTTGGTGCAGCCATTGTCCTTCTTTGCCCTACGGTAGGACAATTTCCCCTTTAGGTTATTACGTCTGTAGACGAATGGCGGCAGTACCGCTCAGACAGTAGCATGATGAACCTTCGAAGTAGGCGCTTAACCTTGACTGGCACCCTGCCGGGCACGCGAATTGCTGAGGATATTGCCCGGAACCTTCTTGCCGGCAAGGAGTTGCAAACAATCACTTTAAGCATGTGCTCTATGCGACCTCTACCCCCGAGGCACGGAGAGTCCGAACTGGCGGCCCCTGCGATAGTTCTTGCTCTCGCTATCGCGGCAACCGAATGGCTATATCAGCTCCGGCAATATGCGCGCCATCGAGAGGATGTGTGCTATGTGGAAGGCTATGTCATTCAGCGACAAAAGCCGAGTTGGATAGCTTGAAGAAACAGTTGGAGGAAGCACACACGACAGGCGGCCGACGGGACGATCGATGTGTTCTACGATCCCCGCCAGAACGCCGAGCACGCCGCCGACCTGCAGCGCTCGCATCGCCTGAAGGGAGAGATGGTATCGCTGATGCAGCGTGCCGAAGCCTAGCAGCGAGACATTTCTTTCGATCGGCGTTGTTGTAGTAGCTCGCCGCCTGCGTCACCGACTTGTGCAGCGACTGCTGCATCGCTTCGGAAAGGGAAACCGTGGTTGGCCGCCTCGGTCAGATAGCCGGACCTCAATCCATGCGCCGAAAATTTTTCGGCATCAAGCCCGGCCTGCTGGCAGCGGCGCTTCAAGACAAGGTTGACCGATTGGGGTGTCAGTGCCCGACGGTCGACGTTGCCCCACTGATCGATGCGCCGGAACAGCGGTCCGTCGTTGATTTGCGCCTCGGTCAGCCATTGCTTCAACACGGTGACCGGCCGGGCGATCAACAGCACATGCTCGTCGTCATCGGCGGTCGTCGTCTTGGGGCGGCCGAGACGGATCGACAGGCAGGCAGGGGAGTTCTTGTCGGCCCGATCGGCGCGCACCGGTTCCTCGTCGGTGAGATCCTCGACCCGAAGCCCGGCCACCTCGGAACGGCGCCGACCGCCGGCGGCAAAAGCCGTCAACAGCAGCGCCCGATCCCGGCGATCGACAATCGCCGGCACAGGCGTTAAGCAGCTCTACCAGAACGGCGACCGTCACCGCCTTCTTGCTCTTCCTCTGCCGTGGCCGGTTGCTCGCCTTGACCGCCAGTCGGAGTGCGCTCTTCAGCGACGGCGCGGCGAAGGCGCCGGTGAGACCGCGCCAGCGGGTGAGGATCGACCACGAGGTCAGCCGCCGCCGCACCGTGCCGGGCGCATGCGGGCCGGGCGGCCCTCAGCGGCCGCTCGGCGCGCAATCCGGCCGCGATATCTGCCGGCATGCCATGGGCCGGATCCTCGGCGCGTTTAGCCGGATCCCAGAGGTGATGCGCGACGAATTTCAGGAGCAGCGACTCCGGCGCGGGCCAAGGGGAGGGGGTGCTGGTCGCCAGCCGGCACCAGGCCTCGAGATATCCGAGGTCGGAGGCAAGCGCGCGGAGCGTATTGTCGCCCATGCCTTCGCTGGCGAGACGTTTCAAGGTTGCGACGTCTTCGTCGGTCAGCAGCGCGGCGAGCTGGTCGCGGCGGTCGAACGGCAGAATCGCATCGAGTGCGTCGAGCTCTTCGGCGCGGCGATGAACCGCTTGGCTGTCTGAACCCGCTACTCGGTGGTCGTCGATCATCGCTTCAGCCTCCGACGCTCTTGTGGGCATTTCGGAAAATCCGTGTATCCCGGAAAAGGGGAGTGTTGAAATGGCGTTGACCGTAACCGCTGCGGTGACCTCGAAGGGTTTCGGGGCCTACCACGATGCCGCCGTGCGCGAGCCGGTGATCATCACCAAGAATGGCCGGCCGCGCACCGTGCTGATCGCCTACGAGGACTATCTGCGGCTGTCGCGGCGTGGCCGTCGCGTCGAGGCGACGGCGGAGTTGGGCGGCGCCGATCTCGCCGCCGTCGACAAGTTCGAGGAGCCGGGCCTCGATCGTCTCAATGCCGAACGGCTGACGGACAAGCATGCTGCCGACTGAATTCTTCGATGATCATGCTGCTTGCGGCGGCTGCCGGGTGCAACGGATGTGATCTCATGCGGCCTGGATGTCCGTGCGCGAGAAATCATCGCCTTTATAGAGCAGCGGTTCGTTGCGTGTCCTGGCCAGCGCATAGGAGAAGCAGTCCCCATAGTTCAGACCGGCCGGATGGCGGCCTTTGCCGTAGCTGCGCCAGGCTCGCCTTGCCACCGCAATCTGTTCCGCGTCGACGGCGACGACTTCGACACCCGCCTTGTAGAGCCACAGATCGAGCTCTGCGGCACCTGCCTCGCCGAGGCGCGCCTCGATGACGATGGCGAGTTCAAGGACTGTGGCGGCGGAGATGAAGCGCCGTGGAGCGTCGACGACTTTTTGTTCGTAGGTTTCTGCTTCCGGCTCGTTGAATGCGATCGCGAGGATGGCGGAGGTGTCGATGACCATCAGTTGGGGAGCCCGTTCCCGTCATAGCCCAAAATCTCGTCGGCGGAGCGGTTGTCGGCAACCGGCAGCCTGGCCCAGCGTTTGCGGCTGGCGGCCAGTTCCTCGAGAAGGACATCGCGATTTCCGGCGTTTGCGAGACGCCGCAGCCGTTCCTCCAGTGCCCGGCGGGTCGCCATGGTAATGGTTTCACCGGTCTTCTCAGCCAGTGCCTTGGCCAGGCGTTCCGTCTCTAGATCTTTAATGCTGAGCGCCATTTGTGGTTCCTTGGTTCCTAATTCTCTATATTCTACCTTGTTTGGGCGTCGGCGCAAGCGGCTGGTCGTCGTATCTGGCCGAAACCGAGCTCTCGAGCGCAAGCGTGCGCCGGCTCGACTTGGCTCCGTTCGACTGTGATTTGGCGCGAACATGGTGATTTGCGACTCAAGAGCCATCACTATCGATACTGGGTCCGGAGAAGGCGTCTGGATAACGGAAATTGGGCTTTTACTTGCTGATTTCAAATGAAGCGCTAAGCTGAAAACCCAGCCCTAAATTTTGACCTAACGATTTCACGCCGGGAGCGGGGAAGGGGGCTCTCAAAGCCCGGATGCCTTGGTGAGATTGACCTGGAAACTGTCGCGCCGGCGCTGATATTTTGGGGTCATTTCCGCGCTAGCATGGCCGAGCTGCTTTTGCACCGTCGTTGACTTCTGTCGCCCTGACATCTCGTCAGATTGACAAATATGCTACTGAGTAGCAAATTGGGCTCAAAGGAGTTAAACCGATGAGTGTTAAATCGTCGATCTCGCTGACCGACCAGCAGGATGCGTTTGCCCGTTCGCTGGTGGAGAGCGGCCGGTATTCCAGCATGAGTTCTGTCCTTCAGCAGGGCCTAGAACTGCTTCGCCAAAAGACGGAAACAGAGACCGTCGAAACGGCAGCGCTTCGCGAATTGGTCCAGCGGCGATTGAACGGACCGATGATTTCTGCGACGGAAATGGAAAGCCGCGTCGCGGCAATGATTGAGCGGAAGCGACGGATTGTTCGTGTGGACTCTTGAATATTCTGAGGATGCCGAACGCGATTTCGAGTTGATCTTCGATCACCTGTTCGACGCCTATGTCGAACTCGGGGACTCGCCTGACGAGGCCGTGGAGCGTAGCGCTGAACGGATCCACAAATTGCGTGTCGAAATCGTTCGTCTCGTCGATACGCCTTATATCGGCACTCTGCGGCCGGATATTCATCCCGGGATCCGGTTTCTGCGGCGGGACAAGGCGGCTATT
Source organism: Sinorhizobium fredii NGR234 (assembly GCF_000018545.1). Classification (NCBI taxonomy): domain Bacteria; kingdom Pseudomonadati; phylum Pseudomonadota; class Alphaproteobacteria; order Hyphomicrobiales; family Rhizobiaceae; genus Ensifer; species Ensifer fredii. Next base: position 983,953 of record NC_012586.1, read on the forward strand.
TGGTTTCTACCGGTGGAACACAGCCGCACAATCATTGTCGCGGCAATTTTCTACGGCGCGCAGGACCACATCAGAAATATGCTCGCACATATGCTGGCCGGATAAGGTCCCTACAGCCCCGAGGCCCTCGTCAGATCGACCCTAAATCGTCGGCCGTGAAGAACTCGGAAGCCGCTGATTAAACATAGGAATCGAGGGATCTGCAGTTCTTCTATTTGCAGGAAACAGCCGCCGAACGGGCTGTTTCCTTGCAAAATCAGTTTGAGGTTTGCCTGGTTGGCGAAGCGTGATTCACTGGGTTTATCGCGGTGAATCGGAGAGCCAGGAATGGGTAAACCACGCGAACGGCGCCAAACGGGTGAACAGGATTTATTCCGATCCCGGCTCGACCAGATCATCAATATGAAGCACGAACTGGTGCGTCTGGCGCAGGCTATTGACTGGCCGGTGTTGGAAGCCCGCTTTGGGACGGTCTATTCGGACGGAGCGGGCATGCCGCCATTGCCGACACGGCTGATGGCGGGGCTGGCCATTCTGAAGCATACGTTCAACCTGTCGGACGAGGCGCTGTGCGAGCGCTGGGTGGAGAACCCCTATTTTCAGTACCTGTGCGGCGAGGAGTTCTTTCGGCACGAACTATCGTTCGACCGCTCCTCGATGACGCGCTGGCGGCAGCGCATGGGCGAGGAACGGATCGGCGCGCTCTTGCAGGAGAGCCTGGCCGTGGCAGTCAAGACAGGCGCGATGAAGCCGCAGGATACGCGGCAGGTGATCGTCGACACGACCGTTCAACCGAAGAACGTCATGTTCCCGACGGATGCCAAGCTTATTCACCGGGCGCGCGAACGGCTGGTGCGGCTGGCGAAGAAAATGGGGCTCGACCTGCGCCAGACCTATATTCGGGTCGGTAAATTCGCCCTGATCCAGCACCAGCGCTACGCTCATGCGAAGCAATTCAAACGGGCCGGCAAGGCGCTGCGCAAGTTGAAGACCTATCTCGGCCGGACCGTTCGCGACATCGAGCGTCAGATCGCCGGCGACGAACAACTCGACGCGATCTTCAAATGGTCGCTCTATCAGGCAAAAACGGTCATCGCGCAGCGGCAACGTCAGCGTGGCCGCAAGATCTACAGCCTGCATGCCGACGAAGTCGAGTGCATTGGTAAAGGCAAGGCGCACAAGCCCTATGAGTTCGGCGTGAAGGTGTCCGTGGCCACAACACTGAACCGTTCAAAGGGCGGGCAGTTCGCCCTGCACGCGACGGCGCTGCCCGGCAATCCCTACGACGGCCACACGCTCGCGACCGTCATTCCGGATATGGAAAAGATGATCGGCAACGAGCTCTCCCGCATTCTCGCCGATGCTGGATACCGCGGCCATAATGCTCCCGAAAGTCACAAGCTGAGGGTCTTCACCAGCAGCCAGAAGCGCCGCCTCACGCCCGCCATCAAACGCCAGATGCGACGACGATCGGCGGTCGAACCCGTCATTGGACACCTCAAGAGCGAACACAGAATGGACCGGAATTATCTCGCTGGCGAACAGGGGGATGCCGTCAATGCCGTTCTGGCCGCCGCCGGATACAACTTCTCCCTCCTGCTGCGATGGTTCAGGCAACTTTTGTGTCTGTTCGCCGCACTACTCCTCACGTTCCAGAGCCGACCAACGCCGCAGCAAACTGCCTGAAAGCGAGTTCTTCACGATCGACTCAATCGGTCGCGTCGGCGCTGGTATTTGCGGGTCATTTCGGCGCTAGCATTGCCGAGCTGCTTCTGCACATGACGCTCATCGACTTCGGCCGAGGAGGCCAGGCCGGCGCGCAGCGAATGACCGGAGAATTTGGCCGCCCGCTCGACTTCGCTTCCGCGGACTTGACGAGGCGGGCGACCGCCTTGTCATTGAGGCGGTCCGGCCCAACGTCTTTGCTGCTTTCGGTGACGCAGCGGAAGAGGGGCCCCTTGAAGCTCGCCGAGGGTGAGCGCACTCAGGAACACGCTCGACGGGTCAACGGAGCGCAGCCAGGAAACAGCCTGTCGCGTGCCACGCCGCGCCTCCGAAACGATGTTGGTGTCGACCAGATACATCAGAAGTTCACATCCCGGCCGGGGCTTTTAGCGCGCGTTTCGACCACATCGGCGAACGCTTCATCCCAGGCTGGTCCCCTGAGGAGATCATCGACCAGGCCGGCCAGCGCGCAGCGCGTCGTAGTCGTGGGCTGAGAGCGCGATGGCCGTGCGCCCGCCGCGCACGGTGACGACCTGCGGTCCCTCGAAGCGCGCCTTCTGCACGACTTTCGAAAATTGATTTTTAGCATCCTGCAATTGCCATTATTTACCCCGACAAAGCGGCCCTCTATCGGAAAGTCGGCCGAGAAGCTGGCATCGAGCAGGCGTTGACCGAGTTCTCCGTCATGGTGCGATACATGAGATCGATCTGTTTCATGTCGGTCCCATTGTACTAACTCCACAATTTTTAGTACAACGCACCTATCCCTCAATAATCGGCCCTTTTTGGATCGGGAAATGGCAGTTGGAGCGCTGTACTAAATTCGCAAATTTAGTGCAGCGCTGACACCGCTTTTCAAGAGCAATCTTCACAAACGCCTGCATTTGCGGGTTTTTGGGGAGGCGAGGGGAGGGCTGGGAACCTCCGAGCGGAGCAGCTTGGGGGCAGTCGGTCCCGGGTTTCCCCTTCGGGCGGCGCTCACGCTAACCCTCCTGCGGCTGCCCTTTTAACCGGTCAAGCTGCGCGCGAACGGGCTTCGGCGCTAAAGCGCCTGCGCCTGGTACGCTCTTTTTAGTGGGCGCTCACTACCCCAAAAATTATCGTGTCGAGGTCACCTTCCCCCGTGAGTGCGACAATTGGTCGACTTCGTTTGCTGCCCTGATTAGCCCTGCAATGAAATTGGTCTTCAGGATCACTGGATTGATCCCTGTTCGCATTCCCCCACGTGAGATGGCAGCGCATCCTTCCGCCGTTCGGTGAGATTGGGACCGGGACTTCGAAGGAGAGCGATTGTGGCTTGTAAACGCGCGCTCGGCAGCCGGTCGCACCTGCAGCCGAATTGGCATCGGAGAAGACATCGCGCACCTCTTTCCAGATATGCGCCGGCAGGGGCGGTATCCTCGCTTGGCATCCCGCCGCGTTGGCAGCGGGTTACCGAGCATTTTCATCGCTTGCCGATTTCTCTCGTTTTGTTTGCTCAACAATCCGCCGTTGAAGCCCTCGACTACGGCGTCGATCGTGAAGAACTCGCTTTCAGGCAGTTTGCTGCGGCGTTGGTCGGCTCTGGAACGTGAGGAGTAGTGCGGCGAACAGACACAAAAGTTGCCTGAACCATCGCAGCAGGAGGGAGAAGTTGTATCCGGCGGCGGCCAGAACGGCATTGACGGCATCCCCCTGTTCGCCAGCGAGATAATTCCGGTCCATTCTGTGTTCGCTCTTGAGGTGTCCAATGACGGGTTCGACCGCCGATCGTCGTCGCATCTGGCGTTTGATGGCGGGCGTGAGGCGGCGCTTCTGGCTGCTGGTGAAGACCCTTAGCTTGTGACTTTCGGGAGCATTATGGCCGCGGTATCCAGCATCGGCGAGAATGCGGGAGAGCTCGTTGCCGATCATCTTTTCCATATCCGGAATGACGGTCGCGAGCGTGTGGCCGTCGTAGGGATTGCCGGGCAGCGCCGTCGCGTGCAGGGCGAACTGCCCGCCCTTTGAACGGTTCAGTGTTGTGGCCACGGACACCTTCACGCCGAACTCATAGGGCTTGTGCGCCTTGCCTTTACCAATGCACTCGACTTCGTCGGCATGCAGGCTGTAGATCTTGCGGCCACGCTGACGTTGCCGCTGCGCGATGACCGTTTTTGCCTGATAGAGCGACCATTTGAAGATCGCGTCGAGTTGTTCGTCGCCGGCGATCTGACGCTCGATGTCGCGAACGGTCCGGCCGAGATAGGTCTTCAACTTGCGCAGCGCCTTGCCGGCCCGTTTGAATTGCTTCGCATGAGCGTAGCGCTGGTGCTGGATCAGGGCGAATTTACCGACCCGAATATAGGTCTGGCGCAGGTCGAGCCCCATTTTCTTCGCCAGCCGCACCAGCCGTTCGCGCGCCCGGTGAATAAGCTTGGCATCCGTCGGGAACATGACGTTCTTCGGTTGAACGGTCGTGTCGACGATCACCTGCCGCGTATCCTGCGGCTTCATCGCGCCTGTCTTGACTGCCACGGCCAGGCTCTCCTGCAAGAGCGCGCCGATCCGTTCCTCGCCCATGCGCTGCCGCCAGCGCGTCATCGAGGAGCGGTCGAACGATAGTTCGTGCCGAAAGAACTCCTCGCCGCACAGGTACTGAAAATAGGGGTTCTCCACCCAGCGCTCGCACAGCGCCTCGTCCGACAGGTTGAACGTATGCTTCAGAATGGCCAGCCCCGCCATCAGCCGTGTCGGCAATGGCGGCATGCCCGCTCCGTCCGAATAGACCGTCCCAAAGCGGGCTTCCAACACCGGCCAGTCAATAGCCTGCGCCAGACGCACCAGTTCGTGCTTCATATTGATGATCTGGTCGAGCCGGGATCGGAATAAATCCTGTTCACCCGTTTGGCGCCGTTCGCGTGGTTTACCCATTCCTGGCTCTCCGATTCACCGCGATAAACCCGGTGAATCACGCTTCGCCAACCAGGCAAACCTCAAACTGATTTTGCAAGGAAACAGCCCGTTCGGCGGCTGTTTCCTGCAAATAGAAGAACTGCAGATCCCTCGATTCCTATGTTTAATCAGCGGCTTCCGAGTTCTTCACGGCCGACTACGGCAATTTCCGAAAGGCAGCAATGGGCACGGCGCGCAGCTCATGGTGCACTTGGCGCCCGTTGAACGTAGTCGGGCTTAAGATTGCTGAAGATATGCAGCCAGAACGTGAATTCGCCCTCGCGTTTTTCGACCCATGCTTCAATCGCGCGATGCGCCGCGGCGGTCTTTGCGTCGCAGCTATAGACCTCCATCGCAAGTTCCACCGCCGTCGCGGCCGCGACGTCATCTTTCTCGACCGTCTCGTTCGACGGGTGAGGGGGCACCTTCGTTAGCTTCGACATGAGGACTCTCCTTCAAGAGTCCGGCGCAGAGGATGTGGCCGGACGCTCTCATAGCGATGATTTGAATCGCATCGTCCGGAAGCACAGGTCCGCTCATGTCGGCGGAGTTGAACGCTAATTGATTTCCCGCGGAAGGGGAAGATCGTTTTTTCGGCGCGAGATTGCGGTCCAGGCTCGTGCGTCGCAGCCGGAAAAGCCCCTTGACCGTGTGTCTTCCGATTAGACCCCGCCGGGCCGATCAGCATGCGCTGTCTCGAAGGAGCCGGTCAGAGCTTCAAACACTGTCCGGGCAATGAAGTCGGTTGCTGCTGCTCGCGGCGCGGCGTCTTCCTGAGCGAAATCGCCGAGTACCCTCTCCGGAACAGTCAGGATGGCATCGACGGTCCGGTCGACCAGATCTTCGAGGGTTACTTCATTCTGGTCCCGGCGAAACAGCAGGTGGGGCCGCGTACGCAACAACAGGTGCACCGCAATTGCCCTCACTGTCCTCTTTCGGTCGACGAGGAGCAGACCTCGCAAATCGTCGTCGACCTCCATCAACGGAACCTGAAACACAGCCGGGCTCTGATCGTTGCCCAATCGTCTGCCTCCAACTTCTTTCCGCTTGCCAGCAAGGCCATATATCGATCGACGCACTGACCCTTCCTCGGATCCGCGAGGAGCTTGGGAATTAAGCCTTCCATGCGGCTAATAAAGTCACTTGTAACAAAGACTTTGATTCGTCTAACGCTCGCTCGGCTCGCTGTTGGAGTCCGGCTGAAAGCTTCGAAGCTTCTCCAGGATCTGCGGCGCTATATCGAATTGGCGAGCCTTGCCGCGTCCCATCGAATTCTTCACGAACTTCTCTGTCAATAGCCCGCGCCGAACCAGGGGATCAATCGTTTCCGTCACGCCGGTGCGGGTCAGGCCGGTAAGTTCAACGATATTTGAAAGGGTTAGCTGCTGGTGTCCCTGGTGCATGATGTAGAGCACACTCATCATGCCGATCTGCTTAAGGCGCGACTGGGGTGTCTCGTCCTCCTGTGGATTGTCGACGATTTCGTGAAAGATGAAAGCCGAGAAGGCGAGGCTGTGCCACTGCAAATTGAGAGCTCTTGTCATTTTTTTAACTGCGTTATATAAGGCTGTATATCGGCTGAAACAATCGAACGGCGCTGGGACTTGGGGCGGCGCTCGCGGGGACTTTCTCCATGAAGAACCTATTGATCAGGACATTCCTTTCGACGATTGGCGCTTCGTCAGCTTACCTCGTTTCAGACGGTATTGCGCGGGCGGATGATTGGGGATGCGAGGTTATCCTGTGCCTTTCAAACCCGGGCGGAGCGACGCAGTATGCGCCATGCCGGCCCCCGATCCAACGACTTTGGCGCGAGCTTGCAAGGGGGCATGGCCTTCCGACCTGCAACGGCGTCGGCTTCAGCGCTTCCCGGCCGCGATATGAACCCTACGCCTGTGGTGAAGGTTTCAGGCTGACGACCAGAACCAGTGACCGCGGTGCCGAGGCAAGCTGCGTCTCGACGACGCCCCAGACTGTCGCAAACAGTGAATGCGACTACGATCAGGACGGCGGCCCGCTTTCGCCCCGCTGGTACCACCTGGGCGGCCAACGACAATGCCGGCGCTACGTGACCCGACGACCCAGCGTCCGCTCGAAGCCTCATCATGTCGATCTGACCATAGATGGGATCGGCACTCAGAGGGTGTGGTACTGATGGCCGCCGACTTTGTCGAACTTGCTGAAAAGTGCGCTCCGGAGATTGGGCTCGAAACACTTGCCGCAGTTGTCAGTCTGGAAAGCGGTTTTCACCCTTTCGCAATCCGGATCAACAGCGGGGCGCCGCTTGGTGAACAGCCTGCAACCAAGGCAGAAGCGATCGAAGCCGCAACAGCCCTTGTAGCCGCGCAGCAAGACGTCCAGCTCGGTCTTGGCGCTATCGGGTCGAGCGAACTCGCAAGGCTTCGTCTCACTCTCGCCGACGCCTTCGATCCATGCCTGAACCTCAAGGCAACCGCGACATTGCTGACCGGCTACTACAGGCAGGCCATTCGTGCCGGGAGGGCGTCGCAAGAAGCGGACCGCGTGATGCTGCAGGCCTTTTTCGGGCGGGGCGATGCTTCGGTCGGCGCGATCGTCAGATACGACGAACAGGTCCGCCGTGAAGTCGAAAGGCTTTCCGGCAAACTGACCTCCGCGGACGCAACACCCGTAGAAGATGCCGTCGTCCTCCCGAAGCCTGCAGACGAGCGGCCGTGGAATGTCTTTGCCTCAGGGCGGAGCGTGTCCGTTCTTGTCTTTCGAAATGATGAAGAGGAGCAACACCGATGAGTTCTGTGACGACCGCCCGTTCCATTGCAAGCGTCGCCTTGGCGGCAGCCATCGTTTCTGTCGCCATGGTCCAACCAGCCTTTGCGCAGGCGACCGGCGGGATTGAAAGCGTCCTGCAGAACATCGTCGATATGCTGACCGGCAATGTCGCCAAGCTTCTCGCGACGATCGCCGTCATCATCGTCGGTATCGCCTGGATGTTCGGATATCTCGACTTGCGCAAGACCGCTTACGTCGTCCTCGGCATCGGCATCATCTTCGGCGCCTCCGAGATTGTCAGCACGATCTCGGGTGCTTGACGCAATGGCGCCAGAAATCTCATTGGAGGAAGACACCCTGTTCCTTGCCTGCACACGACCCGCGATGGTGGCGGGCGTGACTATGGAGGCGATGGGCGTCAACCTCATGGCGACGACCCTACTCTTCATCGTCGCGGGATCTATCGCCTACGCGCTTGTCGGCGTCGTCCTTCACTTTTGTTTCCGCAGCCTCGTCAAGCACGATCACAACATGTTTCGCATCGTGGCCGCCTGGACCGAAACCAGAGGCCGCACGCGAAACGGGGTGGCCTGGGGTGGCTCCACCGTGACGCCGCTGAAGCTCGTGCGGCGCTACGATGAAAGGGATCTCGGCCTTGTCTAAGATTGCCTCCCGCGAACTCGAGCCGGAAACCTACATTCCCTACGTTCGCCATGTGGATGAGACGACGATTGCGCTCGATTCAAGGGCCTTGATGGTAGTCCTGGCGCTCGAGGGGGTTTCGTTCGAGACCGCCGACGTCCTCGATCTCAATGCCCTGCACCGCGACCTCAACACGCTTTATCGCAACATCGCCGACGAGCGCCTGTCGATCTGGACGCATGTCATTCGCCGCCGCGACAACGACTATCCGGATGGCGTATTCAAAAGCCCGTTCTCGACCTCGCTCGATGCCCGGTACCGCGAGCGTATGGTGGGGGAGGATTTGTTTTGCAATGATCTCTATCTCACGCTTGTCTGGTCGCCGAACCGTGATCCGGCGGAGAAAATCACCAAACTGTTTTCGAGATTGCGGAGAGCGCGGCAGACCGGCGTCGAGCTCGACCAGGATGCGCTGAAACTTGTGCGCGACAAGGTCTTCGACGTGACGGCAGGTCTTGAACGCTTTCGACCGCGCCTCCTGTCGCTCGCGGAGCGAAACGGTCTGGTGTTTTCCGAACCGAGCGAGGTCCTGCATCAGATCGTCGGCGGTCGTCGCGAACCGGTTCCGCTGACGCAAGGGCGGATATCGTCGGCAATCTATTCCGACCGGGTCATTTTCGGCCGCGAGACGGTGGAAATCCGCCATGAAGGCATCAGCCGGTTTGCCGGTATGTTCGGCTTCAAGGAGTACCCGGCAAAGACCCTGAGCGGCATGCTGGACGGCGTTCTGACCGCCCCCTTCGAGCTGATCCTCACGCAATCATTTTCGTTCATATCGAAGGCGGACGCTCGCGCTATCATGGGGCGCAAGCAGAACCAGATGGTCAGTGCAGGCGACAAGGCTGCTTCGCAGCTCGAGGAGCTCGATGCCGCAATGGACGATCTCGAATCCAATCGTTTCGTGCTTGGCGAGCATCACCTGACGCTTTGCGTATTGGCCGCTTCGGTCAGGGAATTGACCGACAATCTCGCCAGGGCCCGCACAAATCTCACGAGCGGCGGCGCCGTTGTGGCTCGCGAAGATCTTGGGCTGGAGGCGGCCTGGTGGGCGCAATTGCCGGGCAACTTTCGCTATCGCGCCCGCTCGGGCGCCATTACAACACGGAATTTTGCGGCGCTGTCTCCCTTCCATTCCTATCCGACAGGGCAGAAGCACGGCAACGAATGGGGGCCGGCCGTTGCCATGCTCAAGACTGCGTCCGGCTCGCCGTTCTACTTCAACTTCCACTACGGCGATCTCGGCAACACTTTCGTCTGCGGTCCATCGGGTGCCGGCAAGACCGTGCTCCTCAATTTCATGCTCTCCCAGCTGGAGAAACATGGGCCTGACATCGTGTTCTTCGACAAGGATCGCGGCGCCGATCTCTTCGTAAGGGCCGCGGGTGGCACCTATCTGCCCTTGAAGAATGGCAGGCCGACCGCATGCGCCCCTTTGAAAGCGCTCCAGCCGACGTCGCGGAACAAGCTGTTCCTGACGCGCTGGGTCGGCAAGCTGGTCGGTTCGGCAAGCCGCGAACTTTCGACGGTCGAATTGCGCGACATCGCCGCGGCCATCGATGCGCTTTCCGACCTGCCGGTCGAACGCCGCACCATCGGGGCGCTCAGAACTTTTCTCGACAATACCCAGCCGCAAGGGATCGCCGCACGATTGCGCCGATGGGAGACGGGAGGGCCGCTCGGCTGGGTGTTCGACAATGACGCCGACGATATCGGCATCGGCGCACATTTTCTTGGCTATGACATGACCGACTTTCTCGACAACGAGGAAATTCGCACACCCCTGATGAGCTATCTCTTCTACCGCGTCGAAGAGCTGATCGACGGACGTCGCGTCATCATCGTCGTCGACGAATTCTGGAAGGCGCTCGCCGACGAGGAATTCCGCGATCTGGCCGAGAACAAGCTCAAGACTATTCGCAAACAGAACGGGCTGATGCTCTTTGCAACGCAGAGCCCGCGCGATGCGATCGCCTCGCCGATCGCCCACACAATCATCGAACAGTGCCCGACCCAGGTGTTCCTGCCGAACCCGCGCGCCAACCGCTCCGATTATGTCGATGGCTTCAAGCTGACCGAGCGTGAGTTTTTTCTCATCGCCCGCGAGCTTTCCAATGAAAGCCGCCGCTTTCTCGTCAAGCAGGGTCACAACAGCGTCGTCGCCGAATTGAACCTCAACGGCTTCGACGATGAGCTTGCGATCCTTTCCGGCCGGACAGCGAATATCGAGCTCGCTGACGTGATCCGCACCGAACTCGGCGTGCGTCAAGATGACTGGATTTCGATCTTCCATGAACGAAGGAGAAAAAGTTGATGGTCCCGCCCGATAAGCTTCATGCGGCACTTGCCGCCTTTCTCCTTCTTGCCGCCCCTGCCGCTGGACAAGGCATACCTGTGATCGATCAGACCGCGATCGCCAAGCAGATCGAAAGCATTGCTGAGCTGAAGTCGCAGCTCGACACGCTGAGGCAACAGCTTGACCAGGCACAAAGGCTTTACGGCTCGCTGAACAAGCTCACGAATATGGCCGACGTGGCGAACCTCCTTAACGATCCCACGATCCGTCAGGCATTGCCCGCCGATTTTGGGCAAGTTGCGGATCTATTTCGCGGGTCCGGCGCAGGCGCCCTGGGTGGCTCCCAGGCAAAATTCCTCGAGGAGAATTCGACCTACCAGACGAGCGCCAACGATTTCTATGCTGAGGAGCTTTCGCGTCTCCAGAACATTAACGCCGGGCAGTTGAGCCTCGGTCAGCAGATCTACGACACGGCCACGAAGCGCATCGATGGGATCGACGAATTGCGCCAACAGATTTCCTCGGCCGCCGATGCCAAGGACATCGCCGATCTTCAGGCGCGCCTCCAGGCAGAAACCGCCTTTCTTCAGAACGACCTGCTCAGGATGCAAGCGCTTCGCATGATCCAGCAGGCTGAGATCCAGGTCGATGAACAGCGCAAGGCCGAAGATTGGCGCAAGCGCATGGATACCATAGGAGCAGCACTTCAATGAGACCCTTCTGGATCTGCATCTCGCTTCTTTCCATGGCCGGCTGCTCAAGCGAAGCCGAACGGATCTATACCGTCGAGGAACTCGTGGCCGACCAATCGCTGCTTGCCGGGATAATCGGTAAATGCCGCAACAATCCGGGCGAGCTCAGCAACACGCCGAATTGCCAGAACGCCGAAGCGGCAGACTTCAAGGCTCGGCTCGGACGCATCGGAAAGGCGCTCGGAGGATAAGGGCATGTATCAGGTCTTCGCCTTCGTCGACAGGCAATTCCAGGCCCCGCTGGAAAATTTCATAGCCTCGGGGACGTCGAATATCGCCGACTGGGTTACGGGCCCGCTGACCGCGGCGCTGACCCTTTACGTCGTGCTTTACGGCTTTCTCGTCATCCGAGGATCGGTGAGCGAACCGATCATGGACTTCGCATTCCGTGCGATGAGGCTGGCAATCATCCTCGTTCTGGTGAGGAATGCCGGCGACTACCAGGCCTATGTCAGCAGCGTCTTTTTCGAGACGCTTCCCAGGGAAATCTCACAGGCCTTGAACTTGGGAGCAGCACCCAGCGCTTCCACCTTCGACGGTCTTCTCGACAAGGGGCAGAAATGCGCCAAGGAGATCTGGGCTCGTGCGTCGTGGCCGGTCGACATCGTTACCGGCATTGGCGGCATGTTCGTCATTGCAGCAAGCTTCGTCGTTGCCGCGATCGGCTATGTCGTTTCCCTTTATGCAAGGCTGGCGCTGGCGATCGTCCTTGCGATCGGCCCGATCTTCATCGCGCTTGCCATGTTCCAATCGACAAGGCGATTCACCGAGGCGTGGATCGGCCAGGTGGCAAACTTCGTGATCCTGCAGGTTCTTGTCGTCGCAATCGGATCGCTCCTCCTCAACTCAATCGATACGACATTCACAGCGATCGAAGCCTATAGCGACCTGCTTATGCGGCCAGCGGCGCTCTGCGCCATCTGCCTCGCAGCACTCTACGTCTTTTATCAGCTTCCCGGCATCGCTTCCGCGCTCGCTGCGGGCGGAGCATCGCTCACCTATGGCTACAGCGCGGCCAGAGATGCCGAGGAGAGCACCATTGCCAGGCGCGCGTCACGTGCGGCTCGTGCTGTTGGCCGCATCGTTCGCGCCGCCGGCCGCGAGATTTGATGCGCAACGGCCTGACGACGGGCTTTTTCGCAAATGATAGCAAGGGCAACATCATCATGATCCGCATTGCGCTCTTCTTATGCGTCGCATCGACCGTCAGCGGATGCACGACGCTTTCGCAGCCTCTGCCCAAGTGTGACGGGTATTCCCGGCGGCCGCTCAATCGTTCGATGTGGCAATGGCAGCAGGACGACGTCCTCAAGGGTCCCCACTCAGGTCTGACGCCCACGGAGCCGGCAAGCCTGAGATCGTCCTATGCCGAGGAGGGGCCGGCGGACCCGCAATCGAACTTCGATTTGATGGGCTCCTACCTTTCTTGCGCGGGGTAGGCGATGGTCACGGCCGACAGTCTCAAGAGCTATTTCGACAAGGCGCGCCGTTTCGATCAGGACCGGATGATCATGGCCGAACGCTCCGTGCGCATCGCCTGGTTCGCGGCAATGATCGCCGGCATCCTTGCTGCTGCCTCGATCTTTGCCGTGGTTGCCCTGATACCGCTAAAGACGATCGAACCCTTCGTCATCCGGGTCGATAATTCAACCGGCATCGTCGACGTCGTCTCGGCACTGGACTCGGCGCAGGGGACCTATGACGAGGCCGTCACCAAATACTTCGCCGCCAAATATGTGCGCGGCCGTGAAGGCTATGTCTGGAGCGAGGCGGAGGAAAACTTTCGCACCGTCGCGCTCCTGTCGAGCGAGGCCGAGCAGTCGCGCTTTGCCGCAGCCTACCGCGGCAGCAATCCGGGTTCGCCCCAGAACATATACGGGCGCAGCGCCACGTCGAAGATCGCAATAGCCTCGATCTCGCTGATCAACCGCCAGGTCGCCTCCGTCCGGTACATTCGAACCGTGACGCGCGGCGAGGAGGTTCTAACCACCCATTGGGTGGCAACGCTCACCTTCGACTATGTCAACGCCCCGATGAATGCGACCGACCGTCTGGTCAATCCGCTTGGCTTCGCGATCAGCGAGTACAGGGCAGATCCGGAGACGATCAATTGAAATACCGCCTTGTCACCGCATGCATGTTGAGCGCAGCTCTCGCATCGCCTGCCGTCGCGCTCGACATCCCTCGCGGCGCGTCGCAGGATAGCCGGGTCCGTTTTGTCGACTACCAGCCTTATAACATCACCCGTATCATCGGCTCGCTGCGCTCCTCGGTTGAGGTGGAGTTCGCGGCCGACGAAGAGATCGCCCATGTCGCGCTCGGCAACAGCGTGGCGTGGGAGGTCGCGCCGGCGGGCAACATCCTGTTTCTCAAGCCGCGGGAAAACCAGCCGGTCACCAATATCTCTGTCGTAACCACCCGGCGCGATGGATCGACCCGAAGCTACCAGATGGAACTGACCGTGCGGGATGGAAAGGTGGACGTGGGTCAAAACACCTACTTCTACGTCAAGTACCGCTATCCCGCCGACGAAGCCGAACGTCGGCGCCAGGCCGCGGCCGCGCGTGCGATCGCGGCTGAGGCGAAGGAGGCCGATCACGTGCTGGCGCTTCATGAAGCATACGGTCCCCGCAACTGGCGTTATTCCGCACAGGGCTCGGCCGTTCTCGAGCCGCAGGCTGTCTACGACAACGGCAAGATAACGACCTTCGTCTTCTCCGGCAGCAGCGAGATACCGGCGGTCTACGTGGAAAATCCTGATGGCACCGACAAACTCGTGCCGAAATCAATCGATGGCGATCTCGTGCTCGTCCATCAGATCAGCCGGAAGTTCGTCCTTAGAAGCGGAAGAGAGGTGCTTTGCATCTTCAACGAAGCCTATAGCCGGGCGGGCATCGATCCGGGCACCAACACGACCTCTCCGTCGGTCGAGCGCATCGTTACGGAGGGGTCGCCGAGCCATGACGAGAGGGCGCAATGAACGAGGGGATTGAGCACACGATCCCGGGGGAGCGCGCCGAGACGGTGTCCGGTCGCCGGCAGGACGGGAACCCATTGGTAAAGCGTGGAGTCGTCACAATGGCGATGGTCGCCTTCATCGGGTTCGCGCTCTGGTCGATGCGGGACCAGGAGCGGCAGGCCGAGCCGAGCCAATCTCCGCTGCCAATCCGCCAGACCAGGAGTTTTGAGCCCGTGAAGGAGGTGCCCAAGGTTGCCGAGCCTGTGCCGGAAGTGAAGTTGCCAACGCCTGTCGCCACCGAACCTGCAGCTCTAAACGACGATCCGCTACTCGACTCTGCGCGCCGGGCACCGGTCATTGCCTTCGGTGGACATCAGACGGCAGCGGCCGGTCGCGGCGACACGACGGCTGATAATCGGTCGGACTATCTGCCTATCCAAGCAGCCGGAGGCGGTTTCAACACACCGGATGAAGACGAGGACCAGCGCTTCAACAGGCTGATGAGGCCAACTCCGCTCGAAGGATCGCGCGCCGGGACGCTCGGAAATCGGGACTTCGTCGTGGCCATGGGGACATCAATACCTTGCGTCATGGAAACGGCGCTTGCATCCGATCAGCCAGGCTTTGCCAGCTGCGTCATCAATCGCGATGTGCTTTCCGACAATGGCAGGGTCGTGCTCATGGAGAAGGGCACTCAGGTGGTGGGCGAATATCGCGGTGGGCTGAAGCGCGGCCAGGAACGGCTGTTCGTTCTCTGGCGCCGGGCGAAAACGCCGGCGGGCGTCATCATAACCCTCGCCTCGCCCGCGACGGATGCGCTCGGCCGCGTCGGCATGGACGGCCATGTCGATAGCCACTGGTGGGAGCGGTTTGGCAGCGCCCTTCTGCTTTCGATCGTCGGGGATGCCTCCTCATATGTCGGTCGCCGCCTCGATGAAAGCAATGTGGACGCGCAAGACACGACGTCAGCCGGCCAGCGGGCCGCGGCGATTGCCGTTGAGCAGTCGATCAACATACCGCCGACGTTGAACAAGCATCAGGGTGAACTCGTCTCGATCTTCGTGGCGCGCGACCTCGATTTTTCCGGCGTCTACAGCCTTCGCGTGATCGAGCCTGTGAACAGGATCCGCGGCCGGGCCGTGCTCGGGGATTTCGGCCGGCGACCGGCGCTGGCTGGGAAATAGAGGGAAGAAAGCAATGGCGGAGGCGCCTGACGCAGGTGTCGTGCGTGAGCTGCTTTCGCCGCTCTCGAGCTTTCTCCAAGACGATTCGCTCTATGAAGTCGTGGTGAACCGGCCGCGCGAAGTGCTGACAGAAGGCGCCGGCGGATGGGTGAGGCATGGTGCACCCGAACTGACCTTCGAGAAGCTGATCAGATTGGCCCGTGCCGTTGCCACCTATTCGAACCAGGCGATCGATGACCAGCGTCCCATCCTCTCCGCCACCTTGCCCGACGAGGAGCGCATCCAGATCGTCATTCCGCCTGCCACCAGCAAAGGTACCGTCAGCATAACCATTCGCAAACCGGCTTCTGTGGCGGTCAGCCTCGAGGATCTCGAGAGGCAGGGACTATTTTCGCAGACGACGCCCGGAGGCGACGAACTCCAGTCATCGGATCACGGGCTCCTTGAGCTTCACAAGGCCGGAGCCTACACGGAATTTCTGCGCAAGGCGGTTCTTGCACGCAAGAACATCATAATTTCCGGGGCAACGGGGTCGGGCAAAACGACACTTTCCAAGGCCCTCATCCGGTATATCCCTGACCACGAGCGCATCCTCTCGATCGAGGACACGCCGGAGCTCGTAATTCCGCAGCCAAATCACGTCAGGTTGTTCTATTCAAAAGACGGACAGGGGGTCGCGAAAATCGGCGCGAAAGAACTCCTGGAGTCCTGCCTGCGGATGCGCCCGGATCGCATTCTCCTGCAGGAACTGCGCGATGGAACGGCCTTCTATTTCATCCGCAACGTCAACTCCGGGCACCCGGGATCGATCACGACGGTGCATGCCGATTCCACCAAGCTGGCGTTCGAACAGCTGACGCTTCTCGTAAAGGAATCCGACGGCGGCAAGGACCTGGAGCGGCAAGATATCATGAGCCTCCTGAGAATTGCGATCGACGTCGTCGTTCAATGCAAGCGGATCCACGGGCGGTTCCACGTGACCGAGATCTACTTCGATGCGAAGTGCTGAACGGGGGTGAGGAGAAATCATCATGCTGCTTCGGGTTCCGGCAATATGCTCGTCAGCCCGATCTTCGTCTTATGCATGCACTCTGGCCGCTGCGACCTGTCGGCAGGCGGCAGCCGCGCCGGAGAGGATAGCAAGCGGGCGGTTCGAGAGGGAGAGGAGGGAGGGGGATTCGTGACGGATTCAGAGGATCGGAGAGAGGCTCCGGGCGGTCCGTAACGGAGAAACGACATGGCTCAAGCCACTGAGAAAGCCCGCTTAAGCGCCGCATGCGACACACCCTTCAATAAGCTCGGAGGCGCGGATTCTGGAGGCGGTTCGCGATGTGAAGGGAGACGAGGCAACGCAATCGATCGACCATCTCAAGGAGCCCGACATGGCTCTGGCCGAGCGCCTGCTCGATGGCACCGGTTGGCTCCCCGGGCCGCTCTGCCTGCCGGCTGGCGACCACGCTTCGAGCAATTTTGCAACCAGGCCGAAATTACCATTGGCCACCCTCAAGATATGGCCGCCTCGATCGATGATAATGCGCTGGATCCGACCGAGCCGCCGGGGTTCCCCAAGGCGAAAGACGTCGGCGGGGCATCGCCAGATTAAAGTCTTTCCGTCGGGTGCAGCGGCGTTCTGCAGCTCGCCATAAAGCCCCTCAAACAGCATCCACAATTGTCGCGAGGCCCGGTGTAGCAGCCGGGCCCTTCCGTTTCATCGAGCCCGCCACGCAAAAGCGATCGGTCGGGCACGTTATTATCGGAGATTGAAACATGAATATCCTTCCTCAGAATGCGCGTCCTGTCTCGGCTGGCTTCCGGGTCGATATCTCGCGCGGCGAGCGTGTCGGCCGCGTCTCGTCCGAGTGGTTCCTTCGTCCGGACGACCAGCGCTACCTGTCGCTCGGCGCGTTGCATGACGCCGTAAAGTCACGCGCAGACGGTGCCCATGCTCGTACCGTCGAAAGCCGCGCGATCCGCGTCGAAGCCGCCCGTGATAACGCCGAACGTCTTTCGCTGGTGGTTCCCGGCCAAGATAGACCCCTTGCCCCGACCCACTGGAGCTTCGGCCAGCTGTGCAGTCTTGTCGGCGCGCCGGCGACCTACATGCGTCAGCTTCCGGCACCGCTGGCAGGGATCAATCTGCAACACGGCCTCGTCAGCAATCGTGCCGATCTCGTGAAAACGCTCGAAACCGATCACGGCGATGTCGAGCTTCGCGCCGTCACCGGGCCGGACTACGGGCGCATTTGGGATCATGAACTCGTCGCCGCCGTCATGAACATCGCAGGCAATGGCACAGGCGACACGATCTGGAAGGTCCCGGGCGTGCTTGATTGGGCGACGATGACGCACAATCCGCTTGTGGACATCACCAAGGAAACGACGACGCTTTATGCCAGCGACCGCGACGTCTTCCTGTTTCTCGTCGATGACACCCATCCGATCGAGGCCGGCCGCTTGGCGAACGGAGAGCCGGACCTTTACTTCCGAGGTTTTTATTGCTGGAACAGTGAGGTCGGATCGAAGAGCCTCGGCATAGCCTCCTTCTATCTGCGGGCGGTCTGCCAAAATCGCAATCTGTGGGGCGTCGAAAATTTTGAGGAAATTACCATCCGGCATTCCAAATTCGCCGCTGAGCGCTTTGCCCACGAAGCGGCCCCCGCGCTGATGCGTTTTGCCAACTCCTCGCCGGCACCCTTCATCGCCGGCATCCGGGCGGCACGGGAGCGCATTGTCGCCCGTAGTGATGAGGACCGGGGCGCCTTTCTGCGTCGGCGCGGCTTTTCGAGAAGCGAAACCGGCAAAATCATCGATACGGTCCTGTCCGAAGAAGGACGGCCGCCGGAATCGATTTTCGATTTCGTCCAAGGCATCACGGCGCTCGCCCGCACGAAATTCCACCAGGACACCCGCCTTGACCTGGAAGCCAAGGCCAGGAAACTCCTGGAAGGGGCTGCCTGATCGCGTTTTCCACGGATCGCCTGCGCAAGGTCCTTGGAGCGACCCGCGGTTTACCCGTTTCTGTCATGCACATTCAACAAGGAGAGGAGCGAGCCTTGTTCCGCTCAAGATTCGAGACGCGTCCGCGGCCGTCTTGCCTTGACGATATCTCGACAAGCGAACGCCGGGGCGTGTTCCGACCGGATGGCTACTCCATGGACTGCCGACGCGGGTCGAGAATGACGGGCTCGCGAACGAAGTCCGAAACCGACGTGTCGCTCCGACGTCGAGCGCTGGCCGAAACAGTTGTCGCCGTTCAAAGGCATCAGGGCAGTGTCGGCATGTCCCCATCGGCAACGCGCCAGATCCACGGTGTCATTTCTGGCCTCGCCTCGATCATCTCTGCAAGCGCCTGCTCGTAGTCCCGATCAGTGCCCGCCGGAACGATGTACATCGCGACCGGGGTCGGTCGAGGTTCTGGTAAAGTCACGGAGGCGATCGGCTGGTGGCGGGGCAGGTTGAAACGCAACCCTTTGATGCTCTTGCGCCGGAGTTCGGACAGGCACCCCAGAAGGCGCTGTTCGTGGATGGACTCGAAGGGAACCCAGTTCTCGTTCACCACCATCATGGCAATCTCCTCGATCGACGCGATGCCCGTATCGGAAATTTGGAAAGTGGCAATCGCGATCAAATGGAACGCCTGGTTCGACCGCCACAGCTCCAATTCTGCCACATACCGGGAATTCAGTTGCTTCCAGGCGCTGTCCTCGATCATGAAAGGAAAGGGAAGATGCCGGACAACAATCTTCTGCCCGCTGCGTGACGACGCAAACTCCTTGACCTCGGCGACCGTGATCATCAGTCGTCGAGGCCCGGTCCCGGCACCCTGGATCGGCGCGAGCGCCGCGGCTCTTCTCGCCGCAATTGCTTTCCTGTCGCCCGCGTGGAAGACCTCCGGTACGAACAAGATGTCACCGAGTGCACCGCTGCGCACAGTCATCTGCCTCGCGGCATTCATGAGGCTGCTTCGAACCCGGCCCCAACCACGCTTGCCCGACCAGAGCGACGTCCATTCCGTAAGCTCGCCCATATCCCAGAGATAATGCAGCACAGCTCTCAGCGACAGCTTCTTCGCCTCGTTGCGAACCACATCTGCGTTTTCCGATGATGTTGCGTGCGCTGAACGGCTTCCTCGCTTCGACAGCGAAAAATCGAGCTTCAACATTGCCGAGCCGGTCTTCTCGTCGATCTGGATCGCGTTGCCGATCAATGGTCCGAGCCCGGAAAGCTCATAGGGAGGTTCATAGGAAGGGCAGCCGGGATCATGGTCTCGCCCGGAGAGCGGCATCCGTTTGACGAGATAAAGGCCATCCACTCGCGCAATATACATCGGCACTGCCGGCTGGCGGCATCGGCAATGCGGCCGCAGTTTCCGCTCGTATGCGTGCTGCAAGATCGTTTGGAGCCCCACTGCTTCCTCATCAAACGTGCGATCTCCGATCGTGAATTGCCGCATCGCTTCAGCCCTCACCGCTGCCCGGACCTTCCATTCATCAGCGTTTCAACGACGCCCTTGCACGAAACTTGGAAATTTAAACTATCTCAAATAAGGTAGTCAATCAAGCGAGGAGCAGCGCTAACGGACGTAGGACAGAGCGTGGGACGGAAGGCGGGAGCGGGGCGGACACGGTTGGGCTCAACGAGGCGAGAGGGCTTCCGGGGTCAATCGCTCTCGCCGAAAGTGCCAACCGATCAGTCCGATCACCGCTCCGTCCTAAGGCGCGCCTTCGCCGGCAGCTTTGCAGGCGACATGAACATTCAGATGAATGGCGATCGTGTCGCGCTCAGCAGATTTTCCGACGGTAGCCGTGACTGGCTCAAATCGGTCGGGCCGTTCTCGGAATTTATCGACAGGAAGACACGGTTCTTCGTGCCGACGACGGGGGAGTGGGACCGCGTGACGGAACCGCATTGCCCGGTCGAACTCGCCAACCTTCATTGAAGGGGAGGACCATTATGCTCACCGCCTCAGACCTGGCAAGCCGACTGGCAAAACATGCCGAGGCTGTCTGTCGTTACTATCTCTCCGCCGGCATTCGCGCCGGCAACTATTGGATCGTGGGCGATGTGACGAACAGCAAGGGTCGCTCGCTCTATGTTCATCTTTCGGGTCCGCGCAGCGGGAAATGGACGGATGCGGCGACCGGCCAGCATGGAGACCTGCTGGATCTTATCCGCGAAGCCTGCGGTCTTGTCGATTTCCACGCTGTTGCCGAGGAAGCCCGGCGCTTCCTCAGCCTCCCGCAGCCGGAAGCAATTCCTCGGCGTGAGCTTGACGCGGCCGTTCGCCCGGCTTCTGAAAGGGCGCGACGGATGTTCGCGATGGCCGCGCCGCTCTCCGGTACGGTTGCAGATGCCTATCTGCGCCAGCGCGGCATCCTCAGGGGATCCACGCATAAAGAGCTTCGTTTCCACCCCTCCTGCTACTATCGCGATCTTTCGACCGGCAGAGCGTCGACTCTCCCGGCGATGATCGCCGCCGTCACCGATGCGACTGGAAAGATCACCGGCGTACATCGCACTTATCTTGCTGTATCGAGGGTTGATCCGATCAGCGTCGGGAAGGCAAAGGTCGACAGTCCGCGCCGCGCGCTCGGCAGTCTACTCGGCAACGCCGTGCGCTTTCGCATGCCCGTTTGGGCTCCCGTGCGGGTGATGGCAGCCGGCGAAGGCATCGAAACCATGCTGTCGCTGTCAGACGCGATGCCGGCGATGCCGATGGCGGCCGCGCTCTCCGCCAATCACCTTGCCGCCTTCTCGCCGCCGGCTGATTGCCTGCGCCTCTACATTGCGGGTGATCAGGATGCGGCGGGCCGGCATGCGATCGAGGGATTGAGCCGCCGTGCACAGGCGCTCGGCATCCTGCCGCTGGTGATTTCGCCGGAGCTCGGCGACTTCAACGAGGATCTGAGGCGGCTCGGACCGGACCGGCTAACCGCACTTCTGCGAGCTCAGGTCGTGCCCGAAGACGCACTGGCCTTTCTGCCCGCATGATGAAAGCCGCACGAAGCAGGCGGGTTGGTGGGCCGCCGTGCGGGAAGGATCGGTGCATGGTGTCTTCTTGTCCGGGCGTCGCGCCCACGGGCCTTTCGGAGGGGACCCTTATCACGCGGTGGCGGACCTTCAGCGGGTCAGTCGGGTTTCTTCCCCGCGCCGGCGGAGCCGGCGCTCCTCGCGGGCCAAGAAACCCTTCTTCCGCCGCCCGGCGCTCATGCTGGGCCGCGGCTTGCCGCCGCGGTTCCGGCCCGTCCGTCGCGTGACCGGGATCGCCGTCAGGCCGCGAGAGGCGCGGCCGCAACCGGATAGAGACCACCATGGACCTTTTCCTACCCCTCGACGACGGCCACGAGCCGCACCACGCGTCTTCCCCGACCGGCCGCTTCATCTACGAGATGCAGATCTATGGCCATCGCCCTTTTGAGGACGAGCCGGACCCGCGGCCGCTGCCCGAAGAGCCGGTCGTACAGTCGGCGCTGACCGCAATCTTCGACGCCCTCACCGAAATGCTCGGCGACACGCGACTGGAGCCCGATCTCGAAGACCTGCTCTGGTCGACGGTTAACCTGTTCCATCGCGCCGGCGAGCGCATCCAGCGCGAGCTTCAGCGCAACGAGGACGCGCAGCGCGCCGGACAGAGCGAACAGGATGGCTCGGAAGTTAAGAGCGTCGAACTGGAACGCCTGATCGCCGAGGGCATCACGCTCCTCGAACGCCGCAACGCGTTCGAGTTTATGCGCGACTATGAAGCCGATCTCTTCGAAGCCCAGACCGGATCGGCATGGCGGCCGCGCACCGGCTCCAAGGTCAACCATGCCAACATGACCGCGGCGATGATCGACTCCAGAGATTTCCTGTCCGCCCGCCGCCGCGCCGAGACCGAGGTGCTGATCCCGGGCGGCACCAAGATCGCGGTCGGCGGCGGCATCGACTACAACGATCACGAACGGATCTGGGCGAAACTCGATCAGGCCCTGGCGAAACATCCTGATATGGTTCTGCTGCATGGCGGCTCGCCCAAGGGTGCCGAACGTATCGCCGCCTGCTGGGCCGAGGCGCGCAAGGTGACGCAGATCGCCTTCAAACCGAACTGGACCAACCACGCCAAGGCGGCACCTTTCCGGCGCAACGACGATATGCTGTCGGTTATGCCGGCCGGGGTCATCATCTTCCCTGGCTCCGGCATCACCGGCAATCTCGCCGACAAGGCTCAGCGGCTCGGCATCCCGGTCTGGCAGGCGGCGGGGGATGGCGCTTGACAAGCTATGTCATGACGCCATGCGGGTTTTTCCGCATGGCGTTCTTCCGTCGGCTTGACTTGACCCTCGCCGATCCATGCATGTTCACATGCAGCATGTTCAAAGCCATCAACGCCGTACAGATCCACGTTTCACTCGACGAGATCGAGCCGGCGGTCTGGCGTCGACTGATTTTGCCGTCACGCTGGAATCTTGAACAACTGCATCTTGCCATTCAGGCCGCCTTCAACTGGTGGAACTATCATTTGCATGAATTTCAAATCGGCGGCTTGCGCTACGGCGACGTGGAGCTGTTGACCGAGGATGCCTTCGAAGACGATCTTCGTGTCTTCGATTTTCGTGAGATTCGCCTTTGTGACTTCGAGCACGGAACCATTTTCAACTACCTTTATGACTTCGGCGATAGCTGGCGCCATTCCGTGGCAATCGAGGATTTCAAGGCTCTCGATATCACGCCCAAACACGGGACTTGCATCGATGGTAGGCGTGCCAGGCCACCCGAAGATGTCGGCGGCGTGCTCGGTTACGAGCGCTTCCTGGAAATCATGTCGGACAGAGAAGACCCCGAATGCGTTGAAACCAAACGGTGGTGTGGTGGTCGTTTCGATCCAGAGTGGTTCGATCTCGCTGTCGTGGACAAGGACGTGCGCAACGCACTGCGCCTGAACGTGAAGCGTCGGCTATATCAGCCAAAGCCGAAGCGCAGCGAGCCGACGACGGCATAGAGCAATGAGGCGGCACCGTCGCCCACATCGCTCCGCCGTTAGCATTCACCCTTGGCGACGATCGCGGTTTCGCTTGCGCGGCCCCGAAGCAGCCGAGGCTCACAGCGACCAATCCTCCACCTGCAGGTTCTCAACCCTGTTGAACTCGCCGACATTGTTGGTGACGAGGGTCAAGCCACGGGCTTTCGCCTGCCCTGCGATCAGCACGTCATAGGGGCCGATGGGCGTCCCCTTCGCGGCAAGAGCAGCCCGGATTTCGCCCGCGACAAAGGCATCGTTCTGGTCAAAGTCGAGGATCGGAAAATCCGCCATCAACAAACGCAAGGTTTCGAGGTTGTGTTGGACCTTCGCGCTTTTCTGCCCTCCGAAATAGAGTTCATAGGCGACGACCGACGGCAGGCCGATACTGCCCTGAGGGCTATCGAGTACCCGGCTGACCAATCTATCCGAGCGGCCGATCAAGGCAATGACGGCGTTGGTGTCGAGAAGATGCGAGATCACTGAAACACCGCGTCAAGCTCCGGTCGATCCTGCTGTTCCGGCTGCTCGCGCCCGCTCTCGATGAAGTCGTCACTCATGCCCCGGGCCAGCGCTGCTTTCAGCGACGACCACGGCTCGCCCGCCTCGACATGCGGGCGGAGAATGAGAGCATCGCCCTCCTGCGTGATCTCCACGCGCTCGACGTTGAAGCGGAATTCTTTCGGCAGGCGGACGGCCTGCGAGTTTCCGGACTGGAATACCCGTGCAAGATGGGGCATAGGCGCCTCCCTTGTGTATCTACGGATGCGTATATACGGCCTTCTGGCCCTCAGTTCAAGAAGGCCAGGTCACTTGATTGCATCCGGCGATCCGCCCGACCGGGCGCTGTTTCGCCGGCAAGCCGGCTCCACGAAGCCTGCACGCAGTCTTCGCGCTTGGCGACGTAACGATCCCTTGCGTTGTCCCGGGTCGCCGACCGGCCTGATCGCCGAGGGCGTTACGTTTCTGGACCGCTGCAACGCCTTCGAGCTCAGCGCAATTCAAAGTGCTACAGCAACACTTTGCGGTTCCTGCACATCGGAAAAATCGGGATAATGAGAGGATCAACAGAGGAGTGGGCAATGCGGCAATTTACGACACGCGACCTAAGCAAGCACATTGGCGATGTCACCGCCGCCGCCGGCCGCGAACCCGTCGTACTCACCCGGCATGGGAAATCGAGGTTCGTGCTGATGAGCCACGAACATTACGAGCGAATGCGAGCCGGTGGAGATCCTCGACGCAGCCATCTTGTCTCCGAGATGCCGGAAGAACACACGGAACTCTTCGCCGCGGCGATCGACCGGCTGGCGAACGGCGAGGGGTATGACGCCGAGCCGTAAGCTCCTGCCTGTGCGATCGCACCGACGTCAAGCGATCCCAATGCCTCAGGGCCGACTGATCGGAGCAGGCAGGTGTCTGTCGAGGCGACTGCGGTCGTGCCGAGACCGGACGGCGGGCCATATTGTTGAAGATCGCTTGGTCGATGTCGGCGGGGGCAGCGTCTCGAAATATTGCGTTGCTTTTGGCCGGCGACCCGGTCACCGCGGTCGTCTCAACGTGCATGCGAGAAAGGCTGCGCCCCTCGACCGCATGACAACATGCTCTCGTCACGCCGGCCGTAGGCACCGTTTCTCCACACGGTTCGAGATGCTTGCATTTATCGGGAATTGTGTACACATTTCCACGGAAACGGAGCATTGCTATGCCTCAATCCCGGCAGCAGACATCAACACCCCGCCGTGTCGGCGTGCGGGAGTTTCGCGGCAACCTGACGTCCTTCCTCAAGCAGGTCGAAGACGGGCAGAGGTTCGTCCTGACGTCCCATCATAAGGTCGTTGCGGAAATCGGACCGCCGTCGTCAGACGTCGTCATACGGAAACCAGGTGCATTGCGCGGAAAGATCAAAGTTGCCGATGACTTCGACAGCCTGCCGGAAGATGTTCTAAAGTCCATGGAAGATGGGACGTGAGGCTGCTGCTCGATACGCATGCCTTGTTGTGGTGGCTGAACGACGACGAGAAGCTGGGGAATCATGCGCGAGGCCTTATCGGCGATCCTGAGAACGACGTCCTGGTCAGTGCCGTCTCCCTTTGGGAAATCACCGTGAAGCTGCGGATCGGCAAACTTGATGCCGATATAGGAGAGATTCTTGCGGTCTTGCCCGATCAGGGATTCGACCGGCTGGATATCACAGATGCGCATCTAGTCGCGCTTACTGCTCTTCCGCTTCATCATCGCGATCCCTTCGATCATCTTCTCATGGCGCAGGCCGTGGCGGAGGGAGCGCATTTCGTTTCCCAGGATCAGAATGTCGCGCTCTATGGCATTCCGTTCGTGACTTGCTCGGATCCTGTTGTGTCGTGATCGCCGACGGGCTTGGTTCTGCTGACTAAGCCGGCTCCGATCGCTCGGATGGCGCGCTTGCCAGTGGCGATGTGCCTGGCGAACACCGACGGCTCAGATGGCCGGGCGCGGACGGACGAGTGGGGAAAAGATCACTCATCTGATGGCCACCGCGATCAGCTTCACCCGGTATTGCCGCAAGGTCTGCAGGCAGCATACCGTCGCCGTGTCGACCTCGGATCAACAAAGGGATGATATCGACAGGGGACGTGCTCACCCGCCTGCTGTAGCGGGCGAGGGTACGCAGTTGACTGGCTTGGAGGCAAAACGTTCAAGGGATGCGCGGCCGATACCCCGCAGCGCTGGGCCGGGCGGCTATGATGGTTGTCGCGTCCTTCAGTTGCCCCGAACCATTCCCGTTTTATGTCGCTCGTATAGACGACCGCCTGCTTTTGCGGCCAACCCCTGAAGGGGGTAAGACTCGGCCGAAATTTTTGCAAAATTCGATTTCGGTTCTTTTGTTTTGGCGGCAAATAGAATCTTGCAAAATTTTCGGCCGAGCTGACCACAGCAGGTCGGCCGTCTCTTCGTGCGCCATCGGGAATGGTCCCGAGCAACCGAAGGAGACAAAACCATGGCCACCACGATCGCAACCCTGACGCAGAAGACCGATGGCACCCTCGAGGGCGTCTTCGCCACCATCCGGGTCAACGCCCCGATCGCCATCGTCCCGAACACTGGCAAGGCGAGCGAGGAAGCCCCCGATTATCGCGTCATCCACCGTAAGACCGGCTTCGAGATCGGCGCCGCTTGGAACCGCATCGCCCGTCAGACCGGCGAGGAATACCTCTCGGTGAAGCTGGAGGCTCCTGAGATCGGTGTTATCTTCGGCAATCTCGCCCCAGCCCCTGGCGGCGATCCGAACCGCAAGGTCATCCTCTGGAACAATCCGAGCTGAAGACTGGACGGCCGGCCCCGAGCAATCGGGGCCGGCTTCCAAGTTCCGCCACTTCGATCATCGGGAGCCCCTCGCAATACACTCGTCGGAGATCATCCGCATCAGCCTCCGGAGAACGGCGAGTGCTATGTCCGCAGCCCGAACGTCGCCCGCAGCCTCAGCTGGCCGATCCCGGCATCCCCAGGGCCTCGATGTACGCCCGATGCATCGCCGCCTGAATTGACGCAAAGCATGGGGCCGCAACCGGCCGGTCGCGGCTCGATCTTTTTTTGGTGCCACACGAGACCGAGGACCTGTCTGCTCAGGATGCCGCAGTTTGCCATGGCGGATCGCCACGCCTCAAAACCGCGCGGCCCCTCCAATTTTCTCTCCGACAAAATCGGTTCCTCCGCGCGCCGGCTCTGCCGGTCGCGTGAAACGCGAGTTTTGACCCGCACCGATCCGCCATGACCGCCGGCGTCATCTTTCACAAACGTCAAGGAGACGCAGATGACGATCGAGCAGCATATCGAGGAACTGCGGGCCGAGCTGAAGAATGCGGGCAGCGCTGAGGAGCGTCGGCAGATTGAGGCGGAGCTTGAAGCGGCGCACGCCGAGCTTGCAGAGCGCCGTACGGAGGGACTGCCGTGAGGCAGTTTCTTTCCGCTTACTTCCAAGCGCATCTCGTGCGGGTCAATATTTTACGAAGCGGCTGGGCTTCGCAGCGCGGTTCATCTCATTGCGCCGGAAGTAAATCGCCCGTCCACAGCGTATCGGGCTATGCCCCTGCACGATAATGATCTGCTCGTCCTTGCGCATCGACTGCGTGATCTCGTGTGCCATGATCAGCGGTCTGCGTTGATAGTTCACGCTCTCGGACTTGCGCGAGCCGCCGGCCTTTGTGTCCCAACTGACGTTGCGAGATTGGCTCCGTACCTCGACCGTCATTTCCCCGCATTGCGCCGAGACGTTACGAGCAGTATCGAGTGCCTTGACCGCCGCATAACTCGCGAACGCGCAGCTTTCGATCCAAGATGTCGCGCCATCTTTGCCGAAATGCCGCTCGAGTTGGCCCAGGGACTGGTACATAAGCATCATGGTGAGGCCGTACTTGCGCCCACGGTCGCGGGCCTCTTCCAGCACCCGCATATAGCCAAGAAGATCCACCTCATCGAGCATGAAGAGCGCCCGGCGCTTGAAGCGGCCATCGGCCCCGATCATCGCATTGATCAGCGAGCCGATGATGACGCGACCAATCCCCGGGTAGGAGCGCAGGATGGATGCGGGAATGTTCAGAAACACGTCCTTATTGCCGGTTACGATATCAGTCGATTTGAAAGCATTTCCGCAGGCGAGCGCGGCATAGCTGTCGAGCGACAACCACTGCGTATCCTTCGAAGCGGTCGAATAGACGCCGCTGAACGTCTGCTCGGTCATGTTGGTGAAGACGCCGAGCGTTTCGCGTATGAAGGCGGATGCCGAATGCTCCTGAATGTCGCGCAGCATGGCAAGCACGGAAGGCTCAGGCTCGGATACGATCTGCCGAAGACTGCGAAGGTGGCGCCGTCCGGCATATTCCGGTGAGAGCATGACGTGCGCCAGGAGGCCGGTGAGGAGATTATGCGCCTGGTTCTGGAAATAGGCGCCGCTCGAGGATTCGAAACGTGCGCTCTCTGACAGCAGCATGTGAGCGATGCCGACGATTTCTTCCTCCTTATGTGTTGAATTCTCAATTCCATCGAGCACGTTAAAGCCTATGATCGGGTTCGTCGGATCCAGCACCATCACCTCGCGACCAAGTGCGCAGGTGCGATGCTCGACGACCATGGGAGCGACTTCTGTCGAGGGATCGAGGCAGATCAGCGGGCCGGTGTAGCGAAGCGCCGTTGGCACCACGTTACTGGTCGTCTTGTATCCACCAGACCCGGCAAAGAACAGCATATGGGTCGAATCGAAGTCCTGCTTGTAGGTGAGCAAAGCAGCTTTGCCGCCCTGTCCCCAAGTACTGCGATCATTCGGATCGAAGGGCAGCTCATGGATGATTTGCTTGTCGACGCGGTAGCGCTCGCCGACGACGATCTCGCCGTCCTCCGGGAACAGCCTCGCCGCTGCCGACATCGGCAGCCAGTCGGCGTCGCCGAAGGTTCCGCGCCTGGCGCGCCTGACCGGTTCTGGCACGACGACAGAAATGCGGGCGGAGACGGCTACCGCCAGGAAGCCGATGACCGCGCCGACGACGACAAGCAGGTCTAGGTAGGAGAGTGCGCGGTCCCATGTGACCGCTCCACTCTCGACGGACGGGACGAGGCGACCGTATTCACGCAAAGCATAGAAACCGACGACCACCAGAAAGCACGCGAGGCTCGCTATCGCGACCGGTCTACGCCGGTATAGTGGCAGCGCCCACACAGACACAAGTCCCGCCAGTGGTCCGAATAGAAGCGCCGGCACGGGTGCTGCCCGCAAGAACCAGTATGCCGTCTTGCCTGACATCCCCGCCGCCAATTCCTGCCACCGCCAGCCGACAACATAAGCGGCAAAGGCGGTAACTGTGACCGGCACAAGAATGAGGAGCAGATTTGGATGCCGTTTGCCCTTCACTGCCAATCCGTCGCCTCGCCGATCCGCAGCTGCGTTGCATCCGGTGAAGGCGTCTTGAAGGCCCTTTCGCCGATATCGCGCAGCCGCCGATGCTCGGCAGAGCCCGGAGCGATCCGGGCCAGTTCGATGAAGCCGCCAAGCAGGAAGGCCCGATCGGCCTTCGACAGTCCCGCCTTCACCACGATCCCGCCCAGCAGGAATTTCTCCCGCGCTTGCCTCTTGCGGTCAGCCGTCATTTGAAGCCTTTGCCGTCGTTCCAGCCCCGATATCTGCTGGTCGACGCGTTTGAGGAGATGCGCCAGCGAGCCCCTTCCTCTCACTTTTGCGAAATCGCGCAGCGAGCTCGGTGAAGATTGCACCGAGCTGATCGTCGGAAATTTCCATCTCGGCAAGGCCCGCCTTCGTCGCGGCTCGGGCAAAACGTTCGGCAGATTTAACTACCAAAAGTTTTCTGCGTTCCTTGAGCCGCTCGATCTGCGCGTCGAGTTCAGGAATCGATGCTTGTGCCGCCATTTTGTATTTCCTCAAATTGTGCGTCCATTCTGATTGTTGCATTATACATACTAGAACACGGCAGTTAAATTGTCTAGTTTGTGCCAAGCCCAAGAACATCGTGCCAGAAGACGGCCACTGGCCGCCTTCCGGAAAAGCGGCATCGGCCCTTCAGTCCGATCGGTTTGAGGGCGCAATATACGTCGCTGTCGCGACGTGCTCGGGGATGTCTGGAGACAGTCGTGGCGATCATGTTCGTCAGAGCGCAGGTGATCAGCAGGGGAGCGGGACGTAGCATTGTCTCGGCCGCCGCCTATCGCCATCGTTCCCGGATGATGGACGAGCAGGCCGGAGCCTCGTTCAGTTATCGCGGCGGCGCGGCGGAGCTGGTGCATGAGGAACTGGCGCTGCCGGACGATATTCCCGCCTGGCTGCGGTCGACGATAGATGGACGTTCGGTCGCAGGTGCAAGCGAAGTGCTATGGAATGCCGTCGATGCCTTCGAGAAACGGGCGGACGCGCAGCTTGCCCGCGAACTGATCATCGCGCTTCCGGAGGAACTGACCCGGGCGGAGAACATCGCCCTGGTGCGCGAGTTCGTCCGTGACAATTTTACGTCGCAC
The DNA here is from genome assembly GCF_000018545.1 of Sinorhizobium fredii NGR234. Classification (NCBI taxonomy): domain Bacteria; kingdom Pseudomonadati; phylum Pseudomonadota; class Alphaproteobacteria; order Hyphomicrobiales; family Rhizobiaceae; genus Ensifer; species Ensifer fredii. Next base: position 1,014,224 of record NC_012586.1, read on the forward strand.
GGCATGATCGCGGACTGGGTGTTTCACGACAAGAACGCCAACCCGCACATCCATCTGATGACTGCGCTCAGGCCACTGATGGAGAAGGGGTTCGGGCCGAAGAAGGTTCCGGTGCTTGGCGAAGACGGCGAGCCGTTGCGCGTCGCCACGCCGGACCGACCGAACGGCAAGATCGTCTACAAGCTCTGGGCTGGCGATAAGGAAACCATGAAGGAGTGGAAGATCGCCTGGGCGGATACAGCGAACCGGCATCTGACGCTTGCCGGCCACGAGATCCGCCTCGATGGGCGTTCCTATGCCGAGCAGGGCCTCGATGGCATCGCACAAAAACATCTTGGGCCAGACAAAGCGGCGCTTGCGCGCAAGGGTGTCGAGATGTATTTCGCGCCGGCTGATCTCGCGCGCCGGCAGAAAATGGCGGACCGGCTGATCGCCGATCCTGAGCTCCTCTTAAAGCAGCTCGGCAATGAACGCTCCACTTTCGACGAGCGCGATATCGCCAGGGCGTTGCATCGCTATGTCGACGACCCGGTGGACTTCGCCAATATCCGCGCGCGGCTGATGGCCTCGGACGATATGGTGCTGCTGAAGCCGCAGGAGGTCGACGCCGAGACCGGCAAGGCGACGGAGCCGGCGATTTTCACCACGCGAGAGATCCTGCGCATCGAATTTGACATGGCGCAGTCGGCCGAGGTTCTGTCAATGCGAAAGGGCTTCGGCCCCTCCGGTACCCAGGTCTCCGCCGCCGTAAGAAAGGTCGAGAGAGCCGATCCGGAAAAGTCCTTCAGACTCGATGCGGAACAGGTCGCTGCCGTCCGTCACGTGACAGGTAACGATGCCATCGCGGCCGTCACCGGTCTTGCCGGTGCGGGCAAGTCGACGCTTCTGGCGGCGGCCCGCGTCGCATGGGAAGGTGAAGGCCGCCGGGTGATCGGTGCAGCGCTTGCCGGCAAGGCGGCCGAAGGCCTGGAGGACAGTTCCGGCATCAGGTCGCGCACGCTAGCTTCCTGGGAACTGGCGTGGGCCGGCGGGCGTGAACAGCTCAACCGGGGCGACGTGCTGGTGATCGACGAGGCCGGCATGATCTCCTCGCAACAGATGGCGCGAGTCCTGAGGATTGTGGAGGAGGCAGAGGCGAAGGTCGTGCTCGTCGGCGACCCGATGCAGCTGCAGCCGATCCAGGCGGGCGCGGCGTTCAGGGCGATCACTGAACGGATCGGCTTTGCCGAACTCGCCGGCGTGCGCCGCCAGCGTGAACTGTGGGCGCGCGATGCATCCCGTCTCTTCGCTCGCGGCAAGGTCGAAGAGGGTCTCGACGCCTATGCGCGAGAGGGCCGTATTGTCGAGGCCGAAACTCGTGCCGAGATCATCGACCGCATCGTTGTCGATTGGACCGATGCCCGTCGTACCCAACTTCAAAAATCTGCCGCGGGCGAAAATCCGGGTCGTCTTCGCGGCGAAGAACTTCTTGTTCTCGCCCACACCAACGAAAATGTTCGGAAGCTCAACGACTCCCTGCGCAAGGTCATGATCGACGAGGGCGCCCTGACCGGTGCGCGTGAGTTCCGGACGGAGCGAGGCCTGCGCGAGTTCGCCGCCGGCGACCGCATCATCTTCCTCGAAAATGCCCGGTTTCTTGAACCCCGCGCAAGGCGGCTCGGTTCGCAATATGTGAAGAATGGCATGCTCGGCTCCGTCGTTTCCACTGGCGACAAACGCGGCGAGTCGCTGCTGACGGTACGTCTCGACAATGGCCGCCACGTCGTTATCAGTGAGGACAGCTATCGCAATGTCGATCACGGCTATGCCGCGACCATCCATAAGTCGCAAGGGGCGACGGTCGACCGGGCCTTTGTGCTGGCCACCGGCATGATGGATCAGCATCTGGTCTATGTGGCGATGACCCGCCATCGCGACCGTGCCGATCTCTATGCGGCGAAGGAGGATTTTGAACCGAAGCTCAAATGGCGGCGCAAGCCGCGTGTCGATCACTCCGCCGGCGTCACGGGCGAGGTTGTGGAGGTCGGCCAAGCCAGATTCCGGCCCAATGATGCAGATGCGGACGAGAGCCCCTATGCTGACGTGAAGAGCGATGACGGAACCGTCCATCGCCTCTGGGGCGTCAGCCTGCCGAAGGCGCTCGAGGACGCCGGCGTCTCGGACGGCGACACAGTGACCCTGCGCAAGGACGGCGTAGAGCGGGTCAAGGTCCAGGTTCCTGTCGTCGATGAAAAAACCGGGCAGAAGCGGTTCGAGGAAAGAGAGGTCGATCGAAACGTCTGGACGGCCAAGCAGATCGAAGCCGCCGAAGCGCGCCAGGAGAGGATCGAGCGGGAAAGCCATCGGCCGGACCTGTTCAATGAGCTTGTTGAGCGCCTTGGGCGATCCGGCGCCAAGACGACGACGCTCGATTTCGAAAGCGCGGAAGGCTACCGGGCGCACGCCCGCGATTTCGCGCGACGGCGCGGCATCGATACGCTCGCCGAGGTCGCGGCGGGGATGGAGAAGGGCGCGGCCCGGCGGCTGGCGTGGATTGCGGAGAAGCGGGAGAGGTTGGCGAAACTCTGGGAGCGGGCAAGCGTTGCACTCGGCTTTGCGATCGAGCGCGAACGGCGTGTCTCCTACAACGAGGAACGGACCGAATCCCTTTCGACCGGAATCGGTGGGAAGTATCTGATCCCACCCACCACCGAGTTCGCGCGCAGCATCGAAGAGGATGCGCGTCGCACGCAGCTCGCCTCGGACCGGTGGAGGGAGCGGGAGGCGATCCTGCGGCCGGTACTGGCGCAAATCTATCGCGACCCCGATGACGCGCTGTCGGCGCTGAATGCACTGGCGTCGGATGCCACCATCGAGCCGCGTAAGCTCGCCGAGGATCTTGGCTCTGCTTCCGATCGCCTCGGTCGTCTGCGGGGATCCGACCTCATGGTCGATGGCCGCGCCGCACGCGACGAGCGCAGCGCCACCACGGCTGCGCTGTCGGAATTGCTACCCCTGGCGCGCGCCCATGCAGCAGAGTTTCGCAGGCAGGCGGAGCGCTTCGGTATCCGCGAACAGCAGCGGCGCGCTCACATGTCGCTGTCGGTTCCCGCGCTCTCGAAACAGGCGATGGCGCGTCTGGTCGAAATCGAGGCGGCCCGTGACCGCGGCGGGACCGACGCCTACAAGACAGCCTTCGCCTATGCCGTCGAGGACCGCTTGCTGGTGCAGGAGGTCAAGGCCGTCAACGAGGCGCTGTCGGCGCGCTTCGGCTGGAGCGCCTTCACCACGAAGGCGGATGCGATCGCCGAGCGCAATATGCTCGAGCGCATGCCGGAGGATCTTGATCCTGAGCGGCGCGAAAAGCTGACTCGCCTGTTCGCGGTCATCAGGCGCTTTGCCGAGGAACAACACCTTGTCGAGAAGAAAGACCGGTCGAATGTCGTTGCCGGCGCCAGTGTCGAGGCCGAAAAGGAGACCGTGCCGATGTTGCCGATGCTCGCCGCCGTGACCGAGTTCAAGGCGCCGATCGAAGAGGAGGCGCGGGAGAGGGCACTCGCCGTTCCTTACTATGCCAACCGCCGCTCCGCCCTCGTTGAAACGGCAGTGCGCATCTGGCGCGATCCGGCCAGCGCGGTCGCCAAGATCGAGGACCTGGTCGTCAAAGGGTTTGCGGCGGAACGGATCGCCGCAGCCGTCACCAACGATCCCGCCGCCTTTGGTGCGCTGCGCGGCTCCGACCGCATCATAGATAAGCTGCTTGCCGCCGGTCGTGAGCGGAAGGGCGCAATTCAGGCCGTTCAGGAAGCGGCAAGCCGTGCCCGCTCGCTCGGCGCGTCTTATGCCAGTGCACTCGACGCCGAAACTCGAGCCGTCACCGAAGAGCGCAAGCGCATGGCCGTCGCTATTCCCGGGCTGTCGCGAGCGGCGGACGAAGCGCTGCGGCGGCTGACAGCTGAGATGAAGAAGAAAGGCAGCAAGCTCGACTGGGTCGCCGGTTCGCTCGATCCGGACATCCGGCAACAGTTCACTGCTGTCAGCCGGGCGCTCGACGAGCGTTTCGGTCGCAGCGCTATCCTGCGCGGCGAGAAGGATGTCATCAATCGCGTTCCACCGTCGCAACGCCGAGCGTTGGAGGCGATGCAGGAGAGGCTCAAGCTGCTTCAGAGGATCTTGCGAATCGACAGCAATCAGAAGAGCGTCTCCAAGCGCCGCGAGCACGCGATCAATCGGATGCGTGATGTCGATAGGTAGAGTCCATGATCTGGTGGATGCGAACCAAAGGCCAAGGCGCTGCGGTGGTTCGCAGCGCCGGCACCGTAATGCTAGGAGGGACTTGGCAATCAGCGAAACCACTCATTCCAACGCTGCAGCATCATTGCCGCATTGGCGTTTATCCACGCCGCATCAGGCACGATAACGTAATTCCGAACGTCGTCGCCTTGCGGCATCGTCTGGCGCGCCTCGTCGGACATCAGCGCAATGGCGTCACGGCTTGGGGGCGTGCAGGAAAGAACTTCGCACGCTTTAGCCTGGGCCGCTGGCGAATTCAGCCAGAAGGCAATCAACTTGAGGGCGTTGTCACGATGGGGCGCCCCTTTGAGGAGGGCGATGCGGTCGCCAACGAGGAACGAGGCCTTGTACGACCAGGCAATAGGCAGTCCCTCGTTTTGCATCGCCTTTGCACGCGTCAACCAGATCTGCCCAAGCGAATATTCGCCGTTGCGGAATCCCTGCATGCTTTGATCGCCGGTTTTCCACCAGAGCGCGACGGCGGGCCTGATCTGGTCGAGCTTGGCCAGCGCCCGATCGATATCGAGGGGAAACAGTTGGTCGCGGCTGACGCCGTCGGCAAGGAGCGCGGCCGCCATGACGCGCCAGGGATCATCGAAGTTCGGGAATGCCCGTTCTCCCTGGAACTTCTTCGTATCCCACATATCGGCCCAGGTCTCCGGAACGGGCTCCCCGGGATTTCCGGTCCTGTAGGCCAGCAGCGTCGCCGTGGATTGCAGGAGCGCACCGCCCGAGGCGCAGGCGTTAGCGCTCAGATCCTTGCGATCGGCAAATTGGCGGCAGAACTCTGTCAGATCATCCGTGACGTCGCGATGTGCCTTTGACGCGGCCTGGATTTCTCCATCGAGATAGAGATCCCAACTGACGTTTCCTGCCTTCACCATCGCCGCAGCCTTGGCTCGCATTTCGGCGTTCGTCGCAACGACGGTGACAACTTCGATGCCCGACGCCTTCGTGAACGGATCAAACCATGCCTCTTTCAAGGCCCGGTCATAGGCACCGCCCGTCGACGCGATGATGACTTGCTCGGCCGCGTGTGTAGGGAGCGCCAAGGCCATGAAGGACACAAAACCGGTAATTGTCGGCTTCAGGTTTTTTGCGAAACGCGAAAGCAGAGAGGTCATGTAAGATCCCTTTATTATCGGTCAGAGAGACAGAACTCGTCAGTTTCCGGAGTTGGGCTTCCGTGCATTGAGGAAATGAACCGCACACATGAGCAGCAGAGAGGTGGCGACAAGCACGGTTGAGGCCGCGGCAATGACAGGCGTCAGATTGAAGTCGATGTCCTCGAACATCTTGCGCCCAATCGATTTACCACCGATGTCCGATATGAAGAACGCAACGGTTGCTTCATCGAATGAGGCGAGAAAGGCGAACACGGCCGCGGCCGCGACGCCCGGCACTATGTTCGGCAGCACGATCAGAAAGAACGCCTGCAGCCTGTTGGCCCCGCAGTTCAGCGCTGCCAGTTCGAGCGTCGGATCGAAACGCTGCAGCGACGCCGTGACGGTGATGATCACATAGGGAACCGCAAGGACAGTATGTGCGACAAGGAAGCCGAAAAAGCTCCCGGTGAGCTGCAGTGGCGCAAAGGCGAGATAGAGCGCCACACCAAGGATGATGTGGGGCACGATCATGGGACCGAGCGCAAGCGCCTGCAATGCGGTTCGGAAGGGAAGACTTCCGCGCACGATCGCCAAAGCCGCCATGGTGCCCACGACAGTTGCTGTCGCGGTTGTCGCCACGGCGATCTTGAGACTGAACCAGGTAGCAGCCATCCAGTCCGGGTCATTGAAGAAGACGCTGTACCATTTGAGCGTCAGGCCGCGGGGTGGGAACTCGATATAGTCGGTTTCGCTGAGCGACATCGGTACGACGATGAGTGTCGGAAGCAGCAGAAAGAAGAGAATGCATCCGATCCCTCCACCGACGACCAAAATCCCGGCCGCTCTTGCGCAGGCGTGAATCGTCGGAGACGTCGAGACAGCAAGGCCTGCGGGGAGGTGGCCGCGCATCTGTGCTTGATCAATGGACACTGTTCAATCCCTTGCTGAGCGATAGCGTCCTGCGGAACAGCAGGACAAAAAGGAGAGTGACTGCCAGAAGCATGGTCGAAAGTGCTGCCGCAAACGGCCAATCGAGCAGCACGGTCGTCTGTTGACCGATGAGTGTCGCCATCAGCATCGAGCCAGGGCCGCCCACCAGCGCTGGTGTGATGTAGAAACCGAGCGCGAGCACGAAACACATCACGCTGCCGGCAAAGACACCGGGGAGGCTGAGCGGTAGGGTCACGGCAACGAAAGCCCGCACTGGCCCGGCTCCGAGGTTGCGGGCGGCGCGAATGTAATCTGGGGGAAGGGCGCGCAGTGCCGAATAAATCGGCAGGATCATGAATGGCATCAGCACGTGCGTCATGGCGAGGATGACTGCACTCTGCGTGTAGATCAGCTTCAGCGGCCCCTCGGTGACACCCATTCCAAGGAGCAGTTCGTTGACGATGCCGTTTCGCTGGAGAAGGACGACCCATGCGTAGGAGCGGATGAGGACAGACGTCCATAATGGGATGAAGACGCAGGCTGCCACCGCCATGGCCAAGCCCTTCCTGAGCCGCGCCATGAGGTAGGCAACGGGGAAGCCGAGAACGAGACTCGAGATCGCTACCACGAAAGCAACCTCGATCGTGCTTAAGAGAACGCCGAGATGTAGCGGTTCGGTGAAAATGCGCCGGAAATGGTCAAGGCTTCCTCCGGAAAAGCTCAACGCGACGAGCCGCGAAACCGGATACAGAAATCCGGCGATCAGGGCAGCAAGGAGCGGAGCGGCCAATCCCAAGGATGCGGCCGGCGGGTAAAAGCGTGCTGACGATAACGTTGGGCGACCCGAGGAGTAAGAAGTTTGCGTGGAGTTCGTCATGCGGCACGCCTCTCCGTCACAGGAAATATGTGCAAGGCCTCCCTATCGAGAATGATGTCGACATTCTCATTTTTCTGGAACGGCACGAAACCGTCGGCGGCGGTCTGTACCTGGAGGGCGGCCTCAGGGCGATCGGTAAGGCGGACGAGATGAATGTAGGTGGAGCCGACGAAGAGGACGGTATCCACGACGCCGGGCAGTGCATCCGCGCCGCCTGTGCCTCGTCTTGCAAGGCGCACCCGTTCCGGACGGATTGCCATGCGCAACGCCTCGCCGGGCGCGCACCGGCGCTCATGGTCGTTCGCCCGAACGAGGAGCACGATTTCCTCGGAGAACCGCACGGCCGCTTGTCCGCCCGTACTTTCGACGAAGTCGCCATCGATAAAGTTCATCCGGCCGATGAAGTCCGCGACGAACTCGGTCTCCGGTTGCCGGTAGAGCTCCGCCGGCGTGCCGAACTGCACCAGACCGCCATCGGACATTATGGCGACCCGATCCGACATCGTCAGCGCTTCGTCCTGATCGTGGGTTACATAGACGACCGTGGCGCCAAGCCGCTCCTGCAGGCGCTTGATCTCAAGCTGCATGGCCTCTCGCAATTTTTTGTCAAGGGCGCCGAGCGGCTCATCCATCAGAAGGACGGGTGGCTCGAACGCCAGAGCGCGCGCAACGGCGACGCGTTGCTGCTGGCCACCTGAGAGCTGGTTGGGATAGCGTTCTGCGTAGTCGGAGAGTTGCACAAGCTCCAACATCTCGTCGACCCGCCGCGCAGCTGCGGCTTTCTGCATCCGATTTCTCATCTTCAGCGGGAACGCGATGTTCTGCCGGATGGTCAGATGCGGGAAAAGTGCATATTTCTGGAAGACCATGCCAATGTTGCGGTGATTGGGCGCAAGAAAGGTCACGTCCCGCCCCCCAATGATAATCCTGCCGGCGTTTGGCGCCTCGAACCCGGCTACCATCGTCAAGGCTGTTGTCTTGCCGGAGCCGGAAGGTCCCAGAAGCGAAACAAACTCCCCGGCAGCGATGTCGAGCGACAGTTCGCGAACCGCAATGGCCTCGCCGTATCGTTTTTGAAGTCCCGCAAGAGACAGAGATTGACCAATCAAATCCGCCTTCCTTTCAGCTGCCGGACGCTCTTCGGCGTCTATCCCCTGGATACGGCCGGTTGCCGGCCGCAATGAAAAGCCTTCATCCGACCCGAGGGTCAGACGAGGTGCTTACTGCTGAGGTTCAGGTGTCCCGCGCGCCGCTTTTTTCGGCCCGCGTGACGGCGCAAGGGAAAGCTGCTAAGAGCCGCTGATGCGACAAAAGCTTTGCAAAACCTTCACACTTCATTTTTGTTGCATCAAAAATCGATAGTGTCAACCGATTGCGAGAGTAAAATGTGGGACAACCCAAACGAATTGCCGCAGGGCGAGCGGGCGATGGAAAGGCTGGGGGATGCGGCCTATCGGCAAATGAAGGAGCGCATCATCCGCGGCGTCTACAGGCCTGGTCACAAGTTGACGGTGCGCGCCGTCGCCCAGGATCTCGACGTCAGCACAACGCCCGCGCGCGATGCGATCAATCGGCTGACGAGCGAGGGAGCGCTTGTTTACACTGGCCCGAAGACGGTCGTTGTTCCAGTTCTCGATGCGGCTGCGCTCCGAGAAATAACGCTTACGCGCCTGGTGCTTGAGGGGCTCGCTTCGGAGCAGGCCGCCCAGCACGGCACGCCTGCCAACCTGCGGGAACTAAAGGCCTTACAAAGGCTTATCAATTCCGCCCTCGACGAAAAGCGCTATGCGGAGGCTCTTTGGCACAACAAGGAATTCCACTTTGCGATTTATCGCCTCTCGGGGCTTCCCCATCTCGTCTCTATGATCGAAAGCCTCTGGCTGAGAATCGGCCCTTCCTTGCACAATCTCTACCCAGAGTTTGCCGAGGAAAAGTATGGGGTGCGTAACCACGAGATGGCCATGGAGGCGCTCGAGGAGCGCGACGCGGCAAGCCTCAGGGCTGCGATGGAGAACGACATTCGCGATGGATATCGCCGGCTGAAGCGCGCTGGCCGGGAGAGAGGCGCCGGCTCATCGACCTAAGATTTTGTTGCGTGGACTTGACGGGCTGCATTTTTGTTGCAACAAAAGTGTGAAGCTCGTGCAAAACGAGCGGTCGATTTCTCTTAAGGAAGCCGAAATCATGCTCGTTCAAGCCAATCATGCGCGGCAGAGATCTGCGCGCAGTAATTCCAAACATTTATTCAGTCGCGCCAAGGCTGTTTTCCCGGACGGGACCACCCGCGCTACGGTCGAGAAGGACCCCGTTCCTGTCTATGTGCAACGTGGCGAGGGCGCCTATCTCGTTGACGCTGACGGAAACCGGCTGCTCGATCTCAACAACAACTTCACCACGCTCATTCATGGACATGCCTTCGCGCCGGTCAACGAGGCCGTTGTCGATCTGCTGCGCCGAGGAACCTGTTTCGCCAATCCCACTGAGCACGAGATTGCTCTTGCGGAACTTCTGACGGCCCGAATTCCCGCTATCGAGCGGATCCGTTTCGTGAACAGCGGGACGGAAGCAGTGATGTTCGCGATCAAGGCCGCACGCGCCTTTACCGGTAGACCCGGCGTCGCGCGGATCGAAGGTGCCTATCACGGTGCCTACGATTGGGCAGAGGCCGGGCAAGCTATTTCACCGGGCAAACATGGCTGGGAAACTACACCGATCGCGACCCCGACTTATCGCGGCACACCGACAAGCGTAGCCGAGGACGTGCACCTTCTTCGCTTCAACGATGTCGAAGGACTTGTAAAGCGCTTAAGCGCGATGAGCGAGCGGATCGCCTGCGTGTTGATTGATCCGATGCCGAGCCGGGCGGGCCTGATTCACCCGGAACCCGCCTTTCTCGAAGCTCTGTCGGCAACGGCCCGCAAGTACGGAATCCTGATTGTCGCCGACGAGGTGCTTAATCTTCGACAAGGCTACGCGGGGGCTTCCATGCGCTACGGGGTCAAGCCCGACCTGATTGCCGCCGGCAAGATCATTGGAGGTGGCTTTCCAATCGGTGCCATAGGCGGCCGTGAGGGGGTCATGCGAGTTTTCGGCGCCGAGGATACAATGCCATTGCTGCCCCAGGGCGGCACTTTCTCGGCCAATCCCGTTTCTATGGTCGCTGGCCGCGCGGCTATGGAAGCGATGACGCCAGAGGCGTTCGACCGCCTCGAAGGGATGGGGGAGAGACTGCGCCGTGGCCTCAAGGCAAGCATTGTCAGGCGCGACGCGCCGTTTTCGGTGACCGGCGCAGCCTCATTGTTCCGGATCCACCCGAAGCGGGTGACGCCGGTCGAATATCGCGATGCGCATCTGGACGCCACCGAAGCTTTGCTCATGCGGAAAATGACCCGGCACTTCCTGGAGCAGGGCATTCTTCTCCCCTACGGGGCGGCCGCCTGCCTGTCGACAGCAATGGTCGACAATGAAATCGATCTCATCCTGAGAGCATTTGACGATTTTCTTGATGCGGAGAGTCAGTCTTGAACGGAGCGCGCGCTATGAAGCAGCAGACCATCGAAACCGTTGCGCAGCGGATCGCTAAGATCCTTCGCCGCCACAGCGTGGAATTTATCTTCGGCCAAAGCCTTCCATCGGCAGTCATCCTCGCGGCCGAAGCGATAGGCATACGTCAGATCGCTTACAGGCAGGAGAATATGGGCGGCGCGATGGCCGACGGGTATGCCCGTCTTTCCGGCAAGGTCGGTGTCGTCACCGCGCAGAATGGTCCGGCGGCAACTTTGCTCGTGCCACCACTTGCCGAGGCCTTGAAGGCCAGCATCCCCATCGTGGCGCTTGTGCAGGATGTCGAACGCGACCAAACGGACCGGAACGCCTTCCAGGACCTCGACCAGATCGCGCTTCTCCAGTCCTGCACCAAATGGGTGCGGCGCGTCACTGTTCCGGCGCGCATCGACGACTATGTCGACGCAGCGTTCACGGCCGCGACCTCCGGCCGTGCCGGGCCGGCCGCGCTCCTGCTGCCGGCCGATCTCCTTCGTGCAGAAGCGCGAGCGCCGGATTTCCCGAGGTCTCGGAACCTGGGTCAGTGGCCGCTCGATCGTATCCGCCCATCGGATGCGGCATTGGCAGAGGTGGCATCGCTCATAGCCGCCGCCCAAGCGCCGATCATCATTGCCGGCGGTGGCGTTCACTGCGGCGGTGCGGCGACAGAACTCTCGGCGCTCCAACAGGAAGCGTGCCTGCCGGTCTTCACCACGAATATGGGCAAGGGGGCAGTTGACGAATACCATCCGCTTTCCGCCGGAGTGCTCGGATCGCTCGTGGGACCACGTTCGCTCGGGCGCCATTCGTCCGCCCTGGTGGATGCTGCGGATCTGGTTCTTCTGATCGGAACCCGGACCAACCAGAACGGCACTGACAGTTGGCGCCTGATCTCCCCGGGTGCGACGGTCGTCCACATCGACGTCGATCCGGCTGAGGTTGGGCGCAACTACGAATCGCTACGGCTCGTTGGCGATGCGCGGGAGACGCTTGCGGCATTGCGCACGGCCCTCACTCGCGTCAACCTCGCGCGGCGGCACGCGGATCGCGCGCGGCTGGAGGAGTGTATCGCCACTTATTGGAAAACATTCGAGCTTGACCGTCACGATGTGGCGACGTCTTCCTTCCGTCCGATACGCCCGGAGCGGCTTATGGCGGAACTCCAGGACCTGTTGACCGACGACGTAACGGTGGTTGCCGACGCGAGCTACTCTTCCATGTGGGTTTTGGGTCAACTGAGAGCGCCAGCGAGCGGGATGCGTTTTATCACGCCGCGCGGGCTGGCGGGTCTCGGTTGGGGAGTGCCGCTCGCGATCGGAGCCAAGGTGGCCCGCCCGGACAAGCCGGTGATCGCGATCGTGGGCGACGGCGGCTTTGCCCACAGCTGGGCCGAACTCGAGACCATGGTGCGAATGAAGGTTCCAGTCACCATCGTGGTCCTAAACAATGGCATTCTCGGTTTCCAGCGCGACGCGGAGACCGTGAAGTTCGGTAGCTACACGTCAGCATGCCACTTTGCAGAGGTCGACCACGCGAAATTGGCCGAAGCGTGTGGCTGCCCGGCCGTTCGCGTCGAGGACCCGAGCGAACTTGCCTACCATCTGTTGCGCGGCATGGAGCAAGGCCCACTTTTGATCGAGGTAATTACCGACCCCGCGGCGCATCCTCCACTTTCGCTCTTCGCCAAGATGGACGAAGCCGCATGACCCGCCCTATCACGACAAGGATTGCCGTGGTCACCGGCGGCACTTCCGGAATCGGCTTGGCAACGGCCCGCAACCTTCTGGAGCGTGGGTGCCGGGTCGCGGTCTTCGGTCAGAAACGTATCAATGTTGAAAGTGCCGCCGAGGCGCTTTCGCGGGATTTCGACTCCGAGCGCGTGGTCGCGCGCGCGGTCGATCTGGCTGCGTCGGCACAGATCGGAGCCTTCTTTCAAGAGTTGGAGGACCTCTGGGGAAAGCCCGAAATTCTGGTTTGCAACGCCGGGATGTCACCGAAGGGGCCAGACGGACCAACCCCATTCCAGGAGATCACACTCGATGAATGGAACGCCGTCCTTTCCGTCAACCTGACTGGGACAATGCTCTGCTGCCAGGCTGTCCTGCCTGGCATGGTCGAGCGACGCTTTGGCCGCATCGTTCTGGTCGGGTCCATCGCGGGGCGCGCGATGCCCAGGATTGCCGGCACGGCCTATGCTGCCTCGAAAGCCGCGCTTGCGGGCTTCACACGCTCTCTTGTCTCGCGGTTCGCAGCGGAAGGAATTACGGTGAATGTGGTTGCGCCAGGCAGGATTGCCACTGAGATGGCCGGACCGCGCGACAGTGCGGCCAATCGCGCGGCTGTTGCCCGCATCCCCGCGGGCCGCATGGGGGAGCCAGAGGAAATTGCCGCTGCCATTGGGTTCCTGACTTCCGACGAAGCAGCGTTCATCAACGGCGCGATCGTAGATGTCAATGGCGGAGAATACGCGCCACTTTGAAGGCGGAGATCGGCTGCGGTATGCGTGCGAGCGTACTGATCTATACGGGCAATGCGGAGCTCTTTCTTCTCCTGGAGTATATTCTCGAGACTGAGAGGTTTGCCGTCCGGCTTTGCGCCGACACGAGCGAACTGATTGGTGCGATCCAGACCGAACAGCCGCTCGCTGTCCTCGTCGATTGCGCCGATCCGAGCCTGGAGGCGCTTGGCTTTATCCGCCGCATCAAGGCAATCAGGGACCACATGCCAGTCGCCGCTTTTACAAACGGACCGAGAAAAGATCTCAGCAGTTGCCCCGGCACTCTCGGAATCGACGTCGTCATATGCAGTCCCTACGATCCTCGCCGGCTGCTCGCGTTCCTGAAGGGCGTTCAAGCGAACTTGCCATACGACTCAGGCCCGGCAGCCTCAGGCGAGCAGATATATCGGCACGCGGATATCGTGATGAACGTCTCCCGGATTCGGGTCACGCGAAACGGACGCATCGTCAGCCTTACCGCATTACAGTTCAGATTGCTTCTGCGTCTCATGAAGATGCCCGATGTCGTCCACAGTCGTGACGACCTCATCGCCGCGGGATGGCCACGCGAGGCCGAAGTCGAACCCCGAACCGTCGATATCCACATCGGTCACATCAGGCGCGCGCTGAACCAATATGGACCTGATGTTATCCGTACCGTACGGTCCATTGGCTACTCGCTCAAGGGGTCATTGCGCTAGGGGAAATTGAGCGTTTTCCAATCTCGGCCGGGTAGCGCCTTGCTCGCTCACAGATAGCCGCAAGGCGCACCCTCTGGATGGATGTACTGCTAGATCAAACGGTTTCTAAGCCGTAGGAATACCTCAAACCAGAAGCCGTAATCGCGGTGTCGGCGTTCGCCTCGAGCGCACAATAGGCGGCCGCCGTTTGCGGCTTCGCTGCCATAGAGGTCGATCGCAGCCTCAACCACTTCCTGTTGGTGTTTCTGCCAGAATCCGTCTTTCCGGGGGCCTTGCTCCCCGAGGGCGGGATTGCCAAAAATTTTGGACAAGCTGAACCTCCTACTGTCCGGCGCAGGGGATCAAGGGGTTGCCGGGCGTTGGAACTCAGCTTTCGCGAGCCACGGAACCCATTCGGTTCTCATAGTGCCGTCCCTGGCGAATGTGTCCTGCTGAAACGGGTACAGAACGGCATAGCTTACTTGCCGTTTTTATCCGCCTGCATGCGCAATTGTTCGGAGCCGAACGAAATGTCTCCTCGCGGTTTCATACTCGTCAGTCGGACTGAGCGGCTTTGGCGTCGCCAATAGTTCATCGTCCAACTCGTAGAGAATGATCCCTTCCTTGCGAATATCGACGAAAAAATATCGGCCTTCCCGCAGAGCGGTATTCACCTCGCGACGTGAATGGACAAAACTCACCGGCGTTTCCACGCCCAGGAGCCGAAGCTGCCGGTCCTGAGCCTTGTGCCGATAAGCGGCAAAGTCCGTCAGCTTTCTGCGGTTCACGACGATCAGCAGATCGTAATCCGATTTATATCCCTTCTTCGTGTGCGGCTCGTCGACCCATGTGCCTCGGGCATAAAGACCCGAAGAGTATCCGGCCCCGCTTCTCGTTCCCTCCTTGAGCGCATCCTCGAATTCCTCGTGCAAGACTTCGACGATACGCGAGCTCGCGCTGCTTTCGGTGCGGAAGATGGTCGAGGCTGGTCTTCATCGGTTCTGGCGTGTTCCCTGAAATCATTGAGCATGCATAGAGAACCCGGTGCGCCGAATCCACAGAGTGGTATCGTGCGCCCTGATCGAGTTAAATGTTGCAACAAAATATGGGGAGGAAAAGAGAAATTTTTGCATTTATACAGATATTATTGCGTAAACCATCAAATCCAGGGGGTTACCTTAATGCTGTACCTGTATTATTTCGGATTTTTGTGACATCAAAGCTCGGAAAAGCAGTGAAGGGACCGCTTGGTTGGATGAAGGCTCTGCTATGAAACCTTTGGTCCTGATTTGCTCGAACAATGCAAACTTTTATGTGTTGCTGGCGCACATCCTCGTGCGGGAGGGCTTCCAGGCGGCACTGGTCAGCGAGGATGAGGTCGTGGATTGGGCCACGGCCAAACAGGTCACCGCCATCATCTTGGATTCGGCGGAAGATTCTGGCAGGACCTTGAGAACATGTGCTGCAATAAAGACCTCGGGCGCGGCTTCACGCATTCCGACGATTGCTCTGGTTTCATCAGGGGATGAGCGATACTACCTCGCGCTGCTGAAGGCGGGAATTGACGAAAACTTCGTGCGCCCGGTCTCGCCCGCACGGTTGTTGGCGTATCTTTGTTCTCTGCCAAGGCACGGAACGAATGATACGCGGCCGATCGATCCCAGTCGGGAACCAGTAAGGACCTTCGGCCCGTTGAGATTGGAGCGCGGGCGCCGTCTCGTCGGATATGGCGATAAGGAAACTCAATTCGGTCCCATCGAGTTCAATCTTTTGCAGTGCCTTTTGGAGGCACCAGGCCGAGTACGCAGCCGCCTTGAACTGATCGAGGCGGCGTGGCCACCCAATCGCTATGCGCAGCCACGCACTGTGGATGTACATATCGGCCGCTTGCGCCGGGCGCTCGAGCGCCTGACCGGCCGCCCCCTTATTCGCACAATCCGGGCGACGGGCTATGCCCTCGATATAGATGAAAGTTAGAACTGAGTCCGGAAAGTTTAAATTCCGCATGTCGGTTTCACAATGCACGAATATGAAAGTCGAATTTGTAGAAAATTGCCGATATTTTCAAATAAAATCTGGAAATATTCGCAGATACTTTGTTGAATTCGGCGATCAACAAAATAAATCTCCCGGTATATTCATCTGCAAACATCGGGAGATTTTAGGATGGCAGGCGAAGCACCGTGGCAGGGAGGCTCTGGGCGCTCGAGTGCCCAAAGGAACACCGCTGGCTTGATCGAATACGCCCGAAGCCATTTCGATGCCGCGCACTTTCAGGGTTTGATGGCGATTTATGGGCGTCCCCTTGAGGATCGTGCCGTAGCGCTTGCCCACGACCGCGAGCGTCGGGTGGTCGACTTCGTGCGTTGCTCCTACCTCGGGTTGGACAACCATCCGCGGATCGTTGCAGGTGCCGTCGAAGCGCTGAAAGCATACGGGACACTTCATTGGTCATGCGCAAGAACGCGCCTCAATTTCTCGATCCTCGGCGACCTGGAAGTAGCCCTGTCGGAGTTGTTCGATGCGCGGGTGATTACCTATACCACGGTGCTTGCGGCAAACATGAGCGCTTTGCCGCTGATCGCTTCCGGACATCTGACCGGTGGTGTAAAGCCGGTGATGGTATTCGATCGCTTCGCCCACGCGACGCTCGCCTTTCACAAGGCAACCGTTGCCGCCGAAACCCGGGTCGAGACCATCGCCCACAACGATCTCGATGCGCTCGAGATGCTCTGCCGCACCAACCGAACCGTCGCCTTTGTTTGCGACGGCGTCTATTCGATGGGCGGAAGCGCCGACATCGAGCGACTGCGGTGGCTGCAGGAACGCTATGGTCTTTTTCTCTACATTGATGACGCACATGGGATATCGATTTTCGGCAAGCATGGTGAGGGCTTTGCGAGATCGAAAGCTGGCGGCCCTTTGGGCGAGCAAACCATAGTTGCGGCCTCGCTCGGCAAGGGCTTCGGCGCCTCAGGCGGCCTGGTCATGCTGGGGACCGCGCGGCAAGAGGAGTTGTTTCGAAGGTTCGCGGTGGCTCATGCGTTTTCGGCGTCGCTGAACGTAGCAGCCATCGGCGCAGCACTGGCATCGCAGGAATTGCATCGGACGGAAGAACTTCAAGAGCTACAGCAGACTCTGCGTGAGAGAACCGCTCTTTTCGATAGCCTTGTCCCAACGGGCCAGCGAGGCGCTCCCATGCCGATCCGGACCCTGGAAATAGGTGATGAACTCACGGCCATTGGAGCTGCTCGCGCGTTGCTCGATCGCGGCTTCTATACGTCGGCGATCTTCTTTCCCACCGTTGCCAAGGGAAGGGCAGGGCTGCGGTTGTGCCCGACGGCCGGCCACTCCGTGGACGAAATCCGCGCTCTGGGCAGCGCGCTCCATGACGTTCTTTCAGAAATTGGTGGCACCCCGGTTCCGTAAGTGCGCGCGCCGACGTGCCTGACAAACCCAAATAGCCCGAGGGAGCCAATATGCGCGAACTGGTCTTCGAGTGCTGCGTTTTGCTAGAGAATCCGACGCGCTTTGTCGAGCAAATGCGCCTAAGGCTTGCCGGATTCCATGAGTCCACGATCGATCATGGGGTTGAAGAAACCTTCATGTTTTGTGATGGTTACGCAACTGCTCGAGCTACGGACAGTGCTGTTTTAATGCGGGTCGTGGCGAAAGACCTCGTTTTTTCCCACGCCATTAGAATAGCCTTCGAGGAAACCATGCTTTACATCATCCCATCGGCGCCTGAGAAAGTTGTCTGGCGGTAACTGTAAGTGCCATTCGTCTGCCGAC
This sequence comes from Sinorhizobium fredii NGR234, assembly GCF_000018545.1. Taxonomy (NCBI): domain Bacteria; kingdom Pseudomonadati; phylum Pseudomonadota; class Alphaproteobacteria; order Hyphomicrobiales; family Rhizobiaceae; genus Ensifer; species Ensifer fredii. The sequence continues at coordinate 1,031,921 of NC_012586.1, forward strand.
ATTAAGGCAGGTTAGGGTTTCCGGAGAACGAAACAAAGCCGATGGCTTGTCGCGATCCTGCCTCAGAAGTGCCGCGACGCTTCTTTAGACCGCGCCGCGCGCCCGGGAATGGCCAATAGGGTTCGTTTTGAACTACATTTCTGTATCTCCGGGAACAACTCTTCCGAGCGAACTTTGAAAAATTAAGCCGGCATGATTTAAGCTGCCGAACAAGAGCTTGAATGAGCATCCTGCATCCCCCGGTGCGCCCGCGCCGGATTCCATCACGAAGGCCGCCGCGGCGGCCGAACATGCCGACCGGGAGACATTGGCCAGTGCCTGAACCTATAACAATATCGAATGGCAGGAATGTCGATCCCGCCTCTGCCCTGCGCAGCTGCCGGAGCGCCTTCGTGGGCGTCGGCGTCGCCAGTGCGCTCGTCAATATCCTCTACCTCACCGGTTCGTTCTTCATGCTCGAGGTCTATGACCGGGTGCTGCCGAGCCGCAGCATTCCCTCGCTGATTGCGCTTTGCCTGCTGGCCCTGCTGCTCTATGCCTTCCAGGGTGCCTTCGAGCTGATCCGCGGCCGCATGCTGGTGCGCATCGCCGGCGCGCTCGACGAGAGTCTCAGCGGCCGCATCTATCGGGCGGTGGTGAGGGCTCCGTTGAAGCTCCGGATGCAGGGCGATGGGCTTCAGGCGCTGCGCGACTTCGATCAGGTTCGCGCGTTCCTTTCGAGCGCCGGGCCGTCGGCGTTGTTCGACCTGCCTTGGCTTCCTTTCTATGTCGCCATCTGCTTCCTGTTCCACCCGGTCATCGGCTTCGTGGCGATCGGCGGCGGACTGATCCTGACGCTTCTCACCTATCTCACCAATCGCGGCACCCAGGCGCCGGCCAGGAAAGCGTCCGAGGCGGGCAGCCTGCGCAACGCCTTCGCCCAAGCCTCGCAGCGCAATGCCGAGGTCGTCCAGGCGATGGGCATGACCGGCCGGCTCGCCGAGCTCTGGGAGCGCCGCAACGCCGAGTTCCGAGAGGAGAACAGGCGGACATCCGACATCGGCAATGGCTATGGGGCGCTTTCCAAGGTGTTCCGCATGGCGCTGCAATCGGGCGTGCTCGCCGCGGGCGCCGTCCTGGTGATCGAGGGGCAGGCTTCCCCCGGCATCATCATCGCCGGCTCGATCCTCACCGCCAGGGCACTCGCTCCTGTCGAGCTCGCCATCGGCAACTGGCGCGGCCTCGTCCAGGCGCGGCAGAGCTGGCAGCGCCTTAAGGACCTGCTGAAGGCGTTGCCGGAGGCCGAAGCGCCGCTGGCGCTGCCGGACCCGCACGAGCGCCTGAGCGTCGAAGGACTGGCGAGCGGACCTCCGGCGGCGCAGCGGCTGATCTTCACCGATATCAATTTCACGGTCCGCGCCGGCAGCGCTCTCGGCGTCATTGGGCCGAGCGGCTCGGGCAAGTCGTCGCTGGCGCGCGCCATCATCGGCGTCTGGCCTGCCTATCGCGGCTCGGTGCGCCTCGACGGGGCCGCGCTCGACCAGTGGGATAGCGACGCGCTTGGGCGGCATATCGGCTACCTGCCGCAGGACGTGGAGCTTTTCGCCGGGACCGTGGCGCAGAATATTTGCCGCTTCGCCGAGAATGCGACGTCGGAGGCGATTGTCGCTGCCGCCAAGGCGGCGCGCGTCCATGAGCTTATCCTTCGCCTTCCGAATGGCTTCGATACCGAGATCGGCGAGGGCGGTGCGGCCGTTTCGGCCGGCCAACGCCAGCGTATCGCACTTGCCCGCGCCCTTTACGGCGATCCCTTCCTCGTCGTCCTCGACGAGCCGAATTCGAATCTCGATGCGGAAGGCGAGCAGGCGCTCGGCGAGGCGATCATGAATGTGCGCGGTCGCGGCGGCATCGTCGTGGTCATCGCCCATCGGCCGAGCGCGCTTGCGAGCACCGACCTCGTCCTGATGATGAACGAGGGGCGGCTGCAGGCTTTCGGCCCGAAGGAGGAAGTGCTTGGTAAGGTTCTAAGGCAGCAACAGACGGATCGCCCGTCGCCGCTGAAGATCGTCTCGGAAGGCCAGGAGATTAAGCAATGAGCGGTAGCACGCAACAGATATCGGGTGCGCGCCGCTCGCTTTCGCGTCACATGATTGGGGTCTCGGTCCTCGCGCTCGCCCTCGTCGCCGGCGTCGGCGGCTGGGCGGCGACGACGGAGCTGTCGAGCGCGATCGTCGCCGGCGGCGTGGTCGTCGTCGACGACAACGTCAAGAAGGTCCAGCATCTGACCGGCGGCATCGTCGGCGAGCTCAAGGTCAAGGAGGGCGAGCGTGTCGAGGCGGGCCAGGTGCTGATCCGGCTCGACGGCACCACTGTGCGGGCGAACCTGGCGATCGTCGAAAGCACGCTGGCGCAGCTTTATGCGCGCCGCGCCCGGCTCCAGGCGGAGCGGATTGGTGCTGAGTCGTTCGACATCGACAAGGACGTCGCGTCCCTGATCTCCGGCGCTGCGGCAACGAAACTCGTCGACGGCGAACAGAGGCTGTTTGCCAGCCGGCGCACCGCGCTGCTCGGAATGAAGGGGCAGCTCCAATCGCGCAAGGCGCAGCTGGCCGATGAGATCGAGGGCCTGACCGTGCAATTGAAGGCGATCGAGGATGCCTTGACGCTGATCGCCGAGGAATTGACGGGCGTCGACTCGCTCTATGGGCAGGGCCTCGTGCCGATGCAAAGGGTGACGACCTTGAAGCGGCAGCGGGCGGAACTCGAGGGCGATCGCGGGCGGCACATCGCCTCGCGTGCTCAGGCGCGCGGCAAATCCAGCGAAATCGACCTGCAGGTCCTGCAACTCGACGAGGACCGGCGCACCGAGATCTCCAAGGAACTGACCGATGTCGAGGCGAAAGTCGCCGAGTATGAGGAGCGGCGCACGGCGACGACCGACCAGTTGCGGCGGCTCGACATCACCGCGCCCCTGCCGGGCCGCGTCTATCAGCTGGCCGTCCACACGGTGAATGGCGTCGTCAATCCCGGCGAGACGCTGATGCTCGTGGTGCCGGAGGCCGACGATCTTACCGTCGAGGCGCGGGTCGCGACCCATGATATCGACCAGATCCATGTCGGCCAGCCGGTCGAGATCCGCTTCAGCGCCTTCAATCAGCGCACGACACCGGAGGTCGAGGCGGAGGTGGTGACCGTCGCCCCGGACCTCGTCAGTGACGAGCGGACCGGCGCCAGCTACTACCCGCTGCGCATTCGCCCGAAGCCGGAGAGCCTCGCCAAGCTCAAGGGGCTCTCCCTCTATCCCGGCATGCCGGCCGAGGTGTTCATCAAGATCGCCGATCGGACCGTCATTTCCTATCTGGCAAAGCCGCTCACCGACCAGATGCGGCACGCATTCCGCGAGGATTGAGACTGTCGCGGGGCACCGGGCCGGCGCGCTTCGGCGCCGGCAAGCGAGGTCGGCCGTAGCGTCTGAGCGCGCCGCCACCCGGTGCGGTTCGGCCGAATCATCCGGTTCTGACAGCTTAAGTCCCCGCGGGCATTTTCGTGATTGGACTTCGCGTCCGGTTGGAGTCAGTTTTATTAGGCGTATGAGGTGGAATGGGGGACCAACTAAGGTGATTAGGAGGTCACAATGAAGCACCATGCAATCGAAGAACTGCAAGGCGTCGCCGAGGTCAAACAAGACCTTCCACGCCGCTCGCTGTCGCGGACCGAGCGCCTGGAGCGCTGGGCGGAACTCCTGGAGCGCAGCCCGCACAGACGGCTTTCGACATTGCACGAGACCGAGTATCAGCCGGCGCATGTCCGCGCAACGATGCGTGGCGACGGCACCCCGATCTCCGTTGCATTCGAGGACCCGGTCCTTCGGACGGCTGGCATGGACAATGACAGCTACGGCGAGGCGAAGCGGTTTTTCGAACTGAGTGACGAGCAATTGCACAAGGTCATCTGCTATTGCCATTTCGGCGCCACGGTCAGTGCGTCGACGGCGGCACGTCACATTCGCGCGATGCTTGTCGAAAATCAGCCGGGGCTTTTTGCTCGCCTGCGCCAGATATTCTTTGGCTAGAGCATCCCGCTTTCAAGTGGAATCACTGAAAGCGGATGAGATGCTCTAGAATCAAAGTGTTAGAGCGTCCTTTGTGCGTTCATCTGAACGCACGGCGCTCTAGTTGCATGTTTCCTTGGGCCTGACCGATTGAAGGACAAAAACATGCAGCGGTTCAAAGTGCTACAGCGTCCTTAGTGCGTCTGAAAAGGCGCACGCCGCTGTAGGGCAAGCGACGTCACCACGGCTCGCGGGTGGCGGCCCGCTCAGCGGGCCGCGGAGAGGGAGTGTTTGCTGGCCGTTCGCCCCGTAACGGCATGACCGGCAATGCCTTCGATTTGACGAATGTCTCCAAGGAGCTGGGGACGCGAAGCGGGGGAGCCACTTCGCCGCTGCGGCGCGCCTTGCGTCTTCGGGCGCGAGGGACGCGGGAGCGGCGAAGTGTGCGGCAGCAACCTCACATCTTACCCGCGCCTGGTCGCGGACGACTCGCATTCGGCCCGCTCCAAGCGCTATGTCAGAAATCGGCGACCTTGCCCCAGGCCGATCCGTTCAGCCGGTCGGGGTGGTAGGGTTTCGGCTCGACGATCGGCGGCTCACCCGTCACGAGGTCGGCGACGAGGTGCCCGGCGCCGGGACCGATGCCGAAGCCATGGCCGCTGAAGCCGGCGGCCAGCATGAGGCCGGGCAGCGAGCCGACCTCGCCGATCGCCGGCACCCCATCCGGGGTGCTGTCGATATAGCCGGCCCAGGCGGCGCTGACCGGCAGCTTCTGGAGCGCCGGCAGGAGCGCCCGGGCTCGCTCCAGAGTCAAGCGTATCTGCGCCTGGTCGGGGCGGGGATCGAGGATGCGGTTGAATTCCATCGGGGTCGGCCTGTCGAGCCGCCAGCGCTGAAGTGTCTCATGGCCGGACTTCCAGCCTTCGAGGCCGCCGGGCGCAAGGCTCCGCCAGCGCCGCGCGAACATCGGCACGAAATGCCGGGCAAAGCGCATCTGCTGCGGCGTCGGATCGACCCGGGCGCGGCCGCTGATCGCCAGCGTATAGCCGCCGTCGCCACGCCGCGTCGCCGAGACCGCGGCCGTATGCAGCGCCGGCGGCAGGCCCTCGGCACCCGGCGCAACCGAGAGGATCGACGCGCGGATCGAGGCCTGCGGAAAGCGGATGCTGAGCTGCCGGCAGAACGACGAGGCCCAGGCCCCGCCGGAAAGCACCGCAACGCGGGTGCGGATCGTGCCGGCTTCGGTGACGACGCCGCTGACGCGCCCCGCCTCGAGTTCGATGCCACGGGCGGCGCACATCTGGTGGACGGTGCCGCCGAGCTTCATGACGGCGCGGGCGACCACCGGTGCTGCCCGGGCGGGGTCGGCGGTCCCGTCGGTCGGCGAAAAGACGCCGCCCTTCCAGCGGCGGCCGGTCGCCAAAGCCTTTTCACTCGCCTGTGCGCCATCCAGCATATGGGTCGTCACCGCGACGCTGCGGGCGAAATCGCCCCAGCGCGCCCAGCCGGCAAGCTCGCTGTCGTCATTGCTGAGATAGAGCAGGCCGCAGCGCCGAAAGCCGGTATCCTCGCCAGTTTCCGCGGCGAAATCCTCCCAGAGCGACAGGCTCCTGGTCGCCATCGGCAGTTCGCGGGCGTCGCGGTTCTGCTGGCGGCACCAGCCCCAGTTGCGGCTGGATTGCTCGGCGCCGATCCGGCCCTTTTCGATGAGGGCGACCTTGAGACCGCGCCGGGCCAGATGGTAGGCCGCGAAAACCCCGACAATGCCGCCGCCGATGACGACGGCGTCGGCGCTCGCCGGCAGGGCAGGCGTCGTTTCGATCTGAAGAAGCGGGGCGGGCATCGACGGTCTCCAATCTATCGACCGGTATTCTAGCGATTCGGCGCCCGACGGACTGCCGCACATCGCTCAGTCGCAGCATATTATTTGGTTCGCTCGGTGCGCGGAGGAGTTTTATTCTGGAGCAAATTCCATAAACTTAACAGAGGATGGCGTGCCTGTTCCGCTTGCATGCGAGTATCCGCCGCATAAAATGCTGACCAGCGCAGACGGCCTCCGCGCCGCCGCCACGAATGGGAGAGCGCCGATGAAACTCGACCGGATCGACATCAAGATCCTCTACGAACTGCAGAAGAACGGCCGCATCACCAATGTCGAGCTTGCCGAACTCGTCAATCTGTCGCCGAGCCCCTGTTTGATGCGGGTGAAGAAATTGCAGGCCGAGGGATATATCGTCGGCTATTCGGCGCAGATCAACATCGCCAAGCTCGGCCAGACCCTGACGGTCTTCACGGAGGTGACGCTCAAGAACCACCGCCAGATCGATTTCGCCCGCTTTCTCGCAGCCGTCGAAAAGGTCGATTCCGTCGTGGAATGCCATCTGGTTTCCGGCGGCTACGACTATCTCCTGAAGTTCGTCACCGGCGGCATCGTCGAATATCAGACGATCATGGAACGGCTGATCGACATGGATGTCGGCATCGATAAATATTTCAGCTATGTCGTGCTGAAGTCACCGATCGTCAAATCGCACATGCCTCTGACCAGCCTGTTTCCGCATTAGGCCCCTGTTTCCGCATTAGGCCCCTGTTTCCGCATTAGGCAAAGAGGCCTACCTGACCGGCTTGCTGACGATTGGAACCGGCTTGGAGGCACTCTTCCCGTCAGCAGCGCGATCGCGGCCGGAGGCATGTGTCTCTCTTTGGCGACTCTCGGCGCGAATTCTTTCTTCGTTAGCTTTCATCGGATAAAATTTTATGTGAGCGTTAGAAAACGCGAGTCTAGGATGGCCCAGTGTTAAGGGGATGAATATTGATAGATCAAATTCAGTCACGACTTGGTCGCCTTTCGCCGTTGCTGTTGGCCGCACTCGTCCTGAGCGGATGCCAATCGGCTGCTTTCGACGACGTTGCGGCATTTGGCGATAGCGCCAAAACTCTCGAGGACGACTCGGCCGTCGCCTTCTACAAAAACGATGAACTGATCACGACCGGCAAGTTGCAGTTCAAGGAAAAGAACTACGGAAAATCCTACGCCATCTACAAACGTGCGGTTGCCGTTTTTCCGCAGGACCCTTCTGCTTGGCTCGGCTTCGCTGCCTCTGCCGACATGATCGGACGGTTCGACACGTCGGATCGCGCCTACCAGCAACTCTCCAAGATGATCGGCAACAGTCCGGTTTACTACAACAATATGGGGTATTCGCGTCTCCTGCGTGGCGACCTGCCGCGCGCACGCCAGTACTTTCTCAAGGCATACGAGCTCGACCCTGCGAACGAGACGACCGCGCGCAATCTCGAGCTGATGAAGAACAGCGTTAAATACGCGCAGCGGTAAGGGCCGGCAGGACTGCAGTAACTCAAAGTGCGACAGCGACCTTGTGCGTCTGAAAAGACGCACAAGGTCGCTGTCGCACTTTGTAATGCCGCCGATTAACCCTTGAACGGCTACAGACTGAGAACTGCTCAAGTTCTATCGCATGTTTCCTGTCACATGCCGCCGCTGCAACGGGCGCGTCCTCGCCGCCACGCGTGTCGCTTAGATCAAGATGATTTTAGGTCTGATCGACCCAAAAGCTTCGGCTATCGCACCTTCCGCAGGATCAACTTGCCTTCTGGCGAAATCGACCTTTCGTAACGCGGCAAGTTGGATGCGCCGCCCTCGGTCCCGATCGCGGGCAGGCTGCCGTCCTGGGGCTGCAGTTCCGTGGCGGCGGTCGTCAGCGAGGGCTCGAGGCGCTGCGTCGCCCCCTTGCCTGGAGCGCTCAGGATAACCGAACCGCCGGAACTCGGCAGACCGGAGCGCATCCCGCCATCCAGCTCCGAGACCGCCTTCTGCAGATTCTCGAGCCGCTGGCGAACGATAGCCAGCTCATCGGCCTCTGCGACCCTGGCGATGTTTCGGCTCTGTTTTTCGAGTTGCAGCTTCAACCCGTCGATCGAGCGCTTGACGCCTGCCAGTGCTTCGCGGCTGTCTCGGATGTCGGCCGCGTTCTTGGCCGTGTAGAGCAGGGTACCGGCGTTCAGCGGCAGGAACACCAATGCCAGGGCAATGAATGGCGTAGCCCGTTTTCGTACAGGCTCATCCGACTTTCGTTCGCGCCGTGCGTCGGGTTCGACCTCGATATTCGCCATTTCGACCATTCCCTCACTTCGCCGCAAGCCGGGCCGTGGCCCTCGAACTGCCAACCCCCGAGACGTCGGGGCCGATTTTTGCCGAGGCAAGCGCCCCGCCTCAATAGTCTTGGGACTTCTACGTCGCCCAACCGCTAGTCCGCCGTGAAGACGCCTTCCCACGCCCGTTCCAGCATGCCTAGCGACGCCACCTTCTGCAACCCGTTGAACGCGCAATAGGATCCGATGAAGTCGAGTAGATACTTGGGATGGTAGCATGAGCCTAGTGATTCGCCACCGTATTTGCGATCGTAGAACAGTTCCAGATCCGCCAAAGACATTTCTACTGCCACGCCTCGCGCATAGGCCTCGAATATCCGGATATATTCTTCTCGCGAGGGATTGTTAACGAATATTTTATATTTCAGCCGCCGCAATCCAGCCTCGTCGGAAAGTTCCTTCGGGGCAATATTGGTCGAAAAGACAACGAGTTCGTCGAAGGGGACCTTGAACTTCTTCCCGGTATGCAGGGTCAGGAAGTCGTAGCCGCGCTCGAGTGGCACGATCCAACGGTTGATGAGCGCCTGCGGCAGCACCTGTTGGCGCCCGAAGTCATCGATGATGAAGACGCCGCCGGAGGCCTTGAGATGCAGCGGCGCCTCATACACGGTCGAGCCTTCGCTGTAGGAAAGATCGAGAAGATCGAGCGTCAGCTCGCCGCCGGTCTTGATCACCGGCCGCCGGCATTCCACCCAACGCTGATCGGCTTTCGGATAGGAAGTCCCGGCCACCGACTGGTGAACGGCTTCGTCGTAGAAGCTGATGACGTAGCCGCCAACCTCGATGGCATAGGGCACCCAGATCGTCTGCTGGAACAGGCGCGAGGTGCGCTCGGCAATGCTGGTCTTGCCGTTACCCGGCGGGCCGTAAAGCAGAATGGATTGGCCGGAATTCATCGCCGGGCCCAGCTTCTCGACCAGCGACGGCGACAGCACGAGCCCCTCGAGGCTCGCGAAAAGGCCATCCTGGGTCACTCGCTCGTGATGAATGGACTGCAGGGCGATCTGGCGGCAGAAGGCGTCGAGCGAGACGGGCGCCGGCCCTACATAGGAGGATTGCCGGATCGCGGCATGGGCATACTCCATGCCCTTGGTCGAAAGCGCGTAGCGAATGTCGGACCTCACGTCCTCTCCCGCCAAGCCCCTTGCCTCCACATAGGCGAGCTTCACGAGTTCCTTGACCAGAGAGTTGATCACCACCTTGGGAAGCTTCATCCGCTCCGCCAGATGCGAGGGCGTCACCGTGTCCTGCTCGGTCGCGCATTTTGCCGCCAGCCGCAGCAGGAAGGAGAATTCGAGCCCCGAGTCTTCGACGCTCATCGGCGCCAGCGGCAGGCGGGCGTCGAGTGACGGAGCCATGTCTTCATGAACCTGATCGAGCGAATGCATGGGAACCTCGCTTTTCTTTAACCACCGGGCGACATGCCAACAACGAGGCCGACGACACGAATGACGATGGGAACGAGCACGATGACGAGGCTCACAGGGAAGAGGAAGGCGCCGAGCGGCAACAGCATCTTGATCGGCAACGAGTTGGCCTTTTCTTCCGCCCTGACGATGCGCAGGTCGCGCATTTCTTTGCTGTAGACCCTAAGCGTCTGGGTGACGCTCGTTCCGAGCTCCTCCGATTGCCTGAAGAGGACCGCCAGCGAGCGCGCCTCGTCGATTCTGAGCCGCGTCGCGAGATTGGCGAGCGCTTCGCGCAGCCGTCGGCCGCCGCGCACCTCGAGCATCATGATCGAAAGATGCAGCCCGAAGTCCTTTCTCTTGCTGACGAATTCCCGTGCGACGCGGTTGGCCGCCGCCTCGAGGCTCATGCCCGCGTCGAGGCAGACGATCAGCATGTCCATGAAATCGGGGAAGAGGCGGCGATATTCGCGCTCCTTCGCGCTCCCGCGCCGATCGATGTAGATGTTCACCAGAATGAAGGTCATGCCGGCGACGAACATCGCGATCACTAGGGTCATGAGCCGCGACGTCTCGGGCAGGAAGCGGTTGAACGCCCAAACAGTCAGGACCATCATGCCGATGCAGACGATTGCGCGGATCGCATGGAAGGTGGTGACTGCGTTGGCGCTGAAATACCCGGCGCGAATGAGCCGGTTCTGCGTCGAATTGGCGTTGGCATCTCGACGGGTAATCTCGAAATAGCGGCGGATCAGCCGGTTCTCGGCATCGCTCAGATCGGCGATGGCTCCATCTCCAATATCGTTGCTCGCGACTCGTGACCCGGCCTCCGACAGCCGGACACCCACCTCGCGTCGGCGGAAAACGACCTCCGACGCGGTCACGACAAAGATCAGGACCGAGAGAAAGACGATGAGGTATATGCCGTACTCATTCCACATGGCGGCGCCTCAATACTCAAAGTTGACCATTTTGTAGAGAATGACATTGCCGATGGCCATCACGACCAGAAGCGACGAAACGATAATAGTGCCGTAGCCGCTGTCCCAGACTGGGTCGAAGTAGGTCGGCGCAAGTGTCCTGATCATGCCGAAAAGCAGGAACGGATAGAGCGACATGAAAATGGCCGTGATGCGCCCCTCGGCCGAGATCGATTTCACCTTCGCCTTGAGCATGAAACGGTCGCGCAACGTCTTCGAGAGATTTTGCAGGATCTCCACGAGGTTGCCGCCGGTGCCGGCCTGAACGCTGAGCGAGATCGCCAGAAGGTTGAGATCCTCAACGCCGACGCGATCGTTGAGGTTCATAAGCGCGTCGTCCAAAGTGACGCCGTAGGTGAGTTCATCCGACAGCAGCCCAAACTCGGTACCGATCGGATCGGGCATTTCACGGGCGACCAGCGAGATCGCCGCCGGCAGTGGATGGCCCGCCGCAAGGCTTCGGTTCGCGACGTCGAGCGCCTCGGGGAGTTTTTCCGCGAACTTGCGGATGCGCACGGCACGGCTACGCCAGATGATGACCACTGGGATGAGCAGGCAGATCGCAAGGAAGAGGGGAATGCGGACAAGATTGACCGGCACCAGGAACTGAACGACAAGCCACACGCCTATGGCGCCTGCGATCCCGAAAAGCGAAAAACGCCTTGCGTCGTACTTGAGGCCCGACTGAACGTAATATTGCCGCAGTCGCTGCATCAGCGGAAGGGAGCGCCAGTCGCCGTCGATGCCGCGCTGCTTCAGCATTGCGCGGTAGGTCTCACGGTGGTTCTCGCTGCCCTCGATCATGCTCAGGCGGTGGTTTACCGCTTGGTGGCGTTCGGATGTCCGAAAGTAGCCGCGCATTAGCGCCTCTACAGCGACCAGCGCTGCGACGAATACGGCTGCATAGAGGAGGATGAGGGTCATGGCTTGCCGGGTCCCGTCTGAAGTGGTTTACCGGGTTCGAAGATCGCCGGGGAAATGATGACTCCGACTTCGGCGAATTCCTCGATGAAACGCGGCCGTAGGCCGGTGGCGCGGAACTCGCCCTGAATGCGGCCATTTTCGTCGGTGCCGGTTTTCTTGAAGCGCATGATCTCCTGCATCTGCACGACCTCGCCCTCCATGCCGGTTATCTCGGAGACCGAAACGACCTTGCGGCTGCCGTCGCTCAGGCGCTGCACCTGGACAATGATCGTGATCGCCGAGGCGATCTGGGAGCGGACGCTCAACTGCGACATCGGCATGCCGGCCATGCCGACCATCTGCTCGAGGCGGCTCACCGCATCGCGCGGCGTATTGGCGTGAATGGTGGTCATCGATCCTTCGTGGCCGGTATTCATCGCCTGAAGCATGTCGAAGGCCTCCTCGCCACGCACTTCGCCGACGATGATGCGGTCGGGCCGCATGCGCAGCGCGTTCTTCAGGAGCTCGCGCTGGCGGATCTCGTTGCGGCCGTCGAGCGTCGGCGGCCTCGTTTCCATGCGGCCGACATGCGGTTGCTGGAGCTGCAGTTCCGCGGCATCCTCGATCGTGATCAGCCGTTCTTTCTCCGAGATCTGCGAGGAAAGTGCATTGAGCAGAGTCGTCTTGCCCGAGCCGGTACCGCCCGAAATGATCATCGAGACCCTGCCCTTGACCGCTGCGCTGAGCAGAATGCGCATCTGATCCGCCATGGCGCCGTATTCGACGAGGCGCTCGAGCGTCAACGGCTTGCGGGTGAATTTGCGGATGGAAACGAGCGGCCCGTCGACGGAGATCGGCCGGATTGCGACGTTGACGCGCGAGCCGTCCTTGAGGCGGGCGTCGACCATCGGGGTCGATTCGTCGACCCGTCGCCCGACGGCAGAGACGATCTTGTTGATCACCCGAAGCAGGTGATCCTCGTCCTTGAAGCGGACCGCCGTGCTCTCGAGCTGACCGCGGCGCTCCACATACACGCTTTTGTGGCCGTTGATCAGAATATCGGCGACGGTTTCGTCGGCCAGCAGCGGTTCGATCGGCCCGAGCCCCAGCATCTCGTCGGTGATGTCGCGGACGAGGTCATTGATTTCCTTGGCATTCAACGGTGAGTTGTTACGACGGATATATTCCTTGACCAGCGGCCTGATCTCGGCGGCAATCTCTTCCTCGTCGAGTGTGTCAAGGATGCCGAGATTGATCTGGTCCAGCAGATGGCGGTGCAGGTTGACCCTTTCCGACACCATGTCGAGGCCGAGCGGGCCCCCATCTTCCACGGCCGCTTCGGCAGCCGCTTCCTTCGGCACGGCAACGACCGCCGCTGGACCATTGGCGGCAATCTCGCCGATCTGCCTGAGCCCCGCACTCTCCTGCGGCGGCTGCTTGTAAAAACGTCCTATAAACCCGTTCGCCATCAGCCCTACTCCTTACAACTACTCGACGACCACCGTGGCCCCGACCTTCACGCGCTTGTAGAGATCGATGACGTCGGCGTTGCTCATGCGGAAACAGCCGGAGGAGGCGAATTCACCGACCGTCGACTGCTCGTTCGTGCCGTGGATGCGGTAAAGCGTGTCCGCACTGCCTCGGTAGAGATAGATCCCTCGCGCCCCCATAGGGTTGAACGGCCCTGCGGGAACGAGTTCAGGAAGCCCCGGCACCCGCGTTTTCATCTCGGCGGGCGGCCGCCATTCGGGCCATTCGGCCTTTCTTCCGACCTTTACGACGCCACTCCAACGGAAGCCGTCGCGGCCGACGCCGATCCTGTAGCGGATGGCGCGGTTGTCGGAGACGACGAGATCAAGCGTCCGGTTTTCGCTGAAGATGACAATCGTGCCTGCCGAGTAGTTCTGCCGCGCGGAAATGACCGTGGCCGTCGTCGGCCCGAGATCCCGCGGCACCTGCGCGTTTGCTGCCGCCTCGCGCTCCGGGAAAGAAAGGCTGAGCGCGAGCACAACTGCGCCTGACCAAGCGGATCGCCCCCGTCTTGCCCCCTGAGCCTTCGTCCGGCTCAACCGCTGTTTCTGCTGTCTTCCCCCTATCATCGCACCAGCGCTCCCAGTTTTTCGACCGCCTTGCAGAAGGGCGAACGGGCATTGACCTCGTTCGGCAGCACCCCGCGGTTCACGGCCTCGCTCAACGTGTCCCAGTCATAGGCGACGGTCTGCGTCTTGGTGTCCATGAAGACCTTGTCGATCTGCTGGTGGCGCACCCCGAGGCTGAAGAGCTTGGTGCGATACTTGTTGACGATAATGGAGATGGATCCGGCGCCGCCGCGCAACTGTATCAGTCTCGAGTAAAGCTCCTTCGCCTGGTGAAGCGCTGGAATGGTCATTTCGGTGACAATAGTGACGCTGTTCACCGATCCCAGTACACCCTCCTTCCAGGGCGTGTGGTAGTAGGGTACATCAATAACGGTCTGGTCGCTCTCGAAGGCGACGACATCCAGCATGCGCAGGACGAGTTCCGCTCCCTTCGGCGACAACAGCACGGAGGGTTGCTTGAACGACAGGAGAGAAAAGCCGCTGGTATGGCGCTTGCGGACGAGATCGATGAATTCGACATCGACGCGCGAAGGATTGGCAATGACCGGCACGAGGTCATAGTTATTGAGGAGGTTGAGATAGTGGCCGAGCGCGCCGGATGAGAAGTCGAGGTCGAATAGGTTGACCCGGGGCGCGGAATTCTTCGTGGGCTGCGCCAGCACATGGGCGAGCGAGGAGGCGATCACGCTGGCGCCGGCGCCGCCGACTGCCGCGACGACAGCATGGACGCGGCTATCGCTCGCTCCAGCTGTCGGCGCATGCAGCGAGATCATATCGATCAGCGAGCGGCGTTCCAGCGGCTTCTTCAGCCAGTCGTTGCCGTTGAGGCGGACCAGGAGGCGCAGCTTGTCATCGGGCAGCTCGTCGGAAACGACCACGAGCGGAGTGTTGCGGTTGTTCGTTCGGAAGGCGACAAGCTCCGGCTGCTGCAGGAAGTCGCCATTGTCGACATCGAGCACGATTATGTCAAACTGGGTAGGGTCGATCCGTCCCTTTTCGCCGAGCGCCTTCAGGGCCATATGGCGCACGTCATAGCGCGACAGCGATCCGAAGGTGTCGATCATGAAGCTGGCGGCCGCAGCGTCGTCTGAAAGGACGAGGATCTTTGTGGTCGCTACGAAGTTGATATGGGCTGTCATCTCGCTTCCCCACGCAATATCAAGGGCTTAGCACGTTGAGCATGTTCGCAGGTCTTCAGTCGTGATCGTCACCGGATGGGCTGGTATGGTGACGTCGTCGAGCCCCAGTATGGCGCCCAGGATCGGAAGTTCGAAAGTAACACCCCGAACCTCGAATCGCATCGTCAGTACAGGCCCCTCCGGCCGCCCCCAATAGCCAAGACCCGAGCGCTGATAGGTGACCGCGATGTTGTCCCTTCCGATCTCCGGGTTGACATGGCACATCGCACGGCGAATACCGGCGGTCCCGAGGGGTTGGCACGTAGTGGCGGTCGTAGACCCATAAACAATGCGATTCAGCGGGGCGACTTCGCAGTTCGCGAGGCCAGGGCCGCAGGTGGAGGTGATCGTCGCATCGTTCGGCGTGGCGTCGCCATTGTTCAGCGGATTGGCGGCCTCAGTCGGTAATACTGTGTCGAAGTCGCTGGTCAATGGGTCGGAAACGGCCGCCAGTCTCGCGCCATATTGCAGGGCCTTCACCGTCTGGTTCCATTGCGACATGGCATATCCGAATTCGACGAAGGACGCGAAGACCAGTAGCACGATCGGGAATGTGATCAGCGTCTCGGAAAGAGCGATGCCGCTTTCGTCACGGCGCAGGCGAGTGAGGAAACGAGGGGCTACCATCCCATGTACCTCTCTTCGTGCGAAGCGCTGATGGTGATGTCGTCGATGCCGAGCCAGGCGAACACCGGCGAGGCCTCGTAGAGATGCGTCGTCTCTATTGTAAATGTGTTATCAGCACCGACTGCATTGACGGTGATGTCCGCAAGCGCCGGGCCCCAACCGGGAACCCGCAGGGCAGCGTCCGCCGCCGGGCTTTGCGTGCCATAGAAGGCGATCAGTTTTGCAGTCGCCTCCGAACAGGTCGAGGCATAGGTCGGAGAGGTGGGGCGGCAGCGCGCGAGATAACGTCCGGCATCGCGCAGCCCCGCATCGATCTGCATCCGCTCCCAGAAGATGTTGCCGAACTCGAGAATGCCGGCGGCAAAGACCGTAATGAAAGGTACGGCGATGAGAGCCTCGGCGAGCACTGCCCCTTCTGAATTCCACCAGAAAGCGAAACAGCAGCGACGGTTGAAGAAATTTCTGATCGCGTTCATCGGACCAGCTCCGCTTCTTCGCGCAGGAATTCATCGAGTGTGCCGCGTCCGCCCTTGCCCGTGATATCGATCATTTCCAGCGAAAGATAGCGCTCGCTCCCGGCCTTGATCGCCGGCTTGGTCAGGAACATGCGGGCGAAGGCGACCGCCTGCGTCTGCTTGTGGCCATTCAGGTGGCCTACGGAATTTTCATAGCCGCAGTTGACGATCGCAGCGAAAATCTCGCGGCGATCGCCATAGTCGCCATCTGTGTAGTTCGAGAGGTCGGGGCCCGAGTAGCATTGGCCGCCGGTCCGAGGCGCGCCAGTCTCGCCGCTGGCGGACGCGTGATTAATCAGGGCGGTGTTGTTGAGTTCGTAGCGATAGACGTCATAGGCCGAAGGCTGCGACGGAGAGCCGGTTGGCGACGGGTAGCTGGAATGGTTGCTGAGGATCGTGCTGACGGAAGGAGCGGAGGTCCCCTGCGCCACGTTCCAATAGCTGTTGTACTGCCAATCATTGCCGGTGCTGATCTTGCCGCCCGCAAGCGAGCCCATCGACGCACCGTAGCCGAGCGGCAACGCCTTGGTCACATCGCCGACGGTGCTTCCGCTCATGATCGGGTTGTATTCGCCGCAGATCTTGTTGGCGCCCCCCGTCTGGTTCTGTGCCGAGCGCACATTGCGGGCCGGCCGGTAGTGCCCGTCGTCACGCGCGTTCCCGAATGACCCCGAATACATGCCGAAGCGCGTGTTCAGCCCCGCCTCAACGGGCCCCGCCATCGCACCCGTCTTAGTCTCGAGTGCGTCCTGCTTGTAGCATACACCGGGCGAGCCCGTGGCCAGCGCCTCGGCCAGCACGTTCGCACCATTGCCATAGGTCGCCAGGAAGCCGAAATTGCCTGGGCCCGGTGCCGATGATGACGTGCTGTGAAGCTCGATCTGGCGGCCGTAGAGATTTCCCGCTGCGAAATTCTCGTGAAGGGCATCCGCCGCTGTCTGGTTTCCCGCTTCCGTGGAATTGCCGGGCGCTTCGAAAGGATTGCAGATGTAGATCGGCGTCACGTCGCAAGCGCTAGAGCGGTAAACCGCCACGGCTTCGGCCGCCACGTTGATCGTATCGCGATTGAACCCGACCGGGACCGGGAAGATCGTCGTCATCGCCTGGTCGTTGGCAATGACCCAGGCATAGGAGGCTTCATTCGGATCCGTGGTCTCCATGGAAGCAGTAATTGGATCGTCGTCATCGGCCGGAATTTCCTTAAGATAGGTAACCGCTACCGTGCTTCCGGCGGCGTTCCCCGCATCGTAGGCGACGGTGATATGCGAGCCGAGCGACATCCCGTTTCCGCCACCCCCGAAGGCGGCGCTGTTGGCGAGCGCCTCGATTGCGGCATCGGCGCGGGTGATCGCATCGTCGCGGCCGTCGAGTTCGCGGGCGCCGGCAAGGGCCATGGCGTCCACCGCATTCTGCAGGTCGGTGTGGAGGTTGCCGGTGCGGCCGACGTCAATGACCAGCAGCGAAAAACCGAGCAGGAGTGGCATGGAAATCAGCGTCAAGGCGATGACGTAGCCACGATTGTCATCCCAGAAGCGGTTAATAGCCTTACGCAACAACATTGGCATGCTCCCCGGATCACGGCGGGTCTCCGCCGAGACTCTGACGCGTCGCCCAAATCACGCAGCGCGCTCGGGGCAACGACATGCTTAAAAAAACGAGAACGGGACCTTGGAAAATCATGAGCGGCAATTCGCTCGCATCCCGCGTCTCAAGCTAATAAAATCTATCTAACTTCGTATCATCTGATGATCTTGAGCCGATCCGACCCAAGATCACTGTCAATTCGCATTTCCATTCCCAATTCTTCCGGCTCAGTTGCCGTTTCTTCAATAGTACGCAGTTTACCTGGCTGCTCCGTTCGGCGGCGTGGCAACCGGCAGGATCACCGCCGATGGCGACGGTGCGCTTGTCTGCGCGCTGCCTTGATACGTGCGGATCGCGCGGTGGATGACCTTCCCGTCGCTAGCGATCTGCGTGTTGTACGCCGCCCGCGGGAAGGGATCCTGTATGTGGATTCCCTTGTTGGCCTCCACCGCATTGCCGAGCCCGAAGGTGATCGAGTCACGATGGTTCAGATAGTCGGCGCAGCCGGAAAGAAGGCCGGCGGCGGTAAGAACCAAGATGGCGCGCTTACTTCTTGGAAAGGACAACTTCGCCTCCCACGTCCAGATCAAGACGATGGCCGTATGGGCCCTTCACGCCTTCGCCATTGCGGAAGCGGCGCAGCATGTCCTTGTCCACCTCAAGGATGCCGAGCGCAAACAGCTCGACGTCGTTGGACGACCGCGTCTGTTCGAGCGGGCTGTAGAGGTCTTCGCCGGGCTTCGACGGCCGCACTATATGCGGGGTGACGACGATGACCAGGTCCGACTCCCTTTTCAGGAAGCTCGTCGAGCGGAACAGTGCGCCGATTACGGGAACCTGCCCAAGCCACGGCAACTGCTGAACGTCCTTGGCATTGACCGATTGCAGCAGGCCGGCCATCGCAAAGCTCTGGCCGTCACGCAGCGCGACTGTCGTGCTTGCAGCACGCGAGATGAAGCCTGGATTGCCGTTGACGCTGATCGAAGGGTCGATTTCGGAGACTTCGGGTTCGATCTTGAGACTGATCAACCCGCCATCGAGCACAACAGGCGAAAAGGTGAGCCGCACGCCGAAAGGCCGGTAGTCGGTCTCGGTCGCAAGCGTCGCACCATTCGCGACAGTCGATTGGATCGGAACTTCGCCGCCGGCATGGAAGCTTGCAGTTTCGCCGCTCATAGCAATCAGGTTCGGCTGCGCCAGCCGGCGCACCAGGCCCTTTTGCTCGAGTGCGTTGATGACGATGTCGATCTGGCCGCCCGAGATTTCCAGTACCTTGGCAATCAGCTGCCCGAACGGCTGCATGCCGGTCGCCGCACCCGCGGCGTCTCCCAGCGTTCGCGCGAGATTACCATCATCGTCGACGGTGATACCTTGACTAGTCGTCGCCTTGCCGATGCCGTTCCTGCCCTGGCCGGACCAACCGATGCCAAGGTCGCGGCCGGTCTGGCGCGAGGCCTCGATTACTCGAACTTCCAGCATGACCTGCTGCGATTCGGCAACGCGCAGCTGGTTCAGGACCGGCTCCGCGGAATAGGACTGGGCGATTTCCATCACCCGCTGCAGTTCGACCGCATCGCGAACCGTTCCCGTCAGGCGAATGCGATCGTTGGAGTTGAACACCCGCACCTGTGCGGACGGTGCCGTAGAGCGGATCGCGGATGCAACTTCACTGAAATCGGCGGCAACGCGCACGTCGATAACGCCGACAAGCGCCTTATTGTCGTCATAGACGGAGATATTAGTAGCACCCGTCTGCTTGCCGCGGATGAACAGCGACTGGTCTGAAAGGGGCACCACGTCGATCATCTCGGCGCTGCCGATAACCAGGTCGCCGAAGGGCTTGCCGGTCCTGACCGTTATCGTGTCGTTTGGCGCCAGCGTCACCTGCTGGACCGAACCGGTGAGGCTTATGAATTTTTCCTGGGCTTTGGCGGGGCCCACAACACTGGGTCCTCCGCCACCATAGACAACTATTGCCGCAGCTATCGCCGCGAGGGTTCCGGCTCTTGCCGCCCCCTTTATGATTCCCTTGGACATTCCCGCTTCAGCCTCCGCTCCTCGTTCAGCCACAGCGCCTGCGGGCAAAGCCGCTCCCCTCGCTTCACTGGATCATGCCGACTCGGTGCTCTTCGCGCTTCGTCGAGTTCCAGACGCCGACCGTGGCCCATTTTGGCTCCGCGGACAAGAGTGGTTCTGCTGTTCGCTCTGCAATCTGTACCTGTTTTTCTTTAACAGGTTGTTTCATTTTGTCTTCGACGGAGTCGATCCGGTTGCCGAGTTCATCTCCAACCTTGCGGACGAGATCCTCGATCGTCGCGAATCGCCCGTCATCCGCCGACTTTGCGAGGTCTGCAGAGATCAGGCCGCCCCCGAGATCGGCAACCGTGATCGGTCGCGTCTGCTCTACATTTGAGGAGGCGATGTTGCGCAGCGTGAGCGAAAGCGTGCCGATGCTCGCGCCAAGCGTCAGGCGCTGTGCCTCGTCGGTCGTAACCTCGAAGGTGACCGTCTTGACGATGGACGGCTCGTCCTTGCGCTCATCCGCGGTCTGGTCGACCGCCAGCACCTTCACACCCTGCAGCAGCACGTCGACATAGGTCTGTTCGCTGTTGTTCTGCTGACGGACCACCCGGGTGAGTAGAACATCGACGCGATCCGAGGGACGCACAAAGCCGGCAACGCCGAGCACGTCGTTAACGCGGATGGAGACGGCCTTCATGCCCTGATCGAGCGCCGCAGACAATGTGGCCCGCTCCCCTGTGCCCGTGATCTTCGACGTGAGCACCGGTTCGCCGGGATCGATCGCTTCCATGGCATAGCGCGGCTCCGTATCGTCGCCGAGAACTGCCTCAAGCGTCTGGAACGAGCCTTCCGGCCGCTCTTCGGAGGGCCACGGAATGGCTTTCAGGTTCTCCGAGCGCACACGGTCGCCGAAACGCATGGGCTTGGCGGCGACAACAAGCGTTCTTTCCTCGGCTTTCGGGGCATTTGCGGACACAAGCCGCGCCTGCTGATCGGCCAAAAAACTACGCGTTGCAAAAACCGCGCCCAATGCGAGCAATAGCGCTACAATAAGGCTAATCATCGTTGAGGAACGCATGGCTTGGTACTCGCTGAAACAAGATACTTTAAAACTTATAGTATGGATCGGCGGAGGCAATGGCTCCTCCGCCGCTCATCGTGTAACAATTTAGCAAAGAGGGGCAGCGGGGTCGCAGCTCAAGTGCGAGGTGAAGAAAGTCCCCCAAGAAGTCCAGGCAGCTGCCAGATTGCCACTCACAGTAGTCACGGCTGCGATAACGCCGCCAACAAGCAGGCCCAGAAGGACCAGATATTCCGACAGCGCGACGCCGTCTTCTTCCCGCGCGAAAGCGGATACCTTAGTTACAAAAGCTTTCATCGAGAAATCCTTTCAAATATACTCCGCGTGCCGCAAAATTCCCCGGGCCGCGCCGCCGTTGAGACCATCTCCCCGACTGCGTTGATTAATAAACTGTTAATCTCTGGATCGTCAATCATTATATTTAGCAGTTTTACGCCGGCATTGCTTATGGTTAAGATAACAAACGAATATCTATGGCATTGAAGCGCAAAAAGTGGTATCGAATTGCCGTTCTCTGAGTTATATACTCGGGGTTACATAGCCCAAAGTGATTAGAAGTCCTTCAGTATCTTCTTAAAAGTAATCAGTTTTGACTGCGTATGGAGTACAAGAAAGATGATTGCCGAAATCAACATTTTAATTGTGGCAACAGTATTACTTTTACTTTATGCCGCCTGGAGCGATTTCCGGCTCTGGAAAATACCGAACAGCGTCGTGCTCGCCCTCATGGCGGTCTACGCCCTCGGCGCCGCCCTGAAGCTTCTGACGGCCGAACAGGCCGGCGGGGCGTTAGGGGAGTTGATGGCAGATGACCTCGGTGCCGCACTCTTTTCTGCCCATGGCCTTGCCGGCGATGTAGGGGCCGGCTTGCTCCTCTTCGCCCTTGGCTTCGGTCTCTGGTCGTTCAGGCTCTTCGGCGCTGGCGACGCCAAGCTGTTTCTGCCGATCGGTGTGTTCATCGGCTGGAACGGCATGCTGCCCTTTGCGGTCTTCCTGCTGATTGGCGGCATCGCGGCACTGTTGATCCTCAAACTGCCGATGCCGCTGCAACTGGCACACTTTTCCGTGGCGATGCGGCTGGAAGAGATCCGCGCGACGCGCAAGGTTCCCTACGGTGTCATCATGGTCGCAGCGACGCTCCCCGTGATAGCCCTGCGGCCAAGCTTTGCCTGAGTGTGCTAAAGCATGTGCCCGCGGCGGAGCGATATCGCACACAAACGATCAGGGCTCAGGCCGATGATGGCAGTCGGCCGCGCCCCTGCTAATCCTGCGTCAACCCGTCTTGCTCAAGGCGTTCTACGGCCGCCGGTCGAGGCCGCCGAGCCAGCCGGTGTCGAGCTTCGGCACGGAGACGAAGAGCAGCTTGGAATAGGGGGTTCGCGCCGCTTGCGAGCTCGGACGAGGCGAGTTGCTCGATCTTCTCGCCCGCATACATGACGACGACCTCGTCGCAGATCGCCTGCACCGTCGACAGGTCGTGGCTGATGAACACATAGGAGAGGCCGAGTTCGCGCTGCAATTCCTTGAGGAGGTCGATGATTGCGGCGGCGACGACGGTGTCGAGGGCCGAGGTGATCTCGTCGCAGAGGATGAGCTTCGGCTCGGCGGCGAGCGCCCGGGCGAAATTGACGCGCTGCTTCTGCCCGCCCGAGAGCTCCGACGGCCGACGATGGCGCAGGTTGCGCGGCAGGCGCACCATGTCGAGCAATTCGTCGATGCGGGCGCTGCCCGCCGTTCGGTCCATGCCATGGTAAAGGCGAGCGGCCGGTCGAGAATATCCTCGATCGACTTCGCCGGGTTGAGCGCCGTGTCGGCATATTGGAAGACGATCTGCATCTCGCGCAGCTGGTCGCGCGAGCGCTCACGGGCACTGGATGATGAACCACGTGCTTTCGCAAACAGGTTCACGGGCGATCGGCCTCAAATGCAACTCGCTCGGCGCGGCGGCTCTATGGTTCGCTCGGTTTCGTCGTCGATCGTACCGTCTATCAATGCAACGGCGAGGCCGTCGCACCGCCGGAGGGTGATCTTCCGCCGGGAACGAGATTGCACGCCTTGGCGGGGGGCGATCTCGACGAGGTCACCGCGCTCGATCTCGCTGCCTATAACGCCGGCCGCACTCATGTGCTGGCGCGCCTTCTTGATGTGTCGAAAGGCGTGGCGCTTGTCCGCGGCGACCGAATGGTAGCCTATTCACTATGCCGGCGCTTTGGGCGCGGCCAGCTGGTCGGTCCGGTCGTGGCGGCAAACGATGCTGACGCGATTGCGGTGACGAGGCTGCATGTCGCCGACCATGCGGGATCGTTCCTCCGCCTCGACACGCGCCAGAAAAGCGGCGCATTCGCTGAGTTCCTCGCGCAGTCGGTCTTCTCGTCTACGACACGGTGACCAGCATGTCGCTCAGGCGACCTTGGCTGGTTGAGAAAACGAGCAGCGAAAAGCCTATTATTTATGGCCTGGCCACCCAGGCGCTGGGATAGGGATCGACCACACATGTGGTGCAGCCCAAGAAACGGGTTGAATTCGCAGCCTCGCCGCACGATTTTCATGGAAACCATGAAACGCGGGAGGCTGTGGCGATGGGCCAGACAGCGCACCACTATCTGATCTTCGAAACGGCGGCCGGCTTCTGCGGCATCGCCTGGAGCGCGCGCGGGATCACCCGCTTCCAACTGCCGACCAGAAGCCCCGAGGCGACCGAGCGCCTTCTCCTGCGGCGCGTCCCCGGCGCCGAACCGCATCCTGCGCCGCCGGCGGTCGCGGAAGCTGTCGCCGAGGTAAGGCGCTATTTCGAGGGCCAGGAGGCGGATTTTTCCGGTTTCGAACTCGACCTCGAAGAACAGGACGCTTTCTTCAGGGAAATCTACGCGGCGGCGCGAAAGATCCCCTGGGGGCACACGACGACCTATGGCACCTTGGCAAAGGAACTGGGTGCCGGGCCGGAGACGGCGCGGGACGTCGGCCAGGCCATGGCGAAGAATCCGGTGGCGTTGATTATCCCATGCCACCGCGTGCTGGCGGCCGGTGGCAAGGTCGGCGGTTTTTCCGCACCCGGCGGCGCCTCGACGAAGCTGCGCATGCTCGAGCTGGAAGGCGTTCACGTCGGGCCGCCGGCGCCGGCGCAACAATCCCTGGGATTTTGAAACATGGCCGTCATGAAATCCCGGCCGGAGGGAGGGTGCAATGCAGACCTTATCTGAGGCGCGGTTGGCTCCTCCTCACGACAGCGGGCTCTGGCCTGGCGAACGGCGGGAAATTCTCGCGTGGCTCGTCAACGAGACGCGAGAAGAACGCTTTATCGACAACATCTTCGTGGAGCTGTGCCGGAGATTGTCGGAGGCCGGTGTGCCCGTTGCCCGCGCGACCCTCCATTTCAGAATTCATCACCCGCAATGGATCGGCGCGCGGATTCTCTGGCGGAAGGGACTGTCGGAGGCGGAAATCGACACCTACGAATATGGCGTCGAAGACAGTGACCGGTATCTGAACAGCCCCTTGCACGAATTCAACAATGGGGCGGACGAGGTGCGCCGGCATATTGACGACCCGACGGCCGACGGTCCGAATTACCCGCTTTATGACGAACTGCGGGCCGAGGGTCTTACCGATTACATGATCTGGCCGCTCCATCATACGCTGGGCAAGCGTCACGCCATCACCTTCGCCAGCGACCGGCCGGGCGGCTTCGATGCAAACGATCTCGCCTTCCTGTCGGACATTCTGCCGGCGCTGGCGCTTGTCAGCGAGATCCGCCTGAAGAACCGCATGGCTCGCACGCTCCTCGAGACCTATGTCGGGCCACATGCGAGCGAACAGATCCTGGCAGGCGCGACGACCCGCGGCAGCGGTGTAACCGTGGGTGCGGCGATCCTGATCTGCGATCTGCGGGACTTCACGCGGTTGTCGGACCTCTGGCCGCGCGATGACGTCATCGAACTTCTGAACGACTATTTCGACGCGATGTCCGAGCCGATCGAGCGGCACGGCGGCGAGATCCTGAAATTTATGGGCGACGGGCTGCTGGCGATCTTCCCACTTACCGACCCTTGTGCCTGCAGCCAACTTCTCGCTGCCATCGACGAAGCCCAGGCCGCCCTTGCCGGACTCAACGAGGCGAACCTCAAAAAGGGCCACGATCGGCTCGGCTACGGCATCGGCGTCCATGTCGGCGACGTCATGTACGGCAATATCGGCTCGCGCAAGCGCCTCGATTTCACCGTCATCGGTCCGGCCGTCAACGTCGCCTCGCGCCTCGAAAGCCTGACCAAGGAGCTCAAGCGCCCGGTTCTCCTGTCGAGGGCCTTCGTCGAGAGGGCAGGATGCGCGGGGCAGCTGGAAAATCTCGGCTCCTACGCCTTGCGGGGACTGGACGAACCGATCGACGTGTTTGCCTTTTCGGGTACGAAGTAGGTCGGGAGCGGCATATTTGAAGTGACTTGCGTTCCCCGCGGCTTGAGCGTCAACTGATCTCTCTTAGGCAGGAGGTGAGCCATGACCATGTATCTCACGCGCTTCAGCTACACACCGGAGACATGGGCGCGCATGATCCAAAACCCCGAGGATCGCCGGGACGCGGCCACGACCTATATCGAGGCAGTGGGCGGTAAGCTTCACGGCTTCTGGTACGCGTTTGGCGAGCATGACGGTTGGACGCTTTGGGAGGCGCCTGACAGCGTCTCGATGGCCGCTGTCGCGATAGCGATCGGTGCGGGAGGCGCGCTGAGCTCTCTTGAGACCACCGTACTTCTCAGCGTCGAGGATACGATTGATGCCTTGGCAAAGGCAAAACAGGTACGGTACCGCCCACCGGCAGCGTAGCTGCCGCCACTGTTTCGGTTTGCGCGAGTGGGACGCACTTCTTTGAAGCTGCGGGATGCCATTTGCGGCCGGCGCCAAGCTCCTGCAGGCCCACGAAATTCGCGGGTTTGTCCGTCGTCGCGGGCCGGACGGCCGGCGCGGACAAAGTCGGGCACCTCGACCGGAAGCGCGCCGGCGCGCTTGGCCCTTCAAAATTCAAGGGATTTTCATGCCCCGGCGGAACCTGAGACGGAGCCGTCGCATTCTTCGTACGGACAAACGAAGGAGGATCAAGTGAGAGGCTTGTTGGCTGGACTTTGCGGGTTCGCACTGTCCCTCGCGCTCTTCCTGAGTGGGGCGGCTGTCGCAACTTTCATCCTCAACGGGAACCCGGCACGCGAGCCGCGGCTCGACATGAACCAGTCGGAAATATGGGCCGAGCAGCCGCGCGCCGTGAACACGGCGGCCCAGCAATATGAGCGGCTCCCCGCCCGCGCGGCGCCAGCCGATGTCTCTGGCAGCGAACCTGTGGTGACCGCAAAAGACATCGAGTCCTCGGAAGACCCTGCTTCGAAATCCGAACTGACGACAACGAGCAACGGAAGCGAGAACGAACTCCTATCGGAACCTTTGGACATGGCGCCCACCGGCTCAATTCAAACGGCGACCAGCGAGGAGCAGCCGGCGTTGGAGACCCGGCCGACGGCGCACGTCGATTGGTGCGCGAACCGCTATCGCTCCTACCGTGCCAGCGACAACAGCTATAGATCCTTTAGTGGCGGCCGCCGGACCTGCATCTCTCCCTACATGAATGCGGCCGGAACACCGTCGGAAGATGTTCTGCCGCCACCCGCCCCTGCGGAAAACCTCGACGCTTCTTCAACGGAAATGGACTTCTCGGCCGATGCGAGTGGCGTTGGGAACCTGTCGCTTGAACATGTTGATTATTGCTTCAGTCGATATCGCTCCTATCGCCCCGAAGATAACACTTACCAGCCTTTTGATGGCGGGCCGCGCCGTCAGTGCCGGTAAGCCGGGACGTCGCGGGATGAACGTGCCCTTTTCGGCGCGCCCCGGATCTGCGACCTTCCGCTTTTCTTCCGGCACCTTGCAAAACAACTTTACATCCACCGCGTCCTTTGATTTGTCAGGCACAGTCTTTCGTCTCGACCGCTTGGAGGAACAGAATGAAGTTGTTGCGTTACGGACCCGAAGGGGCAGAACAGCCGGGCGTTTTGGACGGTGCCGGTAGAATTCGCGATCTCTCGGCGGTGATCGCCGATCTCGCCGGTCCGGCGATTGCCGATCTCGGCTGGGCGCGCGGTCTCGACGTCGAGAGCCTTCCTGTGGTCGAAGGCACGCCCCGGCTCGGCGCCTGCGTCGGCGGCAGCGGCAAGTTCATCTGCATCGGCCTCAACTACGCGGACCATGCGGCGGAGTCCGGTCTCGACGTGCCGCCGGAGCCCGTCGTTTTCATGAAGGCGACTTCGGCGATCGTCGGGCCGAACGACAATGTCATCATTCCGCGCGGGTCGGTCGCAACGGATTGGGAAGTGGAGCTCGGCGTGGTGATCGGCAAGAAAGCCAAATACGTATCGCAAGCCGAAGCGCTGGAGCACGTCGCCGGCTATTGCGTCATCAATGACGTCTCGGAGCGTGACTTCCAGACGAAGCGCTCCGGTCAGTGGACCAAGGGCAAGTCCTGCGACTCCTTCGGCCCGACCGGTCCCTGGCTCGTCACCCGCGACGAGATTGCCGATCCGCAGAAACTCGGCATGTGGCTGAAGGTCAATGGCGAAACCAAGCAGGACGGTTCGACCGGAACGATGGTCTACGGCGTCGCCTATCTGGTCAGCTATCTTTCGCAGTTCATGACGCTCCATCCGGGCGACATCATCTCGACCGGTACGCCCCCCGGCGTCGGCATGGGCTTCAAGCCGCCGCAGTACCTGAAAGCCGGCGACGTCATCGAACTCGGCATCGACGGACTGGGCTCGCAGAAGCAGACGGTCGTCGCGGACGACTGAACCCGTTGATGGCGCCCCTTCAAGTGAGGGGGCGCCTTCTCGCCTAAGCCGTCAGCCGTCCCTGCCGCTTGAGCTGCTGTTCGCGGAAAAAGATGAAGAGGCCGGAGGCGACGATGAGGCCGGCGCCGAGCACCATCGACAGGCGTGGCGTGTCGCCGAAGATCAGCCAGCCGAAGATGATCGCCCAGAAGAGCAGCGTGTATTGAAGCGGCGCCACCGTCGCGGCATCGGCAAGTTTCAGCGCCCGGTTGACGAGAACATGGGCGATCATGGCGACGACGCCGAGAAGGCAAAGGAGCGCCGTGTCGAGAGGCTTCGGCGGCGTCCAGTCAAACGGTGCCCAGAGGAGCCCGACAAGGGCCGCCCCGACGAGCTGCCAGAAGGCAAGCGTCGTATCCGGAGTGCCGCGTAGCGAACGCCCGGACACCATCATGATGGCAAAGCACATGCTGCCGAGGATCGAGATCAGCGCCGGCAGCGTGAAGGCCTCGGACGAAGGTTCGAGCGCGATGAGGACGCCGACGAAACCGATGGCGATCGCCGTCCAGCGCCGCCAGCCGACATGTTCCTTCAACAGCAGCGGAGAAGCGGCGGCGACATAGATCGGAGCGGCCAGCCAATAGGTCATGACGTCGGCAAGCGGCAGGTAGACGACGGCGAAATAGAAGGCGAAAACCTCTGCCGTCGAAGCGGCGACGCGGGCAAGCTGGAGCCCGGGCCGTTCCAGGGCGAGGAGCTTCTTCGGGCCGTTGAGCCAGAGAAAGGGCACAAGCAGGATCGCCGCGGCGAGGCTGCGGATCAGCACAACCTGGCCGACCGAGTAGGTGGCGACCAGCCATTTGCCCATGACGTCGTTGAGCGAAAACATCAGCATGCCGAGAAGCATGACCAGCACGCCGGTGCGGGCGGCGTTTGATGCTGCGGATGTAGCGGGTGCGATCTCGACGGCCATGGCGGAGTCCTTGTGGAGCGCAGCCATTGGCATATTCCGGCGCGGCAATCCATGCTTCGTTCTTGATCAACTCATCAGCGTTGCGAATGAGGCGTCGATCTGGCGGTTCGGGTGATTGTGCCGGGTCTGTGCTAACCGGCCAAGCGCATGTCGGTCGCGGTCAGATCGCCGTAGAGCTCCGCATACCTGGCCGCGCTGCGGTGCCAGGAGCTGTCCGTTTTCATCCCCTGCCGCTGCAGCCCCTCCCAGATTCGCCGATGCCGGTAGAGCTTCAGGGCGCGGCGCAGAGCCAGCCGCAATCCGCCCGCGTCGACCGGTGAGAATTGTATTCCGGTGGCGGCCTGCGCCTGCAGGGCGGCGACATTGGCGTCGATAATCGTTTCGGAGAGACCGCCCGTCCGCGCCACGATCGGCACGCAGCCGTATCTGAGCGCATAGAGCTGCGTCAACCCGCAGGGCTCGAAGCGGGAGGGCACGAGCATGGCGTCTGCTCCGGCATGGATTTTATGAGCTACCCGCTCTTCATAGCCGAGCCTCACGGCAATGTGCCGTGGGAAGCGCCGGGCGGCGTCGAGGAAAGCGTATTCGATTTCCGCATCGCCGTTTCCGTGCAGGATCAGCCGGCCGTCCATGGTGACGATCTCGTCGACGACGGCCGCCAGAAGATCCATGCCCTTCTGCCAGGTCAGCCTGTTGATGCTGGCGAAAACCGGACCGGGCGTCTGCGGCAACCCGAAAAGATCGAGCAGGGCCTGCCGATTCGGCAGTCGCCGGAGAGGTGTTTTCGCCGAGTAGCGATGCTCGATATAGGGATCCGCCGAGGGATCCCAGACGTCGACGTCTATCCCGTTGACAATGCCCAACACGTCGTCGTGACGCGCATTCATCACCCCCTCGAGACCCATCCCGAAGGTCGGCGACATGGTCTCGCGCGCATAGGTAGGGCTGACCACGGTGATCGCATCCGCAGCCTGCAGGCCGCCCTTGAGGTATCCAAGATCGCCATAATATTCGAGGCCCTCGATGGAATAGGCCTCATCCGGCAAGCCGAGTTCCGAGAAGAGGTGGGCCGGGAACTGTCCCTGGAAAGCCATGTTGTGGACGGTCAGGACGCGCGGGACCTCCACCTCCGATTTGTATTTGACATAGACGAGGCTCAAGGCCGCGTGCCAGTCGTGGGCGTGAATGATGTCCGGTCGCCAGTGCTGGACGAGACCGCCGGCGATTTGCGAGGCGACGAAGCAAAAGGCGGCGAAGCGCTTCCAGTTGTCCGGATAGTCCACCCCGTGCTCATCGGTGTAGGGGCCGCCCGACCTGTAGAAGAACCCCGGCGCATCAAGCACGAAAAGCTCGAGCCCCGCGGCGCGTCCGGCAAGGAGCGTGGCGGTTTCGCCGAAGAGACTGTCATAGCGCGCAACGGGTGTGGCGTCGTCCAGCGATTCGATGACGGACCGATAGCCCGGCACTAGAGTGCGCATACGAATGCCATGCGATTTCAATGCCTTGGGAAGCGAGCCCGCAACATCGGCTAGCCCGCCGGTCTTCACCAAGGGGAAAATCTCAGCCGTAACGGAGAGAACGTTCATCGATTGTTTTCCGGAAATTTTATGTTGGCCGCTGCCAGCCAATCGCCGCCCCACTTTGCACTCCTTCAACACAAACCGCGTGCGCAAAGTTCCGTCCCGGAAGCGAAATTTTTATGACGGCCGCCGCGGGAAGATTTTTCACCGGCCCAATGTCGCCAACGACCTCAACACCGGTCCGCTTTGAGAGTACAATCCAAGCCGGTCGCGCGCTCGTTCCATGTGCCAACATGAAGGAGACAGGTGATGACTTTCAGCCTGATGAGCCCAGCCTTCGCCGAAGGCCAGCCGATCCCCAAGAAATATACGCGCTTCGGCGAGAACATTTTCCCGCCGCTGAAATGGACGGGTACACCCGACGGAACGCAGAGCTTCGCATTGATCGTCGAAGATCCGGACGCCGTACGGGGCGTGTTTCGGCACTGTGCGATCGTCAACATTCCCGGCAGCTGGACGGAGCTTGCTGAAGCCGTCGATACCGGGCCGGAACATGCCATCAAGTTCATCAGGAATGACTTCGGCAACGCCCGCTATGACGGGCCGCAACCGCCGGCGGGAACGGGCGTTCATCATTATCACTTCAAGCTCGCCGCGCTGAACATCCGCAACATCTCGCTGCCTGACGATATCGGCGCAGTGCATGCCTTTGCCGAGGCCGGCAAGCACCGGATCGCAGAAGCCACGCTCATCGGTACCTATCGCGGTTGACGCGTCGCAACGCCGTCGGACCATCCAAGCTTCGAAAATTCGGCGTCGGGGGGAACCAACTTCGGCGGCCAAGGTTTCGTGCCCGTTCCTTCCTCGCTCAAGGAGTGCTGCAATGGCCAAGAAACCCTCTGCGCCGAACACTGCGAAGCCAGCCACCATTCATGACCAGAAAGCGACCCGCGGAAACGGCGGGGAACTTCACCAGACTGCCGAAGGGGATACTCCGGTCTTGACGACGGCCCAGGGCGGACCGGTGGCCGACGACCAGAACAGCCTGCGGGCCGGCGAGCGCGGCCCGACATTGATCGAGGACTTCCACTTTCGCGAAAAGATCTTTCATTTCGACCACGAGCGCATTCCGGAGCGCGTGGTACATGCACGCGGCTACGGCGCCCATGGTTTTTTCGAGACCTACGAGTCGCTCGCCGCCTATACGCGGGCGGACCTGTTCCAGCGGGCAGGCGAACAGACGCCGGCTTTCGTGCGCTTCTCGACGGTGGCCGGCAGCAAGGGGTCCTTCGACCTTGCGCGCGACGTGCGCGGTTTCGCGGTCAAGATATACACCAAGGAGGGCAATTGGGACCTCGTCGGCAACAACATCCCGGTTTTCTTCATTCAGGACGCCATCAAGTTTCCGGACGTCATTCATTCGGTGAAACCTGAGCCCGATCGGGAGTTTCCCCAAGCCCAATCGGCGCACGACAATTTCTGGGATTTCATCAGCCTGACGCCTGAGAGCATGCACATGGTGATGTGGGTCATGTCCGACCGGGCGATCCCCCGTTCGTTCCGCTTCATGGAGGGCTTCGGCGTTCACACCTTCCGCTTCGTCAATGCCAAGGATGAGTCCACTTTCGTCAAGTTCCACTGGAAGCCGAAGCTCGGGCTCCAGTCCGTCGCCTGGAACGAGGCCGTGAAGATCAACGGTGCGGATCCCGACTTCCACCGCCGCGATCTCTGGCAGGCCATCCAGTCCGGCAATTTCCCGGAGTGGGAGCTGCATGTCCAGCTCTTCGACCAGGACTTCGCCGACAGCTTCGACTTCGATATTCTCGATCCGACCAAGATCATTCCGGAGGAGATCCTGCCGACGAAAGCGGTGGGGCGGCTGGTACTCGATCGCATGCCGGACAATTTCTTCGCCGAGACCGAACAGGTCGCGTTCATGACGCAGAACGTGCCGCCGGGTATCGATTTCAGCGACGATCCTCTGCTGCAGGGACGCAACTTCTCCTATCTGGACACGCAGCTGAAGCGGCTCGGTAGCCCGAATTTCACGCATCTGCCGATCAACGCGCCCAAATGCCCCTTCCAGCACTTCCAGCAGGATGGCCATATGGCGATGCGCAATCCGGTCGGGCGGGTAAACTACCAGCCGAATTCCTGGGGCGAGGGGCCGCGCGAGTCGCCTATGAAAGGCTTTCGCCATTTCGCGTCGCAAGAGCAGGGGCCGAAGCTGCGCATTCGAGCGGAGAGCTTCGCGGATCATTACAGTCAAGCCCGCCAGTTCTTCATCAGCCAGACTCCGCCAGAGCAGCGCCATATCGCCGATGCCCTGACCTTCGAATTGAGCAAGGTTGAGATGCCGGTGATCCGCGAACGCATGGTCGCCCATCTGCTGAATATAGACGAGACACTTGGCAAGAAGGTTGGTCATGCCCTCGGCTTGCAGACGATGCCAAAGCCTGCCGAGGCCGCCGTCGCGACCCGACAAGACCTCGACCCGTCGCCGGCGCTGAGCATCATTCAGCGGGGCCCGAAGCGCTTCGAAGGTCGCAAGCTCGGAATTCTGGCGACGGACGGTGCCGATGCCGCGCTGCTCGATGCCTTGACTGCTGCAGTGACGGAGCAAAAGGCAGCCTTCGAGCTGATCGCCCCGAAAGTCGGCGGCTTCACCGCTTCGGACGGCAGGTGGGTTGCAGCCCACCAGATGCTCGACGGCGGGCCCTCCGTACTCTACGACGCGGTGGTGCTTCTGCCTTCAGCAGACGGCGTCAACGATCTGATCGACGTCGCGACCGCCCGTGACTTCGTGGCCGACGCCTTCGCCCACTGCAAATTCATCGGCTACTGCGCAGCCGCGCTGCCTCTCATGCAGAGAGCGGGCATTGCCGAGTCTCTCGACGAGGGAACGATCGAACTCACAGAGGCCGCGAGTATCGCCTCCTTCGTCAAGGAACTGGGCAAGTTGCGTGTCTGGGCCAGAGAGCCGGCGGTGAAGCTGAAATAGTCCGGGCCGCCAAGGGAGTGGAGGATGCCGTCACCCGCGCATCGAAAGCCGATCAAGGACGCTGGATCGTCTCGCCTGACCGGAAAGCCGAAGGTGGCGAACGATGCGGAATCTGGCGGCGGCTTCGCGCTGCCCGTCAGCACGGCGCCGATGGAAGCACGCTCCGCCGCGGAGCTTCCAAGCGACGGGGCATGGCAGTATGAGCCGAAATGGGACGGCTTCCGCTGCCTTGCCTTCAAATCCGGCGAGGAGGTCGATCTCCGGGCCAAATCCGGCAAGCCTCTCGGTCGGTTCTTCCCGGAGGTTCTCTCGCTGCTGCGCAACCTGGACGCCGTCCAGTTCGTCGTCGACGGCGAACTGGTGATCGAAGTCGAAGGGCGACTTTCCTTCGACGCCCTGCAGATGCGCCTGCATCCGGCGGCAAGCCGCGTTCAGAAACTCTCGCAGCAAACGCCTGCACGCCTCGTCCTGTTCGACATATTGGTCGACGCGAAGGGTGCCGTCCTGACCGACAAGCCTCTTGCCGTCCGGAGAGCGGCACTCGAAGCCTTTGCCTCCGAGAACGCCATCCAGGATAAACTCGAGCTTTCGCCTTTCACGCTCGATCGCAAGGAGGCGGAGCAATGGCTCGCCTCGTGGGAAGCAGGCGCCACCGATGGGGTCGTCGCCAAGCGGCGCGACGGCCGCTACGAGTGCGGTGAGCGGGCGATGGTGAAGGTCAAACGCCTGAAGACGGCCGATTGTGTTGTCGGCGGCTTCCGTTACGAGAGCGACAGCGACAAGGTCGGTTCCCTCCTGCTCGGCCTCTACGACATGGACGGCACTCTCGACCACGTCGGTTTTACTGCGACGATTTCCGACAAGGAACGTCCCGCATTGACGCGTCGGCTCGAGGCTTTGCGGGAGCCGCCCGGCTTCACCGGTAAGGCGCCTGGCGGCCCGAGCCGCTGGAGCACGGAGCGCAGCGGCGAATGGCAACCGGTCCGTCCTGAGTTGGTCGTCGAGGTGAGATTCGACCACGTCAGCAGCCGTCGCTTTCGCCATGGCACGAAACTGATGCGCTGGCGTCCCGACAAGGATCCGCGCCAATGCACCTATGAGCAGATCGAGCCGCGGTGAAGGCTAAAACTTGCGGCTGACGAACGGCGAGTCTTTCAGCCCGAACCGCCAGGGCTGTTCGACGGCCTTGGAAATCCCGACGCGGAAGCCGGAAGAGAGCAGCGGCCGCCTGACCGGCCTAGCCGAAACGGCTCTCCATTGAGAGGCAGGCCATCCTCCTCCTTGCCGATCGCCAGGGCCTGGCCGACCCGTCCGGGACCCGAACAGAGCAACCTCTCCGGCGAGACGCCCCGCCTCTCCCGCATCGTCTCCAGCCCCCATCGCGGCTCGAGAGCGCGGATCAGCACGGCGCTGCCGGGCAGGCAGACGAAATTCAGGCACCAGTGCAGGCCGTAGGACAAATAGACATAGGCATGCGCCGGCGGACCGAACATCGAGCGATTGCGCGTGGTGGCACCCGCGAAACTGTGGGAGGCCGCATCGTCCGGCAGATAGGCTTCGGTTTCGACGATAAGGCCACCGACGCCGGAAACGGCGAATTCGGCGCCGATCAGGTCCGCGGCGACGGCGACGGCGTCGCGTGCAAAGAAGCTGTCATCCCACTGCAATCGATAGAACTCCTCGGTCGTCCTGCTGTATGTAGACGCATCCCTCACGCTCGCCAATGTCGCGTCCCGGTCCCGTCCCGTAGCCATTGAGAACTTTCCGCGAACATCCGAAGCATGTAGGGTGGTATCGAGGACGGAATACGAAGGACCGAAGACGATGGCGCAACGAGCAGGCAATGCGGATCTACCGCTGCATGGCGGGCGGGTTCCGAAATGGCTCTGCGACCGGATGACGCGACTTGGCACGCTGATCACCGAAGCGATCGTCCACCATTACGGGCGCGACGAATTCCTGAGCCGGCTCGCCCATCCGTTCTGGTTCCAGTCCTTCGGTGCGGTCATGGGTATGGACTGGCATTCCTCGGGTATCACCACCAGCGTCATCGGCGCCCTGAAGCGCGGTCTCACGCCGCTTTCGAGCGAGCTTGGCATTCACGTCTGCGGTGGCCGTGGCCAGCACTCCCGCAAGACGCCGGGCGAACTTGTGTCAATCGGCGACCGGATCGGTTTCGACGGCGCGAGGCTTGCGGAAGCGAGCCGCCTCGTCGCCAAGGTCGACAGCGCCGCCGTTCAGGATGGCTTCGACCTCTATCTTCACGGCTTCATCGTCACCGATGATGCGAAGTGGGTCGTCGTCCAACAGGGCATGAACGGCGACCGGCGGCAGGCGCGGCGCTACCACTGGCTTTCCGAGGGGCTGCAAAGCTTCGTCGACTCGCCGCATGCGGCGATCGAAGGAAGGGGGCAGGGCCAGATCATCAATCTAGCGGACCGGCGCGCGGCCCGTTCGCGGGCAGGCCAGCTCGATCTTCTGAACGCGTTGGGTCCCGATGGGCTCGTGCGCGAGGTGGCGGCGATCGAGTCTCGCGGTGTTGCGCCGACCGGCCCGGCTCAGCCGCTGCTCCCGCATCTTGTCATGCCGACCCATCACGATGTGCGCGAAAGCGACGTCAACATGCGACGCCTGCACGGCAATCTTGCCGCCGCCGCCGATCGGGGGCCGAAGGATTTCGAGGAACTGCTTCTCGTGCCGGGTGTTGGGGCGCGCACCGTCAAGGCGCTTGCCATGGTCGCAGAGGTCGTTCACGGCACTCCGTGCCGCTTTTCCGATCCGGCGCGCTTTTCGCTGGCCCACGGCGGCAAGGACCGCCACCCCTTTCCGGTGCCGCTCAGGGTCTATGACGAGACGATCAATGTGATGAAATCGGCGGTGCAAAAGGGGCGGCTCGGGCGAGAGGAGGAACTGGCCGCCTTGAGGCGGCTCGATGAACAATCGCGCCGGATGGAGCGCTACGTCACCGGCCCGGACCTCAAGGAAATCGTCGCAGGGGAGTTCAGGGATTCGCCCGGCTTTGGCGGGCGCAGCGTGTTCGGCTGGGAGCGAGAGCAAGGCGAGGGCGAGGATGGCGCCGGGGCCGTTGCCCGAGGCCGCAGCCGATCCTGATTCCAGCGGGAACAATCCTTTTGCCGGTTGATTAGGGTTAGTGGGCGCCCGGTGAAGACGGCGCTTTTCCAAGCTGAAGGAGGTTCCGGTGAGCGCTTCCAAGACCACGACCGACCACGACACGATCCGCAAATGGGCTGAAGGCCGCGACGGCCACCCGGCGCGCGTCAAGGGCGCATCCGACGGCGGCCTGCTGCGAATCGACTTCGGCAAGCCGGAGCAAAGGCTTGAGGAAATCTCCTGGGAGGAGTTCTTCAAGATCTTCGACGAGAACAAGCTGACCTTCCTCTACCAGGATCGGCTTGAGGGAGGGAAGGTCAGCCGCTTCTTCAAATTCATCGATCGCGAGTGAATTCCGTCCTCAGGAATGATGCCTGTCTTCAGAAAGCCGGTCGCTGAGAAGGAGATTGAGGAGCGGCGCCGGCCACCGCCCGCGGCACGGCCGCGGCTGGCGAAAGACTGGCTGCCTCGCAAAGCTGACGAGTGGGAGGACCTCGTCCACCCGAATTCGCTCTCTGGCGCGGGTCTGGATGCTTGTCTTCTAATGCCAGTTCGGCGGGAATGGGTCTAGATCGCAGCCAGCTTTTCGATCTCCTCCAACTGCGTCCTCAGCTTCTGAATTTTCTCCCGCTTCTCGGCGACCACCTCCTTTGCCGTCTCGATCCGGTCGGCGCCGGGCAATGTGCCGATGGCGGTATGCGCCTCGGTCGCGATCGCATCGATCTCGGCCTCGAGCTCGGCAATGCGTTCTCGCATGTCGGTGATCTGTTGCCGGACCGTCGCCCGCGACGGTGCCGCGTGACGTTTCCACGCATCAATTGGCTCGTCGATACCCGGCGGATCGAGCGGGCGTGCAACAGTCGATGCTGAACGGGCTTTTCCGTGCTTGTTCATGGCTCGCCTCCCGTAAGCGCTGTTAACTCCGGCCGGCTCCCGTTGTTCCCCAGGTGTGATGCCGGACGGCGAGCAATGCGGATTCGTGCGCGCCCTCTTTTTACGGCGCGCGGGAACTTCCTCCCGCAAAGGCCGTTTTTAACAATCATGTCCGGGAGGGAACCGATGCATGCAGAGGAATGCCTTGAGCTTCATTTCGATCTGAAGAGCGGCAGAGCGCTGCTCTCCTGTGGCGACAAGGATTATGTGTTGCCTGATTTTTACCCCACGAAGGAAACGGCAAGGATCGCCGCCCAGCAATTCGCTTGGGAAAAGCTCGGCTGGAAGGACCGGGCGCGCGAATTTCGGCAGGCTTCCGAATTGCCGGTCTGGCTGCGCTAAGCGGCCTGTTAGGCTCGATGGGCAAGCGTAGCAAAAAGACGACGAAATGGTCGCAACAGGTGACGGCGCATAGCAACGCGCTGGACATCGAGACCGGTGTATTTTCCTCGGACGATCCGCAGGAGATTGCGCATTCGCTGAAACGGTCGGCTGAAGCGAGCGCCCGGCGCAAATCGGGCGCTTTCCGGTCCGCCATGTCCATGCTGACCTTCTATATCAACCGGGGCGGATCGGGGTTGGGCGACGAACAGCGGCGCGTCCTGGAAAAGGCGAAGGACGAACTCCGAAAGGATTTTGGGCGGGAGCCCAAACGCTGAACCGCAAGCGAGGGGGTCTCCATGGTATTCAAACTCTATTATTGGGACGGAATCCCCGGCCGCGGCGAATTCGTTCGCCTCGCCCTGGAGGAGGCTGGCGCCGACTATGTCGATGTGGCGCGCCAGCCGGGCGGAACAGGGGCAATGCTGACGCTGATGAAGGATGCCCGAGACGCTGCCGCTCCCTTCGCCCCGCCCTTTCTGGTCGATGGCGAGCGGCTCATCTCGCACGTTGCCAATATCCTTTTCTACCTCGGCCCGAGGCTGGGGCTGGCGCCGGAGGACGAGGGACTACGCTATGTCGCCAACGGCCTGCAACTGACGATCACCGACTGCGTTGCAGAGGTGCACGACACGCACCACCCGATCGGCGTGTCGCTCTACTACGAAGAGCAGAAGCCCGAAGCGTCGAAGCGCGCCGCGAACTTCCTGTCGGAGCGGCTGCCAAAGTATCTCGGCTATTTCGAGCGGGTTCTGACGCAAAACCCCAAGGGGCCGGCGCATAGTGTCGGCGGGCAAATGAGCTATGTCGATCTTTCGCTGTTTCAAGTCGTCGAGGGGCTGCGCTACGCGTTCCCGCACGCGATGCGTTCAAATGAAGAGCAAGTGCCGGCGCTGGTCGCGCTGCATGACGCGGTGGCGGCGCGGCCACGGATTCTGAGCTACCTAGGCTCTGACCGGCGATTGCCCTTCAACGAATCCTGCATCTTCCGCCGCTATCCGGAACTCGACCTTCCGTCCTGAGCCGTCAGTCAACATGCGGCGCGATCTTGGCGAGATCCCTGACGAAGCGGCCGCGTTCCGCCGCGGCGTCTTCTTTGTCCTGGATCCGCAAAAGGTAGGATGGATGGATCGTGATGAGAACCGAGTAACCGGCGGGGGTGGGGATCAGGTCGCCGCGGTTCTTCATCACCCTGGCTCTGCGCCCCAGCAGCGACGAAAGCGCCGTTGCGCCGAGCGCGACGACGACTTTCGGGTGAAGCTTGTCGAGCTCGGCGCCGAGCCACCAGGAGCAGCGCTGGACCTCGCCCGCATTCGGCCGCGAATGCAGGCGGCGCTTGCCGCGCTGCTCGAACTTGAAATGCTTGACGGCGTTGGTCAGATAACAGCTTGATCGATCGATGCCTGCCTCATGCAGGCACTCGTCGAGGATCCGCCCGGCCGGCCCGACGAACGGCCGCCCTGCCAGATCCTCGCGGTCGCCGGGCTGCTCGCCGACCAGGACGACGCGGGCTTTGCCCGGTCCCTCGCCGAA
Source organism: Sinorhizobium fredii NGR234 (assembly GCF_000018545.1). NCBI lineage: Bacteria > Pseudomonadati > Pseudomonadota > Alphaproteobacteria > Hyphomicrobiales > Rhizobiaceae > Ensifer > Ensifer fredii. Next base: position 1,070,774 of record NC_012586.1, read on the forward strand.
CACCAATTGCGTTGCATTCTTGTAGAGATCACAGCGTTCGCAGCCTTCGGCCTGCTTGCGCAGCGCCGCAATGGAGGGGGCCTCGGCGTGCTCGCCCGAGAGGGCCGGACCCATTTTGACCGATTCAGTCGACATGTGTTTCAAGGCCGAGCATATCCATCTGCAATGGACTAACCGACAGGCCGGGACCATGTTCCGCTCACTGGGCTAGTTAGTTAGGCCGTACCGCAGCAACGATGCCTGGCCCGGGCAGTTCAGACGCCTCGAAGTTCTCTCCGCCGAATATAGGCTCGCCATGGATCGGCGGAACGGTTGATTTGCCTGTGGTAAGATTGGCACGCAGCTCGAGCACCGGGCCGCCGAAGGACCAGTCGATGGCGACAATGCCGTCCGGCGCGGGAGGGATTTCGTAGCTCGGAAGATTGCATTGCCTGAGCAGGGGGGCGATGTGCCGCTGCCGGATACCGGCGAGTTGCCGCATGAAGGCGAGATGTGCCCTGCCGGCCCCGCTCTCGGCGCGTTCCCAGCGAAGCTTCGAAGCGGCAAAGGTTTGAGGAGCAAGCGGATCGGGAAGATCGTCGGCCGTCTTGCCGGACGGCATGCCGCCGAAATTCTCGGCTTCGCCCTGCCGCCCCCGGCGAACGGCCTCGCCGAGCTCGCCCGCATAGTCGGCGAAGAACAGGAACGGTTGGCTTTCGCCATATTCCTCGCCCATGAAGAGGAGCGGAATCTGCGGCGAGAGCATCAGCATCGCCGTCATCACGCGCAACTGGTTGCTCTTTGCAAGAGAGACAAGGCGCTCGCCGAAGGCGCGATTGCCGATCTGATCGTGGTTTTGAAGGAAGCTCACCCGCGCCTGCGGCGGCACCGGCCCTTTGGGCCGATCGGGGGTTGGTTCTTTGGGCATTTCGACCGAGGAGAATCCCTCGGTCATGGCCTCGCGCGTCGCCTGCCACGGCCGCTCGGAAAAAGGCCGATAGAAGCCCCTCGCTTCGCCTGTTGCGACGACATGGAGGCCGTGGTGGAAATCGTCGTTCCAGCCGGCGGTAAAGAGCGGGATCGACCCGTCATCGTTGCGGTGCACGAGATTGCGCCGGCGGTCGGCGTCCTCGACGACCAAATGAATGTTGCGACCGACGAAGATTTCCCTCGCCTCGCGTGCCAGCGCGGCAAGAAAGTGCGGCTCGCTGGTATCCCGTATCTGATCCGTCGCATCGAGGCGCAGACCATCGAAGCGAAAGTCATGCAGCCAATAGAGCGCATTCTCAATGAAGAAGCGCCGCACCGCGGCTTCCTCGAAGGCGATGGAGGCCCCCCATGGCGTCGGTCGATCGCTGTTGAAGAAGCGGCTGGCATAGCGGGGCAGGCTGTTGCATTCGGGTCCGAAGTGATTGTAGACGACGTCGAGCAGGACCATCATGTCGAGGCCGTGCGCCGCGTCGATCAGAGCCCTGAGCTCGTCGGGCGTCCCATAGGCATGGTGCGGCGCATAGGGCAGAACGCCGTCATAGCCCCAGCCGCGCTCGCCTTGAAATTCGGCAACGGGCATGATCTCGATGGCGGTGATACCCGCCTCGGCGAGAAGCGGCAGCCGTTCGGCCGCCGCTCGAAACGTGCCCTCGGGCGTGAAGCAGCCGATATGCAGCTCCGAGATGATCGCTTCCTCCCACGGCAGGCCGCGCCACGAGGCGGATTTCCACCCATAGGCGGAATGGTCGACGAGCATCGAGGGGCCTGAAGCTCCGTCCGGTTGTGCGCAGGAAGCGGGATCCGCAACGCGGGTCGCGTCGGCAAGTTCGAACCAGTAGCGGTCTCCGGCGCGCGCCTCGGCGGACACTTCGAACCAGCCGTCTTCAACCGCACGCATCGAATGCGAAACGCCTTCAAGAACAAGGCGCACCGCCCGCTCGTCGGGCGCCCACAAGCGAAAATATGCGACATCACCGGAGGTGAGGTTGGCACCCCAGGTTCTCGCGAGACGGTCGGCCATTCGTTTTCCTTGCTGATTGCGAAATCGGGCAAGAGACGAGAACTGCCGGAATTGCCGAAAGTTCCGCCGCAATCGTCCCGTGCCGATGGTTTGGCAGGAACAAAGTCACCGCCATCAGCGTTGCCCCCTCACTTCCAGGACGCTGCAGGGGGGCACGACGACACGAATGAATGTGGCTTTCTCCGAACTCGATTTCCTGAAGCCGGAGCTTGGCGCCGAGTATACCGGCCAAGGTACCCATTTCGCGGTCTTCTCCGCACATGCCGAAAAGATCGAGCTTTGTCTCTTTTCCGAGGACGGCAGCAGGGAAGCGGCCCGCCTGCCGCTGCCGAAGCGTGAAGGCGACATCTGGTCCGGTTATATCGAAGGGCTGGGCCCGGGCACACTCTACGGTTATCGCGCCTACGGGCCCTATGACCCGAACAACGGGCATCGTTTTAACCCGAACAAGCTGCTCCTCGATCCCTATGCCAAGCAGGTGGCCGGGGAATTCGTCTGGGACGACGCGCTGTTCGGCTACACGATCGGTAGCCCGGAAGGCGATCTTTCGTTCGACGAGCGCGACAGCGCCCCGATCATGGTGAAGGGCGTCGTTCAGGATCCGAACTTCGACTGGGACGGCGAAGAGGCGATCCGCCGTCCCTGGACCGAGACGATCATCTACGAGACTCATATTCGCGGCATGACCATGACGCATCCGGCCGTGCCGAACGAATTGCGCGGCACCTTCCTCGGCATGGCAAGCGACCCGATCATCGATCATCTGGTGAAGCTCGGCGTCTCCGCTGTCGAACTTCTGCCGGTGCAATATTTCCTCGACGATCGGTATCTCACCGAACGCAACCTCAGGAACTATTGGGGCTACCAGCCGCTCGGCTACTTCGCACCGCATGCGCGCTACATGAAGGGTACCCGGATTACCGAGTTCAAGACGATGGTGAAGCGCTTCCATGCCGCTGGCATCGAGGTTCTCATGGACGTCGTCTACAACCATACCGCCGAAGGTTCGGAGTACGGCCCGACGCTCAGTTTCCGGGGTCTGGACAATCTCAGCTATTACCGGCAATCGCCGGAACAGCCCCGGCATACTTATGACATGACCGGCACCGGAAATACGCTGAACGTTGCGCATCCGATGGTGCTGCGCATGGTTCTCGACAGCCTCCGCTACTGGGTCGGCGTCATGCACATCGACGGTTTCCGCTTCGATCTGGCAAGTGCCCTCGGGCGCGAATACATGGAGTTTGACCGCGAGGGCGGCTTCTTCGACGCGATCAGGCAGGATCCGATTCTGGCCGGCGTCAAGCTCATTGCCGAACCCTGGGACATCGGCGAGGGCGGCTACCAGCTCGGCGGCTTTCCGCCGCCCTTCCGCGAGTGGAACGATCGCTTCCGCGACGATGTCCGCCGCTTCTGGAAGGGAGACGGCGGCGTTGTGCCGGTGCTGGCCGAACGGCTCGCCGGCTCACCGGTCCAGTTCAATCATTCGGGCCGCGCCGCCACTACCTCCGTCAACCTGTTGAGCGCGCATGACGGCTTCACGCTGATGGATGCCGTTTCCTACGCGGAGAAGCACAACGAGGCCAATGGCGAGGACAACCGCGACGGCCATTCGGACAACCACTCCGACAATATGGGCGCCGAGGGGCCGACCGATGACCACAGGATCGATGAGGCGCGCCGACGGCGCCGCTTTGCTATGCTTGCCACCCTGATGGTGAGCCAGGGCGTTCCGATGGTCCTCGGCGGCGACGAGCTCGGCAACAGCCAGGGCGGAAACAACAACGCCTACTGCCAGGACAACGAGATCGGCTGGATCGATTGGAGCCGGCTGGACGACACCTTCCTCGCCTTCTGCCGGAAGATCATCGCTTTCCGCCGGGAGCATCCGGTGCTGCGCCAGGAGAATTTTCTGGAAGGCGCCACCGACGAGCATGGACGCATCGAGGTCGCCTGGTACAAGCCCGACGGCAGCCGCATGGACGAGGCCGCATGGGGCGACGGCGAATTGCGCATCCTCGGCGTCTATCTCTGCCACCTCTCGCCGGCCGAGGCACCGGCGGAGGAGATGTTCCTCGTCTTCAATGCGGGCGGCGACTGCGACGTTGCGCTGCCCTCCGTGCACGGCTCGGAAATCTGGCAATGGGCGCTGAATACGGCCGAGGACGATGCCTTCGTCGCGCAGCGTGCCAGGGAGCGGGAAACGATCCGGGCGCAGAGCGTCGCCGCTTTCGTCCCTCACGACAGCGGCGGGTAAGAGTCAGCACCGGCCCCGCTTTGCACGCCCGGTCGGAACATTCGAGAGCGAGCGGGATTGTCCGAAGGAGGCATGGGATCATCCCATGTTTTCCGAGGAATGGAGGCAGCAATGCAAGATCCGCGTCAGCCGGAACCAATCCCGCCACAACCGCCGCCCTGGGATCCGGAACCGCCGATCGGCGAGCCTGAACCCGATCGCCTGCCGGACGAGGCTCCGACACCGAATCCCGACGAGAATCCGGAGCCGCCCCAGTATGGCGGCAGCCCAGACGGCTGAAGTCAGAATAGCATTTGACTCATGGAACAAATGGGCGGGCCTGCCGTTTGAATTTTGCCGAAAGGCTTTCCAACAGCGAGGTAAGGGACATGGAAAACCACAGGGAAGAACTCATCAGGCGCAGGGCCTACGCGATCTGGGAGCAGGAAGGCCGTCCGGACGGCCAGGAGCTGCGCCACTGGGAACAGGCTGCGCGGGAAATGCAGGGACAGGGTGCATCGAGTCCCGACGGAGGCGAGAACCTCGAAACCGAGGGAGCGACCAATGCCGTGTCGACCCCGAAGCCACCCGCGCCCCGCGGAAGATCTGCCAGGAACGGAGCGCGAGCGCACTGAGATCCCGGCTTCCTACATACCTGCTTCGGGATAGCCGTGAACGGCGCGGCCGCAGCAGGCAACGCCTTCCAAGAAAAGGAGCAGGACAATGCATGTATCGGAGATCATGACCAGAGACGTTCATCTGGTTACCCCCAACGACACCATCCGAGATGTGGCGCGGCAGATGGCGGAAAACGACATCGGCTTCTTGCCGGTCGAGGATCATGACCGGTTGGTCGGCATGGTTACGGACCGCGACATCGTCGTCCGTGGCGTGGCGGACGGGCTCGATCCGCAGGCGAAAGTGCGAGACGTGATGACGACTGACGTCAAATACTGCTTCGAGGATGAGGACGTGGACGACGTGGCGCGCAACATGGGCGATATCCAGGTGCGTCGCCTGCCCGTCGTCAATCGCGACAAGCGCCTCGTCGGCATCGTGTCGCTGGCGGATGCCGCTCGCGAACAGCCCGCGGCAGCGGGCACCGGCCTGAAGGGTGTGACAATGCCCGGCGGCGAGCACAATCAGGCCGGGAGGCACTAACACTCTCTTGGAGATCGGCGCCCTTAGGGGGCGCCGATGGGGAGGCAGCATGCCGCAGAAGCAGAATAATGGAGAACCCAGGACGGCTGGCCCCGCCGAGCGGCGCCCGCATCGGACCTCATCGGCAGATGTGTCCTGGCCGGCACGTCGCGTTGGCCCGCAGTCGCCAAGGACGGGAGCGAGCCGACCGGTCGGTCCAGAGGACGCCTCCGGCGAGAACCATATAGCTGACGCTTCCGATGTCGGCGGCGGCGGGCAGGACTTGCGTGCCGGAATGTCGGTTGATCCGCCACAGCCGTCGCCACGGGACTTAAGCGGCGGCCCGAGTCCGTTGACGCCGGAGCCCGGCGACAGAAAGGTGGCCGAGGAAACTTCAATCCAGGAACATCACGACAGCAACGAAGGCACCGGAGGGGATGCCTGGAACAATCTGCTCGGCAATACCACGAATGCCGGGATGCTTCGCCTGCTCTTTGCGATCGGCCTTTTCATTCTGGTGGCGGGAACCTTTTTCTGGCTGGTCGCGTGATGGATGGCAGGACGTATCGAAGCGTAAGGGCGGAGGAAATGAATGACGTTTTTCCGTGACAATGGCCTGAGCATCACACTGACCATCTTCACCGCGGCGACCATCGCAGGCATGATCTTCGCCGGGGCCAATGCCTTCAACCAAGAGGCGATCATGCACGGTGAGCCGACTGTCACCGTCGCCAGTTATCTCGCCACCGGCCACTTTCTTTCTGCTCTTTTCGAGAACTGGGAAAGCGAGTTCCTGCAGATGGCGGCTTATGTCTGCCTCACGGCGTTTCTCTACCAGCGCGGTTCGGCAGAATCCAAGGATCCGGATGTTTCCTCCACCGATGTGGACGAGGATCCCCGCATGAAGAAGACCGATCCGAAGGCCCCTTGGGCCGTGCGGCAAGGGCAGATGATCAGGACGCTCTATTCCTATTCGCTGGGCATCGTTCTTGCCGGACTGTTCGTGCTCAGCTTTGTCTTCCATTTGCGCGCCAGTGCCGCGGCCGGAAACATCGAGGCGATGCGCCATGGCGAGCCGCCTATCGATCTATGGACGCGGCTGGCGGATGCCGAGTTCTGGTTCGAGTGTTTTCAGAACTGGCAATCGGAGTTCCTGTCCACCTTGCTGCTGGTGCTGCTTTCCATTTTCCTGCGTTTCCGAGGGTCGCCGGAGTCGAAGCCTGTTGCAGCGCCATACGGTGCGACCGGAAAATAGCCGGCCGCTTCGGCGCTCCGACGTAGTGCCGGAACGCCGAAAAGCATTGCGGTGCGGCGCGCGCCTCACTGCTGTGCTGGGGCCTGCTGCGGAGGTGCGGTGCTCTGAAGCTTTTCCTCGACCTTCTTGGCCAGCGCCGGATCGTTCTGTGCGGTCGTCAAAATGGTCGTGTATTCCTCGACCGATATGTTTGGCGAAGCCTCCACGGCCTTGACCATCTGCTGGCTGGCTTCCGTCTGCAGCTTCTCCTTTGCCGCTGCATCCTGTGTCGCGCCGATCTTGGCGGAATATTCCTGCCGGACCTTGTCGACCTGGAGGTAGGCGATGGCGAATGCCTCGATCTTCTCTTCGCTGATCGGGGCACTCTTGGCGCCCGGCTGAGCCGGTGCCTGCTGCGTCGGCTGTGTTTCCTGTGCCTGTGCGAGTTCCAGCGCCGATGCCGGGCTGAAAGCCATCAAGCTGAAGACTGCAGCGGTCAGCGATGCAGCGGGGGTGTAACGAGTGATCATATTCATTCCTCTTGGACGTGCCCTCTTGGACGTGCATGACGTGATCGGCAGCAATACCGCCTCGTTCAACCGCTCCGTGTCGAATGCGACGGAGCGGCGACCGACCATGTCGCCCTCAGAAGTGCTCGGTTGGGCGATGTCGGGGCAATTTGCTGACCATTGCGCGGCAGCTTTGTGGCCCCGAAGCTCTCCCGGCGTGGAATCGAAATACATCTAGTGGTAGCGGGCGCGGCTGGCCTCAGGCCGTGCGCTTGCTTGCGCGGATTGCGTAGCGGTGCTGGTTGCGCCGCGCGAGCCCCTTGAAGAAGTTCCAGTTCTTCGCTTGCATCCGGTGGATTTCGCCGAGATCGGTGTCGACGACAATATCCGTGAAGCCGGCGGCCTCAAGAAGCTCGACAACGGCCTCGGCGCGTGCCCCGTTGGCGAAATGGACGCGGGAGAGGATGTTGCGATGGGTTTCCATCATCTCGCGCGAGTGCATGGGTGCGTCCGGCTTGAAAATCCCTGCGCTCTGTCCCCAGGCGCTGAATTTCGAGAACAGCCGTTCCAGCGCACCGGTATTGACGAAATCGCCGTCGACGATCAGAAGCGTGCCGCCGGGCTTCAAGACGCGCAGCCACTCGGCAAAGGCTGCGGCCGGATCGACCAGCGTCCAGACCAGATGCCTGTTGACGATGACGTCGTAGCGGTCGTCCGGCTCCATGGTGCTTTCCGCATCGCCGATGCGGAAGGATATGGCGCGTTTGCGGCTCTTTGCCTTCTGCCGCGCCCGCTCGAGCATCGGTTCGGCCCAGTCGAGGCCGGTGACCTTGAAGCCGAGGTCGTCGAGCAGGTGCGAGATGACGCCCGTGCCGCTCGCGAGGTCGAGTGCGGCGCGTCCGTCGCCGCGGCCAAGATGGCGCAGGAAAAGCCGGTGCCAGGCGGATCGCTCTTCTTCGGAGAAGATCTCGTGACCCGGAGAAAGATCGAAGGTGGCGGCACGCTCCGACCAATAAGCCTTGATTTCATCGCGAAGATCGTAGTTTTGCCCCGCCGCCACGTTACTCATTTCTGCCGAGTCCTTCTGTTTGGAAGGGTTCTAAAAGATATATGTTGACTGGTAAAGTCATGAAATATTAGAAGGCAGCGTTTTCCAACGGAGCAGGGATCGATGAAGGTTTTCAACAGGGTGGCCGCGGCCGCCGCGGGCCTTTGCGTGCTTTTTTCGAGCGCCGCACTCGCCGACACGATCAAGGTGAAGGACATCACCGGCCGCGAGGTCGAGGTCAATGTGCCGGTCCAGCATGTTATCCTCGGCGAAGGACGGCAGATCTATTTCGTCGGCGCGCTCGACAAGGCCGAGCCCTTCAAGCGCGTCGTCGGGTGGCGCGACGACCTGGCGAAGGCCGACCCGGAGACCTATGCTGCCTATCTCGCCAAGTACCCTGACATTGCCAAGCTGCCGGCCTTCGGTGGCGTGAAGGACGGCACCTTCGACATCGAACAGGCGGTGGCGCTGAAGCCCGACGTCATGCTGATGAACGTCGATGCGAAGACCGCGACGGAAGAGGCGGGCTATATCGAGAAGCTCGAGAAGGTCGGCATTCCGCTCGTCTATGTCGATTTCCGCGAAAAGCCGATGGAAAACACCGAACCGAGCATGCGCCTGATCGGCAAGCTGTTCGGCGAGGAAGAAAAGGCCGAGGAGTTCATCAAGTTCCGCGCCGACAGCATCGCCAAGGTGACGGACGTGCTGGCCAAGGCCAATCCGAAGAAACCGCTCGTCTTCGTCGAGCGCGCCGGCGGCTATTCCGATGATTGCTGCATGTCCTTCGGCGACGAGAATTTCGGCAAGATGGTCGAGTTCGCCGGCGGTATCAACATGGCGAAAGACATCATCCCCGGCACCTTCGGCACCGTCAATCCGGAACAGATCATCGCTTCGAACCCGGACCAGATCATCATCACCGGCGGCAACTGGGAAGGCTACGTGCCGGGCGGCAACTGGGTCGGCGTCGGTTATGGCGCCGATGAGAAGGAGGCGTTCCGCAAGCTCGAGAACCTGACGAAGCGCCCGGCCTTCACCGATGTGAAGGCGGTCAAGGAAGGCAATGTCCACGCGATCTGGCACCAGTTCTACAACAACCCCTACCAGTTCGTCGCCATCCAGCAGATCGCCAAGTGGCTGCATCCGGACCTCTTCAAGGACCTCGACCCGGGGGCGACGTTCAAGGAATTGCACGAGCGTTTCCTGCCGCTTCCCTACAAGAGCGGCTACTTCGTGTCGCTGAATGTCGGCGAGTAAAAGTCCGGATCGGAGAGCGAAAGCCCTCCGAACGCGTTTAGCGAGGGTTGTCATGCGGATGCTGAAGGATGTGGTCCTGGCAGTTGTCGCCGCGGTCATTGCCGCGGCGCCGGCCGTTGCGTCGGAAATCACCGATGTTACCGGCCGCAAAGTCGAGATCGAGCTGCCGGCCAAGCGAATCCTGCTCGGCGAGGCGCGCCAGATCCATGTTGCAGCGGCGCTCAAGGGCGAGCACGTCTTCGACACGATCGTCGGCTGGCGTGACGATCTGATCATGAAGGATCCGGATTCCTACGACGGCTATCGCGAGCGCTTTCCGGCGATCGAGAAGCTGCCGCGCTTCGGCTATATCCCCAGCGGCGACTTCAGCCTTGAGGCGGCGATCGCGTTGAAGCCGGACGTGCTGACGCTGAACCTCGAAGCGCGAGATGCCGTCGAGGAGTCGGGCTTTATCGAGAAGGCGGCTGCGGCCGGCATCGCCGTCGTCTATCTCGACTTCCGCGTCGATCCGGCCAAGAACAGCGAGAGATCCGTCGAGATCCTCGGCCAGATTTTCGGGGCGGATGCGCGGGCAAAGGAATTCATTGCCTGGCGTCGCGATCAGATCGCCGTCGTCACCGATCGCCTCGCCAAAGCCGGCGCGATTGCGCGACCAAAGGTGTTTATCGAGCGCTCGCCGGGCATCACCGGCGAGACCGCCTGCTGCCGGACTTTCGGGCCGGCGAATTTCGGCGAGATGGTGGAGAAGGCCGGCGGCCACAATATCGGCGCCGACGTGATCACCGCGACTTTCGGCGACCTCAATCCCGAGCAGCTCGTCGTCGCCAATCCGGACCATGTGATCGTCACCGGCAGCAACTGGTCGGCCGAGTCCGACGTCAACCAGTTCGTCGCGGTCGGCCGTGGCGCCGATCCGGCCGCCGCGCGGGAGCGGCTGAAGGGGCTGATGCAGAGGCCGGCCTTTGCGATGCTCGACGCGGTCAAGGCGGGCAGGGTGCATGCCGTCTGGCACCAGTTCTACGGCGCACCCTATGAATTCGTGCCGATCCAGCAATTCGCCAAATGGTTCCATCCGGAGCTTTTCGCCGATATCGATCCGGACCGGACCTTCCGCGAGTTCCACGAGAAGTTCCTGCCGATCGCCTACCGGCCCGGCTATTTCGTCTCGCTTTCTGACGGGGGTGAATGATGGTAGCCATCGCCGATGAAATCTCCCGTGTCGAAGGGGGCGGTCGTTACCGCGCCCTCGTTGCGCGCCGGCTGCTGATGCTTTTGGCCCTTATCGCCGCTCTGTTTGTCTCGGTTGCGATCGACATGGCTCTCGGCCCGGCCAACTATCCGCTTGCGGACGTCCTGACGGCACTGTTCAGCTCCGAGACGGTGAGCGACCAGCTGCGCGTGGTGATCTGGGACATCCGCATGCCGATCGCGCTGATGGCGGTGACGGTCGGCGCTTCGCTGTCGGTCGCCGGCGCGCAGATGCAGACGATCCTCGCCAATCCGCTGGCGAGCCCGTTCACGCTCGGGATTTCGGCGGCGGCCGGCTTCGGCGCCGCTCTCGGTCTCGTCGCCGGCGTCGCGGTCTTTCCCGTCGCCGTTCAGTACATGGTACCGCTCAACGCCTTCCTGATGGCGATGCTGGCGGCGCTCTTCATCCATTTTGCTTCCACCATGCGCGGCGTCACGGTCGAGACGATCGTGCTGCTCGGCATCGCCCTTGTCTTCACCTTCAACGCGGCGCTCGCGCTGCTCGAATATCTTGCCTCGGAACAGGCGCTCGCGGCCGTCGTGTTCTGGACGATGGGCAGCCTCACCAAGGCAACCTGGCCGAAGGTCTGGATCACCGCGGCCGTGCTGGTTTTTGCCGTGCCGCTCTTTGCCCGTCATGCCTGGGCGCTGACGGCACTGCGGCTCGGCGACGACAAGGCGGCGAGCTTCGGCATCAATGTCCGGCGGCTCAGACTCGAGACGATGCTGACGGTCAGCCTGCTGGCGGCGATCCCGGTCTCCTTCGTCGGTACGGTCGGCTTCGTGGGTCTCGTCGGCCCGCACATCGCCCGCATGCTGGTCGGCGAAGACCAGCGTTTCTTCCTGCCGGCTTCGGTGCTCTGCGGCGCGCTTCTGCTTTCGACGACGTCGGTCGTCAGCAAGATGATCATTCCGGGCGCGGTGCTGCCGATCGGCATCATCACCGCACTCGTCGGCGTTCCCTTCTTCTTCGTCTTGATCTTCACCAACAGGAGGCGGGCATGGTAGCGCTGCAGCTCGACAAGGTCGGCGCCACCTACGGGCGGCGAACGGTGCTGACGGGCATTACAACGGGAGAGCTCCGAGGCGGGCGCCTGACCGCCGTCATCGGCCCGAACGCGGCGGGCAAGTCGACGCTCTTCAAGCGCATCGCCGGTCTCGCAGCTGGCCCGGGTCTCGTCCATCTCACCGATACGGAAAAAGGTCCGCAGACGATCTGCTACATGCCGCAGGACACCGGCGCCAACGCGGTGCTGACGGTCTACGAATCCGTCCTCCTCTCGGCCAAGCAAGGTTCCGGCTGGAAGGTGAAGGACGACGAGCTTGCCGAAATCGACCGGGTGCTGGCGGCCTTGAGGATCGACGACCTGGCGTTTCGCGGCCTCGGTGAATTGTCCGGCGGCCAGCGGCAGCTCGTATCGATCGCCCAGGCGCTGGTGCGCAAGCCCGAGGTTCTGTTGATGGACGAACCGACATCGGCGCTCGACCTGTTTCGCCAGATCGAAGTGCTCGGCTTCATGAAGCGCTTGTCGGCCCAGTCCGGCATGGCGGTGCTCATTGCGCTGCACGACTTGAACCACGCGCTTCGCTATTGCGACGACACGATCGTCATCAGTGGCGGCTCGGTGGCGGCAAGCGGCCCGACGGAGACGGTGATCACCGCCGACATGCTGAAATCCGTCTATCGGGTCGAAGCCCGCGTCGAGGCCTGTTCGCTCGGCCGGCCGGTGATCATCGTCGACGATTCCATTCCAGTTCGGTGATCTGGCGGCACGACTTTCGCGCTTCAAGGAAACGCGTCAGTTGACGCGAGTCCCCTGCACGGAAAACAGGTGCAGTTTCGCGAGATCCGGGGCGACATGCACCGGTTGGCCGGGTTCAAGATCGACGCGGTCCCGCAAGACGAGGTTGGCATCCGCCGGTCCGAGCTTCACGAGCACATGCGTTTCGGAGCCGGTCGGCTCGACGACGACCACGGTCGCCGGCACGCCGCTCTGGGTGATGGCGAGATGTTCCGGGCGGATGCCGTAGGTCGCGGCCGGCGCCCCCTGATAGCCGCCCGGCATCGGCAGAAAGACGCCGTCACGCGTGACGAATCCCCCGTCGGCGATCGAACCTTCGAACAGGTTCATTGCCGGCGAACCGATGAAGGTCGCGACGAAGGTGTTTGCCGGCCGGTCGTAGAGCTCGAGCGGCTTGCCGATCTGCTCGACATTGCCGCCGCGCATGACGACGATCCGGTCCGCCATGGTCATCGCCTCGATCTGGTCGTGGGTGACATAGACGGTCGTCGTCTTCAGGCGCTGATGCAGGTCCTTGATCTCGGCCCGCATGGTGACGCGCAGCTTGGCGTCGAGGTTCGACAGCGGCTCGTCGAACAGAAAGACCTGCGGGTGGCGAACGATCGCCCGCCCCATGGCGACGCGCTGCCGCTGGCCGCCGGAAAGCTGCTTCGGCAGGCGGTCGAGCAGCGGCCCGAGCGCCAGGATGTCGGCCGCCTCGCGCACGCGCTTTTCGATCGCCGCCTTGCCTTCGCCCTTGAGTTTCAGTGCGAAGCCCATGTTCTCGGCAACCGTCATATGCGGATAGAGCGCGTAGCTCTGGAACACCATGGCAATGTCCCGTTCCTTCGGCGCGACGTCGTTGACGAGACGGCCGCCGATGCGGATCTCGCCACCGCTGATGTCCTCAAGCCCGGCGAGCATGCGCAACAGGGTTGACTTGCCGCAGCCGGACGGCCCGACGAGCGTGACGAACTCGCCGTCCTCGATGTCCATGGAGACGCCGTGGATCACCGGGACGGCGCCATACTGCTTGCGGACCTGTTCGATCGTGACGGATGCCATGCATTCCTCCCTTTCTCGTCGTTCAGAGCTTGAGCTGCCAGATTTTGGCGCTCGCAATGTTGCCTGCCGGCGCGTTGAGGCGCGCCGAGCGAACGCCCTCGAAGCCGGGCAGTCGCTTTGTCCCCGTCCAGCGGCCGTTGTCGGCAAAGACCTCGATCGAGCCCTTGTCCAGGAATACGCGGAGCGTCGAGGGGCGTGCGCCGGCAGCGATGTAGCGGGGCAGCCATTTGCCGTCCGGCACGTCGTAGAGGATGCTCAACCCTTCCGGGTCGAGACGGAGGCCGAGTTCGACGTCCGGGTGGTCGAATTCGAGATCGAAGGTCGCGCCGGCTGCCGCAAGATCGATGATGATCTCGACGGCGCCGTTGCCGAGCTCGACCTTTTCGCCAGTCGTGAGCCGGCTCTCGTCGAGAAGCTGCTGGCGCAGGCTTTCGGTGGCCTCGACCGGCGGCGTCAGCAGCGCGCCCTCCTTGAAAAGGACGCGGCGCGGCAGCGTCATGGCCGTCGGAAAGTCGATCTTCTTGGAGATTTCCGTCCAGTTGGCAAGCCAGGCGATGCCGACCGGCTCGGACTGGTCGACGAAGGCCTGGAAGGCGTAGGCATCGGTCCCGAAATCGAGTTCCTGTTCGAATTCCTTGACGAAGCCCCGGCCATCGAAGCGACCGACTGTCGCGATGGTGATATTGCGGCGGCCGGTCGTCGGGTCGCGGCTGGTCAGGAGACCGAAGATCAGCGCCCAGCGGGTCTGCGGGTCATCCACCGACCCGTCGAGCGGCACGATGCAGGGGCATTCGGCGGCCGTCATGCCGAAACGGTTCTCGCGGTGCAGGATGCCGACGAAGCTCCAGCCGCCTGCGGCATCCGGATCGGCCGTCTCGTAGAGCAGGATGACGCCGCCGGCGTGATCGCGGCTGCCGAGAAGCATCTTCCAGCGTCCGTCCGGGCCCTTCAGTACATAGGGATCGCGAAAATCCATCGTCAGGTCGAGGCCGGCCGGGCGCTCGGGAAGAATGATCTCGGCAGGGCCGGCGGTGATCTGGTCGCGGGTCACAGCTGTCAACTGGATCTGCTCGTCCGGCAGGCGATCCTTGACCTGCTCGGTGAAGAAGATGCGGATGCCCGGTTCCTCTCCGGCAAGCGGTATGGCCGAACCGGAAAAGGCCCCGCCGCGGCCGTCGTCGCGCGCCGAAAGCTCCGCCGAAGGGAACAGGAAGACCGGCAGGTGTCTCCAGTGCAGATAGTCGTCGGAGACCGCGTGGCCCCAATGCATGGTGTTCCAGCGCAGGCTGTGCGGATAGTGCTGGTAGAAGAGGTGGACCTTGTCGGCAAAGCGGCCGAAGCCGTTCGGATCGTTCATCCAGCCGAAGGGCGGACGGAAATGATAGCTGCCGGGGACGGCTGGCGCGGCATTCTCTTCGCCGCCATGGAGCACCTGAATGCCCTTTTCCAGCACCTCGTCATTCGAGAAGGCATAAACAACCGAGACGGCCGTCGTCGCGGCATCGTAGGCGAGGGCCGTTTCTCCGCCGGCCTCGAGCACCAGGGTCTGGAGCTCGAATTCCTCCGAATTGTCGGCGGTGAGCCGGCCGATTTCGCGCCCTGCCTGGCTGGCACGCAGCTCGGCCGGCGTCCCCGCCCGCGCCGCCTTCAGCCAGGCATGGATTGTCGCGCCGGCGGGAAGAGCGGCGCTCAGCGTCCTGTCGCTGCTGCCGAGAAGCGAGGAGGGGTTTGCATGGCTTGTCATTGATCAACCTTTCACGGCGGAGCCAACGAAGGAACTTACGAACCAGCGTTGGAAGGCGAGGTAGAGGGCGAGGATCGGGAGCATCATCAGCACCGAGGCCGCCATGGCGCGATCCCAATAGATGCTGTCCTGACCGAAGAAGGTGGCGATGGCGACGGCGATCGGCCGCGCGTAGTCGGTCTGCGTCACCAGGATCGGCCAGAGATACTGGTTCCAGGCCTCGATCCCCATGAGGATCGACACCGTGGCGAGCGCTGGCAGGCTGAGCGGGAGGAAGATCGAGCGGTAGATGCGGAACACCGAGGCGCCGTCCATCTCGGCCGCTTCGAAGAGCTCCTTCGGGAGCTGTGCGAAGAACTGGTAGAACAGGAAGATGTAGAGCGGGCTGGCGACCCAGGGGATGATCTGTACGGCGAATGTGTCGGTCATGCCGGCGCGCGATACCATGATGACGAGCGGCATGATGATGCTCTCCTGCGGGATGACGTAGAGTGCGATCACCAGCGACAGGATCAAGGCGCGGCCGCGCAGCGATCCCCAGGCGAGCACGAAGCCGGCCATGGAATTGACGATGAGGCCGGCGCCGACGGTCGCGGCCAGGATGATCAGCGAATTCAGGAGATAGCGGCCATAGGCGAGTTCGCCCGAAAGATTGCCGACCTCCGCGAAGTTCGAGAGCGTCGGGTTCGACACCCAGAAGGCGCGAAAGCTGCCCATGTCGGCGAGGATCTGGAAGCGATCGTCCTTCAGACTGGCGACGAGCAGCATGAAGAGCGGTGAGATGATGACGAGGGCGATGACGAGGATGCAGGCGGTCTGCACGAGGCGCAGCGAACCGATCGCGGAGCGCTCACGCTTCACTTCCATCTGTGTTGCGGAAAGGACGAGATCAGACATCGAAACGCCTCAGAAGCTGGCGCTGCAGGAGCGCGATGACGAGAACGATGAGGAACAGAATGACCGAGACGGCCGAGGCGAGCCCGAGCTTCTGCTCTTCGAAGCCGGTGCGCACCATGTAGTGCACCACGGTTTCGGTACTGCTTTTCGGTCCGCCCTGGGTGAGGACTGCGACCTGGGTATAGAGTTTGAAGGCCTGGATCGTCGTGATGACCAGCACGAAGACGTGCGTCGGCCGCAAGCCCGGCATAGTCACATGCCAGAAGCGCTGGAAGGCATTGGCGCCGTCGATCCGGGCCGCATCGTAGAGCTCGTCCGGAATGCCCTGCAGGCCGGCAAGGTAGACGATCATCTGGAAGCCGTAGGCCTGCCAGGCGGATAGGAGCACGATCGAGAACATCGCCCAGTTGGGGTCACCGAGCCAGTCGATCGGCTGGATGCGGCCGGCGGAAAGGAAGCCGAGTATCTGATTGAGCGGCCCGGTCGGATATTGGAAGAGGGTTCCCCAGATAACGCAGACGACGACCATCGAGGTGATGGCGGGAAGGAAGAACATCCCCCGGAAGACATTGCGGAACGGCAGCTTCTGGTGAAGCAGCAGCGCGGTCGCGAAGGCGAGACCGCATTGCACGGGGATGACCCAGAAGGTGAAGCGCGAGACATTCCAGAGCGAGGTCCAGAAGAGGTCGTCCTTCAAGATGCGCAGGAAGTTGGTGAGGCCGATGAAGCGGACCGGCGTTGGGCGCGGCACCAGCGGCTGGTTGGTCATCGCCGTCCAGAAGGACAGAAGAAAGGGTACGACCAGGAAAATCGTCAGTAGCACCACCGCCGGCGCCAGCATGCCGATCTCCTGGAACAGGCGGCCCCTGTCCCTGCGCCGGGCGGGGCGCGCCACCGCCGTTGCCGGCAGCGCCGGTTGCTGCAAGGTCATGATCTCCTCCTCCATCAACTGCGTAAATTGGTCGCCGCAACCAGTGGGCAACCGCGCGATAGGGCGCGGTCGCCCGCTAGATCACATCCCGCTCTAGCGTTACTGCTGTTCGTCGAAGGGCGGGTAGCCGTCGTTTTCCTCGATGTCCTCGTCGATCTTCTCGGCCGCGGCGGTCAGCGCCGCCTTGACATCGCCGCCGTTGAAGATCTCGTCGACCGCGCCCATGAAGGCCGAGGTGATCGCCGGATAGGCCGGATGCGGCGGCCGGGCAATCGCGGTCTTCGAAGCTTGCTCGAAGGCGACGGCCATCGGACCGCCGGCACTGTACAGCGGCGAATCCGCAGCGAAGCTCTTCAGCCCGGGATAGGCGGAATCCTCTCGCGCATAATCGCGATACTGCTTGTCCTTCAGCATGAAGCTTACGAACTTTCCGGCAATGTCCGGATGTTCCGAGGCGGTCGTGATGCCCCAGATCCAGGTGCCGTTCGGGCTTGCGCCCTTCGGTCCGAATTTCGGCAGCGGCATCACCACGATGTCATCCTTCATCGTGGCGGCGGCTTCCGCATAGATCCAGTGGCCGCCGAAGGCGAGGGCGGCCGGATGCCCCTCGGCAAAGAACTGGTTGGTGCCGGAGGATTGCGGCACGACCCAACCGTTCTTCACCCAAGTCTGCATCATCGTCAGCGCCTCGACGCAAGGGTCGCTGTCGAGCGTCCCGACGGATTTCCAGGTCTTGCGGTCGATCAGGTCGCAGCCCGCCGATTGCAGGATCGGGCCGTAGGCGTAGGTGATCCATTCGGTCTTGATGCCATAGCCGCGGAAGGTGTCGATCGGCCACTTGACGCCTTCGAGCTTCGAGAGCTTCCCGAGGTAGCCTTCGAATTCCTCCCGCGTCCAGGCGTCGTCCACGCCCTTCGGAATGCGGGCGCCGATCGCTTCCAGATATTTCCTGTTGCCGTAGAGGACGACGGAGGAATCGGTGAGGCCGACGGCGTAGAGGTCCTTGTCGATCGGATAGGTGCCTTGGGCGATGTTGGACTCCGTCATGTCGTCGAGGATGTCCTTGTCGATCAGAGGCTTGATCGGCTGCAGGTAGCCCGACCAGACATAGTTCGCGAGGAACGGCGCATCGAGTTCCATGACGTCCGGCAACTGCTTGGACATGACGGCGGCGCTGAACTTTTCGTTATAGGCGTCGTGCGGTGCATAGATCAGTTCGACATCGACGTCAGGATTGGCCGCCTCGAAACGCTTGGCGACGTCGCCATAGGTCGTGACCCAGCCAGGGTCGCCCTGATGCATCACCTGGATGACCGTCCTCGCCTCGGCATGGGCCATGACGACGCCCAAGGCCGCGGACGCTACGAGTGCTTGAAGTAAACGTTTACCCATCATTGTCATACTCCTCCTCAACGGGTTTGCGCAGCTGTTGAATTCAGACGGAAGACCGTTCCACCAATTGGAACGGCAACTTTCGCACCTCCCCGGGCACCGCATCGCTCGAAAGCAGAATGTCGGCCGCCATCCGGCCCATGGCGCGATGCGGCAGGGCCATGGTTGTCAAAGGCGGATCGAGGCGCGAGGCGATATCGAGCTGGTTGTCGAAACTCGCGACCGCGACATCGTCCGGGATCTGCGCGCCGATCCGGCGCAGCGCCCCATAGACCTCCATCGCGACACGGTCGTTGCCGCACAGGATCGCATCGGGGCGGCTGGGTCCGCTCATCAGTTCCGTGACATGCGAAAGGACAAGGCTCGGCGCCCTGTCGCTGTAGATCGCCCGGCGCACTGCCGGCAGGACTCTTTCTCCGGATCCATTGAGCCCGGCCTCGCTCATCGCCTGGCGAAAACCGGCAGCGCGCAGCTCGCCGGCAAGCAGGCCGGGCAGGTTGATGAAAGCGATGCTGCGACGCCCGGCGTCGATCAGGTAGCTGGTAATCTCGTGTGCGGCGCCGATTTCGTCGGGCACCAGCGAAGTGACGCGTTCATTCGCCTCGCGACAATTGATCATCACGCCGACGGTGCCGGCAAATTCCTCGGGCAGCGAGACGGTCTTGTGATACATCGCCGCATAGGCGATCGCCCGCGGGCGGAAGCGGCGGACTTCCTCGACCACCGAGGCAACGTCACGGCGGCCGGACAGCGTCATCGCGAAGACGGCCATATCCGAGGCCCGGGCGGCGCCGTCGAGGCCGCGGATGATCTCGGTCGCGAAGGGCGAGGTTATCAACTCGTCGGCGACGACGCCGATCAGCGGCATCCAGCCCTGTCGCATGCTGCGCGCGGCGAGGTTGGTGACATAGCCGAGCTCCTCGGCAATTTCCTTGATCCGCTGCCGCGTCTCGTCCGACATGCGCGCCGAACCGCCGTGCAACGCCCCGGACACGGTCTTGACCGAAACGCCGGCGCGTTCGGCTATGTCGCTCAGCGAAATGGTCACGAGAGGTCCCTTGGGTTAACGATTACTCATCATTACCATTGCCACGTGACGGCTGTCAATCCGCGCCAGGCATACGATGTTGGCTTCCACGTGCCGACGCTGTCAAATGCGCCGCGGGGGCCGCATACAGGTCGCTCGATCGAGGCTTGTCCGAATTGCGGAATGCCTCCCCGAGCAAATGCAGATGCAACTTCTGCGGCAGAGTACCGGGGCTATATCTCTTACGCTTTTCCCCATTCTAACCTATATTAGGAGGCGTGAATTTCGACGAAAGGTAGAGAGCGGACAGAAAGAGCCCTGCGTGGATCCATCTTCCCGCTTCGCCCGGTAGCGAAACCAGAGGCTTTGACGGAGAATGTCCCGAATCCTCACGCTGGTGCTGTTCCTGCTGTCGGCTTTCGCGTTGCCAATTTCGTCTGTGTCCGCGGCCGAGCGGGTTGCCTTGGTCCTGCATGTCAACGGTGCGATCAGCCCAGCGACGGCGGAGTATGTGATCCGGGGACTGCAGCGGGCCGAGGATCGCGGCGTCGCGCTGGTGGTGCTGCAGATGGATACCCCCGGCGGTCTCGACACGTCGATGCGCGACATCATCCGCGCCATCCTCGATTCCTCCGTGCCGGTGGCCAGTTTCGTCGCGCCGAGCGGGGCGAGGGCGGCG
This sequence comes from Sinorhizobium fredii NGR234, assembly GCF_000018545.1. Classification (NCBI taxonomy): domain Bacteria; kingdom Pseudomonadati; phylum Pseudomonadota; class Alphaproteobacteria; order Hyphomicrobiales; family Rhizobiaceae; genus Ensifer; species Ensifer fredii. The sequence goes on from NC_012586.1 coordinate 1,090,952, forward strand.
AGCGCCGGGACGTACATCCTTTACGCCAGCCATGTGGCGGCAATGGCGCCGGGGACCAATCTGGGCGCCGCGACACCGATCGCCATCGGGGGAGGGCTGTTCGGCGGTGACGATGAAAGTGAAAAGGAGAAGCCCGCCGACCAAGGAAAGCCCGACGTTCCCAAGCCGCCGTCGAGTGCCGGCGAGGCAAAGCTGATCAACGATGCGGTGGCCTATATCCGCGGCCTTGCCGAGTTGCGCAATCGCAATGCCGATTGGGCCGAGAAGGCGGTGCGCGAGGCCGCAAGCCTTTCTTCGCCGGCGGCGGTACGAGAGAAGGTTGTCGACTTCACCGCCGTCTCAATCGAGGACCTCCTCAAGCAGGCTCATGGCCGCACGGTTCGCATCGGTCAGACCGACAGCCGGCTCGATACGACGGGACTTGCCGCTGAAGACCTCCTGCCCGACTGGCGCACGCGGCTCCTCTCGGTGATCACCGATCCGAATGTCGCGCTGCTGCTGATGGTCGTCGGCATTTATGGGTTGATCTTCGAGTTCCTGACGCCCGGCACCGTCGTGCCGGGTACGATCGGCGGCATCTGCCTGCTGCTCGGTCTCTATGCGCTGGCGGTCCTGCCGGTAAGTTATGCCGGCATCGGTCTGATCATTCTCGGCGTGGCGCTGCTGGTGGGAGAGGCGCACGCGCCGTCCTTCGGCGTCCTCGGGCTCGGCGGCGGCGTTGCGATCGTGCTCGGTGCGGCCATCCTGTTCGATACCGACGTGCCCGGGCTGCAGGTGTCCTGGCCGGTTCTCGCCGGCGTGGCGATCGCAAGCTTCGCCTTCAGCCTCATTGTCGCCCGCCTCGCCTTCGTGTCCCGCCGGCACAAGGTCGCCACGGGCGCCGAGCAGATGATCGGTATTCTCGGCAAGGTTGATACCTGGACAGGGGCCGGAGGTTACGTCATCGCGCACGGGGAGCGCTGGAGAGCGGTGAGCGGCGAGCCGCTCGGCCCCGGCGAGGACGTGATGGTGATCGGTCGGGACGGCTTGACGCTCGAGGTCGAGCGCCGGGCAAAACGAAGCTAGAAGTGGAGGAGTTGATGCCCTTTGTTGGAAGTCTCGTTCCGCTCGCCGCGGCACTGTTTTTCCTGCTGATCGTCATCGCCTATGCGATCCGGATCCTTCGGGAATACGAGCGCGGCGTCATCTTCACCCTCGGCCGCTTCACCGGCGTCAAGGGACCGGGTCTCATCCTGCTTCTTCCCTATGTGCAACAGATGGTGCGCGTCGATCTCAGGACGCGCGTCCTCGATGTGCCGAGCCAGGACGTCATCTCGCATGACAACGTCTCGGTCCGCGTCAGCGCGGTCATTTATTTCCGGGTGATCGATGCGGAGAAATCGACGATACAGGTCGAGGACTTCATGGCGGCGACGAGCCAGCTTGCCCAGACGACGCTGCGATCGGTGCTCGGCAAGCATGACCTCGACGAGATGCTGGCGGAACGCGACAGGTTGAACGACGACATCCAGAAGATCCTCGACGTGCAGACCGATGCCTGGGGCATCAAGGTCGCGACCGTCGAGATCAAGCATGTCGACATCAATGAATCGATGATCCGGGCGATCGCCCGCCAGGCGGAAGCCGAACGCGAGCGGCGCGCCAAGGTGATCAACGCCGAGGGCGAGCAACAGGCAGCCGCAAAACTGCTCGAGGCGGCGCAAATCCTCGCCCGCCAGCCGCAAGCCATGCAGCTGCGCTACCTGAGCACGCTCAACGTCATCGCCGGCGAGAAGAACTCGACGATCATCTTTCCCTTCCCGATGGAGATCGCCGAAATGCTCGCGGCCAAGACCGGACGCTCTTCGGAATGACAGCAGCGAGGCGCGACCGGCGGCAGGACCGCCGCGGCGTCACATGACCATCTGCCGCGCCAGTTTCTCGGTCAGTTCCTCCTGTTCTTCGCTGACGCGCTTTGCCGCCTGGGTGGCAAGCTGTGCGCCCATCTGCGTGAACCGCTCCGCCTCGTCGGAATAGTCCTGGAAGGCGTTGCGCCAGAAGCTGCAATAGAGATCGAAGCCGTCGCGCGCATAGTCAGACGCGAGCAGGTCCTCCCAGAGTTGCAGGTGCTGCTCGCTCCGGCTCTGCATGAAGGTGAGCGCCTCGATCTGGCCGCGCAAGGCCGTTTGCAGCATGTCCGCCTGGAAGCGCGCCGCCGACAGCATCAGCGATCGACCTTCAGGCCCCACGGGCCATCGAGGCCACGTTGCGGGTGCAAGTGTGTCGGATATTTTCTTCGACATCGCAGAACCTCCTTTTCTGCAGCATCTCGCTGTATCATCGCAAACCGAAATCATGCGTGACGACTGATCGCGTCGTTCGGAAAATGGTGGGCGCCCTCTACGCGGGCGGATTGGCGGTGCCTTTTGAGTGCCAAGCTAAGGTGGCCAGTCCGTGCGATCATTGATCCGTATCAATCGCAATCGCAACGACCTTCGCCGCAGCACACCTCAGGTCTTGACCTCGGTCAAGGCCAGTCCGGCACTCGGGCGCCAGACTAGAGCATTTAGATCGCTTGATGAAGGGACTTACATCATGTTCATCAGGGAAATGACCGAAGAGGAGTGCATCGCCGTCGTCAAGTCCGGGCGGCTCGCCCGGCTCGCGTGCTCGAAGGACGACCGGCCCTACGTCGTTCCGATCCACTACGCCTATGCCGGACGGTGCCTCTATAGCTTCTCGATGCCGGGCCGGAAGATCGAGTGGATGCGGGCCAATCCGCGTGTCTGCGTGCAGCTCGATGCGTTTTCAAGCGCGCAACAGTGGAAGAGCGTGCTCCTCTACGGGCAGTATCAGGAGCTTCCGGAGACGGCGCAATGGCATAACGAGCGCCTGCACGCCTGGTCTCTTCTTCAGGAACATGTCAACTGGTGGGAGCCTGGTGGTTTGAAGCCGGGACTCCAGCAGACGCTCGGCGCGTCGCCGCACGTGTTTTACTGCATCGGCGTCGACGAGATGACGGGGCGTGCCGCCGTGGCGGAAGATAGGGGCTGAACCACCGTGCGTCGCTCGCTTACGGCACGAGCACCGCGGCGCCCTTCAAGCGGCCGGCGCGCAGGTCATCGAGGGCGGCATTTGCCTTGTCGAGCGGATAGACGGTGGTTCGGGTTTGCACGCCCGCCCCGGCGGCGATCGCGAGGAACTCGCGGGCGTCCTGGCGCGTCAGGTTAGCAACTGACAGGAGCTCGCGCTCGCCCCAGAGCGCCGCATAGGGCATGGCAGGAAGGTCGGTCATATGAATGCCGCCGCAGACGACACGCCCGCCCTTGCACACCGCCTTCAGTGCAATCGGCACGAGGTCTCCAACCGGGGCGAAGATGATCGCCGCATCCAGGTGCTCCGGCGGCGCTTCGTCCGAAGCACCCGCCCAGGCCGCGCCGAGATCGAGGGCGAAGCGCTGTGCCGCCGTGTCCGCGGACCGCGTGAAGGCGTAGACCGTCCTCCCCTGCCACAGGCAGACCTGGGTGATGATGTGCGCGGCGGCGCCGAACCCGTAAATGCCGATCTTCAGGCCGTCGCCGGCCCGCTTCAGCGATCGCCAGCCTATAAGGCCGGCGCAAAGCAGTGGCGCGAGCGACGCGGGGTCGCCGGCAGCGTCGAGATCGAAGGCATAGTCGGCATCCGCAACCACATGGGTGGCAAAGCCGCCGTCGCGGGTATAGCCCGTGAACAATGGACTGTCGCAGAGGTTTTCCCTGTCTGAGCGGCAATAGAAGCATGTCCGACAGGTATGGCCGAGCCACGGGACGCCAACACGGCGACCAATCCTTGTCGGGTCAACCGCGGCGCCGACCGCCTCGACGACGCCGACGATCTCGTGGCCGGGAACGAGCGGCAGCTTCGGCCGTGGCAAATCTCCATCGACCACGTGCAGGTCCGTGCGGCATACGGCGCAGGCCTCGACCTTCAGCCGCACCTGGCCGGGGAGCGGTTCCGGCAGAGGCCGCTCGACCGCCACCAGCGGTTTGCCGATTTCCTCGAGAACCATCGCCCGCATGGATGTTGGCCTGGTTGAAATGATCTGCTGTGCCACGGACATTCATCCGAAGCCGGTCGCTTCGATGATATCCTGCCCTGCCCGCCGAGGTCGAGACTGCCGTCGGCGTTATCTATCGGAGGATCGGACATGGCGAAGAAAAGCGCGGGTATCCTGCTCTACAAATACGAAGCCGGTGCGCTTCTCGTCCTGCTCGTTCATCCCGGCGGCCCCTTCTGGAGCAACAGGGACCTCGGGGCCTGGTCGATCCCGAAAGGCGAATACGAGGCCGGCGAGGAGCCGGAAGCGGCGGCGCGCCGCGAGTTTTTCGAGGAGACCGGTATTGCGGTAACGGGACCGTTGGAACCGCTTGGCGAGGAGCGCCTGAAAAGCGGCAAGCTGGTCGCCGCCTTTGCGGGCGAAAGCGAGTTCGACATCGCCAGCATTCGCAGCAACCTGTTCGAGATGGAGTGGCCCCCCAAGAGCGGGCGCATGCAATCCTTCCCGGAGGTGGATCGCGCCGAATGGTTCACGCTCGACGATGCGCGGGAAAAGATAAACGCCGCTCAAAAAGCGTTCATCGATCGCCTCGAGGCCCGGTGCAACGGACCATAAGAAGGCAACCTAATGGCCCGCGACTCGAAGACGTTGCTCGTGGGCCTGCTCGACCATGCCCGCGTCGATGATCGTCTTGGCATCGTCGTTCTCCCACGCGCCGCGGCGACGATCGGCGACGCCCGGTACGATCTCCACGGGAATGCCGAGTTTGCCAAGCCATGCAGCTTCTTGTTGGCTGTCGGCATTGGTCACCGGATCGCCCGCCTGAAGGCGCACGACGCGCTTTCCGGCTCTCGCGAGAACGTTTACCGACGCGCTTCCATCTTGAATGCCCGCGTCCCGGCTCGGTTGGCTGACCAGGATGCGCTTGGCCTCGCGCCGCGCCAGTTCCAGCACGTCGTTTGAAATCCGCTCATCGTAGAGGATGACGTCGGCCGCCTGGAGCGCCCGGACCGACTTGAGGGTCAAGAGTTCCGCATCGCCCGGGCCTGCGCCGACGATGGTGACGCGGCCGACGGGGGGGCGGGGCGTCGCCAGACGATCCATCTCCACCATCAGCCGCGCCTCAACACCCTCCTCCGGTGTATCGATAAATGCCCGGTCGACGAAACGCTCCCAGAAGGCGCGGCGCTGGACGCCCGGTTGCAGTCGTCCATTCACCCGCTCGCGGATCGCCTGGGCGATCCCAGCCCAGCGCTTGATCGCCGGCGGCAGCAGGGTCTCGATCCGCCGCCGGATCGCCTGCGCCAGGATGGGTGCCGCCCCGTCGGTCGAGATTGCCACGACAACGGGCGAGCGATTGACGATCGATCCGAACTGGAACTGGCAGAACTGCGGCTTGTCGATGACGTTGACGGGCACGCCAGCCAAGCGCGCCGCCTTGAAGAAGGCCTCGGCCCCTCGATCATCGTCACAGTCGGCGATCGCCAGCGCCGCATCGCCGAAGATGCCGTCATGCCAGGATTCGTCATGATGCACGAAGGAGCCGTCTTCATCGGCGGCGCCGCGGGCGATGAGGTCGAGAAAACCGTCGCCGAGGTCCGCATGCGATGCGTAAATGTGCACTTCGGCGCCGCAGGCCGCCAGAAGTTCGGCTTTCCAGGCGGCGCCGTCGCTGCCGCCGGCAACGACGGCCCGCTTGCCTTTCAACGACCAGAAAAGCGGCAGCGTCGCGAGCGCCGCGACGCGCTGCGGCTTCGAGGCTCGATCATTCGGCAGCGGCGGCAAGGCATGCATGGATGATCCCCCTGATTTCGGAGCGGCAGGAGCCGCAATTGGTGCCGGCGCTGGTCTTTTGACCGACCGCCTCGACGCTGTGACAGCCTTCACGGATGGCGGCGGTGATCTGGTTGACACCGACGCTGAAGCAGGAACAGACGGTCGCCCCCGGGTCGGGCTTGTCGGCACCGGGGCGGCCGGCGGCAACCGCGAAGCGCTTGCTGAGATTGGCGTGCGAAGCACTAAGCTGCGAAACCGCCCAGTTCCGCGCCACGGCGACCGGCCGGGGCGACAGGAACAGCGCGGCGAGCAACCTTTCGCCGTCGAAGAAGGCGAGGCGGAATTCGCCGGAGGTCCGGTCCGTATAGCCGATCGGGTCGATTTCGGCGGGAATTGAAAAGGCCTTCCGGCACCAGTCGATCCAATCGCCGTCCACATCGGTCTGGGCAAGCTCCATCCGCCATCCGCCCTCGGCCTTGGCAACCGCCCAATAGGCGGCGTCGAGCCCCTCGGGCTTCGTTGCCGAAACGGCGAAGCCGTATGTCTTGGCCGAGAAGCGTTTGGCCCGGACTGCGACGTTCTTCGACGCCGGCTGGCCGGAGAAGGGGTCGGTCAGAGGCGCGACGAGAGCGTCGATGCGCGCCTTCGAGGCGAATTGATCATTCCAGTGCATCGGCACGAAGAGATTGCCTTCGGCCTGGCGATCGGTGACCAGAGCCCGCACGATCGCCGCGCCAAGCGGGCTCTCGATCGTCACGAGATCGGCATCGGATACGCCGATGGTCTGCGCATCGCGCGGGTGGATTTCGACGAAGGGCTCGGCCAGATGACTGGAAAGCCGCGCGCTCTTGCCGGAGCGGGTCATCGTGTGCCAGTGGTCTCGAACCCGGCCGGTATTGAGGGTATAGGGGAAGGCCGCATCGACACGGCGCGGCTGCGGCGCCTGAACGGCGATGAAGCGGGCGCGGCCATCCGCATGGTAGAACCCGCCTTCCGCGAAGAAGCGTCTCTCCTGCGGTGCCTTGTCCTTTGGCTGCGGCCATTGGAAAGGGGCGAGAGCGTCATAGGCCGCCGTTTCGATCACCGCATGGGCGCTGATATCGAAATCGCGGCGGCCGTCGTTTTCGAAGCCGGAAAGAGCGGCGTGCTCGGCAAAGATCTCGGACTGCGACGAATGGCGGAAGGCCTCCTGAAATCCCATCCGCCGCGCGACCTCGGCGAGTTGCCACCAGTCGGCGCGCGCTTCGCCGGGCGCCGCGAGAAAGGCACGCTGGCGCGAGATGCGCCGCTCCGAATTGGTCACGGTGCCGTCCTTTTCGCCCCAGCCGAGCGACGGCAGGGCTACATGGGCGTGCCGGGCGGTATCGGTCTGTCGCTGCATCTCGGAGACGACGACGAAGGGGCAGGCCTTGATCGCCGCTTCGACGGCGTCGGCGTCGGGCATCGAGACGACCGGGTTGGTCGCCATGATCCACAGCGCCTTGATGCGGCCGTCGGCAACGGCGCGGAACATATCCACCGCCTTGAGGCCCGGCTTCGAGGCGACTGCGGGAGCCCCCCAGAAGCGCCGCACCAGATCGCGGTCGACCGACTTCTCGATATCGAGGTGGGCGGCAAGCATATTGGCAAGCCCGCCGACTTCGCGCCCGCCCATCGCATTGGGCTGGCCCGTCAGCGAGAAGGGGCCCATGCCCGGGCGGCCGATGCGGCCGGCCGCAAGGTGACAGTTGAGGATGGCGTTGACCTTGTCGGTGCCGGCGGACGATTGGTTGACGCCCTGGCTGTAGCAGGTCACGACCTTTTCTGTCGCTTCGAACAGACGAAAGAATTCGCGCAGCTGTTTTTGCGCGAGGCCCGTCGCGTCCGACAGGGCAGGGAGATCGAGACCCGAAGCGGCCTGAAGGGCCTCGGCGAAGCCGTTGGTATTGGCCGAAACATAGTCCCAGCCGATGGCGCCGCTCTCGGCAAGATGAACGAGGAGCCCGTTGAAAAGCGCCACGTCGCCGTCCGGCGCGATCGCCAGATGCATGTCGGCGATGTCGGCCGTCATGGTCCGCCGGGGATCGATGACGACGACCTGCATCTCCGGGCGGTTTGCCTTCGCCGCCGCCAGGCGCTGGTAGAGCACCGGATGGCACCAGGCCATGTTGGAGCCGGTCAGGATGACGAGATCGGCGAGTTCCAGATCCTCATAGCTGCCCGGCACCGTATCCGAGCCGAAGGCGCGCCGATGGCCGGCGACAGAAGACGACATGCAGAGGCGCGAATTGGTATCGATATTGGCGGAGCCGATGAAGCCCTTCATCAGCTTGTTGGCGAGGTAGTAGTCCTCGGTCAGCAATTGCCCCGACACGTAAAGGGCCACCGAATCCGGTCCGTGCTCGGCGATGCTTTGCGAAAATTTTTCGGCTACGAGGTCAAGTGCTTCGTCCCAACCTGCGCGGCGGCCGCCGATTTCCGGATGGAGGAGACGGCCGTCGAGATCGAGGGTTTCGGCGAGCGCCGCGCCCTTCGAGCAGAGCCGGCCGAAATTGGCCGGATGCTCGGGATCGCCCTTGACGCTGACGGCACCGTCATCACTCACGCGGGCGATGACGCCGCAGCCGACGCCGCAATAGGGACAGGTGGTCTTGACCTCGTGCGCCATGTCTACTCCGCGGCGGCCAGCGTCAGGTTCTCAAGCGCGATGGAGAGGGCGCCGTTGTCGTTCTTCACCGGGATGGTGCGTACCGCGCCTTCGTCGGCACCCAGCGCCTTGCCGGTTTCGAGCGAGATCACCCAGTTGTGCAGCGGGCAGGTGACGGCATTGCCATGGACAATGCCCTGGCTGAGCGGCCCGCCCTTGTGCGGGCAGTGATCCTCGATCGCGAAGACCTCGTTCTCGGCGGTGCGGAAGACGGCGATCTTGCCGATCGGCGTCTTGACGCAACGGGCACCGCGCAGCGGAATGTCGCTGATCTCGCCAATAGCAATCCAGTTCATTGTCATCACCTCATTCCGCTGCCTGGTTGAAGCCGACCGTCGCCATCGGCCGGAACTCATGCTTGTCCTTGCCGGAGACGCGCTCCGACCAGGGATCGACCTGGGCGAACTTCTGGCTGAAGACGAAACGGTCGTAAAAGGCCTTGCGCTTCTCGGCATCGTCCATGATCTGCCGGCGGATCTCGTCGAGGCCGATGCGCTTCGCCCACTTGTAGATGCGCTCCAGGTAGCGGGCCTGTTCACGATACATCTGCGTCAGCGCGACGATATGCTCGAGCGCCTCGTCCTCGGTCTTGACCAGCCCCAGAACCTCGGTGCCCTTGATATCGAGACCGGCGGCGCCGGCGAAGTGGATCTCGAAGCCGGAGTCGACGCAGATCACGCCGATGTCCTTGCAGGTCGCTTCGGCGCAGTTGCGCGGGCAGCCGGAGACGGCCATCTTCAACTTGGCCGGCGTCCACGAGCCCCACATGAACTTCTCGATGCGGATGCCGAGGCCGGTCGAATCCTGGGTGCCGAAGCGACACCAGTCGGAGCCGACGCAGGTCTTTACGGTCCTGAGGCCCTTGGCATAGGCCTGGCCGGAGACGAAGCCGGCCTTGCCGAGATCGGACCAGACCGCCGGCAGGTCCTCCTTCTCGATGCCGAGCAGGTCGATGCGCTGGCCGCCGGTGACCTTGACCAGCGGAACGTTAAACTTGTCGACGACATCGGCGATGGCGCGCAGTTCCTGCGAATTGGTGACGCCGCCCCACATGCGCGGCACCACCGAATAGGTGCCGTCCTTCTGGATGTTGGCGTGGACGCGCTCGTTGATGAAGCGCGACTGGTAGTCGTCGGCATATTCGTCCGGCCAGTCGCAGACGAGATAGTAGTTGAGGGCGGGGCGACATTTGGCGCAGCCGCAGGAGGTCTTCCACTCGAGTTCCTGCATGACGGCGGGAATCGTCTTCAGCCCCTTCGCCTTGATCAGCCGGCGCACGTCGTCATGGCCGAGTTCGGTGCAGTTGCACATCCGCTGGACGGCGGCGGGGTTGTAGCCTTCGCCGAGGGTAACCGACATCAGCTGCTCGACGAGACCCGTGCAGGAGCCGCAGGAGGCCGACGCCTTGGTGTGGGCGCGCACCTCGTCGAGCGAGGTCAAACCCTTGGACGTGATCGTCGAGACGATCTTGCCCTTGCACACGCCGTTGCAGCCGCAGATTTCCGCATCATCCGGCAAGGCTGCAACGGCCGCCGTAGGGTCCAGCGGGGCTCCTCCCTGATAGGCCTGGCCGAAGATCAGGGTGTCGCGCATTTCGGAGATGTCGGTGCCGCGCTTCAACAGGTCGTTGAACCAGGCGCCGTCCGTGGTCTCGCCGTAGAGCACCGTACCGACGATGCGGTTTTCCTTGAGCACCAGCCGCTTGTAGACGCCGGCGGTGGCGTCGCGCAGCACGATCTCCTCGCGGTCGTCTCCGTCGGCGAAGTCGCCGACCGAATAGAGGTTGATGCCGGTCACCTTCAGCTTGGTCGGGGTGTCCGAGTGGACGAAGGCCGCCTTGCGCTCTCCGGCAAGGTGAGAGGCGGCAACCCGGGCCATCTCGTAGAGCGGCGCCACGAGGCCATAGACCATTCCGCCGACTTCGGCGCACTCGCCGAGCGCCATGATGTCTCCGTCGGAGGTCTGCATGCCGGTGTCGACGACGATGCCGCGGTTGACGGCAAGCCCGGCATCCTTGGCCAGGCCGGCATTCGGCCTGATGCCGACGGCCATGACGACGAGTGTCGCCGGAATGATCCGGCCGTCGTCGAGTTCGATGCCCTCGACCTTTTCCTCGCCGACGATGCGTTTGGTATTCGCCTTTGTAATGACCTTGATGCCGCGTTCTTCGACCGCTTTCTGAAGCAGGTAGCCGGCGGCCGGGTCGAGCTGGCGCTCCATCAGGGTCGGCATGACGTGCAGGACCGTGACGTCCATGCCGCGCTGGGCGAGACCGGCGGCCGCTTCCAGGCCAAGCAGGCCGCCACCGATGACGACCGCCTTTTCGCGCGACTGGGCGGCGAGCAGCATCGCCTGCACGTCATCGAGGTCGCGATAGGTGATGACGCCGCGCAGGTCCTTGCCGGGCACGGGGATGATGAAGGGCACCGAGCCGGTGGCGATCACCAGCTTGTCGTAGCTTTCCGTAACGCCATGGTCGGACGTGACCGTCTTGGCGTTGCGGTCGATCGCGACGATCTTGTGACCCTTGTAGAGGGTGATGCCGTGCTTGATGTACCAGCCGTCGCCATGGATGATGATCTCTTCATAGTCTTTTTCGCCGGACAGCACCGGCGAGAGCATGATGCGGTCATAATTGACGCGCGGCTCGGCGTTGAAGATCGTCACTTGATAGCGCCCGGGCGCCTTCTCGAAGAGCTCTTCGAGCATGCGGCCCGGCGCCATGCCGTTGCCGACGATGACGAGTTTTTCAGGGGTGCGTTCAGCCATTGGGTAATCACTCCGCAGCTTCGACGAAGCGCACGGCTTCGCGACAGTTCAGGTAGGTCCGGCCGGAGGCGAGCTCGATCGGCCGGCGCTCAGGCGCGAACACCCCATCGAGGGCATCGCCAATTCGTGCAAACGGTCCGTTGGCCATCATCACGATGCGGTCGGTCATGCGCACCTTCCTCAAATCCGTTGACCGGTCGAAACCGGCATAAAAAAAACGCCGCTCGGACTTTCGCGCTCCGGGACCGGGAGGGTCTCCTGGAGGCAATGACCTTGCGACGTCGGTGTCTTTGGCAGGCGCCATCGGCGCCTGAGCTCGTTTCAATCGCCTTTGATTGAAACAGTTCTAGAAAAGCAAGCGCCGTGCCAATTTGGCAGATGCCTTCGATGTCATTGATATTGTTGAAGAAGTGCAATGCTTGTCAGGTGCACAAAAAGACGCCATTCAGGCCGGATGGTCAATAATTGTGCGGTGCGGTATCGGGAATGCTGCTTAAAAAAGCAGCGCCTTCGCTCAGATGTCGTCGAGCGAAGCGTCGGGAAGGCTGGTCGCCTTTACAGGAAAGGCCTCGATGTAATCCCGGATCAGTTTCGGGTCGAAGATGTGTCCGTCCATGAAGCGATCATCGGGCATTGCGCCTTCGACAGCAAAGTCGTCCATCGCCGGCGGGGCCAGTCTCCCGAGAGCCCGGCGGTAAAGTGCCGGCCGGTAGGCGGAAAGGCTTGCCTCGGTCCCCTCGGTGGACAACGCCGTCTGTCCCCAGCGGACCATCTGGCTGTAGATCCACAGCGCCTGGCTCGGCCGGGGAAAATTGGCGAAGCCCGCGTGGAAGACGAAATAGTCGTCGATGACACGCTGGTTGCCTTCTGGATCGATGGTGAATTCGCCGGCCAGCACCCGGCGGATGATGTCGACGGGGGCGCCGACGTAGCGTTGTTCGGCAAGAGCCTCCGCGAGTGCTGCGCGGTTCTCAGCCGCGTCGCACCAGCGGGCAGCGGCGTCCAGCGCAACGATCAGGCGTGAAACGGTCTCCGGATTGGCATCGGCCCATTCCGGTCGCATGCCGAGGACCTTTTCCGGCGCGGAGGGCCAGATGTCCTGCTTGGTCGCGACGATGCGACCGACGCCACGCTCCGAGGCGACCATGTTCCACGGGGCGCCGACGCAAAAGCCGTCGATGGCGCTGGCTGCGAGCGCATCGGATGTCATCGGCGGCGGCACGACGACGAGCTTGACGTCGCGGTCCGGGTCGATGCCTCCGGCCGCCAGCCAATAGCGGAACTCGTAATTGTGCGAGGAAAACGGGTAGGTGACGCCAAGCGTCAGCGGCGGCCGGCCGGCGGCCCGGTTGCGCCGGATCACGGCTGCCAGGGCCTGCGCGTTCGAAAGGGCGGTTGCGCCGGCGTCGAGGTCGCCCGCCATCTGCATGTCGGCATAGAGCCGCGACGACAGGGTGATCGCATTGCCGCCGCGTCCGAGCGAAAAGGGCGCGATTGTCGGCGATGGGTTGGAGCCGAGGCCGAGCATCGCGGCGACCGGCATCGGCGAGAGCATGTGTGCCACGTCGAACTGGCGAAAGGCGAGACGGTCGCGGACGTTTGCCCAGGAGACCTCCTTCACCAGATCGAGGGTGATACCTTCCTTCTGCGCGAAGCCGAATTCGGCGGCGGCGATCAGCACGGCCGCATCGACGAGCGGAATAAAGCCGGCCCGCACGGTACGTGATCCTTCGTGTCCTGCGATTGCCGGGGCCGGCAGGCCATCGCCGGCGGCAAGTTTGCTCGCCTTGGACTGGTCGATATGCGTCAATGCGTTCACTCCGATCTCCCCCGGCGCGCTGCCCGGTGCGGCTGGTGTCCGTCGTTCATCGGATCAGCAATCCGGCGGCGGTGACCACGCTTTGCGCGATTTCCGAGATCTTCTTTTTCTCGTTCATTGCGGTTTGGCGAAGCAGCGTGAAGGCCTCCTCCTCGGAAAGCCCTCGCATTTTCATGAGGATGCCTTTGGCGCGCTCGACGAGCTTGCGTTCCTCGAGGGCCGATTTTGCGTCGGCAAGTTCCCGTTGAAGCCGGCTGAAGGCATTGAAACGGCTGACGGCCATGTCGAGGATAGGCTTGACGCGTTCCTTTCTGAGCCCGTCGATCACGTAAGCAGAGACGCCGGCCTCGACTGCCGCCTCGATCGAGGCGGTGTCGGAGCGGTCGACGAACATGGCAATCGGCCGGCCGACGGTGCGCGTCAGCTGGAAGAGGTGCTCCATCATGTCCCGGTTGGGGTTTTCGATGTCGATGACGATCACGTCGGGCTGCAGCGTCTCGATGGTGCGTGCAACCCCGTGAACTTCGTGGATGACCGTGACATTGCCGTGGCCTGCTTCGCGCAGGCCCTCCTCGATGATCGAGGCGCGAATGGCGTTCTCGTCAATGACTAGAATGGTCAGGTCTCGCTGGGACATGCTCCATCATGATGCAGTGCAGCAAGTTTCGCAACATATTTCTGCCTAAATAATTTGCGACTATCATAAATGATTAAAAATAAGGCGACATGCCTCGGTGATGCCTCTCACTGCGTAAAAAATAGGCCCGAATTTCGATCTGAGAGGGTGGGCGCGCGCGAATACAATCACCGCGGCTCCCGTCGCTTCTTCCCATCCGGCGGTTGGTTAGGCAGGTCTCGGACGGTGATTCGAAGAACGAGCGCAACGGTCCCATCTTCCCCACACTCGGTGATTTGCGTAGATTAGCCAGAGCTAAATCTATGCGGGCTCATTTGTCTGCAGGGAGGTGTTCGCCGAGCCTTGGTCGGCTGCCCGTGTCGGGCCTGCGATGGTGTTGGTACCCTTGAACGGCTAGCGGAGGAGTGGATGGTACGCGTTCTAGATCGCGCTGCTTTCGAGGAAATCGCAACGGGACTTGCATTGGTGGTTGTGCCCGCTTTTGTGGGGCAGGTGTTGCTTGGCGAGGCACTGACGGGCGTTGCTGTCCCGACGGCGCGGATAGCAGGTATCGCCCTGATCGCACTGGGCGTCGCCTGCTGGAAGAACTCCGGTCTGCTCGGCATGCTGGTCTACAGCGCAGCAGTCATGTTCTATCTAGGTTATGTCGGACTGGTGGAGAGCTTCGCTGGCGTCCTTCTGTGGCCGGCGGTTGGGCTTCATGCGGTGCTGTCGGCCTTGCTCTGGCGCAGTCATGCGAAAACCAACCCCTCCTAGCTCGCAAGGCGCGCGGCGCTGTAGTGCCGGATTTTCCCGTGGTGTCATTTTGGCCAGTTCTCGAGGGCCTGAACGAAGTGGGTGAGCCACATATTCGTCTGGTGACCGTCGAGCGCCCGGTGATCGATGGTCAACGACACATAGGCCATCGGCCGGATCTGGATCGTGTCGACCCCGTCGACCTCGCGCACCACGACCCGTTTCTCCAGTTTCCCGACGCCGAGGATCGCCGATTGCGGCTGGTTGATGATGATCGGTGCCGCGAACAGCGATCCGGAGACGCCGTGATTGGAAATGGTGAAGGTCCCGCCCCTGACCTCGGCGGGGCCGAGCGCGTTTGACCGTGCCCGCGCCGTCATGTCCTGCAGCTTCGCCGCAATGGCGGCGAGGGAAAGGTGCTGGGCCTGATGGATCACCGGCACGATCAAGCCTTTGTCGCCAAGGGCGATCCCGACGCCGATATTGATGTCGTCGAACACTTCGAGCGCATCGTCGTGCCAGCGGCTGTTGACGTTGGGCACCGCGCGCATCGCCGCGACGCAGGCGGAAACGATATAGGCCGTATAGGAGAGGGGGCTGCCCTCGGCCGCGGGCTTCGCCTTATGGGCGTCACGGTGGCGCATGATCGCTGAGAAATCGGCCTCAAAGACGGCAGTCACGTGCGGCGCGGTCGTCACCGACTGCAGCATGTGGGTGGCGATCGCCGTCCGCATGCCGCTATGCGCGATCTTCCGCGAGCGGAGTGCAGCGCCCGCATCGGCGGGTTCCATCGGCCGAGATGACGGCGGAGGCTCGGTGGGCTTCGGCTCGGGGGCAGGTGCGGCGCGTCCCGGCGCCTCCGCGAAGGCCCTGTCCATGTCGGCGCGGGTGACGCGGCCGTCCCGGCCGGTGCCGGCAATCGTCGTCGGATCGATGCCGTATTCCTCGGCCGCGCGGCGCACGGCAGGAGAGAAATGCGGTGGCGGCGAAGAGCCGGTGGACGTCTTCAAGGCATCCATCTGCGCCGGCATGTCAGGCTGCTCGTGGCCGGGAGGTTCGCTGCCGATGCGGCCGAGGATGGCGCCGGGGAGGGCATCGTCGCCGTTCTCCATGAGGATTTCGGACAGGAAGCCGTCGGCGGGCGCGGGGACTTCCTGGGTCACCTTGTCGGTTTCGAGCTCGACCAGGGGGTCGCCGGATTTCACGCTTTCACCGATTTTCTTGAGCCAGTTGCGGACGATGGCCTTCGTCCCCTCCTGCTCGACGGGGGCGTTGATGTCGATGAGATCGCCCATCCTCAATACTCCAGCAGATCGGTGATTTTTCGGCGAATCCGCTCCGTCGAGGGGACCGCCCAGTCGAGCAGGGCAGGATTGTGGGGACTTGGAATATCGGGCATGGTCAGCCGCGAAACCGGGGCGTCGAGATCGATGAAGGCTTCGTCGGCGACGGCTGCGGCGATTTCCGCGCCAAAGCCCGCGGTGCCGAGGTCCTCGTGGACGATCAAGCAGCGGCGGGTGCGGCGGACCGAGGAAAGCACCGCGTTGCGGTCCCACGGCATCAATGTCCTGAGGTCGATGACGTCGGCGGAAATCCCCTCGGCGGCCTCTTCGCAGCGGTGCACCATGGCGCCCCAGGTGACGATGCTGATGTCGCTGCCCTGGCGCGTGAACTTCGCCTTGCCGAAGGGCAGCGCGAAGTGGTCGCCGGGATAGGGGCGCCGCGCCCAGGCATGATCCAGCATGGCGCGATGCTCGAAGAAGATCACCGGATCGTTGCCGCGCAGCGAGGTGCGCAGCAGCCCGACGGCGTCCTCGGCGTTCGACGGAACGGCGACCTTCCAGCCGGGCTGATGGACGAAGGCGACTTCGTTCGTCTGGCTGTGCCACGGGTCGCCGCATTTGAAGAACCCGCCCGGCATGCGCACAACGATCGGCGCGGCGAAGCGGTTGTTGGTCCGCCACCGGACGGTCCCGCAATCGTTGATCTGTTCGCTCGCCGGCTCGGCATATTTGCGGAACTGGATCTCAGGCACAGGCACGAGCCCGGCCAGCGCCATGCCGACGGCACGGCCGACGATGCCCTCCTCCGACAGCGAGGTATCGAACACACGGGTCGTGCCGTATTTTTCCTGCAGCCCGAGGGTAACGGCATGGACGCCGCCCTTCGGGCCGATATCCTCGCCGAACAGGACAACCCTTTCGTTGATCGACATTTCGTGGTCGAGGGTTCGCCGGATCGCTGTCACCATATTGATCCGCTGGCCGTCGCCTTGCGGCGTCTCGGTTGTCTCCGGCGGTCGGTAACCGGCACGGTACTGGCCGCCCATCACCTGCATCTCGCCCTCGAAGAAGACATTGCTGGTAACCGTTTCCGGATCGGCGACCGGTCGGGACTCGGCCTCGATGCGGGCCTGTTCGGCGGCCGCCTTGGCAGCGCCGGCGACCGCTTCCCATTCCTCCTCGCGCAAGACGGCAGGCACCAGATAATCCTTGAGCCGCGGCAGAGGATCGCGCGCCCACTCGCTTCTGACGAGTTCTTCGCTCTTGTAGGTCTGGGTATCCTGGAAGCTGTGTCCTTCGAGGCGTGGCACTTTCAGCCGCAGCAGAACCGGCATCCGCTCGTCCCGCACCAGGTCGACGGCGCCCTTCGTCAACCGGGCCGCCTCCTCCGGATCTGAGCCGTCGCCATCGAGGATGGCCAGGTTCTTCCAGGCCGCAAGATTGGCGGCGATGTTGCCGTCGGGCGTCTGAAGGGTGGAGGGAACCGAGATGCCGAAGCCGTTGTCTTCGATATAGAAGAGCATCGGCAGCCCTTGTGTCGTGGCGACCGTCAGCGCGGACCAGAAGCCGTTGGAGGCGACCGAACCATCGCCACCGAGGACGACTGCGATGTCCCGGTCATAGTTCTCGTTCTTAAGCTGCTCGCTGAAATAGGTGATCGCCTGCGCCCATCCGGCCGTCGGCGTGTACTGGGATCCGACGCCGCCGCACATCGGCAGCGCAGAGGCGCCGTTCGGGTTGGGATAGTTGAAGACGACGCCGATATCGCGGCCATCGGAATAGCCTCCGGCCCGCGCCATGGCGGAGCCGAGCGCATCGGCCGGATCGACGCCGAGCGACAGAAGCAGCGGTCGTGAGCGATAATAGCCGCAGGCCGCGTCATGCCGTCCCGTGAGGTTCAGTCCCAGGAGGATCTGCGCCATGTCATGGCCCCGCGCCGAGAACTGATAGAGAACCTTCTTCTCCGGGACGAGGCGCTTTTCCTCCATCTCGTCGAGCTCGCGGGACAGCAGCATGAGGTGCAGGACCCGCTTCCAGTCGATGCTCTCGTCCGGTGCGTTCCGCCGGTCCGGTTTGAGCGCAGCCTGTCCCATCTTCGAATGTCCTCCCAAATTCCTCATTTGGAAGAATAGCTCGCCTCAGGCGCAATTCGGTTTCAATCTTGCAGGATTTTCGGTACCAATTGATGACCGTGTTTCATTTTCGAAAGTATTATGATGAATACTCTCAATCTCGATCTAGTCGACCGAAAGATCCTGAGAGTCCTTCAGGAACAGGCCGACATCAGCCATGCGGCGCTCGCCGAGGCGGTCGGTGCCTCGCCGGCCTCCTGCTGGCGGCGTATCAAGGCGCTCGATACGGCCGGCGTGCTTGGAAAGGCCGTTCGGCTCGTCAATCCCGAGATGGTCGGCCGCGGGCTGAATGTGTTCTGCCATGTGCGGATGAAATCGCACGACCCGGTGGCGCGCCGCAGCTTCGAGCGCTTTGTGGAGAGCCACGAAGAAGTGCTGGAATGCTATTCGATGTCGGGCGAGTGGGACTATCTCTTACGTGTCGTCGTGGCGGACGTTGCGGATTACGAACGATTGCTGATGCACGGCATCCTGACGCATGATGCGGTTGCGAATTCGTCATCGCATTTCGCCCTGAAGAGCGTGAAATACTCGACCGCGGTTCCGGTGTGATGCCCTGCTGCAGCGACCTTTGCGCGCCTGGTAAGGCACGCGGCGCTGTGGGGCGCCGCACATATTTTGCAGACGCACCAGGCCTAAGCCTGTGTTTCGAGCAGTGATAGACGCTTCTCAATCTCCTCGGTCATGGCACGGAGCGGGCCGGACGCACTGATGAAGTTGCGACCGATGTGGTCGTCGGCGGAGGGCGACAGGAGAAGGTAAAGCGCTGCGAAGAGACGGCGTGCCTCCAGGCCGGGCCAATCCGGAGGCAAGGCGGCGGCGGGCAAGCGGGGATCACGCAAGAGGACGGTGCGGAAGCGATGGATCAGAAGGAGCCGCATCGTCAGTGCTGTGGCCGGCGCCACCGGGTGCTTCTCTGCAAGAGCTGCAACCGGCCGGAACTGGTCGAGAAACAGGCGATAGGCGGCGGCGTGCGGCGCGAGGTTCCAGTACGCCTGGACGAAAGCCGCGAGTGCCTTCGGATCGTCCGAATGAGCACGCAGGGTCAGCGCGTCGGCCAATCCTGCCACCTGCCTTGCCGGACCGATTGCCAGGCGCGGGTCCAGCCGCGCGTAGCCGGCCCGTTCGAGCGCCTGCATTCTTTCCTCGACTTCAGCGCCGGTCAGATGGACGAGTTGCCAGCTTTCCTCTTCGGCGCTGCCGAAAATGATTCGTGCCGCGGCAGCGAACTCGCTGCCGGCTGCTGTTGAAAGGCGATAGTAGCTGCGCCGTCCTTCTCTTTCCCCGACTAGTTGCCCGGCGGCGACCAGGCGCGAGACGGCCGTCCGCACCAGCGTCTCGCTGATGCTGACCGCGGCGCAGGTCTCGATCAGATTGCCGATCCACACAACGCCGCCGCGCGGCTCCACGACGTCTCCATAGATCGTCACGATGAACGCGGCGGCCTTCAACGGCGTCTGGACGAGAATGTCATCGACGAGATCCGCGATCCGATCGTCTGCCCCTTCGCCCGTTGCCATGACGCGATTCATCTCCTCCTCGTCCGCCGCCGCTCATCACATTTCACGGGCAGCGGCAGAACACAATGACGGTTGGCGCTTGGCTATCGCAGGCAGCGCTCGGTCAGCCATATTGTACGGCATTCAAGCATCCGACTTTTCATCGGTGAGCGGCAGCTGGCTCAGCATCGTCGCCCAGAGACTGGTCGTGTTGAAGGTCCAGTCCTGCGGCGGAGCGTGTCTTTCCGCCGGCATCCGTCGCAGCGCTTCAAAAAGCTCGAGCGCATCGATGCGCTTCTGGTCGACATATTCGGCGCGCAGCATCGCAGCATCGATGTGCGCTGAAAGCCCGGCATGGCCAAGAATCGCGTTCCAGGTGCGTTCCTTGTAGAAAAGGTCTGCCGCCACGTCAGCGATCTCGGCCGCATCCGTGGCGGTCAAGCGGTTCTGTTCGGTGAGGTGGCGAAGCGTGGCGCGCAGATTGACGAGGGGCACGGTCAGCGCCGTATAGCCGAGCTCCTCCGGCGCGTGCAGCAGCGCCACGTCCGAATCGTCCGCCGTCTCGTCGGCCATGTACTGGCGGAAAATTTCGCCGATCCCGACCATGCCGAAGGCGGCGCATTCGGCCGCCCGTAGTGCCCCCATGCTGGCGGCACCGAGGACCGTCACGCCCAGCGAGAGTGCGAAGAGTATTTCCTTGTGCCAAACCGGGGCGACGTACTCGAAATTGCCATCGATCAGACCGATGACCGTGGCCCCGTCATAGACGGCGCGGAGGATATCGCCTTGTGTGGCGGGCGGCCGGACCGCCAGTGCATCGCCAACCAGCGTCGCCGCATCAGGGACGGTCGGACCGACGAAGACGATTTTCATGCGGACTCCGCAAGGCGAACTTGCATGCAGCGTCAATGCGCGCCCGGTTGCTGCGAAAAGGAACGGCTGGCGGCTCAGCCGTGCAAGATTTCCTCATGGCGGGCTGCGGACGCCACGGCGGCCTGTTCTATTTCGCCCGAATGCGCCATGGCGGCGACGAGAGCGATGATCTTCTTCCGCAACACCGGATCGACGATCTTCAGGAAGGCCCTGTTGAGGGCGATCCCCTCTTTCGAGGCGACGAAGGAGGAGATTTCGTGCGACTCGTGTACATCGGCCGCGGTCTCGCGCGACTGGGCCTTTTCGTCCTGCTGGAAGAAAAAGCTCGGATGAACGCCGAGGATATCGGCGATCGCCTGCAACCGGCTCGCGCCGATGCGGTTCGTGCCCTTCTCGTATTTCTGCACTTGCTGGAACGTGATGCCGAGGCCGTCGGCCAGTTTCTCCTGGCTCATTCCAACCATCAGTCTGCGCATTCGAACACGCGAACCGACGAAGGTATCGATCGGATTGGGATTCTTCTTCATCTGCGATTCTCCTCGCGACCTTTCGCCTCAGTTATATATAAGTTTGCTCGAATAGGCGAGCGGATGCAATCACTGCGCGCTAAATTCTCTGGTTGAAATGGCGCTTTTGCGGCAGGGTTAGGCGGCAGCGTCAGCAAGCTGACAAATGAGGCAACTACGCGGCCAGACCGGCAGCCGCCGAAGCAAGGGCGGCAAGGCCGAAAGCGATCAGAAGCAGGCCGGAAAGCCGCGACGTCCAGGCGGCAAAACCGTCAGGCAGCCTGGTCTTCGCGAGCGTGACGCCGCCGCTCAGGAGAAACCACCAGCCGAGCGACCCGAGGAAGACGCCGGCCACGACGATCGCCGCGCTCGCCCCATCGCCGACGGCCGCAAGGCCGAGGCCCGCGAAGATCGCGGCGAACGTCAGGATGGTCGCAGGGTTCGCCATCGTCAGCAGGAAGGTCGCAGTCGTCGTGTGCAGCAGGTCGCGCGCGCCGATCTCGGCCGGCGCCGCGACCGGCCGGGGCCTCAATCCGCGCCAGCCGAGCCAAAGCATGAAGACACCGCCGACGAGACCGAGCGGAACCGAGAGCGTCGCGAGAAATGTCGCAAACGCCGCAAAGCCGGCCGCCGCCATCATCGCGTAAGTTGCGTCGGCAAGCGCCGTCCCGAGACCGCCTGCGACGCCGGCCCAGAAACCGCGTTCCAGCGTGCGGCTGATGCAAAGCGTGCCGATCGGACCGAGCGGCGCGGCGATGGCAAGCCCGAGGAGCAGTCCTTTTGCGAAGAGCAACGCGGTCATCCTCTGTCTCGCTTTCCTGCGTCCGGCGCGGGCAAGGTGACGGAGCGCTCCGCGGCGGTGGAAAGCGCGATGACGGTCTCGCTCCGGGCGAGATAGCGGCGTGCCTTCAGTTCCGACAGAAAGGGCTCGATGTCGCCGAGCGTCGGCATCCGCACCTTGGCGCAGTAAGACCAGGCGCCGGTCACGTGGTGGCACTCGGCAACCGCCGGGTGGGAGGCGATGAAGCTGCGGAACTCGCTTTCGTCGGCATCGTTGGCCAATGCTATCCAGACGAAGGCAAGCACGTCGAAGCCGAGGATCCGGTGATCGACGTCGAGCGTGAAGCGGCGAATGACGCCGCTCGTCACCAGGCGGCGGAGGCGTTCGTTGACCGCCGAGGGCGAGAGGTCCACTGCGGCGCCGATATCGGTCAGCGACGCGCGCGCATCGCCGGAAAGAATACCAATGATTTTTCTGTCTGTAGCGTCCATAACAGAAAAATACATTGTTAAGACGCTAATGTACAGTGGAAATTTATTGGCTACCTCGCGGTAAGTCGATGTCTTTCAAAGCATCGAGCGGCCCGGTGAGTGCCGTCCTCGGTGGCACCAGTTCCGGCTGGACCAGATGTATCCGCGCCAGTGCGCGAGGCTGCTCGATCACCTCGAAAGCCTTGGCGATCATTCCCTCGACATCCTGCCGGATCATGATGACGGGGAAGGGGAGAAAGGAGGCGAAAGGATCGTAGTCGTAGCAGCCGACGACGAGATCGGTGAAATTGTCGTGCGGATGCTCGGCCATGAAGCGCAGCAGGCCCTCGAAGTTGATCGACGAATTGACGAAGAGGCCGCGGGGCAGCTTGCCGTGCCGGGCGTAGAAGGCCTCGAAGGCCTTTCGGGCGTTGTTCGCCGCATAACCGGTCGGCTGGATGCATTCGTCGGGATCATCGCCGAGAAGGTCTTTTTTCACGGCCCGGAAGCCGCGGATGCGCTCGTGGCTCGCATGGTCGTTGCGGCCGCCGAACAGATAGAGATCGGTCGGCGCGAGCGCGCGGTCGGCGGGAAAGTGGCGGATAATGGCCTCGGTCAGCAGCCGGCCGCCCTCGAAATTGTCGCTGATGACGGAGGGCACCTTGGTGCCGGGCAGGTCGATATTGATGTGCTTCAGCCCGGCCGCTTCGCAGACCTCGTGAACCCCGTCCGGATCCGTCGCGCCGCAGATGAACAACTCGTCGATCGAATAGGAGATCAGCGTTTCGGCCGTCTTGCGCTCCTCCTGCGGGTCGCGACTGGCGCTGACGACGATCGGGCATTGGCCTTTGCTGCGCACATGCGCCTCGAAGGTCTGGGCGAGCGAGGAGAAGTAGCGATTGTCGTGTACCGGCAGGAGCAGCCCGACCAGCCCGGAGCGCGAGCTGCGCAAGCCGCGAGCCTGGCGGTTCGCCGTATATTGGTGGGTCTCGGCGAGGTTGCGGATCAACTCGGCGGTGCTTTCCTTGATGCGCCGCTTGCGCCAGGTGCCGTTCAGCACGGCGCTGACCGTCGAGGGCGAGCTGCCGGAGAGCACCGAGAGATCGTAGATCGTCGCCTTTTTCTTGCCGCTGTTCGCCATCCGAGCCCCCTCGAATCTCTTAGAGCCGTTTTGCGCTTGACGAAAGATTAAGTCTGCAGGATAGTCTTTGCACCATCGATTGTGCAAATAAGAAATATCGATTGTGCAGCTCTTTGGGCCGTCTGAGGAGGCGGCGGTCAGCGGCGGGAAACGCGCTTCTCGTCATGGAGGATTGAAACTGGAGGCCGGCGCGCCAGCGCCCGGGAGAGTTCCCGTTGCGGGAACCTGTGGAGGAGAGACATGATCAAGACATTTCTTGCTGCCGCTCTGGCGGCTTCGCTTTCGCTCGCCGGTGCCTTTTCCGTCGCGGCGCAGGATGCGCCGAAGGTCGGCGTGGTCGTCAAGATCGGCGGCATTCCGTGGTTCAACGCCATGGAAGTCGGCATCAAGGAGCGCGGCCAGAAGCTCGGCCTGGACGCCTTCATGGTCGGCCCGACGAGCGCCGACCCGGCATTGCAGGTCCGCGCCATCGAGGATCTGATCGCACAGGGCGTGAAGGTCATCGGCGTGGTGCCGAACGACGCCAAGGTGCTGGAGCCGGTGCTGACCAAGGCCAAGGAAAAGGGCATCATCGTCATCACCCATGAATCGCCGAGCCAGAAGGGCGCCGACTGGGACTTCGAGCTTGCGTCATCCCAGGGTTTCGGCGAGGCGCACGGCAAGTTGCTGGCCGAGAAGATGGGCGGCAAGGGCGAATATGCCGTCTTCGTCGGTTCGCTGACCGTGCCGCTGCACAATGCCTGGGCCGATGCGGCGATCGCCTACATCAAGAAGAACTATCCGGAAATGACCTTGGTCGGCGAACGTTACGGTGTTGCCGAGGACGTCGACAAGAGCCGCTCGACCGCCCTCGACCTGATCTCCGCCCATCCGAACCTGAAAGGCTTCCTGGCCTTCGGCAGCCAGGGCCCGATCGGCGCCGGCCGCGCCATCGAAGAGCGCCGCAAGGTGGGCGAGATCTTCGTTCTCGGACCCTTCTCGCCGGGACAGGGCCAGAAGCTCGTGAAATCCGACGCGATCTCCGGCGGCTTCATGTGGAATCCGAAGCAGGCCGGCGAAGTCTTCGTGACGATGGCCGATAAGCTCCTCAAGGGCGAGGAGGTCAAGGACGGCGAGGAGATCGAGGGTCTCGGCGTGATCCATCCGGACTTCCAGAACCGCAACATCATCGTCGACCAGCTCGTGCCGATCAACAAGGACACGGTGGCCGATCTGGCCGCGATGGGTCTTTAGTCCGCACAGGCGGGATGCCGCGCCGTGCATCCCGCCCTACAGCGCCGCGCCGTCTTGTGAGACGCGCAAAGGTCGCCGTAGCACTTTGAATTGCCGCATGCCTTTGTCCTTAAATCAGGTCGATTTGAGGAGACATGCCGAAGGGTTCTCCCGGCTGCTGGGCCGGCTCCGGCCGGCCTGGCAAGTCCCATGAAACGAAGTTCGACAGGCGCAGGGTTCATGCATCAGGCAACGAGCGCGACGGTCGGTGAAAAACCGCTTTTGTCCCTTCGCGACATCAACATGACATTCGGTGGCGTCAAGGCGCTGAAGAATGTGAGCTTCGAGGTGCGTCCCGGCGAGGTGCATTGTCTGGCAGGCGAGAACGGCTGCGGCAAGAGCACGCTGATCAAGGTGATCACCGGCGTTTATCGTCCGGCCGACGGTGCGGTCATCGAATATGACGGCGAGACCTATTCGCACATGTCGCCGGTCACTGCCCAGGACCGCGGCATCCAGGTGATCTGGCAGGATCTGGCGCTTTTCCCGGAAATGAGCGTAGCCGAGAACATCGCCTTCCACGAGGTCCTCGGTCGTCGGCCGCGCCTCGTCGACTACAATCGCATGCGGCGGATCGCCATCGACGCGCTCGCCCGCCTCGGCGTCACGCTCGACGTCGACCTGCCGCTCAAGGAATATGCGATCGCCCAGCGCCAGATCGTGGCGATCGCCCGGGCCCTCATCGGCGAGGCGAAGCTCGTTTTCATGGACGAGCCGACCGCATCGCTGACCCAGTCGGAGACCGATCATCTTCTCGAGATCGTCCGCAATCTTTCAGCCTCCGGCGTCGCCGTCGTGTTCGTCAGCCACCGGTTGGCCGAGGTGCTGGAGATTTCGAGCCGCATCACGGTGCTGCGCGATGGCGCACTGGTCGGGGTTTATCCGGCCGCCGGCATGACGCAGTCGCGCATCACCGAACTGATGACCGGCAAGACTTTCGACCAGCATGTTCGCGCCCGTCCGAGGGACGATCAGCCGGTCGTGCTCGAGGTCCGCGACCTGAGCCGGCCGGGCCAGTTCGAGGATATTTCGCTGACAGTCCGCCGCGGCGAAACGGTCGGTATCACCGGCCTGCTCGGCGCCGGGCGAACCGAACTGGCGCTTGCTCTGTTCGGCATGCTGAAGCCTGCCGCGGGGGCGATCAGCATCGAGGGCAAGGAGGTCCGCTTCGCCTCGAATCGCGACGCGATCAAGGCCGGAGTCGCCTATCTGTCGGAGGACCGGCTGTCGCTCGGGCTCATCCAGCCGCAGGCAATCGCCGACAATCTGGTGATCGCCTCGCTCCGCAAGATCCTTTCCGGGGGGCTGCTTTCGGAGGATCGCAAGCACAGCCTCGTGTCCCGCTGGATCGCCGATCTCGGCGTCAGGATCGGCCGCCAGGCCGATGCGATATCGACACTGTCCGGCGGCAACCAGCAGCGGGTGGCGATCGCCAAATGGCTCGCCACCGATCCGAAGCTCCTGATACTCGACTGCCCGACCGTCGGCGTCGATGTCGGCGCCCGCGCCGGGATCTTCGACATCGTCGCGAAACTCGCCGAGAGCGGCTTGGCGATCATCCTCATCTCCGACGAGGTGCCGGAGGTCTATTTCAACGCCGACCGGGTCCTGCACATGGCGCAGGGACGCATTGTCGGCAGCTATGACCCGCGGCAGGCGCGGCTCGAAGACATCGAGGCGGCCGTCTATGCGTAGCCTGATCCGCACTCATGCGACCGAGTTCTCGCTGCTGGCGGTGATCGTCGTCATCAGCACCGTGCTTTCCTTCGCAACGGCGAACTTCTTCTCGCTCGGCAACGCCTTCGACCTCCTGAACATCAGCGCCGTCAACATCATCTTCGCCGTCGGCCTGCTGGTGGTGCTGATCGCCGGCGGCATCGATATCTCATTCGCCGTCGCGGCTTCCGTCGTCCAGTATTGCGCCGCGATCGTGCTCGGTTGGATCGGCGGAGGCGGCTGGATCTCCGGACTGCTGATCGCCGGTTCGCTGGGCGTCCTGCTCGGCTGCGTCAACGCCTTTCTGATCCACCGCTTCCGGATCATCTCGATCGTCGCGACGATCTCGACCTTCAACATCTATTTCGGGCTGCTGATGTTTTTCACCAGGGGCGTATCGATCTACGACCTGCCCGATTGGCTGACCGATCGCGTCATCCTGTTCGAGCGCGAAATGCCGGACGGCACCTGGATCGAGATCACGCTGCCGGTTCTGGTCATGGCCGTCTGCGTCGTCGCCACCTGGCTGCTGATCACCCGTACCACGATCGGCCGCCAGCTTTACGCCTTCGGCGACAATCCGGAAGGGGCGCGCCGCTTCGGCATCAATATCGGTGCCATGCAGTTCATTGCCTTCGGCTGGCTCGGCCTGATGGCCGGAATCGGCGGGCTTATCCAGGCGCACTACGCCCAGGAGGTGGTGCCGAACGCGCTTTACGGCCGCGAACTCGACGTGCTGGCGGCGGTCGTGCTCGGCGGCGCCCGCCTCGGTGGCGGCAAGGGCTCGGTGCTCGGCTGCGTCCTCGGCGTGCTGTTGATCTCGATCACCCAGAACGGCCTCAATCTGATGGGTGTTTCGCCCTTCGCCTTCAAGATGATCGTCGGCGCCATCATCCTCATCGCCATCACGATTTCCAACACCCGGATCGAGCGCCTGCTGGCTTTCGTCGGAGAGAAGGGGGCGGGACGATGACCACGATCCTGGAACGTGTCAAAACCGCCCTGGGACCTGAAATGGCCGGCCCCGGCCTCGCCTTCGTTGCAGTCGTTCTCGTCTTCGGCATCGCCTCGCCGCAGTTCCTCAGTGCTGCGACCTTCGGCTCCGTCGCCTTCCAGCTTCCGGAATTGGGCCTGTTGACGCTCGCAATGCTCCTGCCGATCCTCACCGGCGGCCTTAATCTGGCGATCACGTTTACCGCCAACATCGCCGGGCTGACGGTCGCCTGGGTGCTCAGGGAAAATGGCGGCGTCGACGCCGGTGTCGGCATCTTCATCGCCGGCTGCCTGCTGGCACTCCTGGTCGGCGCGGCAAGCGGCGTGGTGATGGGGCTGGTGATCGCCTTCACCCGCGCCCATCCGATCCTTGTGTCGCTGTCGATGATGATATTCCTGCGCGGGCTCGGCGAGTTCCTGACGCGCGGCGGCGATATCTCCGGCTTCCCCGCCTTCATGGGGCCGATCGGCCATGGCTCGATCGCCGGCATCCCCGTGCCGCTGATCGTCTTCATCGTCTGCGTCGTCGGCTGGCACGTGCTGCTCGGCCGCACCAAGCTCGGCTTCAACACCTATATGATCGGCTCGAACCTCGAGGCGACCCGCTATTCCGGCATCAATACGCGCAAGGCGATCGTGCTCGTCTACACGCTTTCCGGCGTGATGTGCGCCATTGCCGGCATCATCATGCTGGCACGGTTCAATTCGGTGCGCATCGGCCACGGCGAGTCCTACCTGCTGATCACCGTGCTTGCCTGCTTCCTCGGCGGCGTCAATCCGTTCGGCGGCTTCGGTCGGGTCATCCCGGTCTTCGTGGCGCTGGTCGTGCTGCAGCTTCTCTCGTCCGGGCTCAACCTCATCGGAGCCAACCAGCATCTGGCGACCGCCGTTTGGGGCATCCTGCTCGTCGGCGTGATGATCCTTCGCTGGGTCGCTTCGAAAATCAGGATCTCAATCATCAGAAGAGGATCATGACCATGCAGGGCTTTGGCGTTCATACGAGCATGTGGACTATGAACTGGGATCGGCCGGGTGCCGAACGCGCCGTTGCGGCGGCCGTCAAGTACAAGGTCGATTTCATCGAGATCCCGATGCTCAATCCGCCGGCCGTCGATACGGAACATACCCGTGCGCTGCTCGAGAAAAACCGGCTGCGCGCGCTCTGCTCGCTCGGCCTGCCGGAGCGAGCCTGGGCCTCGGTGCGCCCGGATGCGGCGATCGAGCACCTGAAGGTGGCGATCGACAAGACCGCCGACCTCGGCGGCGAGGCGCTTTCCGGTGTCATCTATGGCGGCATCGGCGAGCGCACCGGCGTGCCGCCGAGCTTGGAGGAGTACGACAATATCGCCCGCGTGCTGACGGCGGCCGCCAAGCACGCCAAGTCGCGCGGCATCGAACTCGGTGTCGAACCCGTCAACCGCTATGAGAACCACCTGATCAACACCGGCTGGCAGGCGGTGAAAATGATCGAGCGGGTCGGCGCCGACAACATCTTCGTGCATCTCGATACCTACCACATGAACATCGAGGAGAAAGGCGTCGGCAAAGGCATTCTCGATGCCCGCGAGCACCTGAAATACATCCATCTGTCGGAGAGCGACCGCGGCACGCCGGGTTACGGCACGTGCGGCTGGGACGAAATCTTTTCGACCCTCGCGGCGATTGGCTTCACCGGCGGGCTCGCCATGGAGAGTTTTATCAACATGCCGCCGGAAGTGGCCTACGGCCTGGCCGTCTGGCGCCCGGTCGCCAAGGACGAGGAGGAAGTGATGGGCAACGGCCTGCCCTTCCTGCGCAACAAGGCCAGGCAATACGGGCTGATCTGAATCGAGGGAACTGGAGGTGGAGGCAGCGGTGAGCGAGCGAGGAAGCAGAGCGACGATGGTCGCCGTCCTCGACGTCGGCAAGACCAATGTCAAGCTCAGCGCCGCCGCGGCGGACGGCACGATCGTCGAGACGCTCAGCGTTGCAAACCCCGTTCGACCGGGACCGCCCTGGCGCCATCACGATCTCCGGGCCTTGAGCGAGTGGGTGTTCGAGACGCTGGCGACCCTCTCGCGCCGCCATGCCTTCGGCGCCTTCGTGACAGCCGGACATGGTTCCGGCGGCGTGCTGACCGGCGCCGACCCGGATGCCGGGGATGGCGCCGCCCTCCCGATGATCGACTATGAACAGTCTTTGCCGGCCGACATCGGAGAGACTTATGCGCCGCTCGCCGGCTCCTTTCTCGATCGCGGCAGCGCGACGATGCATTGCGCGACGCACCAGGCCCGGCAGCTTTACTGGATGGAGCAGCACGAGCCGCAGGCCTTCGCTAAGGCGCGCTGGTATCTCGGCGTGCCGCAATATTGGGCGTGGCGGCTTACCGGGGTCGCGGCCTCGGAAACGAGCTTCCTTGGTGCGCAGTCGCATCTCTGGAACGTCGCGGAGCGCCGCTGGGCGCCGATCGTCAGTGCCCGCGGTTGGGAGCGGCTGATGCCGCCCTTCGCCAGGGCTTGGCAGGCGCTCGCTCCAGTGCGGCCGGAACTCGTCCGTCGTTTCGATCTGCCGAATGGCCTGCCTGTTTTGACGGGCGGCCATGACAGCAGCCTCAATCACTATCGCTACCATGCCGCTGGGCTCAGGGATTTCACGGTGATCTCGACGGGAACCTGGATCGTCGGCTTCTCCGGCTCAACCCCGCTCGAGCGGCTCGACGAGCACCGCGGCATGACCTTGAACAGCGACGTCTTCGGCGACCCGCTCGGCGGCATCCTGACGATGGGCGGACGGGAGTTTTCCCGTATTGCCGGAAGGAATCCTCCAGCAGAGGACGTGCCGTTGGAAATCCTGGCGCGCCTTCTGGAAGAACGAACCTTCGCCATCCCCTCCTTCGGCGACAATGACGGGCTTTTCCCCGGAAGTGCGGGCAGGGGGCGCATCATTGGACCATCGGCCGACACGCCGATGGAGCGCAAGGCTTTGGCTCTTCTCTATTGCGCACTCCTAACCGTCGAATGCCTCGAAGCGCTCGGAAGCGACCGCTTCGTCGTGCTCGACGGCAGCTTCCTGCGCGATCCCCTCTACGCTCAGTTGGTGGCCGCGCTGCTTCCCGACCGGCAGGTGCATTTCAACCTCGACGCCTATGGTGTCGCGGCCGGTGCGGCGCTGCTTGCGGGCCAGGGGACGCGCCGGAATCCGGCGCCGCTTATCCTCGGCGTGCCGACCCATCTCGAGGAAATCGAACCCGAGCTTGCACGCTATGCCGCCGATTGGCGCCGCCTTGCCCGCGCGAAGCCGGGCAAGCGAGACGAATTCGAACATACGAAAGGAAGCTTCCATGGCTGAAACCGCAACGACCGACAAGCTGGCGCTCAGGCGTGAGATGGTGGACATCTGCCGGCGGATGAATTCGAGCGGCATCAACCAGGGGACGGCCGGCAACCTTTCCGTCCGCGCCGGCGACGGGTTCTTGATCACCCCCTCGTCCATGCCCTATGACACGATGCAGCCGGAAGACCTGGTCGAGATGGATTTCGACGGCACCTTTGTCGGGCATCGGCCGTCGTCCGAGTGGCGTTTCCATCGGGATATCCTGCGGGCTCGCACCGATATCGACGTCGTGCTCCATTGCCACTCGATCTATGCGACGACGCTTGCCTGCCACCACAAAACCATTCCAAGCTTCCACTACATGACCGGCATCGCCGGCGGCACGACGATCCGCTGCGCCGGCTACGCCACCTTCGGCACGCAGGCGCTCTCCGACAACGCGCTCGCCGCGCTCAAGGACCGCACGGCCTGCCTGCTTGGCCAGCACGGCCAGATCTCGCTCGGCAAGACGCTCGAATCGGCGCTCTGGCTGGCGATCGAGGTCGAGACGCTGTCGCGGATCTATGTCCAGGCCCTGACCCTCGGCGAACCGCCGGTCCTGCCCGACGACGAGATGGCGCGCGTCATCGCCCAGATGCGGCGGATGAGCTACGGCCAGGCACCCGATGCGGAGGGTGTGAACGATATCGCCCGGCCGCGGGGCTCGGCGTGAGTTTTTGGGGGACGCTCGACCCAGTCAAGACCTGATTTGCAACGCCGTCTTTGCCTCACGGAACCAGCGTCGGCGGACTGGGTGGCGGCTGAGCGCCGGGGTTCAGCGCGAGAATGCTGACCACCAGAGCGATGAGGATGCAAATAAGCACGAGGAAGGCGATGCCTGCTTTGTCGGTGCGCTTGGGCATGATGCCCTATATGGAATATTGAATGCGAGAAATTCGAGGCAACCCCCCGGAATAGCTGCGTATCTTTGTCCCAATGAGGCAATCGGCCGCGCCGACGACCGGCTACGACACCTCCGAGCGCCTACGGCTTTCGCCGATCAAAACATCGTTGCGCCGCTCAAGTACCTCCTTCCTTTGCAAATCGTGCTTGGCCTCCCGGCTCTTTGGAAGGAAATTAGCGCACAGCGATGTTATCGTTCGCGAGAGGACCGCGTAGCGGTAACATGGGCCGGAACGGCTTGCTGACGGTGAGGAGATCGTCGGCGGGGCGTCGGGAGGAGTGGAATGTTTGAAGGTGGATTGAACTTCGCCCTTGGCGAGGAGATCGATGCATTGCGCGACAGCGTGCGCCGCTTCGCTTCCGAGCGCATTGCTCCGCTGGCGGACGAAACGGATCGCAGCAATGCCTTTCCGGCGCCGCTCTGGCGGGAGATGGGCGAACTCGGCCTGCTCGGCATCACCGCCGATGAGACCTATGGCGGCGCCGGTCTCGGCTATCTCGCCCATTGCGTCGCCATGGAGGAGATCAGCCGCGCCTCGGCCTCGGTCGGCCTGAGCTACGGCGCCCATTCCAACCTGTGCGTCAACCAGATCAACCGCAACGGCAACGCCGCGCAGAAGGCGAAATACCTGCCGAAGCTGATTTCGGGGGAGCATGTCGGAGCGCTCGCCATGTCGGAGCCGGGCGCCGGTTCGGACGTCGTCTCGATGAAGCTCAAGGCCGACAAGCGCGGCGACCGCTACGTCCTGAACGGCAACAAGATGTGGATAACCAACGGTCCCGATGCCGACGTGCTGGTCGTCTACGCCAAGACCGATCCGGCCGCCGGGCCGCGCGGCATCACGGCCTTTCTCGTCGAGAAAACCTTCCCCGGCTTCTCGACCGGCCAGAAGCTCGACAAGCTCGGGATGCGCGGCTCGAACACGTGCGAGCTCATCTTCACGGACTGCAAGGTTCCGCAAGAGAACGTGCTGGGCAAAGTCGGTGAGGGCGTCAGGGTGCTGATGTCGGGCCTCGACTACGAGCGGGTGGTGCTTTCGGCCGGCCCGCTCGGCATCATGGCGGCTTGCCTCGATGTCGTCGTCCCCTATCTCCATGAACGTAAGCAGTTCGGGCAGCCGATCGGCGAATTCCAGTTGATGCAGGGGAAGCTTGCCGACATGTACGTGACGATGAATACGGCGCGCGCCTATGTCTATGCGGTGGCGGCCGCCTGCGATCGCGGCGAAACGGCACGCAAGGATGCTGCCGGCTGCATTCTCTATGCGGCCGAGAAGGCAACGATGATGGCGCTCGAGGCGATCCAGGCGCTCGGCGGCAACGGCTACACCAACGACTATCCGGCCGGCCGCCTGCTGCGTGACGCCAAGCTCTACGAGATCGGCGCCGGCACGAGCGAGATCCGCCGCATGCTGATCGGCCGGGAATTGTTTGCCGAGACCAAATAGCAAAGAGCGAGGCGCATCGCTGGAACGAGGAAGGGCAGGGCTGGGGGACAATGACAATATTGCGATCGCACATCTCGCCATCCTCGGATGTGTTCAAGGCAAACCGTGCCGCCATGGCGGAAGCGATCTCGACGATAGAGGAAGCGGTGCGGCTGGCGGCAGGCGGCGGCGGAGAAACCGCGCGCGAGCGCCATGTCAGCCGGGGCAAGCTCCTGCCGCGCGACCGGGTTGCCGGCCTCGTCGATCCGGGCACGCCATTTCTCGAGATTGCCGCGACGGCGGCGCATGGGATGTATAATGGCGACGCTCCCGGCGCCGGGCTGATTGCCGGTATTGGCCGGATTTCCGGCCGCGAATGCATGGTCGTCTGCAACGACCCGACCGTGAAGGGGGGCACCTACTACCCGATCACGGTGAAGAAGCATCTGAGGGCCCAGGAGATCGCCGCCGAAAACCGGCTTCCCTGCGTCTATCTGGTCGACTCCGGCGGCGCGAACCTGCCCAACCAGGACGAGGTCTTTCCGGATCGCGATCACTTCGGCCGGATCTTCTACAACCAGGCCAACATGTCGGCCGCCGGGATCCCGCAGATCGCCGTGGTCATGGGCTCCTGCACCGCCGGCGGCGCCTATGTGCCGGCCATGTCCGACGAAACGATCATCGTCGAGGGCCAGGGGACGATCTTTCTGGCCGGCCCGCCGCTGGTCAGGGCGGCGACCGGAGAGGTGGTGTCGGCCGAGGACCTCGGCGGCGCCGACGTGCATACGCGCCTCTCCGGCGTCGCCGATCACCTGGCGCGCGACGACGCCCATGCGTTGGCGCTCGCCCGCCGCGCCGTCGCCGCGCTGAACCGCGAGAAGCCGCGAACCCTGGAACTGCGTGAGTCGGAACCGCCGCTCTACGATCCTGACGAGATCGCCGGCATCGTGTCCGGCGACCTGAAGACGCCGTTTGAAATTCGCGAGGTGATCGCCCGGATCGTTGACGGCTCGCGGTTCGACGAGTTCAAGGCGCGCTTCGGCACGACGCTCGTCTGCGGCTTCGCCCATGTCCATGGCATCCCGGTCGGAATCGTCGCCAACAACGGCGTGCTCTTCTCGGAGTCGGCGCTGAAGGGCGCCCATTTCGTCGAGCTCTGCGCCCAGCGCAGGATCCCGCTCGTCTTCCTGCAGAACATCACCGGCTTCATGGTCGGGCGCAAATACGAGACCGAAGGCATCGCCAAGCACGGCGCCAAGCTGGTGACGGCGGTCGCCACCGTCAAGGTGCCGAAAATCACCATGCTGGTCGGCGGCTCTTTCGGGGCCGGCAATTACGGCATGTGCGGACGGGCGTTCTCGCCGCGCTTCCTCTGGACCTGGCCGAACAGCCGCATCTCGGTGATGGGCGGCGAACAGGCGGCGGGCGTGCTTTCGACGGTCCGCGGCGAGGCGCTGAGGCGCGCCGGAACGCCGTGGAACGAAGAGGAGGAGGCGCGCTTCCGCCAACCGGTTCTCGATCTCTTCGAGCGTCAGAGCCACCCGCTCTATGCGGCGGCGCGGCTGTGGGACGATGGCGTCGTCGATCCGCGCAAGAGCCGGGAGGTGCTGGCATTGTCGCTGTCGGCAGCGCTGAACGCGCCGGTCGAGGACACGCGCTTCGGGTTGTTCAGGATGTAGGGGGAGAGGCTGGGGATGAAACGCGACAATATCAATGCCATGAGCGCGCCGCAGCCGCGCGGCGGCTATTCGCAGGCCGTCAGCATCGAGAACTTCCGGCGCCTGCTGTTCGTCAGCGGTCAGGTTCCGATGAACTCGAACGACGTCGTGCCGGAGGGTTTCGAGGCGCAGGCCCGTCAGGTCTGGCTGAACGTCGATGCGCAGTTGAGAGCGGCGGCCATGTCCAAGGCCGACATCGTCAAGGTAACGACCTATCTCGCCGACAGGCATCATCTCGTCGCGAACCGCGAGATCCGCAACGACTATCTGGGGGCGCTGGCTCCGGCGATGACGGTGGTGATTGCCGGTATTTTCGATTCTGCCTGGCTACTCGAAGTCGAAGTGGTGGCGGCGCAGTAAGCAGAAGAGAGACGCATGTTTTCGAAGCTCCTGATAGCCAACCGCGGTGAAATCGCCTGCCGCGTCATACGCACCGCCCGCCGGCTCGGCATCCGCACCGTGGCGGTCTATTCCGATGTCGACGACGATGCGCTCCATGTGGCGCTTGCCGACGAGGCGGTCAGGATCGGGTCGGCGACGGCCTCCGATAGCTATCTGTCGGCCGAGCGTATTCTCTGGGCGGCGCGAGCTGTCGGGGCGGACGCCATTCATCCCGGCTACGGCTTTCTCTCGGAGAATGCCGACTTCGCAGCCGCTGTCGAGGCCGCAAACATGGTGTTCGTCGGACCCTCGCCAAACGCGATCCGCGCCATGGGCTTGAAGGATGCGGCGAAGGCGTTGATGGAGCGCTCCGGCGTCCCGGTCGTGCCCGGCTATCACGGCGAAGAACAGGAGGCAGGGTTCCTTGCGGCGCAGGCGGCCGAGATCGGCTATCCGGTGCTGATCAAGGCCCGCGCCGGCGGTGGCGGAAAGGGGATGCGGCGCGTCGAGCGGCCGGAGGACTTCGCTCCAGCGCTTGAAGCGGCCCGGCGGGAAGCCGAGGCGGCCTTCGGCGACGGCTCTGTGCTGATCGAAAGATATCTGACCAGGCCGCGCCACATCGAGGTCCAGGTCTTCGGCGATCGGCACGGCAACATCGTTCATCTTTTCGAGCGCGACTGTTCGCTGCAGCGCCGCCACCAGAAGGTCATCGAGGAGGCGCCGGCGCCGGGCATGACCGCCGAGGTGCGCCGCGCCATGGGCGATGCGGCCGTCAGGGCGGCGCGGGCGATCGGCTATGCCGGCGCCGGGACGGTCGAGTTCATCGCCGACGTCACGAACGGACTCTGGCCGGATCAGTTCTTCTTCATGGAAATGAACACGCGGCTGCAGGTCGAGCACCCGGTGACCGAAGCGATCACCGGCTTCGATCTGGTCGAATGGCAATTGCGCGTCGCCGCCGGCGAGCCCCTGCCGAAGAAGCAGTCGGATATCGCCATCGATGGCTGGTCCTTCGAAGCCCGGATTTATGCCGAGGATCCCGCCAAGGGATTCCTGCCGGCAATCGGCCGGTTGAAGCACTTGTACTTTCCCGACGGCGCTGTGCGGATCGATTCCGGCGTGCGGCAGGGCGACATGGTCACGCCCTATTACGATCCGTTGATCGCCAAGCTGATCGTGCATGGCTCCAACCGGTCGGCAGCCCTTGGCCAATTGCAGGCGGCGCTCAAGGAATGCCGGATCGGCGGAACGATCACCAATCTCGACTTCCTCGTCCGCCTGACGGAAGAACACGATTTCCGTTCGGGCAGGCCGGATACGGGGCTGATCGACCGGGAAATCGAGCGGCTGACGGCGCCGATGGCACCGGACGACGAGGCGCTGGCGCTGGCGGCAATCGTTGCGACCGGCGTGCTTGAGCCCGCCGTGACCGGCGACCCGTGGTCATCGCTCGGCTATTGGCAGATCTGGGGCGACGGGCAACGGACGATCACGGTCGAGCATGAGGGAAGCCGGTCGACAGCGACCCTGAAAGCGCGCGGTCGCGATCAGTTCGCCGTGCATGCCGGATCGAGCACGCTGCCGGTGCTGGTGCTCGAGCGGTTCGCGGACGGCGCGCGGCTCGAGGTCGCCGGGCAGAAGCGGGTGCTCCGTTTCGCACGCGACGGCGAGACGTTGACGCTGTTTCTTGGCGGCCGCAACCTCGTCTTCCACCTGCCGGACTCACTGTCGGGGGGGCACAGCAGCGAAGTTGCCGATGACGAACTCATCGCGCCGATGCCGGGTCTCATCAAGCTGGTGCGCGTCGGCGCCGGCGAGGCGGTCGCGAAGGGCCAGCCGCTCGTCGTCATGGAGGCGATGAAGATGGAGCTGACGCTTTCGGCGACGCGGGAAGGCAAGGTTGCGAGTGTGCATGTGGCCGAGGGGGCCCAGGTCAGCGAAGGCACTGTGCTCGTCAAGCTTGACGAGGAGGCGGCCGAATGACGTCGGGGCAAGGCGAACGGGTGACGATCGTCGAGATGGCGCCGCGGGACGGCCTCCAGAACGAGGCGCGGCTTGTCGATACCGGCGACAAGATCAGGCTTGTCGACCTTCTTTCCGACTGCGGCTACGAGCGGATCGAGGTGACGAGCTTCGTCAGCCCGCGCTGGGTGCCGCAGATGGCCGATGCGCCGGCGGTGATGGCCGGGATCGCGAGACGCCAGGGCACGCGCTACGCGGCGCTGACGCCGAATATGCGCGGTTTCGAGGCCGCACTTGCCTGCGGCGCCGACGAGGTGGCGATCTTCGCCTCCGCTTCCGAGAGCTTCTCGCAGAAGAACATCAATTGTTCGATCGCCGAAAGCATCGAGCGGTTCCGGCCGGTGGCGGAGGCGAGCCGCCATCACCGCATACCGCTGCGCGGCTATGTGAGCTGCGTCGTGGAATGCCCTTATGAGGGGGCGATCGCGCCCAGGGATGTGGCCGGCGTGGCGCGGCAGCTATCCGAGCTCGGCTGTTACGAAATCAGCCTGGGCGACACGATCGGGCGGGGTCGCCCGGAAGCCGTCGACGCCATGCTCAATGCGGTACTCGGCGAGATTGCCGCATCGAAGCTCGCCGGTCACTTCCACGACACGTCGGGTCGTGCCCTCGAGAACATCGCAGTTTCGCTGGAGCGCGGTCTCAGGGTGTTCGATGCATCGACCGGTGGCCTCGGCGGTTGCCCTTATGCGCCGGGCGCGGCCGGCAATGTCGATACGGTCGCAGTCAACGTTTTCCTTGAGAAGCGAGGCTTTTCGACGGGGATCGATGCCGGAAAGCTCGAACGTGCCGCCGTCTTTGCGCGATCCTTGAGGAGTGCGGCATGATCTATCGGACGATCCGCTACGCGGGTGATGGACGCGGCATCGTCCGGCTGACGCTCGCGCGCCCGGAAAAGCACAATGCACTCTCCGCCCTGATGATCGGAGAACTCACCGACGTCGCCAGCCGGCTTGGAGCCGACGCGACCGTGCGGGCGGTCATTGTCGAGGGAGACGGAAAGAGCTTCTGCGCAGGCGGCGACCTGGAGTGGATGCGGCAGCAGTTTACCGCCGACAGGCAAACGCGGATCGCTGAGGCGACGCGGCTGGCGATGATGTTCAGGGCGCTGAACGAGATGCCGAAACCGCTTATCGCGCGCGTCCATGGCAATGCCTTCGGCGGCGGCGTCGGTCTCGTCAGCGTGTGCGACGCCGTCATCGCCGAGCAGGGCGCGAAATTCGGACTGACCGAAACGCGCCTCGGGCTCATCCCGGCGACGATCAGCCCCTACGTCATCGCCCGGATCGGCGAGGTGAGGGCGCGGCCCTTGTTCATGTCGGCGCGGATTTTCGGGGCCGAAGAGGCGAAAACCGCCGGACTCGTCTCGATGATAGTCACCGCCGCCACGCTCGACGCCGCCGTCGAAGCGGAGGCCGCATCCTATCTGGCGGCGGCGCCGGGTGCTGCGGGCCGCGCCAAGCGGCTTGCCCGATCGCTTGGAAGCCCGATTACCGATGCCGTCATCGCTGCGACGATCGAGCAGCTCGCTGACACCTGGGAGACGGAGGAAGCGCGGGAAGGGCTCGCCGCCTTTTTCGAGCGCCGCGAACCCTCCTGGCGGCGCTAGCCTCTCCTGGCTCGAAATGTGCTTGAATTGAGCGAGAACTGATCCTATTTTGATACTATACTGATCAAAATAAGATCGAGTTTTGTCAAGATGGCTGTCGATTTCCAGATTCCGGCGGCGCGCTTCGGAGACGATCACTCGCCGTTCCTGTCGGCGCGCTTGGTCGCCGATCGGCTCGGCATCACGCTGGCCGAACTTTCCAAGCTGATTGGCGTCGCGCGCAACACGCTGACGGCAAAGTCCGGCGCGCGCAAGGTCGACAGCGCCCTGAGCAAGGTCGTTCGTATCCTTGCGATGGCCTCCGAGATGGCCGGCGACGAGGCGCGTGCCGTCATCTGGTTCAAGCATCAGCCGATCCCCGGCTGGGCCGGCAAGACCGCCTATGACCTGGTCGGCGAGGACAAGGCCGACAAGGTTCTCGCGTATCTCGAGGCGATCCGCGCCGGCGTCTACGCCTAGCGAATGAGGAAAGGTGCAAGCGGTCCGTCCGCCTCCCACCCCGACCTCGACGTGAGGAGGCCGGCCGAGCCGATGACGCTCTGGCGTGCCTTCGTGCCGCGCTGGGCCCATATGCCGCTTTCAGGCGAAGGTGCCGGCCGCTTCGGCGGCCGGTGGAACTCGGTCGGCACGCCGACGATCTATGCGGCCCGTGAACTTTCCACCGCCTGGGCGGAATATAACCAAGGCTTCGTTCAGCATCCGGCGCTGATCGTGCAGTTGGAGCTTCGCGACGCGAAACTGGCGGATCTCACCGATGGCGATGTCCTTGCCGAGCTCGAACTAGACAAGACGATTCATCGCTGTGAGTGGCGCGACGAACTCGACAGGGGTCTGGTGCCATCGACGCACAAGGCTCAGGCCGGTCTTTTGAAGCGCGGGTATCATGGCGTGATCTATCCGTCCTTCATGTCGCCCGGCGGCACCTGCGTTGCACTCTGGCGCTGGAACGGCCGGGGACGGCCGCGGCTCGACGTCATCGACCCGGAAGGCCGGCTGCCGAAATCGCCAGCGTCGTGGCTATAAATCAGTGCGAGAATATCGGCCAAGCACCTTGCCGGGGTTCAAAATACCGTTCGGGTCGAGCGCGGCCTTGATGCGCCGCATGACCTTGATCTCCGCCGGGCTGCGCGACCGGTCGAGAAAGTCGCGCTTCAAGGTGCCGATGCCGTGCTCCGCCGAGATCGAGCCGCGGCAGCGGCTGACCAGGGCGTAGACGATCCCGTCGACCTCATGCAGCGTCTCCTCACTCGCGCCCGGCACGGAAAAG
The DNA here is from genome assembly GCF_000018545.1 of Sinorhizobium fredii NGR234. NCBI lineage: Bacteria > Pseudomonadati > Pseudomonadota > Alphaproteobacteria > Hyphomicrobiales > Rhizobiaceae > Ensifer > Ensifer fredii. The sequence continues at coordinate 1,130,733 of NC_012586.1, forward strand.
GCGATGTGCAGGTTGCTGTCGGCGACATGGCCGAAGAAGGAGACATGCGCCGCGGGAAACGCCGCGCGAAGGGCAGTGCCGCACTCTTCGGCGAAATTGCCGATCGCGCCGATCGGCAGGCTGACGTCGAGATTGACGAGGGATGGCAGACGATCGAGCCCGTGACCTTCGCGCACCCGCCAAAAGGCCTGGGCTTCCTTTTCCGACTGGGCGATCAGCGCGTCGCCGATCAATCCGTCTTCGAGCATCTGGCCGAGAAAGGCTTCGAAGCCCTCGCGCTCGCCGTCGCGACCGTGCGTATCCTGTTCGATGATGACGGCGAAGGCGGGCTTCGTCTCAAAGAAGCGAAGTCCTTCCTCGGCGCAGTTGAAACCAAAATAGCTTTGCCACATCGTCTCGAAGGCCGACAGGCCCGAGAGCTGCTGCTGCGCCCGCTTGAGCAAGGCGGCGACATCGGCATAGCTTTCGAGGGCGCAAAGGGCGGTCAGACGACCCGCCGGCAGCGGACGGAGCCGCAGAACGGCGCGGGTGATGACGCCGAGCGTGCCCTCGGAGCCGATGAAGACTTGCCGCAGGTCGTAGCCAGTATTGTTCTTCACCATCTTGTTCAGCGATGAGAGTACGGTTCCGTCGGCAAGCACCGCCTCGAGGCCCAACACGTTGTCGCGCGTCACACCGTGGCGGATGACCCGGATGCCGCCGGCATTGGTGGCGAGATTGCCGCCGATCTGGCAGGAGCCGCGTGCGCCGAGGTCGATTGGCAGCAGGAAACCCGCCTCCTCGGCAGCCCGCTGCGTCACTTCGAGCGGCGTTCCGGCAAGCACCGTCATGGTCGCGGCGGCGCTGTCGATCTCCTCGATGCCGGTCATCCGCTCCAGGGAGATGACGATGTCATCGGCTTCAGGATTGGCGCCGCCGGCAAGACCGGTCATGCCGCCCTGCGGCACCACGCTCTGGCGGTGCTCGTTGCAGATTTTCAGGGCGGTTGCGACTTCGGCGACGCTTGCCGGGCGAACGACGGCTTTCGGCAGGCTGCGGCCGGCGAGACTCGCATCGGTGCGATAGCGGTCGCTGATGCGGTCGCCGGTCAGCACCGCGTCGCCGAGGGTCCGGACGAGCTCTTCGATGACGGTCATACGGCGGCTCCAAGCGCAAAGGGGGTGAACAGCCGGGAGAACGGCATCGGCCTTCGATCCCGGCCAGGACTGTCGCTTTGATAGAACAGCACGCCGACGATGCCGGTCAGGTGCCGGTGCGCGCCAGTTGGCTCGCTGGTTCTTCCACGGGTTGCGGGGCGGCTGCAATGTCGCCTTCCTTGCGGAAAAGCTTCCATTTGGTCGGGCGGAAAGCGACACGGGTGTGGTCGGTCGAGGAAGCGCGTTCCGGCGGCAGCTCGATCTCGACCGGCGGATGGTTCCTGCCGAGGTCGATCTCGAGGTGACGGGTGCCGGCGACCCGCCGGCTCGCCGTCACGAGGCCGGCGAGACAGCCGCCGCAACCGTCGATGAGCTCAATGTCGTGCGGGCGGAAATAGAGGGTTGCCGCCCCGTCCGGCTCGTTGGCGGCGCGCAGGCCGATCGGCCGGTCCTCGAACCAGATTTCGCCGCTTGAAAGCGTGACGTTGATGCAATTCGACTGGCCGATGAAGCCATAGACGAAGGGTGAGACCGGGTGGTCGTAGATGTCGTCGGGCGTGCCGACCTGCTCGATCGCCCCCTTGCTCATCACCACGACTCGGTCGGCGAGCTCTAGGGCCTCCTCCTGGTCGTGGGTGACGAAGACCGTCGTGTGGCCGGTGCGGTCGTGGATTTCCCTCAGCCACTTGCGCAGTTCCTTGCGCACCTGCGCGTCGAGCGCGCCGAAGGGTTCGTCGAGCAGCAGCACGTTCGGTTCCACTGCCATGGCACGCGCCAGCGCCACGCGCTGGCGCTGGCCGCCGGAAAGCTGTGCCGGGTAGCGCTTTTCGAGGCCGGAAAGCTGCACCAGTTCGAGGAGATCGAGAGCCCGGCGGCGGATTTCGGCGGCCGGCGGCCGGCGGCTGGATGGTCGTACCTTCAGCCCGAAGGAAACGTTGTCGAGCACGGTCATGTGCCGAAAGAGCGCATAGTGCTGGAAGACGAAGCCGATATTTCGCTGCTGCACGCTCTTTCTCGAGGCGTCCTCGGCGCCGAAGAAGATCATTCCGTCGGTCGGGCTTTCGAGCCCGGCGATCAGCCTGAGCAGTGTCGTCTTGCCCGAGCCGGAGGGGCCGAGCAGCGCGATCAACTCGCCGGACCGGATGTCGAGCGAGACGTCGTCGAGCGCCGGAAAGCGGCCGAATTCCTTGCGTATGTTCTGGACGCGGACTTCCATGGATGTATGGACCTTTCAATGCCTACGGCTGGCAGCGATCTCGTCGCTGTAACGAAGTTCAAGCGCCGTCTTCAGGACGAGCGTCACCAGCGCCAGAAGCGCAAGGACTGCCGCCACCGCGAATGCGGCGACGAAATTGTACTCATTATAGAGGATTTCGACCTGCAGGGGCATCGTGTTCGTTTGGCCACGAATGTGACCGGAAACCACCGACACGGCACCGAACTCGCCCATCGCCCGGGCGTTGCAGAGCAGCACGCCGTAGAGCAGGCCCCATTTGATGTTCGGCAGCGTCACATGCCAGAAGGTCTGCCAGCCGGTCGCCCCGAGCGACAGCGCCGCTTCCTCGTCGCTCGTTCCCTGCTCCTGCATCAGCGGGATGAGTTCGCGGGCGACGAAGGGGAAGGTCACGAAGACGGTGGCGAGCACAAGGCCCGGCACGGCGAAGAGAATCTGGATGCCGTGCTTCTGCAGGAAGGGGCCGAGGGCGCTGTTCGCGCCGAAGAGCAGGACGAAGACGAGACCGGAGATCACCGGCGATACGGAGAAGGGCAGGTCTATCAGGGTCGTCAGGAACGCCTTGCCCTTGAACTCGAACTTGGCGATGGCCCAGGCGGCCGCCACACCGAAAACCAGGTTCAGCGGAACGGAAATTGCGGCGACGATGAGCGTCAGGCGGATGGCCGAGAAGGTCTCGGGATCGCGAAGCGCCGTCGCGAACTCGGCCGGCCCCTTGCGAAACGCTTCGATGAAGACGGTCGCGAGCGGCAAGAGCAGGAAGAGGGCAACGAAACCGAGCGCTACGGCGATCAGCGTCAGGCGCGCGACCCGCGTTTCCGAGGTTGCCGCTTTCACGAATTTGGATGGCGCCGCCGACGGCGCCGAGCTGGTGTCAAGCGCCATTGCTGTATCTCCGCCTGCTCCAGGCCTGGATCGAGTTGATGACGAGCAGCATGATGAAGGAGAGGAACAGCATCACGGTGGCGATTGCGGTCGCAGCCGGATAGTTGAACTCTTCCAGACGGATGATGATCAGCAGCGGTGCGATCTCCGAGACATAGGGCAGATTGCCGGCGATGAAGATCACCGACCCGTACTCGCCGACGCCGCGGGCAAAGGCCAGCGCAAAGCCGGTCAGGCCGGCTGGAAGCAGGCCCGGCAGCAGGACCCGGCTGATCGTCTGGTAGCGGTTGGCGCCGAGCGTTGCGGCCGCCTCTTCGACTTCCTTGTCGATTTCCTCCATGACCGGTTGAACCGTACGCACGACGAAGGGGAGGCCGACGAAGACGAGCGCTATGACGATGCCGGCCGGCGTGAAGGCGATCTTGATGCCGAGCGGTTCGAGGAGCGAACCGATCCAGCCGTTCGGCGCATAGAGCGCCGTCAGGGCAATGCCGGCCACCGCCGTCGGCAAGGCGAAAGGCAGATCGACCATGGCGTCGATCACCCGCTTTCCCGGGAAGCGATAACGCACCAGCACCCAGGCGAGGACGACGCCGAAGAACAGGTTGACGACTGCGGCGATGAAGGCCGTGCCGAAGCTGATCGTCAACGCGTTGACGGTCCGCTCGTCAAGAACCAGGGCCATGAAATTGGACCAGCCGAGGCCGCTTGAGCGCCAGATCAGGCCGGAGAGCGGAATGAGAACGATGAGGGTAAGCCATGTCAGTGTGACGCCGAGCGCCAATCCGAAACCCGGAATGACACTCGGCTGCCGAAACCGCCATCGCGTGCTGCTGCGAAGGGCCATATGTTGTTATTGTCCCGGCTTGTAGATCTGGTCGAAAACCCCACCATCGGCGAAGAACTTCGGCTGAGCTTCCTTCCAACCGCCGAATTCGTCAATAGTGACCAGTTTGAGATCGGCGAAGCGAGCCGTGTCCTTCGGATCGGCAAGCTCCGGCTTGAACGGCCGGTAGTAGTGCTTGGCGGCGAGCTTCTGGCCGGCATCGCTGTAGAGATAGGCGAGATAGGCTTCGGCCGCCTTGCGGGTACCCTTGGCATCGACATTGCCGTCGACAAGCGCCACCGGCGGTTCGGCCTTGATCGAAATCGACGGCGTGACGATCTCGAAATTGTCGGGGCCGAGTTCCTCGAGCGAGAGATAGGCTTCGTTTTCCCAGGCGAGGAGCACGTCGCCGAGGCCGCGCTGGACGAAGGTGGTGGTTGCGCCGCGCGCGCCGGTATCGAGGACCGGAACGTGCTTGAAGAGTTGCGTCACATATTCCTGTGCCTTGGCATCGTCGCCGCCATTGGCAGCCCGCGCCCAGGCCCAGGCAGCGAGGAAGTTCCAGCGGGCGCCGCCTGAGGTCTTCGGGTTCGGGGTGATCACCTGGATGCCTTCCTTGGTGAGATCGCCCCAGTCCTTGACGCCCTTCGGGTTGCCCTTGCGAACCAGGAAGACGATCGTCGAGGTATAGGGCGCGCTGTTGTTTTCGAGACGGGCCTTCCAATCGGCCGGAATCTTGCCGGTCGCCTTGGCGATCGCGTCGATATCGGCTTCAAGCGCCAGCGTCACCACATCGGCTTCGAGGCCGTCGATTACCGATCGGGCCTGCTTGCCCGAGCCGCCATGCGAGGTCTGGATGGTGACGGTTTCACCTGTGTCGGCCTTCCATTTTTCCGCAAAGGCAGCGTTGAAGTCCTTGTAGAGTTCCCGTGTCGGATCATAGGACACGTTCAGAAGTGTGGTATCTGCGGCAGCAAGGCCGATCGAGCCGAGCTGCAGGCTTCCGACCAAAAATGCTAGTTTCACTATTCCGGCAAGTTTCTTCGAACTCATGTCGACCTCCATCCTTTGCCAGATAAAACTATCAATTTAATCGACTATCTCAACGCAAACATATGACGCCAGCGAGCGGATTCGGGAAATGTCGTATCCTTGTTCAAGCATTTTCCGAAATTCCTTGCCCGCTGCGGGACTCAAGCCTCCAATCGAGACGGCGGGAGAATAGCCCATTCTTGGGGCCGCGCTAATATAACTGTATTTGCCGCATCTTGCGATTGCGGTGGAACGAGATCGGCTCGCCGACCGCCGCCGTGGCGACGTCACGCGCGCCTCGAGCCTCAGGAGATTTGGAGCGGTTAAAGGACGTGGCCGCGCGCAACGACACTCCACTCAGCCTTCGGCTCGCCTCCTTCGATGACATGGACGGCATCGACCATGTTGGTCACCACACAGGCGTGGTTCGGAACGACGCGAAGCTGTTCGCCGACCTTCAAACCGATAGGCCCGTCCGAGACAAGCCGGCCATGTTCTTCGGAAAGCTGGTCGATGCGGATGTCGTCGCGGCCGAGCACATGGCCATAGCCCGACAAGCCGAGGAGATCGGAGGTCAATATCTTGCTGCCGGCATCGATGATCGCCCGGTTGGGCGCCGGGACGGAAACGACCGTCGCAAGCACGGTGAGCGCGCAGTCGTCCCAAGTCGCGACGCCGCGGGCGACGAGGGAGCGATCGTTGTAGATATAGGTGCCCGGACGGTACTCGGTCGCAACCGGCGCCTCGGCCGCCTGCATCATGCTCGGCGTACCGCCGGATGTGACGGTGGGCACCTGCAACCCATCCGCCTCGATCAGCCGCCTTGCCTCGCTCATGAAGGACTGCACCCGTGCGGCGGCGCCGACGGGCGGATAGGTCATCAAACCGCCGAACCGCAATCCGGCTGCCTCGACAATGCGCCGGGCGAGGGCAGCCGCCTCGTCTGGGGTCGCGACCCCGCAGCGGTCGGCGCCCGTGTTGCACTCGACGAGCACGGTGAGCGGCTTCTGCGCGCCAGAAAAATAGTCCGACAATCCGTCGACGACAGCCGCGTTGTCCGCCACGACGCTGAGGGTTAGCCGCTCGTTCAACCTCGCCAAGCGCGCGAGCTTTGCTTCTCCGAGGATGTTGTAGGTGATCAGCACGTCCTTGATCCGCGCGCTGCCGTCAACCATGGCCTCCGCCTCGGACACTTTCTGGCACGTTATGCCGACAGCGCCTGCTTCGAGCTGCAATTCGGCCATCTGCGGCAGCTTGTGCGTCTTGATGTGCGGACGCACGCGGATGCCGTGGCGATCCGCATAGGCCTGGAAGGCACGGACGTTGCGGCGGGCAATGTCGAGATCGACGAGCACGGCGGGCGTTTCGATCGGCAGGTTCATAGGGCTCGGCTCCTCCCACGAGAATTCACGGACGGCGAATCTCGCCGATGCCGCTTGACAATTTATGACGCGAGGCATTTGATAGGTCAATCCGGTATTGAGGACGCATGTCCAATATAACGGACAACAATCCGCCGGGAACGAAAAAGGGGAGATCTCCGATGATCAAGACAATCACTATCGCTGCGAGCCTCGCAGTCGCCGCGCTCGCCGCCATGCCCGCGCAAGCGCAGCAGCCTTCCAGCAAGCTCGATGAGGTTCTGGCGCGCGGCCACCTCATCCTCGGTACCGGCAGCACCAATGCGCCGTGGCACTTCAAGAGCGCCGAGGACAAATTGCAGGGTTTCGACGTCGACATGGGCCGCATCATTGCCAAGGCGCTGTTCGGCGATCCGGACAAGATCGAATACGTCAACCAGTCGTCGGACGCCCGCATTCCGAACATCACCACCGACAAGGTCGACCTCACCTGCCAGTTCATGACGGTCACCGGCGAACGCGCCCAGCAGATCGCCTTCACCATTCCCTATTATCGCGAGGGCGTCGGGCTCATGATGAAGGCCGACGGCAAATATGCCGACTACGCGGCGCTGAAGGCGGCCGGCTCGTCGGTGACCATATCGGTGCTGCAGAACGTCTATGCGGAAGACATGGTCCATGCCGCCCTTCCCGAGGCGACGGTCGACCAGTATGAGTCCGTGGACCTGATCTATCAGGCGCTCGAATCCGGCCGCGCCGATGCGGCGGCAACCGACCAGTCGTCGCTTGCCTGGTACATGACCCAGAACCCGGGTCGCTACAAGGATGCCGGCTACGGCTGGAACCCGCAGACTTACGCCTGCGGCGTCAAGCGCGGCGACCAGGATTGGCTGAACTTCGTCAACACGGCGCTGCACGAAGCGATGACCGGCGTCGAGTTCGACTTTTACGCCAAGTCGTTCAAGACCTGGTTCGGCAAGGACCTCACACCGCCGCAGATCGGTTTCCCGGTCGAGTACAAGTAAGCCCTTTGTCATCGGCGGCTCCGTCTACCGGCGGGGCTGCCTTGACTGATGCATAGCAATGGCTGCGCCCATGACCTATTCGTTGAATTTCGCGGCTGTCTGGCGCTCGTTCGACCTGCTTCTGCAGGGGCTGGCGCTCAGCCTTGGCCTCGCGATCGTGGCGATCCTCGCCGGTTGCGTGATCGGGCTGGTCACCGCCTTCGGCCTCGTTTCCAAGAGCTCCGTCTTGCGCAAACCGGCCGGTCTCTACGTGACGATCATCCGTAACACGCCAATTCTGGTTCTCGTGCTCTTCAGCTATTTCGCCCTTCCGGAACTCGGCGTCCGGCTCGGCAAGATCGAGAGCTTCGTGCTGACGCTGGCGATCTATTCCGGCGCCTATCTTGCCGAAGTGTTCCGCGGCGGTCTCATCGCCGTGCCGCCGGGGCAGCGCGAGGCGGGCCTGGCAATCGGCCTCACCGAGATGCAGATCCGTACCTCGATCATCATTCCGCTGATGCTGCGCAACGTCCTGCCTTCGCTGGGCAGCACGATGATCTCGCTCTTCAAGGACACCTCGCTTGCCGCGGCGATCGCCGTGCCGGAGCTAACCTTCGAGGCGCGCAAGATCAATGTCGAGACCTTCCGCGTCATCGAGACCTGGATCGTCGCAAGCTGCCTTTACGTCGCAACCTGTTCGCTCTTGGCCGCGCTGATGCGCGCCGTCGAGCGCCGGCTCGCGGTTCCGAGGTGATCGCCATGGATTTCGGTTTTCTCGATCAGCTCTGGGTCGCCCGTGTTCCGCTCCTCAAGGGGCTTGGCGTGTCGATCTCGATCTCGCTCCTCTCGATCGTCGTCGGCACGGTTCTCGGCGTCTTCGTCGGCCTGGCGCTCACCTACGGCTACAGGCCGGTGAAGTGGCTGGTGCGCGGCTATACGGACTTCATCCGCGGCACGCCGGTGCTCGTCCTGGTTCTCGCCAGCTACTATGTGCTCAGCACCGTCGGCATCGATCTCGGGCCGTTCCAGGCGGGAATCCTGGCCCTCGCCGTCTTCTGCAGCTCGCATGTCGGCGAACTGGTGCGCGGTGCGCTGCAGTCGATCCCCAAGGGCCAGACCGAGGCCGCCAAGGCGATCGGGCTGACCTTCCCGCAGACCTTCGCCTATGTGCTCGGGCCGCAGGCGCTGCGCCAGGCGCTGCCGGCCTGGGTCAACACGGCCGCCGAGATGGTCAAGGCGTCGACACTGCTGTCGATCATCGGCGTCGGCGAGTTGCTGCTGCGCACCCAGGAGGTGATCTCCCGCACCTTCATGAGCCTCGAATTCTATTTCTTCGCGGGCTTCCTCTATTTCGTCATCAATTACGGCATCGAGCGCTTCGGCCGCTACGTCGAGCGCAAGACCGCCGTTCCATCGTGAGGCCCCGGAAATCCGATGACCAATCTTCTTGAAATCCGCGATCTCCATAAGCGCTACGGCACGGTCGAGGTGCTGAAGGGCGTCGATTGCTCGATGCGCCAGGGCGAGGTGATCAGCATCATCGGCTCCAGCGGCTCCGGCAAGACGACGATGCTCCGCTGCATCAACATGCTGGAAGAATTCCAGGGCGGCACGATCGCGATCGACGGCCAGGAAATCGGCTACGAGACCGCTGGCGGCGTGCGCCGCCGCAAGCCGGAGCGGGAGATCGCCCGGCAGCGGGCGCTGACCGGCATGGCCTTCCAGCAGTTCAACCTGTTCCCGCACATGACCGCCGCCGCCAACGTCATGCTTGGCCTCGTCAAGGTGAAGAAGATGAACCGCGACGAGGCAAGAGTGCTGGCCGAAAAATGGCTCGACCGTGTCGGGCTGCTTTCCCGCAAGGACCATTTTCCCGGCCAGCTTTCCGGCGGCCAGCAGCAGCGCGTCGCGATCGCCCGCGCCATCGCCATGAACCCGAAGCTGATGCTCTTCGACGAGGTGACCTCGGCGCTCGACCCGGAACTCGTCAACGAAGTGCTGCAGGTGATCAAGGCGCTAGCCGAGGACGGCATGAGCATGCTCATCGTCACCCACGAAATGCGCTTTGCCTACGAGGTCTCGTCGCGGGTGATCTTCATGAACCAGGGGCGGATCGGCGAGGAGGGCAATCCGCGCGAGATGTTCCTGAAGCCGAAGACCGAACGGCTGGCGGAATTCCTGAAAACCTCGGCGTTCAACTGATCAACAAGTGCAATAAAAGAAGTGGAGTGACGTGTGACGATCAAGCGTTATGGAACGGGCGAAACCGGTGCCGGCAAGCAACCGCTGCCTTTTGCGCGCGCCGTCGAGGCAAACGGCTGGCTCTATGTTTCCGGTCAGGTCGCCATGGAGAAGGGCGAGATCGTCGGCGGCGGCATCGTCGCCGAGAGCCGCAAGGCGATCGAGAACATGATCGCCATCCTGGATGAGGCCGGCTACGGCTTGGAAGACGTGGTGCGGGTCGGCGTCTGGCTCGATGATCCGCGCGACTTCTGGACTTTCAACGGCGTCTATGCGGAATATTTCGGCAAGAACCCGCCGGCCCGCGCCTGCGTGCAATCGCGCATGATGGTCGACTGCAAGGTGGAAGTTGACTGCGTCGCCTACAAGGCTAAATGAGGTGAACCGGGTGCGCTTCAAGCGCGCCCGACCAAGACAATCGAGGGCGCGATGGCGGAGGCCGAAGACACGATCAATCGCAGGGCACGGGGTCTCGACCGGGCGTTCGAGATCCTCGATTTCCTGCGCCTGCAGCGTCAGCCGCTCCGCCCGAACGAAATCGCCCAGGGGATCGGCGCGCCGCGTTCGTCGGTCTATGAGCTGGTCAACCTGCTCCTCCGCCAGGGCATCATCGAATACCACGGCGACGACGGTCGGGTTTTCCTCGGCCGCAAGCTCTATTTCCTCGGCGCGGCCTATGCGGAACAGTTCGACCTGATGCGCGAGAGCGAGCATCTGCTCGCCAGGGTCGCCGAGGAGACGCGCGAAACGGCGCAGATGTGCCAGCTCGAGGGCAACAAATACGCCGTCGTGCTGATGAACGAGGGCAGCCGCCCGTTCCGCATTTCTACCAATATCGGCGATCCGGTCGCCATTCCGTGGACCGCCTCCGGACGCCTTCTCGTCGACCACATGAGCGACGCGGAAATCCTGGCCTTCATCCCCGAAGAGGATTTCGTGCTGCCGAACGGCAAGCGCCTCGATCCGGCCGAGTTCATCTCTCAGGTGCGTGAGGCCAAGAAGGACGGCTATTTCACCTTCAACAGCATCGTCGACAGCTTCACGCATTGCTTCGCCGTGCCGGTCTATGACGCGGACGAAATCTGCATCGCCACCCTCTGCTTGGTCGCGCCGAAAGAGGACGGTCTGCGCAACCGCGACGCCTATCTTCAGGTGCTGGTCGATGCGGCGGGCGAATTGTCCGAGAAGCTTGGCTATCGCCACGACCGGGCGCCATCGGCGCGGGCTATCGCGAGCCGCTAGGGCAAGGCCCGTTTCGGTTGAATCGCCGCTGCGGGCAAAGGGGGGTATCACACCCGACGTTCGCCGTTCCAACCTGACCTGGTTCCGCTCTGCTGCACGACTACATCAGAACCGGTTTAAGCATGCAGCAATTCGCAGTGCTACGACCTTTGCGCGTCTAATCGGACGCGCGGCGGTGTAGACGCGGAGAGGCGTAAGCGACACGCAAGAAGGCTTCACGCCATCCGAAGGGAAAGACCGCTTTCCGGATCGAAAAGGTGCAGCGCGGCTTCGTCGAAAGAGAAGGCCTGCGTCGATCCGGGTTCAAGCGATGTTCGTGGTGGCAGGCAGGCGGTGATGCGCTGTTCGCCGATCCTGGCGGTGATGACCAGTTCCGGACCCGTCAATTCCATGACTTCGACGATGGCTGTAAGGCGACCGCCCGTTGCATCGTCGCCCGCGAGCCGGAGCGCTTCCGGTCGAATACCCACCTTGACGCGGCGCCCGGTCGTGCCGTTTGGGAAAGCTCCGCCCAGGGGAAGAGTATTCTCGGATCCCAGAATCCTCAGGCCGCTTCCGGTCCCTTCGGCATCGAGGATGTTCATCGGCGGCGAACCGACGAAGCCGGCGACATACAGCGTCGCGGGCCGATCGTAGATTTCCGCCGGCGTGCCGAGTTGTTCGATGCGGCCGTCGCGCATCACGGCGATGCGGGTGGCGAGCGTCATTGCTTCGATCTGGTCATGGGTCACGTAGACGACCGTCGTCTTCAGCATCTGGTGGAGGCGCTTCAACTCGGTTCGCATCTCCATGCGCAGCTTGGCGTCGAGGTTCGACAGCGGCTCGTCGAATAGGAAGACCTGGGGTTCACGCACCAGCGCCCGGCCGATGGCGACCCGCTGGCGCTGCCCGCCGGAAAGCTGGCTCGGCTTGCGGTCGAGCAGGTTCTCGATCTGCAGCAGCCTTGCGGTGTCGCGCACCGCCTTCTCGCGTTCGGCCGCCGGCACCTTGCGCATTTCGAGGCCGAAGCCGATGTTGCGGGCGACGCTCATGTTCGGATAGAGCGCATAGGACTGGAACACCATGGCGATGTCGCGGTCCTTGGGATGAGCGCCGAGGATCGAGCGCTCGCCGATCAGGATGTCGCCGCCGCTCGGCTCGGCGAGCCCGGCGATGATGTTCAGAAGTGTGGACTTGCCACAGCCGGAGGAGCCGAGGAGCACCAGGAACTCGCCGCTTTCCAGCGCGATGTCGATGCTCTTCAGCGTCTCCACATCGCCGTAGCGCTTCCGGATGTTGCGGATTTCGAGTGCGCTCATTGGCCGGTTTCCTCGAGGAGGGCCGAAAGTGGTTTGCCGTAGCTGCGCGGCAAGGTGGAGATCGCTTCGGAGGCGACTGTGACGCCGGTTCGAAGGCAGGCCTCCAGCGGCATCTCGGCCGCGAGCGCCGCCAGGAAGCCGGCATTGAAGACGTCGCCGGCGCCGATCGTATCGATGACAGCAACGCGTGGCGCGGTAACGGAGTAATCGCGACCGTCCCGGCCGATGGCGAGCGCTCCATCGGGGCCGCGCTTGACGACCACGATCGCGTCGACGGGCATCTCGGCCTTGAGACTCCGCGCCGCTTCAAACGGATCGAACTGGCCGGTCAGAGTGGTTGTTTCCACTTCATTGAAAAGCGCACAGTGGCAGCGCTTCAGCCAGCGGATGGTCCTTTGCTTATTGGCCTCCGTCCAGCCATCGAGTGGCCAGCCGGTATCCAGCGCAATGGCGATGTCGTGCGCATCCGCCCAATCGAAGAGCTCGTCATAGGCAAGCGTCAGCGCATCGGTCAGGAAGGATCCGGAGAGCAGGACGAGCCCGCCACGAAGGCGGCTTCCGTCGAGCATCGCGCGCACCTCGTCGAAGCTGAAGAGCGGCAGGTGGCCGCGGGTGGTGAAGAAGGTGCGCTCGCCGTCCGGATGGGTGATGCCGACGGAAAGCGTCGAGCCGACGGCCTCGACCGGCCAGTGGCGCGACTTTTCGCCGAGAGCCTCCTTCAGCCACGTCCCGAACTGGTCGTTGCCGACATTGGCGGCGATCTCGTAGCCGACGCCGAGCGACTCCCAGGCGAGCGCGCTGTTGCCGGCGCAGCCGCCGACGCGCAGCTCGTCATGATCGACGATGATTTCCGTTCCGGCCTTCGGCCAGGGTTCGGCCGGGCCGAGGATGAGATCGACATTGACGTTGCCGATGACGGCCAGTGGACGCATTTTTCTACTCGCTCCGGGTGATCTTGGTGGACCGCACCGGTGTACCGGCATTTTCGACGCGGGCGTCGGCAAAGGCGATCATGAAGGCTTGCGCGACCGGCAGCATGGCGAGGATCGCCGCCATGCCAGCCGCCTCCCTGAAAGGAATTGTCGTGACGCCGGCGATCGGCGGTTCGCCCGATGCATCGAAGACGACGACCGGCGAACCGGCTTGCGCCGCGGAAACGGCCATCGCGGCAACGAGCCCGGCGGTCGGATCGGCGGCGCGGAAGAGTATGACGCCGACCGAGGGCCCCATCATCTCCATCGGCCCATGCCGCAACTGTCCGCCTTCGAGCGAGAAGCAAGGCAGGCGCGACAGTTCGGTGAGGCCGAGCGCGATCGCTTCGGCAAGACCCTGCAGCCGGCGGCCGGAGGTCACGACGGCGCGAACGTCGGCGAGTGCGGTGAGCGCGGCCTCAATGCCGGGAGATTCCGGTGCCTTGAGAGCACGAAGCGCCTCGGTCGGATCGACGCCGAGGGCGGAAAGGATCGCGAAATGCAGCGCAAAGCTGATCGTCAGGCTGCGCGTCGCGGCGAAAGCCTGTTCGCTGCCGCCCGCGCCGATAAGCGAAGGCACGGTTTTCGCCAGCGAGGAGCTCGCCTCGAGCGTCAGCCCGAATGTCTCGGGCGTGCCGCCTTTCGTCTCCTCGAACCAGCGCAGCACCTCGGCGCTTTCGCCGGATTGCGAGGTGATGAGGATGGTCTTTGCGTCGACGGTCAAGGGCTGGCCGAGTTGCTCGGAAAGCGGCAGGGCGATGGCGTCGATGCCAAGGGCGCGATAGAGCGGCTCGACGGCGCGGCCGACCGCATGCGAACCGCCCATGCCCAAGAGCAGAAGCCGGCTGGTGGACTGCAGCGATGCGGCGATCCGTGCCGCAAGCGCCGACGCTCCCTCATAGGAAGCAAGGGCATCGGCATGCTGACGGGCCATTTCGCGATCGATCGCGACGAGCCCGTCTGGACGTTGCTTCGAGCTACGCATGATCATCCCTTTACGCCGCCGCTGGTGAGCCCGGAAATCAGGGCGCGTTGCATGATGAGGCCGATCAGCACCGGGGGCAGGGCGGCGAGCACCCCGGCGGTTGCGATCAATCCGTAATCGGAAACACGGCCGCCGGCGAGATCGGCAATGGCGACGGTCAAGGTCTTGGCGCGCAGGTCGGAGGTGAAGAGCAGCGCATAGAAGAACTCGTCCCAGGCAAGCAGGAAAGCGAAGAGCGCCGAAGTTGCCATGACGGGAGCGGCGAGCGGCAGCGTCAGCAGCCTGAGGATCTGGTCGAGCCGCGCGCCGTCGATCATTGCAGCGCTCTCGATCTCCTTCGGTATGGCATCGAAGCCGGATTTGAGGAGCCAGGTGGTGAAGGGAGCGAGAATGGTGAGGTAGACGAGCGCCAGCCCGAAGACCGAATTCAGCAGGCCGAAATAGGCAAGGCCCATATAGAGCGGCACGGCAAGCGCCACCGGCGGCAGCATATAGGTAGCGATCACCGCATAGAGTGACCAGGAAACGGCCGGCGTCCGCGACACCGCCCAGGCCGCCGGGATGGCGACCGCGACCGCGGCGAGCGTCGCCATGCCGGCGACTTGGAGGCTGTTGACGAGCGAGGCGATGAAGGCGGCGCCGGCACTGTTCTCGACGGCCGAAAGCAGCGTGCGATAACGGGAGAGGTCGATTTCGCTCGGCCACCAGTTGAGCGGCTTGGCACTGAGATCGGCGGCCGGCGAAATGCTCATGATGAACAGCCACAGGACCGGCGCCAGGATCACCGCGGCGAGAAGCAGGGCGCTGGCATAGACGAAGGCGGTAAAGAGCGGGCTCTGGCGTTCCATCACGAAGCTCCTGCGGCCCGGCGGAGCAGCGCGGCGTAGGCAACGGCGAGAACGGTGACGAGCAGGGTAACGATCAGCGCCAGCGACGCCCCGGAGCCGGCCCGCTGGAAGGAGAAGGCTTCCTGGTAGACGAGGATCGACAGCGTGCGCGTACTGTTCGCCGGTCCGCCGCGCGTCATCACCCAGATGATGTCGAACACCTTGAAGGCCTCGATCGTGCGCAGCACGAGGGCGACAAGCAGAGGGCCGGCGAGATAGGGCATGACGACGAAGCGGAACCGGTTGAGCGGACCGGCGCCGTCGACCAGGGCAGCGGCGGTAATGTCGCGGGGGACGGCCTGCAACGCGGCCAGCGCGATCAGCGCCACCAGGGGAAAGTTCTTCCAGCAATCCGCGACGATCAGGGCGGTCAGCGCCGAGCCCGGTTCGCCGAGCCAGGAGCGATAGCTGTCGATCAGGCCGAGCTGGGTGAGCGCCGCATTGAGCGCGCCATATTCCGGATTGTAGATCAGCCGCCAGAGCGTCGCGTTGACGACCGTCGGCAGGGCCCAGGGCAGGATCATCAGGGCTCGAAGTGCCGTTCGGCCCCGGAACTGCTGGTTTAGGAGAAGAGCCGCAAGGACGCCGAGCACCATTTCGGCGGCGACCGAGACGACGGCAAACCAGGTCGTCGTGACAAGTGCCCTTTGGAAGTTCGAGCCCGTCAGCACCTTGGCATAATTGTCGATGCCGACGAAGCTTCCCGCCGTGCCGACAAGCTTGGCGTCGGTAAAGGAGAGCCGCACCGTATCGACGAGCGGCCAGCCGATCACCGAAACCATCACCACGAGCAGCGGCAGCATCAGCAGCCAGGCGCGTGTTGAAATCCAGGTGCCGGACATCGATGAAACCTTTGCTCGTCGGTATGGAATGGATTCGGTTCGCAAACAGGCCCCGGACGGGATGCGTTCGGGGCCTGGGTCCGTTTGCTTAGAGGCCGCTGTTTTCCGCGGCCGTCTTCAGCGCATCCTCCGGCGATGTCTGGCCGAGAAGCGCTTCCTGGATCGCCTGCTGCAGGGCGGTCGAAAGCTCCTGATATTTCGGCGTCGTCGGACGGGGATACATGGCGGCAAGGCCGAGCTTCGCCGCGGCGATCAGCTCTTCCTGACCCTTGGTGACGCTCGCGTCTTCATAGGAGGAGGCCCAGATCGGCAGGCTGAGCTTCGCATAGGCGTTCTGCGTTTCCTGCGAGGTCATGTGGACGATATATTTCCACGCCTCTTCGGGATGCTTGCTGGTTGCGGTGATGCCCAGCCCCATCGAGCCGTTGACGGCGGAAACTTCGCTCTTGCCGGCGACACCCGGAGCCGGAACGACGCCGACCTTGCCGGCCACCTTGCTTTCCTTGGGATCGTTGGCGAGATTGTACATGTAGGTCCAGTTGAGCGCGAAAGCGGCTTCGCCGTTCTGGAAGACCTTGCGCACATCCTCCTCGAGGAATTCTTTCGAGTTCGGATTGGTCAGTCCGGAGGTGTAGCTTGTAACCATGTAGTTCAGCGCATCGAGACCACCGCCGCTGGTGAAGGCAGGTTTGCCGCCGTCGAGGAACTTGCCGCCATAGGCGCTGACCAGCGTCGTGTAGTCGCAAATCGCAGCCTCGGCCTGAGACCAGCTCCAGGCGATCGGGGTCTGGAGGATCCCTTTGTCCTTGATCGTCTTTGCCTGCTCGGCAAGCTCGTCCCAGGTCTTCGGCGGCGTCTTGATGCCCGCTTTCTCGAGGATTTCCTTGTTGTAGAACAGGTATTTGGTGTCGAGGATCCACGGCATGCCGTAGCGCTTGCCGTCGTACTCGACCGTCGTCCAGGCGCCCGGCAGGATGCCCTTGTTCATCTCGTCGGTGACGCGGTCCGTGACATCGACGAGCACCTTGTTGCTGGCATATTCCGCCGGCCAGATCACGTCGAACAGGACGACGTCGTAGCCGCCGCCGGAGCCCTGCGCCAGCACCGTCTTGTCGTGCAGACCCTCGTACGGGACGAATTCCAGATTGACCTTCAGGTCCGGGTTGGCCTTCGTGAAGGCCTCCGTCATGGCACGCACATCGGCCTCGCTATAGGCGGCCTGCGCCATGAACAAGGCGTTGAGGGTCGTTTCCGCGTAGGCCTGGCCGGCGAAGGTGAGGCCGAGAAGTGTCGCCCCCAGTAAGGCATTGCGAGTGGATTTCAACATTGCTGCCTCCAATAGCTGATCGTTCCAGTCTGCATGCGAGAAATCCGTCGCTCGTCGCGACGGCCGTCGACAAATCGATCGAAGCGTTTGCGGCTCCGTCGCCGCTTTCGTCGGTTCCCCGAGGTCTTTCGACCTCTTATTAAGTCAATTGTCTTGACTTATTTCTTGTTGAATATTCTAGATGTGTCAAGCGGCATTTGTGGGATGAACGGGATGCGCCCGATCCGGGCCAAGAGCGGCACCAATCAGGAGGGCGCAAGCGCCCATAATCGGCGCGTCATGATCGACGCGCTCCGGGTGAACGGGCAATTGTCGCGCGCCGACCTTGCGCGCGCGACGGCGCTCACCAAGCAGGCCGTTTCCAACATCATCGAGGATCTCGAGCGCGACGGGCTTGTCGCCTCGCTCGCCGCCGTGCGCAAGGGGCGGGGGCAGCCCTCGACCCCCTATCGGTTGGTCCCAGAGGGCGCCTTTGCCATCGGCCTGCAGATCGACCGGCATGTGACGCGCACGATCGCGGTCGATCTCGTCGGTGCGGTGCTTGCCCGGGGCGAGGCGAACCTGCCCGCCGGAGGGCCGGACGAGGGGACCGAGACCATCCTCTCGCTTATCGACAAGACGCGACGGGAGCTGGCTGAGGTGGCGCCGCAGTCGAAAGACCGCCTCGTCGGGCTCGGTGTCGCCATGCCCGGGCCGTTCGGCATCGATACCGATCCGGCTGACCCCTGGATGATGGCCCTCTGGCAGCGCTTCCCGCTGGCGGAGACCTTGGCGCTCGGAACCGGTCTCGATGTTCGCCTGCAGAACGACTCGGCCGCGGCGGCGACGGCGGAAAAGATGGTCGGCGCCGCCCATGGCCTGGATCAGGCGATCTGCATCTATGTCGGCTACGGCATTGGCGCAGGGCTGATCCTCGACGGAGAGCTTTATCGCGGCGCCAATGGCAATGCCGGCGAGATCGGCATGATCCTCAGCCGGCCGGAAAACGGGACCGAAGATCAGCGCGCACCGCTCGAGCACCGGGCGTCGATCGCCTCGCTTTGCAAGATCCTGGATCTCGACCCGGCCGGTCCCGAGCTTTATCGCCACCTGGACGATGTCGCCGCCGCATCGGACGCGAGAATTGCCGCCTGGATCACCGAGGCCGCCTATGAACTGCGGCGCGCCGTGCAGATCCTCGAGACGATTTTCGATCCGCAGACGATCGTGCTCTGCGGCGGCATGCCGCCTGGGCTCGCCCGCCGGCTGATCGACGCCATCCATCCCTTGCTGCCGTCGATCGCCGAGCGGAGGATGCGAAGCGCGCCGCGTCTGCAGCTTGGTTTCACCGACCCCTGGGCGGTTGCGATCGGAGCTGCGGCCGAGCCGATCAGCCGGACCTTCGACCCCAGTTTCTCCGCCATTCTGAAGACGAGATCGGTCGGTTCCGCCTGACCGGAGGTCGCCGCGATCGGGTTGTTACTTGAAATATTAGTGATATGGGGCTTAAATGTCGCCTTTCGGCGAAGCTGTTTCAGCCGCCATGCGATTGCCGGCAGACACCCAATTCTTCATGGGTGGCGCATTCGATAAATGCATAGAGAAAAGTTTCATTTTGAGAAAGTCAGAGGGGTTGCGGCATGTCTCTTGCCAACCTTCGGCGACTTGAAGCTGAAGCCATTCATGTCCTTCGAGAAGTAGTCGCGACATTCTCTAACCCGGTTGTCCTCTACTCGATCGGAAAGGACTCGTCCGTACTCCTGCATCTGGCGCTGAAGGCGTTCTACCCGGCAAAGCCGCCGTTTCCATTCCTGCATGTGGACACGACGTGGAAGTTCCGGGAGATGATCGCGTTTCGCGATCGGATGGCGCGGGAGCTCGGCTTCAATCTTCTCGTGCATACCAACCAGGACGGCGTCGACCAGGGCATCGGCCCGTTTACGCACGGCTCCAACCTGCACACTCACGTCATGAAGACCATGGCACTCAGGCAGGCCCTGGAGAACTACCGGTTCGACGCGGCGCTCGCCGGCGCTCGGCGGGACGAGGAGAAGTCGCGCGCCAAGGAGCGCATGTTCTCGATCCGCAACGCCCAGCATGGCTGGGACCCGAAGCGCCAGCGGCCCGAGATGTGGAAGACCTACAACACCCGCGTCGGCGCCGGCGAGACGATGCGGGTGTTTCCCCTCTCCAATTGGACCGAGTTCGATATCTGGCAATACATCCTTCAGGAAAACATCCCGATCGTGCCGCTCTATTTTGCGGCGCGCCGGCCGGTGGTGAGCCGCGACGGCATGCTGATCATGGTCGACGACGATCGCATGCCGCTCGCACCGGGCGAAGAGGTGATGGACCGGATGGTCCGCTTCCGTACCCTCGGTTGTTATCCACTGACCGGCGCGTTCGATTCCGAGGCTGCCACGGTTCCGGACATATTGCGCGAAATGCTGACGGTGCGCACCTCCGAACGGCTGAGTCGGCTGATCGACACGGACGAGGCCGGCGCCATGGAGAAAAAGAAGCGCGAGGGGTACTTCTGATGTCGTATCTTCAATCAGTGCCGCCACACGACCTGGCGGCGCATCTCGCCGATCACGACGGCAAGTCGGTGCTGCGCTTCATCACCTGCGGCTCCGTCGACGATGGCAAGTCGACGCTGATCGGCCGTCTGCTCGTCGATGCCAAGCTGATCTTCGAGGACCAGTTGGCGAATCTCGGCCGGGTCGGTACTTCGGCCGGCGCCAATGGCGAGGAAGTCGACCTTGCTTTGCTGCTCGACGGGCTCGAGGCCGAGCGCGAGCAGGGCATCACCATCGACGTCGCCTACCGCTATTTCGCCACGGCGAAGCGCAAATTCATCGTTGCCGACACGCCTGGCCACGAGGAATATACCCGCAACATGGTAACCGGCGCTTCGACAGCCGATCTCGCCGTCATCCTCATCGATAGCCACCAGGGAATTCTCACGCAGACCCGGCGCCATTCCTATATCGCTTCGCTGCTCGGCATCCGCCATGTCGTCCTGGCGGTCAACAAGTTCGACCTCGTCGAATTCCGTCAATCGGTCTTCGACGCGATCGCCCGCGATTATCGGGCTTTCGCGAAGAAACTCGGCTTTGTCAGCATCCAGCCGATCCCCATCTCGGCGCGGTTCGGCGACAACGTCATTTCGGCATCGCAGAACACGCCCTGGTACAAGGGGCCGGCGCTCCTCGAATACCTGGAGACGGTGCAACTCGATCCACCCGAGGCGGAGAGACCCTTCCGCCTCCCGGTGCAACTGGTCATGCGCCCCAACGCCGATTTCCGCGGCTATGCCGGGCAGATCGCTTCCGGCCGGATCTCGGTCGGCGATCCGGTCGTCGTCGCGAAATCCGGGCAGCACTCGTCGGTCAAGGCGATCGTCACCTTCGACGGCAATCTGGTGACGGCCGCCGAGGGCGAGGCTGTAACGCTCGTCCTTGCCAACGAGGTCGACGCCGCGCGCGGCAACATGCTGGTGTCACCTGCCGCGCGGCCCTTCGTGGCGGACCAGTTCCAGGCACATGTCATCTGGTTCGATGCCAGTCCAATGCTGCCCGGGCGCAGCTATATTCTCAGGACCGAGACGGACAGCGTCAGCGCGACGGTTACGACGCTCAAGCATCGGGTGAGCATCAACAGTTTTGCCCGCGAGGCGGCGAAGTCCTTGCAGATGAACGAAGTGGGCGTCTGCAACATCTCGACGCAGGCGCCGATCGTCTTCGACGCCTACAAGGACAACAGGGCGACCGGCAATTTCGTCTTCGTCGACCGGGCCACCAACGCGACGGTCGGCGCTGGCATGATCGATTTCCCGCTCAGGCGCGCCGACAACGTGCATTGGCAGGCGACCGACGTGAACAAGGCGGCGCGTTCGGCAATGAAGAGCCAGCGCCCGGCCGTCCTGTGGTTCACCGGTCTTTCCGGTTCGGGCAAGTCAACGATCGCCAACGCGCTCGACCGGCTCCTGCATGCCCGCGGCAAGCACACCTACATGCTCGACGGCGACAATGTGCGCCACGGGCTCAACCGCGACCTTGGCTTCACCGAAGCCGATCGCGTCGAGAATATCCGCCGTGTTGCCGAGGTCGCCAAGCTGATGGCCGATGCCGGGCTGATCGTGCTTGTCTCGTTCATTTCGCCGTTCCGCGGCGAGCGCCGGATGGCGCGCGAATTGATGGAGGAGGGCGAGTTCATCGAAATTTTCGTCGACACGCCGCTCGAGGAATGCGCGCGACGCGACCCGAAGGGGCTTTACGAAAAGGCGTTGGCCGGCAAGATCGCCAACTTTACCGGCGTTTCTTCGCCCTACGAAATGCCCGAAAACCCGGAACTGCATCTGAAGACGGTCGAGGCGGACCCGACTGCCCTTGCCCTGAAGATCGAGGCATTCCTCGACAGACAAATGGAGGATAGATGACGCCCCTTTGCGAACTCTTCGAGCGTATCGCGCTCGAGGCCGGCGCGTCGATCCTCGCCGTCTACGAGGCGGGTCCGACCGTGTGCTACAAGGATGATCATTCACCGGTGACCGAGGCGGATGAGCGAGCCGAAGCCATCATTCTCGGCCACCTGGCGGCAGCCTTCCCGCACATTCCGGTCGTTGCCGAGGAGGCCGTCGCCTCAGGCTGCGTCCCCGATATCAGTTGTGGCACGTTCTTCCTGGTCGATCCGCTCGACGGCACGAAGGAATTCATCAACCGGCGCGACGACTTCACCGTCAATATCGCCCTTGTCGAGGGCAACCTTCCCGTAGCCGGCGTCGTCTATGCCCCGGCGCAGCGTTGCGCCTATGTCGCCGACAAAGGCCGGGCCGAGAAGCTCGTCTTCGGCGCCGGCGCCATGGTTGGACATCGGCAGGCGATCCGGGTGCGGCCCCGTGGCCCGGCGCTGACCGCTGTCGCCAGCCGCTCCCACAACTGCTCCGAGACCGAGGCGTTCCTCGCCGGCCACGGCGTCAAGGATTGTACCTCCGTCGGCTCGTCGCTCAAGTTCTGCCTGCTCGCCGAAGGCAGGGCGGATGTCTATCCGCGTTTCGGCCGGACCATGGAATGGGACACGGCGGCGGGCCATGCGGTGCTCAACGCCGCCGGCGGGTCGGTCGTCCGGTTGGACGGTTCGCGCCTGCCTTACGGCAAGATGAAGCAGGCTGACGACAGCGACTTCGCAAATCCGCATTTCGTCGCCTGGGCGGATATGTCTCCGTTGACGGTTCCTTAGGACCGCCGGCGGTTCGCAGGCACCGGCCAAGAGGAAATTCTCATGTGTGGAATTGCCGGCCTGATAGATTATGCGCAGCGCGGTCGGGATGACGTGGCGCAGATATTGACGCGCATGACGGACGCCCTCGCTCACCGCGGGCCGGATGCTTCGGCTACATGGCTCGATCGCGATGGCCGTGTAGGTCTCGGACACCGTCGCCTGTCCATCATTGATCTCTCCCCCACGGGGGCCCAGCCTATGCATTCGAGCAGCGGCCGCTACTCGATCGTCTTCAATGGGGAAGTCTACGGATTCCTTCGCCTGCGGGCCGCATTGGAGGAGCAGGGCGCTCGCTTCCGCGGCCACTCCGATACCGAAGTGCTCCTGGAGGCGATCGAGACTTACGGCCTGGCAGGAGCATTGCAGCGCTGCAACGGCATGTTCGCCTTTGCGCTTTACGACAGCGCCACGCGACAGATCATCTTCGCCCGCGACCGTATCGGCAAGAAGCCGCTGTACATCGGCGTATCCAAGCGTGGCGTTGCCTTCGGCTCCGAGTTGAAAAGCATCCGGGCGCATCCGTCCTTCCGCTCCGTCGAGGTAGACCCGGAGGCGTCGACGCTTTTCTTGCGATACGGCTACGTGCCGACGCCTTATTCGATCTACCGCGGCATCTTCAAGCTTCCGCATGGCTCCTGGCTGAGCCTCTCGGTCGACACGCCGCCGGCGTCGGCCTCGGCCGCCCTGGGCGGGGTCAAGAGCTATTGGGATGCGTTCGAGGCGGCGGAACGAGGCTATGCGGAGCGGATCGAATGCCCGGACGAAGCCTTGGACGCGCTCGACGCCGAATTGAAACGGGCGGTGAGCGAGCGCCTTGTCTCCGACGTGCCGGTGGGAGCCCTCCTTTCCAGCGGCGTCGACTCTTCCTTGGTGTCGGCCGTCATGCAGGAGGTTTCGACCTCGCGTGTGAAAACCTATACCGTGCGCTTCCTGGAGGAGCAGTATAACGAGGCGGATCTGGCGTCAGGCATCGCCAGGCAGCTCGGCACCGATCATACGGAGATCACGGCAGAGCCCGACACGGCACTGCGCGTCGTGACAGAGTTGCCGGATGTGTATGACGAGCCCTTCGCCGATCCTTCCCAGATTCCGACGCTGCTCGTATCGAAGCTGGCGCGAAGGACCGTAACGGTGGCGCTCTCGGGTGATGGCGGCGACGAGTTCTTCGGCGGCTACAAACGCTATCGGCAAATGCTCGCCTTCGACCGGCTGGCGAGGAAAACGCCTGCCGTCGCCCTGCGGGCGGCAAGGCACGCGCCTCACTGGGCGCTGGAATTTGCTGCTGCGGCGGCTCGCCATGCGCGTCCGTCTTCGCTTCAGGACGAAGTGACCGGCAAACGGCTAAGAAGACTTGCCGAGCTCCTGGAGATCGAAGACCCGGACGCCCGCTACCTGGACTTTCGCTCGCTCTGGTCGCATCCGGCCGAAGTCGTGTTCGGCGGGGCGGAGCCTCCGACCGCAATGACCGCGAAGCGGATACCGGCTTGCCTCGGCGCAGTCGACAGAATGATGTACAGCGACATGGTCGACTATCTGCCGGACGATATCCTCGTGAAGATGGACCGAGCGTCGATGGCGGTGGGCCTGGAGATGCGGGCACCGCTGCTCGATTACCGCTTCGTCGAACTGGCCTGGCGTGCGCCGAGGGCGTTGTGTTTTGCCGAAGCCCCGGGCAAGCCGGCGCTGCGCGCGCTCTTGTCCCGAAGGCTGCCGGAACAATTCATAAATCTTTCAAAACGCGGATTCGGCGTCCCCGTCAACGCCTGGTTGCGCGGACCGCTGCGCGCCTGGGCGGAAGAGATGCTGTCTCCGTCCCGCCTGCAGCGTGATGGGATCTTCCGCGCCGATCCGATCGTCAGTCGCTGGAAGGCACACCTTGCCGGCCGCCGCGACTGGGGTCCGCAATTGT
Source organism: Sinorhizobium fredii NGR234 (assembly GCF_000018545.1). NCBI lineage: Bacteria > Pseudomonadati > Pseudomonadota > Alphaproteobacteria > Hyphomicrobiales > Rhizobiaceae > Ensifer > Ensifer fredii. Next base: position 1,155,175 of record NC_012586.1, read on the forward strand.
GGGCGGTGCTGATGTTCAACCTGTGGCACGATCGCTGGATGCGTTCCGGCTGATGGAAACGGAAGGACGCTTATCAAGGGCGCAATGAAAAGCATGGAACCGCAACGAAAGACGGATAGCGGCAAGCCGGTGTTCTCCCGCTTTCGGGATCTCGGCCGTGAGCAAGTGAATGTCGAACTCCAGGTTCATACCAACTGGACCGATGGGGAGGCGACAGTGCTCGAGGTGCTGCAGACGGCCAAGGAACGCGGCCTCGCCGAACTCGCCTTCACGGAGCATGTCCGAGAAGACACATCCTGGTTTCCCGAGTTCAAGGCCGAGATTCTTTCGGCTGTGGATTGCGTCGGCGCTATGCGCGTCTATGTCGGTTGCGAGACGAAAGCCATGGACGACAATGGGCGGCTCGATGTGTCGCAGTCCGTGCTCGACGCCTGCGATATCGTTCTTGGCGTCGTCCACCGCTTGCCGGACGGTGAGGGCGGCTATCTCGATTTCAAGCGGTTGTCATTCGAGGAGACGGCCGAAATCGAATTCCGGCTGTCGACAGGCATGATTGCGAACGCGCCGATCGACGTGCTCGGACATCCGGGTGGGATGAGCCTCAGGCGATATGGCCGGTTTCCGGAGAACTACTTTCGCACCCTGATGACGGCGACGCTCGAGCGCGGGATCGCCATCGAGATCAACTCCTCGTACCTGATCGATATGCCGGGGTTCCTGGCGTTGTGCGACGACATCAATCCGTTTGTCTCGATCGGTTCCGATGCGCACAAGCTGAGTGACTTGGGGCGTTGCCGCGACAGGCTTCTCGAACTGGGGGTAGGGCTGACATGAAGGCCTTCATCACGGGCGCGGGCGCCCTCCTCGGACAGGGCATCATTCGCGCCTTGCGGCGCTCCACGCTTCGAGCGACCATTATCGTGGTGGACCCTAGCCCGCTCTCGGCCGGGCTCTACTGGGGCGATGCCGCCTATCTTGTCCCAATGGCGAAGGACCCTGAATACCTGGACAGGCTGGGCGACCTGCTGCGCACGGAGCGGCCCGACATCCTCATTCCCGGAACCGACGTGGAACTGCCGATCCTTTCAGCCAACCGCGAAGCGATCGAGAGCACCTACGGGATCAAGGTGATCATCAGTTCGCCACATGTCGTATCCATCGCCAACGACAAGTGGCTCACCTCCGCGTTCCTCCGGGAACGGGGACTGGGCTTCGTTCCCTCCTGCCTGCCAGGCGATGAGGAGGCGCTCATCGAGGGGTGCGGCTTTCCGCTCATCGTCAAACCGAGGATCGGCGCCAGGTCGATCGGCTTCGGCATCGTCCGCGATCGAGACCAGCTAAGGCGCGCAATAGCCGAGCAGCCCGGCATCGTCATTCAGAAATATGTAGGCTCCGATGCGACCGAATACACGGCCGGGACACTCACCTTCGACGGGAAATGTCGCGCGACGATCGTGATGCGCCGGGATCTGCGCGACGGCAATACCTACCGCGCCTTTGCCGAGCCGTTTCCCGACCTCAACGAGGCAATGGTGCAGGCCGCAGACGCCCTCGGCGCCTACGGGCCAGCAAACTTCCAGTTCCGCCTCGACGACGGTGTTCCGAGGATCTTCGAGATCAACGCGCGGTTTTCGGGCACGACGGCGGTGAGGATCCACGCCGGCTTCAACGAAGTGGAGATGTGCATCCGGCATTTGCTGTTCGGCGAACCGGTCGTTCAGCCGGAAATCACGCCGGTAACCATATTGCGGCACTGGTCGGAAACCGTCGTCAAATCCGGCGACCTGGTGACGGCCTCGGCTCGTCTGGAAGAAAAAGCATGAGGAAAGAGATCGGCCGTGTGTACGAAGCAACTGGTGGTAACCGGCGCTACCGGCTTTGTCGGCGCGAGGGTTATTGAGCATGCACTTGCCCGAGGCTATGCCGTCGCCGCGCTTGTGCGCGATCCCGAGCGGGTCGCCGCGCGCAATGATTCTCGCTTGCGGCTCGAGAGATGGTCGGTCGGCTCCCCCCTGCCCGTGGTAGGGCAAGCGGATGCCCTGCTTCATCTCGCCGCCTACGTTCCGGCCGATTTCAGCGACGCCCGCGAGGCCGCCAGGTGTTTCGAGATCAATACCAACGGCGCCCTGCAGGTCGCAATGGAGGCCGCTTCCCAGGGCGTGAAGCGGCTGGTTTTCTTCGGATCCGCGCAAGTCTATGCGCCGGATGCCGGTCCGGCATCGGAAACGAGCGCCACTTTTCCCCATCGCGCCAGCTACTATTTGGCGAGCAAGCTCTCTGCCGAGATTTGCCTGATCGCTTTCGGCAAGGCAAATGCGATGCCGGTGACGGTCCTCCGCCTCGCGTCCGTCTATGGCCCGGGCATGCACGCCACGGGAATGGTGCCTGCCTTTCTGCGGACACTCTTGGGCGGGCGCTCCTTGATCATAGCCGACGGCGGGCAATACAGCGTCGACCTCGTTTATGTCGACGACGTCGTGACGCTGGCGCTCGGGGCGGTGGAGAAGAGCGTGGACGGTGTTTTCAATGCCGGAAGCGGTCGCTCCTGCACGTCCCTGGAAGCGGCGCTGACGGTTGCAGATGTCGTCGGGGCAGACCGATTCCTCGTCGGGGTCGAGGCTGGCGGTAGCGATGCGGCTGCTCGAGGGTTCAGGGCGCTCGAGGTCGCCAAGGCAGCGAAGCTTCTCGATTACCGGCCCCGATCTTTTCGCGAGGGCATCGAAGCTTGGAAGACGGAGACCGGGTTTGGGCAGTTCGAGGACACGGTCGAACAAAACTGCCGTTAGCGATGCGGGCGGGTCCCTGCGCCTTCACAGATCTGCGCAGCCGAACGGCTGCGCAGATCTGTTGCGTTTCACATCGCCTCCTGCATGCCGCTATCCTTCGGCATCCAGCGGGCAATCCGCGTCAGGCAAAAATGAAGTCACTCCTCGAAAAGTTGGCCGCCGAGAGACTGCCGTTCGGATCGTCCACGAGGATCGAGAAGGCGTTGCCCGCGGCGTTGAGACCCTTGAGCAACACGTCGCCGTCGGTGGTGTTGTAGGCATAGATAGTGCCATTGCCGCCAGAGCTTGAATACTGCGTGACGCCGAGCTTCTCGATGACGAGAAAGTCCACGCCATCCTGAAAATCCATGATCGTGTCCTGGCCGCTGAGCGCGGGGGTCGCCTTGAAGACGAAACGGTCGGAGTCGGCACCGCCCCAAAGGATGTCGCTTCCTGCTTCACCGATGAGGGTGTCCTTTCCGGCGTCACCGCGCAGGGTGTCATTGCCATCGCCGGCATAGATGAGGTCGATACCGTTGCCGCCCCTGAGCGAGTCGGTGCCGCCTTCGCCAGACAGGATGTCGTCGCCGTCATCCCCGAAGGCGATGTCGTTGCCGTCACCGACCGCGATCCTGTCGTTGCCGATGCCGCCGTGGGCTTCGTCGATGCCGTTTTCGGAATCGAGCACGTCATTGCCGTCGCCGCCGTCGAGATAGTTGTTCCCGTCGCCGCCATCGACGATGTCGTCGCCGATTCCGCCATAGACGCGGTCGTGCCCCGACTGGCCTTTCAGGGCGTCATTGCCCTCTTCTCCATAGATGGTATCGTTGCCGGCGCCGCCCGAGACAGCCTGCTGCGTTAGCTTTCCAGTTGCCGGATCGATGCGATTGTTGAAGCCGTCATTTCCCGAGCCGGCATAGATGATGTCATCGCCGTAGCCTGCGTCGATATATTCTTCGCCTGCTCCACCGTAGATCTTGTCGTTTCCGCCGTCGCCCAGGATGTGATCGTGGCCGTCACCACCATCGATGGTGTCGTTGCCGTCACCGCCTTCGAAAATATCGTTGCCCAGGCCACCGAAGAGCGTATCGGTCCCAAGCCCACCCTCAATGCGGTCGTTGCCGTCGCCGCCTTCGGCATAGTCGTCACCGAGTCCCGCCTTGATGTGATCGTTGCCGAGCCCACCGAAAAACCTGTCATTGCCTTCGCGACCGTCGAGGTAATCGTCGCCGGCATAGCCCCAGAGCTCGTCGTCATAGAGAGTGCCGAGAATCGTATCGGTGAGGTTGGTTCCCTTAAAAATCATCATGATCTCCTAGCAGTTGCAGGAGGGCGGATAATTTCAGAATGGGGCGCGAAAATGATCTCGGGTCCAATGTAGGCGTACAGTTGTATCGGGAGCAATGGCTTATACTACCTATTCTAGAAATGTTCAATGGTGTTCACAACTGAATTCGAGGCAGTAAGGGTGGAAATTCTTGCTTCTTCTGTTGAATGAAATGGGCTTAAGGAATAAAACTTCATCAACGCGGAGTTTAACGCCTTAGAAAATTTGCATATTTTGCCCTGATCGCGGCGATCGCGTACTCATTTTCGACCCGCTCTCGGGCGTTGCGAGCATAGCGGGCATATTCGGTCGGGGAAAGATCGAGGATTTCGCGGATCGCCCCGGCGAGCGCATCCGGATCACGTGGGGGGACGGCAATGCCGGCACTTCCGGCGACCGTGGCGGCGTCGCCGACATCGGTCGTCACGATCGGCTTGGCGTAACTCATGGCCTCCGCAATCACGTTCGGAAAGCCCTCGGTCCTCGACGACAGCACCAAGGCGTCGATGCTGCGGTAGTAGGAGGGCATGTCGGAGATCTCGCCCCTGAGATCGACGGCATGCTCGGGCAAGCCCGCCTCCTCCATCAAGTCGATCACAGCGCGGTTGTCGCGGGAAAGCCCGTTGCCGGCCGCGGAAAAGAGCGCCTGCGGATGCGTCTTGCGCACGGCAGCCACCGCCTTGAAGAACGTGCCGTGATCCTTCTGCGGATGAAATCGGCCGACGATGCCGATCCGGAGGGCCGTCGTCGCCCCTGTCGGATCGATCCGCGGCAACTCGAAGCCGTTGGCGATGACGACCATGTTCCGATTTGCGTAGCCGTAGCCCCGATGCAACTCGAGGGCGCGCGCGCTGTTGTAGATGATGCCGGCCGGCCGGCTCGACAAAAGCTTTGCCCCGAAAATTGCGAGGCGCGAACTGCGCGTAAGAGAGGCGGGATCGTCCAAGGACTGGCGAATGTTCCAGTAAACCGCTGCTCCGGATCGGGCCATCTGGGCCGCGATCATGCCAACGATCATCGCGTGGTACATCCAGCACAAGATTACATCGGGATGTTCCTTGCGGATAAGCCGGGCGAGCCGCAGGATCGCGCCCGGAAGCGCGGCGGGGGACGAGGCGTCCAGCGATACATAGGCAACTCTCGGATTGTCAGCGAGATTGCGGTTCCGATCCGAGACACCGATCAGCGAAACGACGACGATGCGCTCATCTGTGCAACCGTGAAGCAGCCGTGCCAGCATGGTCTCGGCGCCGGCACTGGCCGTGAAGTTGGTAATGACATGCATTATCATCGCCGCGGCCCTGCGTTCGGCGCTGCCCATGGATCTCGCGAAGGAACGATCGCTGCGCCCTGAACGTCTGTCAAACGGCCAAGCCCATGCCGGCAAAGAGAATTCGGTTGATCATGTGCACGTCAAATCTGCTTTCGGCGAGTTCCCGCGAGCGCCGGCCCATTTTTTCGGCGAGATCCGGATCGCGCGCAAACGACGTCATCGCGTCGGCAAGGGCGGCGACATCGAGAGGCTTCACGGTCATGCCGTTCACACCCGGCTGCACGGTATCGCGGCAGCCCGGCAGATCGGTCGTGATCACCGGTCTTCCGACCGCCAGCGCTTCGAGGATGCTCCGCGGAATGCCTTCGCGATAGTAGGAAGGCAGCACGAAGACATTGCATGCCGCCAAGTAAGGGCGCACGTCGTCGGTGGTGCCAAGATACTCCAGTATTCCTTCCCCGACCCAACCGTTGATCTCTTGGCGCGAGATTGCCGTCGGATTGCTGTCGAAGTGACCGAGCAGTTGAAATCGGGCATCGGGGAAAATGCGGCGCACGATCCTTGCGGCTTCGACATATTCCACCACGCCCTTGTCGCGCAGGAGCCGTGCGACCATAAGGAAGACGGGCCCGCCGGGAGCCGCTCGCGCGAAAGCAAAATGCTCCAGATCGACGCCGGATCCTGGAACCATCGTCGGCGTCAAAGCGTCCGGCAACATACGGTAGCGGCGAATGTCTTCCGCATCCGCGTCGTTATAGACAAAAACGACCCGCGCGCGTTTGAACGCCAGGCGATACAGCCGGACGCACAGGTGGCGAATGGCCAATGCTTTGAACGAGCGGCCGCCAGTTTCGGAAAAAATGTGGCCAAGGCCCGTGACGAGGAAACACTGTTCCCTGATCCCGAGCGTTCGAGCGGCGATGCCGGCATAGATGATCGGCTTCATCGTGTAGGGCAGGACCATGTCCGGCTTCAGCCGCTTGAAGTGTCGCCGCAGCGACCAAAAGGTCCGGATATCCTCGAGCGGATTGAGACCGGTGCGCACCATGGGAATGCGAATGAAGCGCACGCCGATCTCAGTGAGCGCCTGCTCGACACGCGGATCCTGCTCCGGAGCGAAGGCTATCACCTCGTGTCCGGCGCCGACCAATCGCTTCAGCAACTCCAGCCGAAAAATCGTAAGAGACGCTGTCAGGCTTGCGACGACGGCGATCACGCGTCGGCGCGTCGGAGGCTGTGCAACACCGGAAGGTCCCGTTACGCGGGCTATCTCCTCGGTTTGCATGCGGGCAAAATGCTCAGCGGAACTCAAGGCTGACCTCACCGCGCTTCCATTTTTCAACTAATCCGGCAACCGAAGCCCGCCGCGGGCGCTCCTTTGGTAGACTTGCCGCCGTGGAGCCGCGGCCTTGCTGCGGCTATGCGGCTGGAGCCGGCTCCGCTTCTTCTTCATGGCGCGAGGCTTCGTATTGCCGGCATCGTGTTCGTAGCGCGGCAGCAGTTCGCGCATGACCGCCCCGACGGCCGGATCGTTGCCCCGCTCCGCATAGCGCTGCAGACGAGTGAAGGCGTCCCGCAAAGTGGACAAGGGAATGGGCTCCGGAACCGCACCCAGAACGCCCGGCACCGGAGACGTCGTGCGCTTGTCGCTCTCGTCGAAAAGTTCCTCGTAGAGCTTCTCCCCCGGCCGGCAACCGATGATCTTGATCTCGATGTCCTGGTCCGGGGTAAAACCGGCCAGCCGGATCATCCGGCGCGCAATGTCGACGATCTTGACCGGCTCGCCCATGTCGAGAACGAAAATCTCTCCCTGTCCGAGTTGTTTTTCAAAGCCGTAGGCCGAGGCCTGCAGCGTCAGTTCCACGGCCTCACGGATCGTCATGAAAAAGCGCGTCATACATGGATCGGTGACGGTCAATGGGCCGCCTCTTGCAAGCTGACGCTTGAACAGCGGGATCAGCGATCCGCTCGATCCCAGCACGTTGCCGAAGCGAACTGTCATGAACCGCGGACCTTTGCCGGTTTGGAGGCCGTCCAGGTCGAGCGCCTGGCAATAGAGCTCCGCGAGGCGCTTCGTCCCCCCCATGACGCTTGTCGAGTTCACAACCTTGTCGGTCGATACCTGGACCATGGCAAGGGTGCCGTATTTCTTTGCCGCATTGGCAACGTTCATAGTGCCGATGACGTTCGTGAGGACGCCCTCGCAGGGATTCATCTGCACCATAGGCACATGCTTGAGGGCTGCAGCATGGAAGACCAGCTCGGGCCGGTGCCGCTTGAATATTTCCTCGACGCGCTGGCTGCGCCGGACGCTGCAAAGGTAACTCGACGGTGACAGCTTCGGGAAGGTCTCGGTGAGCGTCATGTCGATCGAATAAAGATTGTATTCCGAATTGTCGACCAGCACGATCTCCGCCGGCTCGCATGCGGCGACTTGCGTGGTCAGCTCGCTGCCGATCGATCCGCCGGCCCCGGTGATCAGCACGCGCCGGCCACGAACGAGACGGGCGATCGCCTCGCAATCGAGCGCCGCTTGCGGGCGCTCCAGGAGGTCGGTGAGCTCGATCGACCGCAGTTCGTAGGGATTGTCTCCCTTGGCGTGCTTGAGTTCGGTCAGCTGCGACAGGCGCGACACTGCAATGCCGAGCCTATCGGCCGACTGCAGCAGCGCGTCCGACGCGGTTTCGCCGAAATTCGCCGGCGCTTCGGTGAACACGACGTGACGCGGCCGCTTGTTGATCTGCTCGAGTTCCGCCACGACCTGTTCGAAATCCTCGACCCGGCCCGCGATCGGCACGCCACGAAGGCTCATTCCGATCTGGTCCGCATTTTTGTCGAGGCAGGCCACCGGTACATGAGTGGCATTCGGATCCCGGGCGAGTGCGCGCAGGTAAAGCTCGGCGGCGTCGCCCGCTCCGACGAGCAGCAGCGGGACGTGGTGTTCGTCCGCCCCCTTGTTGCGCCCGTTCTTGAAAACGGGCCGCGCCAGTGGGATTTCCTCGGCACGAAAGCTGAGCCGCGCGGCCGCGAGGAAGGCGATCAGAAGGAGCGACTGCATCGGCACGACGGTTCGCGGCATATCGACCAGTCTCGTCGAAAAGAACAGGAGCGAGATGAGCAATAGAGACGTCACGAGGACTGCGCGAAGAATGATCAGGAGATCGGAGATGGAGCCATATTTCCAGTTTCGGCTGTAGAGGCCGGACAGGGGGAAAACGAAGGCGCAAATGGCGATATACTGGGCACCGGACCACAGCAGCACAGAGGCGGTTTCAGGCCTCGCGCTCAGCTCGGCAAAGCCGTAACGCAGCAACAGCGCCACGGCGAGCGCCACGCCTGCGGAGCCAAGGTCGGCAACATAGAGGGCCGGGTATTTCTGAACGCTGAAGACGGCTCCTCGTAGACGCCGATACCCGATGTCGAGGCCGGCGCCGAATACCGGCAGCAGCATCTTGGCCGATGATCTTAGCGCTCCGCGTCTCGGCAACATTAGGAAACTATCGCGCACTGCCTTCGCGGCGTCGTAAAAACGCTGCATGACGGCCCTTTCCTAATATCCGCAAGCCTGCCGTCCAGCCAAACGAAAACCGCACCTCCCTCAAGAAGGTTAATGAGGGTCAGGAACGGTGCGTCTGTAAGTTTTGTCGTTGACCAGCTCGAAAGGCTTGATAAATCAAATTGGACAAAAGAGTACTCGTCGCGGTGGGCTAGATCGCGACAAAATGACGGTTAATAAGAAACACGTAATTAACTGATTGTAAATAGTCTTCGGTGCATCGGCCTATCGTTTTCACAAAAGTTGACTGGCCGCTGCGTGGTCGAGCGTCTCCCGCATGCAGGCTGCCGGCAAAGTGGCGAATCTGGCATTGCCGACTGCATGTTTCCTTAAATCGCAGCCGATCCAAGGATAAAAGCATGTCGGCGCCGGAGTGGTCAGAGGCGGACGCCAGCGCCTGATTCGCCTATCGAAAAATAGCGCCCGTCGACCGGATCTGCGCCGCGATTTTTGGGGCGAATCTGGATCTCATGAGAACAGCGCGCAACTCGGCGTGCCCCTATATCCAAAGGCATATGGTGCAACGCGGATGAAGAAGATAGTCTATCCCGCGTACTTGAAGCTTAGACATTCAAGCTTTCAACGAGATTGTAATCGATCACGCGCCATCCGGCACATAGCCGGAACGGTCATGGCGTCAGCCCCTCTTTTTTCACCGAGGTGGGCGGAAACATGCAAGCACGAAGGGTTATAGAGATTGCCGAGTCCGGCGGGCGGCTGCCTATTGAACTGATCGTGGTCGGCTATTGGGCAAGCCAGGCTGGTGCCGTGGTCTATGTGCTCAATGGTGTCACCCCCCAGGCGATCAATCTGGTGCTGGACCCGATCGTGACGACGCTTCCGTTGTCGATACCTGGCGTGCTGTATGTCAGCATCAACGACAAGGCGCGCGTCTGCGAAGCCGTACGATGCGCCGATGAGATTTATGCCGCGACCGAGACCTTCCGTCGACTGACAGCTCTCTACGGCATCGCACCGAGCCTCGTCCGTTCGGCCGCCACCGCCATTCCAAGACTGGAAAGTCGCACCCTTCTGTCCGAAAAGGACGTGCGCGCGCCAATGCCTTCCGAGCCTCATGTTGTCATGCCTTTCCCGGCAATGAACCGCGTCCGCTGGGGTGCGAGGGACACGACAGCCAAGCATCCGGCGAAGGCCGCAGTCTAAAGAACTTTCCGATTCTTCGGCGTGATTGGCAGGCCCACTTTGCGGCCAGATCGTCGACGTTCGGAAAGAGCCGCGATCTAGTCGAGCTCGAATTGCGCTTTATAGTCCTGCCGCAGGTGTGACGGCTGATCTTCTTTCCTCAGAAAGCAGTTGCCGACGGTGAGGCATTCGATCTCGGTGCCCATGAAACAGTGGAACGCATCCTCCGGGGTGCAGATGATCGGCTCGCCGCGGACGTTGAAGCTGGTATTGACCAGTACGGGACAGCCCGTTCGCTCCTTGAACGCGCTCAGCAGCGCCCAATAGCGTGGATTGGTGTCCTGATGCACCGTCTGCACCCGGGCCGAATAGTCGACGTGCGTAACGGCCGGGATCTCCGATCTTGGAACGTTCAGGCGGTCTATGCCGAACAATGCCGCCTCGTCAGGACCGAGGGGCACTTTCCGCCGGTCGAGCACGTCGGCCACGAGCAGCATGTAAGGACTGTCGGTGTCGATATCGAACCATTCCGCCACATCCTCGCGCCGCACTGAAGGGGCAAAGGGACGGAAGCTTTCGCGGTATTTGACCTTGAGATTGAGCGTCTTTTGCATCGTCGGCGAGCGAGGATCGCCCAAGATCGACCTTCCGCCAAGGGCCCGCGGTCCAAACTCCATGCGCCCCTGCATCCATCCGACCGCCTTCTCATCCACCAGCGCGTCGACGGTGTGCGCGATCACCTCGTCGTCGGTCAGGACGGTGTAAACGGCGCCGGCGGCCGTCAGCCGCTTCTCGATGTCGTGCTGTTCAAAGGCTGGACCGAGATAGGCGCCGGCCATACGGTCTTTTCCGTCGAGAACGCGCGTCTTTCCGAGATAGCCGTGCCAAGCCGCCAGGGCCGCACCGACTGCGCCCCCCGCATCGCCCGCCGCTGGCTGGATCCAGATGTCGTCGAAAATCCGCTTCCTGAGGAGCTTGCCGTTCACCACACAGTTCAAGGCGACGCCGCCGGCGAGACACAGGTGGCGCTCGCCGGTTTCCTGACGGGCAAACCGGGCAAGTCTCAAGACGACTTCTTCGGTGACCGCCTGGATCGAAGCGGCGAGGTCCATCTCGCGCCGGGTCAGGGGCGATTCCGGCTTGCGCGGCTCGGCGCCGAACAGACGATGAAAGGCCGGCGACGTCATGGTGAGACCAGTGCAGTAGTCAAAGTAGCGCTGGTCGAGACGGAACGAACCATCCTCCTTCAGGTCGATCAGGTTATCCAGTATCTTCTGCGCGAACAGCGGACGACCATACGGCGCCAAACCCATGACTTTGTATTCGCCGGAATTCACCCTGAACCCGGTATAGTAGGTGAACGCGGAATAGAGCAGCCCCAGGGAATGCGGGAAGCGAATTTCCTTAAGGATCTCGAGCTCCCTGTCGCGGCCGTGGCCGAGGGATGTCGTGCACCATTCCCCGACCCCGTCCATCGTCAACACCGCGGCGCTCGGGAAGGGCGAGGGAAAGAACGCGCTTGCCGCATGCGCCAGATGATGCTCCGTGAACAGGAGCGAACCGGACCATTCCTTCGAACCGCCACGCTTGCCCAATTCCCTGCGCAACAGTCTCTTTTGAAACAGTTTTTCCTTGATCCAGAGCGGCATCGCCATCCGGAAGGAGCGGAAGCCACGCGGACTTGTCGCAAGATAGGTCTCCAGCAGCCGCTCGAACTTCAGGAACGGCTTGTCGTAGAAAACGACATGGTCGACCTCCGCCATGTCGCATTCGGCCGCGGCCAGGCAATAGGCCACGGCATTGGTCGGAAACGCGGCGTCGTGTTTCTTGCGGGTGAACCGCTCTTCCTGCGCGGCCGCAACAATGCGGCCGTCCTCGAGCATCGCAGCCGCGCTGTCGTGATAAAATGCCGAGATGCCGAGAATACGCATGGATGGCTCGGCTCAGAACAGGGTGTAGATGAACGGGGCCACCGCGGTACCCTGCGTCAGCACGATCAATCCGCCAAAGACGCCGAGTATGATGAAGATCGGCAGCAGCCAGAACTTCTTGCGGACGCCCATATAGGCCCAGAGTTCCCGTACCAGTTCCATATCGCATTTCCTCCATCATAACCCGACGGACGGTTTCGCTTCAGAACTGCCTGCATTCAGAACAGCCTGCATTCAGAACTGATTGCGCATCGTCGCCGGGTCCGGTTCATGTGGTGAACGCTTATTCCAATAAGTGTCGACGCTTTTGTCGAACGAGGTGGCGAGCGGATCGTAGCCGCGTAACCTCAGGAAGAGTCCGATCGGAACGAAGGCTGCCGCATAAATCAGCAGCATCACAACGGGATTGACGACCTTGAACAGCAACAGACCAAGCTTGGTCCAAAGCCGGTTTGGCAAGGCGAGCCGGTCGGGCGAGGCGAACGCCAACAGGATGAGGACACCGCCAATAATCGCAAGCCCTATCGTGATCGGAGTCAGCCCGCCGCTGATGAGCCATCTCGCGAGAACTAAAGCGAGGAGGATGCCGCCGACCGTATAGCCGAAACTGCGGTTCGACGGCCCCTCCAAGGAGTGCTCGGGAAAAGATTCGTGCGACTGGTTCATAGTGCACTTCCTCAGCGGCCAGTGCTAATCCTTACAATACGATATGCGCGAAATGCCGTCGCGTCCTGCTTGAAAGGAATAATAGAGACGGATGGTATAGAACTAGCGGTGGCCGATCCGGTCAATATGCCATTAGATATAGACGCCCGAGAACGTGCTTGCGGCTGAAATGAAACGTCCAGCAAGCCGGGAGTTTTTTGGGGAGACTTGATCGGCAAAACTCCTTATATTCCGTGGGGCAGAAATGCTGCCCATAAGTTCTATTCTCGATCCATTTGCGTGAATTCAAGTGCGAGAGATAAGACTCTTATCAGCCAAAGCCGTCAAAACAGACAAGTCGGAAGCGGCCGCTTGAATGAGCGGTCGGCAAGCGCATGTCTTGCTGAACGGTTTGCGAGGAGGACAAGGGCTCATGACAAAGCGGCATCTTGGGCTCTTGCTCTGCACAGTCCCTGGGCTGTACCTTTTGCTGAGTCCCATCTACGCTCTGCTGAATTACCAACTGTTCGCAGCTGAAACGCCGCATTTCGTCCGTTACGTGCTGATCCCGGGGCTGCTGGGCGCAGCCGTCATTGCCACCGGCTTGCTCGCGAAGCCGCGCTTTTCCGCGCTTGTCGGCGTCTGCGCCTCGAGCGTGTTGCTCGGTCTCTTCCTCTTTGAGGCGATGCATACGGTCTCGGTCGTATCCGTCCGGCTGGAAATGCTTGGCCAACTCAGCAAGGCGCAGGCCGACACGCTCATGCGCAACAAGAACATGGTTCCTGGCTTCACGCTTCGGAGCCTGAACCGGCTTTCCGGCACCGACGAACTCCCCGAGGCGCTGCTGTCGGGTTTTCCGTCGACACAAGTGGTGCTGTGCACGTCCAAGGGCGGCGTCGTCAGCTACAGGGCGGACCGGTACGGCTTCAATAATCCCGACGATGTGTACAATCGTCGACTGGACTTGATGCTTCTCGGAGACTCGTTCGTCGAAGGCTTCTGCCTGCCTCCGGGCGAGGACCTTGCATCGAGCGTGCGGGCGGGCGGCGCTACCACCGCAAGCATAGGCATTCGAGGAAATGGTCCCCTGGTCGAACTCGCAATGCTCGGCCGTTTCGGCAAAGTTTTACGTCCCCGCCATGTGATGATCGTCTTCGTTGAAGGCAACGACTGGGAGAATCTGGAGCGCGAACTAGCCGTTCCTTGGCTCCGGGAGGCGCTTTCGCCGGATGCCAACTACGGTTTGCAGTCGACCGCGCAGGAAACCATGCGCGAGGCTCGTAGTATCGTGGCGGAGCGAAAAAATACGCCGGTGACGAGTATCGACCTGCTCACGCGAACATCCTTGCTGCGCAACTTCGTCGCCCTGCAGCAAACCCTCGCGAGACTGGGGTTGGTGTATCCCAAGATTGCTGGCAATAAGCCGGAGTTCAGAAAGATCCTGCATCGCGCGAAAGAACTGGCCAACAGCTGGGGCGGTACTTTTACACTGGTCTACGTACCGAGGATGGACCGTTTCATTGGACCGCTCGCCTCGGATCAGCCCTTTGACCCACTGAGGAGGAGGGTTCTCGATGCTGCCGCGGCAGAGGCGATCCCCGTCATCGATCTTCATGAGGTCATGCGTGCTCAAGCCGATCCTATCCTTCTGTATGCGCCCGACGCTCATTTCAGTCGGGCCGGGGCCAAATTCGCTGCGAACGAAATCCTCCGCTCGATAGCGGCGAAGGGGACCGGCCTTCCGATAACCGCACAGAAAAAGTGATCGGCAAACTGCGGCACAGCCTACCGGCCTCCAATGGGCGGCCCGTGCTGATCAATTCGAACCGAGCTGAAGCCGCTGGGAAATATTGGCAAGTTCCACACGGGTCGTGATGTCGAGCTTGCTGTAGACACTGTGAAGGTGGAGCTTGACGGTGCCGGGGGTTATTCCGAGCCGTGCGGCTATTTCCCGGCTGCGCAGACCTTCGGCTGCAAGGCGGGATATTTCGAGTTCACGCGGCGTCAATTTCTGCATGACCGATCGACGTTCGACGTCGCGTTTCCCAATCCGCTCAATCGCGGCACTCAAACTTTGATCCACGACAGATGTGCCGCCTGCCATCACCGACCGAATGCATTCGATAAGGGCACTCGGCGCCTGTTCCTTGAGGACGACGCCCCGCACGCCATTGCGCATCGCCTCGGCAAGTTCCTCGTCGCTGATATCGGCGGTGAGAATGACGCAAATGAGCTCTGGCCGATCGCCGTGCAGGCGCCGAACGAGATCCAGTCCGGACATTTCCGGCATCCGCAGATCGAGGACGACGACATCGACGGGCTCGGTCGAGACAAACTCGATCGCCTCCGCGGCAGTCCTGCATTTCGCAACCACCTGCCAATCGGACTCGGCCGCGATCAAAAGGCATAGCGCATCCAGAACTATCAGGTGATCGTCGACGATGACGATGCGCGGGCTCATGGATGAGCCGGGATCTTGATGGTTATCCGCGTCCATTGCTCCACCTTGTCGATCGAAAGTTCGCCGCTCCGCGCGGCCACGCGTTCGCGCAGACTTCGCGGGCCGACCTTGCTGCTCTCCAGCTCGGAATGCTCGAGCGGCCGGTCAAAGCCGAAGCCCGTTCCGTCGTCGTCCACGGTCAGGACCACCATAGCTCCATCGAGCCGCAGCCGGGCCTCGATCGTTCGCGCGTGCCCATGACGCGCAGCGTTGGCGGTCGCCTCCGCGATCATCCGCGCCAGTTCGTCGATGATCGCCGCCGGCAACCAAAGATCTTCGGGATCCAGAATGAAGCGAAAGTCGATCGACCATTGCTGCCGCAAACGGCCGGCCAGGGCTTCCAATCGCAGCGCCAGCTGAGAGTCGCCGCCGTGTCGATGGTCGGATCCCGGTTCAAGTGCGCGGATGAGGGCGCGGAGATCTCTTTGTTCTTCGAAAAGCATGGCTTGGATAGCCATCAGACGCCTGTCGATCTCGGCAGGCTCGGCCTTGGACGAGCGCAAGGCTTGCAGTTGCAGGGCCGTTCCTGCCAGCGTTTGCAGAACGCCATCGTGTATGTCCCGCCCAATTCTGATGCGCTCCTCGACGGCGGCGGCATCGCTGAGACGGCGCAGCAAGATCGCTTGCTCGAAGAGCGTCTTCAATCGGTCGGCGACAATCTCCGCCATGGCGACGTCATCCAGTGTCGGGGCCGGCGGGTCCAGGAGGAACAGGCGCGCATCGACATCGCTCGCGTGGAACTGCACCGAGATTGCCGACGCGACCGAGAATTCGGCGACGAGCGCCGGAGAAATTGGCAACTCGCCTCCGCGCCATCGATCGAAGCGTCCCTCGCCGCGATGAATGAGGGCTCGGGAGCGCTTTGCGTCGATGATCAGAAGACTGGCATGCTTCAGCACCTGCGGTGTCCACGGCAGGTATGCGGTCGGCGACAAATGCCTGACTTCGCTTGTGCCGTTCTTCCATATCGCGAGATTGGTCCAGGGTTCGTCACCGTCACTCCAGATCAGCAGCGCTCGGGACACGCGCATCATCTGCGCCGCATAGTCCAACGCCGCTTCGGCCGGCCAATCGCGCCCCTCGGGCGCTGAGGGCGTCCGCTCAACCAATCGCAATAGATGAGAACGCACCGCCTCCTGGTGGGTCCCCAGCCATGTGAGAAGAATAGTCGCCGTCAGCAAGGAGAGAATGAACGACAGGGCGACTGCAGCGTCCACGTCCGAATTAAACGGCCAGCCGGTATTCGAAAGCGCCAGGTATGCCAGCACTGCAACCCCGATGGAACCGGTCCACAGGGCACCGCGCCAGAGCCAGTGCAGCGTCGCGGTCATCTGGACAAATGGCATGAGCATGAAGACCGGGCCGGACACGCGACCTGTCAGAAAAGCCAAGGCAATCAAAGTGGCGACGTCGATCAAATGCCGGATGAATGTGCCGCGGACCAGATGGACCTGGGCTTTCCAAACGAAAAGGGCTGCTGCCGTGGCGTAGACCAGATAAGCGATGAGCAGCCAGAAGACGAGGTCCGAGCGAGGCGGCCGGACCGCGGCATCGAGCCAAGTAATCCAAAGGCTGCCAATCGCCAGAACGATCCGGGCGATGGCGATCACGCCGTCCGAGCGGGCCCGGAATGTGTTGATCCAGGTCTGTCGATTGGTCGCCGCGGCCGACGCATTTTCGGCCTGCACTGTGGCAATCGCAGACGCCCAGCGCCTCACCGCGACGCTCCTCTTTTCAGGGTCACATACCATTGGCGGGGATCGAACGCGCGCTGCTGGAAGGCCCGCGACAGTCTCATATCAGCTCCTGAGCGACTAAGGTGCACTTACAGAACTGCGCCAGAGATTGGATGCTTTGCGCAGTGGCAGGCAAGTAACCCCCGCCCCATTCGGCAGAACAGCGGGAATTATGTCGAATTGCACCGCCGAAGGCCAGATTGGTCTCTGACTTTCTCACTCTGGATACGACAGCCGTCTCCAACGACTGGCTCTCACCGTCAGCTAAGGCACATGGTGGAATTTGCCGTGTACCGGCGGGCGCTTTCCACTGGGGGAGGCCCAGGCCAGCACATCGATGCACTGACCATCGCCGCACAGGACGACGAAGCCGCGTTCCGAATGGCATTGGACCTGGCCCACCAATCCGATGAAGCGCCCGGCGTTTTCGAACTGTACGGCTGCGTCGATACGGATCCTCTCGCCGTCGTAAAAGGAAAACGCGCCGGGATAAGGGGCCCCGACTGCACGGATAAGCCGGAGTATCGAGCCGGCAGGTGCATTCCAGTCGATGAGCCCGTCTTCGGCGGTTCGCCTCGCACAATAGCTCGCCTGGTCATCATCTTGCTCGATCCGAGGCGGCTTATCGGTGTCAACGAGTGCAACCGCTTCAGTCACCATCTCGCTCAGATTTGTCGTGTGCTTGGCATAGAGGCTCCGAGCGGTTTCGTCGGCGGCCACGGTGAACAGCCGCTGAAGCAAGATGGGGCCGGAGTCGATGCCTTCATCCAACCAAAACAACGTTGATCCGGTCACGTGTTCGTCTTGTATTATCGTCCAGGGAATAACCGCACGCCCGCGCAAACGCGGCAAGGCGGCCGGGTGGAACCCGATAGTCCCCAGGCGAGCGACATCTCGAAATGGCTGCCGGCAGATTTGCGACCAGCCAATAACGAACGTCAGGTCGGGCTCAACCGAAGCCATCGCCTCCAGGACGGCGGGGTGATTGATGTCTGTTGTGAAGCAAACGGCACACCCGGCGGTACGCCCGACGACTTCCAAATCGGCGAAATCGGAGTGGCGTCCGGCCAACTCGGGTGGCAGGGTGATAACCAGTGCAGGAGCGCGCCCCGTCTTAATGAGCGCTTCCAGGGCGATTCTGGAACTCTCAACGGCGCCGACGAAAACGATACGCATGATCAAACAACGGTCGAACTATCGAAAAGCGCGGAATAACCAGCCACGACGGGCAACAAGCGATGTGATCCAATGCGGGCTGCATTGAACACAATAATGACCGCAGTGTCCAGCGCGGACGTTCTCGGCAGTTTTTGCGAGGCCATTCGACCGCGGCAGCGCGGCCTTTTGCCCTTCGGCCTACAAAGGTCATGCTCCCGTTGTTGTCGGCGGCGATCGTTCCTCACAACCGGCTTCTCAGGTCTGCCTTGTGGAGAAATTCTGCTGCAACGGGATCGTAATTTGCGGAGCGAGTGGAGAATGCCGCTGCCGCCCTTGCCCTGCGTGGCAGGCTGTTCTGCGAAACCCCCAGTGATCGTCGGGAAGCGCGTTTCGAGCGGCCGTATTCTAGCAAATTCCGCGCTCGCCTCTTCGAAAAACAAGGGGAAAAAGATAAGGTGATTGAATAAGTTACGCCGGATGCCAAACTACTTGCGGCGATCGGAGAAACTAAAATTATTGCGCCTCATTGAACATTTCACTAATCTATCCAAATAGAGAAAATTGCTGAATTTTCTGCTTTTGATGGTTTCCATGACGATGACATTCGTTTCTGATGGCAGCCTATCTGCTCGCGCTCACTACCGAGAAAGTGTTGAACTTGCGGCCCAGCGCAATGGGAATTCGGTAGGTCTGCTAGATGCCTGGGCCTTGGTCAAACGGCGCATGCGCCTCCTTGTGTCGGTGATCGTCGGGTGCACCTTGCTCTCTGCGATAGCATCATTCACGCTGCCGAAAACCTACACGGCCAGTTCTGACGTGGTGCTCGAGCGCAAAGATGTTCGACCGTTTGCGACCGATGCTTCCTTGACATCCCTCGACCGCGATCGCTCTGCGGCAGAAACCGAAATGGATGTCTTGCAGTCCAGGCAGCTTGCTGGCCGCGTCGTCGACAGATTGAACCTCATCAACAACCCAAACTTCAACCCGTATGCCCGCACGGCCGAACAACCGTCAGACATCGGTGGCGATTTTCTTGGATATTTTCAAGGAATTGTCGGAATCGATCGGTCGGCTAAGACTGTCAGGACTCTGCCGGGTCTGAAAACGCAACGGGACCGCGCGATCTCGTCACTGCTGCGCCAGTTCGATGTCAGCCGGACTGGGGAGAGCCTGGCGGTAAAAATCACCGTATCAAGTCCGGATCCCAAACTTGCTCAGGAAATAGCCAACACCATTGCGAACCTGTATGTTGAATCGTCTCTCGAGTTCAAGCAGGACGAGCGGATCGCCGACAAGCAACGGGCGCTTAATACGGGCGGGGCCGTCGGGTTCCTGCGGCAAAGCATGACGCAGCCGCTTTTGGTCACATTGCGGTCCGAAGAAGCCCGATTGCTGCAGAGCAGAGCCGAGATCGCCGCGAAGTACGGTAAGAATCACCCTCAGATGATTGATGTCGGCTCGCAAATTGCCGGCGTGCGCAGGATGATCGAGGATGAGGTTCGTCGTATCTTGTTGGACCTTGAGGCGGAATCCCTGAAGCCAAGCGCTCGAATCGTATCGGCGGCGGAACTTCCGAATTCACCTTCGTTTCCTGTAGCGGGTATCATAATTCCCGCGACATTCGCTGGTTCGACTTTGCTGGCCTTTTTGCTCGCGCTCCTGTTTGAAGCAACTGATACGCGAATCCGCAGCGGACAACGCACCGCGCAACTCCTGCGAATGCCGAACCTGGGCTACGTGCCCAAGCTTCCGAAGCATTTGCCGTATCAGGGCACCAAGCGGTCGTCAGGCGTACCAGCCTGGAGCAATGCATCTGCAGAAGCCGAGCGGTCGATTTATATGGCTTCGCGCTTCTCCGAGGCAAAAAAACTGCATCGCGTTGTGATGGTCACGTCGTGCCATCACAACATTGCAAACGCATCAACAGCCTGGGGGATTGCGACCGCCGCAGCAGCAGACGGCCGCCCGACCGCCTTCGTGAACCTGGATTTCCATGAACACAGCGTTCCCTGTTTGAAAAGCGTGGGGCATTCACCCGAGCTCTTCGAGCGCTATCTCAACAATGAAGCAACGCTCGCCGATGTTGTGCAGACGGATCCTGCCTTGCCCGGGTTGGGCCTCCTTGACGCGACGCTGGCAATGACGGAGCCGTTCAGACTCATTGACTCCAAAAAACTTTGTGAACTGATCCAGGCGCTCAAGCAGAGCGGGTATGATCTCATTGTGCTTCACGCTCCGCCTGTCCTCAGCTCTGGCGATGCAACGTGGCTCGCGCCCTTTGTCGACGCGGTCATCCTCACGGTTTCCTGGGGCGAGACAACCGAGGACCAATTGTTGGTGGCTGTTTCCCAGCTTCGGATGAACCATGCGCCACTGATCGGCACTGCAATTAACCAAGTTAATCCTGAAATTCACAGACGCCACGGCTACGGGGGCTATGTGATAACCTCACGGCGCTTTCCGGCGACTGGCTGGATCAGGCGCCATTCCCGCGGAAACGGTGCGATCGCCGACCGCCCGACCAAAGAAGCGAACGCCTTGTCCGTGCGGTCGGTGGGGGCCGCGCCCAATTCTCCGTCGAAGGTGCTGTAATTCCGGTATCCCGAAAGCTTCGCTTTTGGGTTGCTGACATCGAGCAAACGAGCCCGTCGGTGGAGACCGTCTGAGAAAGGCTGGCCCGCAAGTTTTGCTCGAGGTCAAGACGTTCCCGGATCCGGCGCTTGTTGCAGAAGAAAGAGCTCCAAGATGAGTAACGGCGGGCCGCGGACCGTGTGCTTTCCTTTCATAGGGGACTTTATAGGTGGAAGCCATCTGTCCGCCCTCGGACTTATACGAAATCTTCCGAGGTCGTTCTTCGCGCCCTTGGTTGTCCTCCATGATACCGAGGGGCCGGTGGCAGAACTGTTTCGCCGTGAAAGTATCGACTTTGAACCGGCGCCCGTTCTGAACCGCCTGGAGCGGGCCGGTGCACACAACGGCGCGGCAGTGCTCAATGTCGCTCGAACTCTACCAGCGCTTGTCGGATATCTGCGAGCCAGAGACGTCGCAATCGTGCACACCAACGACGGTCGGGCACATCTCATGTGGGGCCTGGCAGCTCGACTGGCGGGATCGAAGCACCTCTGGCACCACCGTGGCGACGCGACTTCATTCGGGTTACGGCGCATCGCGCCCTGGCTTCCGAACCGTCTGGTAGCCGTTTCGAAATTTGCATCGCCGCGCCCTGGGCTTTTCTCTGCCGCCGCCAAATGCAGTGTCGTTCATAGCCCATTCGACGTCACGAAAACGGTAGGGGTCGATCGTGAAGATGGTCGAAAGAACGTCATCGCCACGATCGGATGCCCGCCCGAAACAAGACTCCTCGGTTATGTCGGAACCCTGGTTGACCGCAAGCGGCCAATCCTTTTCGTCGAGGTGCTCGCGGCCCTGCGGCGGCTGGAGCCGAAAATCGAATTCGCGGGGCTATTTTTTGGTAATGCTCTGAACACGCTTGACGACGCAGCAAGATCGCGCGCTCAAGCCCTTGGCGTGGCCGACCGCATTCATTTCATGGGTTTCCGCTATCCGAGCGAACCTTGGATCGCGGGGCTGGATGCCCTTCTGGTAACGGCGGTGAATGAACCGCTCGGAAGGACGCTCGTCGAAGCAATGCTGCTTGGAACGCCAGTCATCGCAGCGGACTCAGGTGGCAACCCCGAAGTCGTGGAGGACGGCGAAACGGGCATGCTCGTTCGCCCGGACGATCCGTCGGAATTCGCAAGTGCTTGCTTAAAGCTTTTTGGCGATCCCAGCTATCTTGCGCACATCGTGGAAACGGCTCGTAACGAAGCACGCGCCCGCTTCAGCATCGAGCGCCACGTGCACGCAATCACGGCGGTCTACGAAGACTTGTTACGCACGGGCGATACCACAGCGCCGCGCGTCGTATCAGGCGCTCAGGGGTCGCTGTAGCACTTCGAATCGCTGCCTGTCCTTGTCCTTGTATCGAGGTCGAAGACAGGCAGTAGGGATGCTGACCGAGTGCAGGCCCACAACCCGGAGGCGGGAGTTGCGATATGCGGCGCGAGGCGACAGTGTCAGGAATCGGCAAAACAACGACACCTCACATTCATTCTGACAGCCACCCGCGCACAACGCCCTTGCCTGCAATCGAGCGTGCTGTCCTCTACACGGGCGTGTTTTTAGCGCCCTATGCAACACTGCGGTTTTCCGAACTGTTCTTTACGCTTAGCGATTTCTTTTTCTGTCTCAGTCTTTCTCTTCTTTTTTTAACTGGACGGATTTGGAGTAATCCGCTCGGCAAGGCAACGCCATTTTGGCTTATCGCGTTCACGCTCTTGTTCGTCGGGCTGATGATCGGGAGCCTCTTGCACAGCAGCCCCGAACGAGGGCTGATTGTGACAGCACAATATTTGTTCGCTTACGTATTTCTGATGTTCATTCTGATCCGGGATGAACCTAAGGTAGCGTATCGGCTGGCGATCATTTTCCTGGTCAGCATGGTTCTCCTCGATCTTCACGGTATCATTACGTTCTACGCGGTTGGCTACGTGCCCGGAGAGGGAAAGGGCGTCGTTACCGGGGGACGGCGTTTGGCCACACTTCTTCGAAATCCGAACCTAGCTGCGGCAATGAATGCCTTGACGCTGCCAATTCCGCTCTATCTGTGGGCGACAGGCCGGATCAAGTCATACGTCGCCTTGCCGATAATAGCGGTATTTATAGCTACGGTAATACTTACCAGCTCAAATAGCGGCCTCTTCGTCACACTGATTTGCCTGACCGTTTTCACAACGTTCCTTTTAACGCCTAAGTTGATATTACGTTTGGCGCTCGCAATGTGCATACTTGTTGCCGTTGTGGCGGGATTTGGAAGCAAGGACCTGTTGCCCAAGACATTTCAAACGCGTGTCTTGGGCGCGCTTTCCTCCGGCGACATTTCCGAAGCGGGAACTTTCGTTTCGAGGGCCGCACTGATCGAGGAAGCACTCCAGATAATATCCGATGAGCAGATTGCGCTCGTGGGATTGGGCGCAGACCAATTCCGGGAGAGAAGTGTACAAACCACTCCTGTTCATAATCTTTATCTTCTCCTCTGGGTCGAAGGCGGGCTCCTTGCGCTCTTGGGCTGGATCATGTTTTCAGCGGTCGGGATACTGCACGCACTTACGCTCAGGAGGGCTGGAGGCGATAAGAGGGCACTGGCAGCGATGATGACCACCATTGCCGTTTTTCTCACGATCGCTCTATTCAATCCGCATATGTACGCGCGGTATTGGACGATCCCAATTTTCCTGTGCTGCGGACTCGGCCTCGCGCAACTCCGGCAGGCAGCAAAGTTTCCTAAGGCGTCGCTCAAGCGCCCCTAAGTTTAGCGTGCCGCCGCGTGGAGGAAAGGGCAGGATTAACCTGGCTGAAAGGGCTTCACTTGGCATAAATAATTGGAGAATAGTTGCAAAGGGGCGCGCTCAAGGCTGATCGACAGTAAAGCTAATCGGATTGCTAATCAGGCATGGATGCACTATCGTTATTTCTTTGTTTCTTTTGTTCGTTCGAACGAGAGCGGCTATTCCCAGCAGGAAGTTGGGGTGGTCCACGCGGCGCGCGTTCGATTGCGAGTGAGGTTGCGGCTATTTCGTGCCGACCCTTCTTCTAGTGATTGCGCTCTGCGGCAAGATTGCAGTCGACCCCATCTACTGGTGGGCAGCCGGCCTTGATGCGCGCAGGCAGAATTGAAGGCAAGCTCAAGCGGTCTCATGTGAAAGGCTGTGATGATGACCTCGCAACCCGTTCGTGTTGCTTACATCGCAGGTTACGGACGGAGCGGCACCACCATACTCGACATCGCATTGGGCCAGCACCGCGCCGTGTTTGGTGCGGGTGAGATAACGTCCCTCACGCGGCATGTTTGGCGTCACAACGAATATTGTGCATGCGGCAAGCCGATTCGGGACTGCAGTTTCTGGAGCACCGTTTGCCAGGAGTGGTTCGCGAATTCGGACTCGCGACTTATGTCAGAGTATTGCGCCCTTCAGGCAAAATTCGAGGGTCTGTCCGTCCTTGCAAAAGTGTTTTCCGGTCTGGGGCTGGGAAAGCACTTTGCACCGTATGCGCTTCACACCGAGCGTCTGATGAAGGCGATGCAGTCCCGTTCCGGTAAGCAAATAATCGTCGACTCTTCGAAATTGCCGGGAAGGGCGATGGCGCTTGCGCAAGTACCGGGAATTGACCTGCGTGTCATCCACATGGTGCGTGACGGGCGCGGAGTGGCCTGGTCATTGCTGAAGCCCTATGCGCGTGACGCGAACTCGGGATTGCAAAAGGAGATCCGGCCAAAATCCGTGTTCAGAACGGCATTGCGGTGGAGCGTAGTCAATCTTGCGGTCGAGTATCTCTCGCGAAAACTGGGCCCCGATAAAGTGCTGCGCGTGAGGTATGAGGATTTCGTGACGGACCCCATCGCCATCATGCAGCAAATCGGCGTGTTTCTCGATATTGACCTCCACCAGATCGGCTCTGCTCTGCAGAACGGCGACCCTGTCGGCGCCGGGCACCAGGTCGCAGGGAACCGGCTGCGGATGGCTGGATCTGTCGCTCTCAAAAGAGACGAGTCGTGGCGAGCCCGGATGCCGGCCGGCCAGCAGGTCTCTTTCGAGCGATTGTGCGGCTGGATGCTCAGACGCTACGGCTATCTCTAGATCACGTTCATGATTTTAGGTCGGATCGACCTAAAATCATGAACGTGATCGATTCTAATAGATTAGAGCGGGATGCGGGCGGAAAACCGCACACACTTTTCCTCATCCCGCTCTAAGCATCGCCCGCAAGCGCGAGGGAAAACTTATGCTGGTTGCGCGTTCAACCGCTTCGCGAGGATCCCGAACCTGGCACGGCCCCGACCTTGTTGCGGCTCCGCTGATGTTGGCAGGGCTAATCCTTGGATCGTGGACTGGGCCTCTGCGGCAGGCTGAGGCTGCAACGGCGGTCCAGGAACCGCTTTCACCCAAGCTTCCAGACGGCAGGCAGCGTGCCTTTCCCACCGCCGAAGGCTTCGGCGCCGGTTCCGTTGGAGGCCGAGGCGGCAAGGTGATCTATGTCGTTAACACAAACGAGAAAGGGCCCGGATCTCTGCGTGATTGCGTCGAAGCATCCGGGCCACGCGTTTGCATTTTCCGCACAGGCGGTACCATAACGCTACGCGAGAAGTCGCTGGTTGTTCGGAGTCCGTTCTTGACCATTGCCGGAGAGACGGCCCCGGGCGGCGGGGTCGCCATTCGCAACGGTGAGAGGCAACTTCGCCCCTCAATTGAAATCTGGACCAATGACGTGATCATACGGCACGTTCGCCTTCGCCCCGGGCCGCATGCGCGCAAGGCTTGCTGTTCCGGCGGTCTCGGAATGTACTCTGAGGCGGCGAGAGACATCATCCTTGATCATATCTCCGCCAGCTGGGGATCTGACGAGACGGTCGATTCAGAAGACGCCAGCAACTTCACTTGGCAATGGGGAATTGCCAGTGAGCCGCTGCTGAAAGGCGGCCCGGGGAAAGACGATCGTGCCCGCAACATGCTGTTCACCAAGGGCGGCAACGTTTCAGTGCACCACTCGCTTTTTGCGTTCGGCAGGTTCAGAAATCCGCAGATAAAAATGAAAATTCCAGGCGCGGTCGCGGATGTCGTTAACAATGTCTTCTTCTCGCCAGCGTGGCAATACGTCGTGAGCTTTGGCGATGAATGGACGCATATCCAGGCCAATGTCGTCGGCAATTACAAGATCGCAGGAAAGAAGTTGCGCAACGACCACATGGTGCACCTTTTCACCGAAAGCGGAGAGGGTCACTCGATCTATGTCAAGGACAACTATGACGAACCCTATCGTACTCAGGCTGACCAGGATGACAGCCTGGTTCTGGCCGAGGATCAAAGACGGTTTGTCGTGAAGACGCCGTTTGAGGTGCCGACGATCCGCACGGCCCTGCCCATGGTCGCCTACGACGAAGTTCTGGCGAATGCCGGTGCCACAAGGCCAGAGCGCGACGCGGTCGACAATCGCATCATTGAGGCCGTCAAGAGCCGCAGCGGGCAACTGCTCAAAACGGATCCGCGCGACGTTGGCGGATGGCCCGATCTTGATGCTGGAACGCCATACCAGGACGCGGATATGGACGGCATTTCAGATGATTGGGAGACCAAGAACGGCATCGATCCAATGCAGGCTGATGATGGTCAACGGGACATGGATGGTGACGGGTGGTCAAACCTCGAAGAGTTTCTCCATTTCATGGCCGGCGATCCCGACGGCGGCGTTCAACTACCCCAACAATAAGCTGATGCACGCGTTGCTCGCGATTGTAAGGCACGCGTAGCGAAAATACCGCAAGCCAATATGGGTGTTGATGCGTCCGATGTGCAGGGGCTTGAAAGACCGATGCGCTGGCGCCGGCGAGATGATCGCAATCGGCGACTCGTGCGGCGTGTTCGTCTGGGTTAACGGGAAGCGAGGGGGATCGATAGGCCATGATCTTGAGTGCCAGCAAGTTCTATTCATCGGAGACGGATTCGACCGACGTGGCGTTGGAATCTGCGTTCTTCGCAATGCTTAAAATGCGGAACGGCACTTTCAAGCTGACCCACCCGTCGCGTTTTCAAGAACTGGAGGTCGCGTTCCGACCATATCTCGAGGAGCGCGCGGGCTCGCTTCGCGAGGTTCTCGACGTGGGAGTTTCCACCGGGCTAACGACCGTGGAACTCGCCAGATTCCTGACGGATTGTGGAAGTGCTGTCAGCATTGTAGCAACCGATCTCTTCATCGAGGCCCACATCGTCGAACTGGTTCCGGGGTTTAGAGTTTTCTGCGATCCGGAGGGTTGGCCGTTGCAATATGACGTCCGGGGTATCGCAGTTCGTCCATGGGTCCGAAGACTGGACTACGTGACGCTTGCTTTTATTCCACTCATGCTTGGCCACAGCCTCCTGAGACCCCGCCTGCGCTCATGCATAAGGGCCGGTATGAGCAGGCCGGTGCAAATGATCACCCGGTCATTGCCATCGAATGGTGAAATCGAATTTGTTGAAAATGACATTATGTGCCGGTCGGAGCGCCTTATTCGCCGGTTCGACATGGTGCGCGCCGCCAACATCCTGAATACAGGATACTTTCCTCCGGATCAGATTCAGTTCGCAATCGAAAACATTCACTCCTATCTCCGCGGTCCCGGCGCCTTGCTCATGATCGCCCGCACCAATCTTGCTCGTGAAAACGCCGGCACCCTGTTTGAGCTAAACGGGAACGGATCGTTTACCGCATTGGAGCGCGTCGGCGGGGGATCGGAGATCGAAAGGCTCGTGCTGGATTACCGCGCCCCCGCAACTGCGGATGGCTTTGTGAGTCCATTGGTCTGTCGATAAGGTGCCAAGAACTTAAGCGAGCGAGGTTTTGGGTGGCCGTCTACTGACGCGTCAACTCAAGAGGCATCGTCAACATGATCGGCTCGTTCACCCTCTGCTTGCGGTGGCGTGCTTGGCGGCAGTGCTCACTCCCGAACGCTCCCATTTCTCAGCCATCCGTTCAGGTCCCTGCCGACGATAGCGCCGAGCTTCTCGATCTCCGTGGCGTAGAAATCGCCAATGCGTTCCCGCAGTTCCCGGGTCAACGGCGCATACTGCACTTCGGCAGCGGCGATTGACCGCATTCGCTTGAATCCTGCACTGTTCCTGAAGGGAGCGACAATCGGCTTCAAGGGGCGCAGCAGACGGCGCAAAGTCGGGTGGATCATCGGCTCCGCCTTGTCTTTGACTTTCTTCTCCAGGGGCCGGAGCGGCGGATCGTCCGCCATCCTCAGGTGCTTCCGCACACGGTCGAGCTGTGCAAACGCATCAAGTCGCATGTCCTCGTAAAGCACGACAAGTATCTGCTCGGCTGGAAACCGATCAAAATAGGCTCGCAACTGCTGAAAGTAGAGGCCGCCGCTCAGGAAACGCCCGCCGGCAGCTCTGCGTGGGTCAAGATACTGGGCGATGTCGCGGCCGACTTCGCCCCGGCGGTAAAGCATGCAGTAGTCCGAGTAGGCACGCTCGATGGGATTGCGCAGCTGTGCGATCAGCATCGCGTCGGGAAGTTTCTGGCTTATCCGCCCGGCTGCGCCCTCTGTATCCATATAGGAATTGGATTTTTCGCCGACGAGACGTCGATCCTTCTGTCCTTCGAAGTTCGAGAGGTACCACTGGTCTCCACGATCATAGAAGCGGCTGAAATAATGCAATTCCGGAGCCGGCATGTAGATGCCGGGGTGCTGTTGCAGCGATTGCTGGAGCCACGTCGTGGCGCTCTTGGTCGCGCCGATAATCAGGAAATCGATATCGTGCAACTTCATGGATTTCCCTCCGTCACAGGTCTCGAGAGAGGCGTTCTTCTATCTTGCCTATTTCTGCCGATACGCGACCGCCATCATCCAGAGCCAGATGGCGGCCATGACGATATGTGCCAAATTGGCGCCCATGGGCCCGACGCGCGGGATCAGCGCCAACGCCGTGCCATGAAATGCGATTGTTGCGACGAGCACGCTGCTTAGCACCCGGTGCTCCCGCCCCATGGCCAGAAGCGCGGAGCGCGTGACTGTACCATACAACGTCATAGCCGCCGCGATGGATTGAACGACGACCAACGGGCCCGCCGCCTCGAAATCCGGACCGACGGCCACCCTTAGCACCGGATCGATCGCCAGATACACCGCGCCGACCAGCAATAGTCCGAAGCCGAAAAGAAGCACGCGCATTTGCGTGACGGCCCGATGAAACGCTTCATATGCGCTCGAGGCCCAGGCCCGGGCCAAATCCGGGTAGAGCACGGCCTGCACGTGATCTCCGATTTGCAGCGTCATTCGCCCGATGCGTTTCGCAATGTGATAAAGACCCGCCGCGGTCGGGTCGGCCAGGTATCCGACGAGAAGCGTGTCGAGCTGGTTGGCACTCGAACGCAGGGTCAATGACAGGTTCGTCGAGATCGCGAATTTCCAGAGACCTGGAAAATGAGCGGTGATACCGCGAACGGAGGCTTTAAGCATGCTCGCCAACATTCCTTGTCTGCGCAACTCCGCAAACGAAAGGAAGACGACCGACAGCGAGCCGAAGATTTGGGCCGCCATCCAGATCAGGACGAATTCCTGCAAAGTACCTCCGAAGGCAAAGCCTATTGCGCACAATCCCGCGCGGAAAATGCTCGACGCGACCTGGCCGTAGGCGATCGATCGAAAGTTCCCGAACAGGCGCAGCACGGCCAGCGGCATGCCGGAGATGCGAAACGGCAGAATGGCACAAAAAAGCATGACGAGTCCGGACATCTCGGCCGAGATCCCGAGCGAGGGACCGAAGGCCCACACGAGCACCACAGCAATCACGCATCCGGTCGCCGCCGCGGAAACGTCAAGCAGAAGGCCGAACTTGAACAACGAAGCGAGCGTATCCGTGCTCGTCGATTGCGCGCCGAATTTGATCAGTGGCTGCCAGGACTGGAAGTTCACGAGCCGCTCTATGGCGCTCGTGTAGGTGAAGCAAAGCGCCAAGACACCATACTCAGACGGACCAAGCGCCCTGGCCGTCAAGGCGAACCCAACGAGGCCCAGCAGAGAGGTAAGCGCATTCCCTGTCAGCAGATGTCTTATATTTCCCAGACGGCCTTTCAGGCCTTTTTCCCGAGCGAGTATCTTGTGGAGGCGGTTGAAGTATTTGGCCAGCTCTTCTCGAATCGCCAAACGAGACCTCCTGCCTCTAACGAGGCCGCCTGATCAAAAAAACGCCGCCCTTCTGCCGTGGCATGAGGCTGATGCCCCCATAAATCTATCCGGAGTGGGCCCGACGCCGCAGGGCAGGGCACCCGCGCGGCCTCCCTAGGCGCATCTTTTTTTGAGCGTTTAGGAAAGTCGCCTTGCCGGTCGCCGGCGCAATAAACAACTAAAATCCTTTGACGGGACAGTATGAGGGAGAATATAGTCGCGCAAGATATTTTGATAGCCTTTTCTTTGTTGCTTTGGAGGGCGGTTGCGATGGGGACATTACCTGCGCTAACGGCCACGTGCTTGTCCCCACGGGTTTGGGGCGCGTATGTTTTGGCGATCGTGCTGCTGGTCGTCGGACTCTTGGTAGGCCCGACGTCGCTTGCGTCTGCCAGTGACTATCGGCTCAACACCGGAGACGTTCTGACCTTCGACTTCCTGGACGATGCCGAGTTGCCAGTACCCGCGACCATTTCAGGCAACGGCGAAGCAGAGTTCCCCCTTATCGGCGGGGTCAACCTCGTCGGTCTCACGATAACGGAGGCCCTCGAAAAGCTTCGCAGCGAGTACCGGACACGCGAGATCCTCGTCGATCCAAAACTGTCCCTCAATATTTCGACCTTCCGGCCGATTTTCGTCCTTGGTGAGGTCAGGAGTCCGGGTTCGTTTCCCTTCTATAGCGGTCTAACGGTAGAGCAGGCCATCGGCCTTGCAGGCGGGATGCAGATTATCGCGTCGAACGCGTCCGACCGGCTTCTTGTCCGCGCCCGCCTGCGGGGGGAAATAGAGTCCGCAAGAGCCGAAATCGTTCATGAGGCCGTCTATGCGGCGAGACTTGTGGCGCAGCTGAAATCAACCGAGAAGGTCGACCTGGACGACGTCCCGGAGGTCGCCCGCACGCATGTCGAGGGAGTGCCGGTTGAGGGCGTCATCGCGCTCGAGGAGAAGATCCTGAAGGAGGATCTCGCCGCCTATAGATCGCAAGCGCAAATTCTCACGGAAGGGATTGCCCAGGCCGAGGGTGGGATAGAGATACTGAACGAGCTGGTGCAGCAGCAAAAGGATATAGTCAGTAACAGCGTCGACGATGTGGCGCGCGTCGGTGCGCTGCGTCAGCGGGGACTAAACACCGAAAGCGAGCTGTCACGCGCGGAGAACAGCGCGGCAACGGAAAAGGCCCAACTTCTGGAAACCTTTGCGACCCTTGCGCGTACGCGCCAGGAGGTGAGTGAGCTGAAATTGCAACTGGTAAAGCTCGCAGCTGACAGGAAGAAGGATATTCTGACCCAGCTCCAGGAGCGTGAAATTGCCATCAAGAAGCTGATCTCGGAGCAACGCTCCGCTGAAGAGCAGATCCTCCTTCTGGCCGCGGTGGCCCGGGATGAATCGAAGAAAAATCAAATTTCCTATGCCTATGAGATCCGTCGAAACGCCGATGGCGGCAAACCGACCAGCCATGAGGCGTCGCTCGGCACGGAATTGCTGCCGGGCGATGTCGTGGTCGTGAGTATCGCCGGAATGTAGCGTTCCGCAGGCAACTGATATCGTGAACCGCGCTCCATGCGCGAGGACAGCGAAGTGAAGCCCAATCGCGAGCATGCAGTCTTCGCCTTTAGTTTGCCTGCCTCGTCGGGACCATACCGTCTCAAGCGCGTTCTTGAATGTGCACTTGCCGGAACGCTTGTCGTCCTCTGCCTGCCGCTGATGGCGGTAACGGCGATCGTCGTTTGGGCGAGCCTCGGCTTGCCATTGTTGTTCACCCAGGCCCGCGCCGGGGCGGGCATGCGGATCTTCACGGTTACCAAGTTTCGCACGATGACCAACGCCTGCGGCCCGGACGGCGCATCGCTGCCGGATCAGATGCGGCAGACCGCTGCGACTTCGCTGCTGCGCAAACTGCGCTATGACGAGCTGCCGCAACTCTTCGCCGTGCTCGCAGGCGACATGTCGATCGTCGGCCCGCGTCCTCTTCCCTTGGCGACGGTTGCGAGCTTCGGTGACCTCGGCCGCCTGCGCTCACTGGTCGCTCCCGGCATGACGGGCTGGGCGCAGGTGAATGGCAATACGCTGCTATCGGACGAGGAGAAGATCGCGCTTGATCTCTGGTATGTCGCGCATGCCAGTCTTTGGCTCGATGTGCGAATTCTGCTGTTGACACTGAAGACGATCGTTTTCGGCGAGCGCGTCAATGACATGCATCTGAAAGTCGCCAAAGATTTTCTTCATGTTATTCGGGCGGTCCGCAACCATGGACAATGAAGCGATGGCGGCAGCGGCAAGGTCTTTTGGAGGCTCCATGGACGGTTCGCATTTCTCTTTCGGACGCACTTTAGTCGTCGCTCCGCATCCTGATGATGAGGTGCTGGGCGCCGGCGGGACGATCGCGAAGCTGGCCTCGCAGGGCGAGGAGGTCTTTGTCGCGATCGTAACTGAGGGGAAACCGCCGACATTCGATGCGGCGACCATTGCCAGGACGCAGGACGAGGCGAGGGAGGCACACCAGGTCTTGGGCGTTCGGGAAACCCTTTGGCTGCGTTTGCCTGCCGCACAGCTCGCCGAAACCGCGCATGCGTCGGTCAACGGTGCGCTGCTTGATCTTATTCAGCGTCTGGCCCCGAAAACCGTGCTCGTTCCCTTTGTGGGCGACATGCATATGGATCATCAGCTGACCTTCACCTCGGCGCTGGTCGCTTGTCGACCGCACCAGGCGGAGTTTCCGAAGCTGATCCTGGCCTACGAAACGCTCTCGGAAACGAACTGGAACGCTCCCTATCTGTCTCCGGGTTTTCTGCCGAATTTTTTCGTCGATATCACCGAGCATCTCGAAGCGAAGGTTGAGGCAATGCAGCTATTTGCCTCGCAGCTGCGCGAACCACCGCACGAGCGCTCCATAGCGACACTGCGTGCGCTTGCCACCTTGCGTGGGGCGACGGTGATGCGCCCTGCGGCCGAGGCGTTCGTTCTGGTTCGACACGTCGTTTGACTTGCAGACCACCGACCGCGGCGTTCGGCTCCGGCCGGGGCGGATGAAATGCGGAGCTGGAGGGATAAATGGCGCGCTGGCCGATCTACGATGAGGAGCAGATCGAGGACGTCGTCTCCGTCCTTCGATCGGGCGAGGTGAATGCCTGGACCGGACCGCATGTCCGCAACTTCGAGAAGCTCTACGAGGGTTTTCTCGGGGTTACGCACGCGGTGGCCGTGGCGAACGGATCGGTGGCGCTGGACTTGGCGCTATATGCGCTCGGGCTTCATCCTGGCGACGAGGTGATTGTTACCCCACGTAGCTTCATCGCCTCGGCCTCTGCTGTGCCGATGGCGGGCGGGGTCGCGGTTTTTGCCGATGTCGATCGCGACAGCCAGAACATCACCGTGGAAACGATCAGGACAAAGCTGACGCCGAAGACCAAGGGCATTATCGCCGTCCACCTTGCCGGCTGGCCCTGCGATATGCCGGCGATCATGGCATTCGCGCGCGAGAATGGGCTATGGGTGATCGAGGACTGCGCCCAGGCGCACGGGGCCGAGATAGACGGTCGGCCGGTAGGCAGCTTCGCCGACATCGCGGTCTTCTCCTTCTGTCAGGACAAGATCATCACCACCGGAGGCGAGGGCGGGCTCGTGGCGATGAGCGATGACGAGCTGTGGAGGAAGGCGTGGAGCCGCAAGGACCACGGCAAGTCTTTCGATGCCGTCTACAACACAGAGCACCCGCCCGGATTCCGCTGGCTGCACGAATCGATCGGGACCAACTGGCGCATGACATCTATCCAGGCGGTATTGGGATCGCGACAATTGCTGCGCCTCGAACAATGGCACAGCATCAGGGCGCACAATGCTGCCCTCCTCGCCAAGGCCGCCGAGGAGATCGACGCCTTGCGTACGCCCCTTCCTCCTCGGGGTACCCGGCATGCCTGGTATCGCTTCTACACCTTCTTGAAGCCAGAGCTTCTGATGCCGGGATGGAGCAGGGACCGGATCGTCGCGGAGATCAACAGCGCCGGGGTCGCCTGCTTCAGCGGCAGCTGTTCGGAGATCTACCGCGAGAAGGCATTCGTGGACTTGAACATGGGGCCTGACAGGAGATTGCCGAACGCGCGCGAGCTCGGAGAGACGAGCTTCGCATTCCTGGTCGATCCGGCTCTCGACACGGCTGCCGTCGGGAGGGCCGCACAGGTTCTCCGTGACGTCATGGCACGCGCCAGCTCAACGAGAGACGCGGGCCGTGCGGTTCGGACGTCATAGTTCCGCAGATGCAATCGGCAAGCAGCCGACGTGTGGCAATCACCGCCGCAGCGAATGGCTCGTCTCGGAAGTCGCCGCCTGCATGTCATCCCACAGCGACGACGCTGTTCTTGCGAATGCTTTATAACCGGACTCAAACGGGTGGCCGTCACTGTCCGGATAAAAGCGCTGTCCAGCCAGGATAGCTTCCTGCAAGGCGTCGGCCGTTGCAGCAACTGCGCTGCGATACGGCAAATCAAGCCGGTCTGCGACCTCGCGGATTTTTTCCTCAAGCGCGATCTGGCGTTCAACGCTGCGGATAAAACCAGGCTCGGCGATTGCGAGTTGGTTATGGCGCCGCAGATGTTCGAAGATCACACGCTCTTTTGACGGAAGCACCAGGAGGCCGACCCGGCCCCGCCCTCGTTCAGCCCAATCGGCCGCAAAGCGTTCAAAATCGCCAAACATTGCAGCGGTCTCGGACGACGTCAGGTCCGCCATTCGACCGGCGTCGTCGGCAGAGCGCCTCGACACGGAGGGACATCCGTCCGGGAATGTATAATATTCGGAGAGTTCACGATCGAAAAGGCGAGCGTACAAGCTCTTCGCGCGGTCCCTTATCACGTAGTGGTAGAGGCTCAGAATGGCGACATTCTCGAAGATCTTCGTCTTGAGGCTGATCGATCGCGCCTTGGTGCATTGCGACTGGCCGTCGACTTGGCCGGTGAGGGCTTGCAGTTGAAGTCGCTTCTGCTCTGCAAGCCAGAAGTCGGAATGCGCGTCCATTATATCGCAAGCGGAAAATACCACAGCGAAGTCGTTGCCAGGGAATACGGCGACAATTGCGCCTTTCGCCCCACCAGCCAGCGCATCAAGCACGATCGCGTGGTAGGAGTAGATGCCATAGCTTCCGACTCCAAAGTTGTATGTGCGCTCGCCTGTGATCGCCTCGAAGGCCGCCGGCCAGGCATGCGCACTGTCGACGTTGTTGCCGTACGTCATCGAGTCGCCGACCGCCGCGACTTGAAAACCATGATGGGCGCCAGCCAGATTCCGGAAGCCGTCCTCATCGACGTCGCCGAGAGTGGGATCGAGGCGATAGCCGTACTTCCCGTCGATGCTCCGATGCGACTGCGTGCCGATCGGAAACGGCGTAAACATCCGCAACATTGCTTCCCCGGCTCCCAACGCCAAGGTCACCGAGACCAAAAGTGCGATCAGGTTCTTCAAGCGTCTTCCACCTCTTCGCACGATCAGAAGAGATCGCCCTGCGATCCGGACGACAGGCCGGCTACCCTCTCCCCGGTGTCTGGCAGTCGCGATGGGCGGCCGATCCTGCGGATGTCTGAAAGGTCAAAGGTCAATGAAGCGAAACTAATCAGTCTGAGCAACTACATCGCCGACGTGTGCCCCCAGCCGTGAGGGGAACCATAAGCTCGTTGCGCCCAAGGAATGCAAATTTGTCGTGCTGTCGATGAATACAAGTGCGTGTATATTGCACGTCATTGTTCTTTTATTTTCTATCATGTGTTTGGTGGCGCAGCCAGTCGAAACAGCCAGCTTGCGAGGAATTCCGCACTGTCGAAAGGCCATTCCGCACTCGTCGCAATTTGGCAAATGCACCTTGGAAAGCCGGAAAGCGCGGCTGGCAGAGCGTTAGGAAAATCAGTTCAGCAAGTTGATTGTCAGATGAAAAGTTCGCATTCTGCCGACAACGCGCCTGCCGTTGCGCCGAGGGGCGCTCGCGGGTCCACGGCGCCGGCCACCTTGCGAATCCGCTTAGCGGTCAGCGGGAGCTGAGAGTGCAGTCTTCGCTCCGATCGCTCGAGAAACGGTGGGAGGGCATTTCGGAATGGACAAGCGCGCGGATTCTCGGGCGCTCGGATTGCCGGAGACCGCCGGGGCAAGGATAACGATCATCGTTCCGGCCCTGGGCGCAGGCGGTACCGAGCACATCGTCAATCTCATTGCCAACCACTGGAACAGCATCGGCCAGACGGTGACGCTCATCACGCTGGAGCCGTCGGATGCGCAGCCCTACTACAATTTTCATCCCGAGATTGCCGTTGTCCGCCTGGGTGTCCCACCCCGTAGAGCCTCGAAGCTCAGGTCGGCTTTCCTCGTGCTTCAGCGATTTAGACGCTTGCGGTCCGCCATTCGACGGTCTCAGCCGGATTTCGTCTTAAGCTTTCTGACGCGAACAAATGTCCTGACGCTCCTGGCGACGATCGGCTTTGCGGTTCCGGTGGTCATCTCCGAGCGCAATAACCCCGCTTCGCAACCCCTCGGGCTATTTTGGAAGTGGCTTCGGACAAGACTTTACCCTCGGGCATTCGGTCTGGTCACGATGACCCAAGGGGCGTTGGATCATTTTCCATCGAACATTCGCCGAAATGGCTGGGTTATCGCAAATCCGGTCGATTTGCCACGGAACTGGCAGAATAGACGCGGCAAGCACATTCTGGCAGCGGTCGGCCGATTGACCCACCAGAAGGGCTTCGACCTCTTGCTCAACGCCTTCTCCAGGATCGCCAACGCGCATCCCGAGTGGCACCTGGTAATTTGGGGAGAGGGCGACGAACGGCGCAGTCTCGAGGCATTGCGCGACGCGCTCGGATTGCAGAAATGCGTAGACATGCCCGGGATCACCGAACGACCCGGGCTTTGGGTTGAAACCGCAGATGCGTTTGTCCTGTCCTCGCGTTACGAGGGATGGGGGATTGTCCTGCTGGAAGCCATGGCTGCTGGCCTGCCTGTTGTTTCCTTTGAATGCGAATGGGGACCCCGGGTCATGATAACGCACGAGAGCGACGGGATACTGGTACCGAGGGAGGATGTCGGAGCCCTTGCGCAGGCACTCGACAGGATACTTGCCGATCCTGGGCTCAGGGAACAACTGGGGGCAAGGGCTGCAGCGAGCGCCCAAAGATACATGCCCGAGCAGATACTTGCGGAGTGGGATGGCCTGGTCTCATGCGTGTTGAAGCAGGCGCCGAAGATTCATTCGCAGATGCCTGATAACGCTGCTTAATCGGAGCGTTCCTCTGAAACGGTGCGCGCCGGCTATCTGGGCGTTGCGCGTCTCAACCGGCCAGGCCGTTTGTGGCCTGACGTATACCGCAAATATTTGATATAACTGACCTTGCGCGGCTTTCCAGCGCGATGACGGGGGGCCCTTGTATGAGTTCGACGTTTAGGTTTGCTGGGCAAGGCGCAGTCCTCGCTCTGATCGTCCTTGTTCTTCAATTTGTTTTCGGCTTCGTCGCTCCCCTGGCCGCACAGGAGGCTGCACCGACCGCGCCGCCGGCCAAAGTCCAGCAGTTGATCGAGTTGCTGGACGATCCGGACGTACGGCAATGGTTGGCCGCCAAGCAGACGACGCCGCCGCCGCAGGCTGCTACGCCGCCGAGCGGCGTCGCCTCGCAATGGGTCGCGCAGATCAGGGGACATCTTACCGGGTTGCGCGATGCCACTCCGCGGCTGGTTCCCGAATGGATGGCGGCACGAGAGCGGATTGCCTCGGAAATGCACGAGGGGAGCATGCCGATTCTGCGTGGTTTCGGCTTCGTGCTCATTGTCGGCTACGGCGCCGAGTTTCTTCTGCGCTATTTGCTGCGGCGGAGTGCGAACCGAAGCGCAGTCGAGCCGGGATATGGCCTTGCGGCCTTTGTCCGCATTGCGCCGCTCGTCGTCTTCGCGATCGCGGCGATTGCCGCTTTCGTCCTGGCCGACTGGCCGAGGCGGCTGGAGGCGGCGGTCGCGCCGCTCTTGATCGCCTGGATCGTCGCCCGTCTGCTGATTGCGGTCGCTGCTGCAATGACGGAACCGGCGGAAGAAAATGCGGATGGGGCCGAGACCGCTGTGGCAGGCCCGTCGCCCGCACCTGATGTAGCACGGTTCTGGCACAGGCGTTTCGTGCTGATCGTCTGCGCCGCCGCCGCCCTGTGGGCCGTCATGGATATGATGCAGGCGCTCTCGTTCCCGGCCGACGTTCGGGACCTGACCGGCGCCGCCCTTGGCCTCGTCGTGCTCGGCATCGGCATCGAAACGGTGCTCCGCCGGCCGGCTCCGGACATTGCTGTCGGGCGGCGGATCTTGCGCAACGCGCTGCTCATTGCCTTCCTTATCCTGCTGTGGGTCGTCTGGGTGGCCGGCATGAAGGTGCTGTTCTGGCTCGGCGTCTATGTTCTCGGCCTGCCGCCGCTGTTGCGCATCGTCAGCGCTGCGACGCGGACGATGCTCGATGCCGATGCGGCCGGCAACATCCGGGTGATGCGCAATGTGCTGATCGACCGCGGCGCGCGGTTTGCAATCATTGCGCTTGCCGCCGCGTGGCTCGCCATCGTCTTCCGCTTCAATGGCAGCTCGATGATGCAGGACGACGTCTTCAACCGCATCTTCCGCGGTGTCCTTGCCGGCGTCGTCATCCTGCTCGCGGCGGACCTCGTCTGGCAACTGGCGAAGGAGTTCATCAATTTTCGTGTGAAGCAGGCCGGCGTCGACGTCGCGGATCCGATTCAGCTCGCCCGCAACATGCGTCTGCGCACGCTGTTGCCGATTCTGCGCAACTTTCTTGCCGCCTTCATCGCCGTGGTCGCCGGCATGATGGTGCTCTCCGGCCTCGGCGTCGAGATAGGCCCGCTGATCGCCGGGGCCGGCGTCTTCGGCGTCGCCATCGGCTTCGGCTCGCAGACGCTCGTCAAGGACATCATCAGCGGCATCTTCTATATGATGGATGATGCCTTCCGGGTCGGCGAATACATACAGAGCGGCAGCTATATGGGAACGGTCGAATCCTTCAGCATTCGCTCAGTCAAGCTGCGCCACCACCGCGGCCCGGTATTCACCGTGCCGTTCGGCACGCTTGGCGCGGTCCAGAACATGAGCCGCGACTGGGTCATCGACAAGTTCAAGATCAACGTCTCCTACGACACCGATGTTGCCAAGGTGAAGAAGGTCGTAAAGGGTGTCGGGGCCAAACTGCTGGAGGATGAGGAACTCGGGCCGCTGCTCATCGAAACGGTCAAGATGAAGGGCGTCGAAACGTTCGGCGATTACGGCATCACCTTGAGCTTCGCCATGACCACCAAGCCGGGTCACCAAACCCAGATCAGGCGGCGGGCCCAGGCGATGATCAAAGAGGCATTTGACGCCAATGGAATCAGTTTTGCCTCGCCAACCGTTCAGGTCGGCGGCGGCGACGACACGCAAGCGAGCGCCGCTGCCGCCGCGGCGCGCGACGCCATCGCCAAGAAGAACGCCGCCCTGGCTGCGCCGCAAGGCGGGGAGGCGGCCGCAGAGTAGAAGCAGGGGAGCATGCCGCAGCGAGCGCCTTAATGTTGACATCGGAAGGGGAAGGCGGGATAGCTCGCGGCGCATGAGGATCGCCTTCTACGCGCCATTGAAGTCTCCGGATCATCCCGTCCCCTCTGGCGACAGGCAGATGGCGCGCATGCTGATCGAGGCGCTCAGGCTGTGCGGACACGAGCCGCAAATCGCCTCAACGCTGCGCGCCTTTTCGCGCGAAGCATCCGATGCCGCCTATTCGCACCTGCTCAGGGAAGCCGACGAGGAAATCGCCCGGCTTCGCCGGATGTGGGCCGAAGAAGGGCCGCCGGACGCTTGGTTCTGCTATCATCCTTATTACAAGGCCCCCGACCTTATCGGTCCGGCGCTCGCTGCCGAATTCTCGATTCCCTATGTAACGGCGGAAAGCTCCTATTCGTCGCGCCGCAATGAGGGGGCGCGGAAGCTTGCACAGGACGCGGTCGGCGACGGCGCGAGGCAGGCGGCGGTGAACATCTGTTTCACCGAGCGCGATCGGAAGGGGCTCGAAGCGGCGATCCCGGACGGGCGCTATGCCATGCTGGCACCTTTCATCGACGTGCGACGGTTTCAGGGAACGCCGAAGGCGAAATCTAGCGACGCTCGCCTCATCGCGGTCGCCATGATGCGCCCGGGCGACAAGATGGACAGCTATCAGATGCTCGCGGCTGCGCTGCGGCTGGTCGTCGACATTCCCTGGACACTGACCATCGTTGGCGACGGGCCATCGCGCGCCGAGGTGCAGGAAGCGTTTGCAGGGTTGCCGGCGAGACGGCTGGACTGGGTCGGCGAGCATGCGCCCGAAACGGTGGCGAACCTCCTCTTCGGCAGCGATCTCTATGTCTGGCCGGGATGCGGCGAGGCCTACGGCCTGTCCTATCTTGAGGCGCAGGCGGCCGGCTTGCCGGTTGTGGCGCAGGCGACCGCCGGCGTACCCGAAGTCGTCAGAAACGGGGAGACCGGGGCGTTGACGGCGGCAGGAGATGTCGACGCTTTCGCGGAAGCGATCCGGCGCTTGCTCGGTGACGCTGCATTACGCGCCGAACTCGGCAATCGGGCGCGCCGTTTCGTCCTCGAGGAACGCTCGCTGACTGCGGCCGCAGAGCGCCTGCAGGTGATTTTCAACGCGTTTGCGAGGAGGTCAGGATGAATACCGGAGCCATCTGGCAAGCGCTGATCGACAGGCTCGACCAAATGCAGGAAGCCGGCCAGAGCGCCGATTTCTGGTTGCGCGATGACGATGCGGTCGAACCGACGGCGGCGCTTCATCGACTGCTCGAACTGACCGACCGGTTTTCGGTGCCCCTGACCCTGGCGGTGATCCCAGCGCATACCGACGCGCGCCTTGAGCGCTGCCTCGCCGGCCGCCGCGACATCGGCGTCGCGGTCCATGGTTGGTCGCACGAAAACCATGCGCCGGCGGGAGAGAAGCGCCAGGAACTCGGCGGTCATCGTCCCAGCGGCACGGTTTCGGAAGAATTGCGCACCGGATACGCCCGCCTCAGGGCGCTCTTTCCAACCTCCTTTGTGCCGCTGCTCGTCCCGCCGTGGAACAGGATCGATGCGGAGGTCGTCGCAGGGCTTGGCGCCATCGGCTTCCGGGCGCTTTCGGTCTTCGGCCCGGAGGCAAGCGGCAAGGCCGCCGCTCTCATTCGGCCCGGCCTGCAGATCATCAACACGCATGTCGATGTCATCGATTGGCGCGGAAGCCGCGGCTGTCGCGATCACGCGCAGATCGTTCGAGACGTACTGGCCAGGCTGGAGCAGGTTGCCAAGGGTGGAGGCTCGGTCGGTATTCTCACGCATCACCTCGTCCACGACGAGAATGTGTGGGCGTTTCTGTCGAAGCTGTTCGAGATCACGGCCACCCACCCGGCCAGCCGCTGGCGCAAGGTGTCCGATCTCATAGGTCGATGACCTGATGGTCGCGGGCCGCAAAGGCGCCCGCGAAGAAAGCCTGTACTTCCTGCTCCATCGCGGCAAGTGCAGCATCGTTACGCGAGGGGTCGTGGTGGAACATGGCAAGGCGCGGAATGCCGGCGGCCATCGCCAGGCGCGAGCCGTGTATCCCGGTCGAGTGGCCGTAGCCGCGATAGGCCGCCATCTCCGACTCGAGGTAGGTGCAGTCGTAAACCATGAGATCGGCGCCGGCGATGAAATCGAGCAGTTCAGGATCGAGGATGCCCGGCTCGTGCTCGTGGTCATAGATGAGAGCGACGGCACGCCCGCCCCAGTCGACCCTGTAACCGACGCAACCGCCCGGGTGGACAAGGCTCATCGTGCGGACCGTAACGTCCTTGCGAGGCGAAAGCGTTTCACCCGGCCGGAAATCCACCGTGTCGAGGCTTGCCTGACAGATGCCCGGGCCGACCGGAAACCATGGTGGCCGCATGAACTCGTTGATCATCTCCGCCGTCGACATCTTGCCGTGCAGATGGCCGGACCAGAAACGCACCGCCGAACTGCAGCGGTAGATCGGCTTGAAATAGGGCAGCCCAATGATGTGATCGTAATGGGTGTGGGTGAAGAAGACGTCGAATTCGGAGACGCCCTCGGACATCAGCGACAAACCGGCCTCGCGCAATCCCGAGCCGGCGTCGAAGATCAGCACCTCCGCACCGCAACGGACTTCGATGCAGGGCGTGTTGCCTCCATAGCGCAGGAACTGCTCACCGGACACCGGTAAACTGCCCCTTACACCCCAAAACTTCACTCGAAAAGTGTCGTCCTGCATTCCGTTTCGGTTTCATCCTGCCCGCCGCGGACACTTTGCCCGGGCGCGCTGATTAGACAAGCACAAATCATGAGGGTCCTGCAATGCCATTGGATACGGAATGCTTGTCAGGCGATTTCGGATGCGGTCCTGAATTGAAAGTTTTATCGTCAGGCCCAAAGGTTGCATCGAGCGATTCAAGGTTGGGAAGTCCCGTTCCAGGCCTGAAAATCGGAGGGCGGCCGACTTTCCACCTTGGCTACAGCGTGCGTCTTTTCAGACGCGTGCTGTAGCACTTTGAATGGCTGCATTCTTTTGTCCTTGAATCGGCTAGGATCTAAGGAAGCATGCAGTAGGGGCGTAGGCATCCATGGCGCAGCCAGCCGAAATGCAATTTT
The DNA here is from genome assembly GCF_000018545.1 of Sinorhizobium fredii NGR234. NCBI lineage: Bacteria > Pseudomonadati > Pseudomonadota > Alphaproteobacteria > Hyphomicrobiales > Rhizobiaceae > Ensifer > Ensifer fredii. Next base: position 1,197,639 of record NC_012586.1, read on the forward strand.
ACGAAAGCCTGCCGCTCTTCGAAGAGTTCGAAGGCGTGGCGGACGAGGCGAACTACCGGCCCCTTCCCGAGGGTTGGTCGCTGGCCGTTGCCGACATCGTCGATTCGACCGGGGCGATCGCCGAGGGACGATACAAGAGCGTCAACATGGCCGGCGCCAGCGTGATCTCCGCCCTCATGAATGCGCTGGAGGAAAGAGATCTGCCTTTCGTCTTCGGCGGCGACGGGGCGCTCGCCGCCATACCCGCGGCGCTTGCAGCAAGGGCGCGCGGGGCTCTCGCCGCCGCAAAGACCTGGGTGGCGGAAGAACTCGGCCTCGAACTCAGGGCCGCGCTCGTTCCGGTCGCCGACATTCGCGCCACGGGTCTCGACATGCGCGTCGCCCGCTTCAAGGCGAGCGAGGAGGTTTCCTACGCGATGTTCTCGGGCGGCGGCGCAAGCTGGGCGGAAGCCGAGATGAAGGCGGGGCGCTACCAGATCGACGCTGCGGCGCCGGGGACCAGGCCGGACCTGACCGGTCTCTCCTGCCGCTGGAACCCGATCGTCTCCCAGCACGGCGCCATCGTGTCGATCATCGCGATGCCCGGCGCGCGTGGCAACGGGCCGGAGTTTCAGGCCTTGATCGCCGACATCGTGGCGCTCGCCGAAGGCGAGGAGCGAGGCGGCCACCCCGTTCCGGAGAAAGGGCCCGAGCCTCGTCTTTCGATGCGCGGCATTGCCATGGAGTCCCGTGCCAGGGCATCAGGGGGCAAGCGCCTCCTCGCCTGGCCCTGGATAGCGGTGCAGAGCGTTTTTCTGTTCGTGTGCTTCAAGATCGGCCTGAATATCGGCAGCTTCGATGTCACGCAGTACAAGCACGATCTCTCCGAAAATTCCGACTTCCGCAAGTTCGACGACGGCCTGAAGATGACGATCGATGTCGGCGCCGGGCGGCTGAAGCAGATCGAGGCGCGACTGCAGCGCGGCGCGCAACAGGGCGTTTGCCGCTACGGGCTGCATCGGCAGGATTCCGCGCTGATGACCTGCATCGTGCCGTCTCCCATGAGCCGCGACCACATGCATTTCATCGACGGGGCCGCCGGCGGCTACGCCATGGCGGCAAAAAACCTCAAGGCGACGCTTGCTGAAGACGGGACCCCGGCACGCGCGGTCACGCCTTGAGGACGTGATCGGCTGCCAGGCCGCGACGCGCGAAGACATTGCGGGTATCGATGATCAGCGGCGCCCAGTCGCGAAGGGCGGCATAATCGATGGCGTCATGGTCCGTTGCGACGAGCACGGCATCGAAGCTGCGCACCGTCTTTTCGTCGAAGACGACCGACCGGAGACCCTTGAGTGCCATGTGCTCGCGGGTCGAGGGGATTTCCTCGACATGCGGATCGTAGAAGGCGGCCTTGCCGCCGCGCTCTTCGATGAGTTCGATCAGCCGAAGCGAGGGGCTTTCGCGAATATCCGGCACGTTCTTCTTGTAGGCGAGGCCGACGATCAGCACGTTCGAGCGGCTGAGCGCCTTGCCTTGCGTGCGGTCGAGCGCCTCGGCAAGCCGTGTCACCACGTGACGCGGCATGGCCGAGTTGATCTCGCCCGCCAGTTCGATGAAGCGAGTCGGCAGTTCGTATTCGCGTGACTTCCAGGTCAGGTAGAACGGGTCGATGGGGATGCAATGGCCGCCCAGCCCCGGGCCGGGATAGAACGGCATGTAGCCGAACGGCTTCGTCTTTGCGGCGTCGATGACTTCCCAGATATCGATGCCCATCGCCTCGTAGACGACCTTGAGTTCGTTGACGAGGGCGATATTGACCGCACGGAAGATGTTTTCCGTGAGCTTCACCGCTTCGGCAGTCGCGTTCGACGAGACCGGCACGACGGTCTCGACAACCGCGGCGTAGAACCGTTCCATCAGCGCTGCCGCGCGCGGTCCGTCGCCGGCCACGACTTTGGGGATGCTCGCCGTCTCGAAGTTCCGGTTGCCGGGGTCCTCCCGCTCCGGCGAGAAGCCCAGGAAGAAGTCCTCGCCCGATTTCAGGCCCGTCTCTTCCAGGATGGAGCGGACGATCCCGTCGGTCGTGCCGGGATAGGTGGTCGATTCGAGAACGACGAGCTGGCCCGGCCGCAGGCTGGCGGCGATCGAGCGGGACGTCTTTTCGACGAAGGAAAGATCGGGGTCGCGATGCTTGGTGAGCGGCGTCGGTACGCAGATGACGATCACGTCGCAACCGCCGAGTCCGGTAAAGTCGGTCGTCGAGTGAAAACGCCCGGCTGCAGCCTCCCGGGCGAGCGCGTCGTTCGAGACCGCCTCGATATAGGAACGGCCGCCGTCAAGCGCGACAATTTTCGCAGGATCGATGTCGAAACCGATGACCGGAAAACCTGAGCGCGCAACCGCGATGGCAAGAGGCAGGCCGACATAGCCCAGGCCGATCACACCGATGCTGGCGGTGCGCGCGGAGATCGATTCGAGCAGCCTGTCGTGATGGGGGGAGGTCAAGATCGTTTCCAATTTTGCTGGCGAACAAGCCGTCTTGCGACGGTTGGCCGCCACGGGTTGGTTCCGTTTTGTTGGCGACAAAGCGGCGCCAAGTCAAGCGCGGGCCTATAGCAGCGTCCGCCGATAACCCCGACAATTAGAGGGTGTAATCGGAGGGGCCATTCCGTGTAGCATTCACCTGCGATTAAAAATTGCGAGCGTCTCTGGAAATCGGGCTCGGCGGTGAATATCTGCAAGACATAACGTGGCGATCCGATCGCTGCGGGCGGCCGCCGTCAGATGCGGCCGGAGCCTTTCATTACTGACGGGTGCCACAGCCAAATGCTGCCGGGGCAGGCGAGTTCGTCGCCAGTTTCCACCGGGGCCGGCGGCATTCGCCATTGCGACAAATGAGGATGTGGAATGAGTGCGATCAACGACAGCGTTTCCGAAATCCTCCTGGACAAGGTCGCGGATTGGCTGATGCGGACGTCGCTGAGCGACGAATCGCTCGAGACGATCGTGCGCGGTTTCTGCGAGCGCCTGGCGGCGGCCGGCCTGCCGCTCATGCGCGTCCATCTGTCCTTTTCGATGCTTCATCCGCTTTACGACGCGCTCGGCTTCACCTGGTGGCGCGGCCGCGGCGTCGAGGTGAGCGGCCTTCGCCACGAGGAACTGGCGCTCAATCCCGATCGGTTCCTCAAGAGCCCCTATTATTATCTGCTCAGCAACAACCTCGACCATGTGCGGCGGCGCATCGATCCGGCTCAGCCTTCGGAGTTTCCGATCTTCGATGAACTCAAGGAGCAGGGGGCGACCGACTACATCGCCTTCATGCAGCCGCTCGGCGCCGTTTCCGAGCATGGCATGGTCGGCTCCTGGACGACCGACCGTCACGGCGGCTTCAGCGACGACATGATTGCCGCCCTGCTGAGGCTGCAGAACCATCTGGCGATTGCCGCCAAAGTCGCCGTGCTCGGCAAACTCGCCGACAACATGTTGACCACTTATCTCGGGGCCAACGCCGGGCGGCGGGTGCTGAGCGGCCAGGTCCGCCGCGGTGACGGCGAGACGGTTCGCGCCGTCCTGGTCATGGCCGACATGCGCGACTCGACCGTTCTTGCGGAGAAGGAGGGCCGGCAGGCCTATATCGAAACGCTGAACGGCTTCTTCGACGCGATCGCAACGCCTTTCAACCGCCATGGCGGGCAGATCCTGAGCTTCGTTGGCGATGGGTTCATCGCCGTCTATCCCTGCGGCCGGCACAAGGAACCCTCGGAGCTGGCGAGCCGCGAAGCCTTCGCCGCCGTCGGCACGGCGCGCGCCCGCGTTGCGGCTCTCAACGCCGAGCGGAAAAGGCAGGGTCGCGAACCGATCGGCTACGGTGTCGGCCTGCATGTCGGCAACGTCATGTTCGGCAATGTCGGACTGCGGGACCGGCTGACCTTTTCGGTTTTCGGTTCGGCCGTCAACGAGGTCCAGCGGCTGCAGAACCTGACGAAGAAATACGGCCACAACGTCGTCGCGAGCGAGGCCTTCGTCAATTATTGCGGCGGCGATTGGCTGACGCTCGGGCAGGAGACGCTGCGCGGCGTACGCCAGAAGTTCACCGTGCTCTATCCGAAGGATGCTGCCCTTGCCGCCATTGCACAGGAACGCGACGATCAGGCGGAGGATGGACTTTCCGAAGCGGAGCATGTCATGCTGCTTTATCGCAACAAGATCGGGCCGCCGGGGCCGCGCGGCCTGATCGACAAGATGCTCCAATGAGGGATCCATGTTTCGCGTAACTTTGCTGGCCGCCGCTCTTCTCGTACCGAGCATCGCAAATGCTCAAGCATTGCAGCAACAACCGCCTCTCGAGCAGAAACTGACCGACGGTTTCGAGGGCAAGGATTTTGCCCCTGAAGGCGGCCTCTATTACCGCGAGAATTTCGAGCAGAGCGCCGGCACCGTCGAGTTCCAGAGTGCGGTCAAACGTTCGGGCAATGGCGGGCTGAAACTCAGCGTCGTACCGCATTGCCCGACCCTGGACGACGGCTGCAGCGAGCGCGCGGAAATCTGGGAAAAGACGGCCCTTCGCGTCCCCTATGACCAGGGTGTCTGGTACGGTTTTGCGGTCAAGTTCGAAGATCCCATTCCAAGCGGCGACCATCGCTACCTGATCGCCCAATGGAAGCGCGAGATCGTTCCCGGTGCCGATGGCGACTTCAGCCCCTTCCTGGCGCTGCGCATGGATCTCGGCAAGCTCTTCGCCACGGTCGAGACCAATTATCAGCAGCCGGTTTCCACCGGGCCGGAGGGCACACCGGCCCATTGCGGTCCGGGCGAAGTGCCGGCCTGGGCGCGGCCCGATTTCAATCAGGTGCGCATCCTTGTAGCCGCAGATCCGAACTGGAAGGCCGAGGACGGCAACCTTTTCAATTCCTGCACGAAAGCGGTGACGGTCACCAATCACGGCAATCCGCTCCCGAAGCCCAATTCCGGCTGGATCGATTTCGCCATCTTCACCAAGCCCGGGCCTGACGGAACGGGGCACATAGAGCTGTTTGCCAATGGTAAGCCGATCATAACGGTCAAGGGGCATATCGGCCATGCCGACAAGGGGCTCGGAGAGAATCAGTATTTCAAGTTCGGCCCCTATCGCGCGGCCGACACGACCGACTGGACGCTCTACTACGACGACTTCCGCCGTTCGCCGCGCTGTGCCGATGTCCTGACGGACGGTGTTTGCCCGTTTCCCTGAGGTCCCGCGTCGATCCCGCACCCCGCCCCGCCTCCGCCCGGTGGTATGCTGGACAGCCTGCGGAAGCTAAGCTACTGTTTCGACAGTGGCGTACGCTACAGCGCCGCGGGGCTAAGGTCGCTGTGACACTTGAAATTGCTGCATAATACCGGCGCCGGACGGCAAGGTATCGTGCAGGAGGGGTAATGAGGGCGGTGTGTTGCAATGACTTCAGGAGCGGACCTGCTAAGGGTTGAGGGTCTGCGGATCACATTCTCCGTGCTTGGCGGCGAAGTGGAAGCCGTCCGGGGAGCGAATTTCAGGATTTTGCCGGGCAAGGTGACGGCGCTCGTCGGCGAGTCCGGCTCGGGCAAGTCGGCGATCAGCCAGGCGGTCATGGGTATCCTGCCAAGCGTCGCCAGGGTGAGTGGCCGGGTTGTCTTCAACGATACCGCGGCCGGGGCAAAGCCGGTCGATCTGCTGTCGCTTGAGACCGATGGAAGCGAGATCCAGGAGATCCGCGGGGCGCGCATCAGCAAGATCTTCCAGGAGCCGATGACCTCGCTGTCGCCGCTCCACACGATCGGCAACCAGATTTCCGAAGTGTTGAAGATCCACACGGACGCAGACAAGGCGGAGCGACGGGCGCGAACCGAGGAACTGTTGGGCGACGTCGGTTTCGCCAATCCGAAGCGGGCCTATGATATGTACCCCTTCGAACTTTCCGGCGGGATGCGGCAGCGGGCGATGATCGCCATGGCGCTGATCTGCCGCCCGGCACTGCTGATTGCCGACGAGCCGACGACGGCGCTCGACGTGACCGTGCAGGCGCAAATTCTGCAGTTGCTGCGCGAGCTCCAGTCCAAGCTCAACATGGCCATGCTGCTGATCACGCATGACCTCGGGGTCGTCGCCAACATGGCCGACGAAGTCGTCGTCATCTATCACGGCGATATCGTCGAGGCCGGACCGGTCGACGCGATCTTCCGCAACCCGCAGCATCCTTATCTCAAGGGGCTGATGGCGGCCGTGCCGCATTTCGACATGAAGCCGGGCGAAAGGCTGAAGGCGCTTCGCGAAGTGCCGGTCAAGGCCGGGACGCTTCTTGGACGGCAAGGAGCCACGAAAGCCACCGGGCCGGACGTGCTCGTCTCGGTCCGCAATTTGTGCAAGACGTTCTCGACGCGTTCGTCGGGCTGGTTCGGCAGCGGCAGCACGTCGCGTCACCGCGCCGTCGATGACGTCAGCTTCGAGATCCGCCGCGGCGAATGCCTGGGGCTGGTTGGCGAGAGCGGCTGCGGCAAGACGACCGTCAGCAAGATCCTGATGCGGGCGGTGACGCCGGACGAGGGTTCGGTCACCTTCGACGACGGGGAGGGCGCTGTCGACGTCCTGAAGCTCGATGGCGCCGAACTCAAGGCGCTGCGCGCCAAGATCCAGATGGTCTTCCAGGATCCGGTCTCGTCGCTTTCGCCGCGAATGACGGTCAAGAACATCTTGAGCGAGCCGCTCGAGATCCACGGGCGGGGCAATCCGAAATCGCGGGTCGAGACCGTCCGCTCCCTGTTGCAGGCGGTCGGCCTCGACCAGCGGTTCATCAATCGCTATCCGCACAGTTTCTCCGGCGGCCAGAGGCAGCGCATCGGCATCGCCCGGGCGCTTGCGCTCGTCCCGCAGCTGTTGATCTGCGACGAGCCGGTTTCGGCTCTCGACGTCTCCGTCCAGGCCCAGATCCTCAACCTTCTCAAGGATTTGCAGAAGGAACTGGGCCTGACGATGCTGTTCATCTCGCACAATCTCGCGGTGGTCGATTATATGGCCGACCGGATCGCGGTGATGTGTGCGGGGCGGATTGTCGAACTCGCACCGCGCGAGGTGCTGATGCGCAATCCGGTTCATCCTTACACGAAATCGCTGCTGGCAGCCGTGCCCTATCCCGATCTGGATCGGAAACTCGATTTCGACTCGCTCCAGGCGAGCGGCGGCTCGGACCAGCGTCAATGGGGAACGCAATTCTCGGACGGCGGCGAGGAGAACGCTCTCTTTCCGGCCGATCTTGGCGGCGGTCACTATGTGCTCGCCAGGAAATCGGCAGATGCAAGGGAGTTACGCTCGTGATTACCCGAAGAACAGCACTCGCCATCCTCGCGTCCACCGCTCTGCCGAAGGTCCTGCTCGCCGCCGCCGGCGGGGTCGACGCACTGGCGCCGCTTGTCGCAGAAGGCAAGCTTCCGCCGGTGAACGAACGCCTGCCGAAAACGCCGCGGGTGATCAACGTCGCGGCGATGGGCAGGCAACCCGGCCGGTATGGCGGGACGATCCGCAGCCTGATCGGCAGCGCCAAGGACATTCGTCTGATGACGATCTACGGCTATGCCCGGCTGGTCGGCTATGACGAGACGCTCAATCTCCACCCGGACGTGCTCGAACGCTATGAGACGGTCGAGGACCGGATTTTCACCTTCCATCTGCGCGAGGGGCACAAGTGGTCGGACGGCACGCCGCTGACGGCGGAGGACTTCCGCTACTGCTTCGAGGACGTGCTGCTCAACGAGGACCTCTCGCCAGCCGGCCTGCCGACGGCGATGGTCATGGACGGCCAGGCGGCGAAGTTCGAGATCGTCGACGAGCGCACGCTGCGCTACTCCTGGGCTGTGCCCAACCCCGACTTCCTGCAGAAACTGGCGGCGCCGCAGCCGCTGGTTCTCGCCATGCCGTCGGCCTATCTCAAGCAGTTCCACAAGAAATACCAGGAAGAGGACAAGCTGAAGGCGCTGATGAAGGAGGAGAGGGTGAAGAAATGGCACCAGCTCCACCAGCGCATGGCGCGCTCCTACAGGCCTGAGAACCCGGATCTGCCCACCCTCGACCCGTGGCGCAATACCACGCCGCTGCCGGCCGAACAGTTCATCTTCGAGCGCAATCCGTTCTTCCACCGTGTTGACGAAAACGGCCTGCAGCTACCCTACATCGACAAGTTCGTGCTGAGCGTCAGTTCGTCTGCACTCATTCCGGCCAAGGCCGGCACCGGCGAGAGCGACTTGCAGGCGGCCGGTATCGACTTCGTCGACTATACCTACCTGAAGGATGCCGAGAAGCGCTATCCCGTCAAGGTCAAGCTGTGGAAGAAGACCTCCGGCTCCCGCCTGGCGCTGCTTCCCAATTTGAATTGCGCCGACCCGGTGTGGCGGCCGCTGTTGAGAGACGTGCGGGTCCGCCGCGCCCTGTCGCTGGCGATCGACAGGCAGGAGATCAACAAGGCGGTCTTCTACGGGCTGACGAAGGAGAGCGCCGACACGGTCCTGCCGGACAGCCCGCTGTTCCGACCGGAGTTCGCGAACGCCTGGATCACCCATGATCCGGACCAGGCCAACGCCCTGCTCGACCAGGCCGGGCTTGCAAAGCGCGACAGCGACGGCATCCGCATCCTGCCGGATGGCCGCAGAGCCCAGATCGTCGTGGAGACGCCCGGCGAAAGCACGCTCGACACCGATGTGCTGCAGCTCATCACCGACTACTGGCAGAAGGTCGGCATCTCGCTCTTCATTCGGACCTCGCAGCGCGACACCTTCCGCAGCCGCGCCGTCGGCGGTGAGATCACCATGTCCATGTGGTTCGGCATCGACAACGGCGTGCCGACGGCGGACATGAATCCGGGCGAACTCGCGCCGACAGCCGACGACAAGCTGCAATGGCCGGTCTGGGGCCTGAATTATATTTCGCACGGCGAAATGGGCGAGGCGCCCGACCTGGAGCCGGTCGTCGAGCTGCTCGACCTGCTCAAGCGCTGGCGGCATTCCGCCGACGATGCCGAGCGGGCAGACATATGGCGGCAGATGCTGACCATCTATACGGACCAGGTCTTCTCGATCGGCCTCGTCAACGGCTCGCTGCAGCCGATCCTTGTCACGACAAAGCTGCGCAACATGCCGGAGGAGGCGCTTTGGGGCTTCGACCCCACCAGTTACTTCGGTGCCTACAAGCCGGATACGTTCTGGCTGGAACAGGATAGCTGAGATGCTGCGGTACATTCTCTGGCGCATCGCGGTGATGGTGCCGACCCTGCTGATCATCTCGGCGCTCGTCTTCACCATCATCGAACTGCCGCCCGGCGACTATTTCGAAAGCTACATCGCCGAGCTCAGGGCCCAGGGCGAAGGCGTCGACATGGAGCAGATCGATTCGCTCAGGCAGCAATACGGCTTCGATCAACCGCCGCTGCTGCGCTACATCTATTGGGTCGGCGGCATGCTGCAGGGCGACTTCGGCTATTCCTTCGAATATGAGCTGCCGGTGAGCGAAGTCGTCGGCGACCGGTTGTGGCTGACGATCCTGGTCTCGTTCTTCACGATCATCTTCACCTGGATCATCGCCTTCCCGATCGGCATCTATGCGGCGACCAACCAGTACAGCTGGGGCGACTACGGCCTTTCGCTCATCGGCCTCATCGGCATCGCCATCCCGAACTTCATGCTGGCGCTGATCCTCATGTATTTCGCCAATATCTGGTTCGGCACGTCGATCGGCCATCTGATGGACCAGAAATACCTGTCCGAACCAATGAGCTGGGCGAAGGCGAAGTCGATCCTCGAACATATCTGGATCCCGGTGATTATCGTCGGCGCCGCGGGCACGGCCGGGATGATCCGGCGGCTGAGAGCCAACCTGCTCGACGAATTGCAGAAGCAATATGTCGTGACCGCAAGGGCCAAGGGCCTCTCGCCGACGCGGACGCTCGTCAAATATCCGTTGCGCATGGCGCTCAACTTCTTCATCTCGGACATCGGCTCGATCCTGCCGGCGATCATTTCCGGGGCGGAAATCACCGCGATCGTGCTGTCGCTCGAGACCACCGGGCCGATGCTGATCAAGGCGCTGCAGAGCCAGGACATGTATCTCGCCGGATCGTTCCTGATGTTCCTGGCGTTCCTCACCGTTATCGGCGTCCTGATTTCCGATCTGGCGCTCGCCGTCCTCGATCCCAGAATTCGCCTGCAAGGCAGGAGCACCAAGTGACGTCACCGATTCCTGCCCCCGGCGAGCCGCTAGCGCATTACGTGTCGACGGCCCCGTTCGATCCCTACTCCGTCGAGGTGATGACGGAGGAGCAGGTGCGCGTCAATCAGGCGTCGCAGTTGCGGTTGATGTGGTGGAAATTCAAGCGCCACCGGGTCGCGTTGGTGTCCGGCATCTTCCTGGCGGCGCTCTACGGAATGATCCTGATCTGCGAGTTCCTCGCACCCTATAACCTGCACACCCGCAATATGGACTTCATCTACGCGCCGCCGCAGCGCGTGCATTTCTTCCATGAAGGCTCCTTCGTCGGCCCCTTCGTCTATGGGCGGACAATGCAGCTCGACATGGATACGCTGAAGCGGAACTACGCGGACAACCCCGCGGATGTTCAGCCGATCCGCTTCTTCTGTCGGGGCGACAGTTACCGCTTCTGGGGCCTGTTCGAGAGCAACGTGCATCTGGCCTGCCCGGCGGAGAACGGCCAGATGTTCCTGCTCGGCAGCGACAGGTTGGGACGCGACGTCCTGTCGCGCATCATCTATGGCGCGCGGATTTCCCTGACGATCGGGCTTCTCGGCATTACCGTCAGCTTCGTGCTGGGGATCGTCATCGGCGGCCTTGCCGGCTATCACGGCGGGGTGTTCGACCTCGTCGTGCAGCGCTTGATCGAAGTCCTCCAGTCGATACCGAGCATTCCGCTCTGGCTTTCGCTGGCGGCGATCATGCCGGCGACATGGAGCCCGATCCTCATCTATCTCGGCATAACCGTCATCCTCGGCCTCCTCGACTGGACTGGCCTGGCGCGTGCCGTCCGCTCAAAGCTGCTTGCGCTCCGGGAAGAGGACTACGTCCTCGCCGCCCAGTTGATGGGCGCGAAAAGCAGCCGCATCATCGGTCGGCATCTCGTGCCGGGCTTCATGTCGCATCTCATCGCCACGGCAACGATCTCCATTCCCGGCATGATTCTCGGCGAGACGGCGCTCAGCTTCCTCGGCCTCGGGCTGCGCCCGCCGATCACCAGCTGGGGTATTCTGCTGACGGAGGCAAAGAGTGTGAGCGTGATTGCCTTCTATCCTTGGCTGTTGTTTCCGACTATACCGGTCATTCTTGTGATATTGGCGTTCAACTTCCTGGGAGACGGGTTGCGCGACGCCGCAGATCCCTACAAATAGCCCCGGTATCGCTAACCTCGGTATCGCCGGCCGATCCAAGCAGGCGCTGCAGCGGACTTGGTATTTCCACCTATGAGAGAAAGGTTCTTCGCATGATACGGCGCTTCGAAGATGCCCGGATTCTCATGTACAGCCACGACACCTTCGGCCTCGGTCATCTGAGGCGCTGTCGGGCGATCGCGCATGCCCTCGTCGAGGATTATAGCGGCCTGCAGGTGCTGATCGTGTCCGGGGCTACCATCGCCGGCGCCTTCGACTATCGGGCCCGCGTCGATTTCGTGAAGATCCCGAGCGTCATCAAGCTCAGAAATGGCGAATACACGTCGCTTGACCGCCACATCGATCTGCACGAGACGCTGAAGATGCGCCAGTCGATCATTCGCTCGACCGCCGAGAGCTTCGAGCCGGACATCTTCATCGTTGACAAGGAGCCGATGGGGCTGCGCGGCGAGGTCGAGGACACGCTGACCTATCTAAAGACGCACGGGACGCGGTTGGTTCTCGGGCTTCGGGAAGTCATGGATGCGCCGCATCTGCTCGAGGAGGAATGGAAGCGCCGCGACACCATGCGCAAGATCGAGCAGTTCTACGATTCTATCTGGGTCTACGGCCCACCCGATTTCTATGACCCGCTGGTCGGGCTCGACGTGCCGGCGGCGGTGCGCGACCGCATGAATTTCGTGGGCTTCCTGCAAAGAAGCGTTCCGCATGACGGATTGCCCGATCACAGGCCGGAGGGCGAATATATTCTGGTGACGACCGGCGGCGGCGGCGATGGCGCCGAGCTCATCCATAACGTCATTCACGCCTACCAACAGGATCCGGGCCTTACGCACAATGCGCTCGTCGTCCTCGGCCCCTACATGCCCGCAAAGCAGCGCAACAAGCTGATCCGCAAGGGCGGCCGTATACCCTTCATCAAGATCATCGAGTTCGACAATCGCATGGAGGAACTGGTCGCGGGCGCCCGGGGCGTTGTATCGATGGGCGGTTACAACACCTATTGCGAGATCCTGTCCTTCGATAAGCCGGCGCTCATCGTGCCGCGGCTGCAGCCGCGTGAGGAGCAGTTGATCCGGGCGCGGCGTGCGTCCGAACTCGGCCTTGTCGATATGTTGCTGCCGCACGAGGCGGAAGACCCGCTGCGTTTCGCAGCGGCACTGAAGGCCCTGCCGCAGCGGGCGGCGCCCTCGTCCAACAGGAATGGCCTGAGGCTCGAAGGCCTCGTCCATATCTCCGGGATCGTCGGAGAATGGCTCGATCACCGATCGAAGGAACATCTGAGCATCGTCAAGCGGACAAGCTGAAATACCCGTGTCGCAAACTCGAAAGATCGCCGTTGTGCTGAAGGGCTACCCACGCCTTTCCGAGACCTTCATCGCCCAGGAACTATTGGGGCTGGAAAGGGCAGGGCACGATCTCGTGCTCGTCGCGCTTAGGCGCCCGACCGACGCGAAGCGTCATCCCGTCCATGACGAAATCCGGGCCAAGGTTTTCTATCTGCCGGAGTATCTGCATGACGAGCCCTGGCGGGTGTTTCGCTCGCTGATGAAATCGCTGCCCAAGGCCGGTTTCTGGCGGGCGCTGTTGCCCTTCATCCGGGATCTCCGCCGCGACCGGACGCGCAATCGCTTCCGCCGCTTCGGCCAGGCTCTTGTGCTTTTCGACGAGTGGCCGGCGGAGGCGCGCTGGCTGCATGCGCATTTCATCCATACTCCGGCCTCCGTGACGGCCTATGCCAGCATCATGGCCGGCGTCCCCTGGACCTGCTCGGCGCATGCCAAGGATATCTGGACCTCTTCGGATTGGGAGCTGTCGGAGAAGCTCGCGCGCGCCCGCTGGACGGTGACCTGCACGCGCAGCGGCTTCGAGCACTTGAAGAGCCTGACGGACGAGAAGTCCCGCGTGCATCTGAGCTATCACGGCCTCGACCTGCATCGTTTCCCGAGCTTCGACGGCCATCACTCCGATCGCGACGGCTCGGATGCCAGCGATCCGGTGCGCATCCTGAGCATCGGCCGCGCCGTTGCCAAGAAGGGCTACGACATTCTCCTCAAGGCGCTGTCGCTGCTGCCCGCCGATCTCCACTGGCGCTTCGAGCATATCGGCGCCGGCGATCTGACGAAGGAGCTCCGGACCCTCGCCGAGCATCTCGGCCTTGCCCCTCGCGTCACCTGGCGCGGCGCGCTCGACCAGAAGGACGTGCTTGCGCGCTACCGTGCAAGCGACATCTTTGCGCTCGCCTGCCGGGTCGCGGTCGACGGCGATCGCGACGGACTACCGAACGTGCTGGTCGAGGCATCGAGCCAACGGCTTGCCTGTGTTTCGACGCGGGTATCCGGAATTCCGGAATTGCTGAACGATGACGAGAACGGCCTTGTGGTGCCGCCTGAGGATCCTCGCGTTCTCGCCGCGGCGCTCGAGCGGCTGATCCGTGATCCGGCCCTGCGCAGAAGGCTTGGCGCTGCGGCCGAACGGCGCGTGCGGGCCGAGTTCGACCATCACTCGAGCGTCAGGCAGTTGAGCGGCCTTTTCGAAAGCGAATGGAGAAAATCTCCTTGAGCAAACGTCGCGTTTTTTTCTATGTGCAGCACCTGCTCGGAATCGGCCATCTGGCGCGGGCGAGCCGCATTGCAAAGGCGCTGCTGGCGCGCGGCTTCGACGTGACGATGGTGACCGGCGGCCTGCCCGTCCCGGGCTTCCCACAAGAGGGCGTGAGGACGGTCGTGCTGCCGCCGGTGACGGCGGGCGACAAGGGCTTCTCCGGCCTCGCCGACGCCGAGGGCAATCCGGTGACTGCGGCCTTTCAGGAGCATCGCAAGGGCCGGCTCCTCGAGGCGCTTCGCGTCTCGGAGCCGGAAGTCGTCATTATCGAAGCTTTTCCCTTCGGCCGCCGGCAGATGCGCTTCGAGCTGCTGCCCTTGCTTGACGCGATCGAATCAATGGAGCGCCGTCCGCTGGTGGCGACGTCGCTGCGCGACATCCTGCAGGAGCGGGTAAAGCCGGGGCGGGCCGAGGAAACGGTCGCGCTGGTGAAGAAGCACTTCGACCTCGTGCTCGTGCACGGCGACCCGGCCTTCGCGCGGCTCGAGGAGACCTTTCCGCTCGCAGGCGAGATTGCCGACCGGGTCGCCTATACCGGGCTTGTCGCCCCACCGCCGCCGGACGACCCCGCCGAGAGGTTCGACGTGCTCGTTTCCGCAGGTGGCGGGGCGGTCGGCAAGGAACTCATCGGCGCAGCGCTCGGGGCCGCCAGGACTCTGCCGCAGGACCTGCGCTGGTGTCTGGTGACCGGCCCGAATCTGCCACAGGCGGATTTCGACGAACTCGCCGCCGCGGCACCGGATGGCGTCGGCCTGTTCCGTTTCCGGCGGGATTTTGCGAGCCTCCTTGCCGGCGCGCGCCTTTCCGTCTCGCAGGCCGGTTACAACACCGTCTGCGACATACTGCGCGCCGGATGCAGTTCCCTGCTCATTCCCTTCACCGCCGGAGGCGAAACGGAGCAGAGCACGCGCGCAATGCGGTTGGAGAGGCTTGGCCTTGCCGCCGTTCTGCCCGAGGAGGGGATCACGCCTGAGGCTCTCGCCCGACAGGTGGAAACGCTGCTGGCTCGTTCGAAGCCGGATATCCCGCCGCTCGACCTCGACGGTGCCGATGGCACTGCGGTGATCCTCGAGGAGCATCTGAAGCGGATGGACGGCGTCAGACCGAGCCGATCAGCATGAAGCGGGTGTATTTCTTCATCGGCAGCGCGCCGGCGAAATCGACGCGGGCAAGGGCGGCCTTGGCTTGGAATTCGTCGAGTGAGGAAACGCAGTTTATGTGGCTCGGCTCGCTGAAATAGTCGTTCGACTGCAGCAGCACGCGCGTGCCGGAGGGGACAAGGCGGAGCCATGCTCCGAGGTCTGCGATGTGCTCGCAACTCGTATTGACCACGAGTTCGGCATTCAGGCTTAGATAGTCGATCGCATACATGTCCGCCGTGACGGCCCGAAACCGATCGCCGAAACCGGAATTCAGCGTGCGCGCCACAAGTTCGACCGCCGGGTCGATGTCGAAGCTGTCGATCGCTGCGATGTTGAAGCGCGGATCTTCGAGAAGCATAGCCGGCAGAACACCGTACCAGCCGCCGAGAACGACGATCCGGCCATAGACGGAGCCGGCACTCTTCAAGAGCGCGTCGCGGGCCCAGAGCTTGCACTGAACCTGCTTGTGGTTGAAGGCATTGGCGATATTCGCTTGCGGATGTTTCGCAATGACCCTGGCTATGCCGTCGACGAGTGCGCTTCCCGTATAGGCGGCCAGCCCCCGGGCGAGGTCGTAACCGCTTTCGTACCAATCGTTGGAACTGTGGGTGGAGTGGCTGGCATGCGTCATGCGGCTGTTGTAAGCTCAGGGCCCGGCAAGCGCAAGGCGCGCAAGGAAGCCGCGACTGGAAGGGAGTTTGCTTGGCCGGCCAAACGCTTGACATGGAGTATGCCTCTGCTCTCATGGCAGCCAGTCACGAGTTCGTGGAAACGGCGCACGCCATTGAAGATCTGGTGGAGAGGAACCATTTGCGGCCAGCGTCCGCTTCCTGAGCGGCCCTGCGATCCCGAATATTAGATTAGGTCTCATTACCCGCCCATGGAACCACGTCTTTCCCGCTACATCTGGACCCATACCCGAAAGTCGCAGCTCTGGATCCTCCTGATCGTAGCGCTGTCGATGATCCCCTATTTCATGTCCTTCGATCTGCCGAAGCAGATCGTCAACGGGCCGATCCAGGGGCAGGGGTTCGAGACGCCCGGGGCAACCCAGCTCTTCATGCCGATCTCCGTCAGCCTGCCATTTTTTGGCGAGGTCAACCTCTTTTCCGGAATCGAGCTCGGGCGGCAGGGGACGCTGCTCGCCCTCAGCCTCGTCTTCCTGCTGCTGGTGATCGTCAACGGGCTCTTCAAGTTCTACATCAACACTTACAAGGGCCGGCTGGGCGAGCGGCTTCTAAGGCGCATCCGTTTCGAGCTTGTCGATCGCGTTCTGCGCTTCCCGCCGCATCACCTGAAACGTGTGAAGCCGGCGGAAATCTCGACGATGATCAAGGATGAAGTCGAGCCCATGGGCGGCTTCACCGGCGATGCCTTCGTGCAACCGGCGCTTCTCGGCGGCCAGGCGCTGACGGCGCTGATCTTCATCCTGATCCAGAGCTTCTGGCTCGGCATCATCGCCTTTGTCATCGTCGCGGTCCAGGCGGTGATCATCCCCCGCATGCGCCGACGGCTGCTGGTGCTCGGGCGCGAACGGCAATTAACGGCGCGCGAACTCTCGGGCCGGGTCAGCGAAATCGTCGACGGTATCGGCACGATCCGCGGTCATGACACGTCCAATTACGAGAGAGCCGACATCGCGGCGCGTCTCGGCCGGATCTTCAAGATCCGTTACGACATCTACCAATGGAAGTTCCTGGTAAAATTCCTGAACAACTTCCTGGCCCAGGTAACACCCTTCCTGTTCTATTCGATCGGCGGCTACTTTGCCCTGCAGGGGCGCCTCGATATCGGCCAGCTTGTCGCGGTGATCGGCGCTTACAAGGACCTGCCGGGTCCGCTGAAGGAACTGATCGACTGGGACCAGGCGCGTCAGGACGTCCAGGTCAAATATACCCAGGTCGTGTAGCAGTTCAGCGTCGAGCCGTTGATCGACCCGAAGGTGCAAGAGGTCTGCGTTGCTCCGCCTGCGGCGCTCGCGGGCGCGCTTGCTGCCGTCAATCTGACGATTGCCGACGACGGCGGCGCCAAGGTGATCGAACATGTCTCCTTCCAGCTGCGCCCGGGCGAGACGGTCGCCATCACAGGCGGCACGGGAGGCGGCGGCGAGGCGCTGGCCGAGGCCTTCGGCCGCCTGGCCTGGCCTGCAAGCGGCCGGATCGTCGTTGGCGACGACGATATTCACGAGCTGCCGGAAGCGGTCATCGGCCGGCGGATCTCCTATGCCTCCTCGGAGGTCTACGCCTTCCAGGG